>NZ_QNRO01000001.1 GCF_003315345.1 Marinobacter pelagius
ACCTGATCCCATCCCGAACTCAGAAGTGAAACAGACCTGCGCCGATGGTAGTGTGGCGTTGCCCATGTGAGAGTAGGTCATCGTCAGGCTCCTAATACCAAAACCCCCAGCGGCTTCGCCGTTGGGGGTTTTTTATTTCCGGTTCGGGAGAAGTGATATACTCACTCCCAAAACCACACCAAAGTTTCTGACGGGAGCCCTGCCAATGGCCGCAACTGATCATCTGGTCATTTTTGATACCACCCTCCGTGACGGCGAACAGAGCCCGGGCGCGACCATGAATAAGGCGGAAAAACTCCGCATTGCGAAGGCCCTCGAGAAACTGCGTGTTGATGTCATCGAGGCGGGTTTTGCGATCGCCAGTCAGGGCGACTTCGATGCCGTGAAGCAGATTGCCGAGAACATCAGGGAATCCACGGTTTGCAGTCTGGCGCGTGCGCTCGACAATGATATTGATCGGGCTGCAGAAGCCATCCGGCCTGCCGAGCGTGGCCGAATCCATACCTTCATTGCCACCTCTCCGATTCACATGAAGCACAAGCTCCAGATGGAGCCGGACGAAGTCGTGGAGCAGGCGGTACGAGCCGTGAAGCGTGCTCGCAGCCACGTAGATGACGTCGAGTTCTCCTGCGAGGATGCCGGACGTTCAGAGCTGGATTTCCTGTGCCGCATTATCGAGGCCGCCATCGATGCCGGCGCTCGTACCATCAATATTCCCGATACCGTGGGGTATGCGATCCCGGAACAGTTCGGTGAAACCATCCACCAGATCATGAACAGGGTACCGAACGCGGACAAGGCGATCTTCTCGGTGCACTGCCATAACGATCTGGGCCTGGCCGTCGCCAATTCCCTGGCCGCGGTAACCCGTGGTGCTCGTCAGGTGGAATGCACCATCAACGGCCTTGGTGAGCGCGCCGGCAACGCCGCTCTTGAAGAGATCGTTATGGCGGTTCGTACCCGTCAGGACCTGTTCAATATCGATACCAGGATTGATACCCAGCATATCGTCCCCGCATCCCGACTGGTCTCCACCATCACCGGTTTCCCGGTTCAGCCGAACAAGGCCATCGTGGGTGCGAATGCCTTCGCCCATGAGTCCGGTATTCACCAGGACGGTGTTCTCAAGCATCGGGAAACCTATGAAATCATGCGGGCCCAGGATGTAGGGTGGCACACTAATAGCCTGGTGCTGGGCAAGCACTCCGGTCGCAACGCGTTCCGTACCCGACTGCTGGAGCTGGGTATCCAGTTCGAGACCGAGACCGAGCTGAACGAAGCCTTTACCCGGTTCAAGGCCCTGGCCGACCTCAAACATGAAATCTTCGATGAGGATCTGCAGGCTATTGCCAGCGATACCCGTCAGAAGGAAGAGGAAGGCCCCTATGGACTGGTCTGCATGCAGGTGTGTTCCGAAACCGGCGTAGTGCCGACGGCCAGTCTGACCCTTACGGTGGAAGGAAAGGAGCACAAGGTAGAGGCCGAGGGCAGTGGTCCGGTGGATGCCACCTTCAAGGCGATCGAGTCCCTGGTGGATTCCGGCTGTAACCTTCAGCTGTATTCGGTCAACGCCATCACCAGTGGTACGGATGCCCAGGGCGAAGTGACCGTGCGCCTGGAGCGGGGCGGCCGCATCGTCAATGGTGTCGGTGCGGATACCGATATCATCATTGCCTCGGCCAAGGCCTATATCGAAGCGCTGAACCTGATCAGCCGGGGTGGTATCCGTCAGCATCCGCAAGTGGCGGATGTATAAGCCGCGGGTAGTGTGATGATCCATACCGAAGCAGAGCGTCAGTTCTACCTGGGAGTGGCCGGTGTAAGCCTCTGGTACGCCCGGTCACCTCTGCCTGGTGCCGCCCCGAGTCCGGCGTTTGAATTCCCGGAGGAAGTCACGTCTTCCCCTGAGGAACTCCCCGCTGCGACTGAGCCGAGAGCGCAAATCGCCCCAGGGGTATCCAGGAAGGCTTCCGGGAAGAGTGCGAAGCCTGCCCGGGCAGTCAATCTCCAGTCGCTGATGGAGGCATCAACGCCAGAATCCTCCGGTGCCAGCGCGACACCTCCAGCCACCCGCCCTGAAGCACTGTCAGTGCAGGAAGCTGCGACCACGGGGAATGACACCCGCCGGTCCACCGGTGAGTCCGAAGCCGCGCCATTCCGGCAAAAGTTGAATCTCCGGTTGTGGGTTGGTGGCCGGTTTGTGCTGGTAACAGATCTGTCCGGCGAGGCGAGCTTGCGTCTGCAGGAGACCCTGGCGGGCAATATCCTAAAGAGCGTTGGTGATCAGGAAGCCCGGGAACTCGGCCCGGTTCTGTGGCCGGTATTCAATAATCCGCTGATTCCGGGAAATCGTCTGGCGGATCTGATCGATGTGCTCAGGGGCGTGCTTGAGCCGGTCGAAGCTCAGCAGGTGATTCTCCTGGGCGTTCCGGATTCCGGCGATCAATCCGGGGTAGAGCACTGGTTTGCCCAGGCCCTCGGGCGGAAGCCGGAACTGGTTTTCCCCCATACTTTGGCGGAACTCGCCGGGAATCCCGAGCTGAAGAAGAAGCTCTGGCAGCTTCTCAAGCCGTTTGCCTGATGCCCATGAATAATCGACCAGCGTTCGCAGGTGCGGACAGGCCTGCTCTCGAAATTCGGGCCCTGTCCCATTCCGATCTTTCCCGGGTGCTGGAAATCGAACGCCAGGGCTATTCCCATCCCTGGAGCGAAGCGGTCTTCCTGGACTGCTTCAAGGACAATTATCGCCTGTGGGCGCTTTGCAAAGAGGATTCTCTTCTCGGATACGCGGTGGTTGCGTATCTGGTGGATGAGGCCCACTTGCTGAACCTGTGCGTGCACCCGGACAGCCGGGGTTGCGGCGCGGGGCGCTACTTGCTCGAGCACCTGGTGGGCCAGGCCGGGGACGATGGCATGGTCCAGGTCCTGCTCGAGGTCCGGGTGACCAATCGTGCTGCCGAACAGCTCTATACCAGCGCCGGGTTCGAAGAGATCGGGCTGCGCCCCGGCTACTATCCGGCTGCCCAGGGCCGGGAGGACGCCAGGGTCATGACTCTCCCGCTGGAGAGTAAGTGATCACCGCGGTGCTGTTCACGGGGTGGGCCCTTACGGCTTATAATACCGGGTTTTCAAAATCCTCCGATTCCGAGCTCTAATTACACTATGTCGAATCTTTCCCAGGAAGTGGCCAAGCGCCGTACTTTCGCCATTATTTCTCACCCGGACGCCGGTAAGACCACCATCACCGAGAAGGTGCTGCTGTTCGGGCAGGCGCTCCAGAAAGCCGGTACGGTCAAGGGCAAGAAATCCGGTCAGCACGCCAAGTCCGACTGGATGGAGATGGAGAAGGAGCGGGGCATTTCGGTGACCACTTCCGTGATGCAGTTCCCGTATGGAGGCAAACTGGTCAACCTGCTGGACACCCCGGGTCACGAGGATTTCTCGGAGGATACCTACCGTACCCTGACCGCTGTGGACTCCTGCCTGATGGTGATCGACAGCGCCAAGGGTGTCGAGGAACGGACCATAAAGCTCATGGAGGTCACCCGCTTACGGGATACGCCGATCCTGACCTTCATGAACAAGCTCGATCGCGATACCCGGGACCCGGTGGAGCTGATGGACGAAGTGGAGGAGGTTCTCAAGATTGCCTGCGCGCCGGTGACCTGGCCGATCGGCATGGGCAAGAACTTCAAGGGTGTGTATCACCTGCTGCGCGACGAGGTGGTGCTGTACCAGTCGGGGCAGGGCCATACCATCCAGGAGAAGCGCATCATCAAGGGCCTCGACAACCCTGAGCTGGATGAAGCGATCGGTGCCTATGCGTCCGATCTCCGGGACGAGATCGAACTGGTCAAGGGCGCATCCCACGAATTCGACCAGGAGGCCTTCCTGGCCGGTGAGCTGACTCCGGTGTTCTTCGGTACCGCCCTGGGTAACTTCGGCGTTGATCACATGCTGGACGGTCTGGTGGAGTGGGCGCCGGAGCCCCAGCCGCGGGAGACGGACCAGCGTCTGGTCGAGCCCACCGAGGACGGCTTTTCCGGTTTTGTTTTCAAGATCCAGGCCAACATGGATCCCCAACATCGGGACCGGATCGCCTTCCTGCGCATTGTCTCCGGCAAGTACGCCCAGGGGATGAAGGCTCGTCATGTCCGCATTGGCAAGGATGTCCGCTTTTCCGATGCCCTGACCTTCATGGCCGGCGACCGGGAGCATGCCGAAGAGGCCTTTGCCGGGGATATCATCGGCCTGCATAACCACGGCACCATCCAGCTGGGTGATACCTTCACCGCTGGCGAGGACATGAAGTTTACCGGCATCCCGAACTTCGCCCCGGAGCTGTTCCGGCGCATCCGGCTCAAGGACCCCCTTAAGGCCAAGCAGTTGCAGAAGGGCCTGATCCAGTTGTCCGAAGAGGGCGCGGTCCAGGTATTCCGGCCGCTGAAGAGCAACGACCTGATCGTGGGTGCGGTTGGTGTGCTCCAGTTCGATGTGGTGGTGGCTCGCCTGAAGAGCGAATACAAGGTGGATGCAGTCTATGAGCCCATCAACGTGGCCACGGCCCGGTGGGTCGGCTGCGATGACGAGCGTAAGCTGGATGAGTTCGAGCGCAAGAACAACGACTATCTTGCCCTTGATGGCAGTGACCGCCTGGCCTACATCGCGCCGACCATGGTCAACCTGAACCTGGCCCAGGAGCGTTACCCGGATATCCGGTTCCAGAAAACCCGGGAACACTGAATCGGTGCCGGGCGGAGGTGAGCATGAGAATGATCGACGCCCATTGCCACTTTGATTTTCCCCGTTTCGACGGTCAGCGAGCGCAAGTGCTGGGCGAGGCCCGGGCAGTCGGCGTTCTGGGTGTCGTGATCCCCGGGGTTCGCAAGGCGGACTGGTCAAGGGTCCGGGAGGTTGCCTGCGCTCACACGGGCCTGTGGTACTGCCTGGGGATTCATCCCTGGTTTGTGCAGGAGCACAGCGAAGGAGATCTCCAGGCCCTTGAGGATCAGTTGGCGGAGCGGCCTGAGCGTTGTGTCGGTCTCGGTGAATGCGGTCTGGATCGCCTGCACGGAGCGCTGGATGAGCAGCAGCCCTGGTTCGAGCGTCAGGTGGCCATAGCCGCGAGGCTGGATCTTCCCCTGATTATCCACTCGGTAAAGACCCATGATGAGGTCCATGCCACCCTCCGCCGGGCCAACTGGTCGGGGCGGGCGCTGATCCACGGCTTTTCAGGCAGCTTCCAGCAGGCCGCCAAGCTGGTGGATGTGGGCTGTTACATCGGCATTGGCGGATTGATCACCCATGATCCCGCCCGCAAGACCTGGGACACGGTCGCGCGGCTGCCGCTGGATTGCCTGGTGCTGGAAACGGACGCGCCGGATATGTCACCGGCGGGTGTGGGGCCCGGGCAGAACTCACCGGTCTATCTGCCGCGGATACTCGAGACGCTGGCGACTCTCCGGGGCGTGAGTGCGTCAGAAATTGCGCCGGAATTACTCGCCAATGCCTGTTCGCTCTATGGCTGGACCGGCGGCGATCTGCCAGAATAAGGGAATAGCGAAACAAGGCGGGTCGGGGTTGGTTTTCCCTGTGGGTTCGAGTATACTTCGCGCCCTGGCTTTTCAAGGCGATGTCACTATCTCAGCCCCGAATGGTGTCACTGCCAACATTACAGGTATGAACCTCCTCCGGATGCCTTGCATTTACCGGTGGTGGTTTTTAACGTTTCTTTTATAGCGTTCAAGGCGGAATCAATGAAGACTCTGAGTGCGAAACCAGAAACAGTAAAACGTGACTGGTACGTTGTAGACGCAGCCGGCAAGACGCTGGGTCGTCTGTCAACCGAAATCGCCCGTCGTCTGCGGGGCAAGCATAAGCCTGAGTATACCCCTCACGTGGACACTGGCGACTACATCGTTGTAATCAATGCCAGCCAGGTGCAGGTTACCGGCAAAAAGGCATCTGCAAAGATGTACTACAGCCACACCGGCTTTCCGGGTGGAATCAAGTCCATCAATTTCGAGAAGCTGGTAGACAAGGCTCCCGAGCAAATCATCCAGAAGTCTGTCAAAGGCATGCTTCCGAAAGGCCCGCTCGGCCGTGCCATGTTCAAGAAGCTGAAAGTCTACGCCGGCGCTGAGCATCCCCATGCAGCCCAGCAGCCCAAAGAACTCGACATTTAACGGAAGGCGGATATGTCTGTAGCACAAAATTACGGTACTGGTCGCCGCAAGAACTCCACGGCTCGCGTCTTTATCAAGCCGGGTAGCGGTAACATCACTATCAACGGTCGCACCATCGAGCAGTTCTTCGGTCGTGAGACTCTGCGCATGATCGTTCGTCAGCCGCTGGTGGTTGCCGAGTCTACCGATCGTTTCGACATTAACATCACCGTCAAGGGTGGTGGTACCAGTGGCCAGGCCGGCGCTATTCGCCACGGTCTGACCCGTGCCCTGATGGACTACGACGAGACTCTGCGCCCGGCACTGCGCAAGGCGGGTTACGTTACCCGTGACGCACGTGAAGTCGAGCGTAAGAAGGTTGGTCTGCGCAAGGCGCGTAAGCGTCCGCAGTTCTCCAAGCGTTAATTCTGCTTGCGGAATGCGAAAAAACCCGGTCCTCTCTGGCCGGGTTTTTTTTGTGTCCCAGCGACTTGCCAACAAATTGATCTGGAACAGGGAAGCACCGCGCGAGGCGCCTTTCCGACTTGTAAGCCCATGGCAATTTCATTACCATTTGGGCGCTTATATTTTTGGGTTGTGAAGTCCTTTAAGATGCACATTGCCGGCTTTTGGGCGGGCTGTGACATCGCCTGATGGGAGAAAACCATAATGAGTAATGGCGACGTGAGCCAAGGCCGGCGCCGGTTTCTGATCGGCGCTACGTCCGTGGTGGGTGGAGTCGGCGTCGTCGGTGCAGCAGTTCCTTTCGTGGCATCCTGGAATCCCAGTGCCAAGGCGGAAGCAGCGGGTGCACCGGTAACCGTCAATATCAGCAAGATTGAACCAGGCCAGCAGATCACCGTTGAGTGGCGCGGTAAGCCGGTCTGGATCATCCGCCGCACTCCGGAAATGCTGGAGAATATCGAGAAGCTGAACGACGTGGTGAAGGATCCGCAGTCGGAAGCTCCCCAACAGCCCCCCTACATCGACGGTATCTACCGGGCCCTCAAGCCCGAGTTTGCCGTGCTGGTTGGCCTCTGCACACACTTGGGATGTGTCCCTTCCTATCGTCCTGAAGTGGCCCCCGCTGATCTCGGTGAGAGCTGGCTCGGTGGCCTCTTCTGTCCGTGCCACGGCTCCCGCTACGACCTGGCTGGCCGGGTTTATGAAGCGCAGCCTGCGCCCCTGAACCTCGAAGTGCCGCCGTATCGGTTCGATGACGAGTCGACTCTCACCGTTGGTCTTGATCCGGAGGCAGCGTAATGCAGAAACTCATTCAGTGGGTAGACGACCGTCTCCCGATCGTTGATGCCTGGAACAAACACCTGGCCAAGTATTACGCGCCGAAAAACTTCAACGTGTGGTACTTCTTTGGCTCCCTGGCCATGCTTGTACTGGTCAACCAGCTGGTGACCGGTATCTGGCTGACCATGAGCTACAACCCCTCCGCCGAGGGAGCCTTTGCGTCCGTTGAGTACATCATGCGTGATGTGGAGTGGGGCTGGCTGCTCCGCTATCTACACTCGACCGGTGCTTCGGCCTTCTTCATCGTGGTTTACCTCCACATGTTCCGCGGTCTGATGTACGGCTCGTACCAGAAGCCCCGTGAGCTGATCTGGATCTTCGGGATGCTGATCTACCTGGTGCTGATGGCCGAAGCCTTCATGGGCTACCTGCTGCCCTGGGGCCAGATGTCCTACTGGGGTGCCCAGGTTATCGTTAACCTGTTCGGTGCCATTCCGGTGATCGGTGAAGACCTGTCCCTGTGGATTCGTGGTGACTACCTGATTTCCGGTATTACCCTGAACCGTTTCTTCGCCCTGCACGTGGTTGCACTGCCGATCGTTCTGCTGGGCCTGGTGGTGCTGCACATCCTGGCGCTGCACGAGGTTGGTTCCAACAACCCGGATGGTATTGATATCAAGAAGAACAAGGACGAGAACGGCATCCCGAAAGACGGTATCCCGTTCCACCCGTACTACAGCGTTCACGACCTGCTAGGCGTGGCCGTGTTCTTCTTCATCTTCTTCATTGTGGTGTTCTTCTTCCCGGAGATGGGTGGGCTGTTCCTCGAAAAACCGAATTTCGAACCGGCGAACCCCTTGAAGACGCCTGCTCACATCGCACCGGTCTGGTATTTCACACCGTTCTACGCGATGCTGCGTGCAGTCACCATCGACCTGTTCGGCCTGCCGGCCAAGTTCTGGGGTGTGGTCGTGATGGGTGGTGCTATCGCTATCCTGTTTGTGCTGCCCTGGCTTGACCGCAGTCCGGTCCGGTCCATCCGCTACAAGGGCTGGTTGAGCAAGATTGCCCTGGCGATCTTTGCTGTCAGCTTCGTGATCCTGGGCTACCTCGGCCTGGTTCCGGCAACAGAAGGTCGCACCATGGTCGCGCAGATCCTGACCGTGCTGTACTTCCTGTACTTCATTCTGATGCCGTTCTATACGCGCATGGAGAAAACCAAGCCAGTACCAGAGAGGGTGACAGGGTAATGAGAAAGCTGATTTTTGGTCTCGTTTTCGCAGTCCTGCCGGCTCTCGGGCTGGCAGCCGGCGGCGCAGTTCCGCTCGACCATATCGAGACGGATCACACCAACAAGGAATCCCTGCAGCGGGGGGTGACCCTGTTCACGAACTACTGCATGGGTTGCCACTCCATGGAATACGCCCGTTACAAGCGTGTGGCCGATGACCTTGGTATTCCTCAGGAGCTGTATGAGGAGAACCTGATCTTCACCGGCGCCAAGATTGGCGAGCTGATGAAGAACTCCATGAGCAAGGATATGGCGGCGGGCTGGTTTGGTGCACCGCCACCCGATCTGACTCTGGAAACCCGCCTGCGTGGTGAATCCTGGGTCTATTCCTATCTGCGTGGTTTCTACAAGGATGAGAGTCGCCCGCTGGGTGTGAATAACGTCGTCTTCCCGAATGTGGGTATGCCCCATGTGATGGTGGAGCTGCAGGGTCTGTGTGCCGTTCACCCGAATGTCGGGGTTGAAGCCTCCGTTGAACCGCTCAGCGGCAACATCAACAACGGCGAT
Organism: Marinobacter pelagius; assembly: GCF_003315345.1. Lineage (GTDB taxonomy): Bacteria > Pseudomonadota > Gammaproteobacteria > Pseudomonadales > Oleiphilaceae > Marinobacter > Marinobacter pelagius_A. The sequence continues at coordinate 9,208 of NZ_QNRO01000001.1, forward strand.
CTCTGTCCGCAGTACGCAAGCGAAGGTTCCATGACCGAGGCGGAATTCAACCAGGCCATGTACGACCTGACCAACTTCATGTCCTATATGGCAGACCCGGTCCGGGTTGAGCGTGAGCGCCTGGGTATCTTCGTTCTGATCTTCGTGGCGATCTTCTTCGTCTTCGCGTACCTGCTCAATCGTGAGTACTGGAAGGACGTACACTGAGAAATAGGGTATAATCCCGTTTCCTGAATTCCAGCGGGCTCTTTAGGGCCCGCTGGATTTTTGCGTTTCTTCAGGGTTATTTCGGTTTGTTTACTCGTGAGGTAGTTCTATGGGCGTTGTGACCAAGCGGTCATCAATGACGTTTTTCTCTGATCCGGCCAGTCATTACAGTCACCGGGTGCGTATTGTCCTGGCAGAGAAGGGCGTTACCGTTGATATAGTGGATGTGGACCCGGACAATCCGCCGGCGGAACTGGCCGACCTGAATCCGTACAACGCCCTGCCGACGCTGGTGGATCGGGATCTGGTGCTCTACGAGCCCAATATCATGATGGAGTACCTGGACGAGCGCTTCCCGCACCCGCCTTTACTGCCGGTCTATCCGGTGGCGCGGGCCAATAGTCGTCTGATGATCCATCGGATCCAGAAAGACTGGTGTGGCCTGGTGGACCAGATCCTGGCTCAGCCCAATGCCAAGGCATCCGAGGTTGCCCGTAAGGAACTCCGTGAGAGCTTGCTCGCAACCGCGCCGCTGTTCGGCGAGATGCCGTTCTTCCTCTCCGAGGAGTTCACCATCGTCGATTGCTGTATTGCTCCGATCCTCTGGCGCCTGCCGGCGCTGGGTATCGAGCTGAATGAAAAGCAGGCGAAACCGATCCAGAAATACATGGACAGCATCTTCGCCCGTGAAGGCTTCAAGGCAAGCCTGTCTGATCTGGAAGAAGATATTCGCAGCTGATTTTCGGCAAACCCGGTTAACGGGGCAGGAGTAGGTAGTGCCTGACAACAAGATCGCCATGACATCCAGTCGGCCGTACCTGGTGCGGGCCTTTAACGAATGGATTCTGGACAATGACTGTACGCCCTATATTGTCGTGGACGCGGGTGTTCAGGGAGTCCAGGTACCGACAGAACATGTGGCCAATGGCCAGATTGTGCTGAACATCAGCCCTGGAGCAGTTCGGGGCCTGGTTATCGGTAATGGCGCACTGGAGTTCAGTGCCCGCTTCGGCGGCGTTCCGATGCAGGTCTTTATTCCGCTTCAGGCGGTGATGGCTATCTACGCCAAGGAAAATGGCGAGGGCATGGTGTTCGGTAGTGAGCCGGGCACCCCGGATCCGGACGGTCCCGGTGACAAGGACGATGGGCGCTCGCAAGGCGGCCCGGATGAGCGTCCGTCAGGCAGGCCAACCCTGAAAGTGGTTAAGTGAATCGACTCTTCCGTTCTATCCGAAAAGCCAGCGCAAGCTGGCTTTTTTTTATCCTCCGAAAAGCTTGGCGTCCACCAGCCGGCAAAGCGTGTTGATAATCATAAGAAGCAGCGGCGTTGCCTCCGCCGGATCGAGATTGTTCAGGGCAATCTCGTGGTCTTCGGGGTGAAGCAGAGACGTGATGTCGGATTTTTCCCGGGCACTGAGTACCACCACCTGCATTTCCCGGTCGTGGGCAGCCTGTATCGCCTGGATCAGGTTGGCCTTGTGGCCATCATCCACCACCACGAACAGAAGATCCCCGGGCTTTCCGATGGCGCGAACCTGTCGTGAAAAGGTGTCATTGAAGCGGTTATCCCGGCAAATGGCAGAGTAGGTGGTGGCATCCGCTCCCAGGTTGATCGCGGGCAGTGCCGGCCGGTCCTGTTCCAGGCGGTTCAGCAGGGCGGTACAGAAATACTGGGCCAGGATATTGGCATTGCCATTGGCGCAGGTAATCAGCTTGCCATCCTGCAACAGGGTGCTGACAAAGGCATCGGCGGCGGGCTCGATCTGGGGCGCTACCGTGGTTGCGGCCTGGGCCGTATGTTCCATGTGCGTGGCGAACCACTGGCTGATTTGCTGTTCGGTTGTGTCCATTGCGTTTCTTACTCTGCCTGGATGGCGTTCCTGATCCATTGTACCCGGTATTTGCTGGTGGTCCCCGGCACAATGCCTATTACATCAATCCTGCTGCAGGCGTTCCATAGGCCATGTCGGTGCAGATAAAAGGAAACCGCCCTGAGCAGCTTGCGCTGTTTGCCGTAGGTGATTGAGCCCGCCGGATCGGTCAGGCTGCCCTCGCCGCGGAAGCGGACTTCAAAGAACACCAGGGTGTCACCCTCCCGGCCGATCAGGTCGATTTCTCCGCCCCGGCTGTAGACATTCCTCTCGATAATCGTGACTCCGCGGCTTTGCAGATACCGTGCGGCGACACCCTCGTAGTGGTTGCCCAGTGCTCGTTTGCCATCCATGGCGAAGGTTTTCCCCTGGTTCAGATTGTCCCGGGTTGAGGCGCGTCCTCGCCGTCAGGGTTTCGGGTCGTAGCCTGCTCATCTTCGGAAGGCTGCAGCTCAGACAGGAGTTCCGGTGAGCCGTTTCTGAACCGGGCCCATAGCTGGCGCCGGTGGATACTGCCCTGGCGGGTCATGGTCAGAACGCCGGTCTGGCCGTCAATGGAGGCGGAATCCAGCTGGCGCAGCAGGGGCAGGCGCTTGCTCAGTTGCCAGGCATCCGCGCCCATGGCAAACAGTCTGCCCAGCTGGCCCAGGGTTCCATTGAGGTGTTCGCGGGCCTGGTTCCGCAGCTCGTTATCCTCGCCCAGTACCCAGGGGATGTCGGTGAAAATGACATCGTTAAGATCGCGATCACGGGTAGGGTTGGGACTGCCGCCATAGACGATCGAAGGTGAATACACTGGCAGGTCGCCACCGAAGTAAAAGGCAAACAGTGGTTTGAACTGGCGGGCGATCGTGGGCTCGGCCACCATCACGATGGCATCCGCATCCTGGCGTCGACGGGCTTCGAATTCCACGTCGATACCAATGGTGCGCTCAACCTGGATAGCGCGGTTTCGGGACACCGTGATCCCAAGCAGGTCTGCCGTCACCGTGCGCAGGTTGTCTTCCGGGAAGAACCGTTCGATATCAAGGACGACACCATTGCGCTCCTGCAGCTGGTTAAGCAGTGCGCGCTCCACCCGGTCGCCCCACTCGCCCTGGGGAATCAGGACCAATACATGGTCAAGGTCTTGATCCACCAGGCGATCCGCAATCTGCCGGGCCTCGTCCTCCGCGGAGAGGCCATACTGGTAGAGGCCGTCCGGCGGCGTGGAGCCCTCGGGAAGATAGTTAAGGCCCAGTGCCGGAACCGGCAGAGTGTTCATGGTGGCAAGTTTTGCGAGCGCTTCTTTCTCGAGGGGGCCAACGATCAGGTCAAAATTGCCGGATGAAAGCTCGTTGTACAGCTTGGCGAAATCTTCACCGGAAGTATTGATGACCCGAATGTCGGTCTCGCTCCGGTCGGCGGACTCGTCCATGTAATAGGCGGAGAGAAAACCGTCTCTGATAGCCTTCCCGGCGCTGGCAAAGGGGCCTTCAAGCGGCAGCGCCAGGGCAATCTTCTCCGGCCGGCTGGTTGCCAGCGTGGCGATCAGCTGCAGCTCCGATGGCGGAACCTGGGCCGCCGGGTGTCCTGGCCAATTGTTCTGCCAGCGACGCACGATGCGCCCCTGCTCGTCCAGGTTGGTGCCCGGTTCCCGGATCAGGGCGGCCAGTTCCAGCCAGCCCTGGCTTTCGTAGCCGATTGCCTTCGCGCTGGCATCGGCCAGCTCCTGGTCTGACAGGGACTGGAGCAGTTGCCAGATTCGATCATGCAGTTGTTGTACGTCGGCCCCGGGGTCGGTCTGCGCCAGCATCATCAGAGTCATTGCCGCGCCCAAGCGGTCGCCGGCGAGCTCATAGGTCCGGGCCTGAAGATCTGCCGCGGTGGCCATCTGATTCGGCGCGTAGCCAATGAATGCGTCCGGAGTGAGTCCTGCCGTGATGGCTTGCGCCCATTTGCTGTCATCGAGAGCGGTCGCGCTGGTCATTGCCAACAGGCGCTTCTCGCCTTCCAGTCCCGGCGCCATCTGGTCCAGCTGGTTGCTTTCAAGTATGGTGCGTGCGTCTTCATGCTTGCCCGCGCTCTGGAAGCGGCTGGCAATTCGCAGCAGGTATTGCTGCGCCATTGTCCGGTTGTCTTCGCCGGCAGCAAGCTCAAGGGCTTCGTTCGGGGTCTGGGCAACGTGGGAGTCCAGATTGACACTGGCGCACCCGGACAACAGCAGGGACGCCGACAGAAAACCGGCCAGAACAGACTGATTGATAGACTTCTTGATCATGACAAGCTTGGCTCACTCCGGATGATTGGGCTTGAGACGCCGCATTAACGGTGGCAAGTTTAACAGCTCCGGGGGCAATTCACATGACCACGCTGTCATGGTCCGACTCCAAAAAAGGCATAGGGTGCAAAGATTGGCTAGAGAAACGGCGGACGCTTTGAAAGAAACCGGGCCGGCAGGTGGTGGGCCGGGCACCCTGTATATTGTGGCAACACCGATCGGCAACCTTGGGGATTTGTCTCCGCGGGCAGAAAAGGTGTTGTCATCGGTGGCGGTCGTTGCTGCCGAGGACACCCGTCATAGCGGTCGATTGTTGCAGCATCTGGGGCTCAGCAAGCCAATGATTGCGTTGCACGAGCATAATGAGCGTGAGCGAGTCGACCGTGTCCTCAAGGAGTTGCAGGCGGGCAAGGACCTGGCGTTGATCTCCGATGCCGGTACGCCGCTGATCTCCGATCCGGGATATGTGGTGGTTCGCGAGGCCAGGGCTGCGGGAATCCGGGTCAGCCCGATCCCTGGCCCCTGTGCTCTGGTGACAGCGCTGAGCGCAGCCGGGCTGCCTACCGACCGTTTCCTTTTTGCCGGTTTCCTGCCGGCAAAACGCACTGGCAGAAAAGCCGCACTGGAAGCTCTCAAGCGAGAGCAGGCGACGCTGGTATTTTACGAGTCACCTCACCGGATTCTGGACACACTGGCCGATCTGGTCTCAGTACTGGGCAGCGAGCGCGAGCTGGTGCTGGGGCGTGAGCTGACCAAAACCTTCGAAACGTTCTACAGTGGTAACGCCGGGGGCGTGCTGGCAGAACTTGAGGCGGACCCCCATGGCAGTAAGGGGGAGTTCGTGATGGTTGTGCGTGGCGCCGAGGTATCAGGCCGGGGTGAAGCGGAGTCCCAGCTGGATGTGGACAAGCTCCTTGAATTGCTTCTGGCCGAGCTGCCGGTAAAGAAGGTGGCAAAGATTGTTGCCGAGCTGACCGGTGGCTCCAAGAACGAGTTGTACCAGCGGGCGCTCGAGCTCAAGGACCGCTGACCGGCCGGGCAGGTTTTCCTTGCATGGCCGGAACGGGCAGAGTATTGTCACGCCCGAGCTCGCCAGACAGTCGCCGCCGGTCCGCCGGGGGAGGAAAGTCCGGGCTCCGCAGGGCAAGGTGCCAGGTAACGCCTGGGCGGCGTGAGCCGACGGAAAGTGCAACAGAAAGTATACCGCCTAAGCGCCTTCGGGCGCCGGTAAGGGTGAAACGGTGCGGTAAGAGCGCACCGCGTGGCTGGCAACAGTCCACGGCGATGGTAAACCCCACCTGGAGCAAGACCAAATAGGAATCCGATGGCGTGGCCCGCGCTGGATTCGGGTAGGTTGCTTGAGGCCTGTGGTGACGCAGGCCCTAGATGAATGACTGTCCAAGACAGAACCCGGCTTATCGGCGAGCTCGCCTTTCCTTTCTGTGAAGTGTGCAATTCTCAAGGCTGATTCTTTATAGCCAAAAAATCTTAAACCTAACTTGCCATCTTCAGAACTATCCGCAGGTGTTTGATTTCCTTTTGTTTCTTTTCCGTAATATCCCTCTCCAGACAAATCTTCGCTCGTAACCTCTTGTCATAAAAGGAACTTTTGCAAGACCGACGCCATTTGCGGCGCTTGCATTGTGTATGGCGTGTTTCTATAGTGTGCAGAAGTGGGAAAAAGTGGTTTCTAGTGGTTTTTTGTGGTTTTCAGCTACCCCGAGACGGTGTAAATGAGCAATTTTCTGGGCAGTCATGCCATCAACATGGATGCGAAGGGTCGCCTGGCGATCCCCTCCAAGGTCCGCGAGGAGCTCTCGCAGATCTGTGGTGGTCGCATCGTGGTGACGGCCAATGCCGACGAAGAACGCTGTCTTCTGGTGTATCCGGAGCCTGAGTGGGAGGTCCTGCGCCCCAAGATTGAAGCTCTTCCCAACATGAATAAGGCCGCCAGGCGGTTGCAGCGTCTGTTGCTCGGTAATGCTGCGCCCATGGAGCTGGACTCCGCGGGGCGAATCCTGATTCCGCCCACACTTCGAAGCTACGCCCATCTGGAGAAGAAACTCATGCTCATTGGTCAGGGCAAGAAACTGGAGCTCTGGAGCGAGGAGCGCTGGTTCGCCTGGCTGGACGAGTCTTCAGGTGACGACGACATGCCGCCGGAAATGGAGGCGCTTTCACTATGACTTCCGAACAAAACCAGAAGGACGGAGCGGATTACGCCCATCGCTCGGTGCTTCTGGATTCGGCGGTCGATTATCTCATTGGCGACCCCGATGGCCGGTATGTGGATGGCACTTTCGGCCGCGGCGGTCACAGCCGGCTGATCCTGGATCGTCTGGGTCCGAACGGGCATCTGCTCGGTTTCGACAAGGATCCGGAAGCGATCCGGGTTGCCGAGTCTCTGGCGGCGGAAGATCCCCGTTTCTCCTGGTTCCACGGTTCCTTCGCTGAACTGGCCCTGGCCATGGCTCGCCGTGAGTGGGACGAAATCGATGGTCTGCTACTGGATCTGGGCGTGTCGTCCCCCCAGCTGGATGATCCGTCCCGGGGCTTCAGTTTCATGCGTGACGGGCCGCTGGATATGCGCATGAATCCGCACCAGTCTCCCAGCGCGGCCGAGTGGCTGGCCCGGGCGGAAGAACAGGAAATCGCAAATGTTATCTGGCGATACGGAGAGGAAAGGTTTTCCCGCCGTATCGCCCGTCTCGTTGTGGAGCGCCGCCAGGAGGCCCCCATCGAGACCACAAGGCAGTTGGCGGAGCTGGTCAGCGAGGCTGTACCGAAGAAGGAAAAACACAAGCATCCGGCGACCCGGACTTTCCAGGCCATCCGCATCTACATCAATCGGGAGCTGGAGGATCTGGAGGTCTGTCTGCAGGCCGCCGCAGAGCGCCTGGCGCCCGGCGGCAGGCTGGTGGTGATCAGTTTCCACTCCCTGGAAGACCGGCTGGTCAAGCGCTTCATGCGGGACCTGGCGCGGGGGCCGAAGTTGCCCAGAGGGATTCCGGTTACCGCCGATCAGGAGCAGTCGGCTTTCCGGCTGGTGGGAAAAGCCGCCAAGGCCGGAGCAGAGGAAGTCAGTGACAACGTCCGGGCCCGCAGTGCAGTAATGCGGGTACTTGAGCGAATCGACAGAAGCGACAAAACGCAGGGGAGCGCGTGATCATGGGCGCGGTAGCCATAGAACAACCGGTCAAGACGGCGAAACTGAACAGGAAAAGGGTTCGCGATGGTGTTGCCACCGCGGTTCGCATTTCACAGCGGGTGTTTGATGCCACGCGCCAGAAACGGGTGCTGGTTTCCCTGGGGCTGATGGCTGTGCTGGTGGCGTCGTCCATCGGCGTGGTGGTGAGCGCCCACGAGAACCGGGAGTTGTTCAACACACTGTCCCAACTGCAGGCGCAGCGTGACCAGTACCAGCGGGAGTGGAGTCAGTTGCTGCTCGAGCAGAGCGCGCTCAGCGCCCACGGACGTGTGGAAGCCCTCGCCTCGGAACGACTGGGGATGGTTGTTCCGGGCCGCGAGGATATTGTCCTGGTGCCGCTGATGTCGCCGGCATCAATTCGGTAAGTCGATAACAACAACATTCACAAAACGTCAGGGTGATCGAATTGTCCGGTCAGGGAACACAGACAACATGGGGCCAACGCGTGGCTGCAGGGCTGAAAGCCTGGCGGTTCGGCACTGTGCTGGGTGTTTTCCTGCTGGTGGTTGCTGCCCTGGCGTGGCGGCTCGTGGACCTGCATGTCGTGGACAATGAGTTCCTGCGCCAGCAGGGGGACGTGAGAACCATCCGCGTCGAGACCATCGATGCCCATCGTGGCGTTATCAGCGACCGTCATGGTGAACCGTTGGCGGTCAGCACCCCGGTACAGACGATCTGGGCCAACCCTTCGGAAGCCGATCCGGACGAGCCCCGGTTGACCAATCTGGCGCGCCTGCTGGATATCAGTGAGGCCCGGTTGCGTGAGCGGCTCCGGGATTATGCTGGTCGCGAATTCATCTATCTGCGTCGCAAGGTTCAGCCCTCACTTGCCCGGGAAGCGATGGCGCTGGACATCAGTGGCATCTATAGCCGTCAGGAATACCGTCGTTACTACCCGGCAGGGGAAGTGACCGCTCACGTTGTCGGTTTTACCAACATTGATGAGCAGGGCCAGGAAGGCATTGAGCTGGCATACAACGACTGGCTCTCCGGAGAGTCCGGGCGTAAGCGGGTGCTCAAGGACAACCGTGGCCGGGTGATCAAGGATCTGACCCTCATCCGGGATGCCCAGCCGGGACAGCAACTCGAGCTGAGTCTCGATCTCCGTCTCCAGTACCTGGCATATCGTGAGCTGAAAGCGGTGGTCAATGCCCACAAGGCCCGTGGGGGTACGCTGGTCATGCTGGATGTGGACACCGGTGAGGTTCTGGCAATGGTCAACCAGGGCTCCTACAACCCCAATGACCGGAGCCAGCTGGGGGCAGAAAACCTGCGTAACAAAGCCATTACCGATCTGTTCGAGCCTGGCTCGACCATGAAACCGATCAGTATGGCGGCAGCTCTGGAGTCCGGTCTTTACGAGCCTGGTGACACCGTCGATACCTCCCCCGGCTTTCGCCGGTTTGGCCGTTTTACCATCCGTGACCACCGCAATTACGGCGTCCTGGATCTTAGCGGCATAATTGTTAAATCCAGTAACGTGGGGATCAGCAAGATCGCCTCGGAAATCGGTGGTGACGTGATTCGGGATCTCTACAGTCGCCTGGGGCTGGGCCAGCCCACCGGCGTAGGCTTTCCCGGCGAGGCCGTCGGTGTGTTACCGGCTCCGCCCAAGTGGCGCCCGGTGGAGGAAGCCACCCTGTCCTATGGCTATGGCATGAGCGTGAATGCCCTGCAACTGGCGCAGGCATACATGGTTCTGGCCAATGGTGGCATCCGGTACCCGTTGAGCCTGCTCAAGGTGGATGAGCCGCCCCGGGGCGAGCGGGTGCTTTCCGAGGGTGTGACACACGAAGTCCGGCAAATGCTGGGGCAGGTTGTCGAGAAGGGAACCGGCACCCGTGCCCAGCCCGGCTTTTACTCCGCTGGCGGCAAGACGGGAACGGTTCATCTCGTCGGCGCCCAAGGTTATGAGGACAGCCAGTACAAGGCGATTTTTGCCGGTATGGCGCCGATTGATAATCCGAGAATCGTTACCGTTGTGGCCGTTGATGCGCCGCAGTCCGGGGAATATTACGGCGGTGAGGTAGCCGCCCCGGTATTCGCCCGGGTGATGAGTGACGCACTGCGACTGCTGAATGTGAAGCCTGAACTGGAAGTCACCGGCTTGCCTGGCGAGCCGTCGACGACCGGGGAGCGAGGTTAAACCTATGTGCATCGCATCACTCAGCACTTTGTTGCATGGCATCGCCGAGGTGCCGTCGGTATTCGATGTCACCATTCACGGACTGAAGACCGACAGCCGCGAGGTCCGGTCCGGAGATGCCTTCGTAGCGCTGGCGGGTGCGCGAACGTCGGCGGACTTTTATGTCGACAAGGCCATCGAGGCCGGCGCGACGGTTGTGTTGCTGGAGTCCGCCACCGCGGGTGAATGTGCCGAACACCATGGTGCGCTCATCGTGCCGGTGGTCGGGTTGCGGGAGCAGCTTGGCCGCCTAGCGGATCGTTTTTTCGAGCACCCTTCGCAACGGCTGCGGCTGGTTGGCGTCACCGGCACCAATGGGAAGACCTCGGTCTCCCAGTACATTGCGCGCCTGTTGAAGGATACCGGAACGCCCTGCGGCGTGATCGGAACACTCGGCTACGGCATGCCCGACGCCCTTCAGCCGGCGAGTCACACCACCCCGGATGTGGTGCAGGTCAACCGGGTGTTGTACCGGATCCTGGGCCAGGGTGGCCGGGCTGCGGCCATGGAGGTGTCGTCCCATGCCCTCGATCAGGGCCGGGTGGACCATCTCACCATGACGGGGGCGGTTTTCACCAACCTGACCCGCGATCACCTGGATTACCACGGATCGATGGAGGCCTATGGCGCGGCAAAGGCGAAGCTGTTCGAACGGGAAGAGCTGCACTTTGCGGTGATCAATTTCGATGACCCGTTCGGGCGGCAGTTGTATGGCCAGCTGGAAGGCAAGTGCGACCGGGTCAGGTACAGCCTGCACGAAGCCCAGACGGAACTCTGGCTCAAGGAGTTTCTTCCGACCGACGAGGGCTTTGAGGCAGCAGTTGATGGCGAATGGGGAGCATTCGATATCCGCGTTCCCCTGATGGGTAGCTTCAATGCCAGCAATGTGCTGGCGGCCATGTCAGCGGTGTTGAGCCTGGGTGTACCCGTGGAGCGGGTCCGGGAAGCCGTTGGCCGACTGGTGCCACCGCCGGGCCGGCTGGAACGTTTTACGGGCAATAACGGCGTGCGGGTGGTGGTGGATTATGCCCACACTCCGGATGCCCTCTCAAATGCCTTGTCAGCACTTCGGCCACACGTGGCAGGTCGACTGATCTGCGTGTTCGGCTGCGGTGGTGACCGGGATTCCGGAAAGCGCCCGGAAATGGCACGGGAGGCCGAACAACTGGCGGATGCGGTCATTGTTACCGATGACAATCCCCGAGGTGAGAGTCCGGAGGCCATTGTCGGGGATATCCTGACCGGCTTTGATCGTCGGGAGCAGGTCACAGTGATCCATGATCGCGCCGAGGCCATTCAGCGTGCCATCGCCCAGGCTGGGCCGGACGATCTGGTGCTGGTTGCCGGCAAGGGCCACGAGGCCTACCAGGAAATTGCGGGTCAGAAGCTGCCGTTCAGCGACACCGAGCAGGTCCGGCATTGCCTGAAGCTCAACGGAGGCGTGGCATGATGCGCCCCTTCTCGCTGGCCGAGGCCCGTGACTGGACTGGCGCCCGTTGCGCCACACAGGCACTGGAGTCTGTCCGGTTCGAAGGGGTGTCGACCGACACCCGGACGCTGGCGGAAGGGGATCTGTTCGTTGCGCTGCGGGGTGAGAATTTTGATGGGCACCGGTTCCTGGCCAAGGCACAGGAGGCCGGAGCAGTGGCGGCAGTGGTGGACACCGAAGACAGCAGTATCACCATCCCGCAACTGGTGGTGACCGATACCGTCGAGGCCTTGGCCCGGCTTGCAGAGGGCAACCGGAACGAAAGCGCGGTGCAACTGGTGGCTGTCACCGGGAGCAGCGGCAAGACCACGGTCCGGGAAATGACCGCGGCGGTGCTGTCGCGCATGGGGCCGACTCTGGCAACCGAGGGCAACCTGAACAACCACATCGGGGTGCCCCTGACGTTGTTCCGGCTGGCCCCCGAACACCGGTTTGCCGCTATCGAGCTGGGTGCCAGCGGCCTGGGCGAGATCGCCCATACCGTGGCGGTAGCCAGACCGCAGGTGGTGATCCTGACCAACGCCGGTCAGGCCCACCTGGAGGGGTTCGGGAGCTACGAAAACATTGTCCGGGCCAAGGGCGAGATCATCGAGGGCGTTGCCAAGGGCGGCCTCGTGGTTCTGAACCGGGACGACCCCGCTTTCGGCCAGTGGCTGGCGCGGGCGGGGGAGCGGCGTGTGGTCAGCGTCAGCCGACTCGGACATCCGGAAGCGGATTACAAGGTCACGGACGCGGGAGTGTCCGGAGCCGGGCAGAAACTGACAGCGACTGGCCCCGACGGCTGGACCTGCACCCTGACGATCCCGTTTCCGGGCGAGCACAACCAGAGTAATGCTCTGATGGCGATCGCCGCGACCCGGGAGCTGGGCGCCACCGATCAGCAGCTGGCAGAAGGTCTGGCCGGCATCCAGTCCGTCAAGGGCCGCCTTCAGGTGCTGGATCTGGGCCGGCGACTGACTCTGATCGACGACAGTTACAACGCCAACCCGGCGTCCATGAAAGCCGCGGTGGCAGTGCTTGCTGAGCGGCCCGGCCAACGGGTGGCGGTCTTTGGTGCCATGGCCGAGCTGGGACCGAATGCCCTCGCCCTGCACGCCGAAGTGGGCGCCGCCGCGAAAGAAAGGGGCATCGACCGCTTGATGGTAGTGGGCCCCGGTTGTGAAGGTTATGTGGATGGATTCGGGCCGGAAACCGAGCAGTTTCCGACCCATGAAGCGGCAGTGAATGCCATCGTCAGTACCCTGGATTCTGAAATCACCGTGCTGGTGAAGGGTTCTCGCAGTTCCGCCATGGATCGCGTGGTGGAGGGAATTAAAGAAAAGGTGAATAACTAATGCTGCTCTGGCTGACAGAGGTTCTATCGCAATATTTCTCCGAACTGACGGTGTTTCAGTACCTGACGCTGCGCGCGATTCTGGGGATTCTGACGGCTCTGCTGATCTCGCTGATCATCGGTCCGATGATGATCCGCAAGCTCAGCCAGTACCAGATCGGACAGGCGGTTCGGGATGACGGTCCCCAGACCCATCTCAGCAAGGCGGGTACTCCGACCATGGGCGGCGCGCTGATTCTGGTGGCCATTGCCATCAGTACCTTGTTGTGGGCTGACCTGACCAACCGTTATGTGTGGATCACCCTGCTGGTCACCATGGCGTTTGGTGCCATCGGCTGGGTCGATGACTATCGCAAGGTGGTGGAGCGCAATCCCCGGGGGCTGCCGGCGAAATGGAAATATTTCTGGCAGTCGGTGATTGGCGCCAGTGCGGCGGTATTCCTGTATTTCAGCTCTGCAATGCCCCAGGAGACCTCACTGTATCTGCCCTTTGTGAAGAACGTCTCCCTGACCCTGGGCCCGGTGCTTTTCATCCTGCTCACTTATTTCGTGATTGTGGGCAGCAGCAATGCGGTGAACCTGACAGACGGCCTTGATGGTCTGGCAATCATGCCGACGGTCATGGTGGCAGGGGCCCTGGCAGTTTTCGCTTATGTGTCCGGCCATTCCCAGTTCGCCAATTACCTGTTGATTCCCCATCTGCCGGGAACCGGTGAGCTGATTATTTTCTGTGGCTCCCTGGTTGGTGCAGGTCTGGGATTCCTGTGGTTCAACACCTATCCGGCCCAGGTATTCATGGGCGATGTGGGTGCGCTGGCTCTGGGGGCAGCCCTGGGTGTGGTGGCGGTGATCGTGCGCCAGGAAATTGTGCTGTTCATTATGGGCGGGGTCTTCGTGATGGAGACCATCTCGGTGATCCTGCAGGTGGCCTCGTTCCGCCTGACCGGTCGCCGGATTTTCCGGATGGCGCCGCTGCACCATCACTTTGAATTGAAAGGCTGGCCGGAACCGCGCGTTATCGTGCGGTTCTGGGTAGTCACTGTGGTTCTGGTCCTGATTGGCCTGGCCAGTCTGAAGATACGATAGGGTAACGCTACGGCTATGAGTGTCATTGTTTCGGATCGTCGCACATTGGTGGTAGGACTCGGCAAGACCGGGCTCTCCTGCGTGCGCTACCTGTCCGAACAGGGGCGGGAGGTCGCGGTGGCGGACAGCCGCGCCGCGCCGCCGGGCCTGGATGAGTTGCGCTCGAACTGGCCGGAAATACCCGTTCACCTGGGCGCGTTCGATGCCGAGCTGTTCGCCGGGTTCAACGAGCTGGTGGTCAGCCCCGGCATCAGCATCGCCGAGCCGGCCATCTCTGGCGCTGCTGAGCGTGGCGCCCGGATCCGGGGCGATATCGATCTGTTCGCCGAGGCCGCGGACGCGCCGATCATTGCCATCACGGGTTCCAACGGCAAGACCACGGTTACCACGCTGGTGGGCGAGATGGCGAAAGCGGCCGGGTGCAAGGTGGAAGTCGGAGGCAATATCGGCACCCCCGCGCTGGATCTGCTCGGGCGCGGTGCCGATCTCTACGTGCTGGAGCTGTCGAGTTTCCAGCTGGAGACCACCGATGAACTCAATGCCCTGGCTGCCACGGTCCTCAATGTCAGCGATGACCACATGGACCGTTATCCGAACAAGATGGCCTACTTCCAGGCCAAGCAGCGGATATTCCGGGGCGCGAAGAATGCCATCGTCAACCTGGATGATGCCCTGAGCACACCTATGGCCCGAGATACCCTGCGTTTCTTGTGTTTCGGTTTTCACCGGGTGAATCCGGACACGTTCAGCACCCGGGACGACGACCAGGGTACCTGGATCACCTTCGGGTTCGACAACCTGCTGCTCACCAGCGAGCTCCGGCTGCTGGGTCGCCACAACGTTAGCAATGTCATGGCGGCACTGGCCCTTGGCCATGCGGCAGGGTTCCCGATGGACGTGATGTTGCAGGTGGCCCGGGAGTTCCGGGGCCTGCCGCACCGCTGTGAGTTTGTCCGCAGTTTCGAGGGCGTTGACTACATCAATGATTCCAAGGGCACCAACGTTGGAGCCACGGTGGCGGCCATCGAGAGCCTGGCCCCGGAGCAGGGCAAGGTGGTGCTGATTGCCGGCGGTGATGGCAAGGGCGCGGACTTCGCGCCCCTGGAAGCGCCGGTCGCATTGTATTGCCGGGCGGTGGTGCTGATCGGCACCGATGCAGACCGGATAGCGGAAGCCATCGGCAGCGGTGTTCAGACCATGCGGGCCGACACCCTGAGCGACGCGGTCTCGGCCGCGCGGAAAGAGGCGCGGCCGGATGACCGGGTGCTGCTGTCACCGGCGTGCGCCAGTTTTGACATGTTCCGCGACTATCTGGATCGCGGGGATCAGTTCCGAACCCTGGTGGAGGCGCTGTGATGCCAGCCGGAATCAGCCTTCCGAACCGTAACAGTTGGCTGGGCGAGATCCAGCCTCTGCCGGTGCTGGTGATCAGCTCGGCGGCACTGCTGGTGGTCGGTGTGGTGATGATTTCATCCGCTTCCATGGACATGGCGGCGGAAACCATGGGTAACAGCTACCACTATGTGATCCGCCAGTTGCTGTTTGCCGCCATGGGCTGCGTTGTGGCACTGGTGGCGGTCAATGTGCCGGTTGCCTGGTGGGAGCGCAGTGGCTGGTTACTGCTGGGTATCGGCTTGCTGGCACTGGTGCTGGTACTGACGCCCATGGGGCGCACGGTTAATGGCTCCACGCGCTGGATCCCGTTTGGCCTGTTCAACGTGCAGGTGTCCGAGGTGGCGAAACTTTGCCTGATTGCCTACCTCGCGGGTTACGTGGTGCGCCGCCGGGATGAACTCCTCAATACCTGGCCCGGCTTTCTGAAGCCGCTGGTGGTGTTGGGCGTGGCCTCGGTGCTGCTGGTTATCCAGCCGGATTTCGGTGCCACGGTGGTTCTGGTGACGGCAGCGGCCGGCATGATCTTTCTCAGTGGCGTCCGGTTGACCCGTTTCCTGCCGTTGATCGCGATCCTGGTGGCCCTGGGGACAATCCTGGTGCTCACACAGCCTTACCGGCTGAAACGGGTGGTGAGTTACCTGGATCCCTGGAAAGACCAGTTCGATACCGGGTACCAGCTGACCCAGTCGCTGATTGCCTTCGGCCGTGGCGAGTGGGCTGGTGTCGGCCTGGGCAACTCGATCCAGAAGCTGTTCTATCTGCCCGAGGCCCACACCGACTTCATCTTCGCCATCATTGCTGAGGAATTCGGTCTGCTGGGGTCGTTGCTGGTACTGGCCCTGTTCACGATCCTGGTGGTTTCGGGCTTCGTGATTGCCCGTCGGGCCGAGAAGGCTGAAATGCCCTTTGGCGCCTGCTTTGCCTATGGTCTGACGCTTCTGATCGGATTGCAGGCCGGGATCAATATGGCGGTCAGCACCGGGCTGCTGCCCACCAAGGGTCTGACCTTGCCGTTGGTGAGTTATGGCGGGTCAAGCCTGATGATTACCTGCGCGTGCATTGGTGTACTCGCGCGCATTGAAATGGAACGGCTCGACAAGGTACGCGTGGCCAGTGAGAAAAACGGTTCAAAGAAACGGGGAGGGGCGGTGTATGACTGAATCCCGTCGCTTCCTGATGATGGCTGGCGGCACCGGGGGACACGTGTTCCCGGCGCTGGCCACTGCCCGGGCCCTTGAGGCCAGGGGGCATGAGGTTTACTGGCTGGGCGCCACTGGTGGAATGGAACAACGGCTGATCGGCGATACCGACATTCCGTTGTCGCTCATCCACATCTCGGGCTTGCGGGGCAAAGGCAAGCTGGCCCTGCTGCTGGCGCCGTTTCGTCTGATGCGGGCCCTGGGCGAAGCGTTTACGGTGGTTCGGCGAATTCGTCCCGACTGTGTCGTCGGCATGGGTGGTTTCGTGACCGGCCCGGGCGGAGTGGCCGCCTGGCTGACCCGGACACCCCTGGTGATCCATGAGCAGAATGCCATTGCCGGGATGACCAACCGCATTCTGGTGCGGTTTGCCCAGACCGTGCTGGAAGCCTTCCCGGGCAGTTTCGGAGCCGACGTGGTGACCCGATGCACCGGGAACCCGGTGCGTCAGGATCTGGCCAGTCTGCCGGAGCCGGAAACCCGCATGGCAGACCGGTCCGGCCAGCTGCGTGTTCTGGTGGTTGGCGGCAGCCTCGGAGCGCGGGTGTTCAATCAGCAGTTGCCCGAGGCCCTGGCGCTGATCCCGGAGTCGGATCGACCGGAGGTGCGTCACCAGTGTGGTGAGAAGAACCTGGACGAGGCGAAGGCTGCCTACGAGGCACAGGGTGTTTCGGCCAGCATCGAGCCGTTCATACGGGATATGGCTGAGGCCTACAACTGGGCCGATGTGGTCATCTGTCGTTCGGGCGCACTGACGGTATCCGAGCTTTGTGCGGCAGGTATCGGAGCGGTACTGGTGCCATTCCCCCATGCCGTGGACGACCACCAGACGGCCAATGCGAAACAAATGGTGGATGCGAAGGCTGCGGTGCTGATTCCCCAGCCCAAACTGACACCGGCAATCCTGGCCGAAACCCTGCAAGACCTGGCAAAGGATCGGACCAGGGTCATGAATATGGCGAAGGCTGCACGAACGCTGGCCCGCCCGGATGCAACGGAGAGAGTCGTGAATTACTGTCTGGAGGCCGCAAATGGCTGATGCAACCAATCCGCCACTGGTCTATCAGGTGCCGGAAATGCGCCGGATCCGCCACATCCACTTTGTCGGGATCGGTGGCGCCGGCATGAGCGGCATTGCCGAGGTCCTGAAAAACCAGGGCTATGAAGTTTCCGGCTCAGATCTGAAAGAGGGGCCGGTGACCGACCGCCTGAAATCCCTCGGTGTCGAGGTCCAGATCGGCCACCGGGAAGAGAACAGTGCCCGGGCGGATGTTGTCGTGGTGTCCACGGCAGTCAAGTCTGACAACCCGGAAGTGGCGGCGGCACGGAGCCGCAGGGTTCCCATCGTGCCGCGGGCCGAGATGCTGGCGGAGATCATGCGTTACCGCCACGGAATTGCCGTGGCCGGCACCCATGGTAAGACCACGACCACCAGCCTGATTGCGTCGGTACTGGGCGAGGCAGGTCTCGATCCCACCTTCGTGATCGGCGGCAAGCTGAACAGTGCCGGCACCAACGCCCAGCTGGGTGGTTCCCGCTACCTGGTGGCGGAAGCGGATGAGAGCGATGCCTCCTTCCTGCACCTGACCCCGGTGATTTCCGTGGTCACCAACATTGAGGCCGACCATATGGATACCTATGGCGGTGATGTTGAAAAGCTGAAGCAGACCTTTGTCGACTTTCTCCACAACCTGCCGTTCTATGGCGTGGCCGTGATGTGTGTGGACGATGGTTATGTGCAGGAAATCATTCCGCGGATCTCCCGGGCCATTGTCACCTACGGTATCGACAACCCCGAGGGGGATTATCGGGCCGAGAAAATTACCTCTGATGGCCTGAAGACCCGCTTTGTGGTCAAGCGCCCGGGTGGCCGCAGTGACCTGCCGGTGGAGTTGCGGATGCCGGGGCGTCATAACGTGCTCAATGCCCTGGCAGCCATTGCCGTTGCCACCGACGAAGGGGTGGCGGACGACGCCATCTGCAAGGGCCTGGCCGGCTTCGCCGGCGTTGGCCGCCGGTTCCAGGTGTACGGCGATTACCAGACCCCGAAAGGCACCATCACCCTGGTGGACGATTACGGCCATCACCCGACCGAGGTGGAGGCGGTGATCCGTGCCGCCCATGACGCCTGGCCGGACCGCCGTTTGGTGATGTTGTACCAGCCGCACCGTTATACCCGCACCCGGGACCTGTACGAGGACTTCGTCCGGGTGCTGTCGGAAGTGGACGGTCTGCTGCTGATGGACGTGTATTCCGCCGGCGAGCCGGCGATTCCGGGGGCAGATGGCCGCTCCCTGTGCCGGAGTATTCGCCAGCGCGGCAAGGTGGAGCCGGTGTTTGTCGAGGACAACAGCGAAATCGAGAGTCTGCTGGCCAATGTGCTGCAGGATGGCGACCTGCTGATTACCCAGGGCGCCGGCGATATTGGTGGTGTGGCTGCCCGTCTGGCGGCAGCGGGAGTGATTTCTGGTGACTGATATGCACCACAACGAGATACAGGATTATCAGGCGGATCCGGAGCTGGTGAAGGCGCTGGGCCGGGTTGCCGTGTTCATGGGCGGTGATTCTGCCGAGCGCGAAGTTTCCCTGAAGAGCGGAAAGGCCGTGCTGTCCGCCCTGCAGTCCGCCGGTGTCGATGCCTTCGGGGTGGATGTCCGGGGCTGCCTGCTGAAAACCGTTGAGGATCCGGATTTTGACCGGGTATTCATTGCCCTCCATGGCCGTGGAGGCGAGGACGGAACACTGCAGGCGATCCTGTCCCAGGCCGGTATTCCCTATACCGGTAGCGAGATGCTGGCTTCGGCCCTGGCCATGGACAAGCTCCGTACCAAGTATGTGTTCGAAGGCTGTGGCCTGCCGACACCGAAATTCCGGGCCATGACCGCCGAGGACGAAGCCGGCAGGATCATGGCCGAGCTGCAGCCGCCCCTGAGCGTCAAACCGGCGCATGAGGGTTCCAGTATCGGCATCCGCAAGGTGCGGACCGAGTCCGAGCTGGTAGAGGCCTACCGGGCTGCCGCGGCGATGGACGACCTGGTGCTGGTGGAAGAGTGGATCGAGGGGCCGGAGTTCACTGTGAGCCTGCTGCAGGATCGGGCCCTTCCGGCTATTGGCCTGAGTGCGAGCACCGACCACGCGTTCTACGACTATGAGGCCAAGTACCTGGCCGATGACACCCATTACCGGATTCCTTGCGGGCTGGCCCCCGAGGATGAGCTCCGGCTCCAGCAACTTGCCCTCGACGCATTCCGGGTGGTGGGCTGCCGGACCTGGGGGCGGGTGGACGTGATGCAGGATGCCGATGGCCGTTTCTGGCTGCTGGAGGTCAACACGGTCCCCGGCATGACCGACCACAGCCTGGTGCCGATGGCGGCGCGGGCTGCAGGTATCGGCTTTGAGGAACTGGTGGTGCGGATACTCCGCGACAGCCTGGAGGATGCCAATGCTTGAGAACCTGCTGATCCGGAGTCGGGCATTTCCGTCCGACCCCCCGCGGCGCCGGGGGGCGACGTCCCTCGGTCCCGAGCGGGACCGGTTTGGCGTTCTCAGGGGCATCCTCGCTGCCGTTCCCTGGCTGCAGGTGGGGCTCGGCGCACTGATTGTGTTGCTGGCGGCCCTGGTGCCCTGGGGTACCGGCAAGGTTCTGAGTGCCATGGACCAGCAGATCCTGGTAATCGACGTCAACGGTGACTTTGTCGGAGACAGCCGGGTCGCCATTGAGCGGGAGGCAGGTAACTGGATCGGGAAAAGCTATTTTGCGACCGATCTTTCCGAGATAAAGAACGAACTGGAGCAGCGGCCCTGGGTGGCTTCCGCGGCGGTTCGCCGGGTCTGGCCGGATCGGCTGGTGATCGATATCCGGGAGAAGAAGCCGCTGGCCTACTGGACCGACGGTCGCCTGGTCAGTCGCACGGGTGAGCTGTTCACGCCGCCCAATCCTGAGGTGGCCGGTCGTCTGCCCCGGCTGGCAGGCCCGGATGAGCGGGTGCGGGAGGTGATCCGGATGGCGCAGACGATGAACGACCGTCTGGTCAGCCACGGGCTCGGTTTTGCCGGCCTGTCACTGGAAGCCCGGGGTGCCTGGACCCTGACCCTGGCGAACGGCATCGAGGTGGTTCTGGGCAGGGACCAGGTGGACGAGCGTTTTGAACGGTTCATGACAGTTTACGAGACCCGGCTGGCATCCCGGTCGGACGAAGTCAGCAGGGTGGACGCCCGCTACACCAATGGTGTTGCGGTGCAGTGGAAGCAGGCAGTCGCGGCTTCCGGACCGAATTCATAGCAAATTAACGACAGACCAACGGTTTGGTGGAACACATGTCATCGGTTGAAACGGAAAACATGATTGTTGGCCTCGATATCGGAACCTCGAAGGTGGTTGCGATCGTCGGAAAGCGCAAGATGGACGGCTCCATTGAGGTGGTGGGAATTGGCTCCCACCCGTCCCGGGGCCTGAAGCGCGGTGTGGTGGTCAATATCGAGACCACCGTGCAGGCCATCCAGCGTGCCGTCGAGGAGGCCGAGCTCATGGCCGGTTGCCGGATTCATTCGGTGTACGCCGGAATCGCGGGCAGCCACATCAAGAGTCTGAACTCCCATGGCATCGTGGCCATCCGGGACCGGGAGGTCACCCAGGCGGATATCGACCGGGTGATTGACGCCGCCCAGGCGGTGGCTATTCCCGCCGACCAGAAGATTCTGCACATCCTGCCGCAGGAGTTCGTGATTGACAGTCAGGAGGGCATCAAGGAGCCCATGGGCATGTCCGGAGTCCGTCTGGAGGCCAAGGTGCACCTGGTGACCTGTGCGGTGAATGCGGCCCAGAACATCGAAAAATGCGTCAGGCGCTGCGGTCTGGAGGTGGACGACATCATCCTGGAGCAGCTGGCATCCAGTCACGCCATCCTGACCGAGGACGAGAAGGAACTGGGTGTCTGCGTGGTGGATGTCGGTGGTGGCACCACTGACATTGCCGTGTTTACCGGCGGCGCCATCCGCCACACCGCGGTGATCCCCATTGCCGGGGATCAGGTCACCAACGACATCGCCATGGCGCTGCGCACGCCGACCCAGAATGCCGAAGAGATCAAGATCAAGTATGCCTGTGCGCTGACCCAGCTCGCAGGCGCCGATGAAACCATCAAGGTGCCGAGCGTCGGCGACCGTGCCCCCCGTGATCTTTCGCGGCAGGCACTGGCCGAAGTGGTGGAGCCCCGTTACGAGGAGCTTTTCACTCTGGTGCAGTCGGAACTGCGACGGTCCGGATTTGAGGACCTGATTCCCGCAGGCATCGTGATAACCGGCGGTTCCTCCACCATGGAAGGTGTGGTGGAACTGGCCGAGGAGATCTTCCACATGCCGGTCCGCCTGGCTTCTCCGCAGGCGGTGTCCGGTATGACGGAAGTGGTCAACAACCCGATCTACGCCACCGGCGTGGGGTTGCTGATCCATGGCTTCCGCCAGATGGATCTCGGGCGGGCGCCCGTGCTCAAGGGGGAAGAGGCCCCCTCGCTGTTTGAGCGCATGAAAGCCTGGTTTACCGGTCATTTCTGACCGACCAGAACGAGCAGTACACGAAGGTATCTCGAAAACATAAATCTCGAAAAAACAGCCTGGATAGGCTGTCTACAGCACGAAGGAGTAGGGGAAATGTTCGAACTCGTCGATAATGTCCAGCAAAACGCTGTCATTAAAGTCGTCGGTGTTGGTGGTGGCGGTGGTAATGCCGTACGTCACATGCTCAACAGCGACGTTGAAGGTGTGGAATTTATCTGCGCCAACACCGATGCCCAGGCGCTGACTGATCTGGATGCCCGGCAGGTAATCCAGCTTGGTGGCAACATCACCAAGGGCCTGGGTGCCGGCGCCAATCCGGAGGTAGGTCGTCAGTCTGCTCTGGAAGACCGTGACCGTATCGCAGAGGCCCTGCAGGGCGCTGATATGGTGTTCATCACCGCCGGCATGGGCGGAGGTACCGGCACCGGAGCCGCCCCGATCGTTGCCGAGGTGGCCCGTGAGCTGGGTATCCTGACCGTGGCCGTGGTCACCAAGCCGTTCATGTTCGAAGGCGGCAAGCGCATGAGTGTGGCCGAAGAGGGTCTGAAGGAGCTCGAGGAGAGCGTTGACTCCCTGATCACCATTCCCAACGAGAAGCTGCTGGCGGTCATGGGCAAGAAGACCAGCCTGCTGGATGCCTTTGCCTCAGCCAACGATGTGCTGCTGGGTGCTGTGCAGGGCATTGCCGACCTGATCACCCGCAACGGCATGATCAACGTTGACTTCGCGGACGTGAAGACGGTGATGTCGGAGATGGGCATGGCCATGATGGGTACCGCCCGCGCCACCGGCGAGAACCGCGCCCGGGAAGCTGCGGAGGCCGCCGTGCGCAGCCCGCTGCTCGAGGACATCAACCTACAGGGCGCCAAGGGTATCCTGGTCAATATCACGGCCGGCATGGATCTCAACCTGGGCGAGTTTTCGGAGGTTGGCGACATTGTGCGTGAGTTCGCGTCCGATTCCGCGACCGTTGTGGTCGGTACTGTGATCGATCCGGAAATGACCGACGAACTCAAGGTGACTGTTGTTGCTACCGGCCTGGGCGGTGATCGCGAGAAGCCGACAAAGGTTGTCGACAACACCCGTACCCTGGATGGCAAGACCGACTACAACCAGCTGGATCGCCCAGCGGTTCTGCGTCGTCGCGCCGTGTCCAGCGGTAACGTGGCTATCGATCAGAACAAGGAAAGCGAAGAGCAGGGCGTGGACTATCTCGATATTCCCGCATTCCTTCGCCGCCAGGCTGATTGATAATCTGTCGCAACTGTGAGCCGGTTATGAGTACGGGAATCCAACTCGGCTTTTTTGCCGAATAAGGGAACCTGACTGCCGGAAATTACGTGCGCTGAGTGCCGAGTGTTGGCTTTGTGTAAATTTGAGGCAAAGCCCTCTTGGTCAAATGGTACTCAGTCTTAATTTCTGATATTCTCCGGGCAGTTTTTTGCCTAGAATATCGCCATTTTGTGACGGAATGATGAACCGATGATCAGACAACGGACACTCAAAAACACCATCCGGGCTACCGGTGTGGGCCTGCACTCAGGAGAGAAGGTTTACCTGACCCTGAAGCCGGCTCCGGTAGACTCGGGTATCATCTTCCGCCGTACGGATCTGGACCCGATGGTCGAGATTCGCGCCTGTGCGGAAAATGTGGGTGAGACCATGCTGTCCACGACGCTGGTAAAGAACGGTGTCCGTGTGGCAACAGTAGAGCACCTGCTGTCAGCCATGGCTGGTCTCGGTATTGATAACTGCTTCGTGGAGCTCAGCGCGGCTGAAGTGCCCATCATGGACGGCTCCGCCGGACCGTTCGTGTTCCTGCTGCAGTCTGCCGGCATCGCCGAGCAGGACGCGGCCAAGCGCTTTATCCGCATCAAGCGCGAAGTTACCGTGGAAGAAGGCGACAAGAAAGCGACCTTCCTGCCTTTCGAGGGGTTCAAGGTCTCCTTCGGTATCGACTTCGACCACCCGGTGTTCAAGGGCCGTGCCCAGACCGCGACCGTGGATTTCTCCAGCACTTCCTTCGTGAAGGAAGTGTCCCGCGCCCGGACCTTCGGGTTCATGCGTGACATCGAGAAGCTGCGTGCGATGAATCTGGCGCTGGGTGGCTCTGTCGATAACGCCATCGTGGTTGACGACTACAAGATCCTGAACGAAGACGGTCTTCGTTACGACGATGAGTTCGTCAAGCACAAGGTGCTGGACGCCATCGGCGACCTGTACCTGCTCGGTAACAGCCTGATCGGTGAGTTTCGCGGTGTGAAGTCCGGTCACGACCTGAACAACAAGCTGCTCCGTAAGCTCCGGGCCGAAGAGGATGCGTGGGAAGTGGTTACCTTCGATGACGAAGCGACCGCGCCCATCTCCTACATGAAGCCTGTGCTGGCAGCTCAGGGTTAAGGCAGGACGCCTTAATCGCGGGCGTGGCTTGCGAGTTTTTCGAGAACCTCGCGTAAAGCTTTATCCTTCGTGTGCCCGGCCTCCTCTGCGAGGAGCCGGGCATTTTCTTTGCTCAGGGGCTGCTTTTCAGTGCGTTTTGTCTCCCTTAAGCGCGGTGGCGCCACCTTCACTTTCAGTTTCCACACGTAACGGAACAGTTCCTGCTCCCGGACGCTGGCCATGATCTCATGCTGGCGGAAACGGATCTGGCTGGCCCGCGTTGCGTTTGCGGCAGACAGTATCAGTTCGCCTTCCTGGCAGCTGAGGAAGCGAACACCGCTGGCCAGTTCTTTTGGAAGGGCATCGAGAATCTGCTCTTCCGCCTGCCGGTGCAGCTCGGCTTTGGCCATGAGTTCGCGCAGGGCCGGGTTGCCGCCGACCTTGTCGAAGCTCATTTTCTGTTCACGTTTCCGGCTCATTGACGCGTTTTTACTCGACGGTTCCATTTACGATTGGTTACACTTCGGCACGCTTTGAGGGTAGTGCCCGCTTCAGACTCGTTTTACATTGTCACAAATACCTATGTCCAGCGGGCGCTGCGATTATTCAGTACGTAGTTGTCGCCAGGGAAAGGCCAGACCCATTCGGACATCCCGGGCCGCAACACGCAGGATCAGGCTTGCGGCTCCCCGATGAAACCAGAAGACGATATGAACATTATCCTCGTAGGCAAACACCACGGGAAGTCCCGCGTTGTCGCACTGAATGGCAGGTTCCTGGCCGCTATGCTGGTGTTGGCAATCGCCCTGATCAGTGCGGCGGTCTGGGGCGGCTACCAGGTGGCCATGAGCAAGGTCAAAGCCCAGGAGCCGACGCCGTCGGAACTGGTGGCACACTGGAAAGGCAAGCTGGAAGACCAGCAAAAGGAACTGGCCGCCGTTGAAGAGCGGGTTCGTGAACAGGTCGATGCCCTGACCCTGCGCCTCGGTGAGCTCCAGGGCCGAATGTTGCGCCTGGATGCCCTGGGACAGCGATTTGTGGAGTCCGGACTGGTCGCCAGCGAAGAATTCAACTTTGATGAGCCGCCGGCCGTCGGTGGTCCTGAAGGCCCTGAAACCCGGGAATCCTTCTCCGCACCGGCGCTGACCGACATGATCGAACGCATGGAGGCGCAGCTGGCCGACCGGGAACAGCAACTGCGCCTGCTGGACAAGCTGGCCTCCCGCCAGAAGCTCGAAGAAGAGATGTATGTCGAGGGCCGGCCCATCACCTGGGGCTGGTTGTCCTCGAAGTATGGTTATCGTTCTGATCCTTTCACCGGAAAACGTGCCTGGCACGGCGGAGTGGATCTCGCCGGCAAGGATGGCAGTGATATCATTGCTGTGGCCGGTGGTGTGGTCACCTGGTCAGGCGAGCGTTATGGCTATGGAAACCTGGTCGAAATTGACCATGGGGATGGACTTGTCACCCGTTACGCGCATTGCAAGACGGTTAAAGTCGGGGTTGGCGATGTTGTCCAGAAGGGGCAGGTGGTTGCCCTGATGGGTAGCACCGGGCGCTCCACCGGTCCTCATGTGCATTTCGAGGTGTTGCAGAATGGTCGCACCAAGGATCCTGTGAAGTACATCGCGCGAGCAGATCACTGATCGCCCGTTTTGTCTTGTCCCGGTTTCTCCGTTCTCTCCTTTCGTAGTCCTCCGGGCGGTGCTTGTGCATGCCTGGAGGGCAAGTCGTTGGCATTCCGATACTTTCATTCCGGCAGTTGTGAGGTGCGCCTTTTGTCCTGTCGGGAAATAAGGTTAGAATGCCGGCTTCCCTCGTTTAATTAAAGAAGCAGTGGTCTATGTTCACAAAGCTTGCAACCAAGATGTTCGGCAGCAAAAATGCCAGAGAAATCAAGAGGATGCGGAAACAAGTTGCGCGCATCAACGAACTTGAAGAGCAGTTTGGCAATTTTTCCGATACCGAGTTGCAGGGCAAGACCGCTGAGTTCCGTCGCCGTGTGGAAGAGGGTGAGAGCCTCGATGCCCTGTTGCCCGAGGCCTTTGCCACGGTTCGGGAAGCCAGCCGTCGGGTCATGGGCATGCGTCACTATGACGTGCAGCTGATTGGTGGCATCACCCTCCACGAAGGCCGGATTGCCGAGATGAAGACCGGTGAGGGCAAGACCCTGGTGGCTACCGCCGCGGTCTACCTCAATTCGCTGTCCGGCAAGGGTGTGCATGTGGTCACGGTCAACGACTACCTGGCCCGCCGGGATGCCGACTGGATGGGTAAACTCTACCGTTTCCTGGGCCTGCAGGTGGGCGTGGTCGTTGCCGGCCAGGCGCCCGATGAGAAGAAGGCGGCCTACCAGGCGGACATCACTTACGGCACCAACAACGAATTCGGCTTCGACTATCTCCGCGACAACATGGCATTCAGCACCGAGGACAAGGTCCAGCGCGGGCTGAACTTTGCCATCGTCGACGAAGTGGACTCCATCCTCATTGATGAGGCCCGCACACCGCTGATCATCTCCGGCGCCGCTGAAGACAGCTCCAAGCTCTACCAGGCCATCAATGAGCTGGTGCCGAGTCTGGAGAAAGGGGAGGTTTCTGAAGAGGGCGAGCCTTCCGGCGATTTCACTATCGATGAGAAAGCCCGCCAGGTGGAACTGACCGAGACCGGTCACGAGAAGGTCGAGGAACTGCTGCTCAGTCGCGGCCTGCTGAACGAAGGCGAGAGCCTCTACTCCGCCGCTAACCTGAGCCTGCTGCACCATGTTCACTCGGCCTTGCGGGCCCATCACCTGTTCCAGAAAGATGTCGATTACATCGTGCAGGGTGACCAGGTGGTCATCGTTGACGAGCATACCGGCCGGACCATGCCGGGCCGCCGCTGGAGTGAGGGCCTGCACCAGGCCATCGAGGCGAAGGAAGGCGTCAGGATTCAGGCCGAGAGTCAGACCCTGGCCTCGACCACTTTCCAGAATTACTTCCGTCTGTACGAGAAGCTGGCCGGCATGACCGGTACCGCCGATACCGAAGCGTTCGAATTCCGCCAGATCTATGGCCTGGACGTGGTGGTGATTCCGCCGAACAAGCCGATCCAGCGGATCGACTACAACGACCTGGTGTATCTGACCCAGGAAGAGAAATTCCACGCCATTATTGACGAGATCAAGGACGTCACTGCCGAGGGGCGCCCGATCCTGGTCGGTACTGCCTCCATCGAGGCCTCCGAGCTGCTGTCGATGTTGCTCAAGAAGGCCCGGATCGACCACAAGATCCTGAACGCCAAGCAGCACGAGTCCGAGGCCATGATCGTGGCCCAGGCCGGTCGCCCGGGTGCGGTGACCATCGCCACCAACATGGCCGGCCGGGGTACCGACATCGTTCTCGGTGGTAACTGGGAATACGAAGTCGCGGCGATGGAAAATCCCACCGAGGAAGCCGTCGCCAAGATGAAGGCCGAATGGACCGAGCGCCATAATCAGGTGCTGGAGGCCGGTGGCCTGCATATCATCGGTACCGAGCGCCACGAGTCCCGTCGGATCGACAACCAGCTGCGTGGCCGTGCCGGTCGTCAGGGGGATCCGGGGTCATCCCGCTTCTTCCTGTCCCTGGAAGATAACCTGATGCGGATTTTCGCCCCGGATCGGGTGAAGAGCCTGATGCAGGCCATGGGCATGAAGAAGGGTGAGGCCATCGAGCATCGCATGGTCACCAACGCCATCGAGAAGTCCCAGCGCAAGGTGGAAGGCCGCAACTTCGATATGCGGAAGACCCTGCTGGAATACGATGACGTTGCCAACGACCAGCGTACCGTGATCTACGACCAGCGTAACGAGGTCATGTCCTCCGAGGATATCTCGGACATGATCAAGACCATCCGTGAGGATGTGGTCAGCGAACTGGTCAGCGAGTACATCCCGCCCCAGAGCATGCCGGAACAGTGGGATGTGGCGGGTCTCGAGTCCCAGCTTCAGTCCGAGATGGCCATCGAGCTGCCCATCCAGCAGTGGCTGAAGGAAGACAGTAAACTCTACGAGGAAAGCCTGCGGGAGAAGATCCTCAACGAGATTGTCGCCGCCTACGAGGCCAAGGAAGCCATTGCCGGCTCCGAAGCCATGCGCAAGTTCGAGAAGCAGGTGTTCCTGCAGGTACTCGATACCCTCTGGAAAGAGCACCTGTCCAACATGGACCATCTGCGCCGGGGTATTCACCTGCGCGGTTATGCCCAGAAGAACCCGAAGCAGGAATACAAGCGCGAGGCGTTCAACCTGTTCGAGGAAATGCTGGAGACCATGAAGCGGGATATTGCCCGCATCCTGAGTCATGTCCGGGTGCAGACTCCCGAGGAAATGGAAGAGGTGGAGCGTCGCCGCAAGGCCGAGCTCGAGAGAGAGCTGGCCCGTGCCCGCATGCGCCATGACGAGACCAGCGCCACCGCCCAGAGCCAGGCGGAAGGCGAGGGCGACGGTGAGGGAGAGCGGCAGTCCGCGACGCCGGAAACCTTTGTCCGCCAGGAGCGCAAGGTGGGGCGAAACGAGCCCTGTCCCTGCGGGTCCGGCAAAAAGTACAAACAGTGCTGCGGCAAGGTCAGCTGACCCCGGCGCACTGAACCCGGTCAACGACCCGCAACCTGACAGGCGCAGGCTGCGGGTTTTTGCGTTTTGAAAGTTACTGATTGGATTGAGTGAGAGGAGAGGCAGGATGGCGGTAGGTCCAGGCACCTTACCCGAGTTTTTCCCGGTAGCCGGCGTCAAGTTGGGCATTGCCAGTGCGGGCATCAAGAAGCCCGGCCGGAAGGATGTGGTGGTCTTCGAGCTCGCCCCCGGTAGTCGGGTAGCGGGCATCTTTACCCGTAATCAGTTCTGTGCCGCGCCGGTCACCCTAAGCCGGCAACACCTGGCCCGGACAGCGCCACGTTATCTGCTGGTGAACACCGGGAATGCCAATGCCGGTACCGGCGAGCGGGGCATGAAGGATGCCATTGCCTGCTGTCAGGCGCTGGCGCACAACGCCGGTATCAGCGCCGATGAGGTGTTGCCGTTTTCCACCGGCGTGATCGGCGAGCCGCTGCCGGTAGACAAGATTGTCGGGGCCCTGCCCGAGGCGCTCGCCAATACTGCGGAGAATCGCTGGGCCGAGGCGGCCAGCGGGATCATGACCACCGATACCCGGCCCAAGGGGGCCTCCTGCCAGGTGGACCTTGGCGGCCATACCGTGACCATTTCCGGGATCAGCAAGGGTGCGGGCATGATCCGCCCGAACATGGCGACCATGCTCGGTTTCATCGCCACCGACGCCCGGATTGCCCCGGACGTACTCCAGACACTGGCTTCGGAGCTGGGGGAGAAATCCTTCAACCGGATCACCATTGATGGTGATACCTCCACCAACGATGCCTGCATGCTGATGGCCTCCGGTCAGTACAGCGGCCCGGAGATTACCGCCGACAGCCCTGAATTGGCGACATTGCGGGAGGCGTTGCAGCAGGTCTACCTGGATCTGGCCCACGCCATCGTCCGTGACGGGGAGGGTGCCACCAAGTTTGTCACCATCGATGTCAGCGGGGCGGCCAGCCAGCAGGAAGCCCTGGACGTAGCCTACACCGTGGCCCATTCGCCGCTGGTCAAGACTGCGCTGTTTGCCTCTGATCCGAACTGGGGCCGGATCCTGGCGGCGGTTGGCCGTGCTGGTGTGCCTGATCTGGATCTTAATGCCCTGGAAATCTACCTGGGCGATGTCTGCCTGGTGCGCCAGGGTGGCCGGGCGGATGACTACTCCGAGGAGCGGGGTCAGGCGGTAATGGATCAGGAGGAAATCACCATTTCCATCGACCTGAAGCGGGGCGACATCCGGGAGACGGTCTGGACCTGTGATTTTTCCCACGACTACGTGACCATCAACGCGGAGTACCGGACCTGAGCATGGCCGCAATGCAAAGCCCGGTCCGGGAGATCCATGTGGCGGTCGGTGTCATCGTCCGGGACGGCCGGGTGCTGATCGCCCGTCGCCCCGATCACGTACACCAGGGCGGGTTGCTGGAGTTCCCCGGTGGCAAGGTCGAGCCGGGTGAGACCGTCCAGCAGGCTCTGGTCCGGGAAATTGCCGAGGAAACCGGTCTGAGTCTCTCCGAGAGCTCCCTGGAGCCGGTCATTGGAATCCGCCACGACTACGGCGACAAGCGGGTATTCCTCGACGTCTGGCGCACCTCTGAGGCCTCTGGAGAGCCCGAGGGCCGGGAAGGACAACCGGTGGACTGGCTGGAACCGGATCAGCTCCGGGATAAGGATTTCCCGGTCGCCAATCGCCCGGTGATTCGTGCCCTGCGGCTGCCCGGGGCACTGGCCATTACCGGTGCGATGACCTCTGCCGATGATGGGCTGGCCGGCCTCGAGGGCGGGCTGGAGCAGCTGGAAGCCTCCGGGGCCACCTGTGTGGTGCTGCGCGCCCCCGAGCTGTCACCGGAGGACTACGTCCGCTTCGCCAGCAAAGCGGTGGCCTTATGCGCAGAGCAGGGGCTGACGCCGATCCTGCATGGCAGCCCGCAAATATTTGATGCCGTGCCGGGTGCCGGCGGTCTGCACCTGCCCTGGCGGGAGGCGCAGGCCCTGGTCAGCCGTCCGGTTCCGGAGTCGGTGTGGCTGGGCGTGTCCTGCCACGATGGAGATCAGCTCGCCCATGCCGCAGCCCTGGGGGCTGATTACGCCACTCTGGGTCCGGTACAGCCGACCAGGAGTCATCCGGGGCGTCCGGCCATGGGCTGGGAGCAATTCGAAGCCCTGGTGGCGCAAGCGGTCATTCCCGTGTATGCCCTGGGTGGGGTTGGCCCGGGGGAAGCAATTGCGGCGCGCCGGCTGGGTGGCCAGGGCGTTGCCGGCATCCGCTTCTGGTGGCGGTCGGACCGGTAGATATCAAGGCTGGCTCCCGCTGTGTCTGGTATGCTGGCGAGATCTGATCAATCCATTTCCAATCATGTTTCTGGAGAAACCGTGAGCAAGCTGACCCACCTGGACGAGAAGGGCGAAGCCCGCATGGTCGATGTCACCGATAAGGACGTGACCGAGCGGGAAGCCCGTGCCGAAGCCACCATCCGCATGGCGCCGGAAACACTGAAAATGATCATCGAGGGCGAGCATCCCAAGGGTGATGTGCTGGCCGTGGCCCGGATCGCGGGCATCATGGCAGCCAAGAAAACCCATGAGCTGATTCCCCTGTGCCACAGCCTGAACCTGACCTCGGTGAAGGTTGAGCTGAATCCGGGCGAGGATGGCGCCTCGGTACATATCCTGACCCGCTGCAAGCTTTCGGGCCAGACCGGGGTCGAAATGGAGGCCCTGACCGCTGCCAGCGTGGCGGCGCTCACGCTGTATGACATGTGCAAGGCGGTGGATCGCGGCATGGTCGTGGACAACGTGCGGTTGCTCGAGAAGAAGGGCGGCCGCAGCGGCCACTGGGTGGCCGGGCAGGCCTGATCCGGCCCGCAGCAGGGAGCGTACTATCCGGTAACGATTCACCACCGGAGAGCCCACTGTGCCAAGACTACGCCAAGCCGGCGGCCACGTGATAGAATGCGCGCCCCGATTGATTGAACCACGAGGAAACACTGTGGCTGTTCGTTACATCCAGACCTGCCGGTTGCCGACCCCGTTCGGGGTGTTTGACATGCACGGTTTCGAAGAGCCGGATACCGGAAAGGAGCACGTCGCCCTGACCCTGGGGGACCTGGATAGTGATGAGCCGATGCTGGCCCGGACCCACTCCGAATGCCTGACCGGTGATGCCCTTTACAGCATGCGCTGTGATTGTGGCTATCAGCTTGAGGAAGCCTTGCGCAGCATTGCACGCGAAGGGCGGGGTATCCTTATGTACCTGCGCCAGGAGGGTCGGGGTATCGGTCTGCTGAACAAGATTCGTGCCTACCACCTGCAGGACCAGGGTGCCGATACGGTCGAGGCCAACGAGCAGCTCGGTTTTGCCGCGGATTTGCGGGATTACAGCATGTGCAAGGATATGCTGGAACACCTGGGGGTCAGCAGCCTGCGATTGATGACCAACAACCCGCGCAAGGTCAAGGCGCTGGAGTCTTACGGCATCGACATTGCCGAGCGGGTCCCGTTGCATGTGGGGCGCAATCCGCACAACGAGAACTACCTCAATACCAAGCAGAGCAAACTGGGACACTGGCTGGAAACGCACCAGGACGACGATCCCGAGTAATCGGCCTCCCGGCACCGAATCATACGAAAAAGCCCGCGTCTCCGGACGCGGGCTTTTTTGTTGGGAGCAGAGGTTATTTGACCGCTTTGAGACTGGAGCGCTGGAGCCGTTCCAGACGTTCGGCAATGGCCGAGCGGATGCCCTCGGCGTCCAGACCGCAGTCGCTCAACAGTTCCCCATGCTTGCCGTGGTCGATAAAGGTATCCGGCAGCCCGAGCTGAAGCACCGGCTGGGCGACTTCGCGGTGGTTCAGGAATTCCGTGACCGCACTGCCGGCGCCGCCGGCGATCACGTTCTCTTCCAGGGTCACCAGCAGGTCATGCTGCTCGGCCAGTTCCAGTACCAGCTCCTCATCCAGCGGTTTGACGAAGCGCATGTCGGCAAC
The DNA here is from genome assembly GCF_003315345.1 of Marinobacter pelagius. Lineage (GTDB taxonomy): Bacteria > Pseudomonadota > Gammaproteobacteria > Pseudomonadales > Oleiphilaceae > Marinobacter > Marinobacter pelagius_A. Next base: position 41,971 of record NZ_QNRO01000001.1, read on the forward strand.
GGTGGCGCCCAGTGCCTCGGCCGCTTCCAGTGCGGGTGCGAGCAGGGTGCCGAAGTTCAGGATGGCGACTCCGCTGCCTTCCCGGATGCGGCGACCCTTGCCTAGCTCCAGCGGTATGAGCTCGGGCTCGATCTTCGCGCCCGGTCCGGTGCCACGGGGATAACGTACCGCCGCAGGGCCGTTGAACAGCATGCCGGTCTGGAGCATCTGCCGGGTCTCGTTCTCGTCGGACGGAGTCATCACCACCATGTTGGGGATGCAGCGCAGGTAGCTGATATCGAACGCACCGGCGTGGGTCGGACCGTCTTCGCCCACCAGACCGGCCCGGTCGATGGCAAAGAGCACATCCAGGTTCTGGATGGCCACGTCATGGATCAGCTGGTCATAGCCCCTTTGCAGGAATGTGGAGTAGATCGCCACCACCGGTTTGGCGCCGTCGCAGGCCAGGCCTGCCGCCAGGGTCACGGAGTGTTGCTCGGCAATGGCAACGTCGAAATAGCGATCCGGGAAGCGCTGGGAGAAGGCCAGCAGATCAGAGCCCTCACACATGGCCGGCGTGATGCCCACCACCCGTTCGTCCTGCTCGGCGGCATCACACAGCCACTGGCCGAAGACATTGGCGTACTTCGGTTTGGCCGGCTTGGGGGTGACCGGTTCCGGCTTGCTCGGTGGCACCGGCTCGATCTTGTTGATGGCGTGGTAGCCGATCGGGTCGGCCTCGGCCGGGGCGAACCCCTTGCCCTTGGTGGTCACCACGTGCAGGAACTGCGGGCCGTCCAGCTCGCGGATGTTTTCCAGGGTCTCCACCAGCAGCGGCAGATCATGGCCATCGATAGGGCCGATGTAGTTGAACCCGAGTTCCTCGAACAGGGTGCCCGGGGCAATCATGCCCTTGAAGTGTTCCTCGGTCTTCTTAGCCAGGGCCATCAGGTGCGGCGCACCCTGCAGCACCTTCTTGCTGCTGTCCCGGACCTGGTTGTAGGTGCGGCTGGACAGCAGTTTGGCGAAATAGTTGGACAGGCCTCCCACGTTCCGGGAGATCGACATGTCGTTGTCGTTCAGGATCACCAGCATGTTGGCATGCAGGTGGCCGGCATGGTTCAGGGCCTCGAAGGCCATGCCCGCGGTCATGGCGCCATCGCCGATCACGGCAATGCTCTTGCGGCCGGTGTTCTGCATGCGGGCGGCGATAGCCATGCCCAAAGCGGCACTGATGGAGGTGCTGGAGTGGCCCACTCCGAAGGTGTCGTATTCGCTTTCGGCGCGCTTGGGGAAGCCGGCCAGGCCGCCCTTGCGGCGAATGCTGCCCATCTGTTCCCGGCGGCCGGTGAGGATCTTGTGAGGGTAGGCCTGATGGCCCACGTCCCAGACCAGGCGATCCTCCGGGGTGTTGAACACATAGTGGAGGGCGACGGTCAGCTCCAGTACGCCCAGCCCGGCACCAAAATGCCCGCCGGTCTGGCCGACGGACCACAGCAGGAACGCCCGCAGTTCCCGGGCCAGCTGGGTCAGCTGTTCAGCCGGCAGCTCACGGAGCTGGGCCGGTACATCAATCCGGTCCAGTAGCGGGGTGTTGGGCCGCTGTGACGGGATTTCCTTGAAAGTGTAAGTATCCTGCATCTGCTCGGGTCTTTTGGGATGATCCAGTGTTTTCAAAATAAGTTACGACAAGTGTGCGCCTTTGGGGCAGGGTGGTTCAATGGGTTCGTGCCACCACGTAATCCGCCATCGCTCGCAGAGGGTCGGCTTCGGGGCCGAATCGTTCGAGACTTGCCTTGGCGGTCTGCAGCAGTTCGGCCAGGTGCTGCCGGGCACCGTCCAGGCCCAGCAGGGCCGGGTAGGTGGGCTTGGAGCGGGCAACATCCGATCCCTGGGGTTTGCCGATCACGTCGGTGCTGCCCTCGATATCCAAAAGGTCGTCCTGCACCTGGAAGGCCAGCCCCAGCACCCGGGCGTAGGTAGTCAGTGCGTCCAGCTCACTGGAATCCACCTGCTCTGCGCTCAGGGCACCCATGCGGACACTGGCCTCGATCAGGGCGCCGGTCTTGTGCCGGTGCATGGTTTCAAGCTGGGTCAGGGTCAGGGTCTTGCCCACCGATTCCAGATCAATGGCCTGGCCGCCTACCATGCCCCGGTGGCCGGCGGCCCTGGCCAGTTCCTGAACCATGGCGAGGCGCGACTCGCTGTCCAGTCCCGAGCCGTTGACCAGCAGCCCGAACGCCAGCGCCTGCAGCGCATCGCCCGCCAGGATGGCGGTAGCCTCGTCGAAGGCAATGTGGGTCGTAGGCCGGCCCCGGCGTAGCTCATCGTCATCCATCGCCGGCAGGTCATCGTGGATCAGCGAATAGGCATGGATCAGCTCCACGGCACAGGCGGGAGCGAGGGCGCTGTTGCTGTCCTGGCCCATGGCCCGCGCTGCCGCAAGGCACAGGGCGGGACGGATCCGCTTGCCGCCGCCCAGTACGCTATAGCGCATAGCGTCCTGAAGGCGATCGGAGGCCGCGCTCTGATCAATGCAGCGGTCCAGTTCGGCGTCGATAAGGGTGCGGCAGGACTCCAGAAACTCCACTGCCGCCTTGGTCTGTTCGGTCATCAGTCGGCGTCATCCGGCGAGAAAGGGCGGGTTTCGAGGGTGCCATCGCTGTTCTGCACCAGCTGCTCGACCCGCTGCTCGGCACTCTTCAGTGCCTGCTGGCATTCCCGGGTCAGCTTCACGCCCCGCTCGAACGCGGTCAGGGACTGTTCCAGCGACAGTTCGCCCTGTTCCAGGTCGCGAACCAGCTTTTCCAGCTCATCCAGTGACTTTTCAAAGTCGGCTATGGATGTGGTGTCTTTTTCACCGGCCATCGGGCCCTCCGGTCGGGTGACAGAATTTCGCGGATTATATCAGAGCCGGAGGGCTATCGCTGCCAGTCGAAGTGACGGCAATCGCCTTTTGAGGCCAAAGGCCCCCAGCTCTGTTCGGTGACCTGCACCTGGCCATCGTTGGTGACCGTCACAATCGTGGTGGCCCGGGTGCCATAATCCTCGCCGACAATGAACGGAGACGACAGGAAGCGCTCCGTTGCCAGGCCCACGCCGGTGTCTGGCAGCAGGTGGTCAGGTGCCGGTGTCGAATCCTGGAGCAGAGTGATCAGCCGCTGATGCAGGCCATCGGCGTCGGCACCGGCCATCGAGACCGTCTCGCCCACCGATTCCCTTAGCCGCAGCAGCTTCGGCCATGGGGTTTGCAGCAAGTGGTTGCTGAGGCCATACACACCCCGGTGCACACCCCGGCCCGGATGGGCGTCCCGGTTGCTGTAATACCAGCCGCCATCGGTCCCGAGCCGGATAAGGTTAAAGCCGGCATAACGATCCGGGTCGTCGCTGAGATCACCGAACAGCTCAGCTCTTGGCTCCTCCAGTGCCCGTAACGGCAACTCTCCACGAGTGGTACGGCCGGCCTCGGGAGAGCCCTCCCGGACATTGGTCACGGCGCTGATGCGGCCATTCTCTGTCACCGCCAGCCAGGTACCACCAGACTGGAGATCACGGCCGGCCAGTACTCTCTGGCCCGAGTCGGTGGCCCACCAGTCCATGGGTGTGGTGGGGCGACGGAAAAACTCGTCCCGATTGGCGGCGACCACCAGCGGAAAATGGCGATTCTGGCCAAGGGCAAAGGCAATGAGGCACATGGTCGGTAATCAGTCTCCGGAAGGTGAATGGCGAGCCGTGAACTTGTCCCGTGCGGTGTGTATCATACCAGCCTTGTTTCTCATGGGTGTGAGCAGCTATGACCCTGGTAACCGTATTTGCTTCGTATCTGGCACTGGGCGCACTGGCAGGGACCATGGCGGGCCTGTTCGGTATCGGTGGTGGCCTCGTCATCGTGCCGGTACTCATCTTCAGCTTCGAGATCCAGGGCATCAGCCCTGACATCAGCGCTCACCTGGCGGTGGGTACTTCCCTGGCCACCATCGTGTTCACCTCACTGTCGTCTATCCGCTCCCACCACAAGCACCGCGCCGTGCGCTGGGACATCTTCCGCCCCATGACCGTGGGGATTGTTGGCGGGGCTGTGCTGGGCGCCTGGACTGCCGCCTTCATGAGTGGCGATCTGCTCCAGCTGGTGATCGGTGTGTTCGTGATGCTGGTGGCCCTGAAAATGTTGCTCGAGGTCAATCCCAAACCCGGTCGCGATATTCCCGGCCCCGTTGGCCTGGGTGTGGTCGGTGGCGGTGTCGGCTGGGCGTCGGCCATCTTTGGCATCGGCGGTGGTACGCTTACCGTGCCTTACCTGAGCTGGTGTAACGTCCGCATGCAGAACACCGTGGCTACCTCTGCCGCGTGCGGGTTGCCCATTGCCGTCGCCGGCGCCCTCAGCAACATCTGGACCGGCTGGCAACACCCCGAGTTGCCGGAGTACAGCCTCGGCTTCATCTATATGCCGGCTTTGCTGGGGATCATCCTGACCAGCGTGTTTTTCGCCCGGTTCGGTGCCAACCTGGCCCACAAGCTGAATGCCAAGGTCCTGAAACGAATCTTTGCGATGGTGCTCCTGGTGGTGGGGCTCCGTTTTCTTCTGAGCTGAGAGGTAACCGATGCTGCAGCATCCCCAGTTTGACCCGGTGGCCATTTCCCTGGGCCCCGTCAAGATTCACTGGTATGGCCTGACCTATCTTGTCGGCTTTGTCGCCGGATGGTGGCTTGGCCGCCTGCGGACCCGCAAACCCTGGTCCCCGGTCACCGAAGAGCAGATGGGCGATCTCCTGTTCTATCTGGCCCTCGGCGTCATCCTCGGTGGCCGGTTCGGTTACGTGCTGTTCTACAACTTCGACACCTTCCTGGCTGACCCTCTCTGGCTCCTGCGGGTCTGGGAAGGCGGCATGTCGTTCCATGGCGGTCTGCTTGGCGTCATGTTCGCCATGTGGTGGTATGGCCGCAAGCTGGGTTCCGGCTTCTGGCGCCTGGCCGACTTTGTGGCGCCGCTGGTGCCGGTGGGCCTGGGGGCCGGTCGGATCGGCAACTTCATCAACGGCGAACTCTGGGGCAAACCCACCGACGTGCCTTGGGGCATGGTGTTTCCCCATGCTCCGGACAGCCTGGCGCGCCATCCATCCCAGCTATACCAGTTCGCCCTGGAAGGCGTGGCCCTGTTTGTCATCCTGTGGTGGTTCTCCGCCAAACCCCGCCCGCGCATGGCCGTCTCCGGCCTGTTCCTGGTGTGCTACGGTATCTTCCGGTTCCTGGTGGAGTTCGTGCGTCAGCCGGATGCCCAGCTTGGTTACCTTGCGTTTGACTGGCTCACCATGGGGCAGGTGCTCTCGACCCCCATGATCCTCGCCGGCGCAGCCCTTATGTTCATCGCTTACCGGAGAAATGCCGAATGAAAGCCTACCTCGACCTGATGCAAGACGTCGTCGACAACGGATTCGACAAGGGTGACCGCACCGGCGTAGGCACCCGTTCGGTCTTCGGACGCCAGCTACGTTTCAACCTGCAGGAAGGCTTCCCGCTGGTGACCACCAAGAAAGTCCACCTGCGCAGCATCATCTACGAACTGCTTTGGTTCCTGCGCGGTTCCACTGACAACAACTGGCTGAAAGAACGCAAAGTCTCCATCTGGAACGAGTGGGCCCTGGAAGACGGTGACCTTGGCCCCATCTACGGCAAACAATGGCGCAGCTGGCAGTGCCCGGACGGCCGGGTGGTGGACCAGATCAGCGAAGTCATCGACCAGATCCGCAACAAGCCCAACTCCCGCCGGCTGATCGTCTCCGCATGGAACCCGGCGGAGCTGCCGGACGAATCCATCAGTCCCCAGGACAACGTCCGCGAGGGCCGCATGGCGCTGGCCCCGTGCCACTGCCTGTTCCAGTTCTACGTGGCCGACGGCAAGCTCTCCTGCCAGCTTTACCAGCGCAGCGCCGATTTGTTCCTAGGCGTGCCATTCAACATCGCCTCCTACGCCTTGCTGACTCACATGATCGCCCAGCAGTGCGACCTGGATGTGGGCGAGTTCGTGCATACGTTCGGTGACTGTCACCTGTACCAGAACCACCTGACCGACGACATCGTCTTCGAGCAGCTGAAGCGGGAGCCTCGTGCGTTGCCGAAGCTGGTGATCAAGCGGAAGCCCGAGAGTATCTTCGATTATGAACTCGAGGACTTCGAGTTTGAGGGATATGAGCCGCATCCTGTGATCAGGGCGCCTATTGCCATCTGACTTCGGGCCTGGGATCGCGGTCCTCTTGTTCCGGAGGTGGTAGGGTAGCGGGTGGGGCGTTCCGAAAAACGCTGTAAATACGTCCATGTACGCTTGGCTCCGCCATCCATGGCGGAGCCCAAGCCGCGCAGGGATGCCTTGAGGCGTTTTTTGGAGGGGCATCCCCGCCTGATGGTAGCCCCCCAAAGCTGAGAGCTCCGGAACCAGAACCACCCAAACTTGAGGACAAGAAATGAGAAAAGCTCTGATCGTGGCCATGTCCCGAAACCGGGTCATCGGCCGGAACAACAAGCTGCCGTGGTACCTCCCCGGGGACCTGCGTTACTTCAAGCAGGCGACTATGGGCAAACCCATCATCATGGGGCGGAAAACCTGGGATTCCATCGGCCGGCCACTGCCGGGACGGATGAACGTGGTGATTTCCCGTAATGAGAGCTGGGAAGCGCCGGCCGGTACCGTTGCCGCCAGATCGCTCAATGACGCCCTGGTGAAAGCCGCTGCCCAGGCTGAACTGGAAGGCGGGGATGAAGTAATGATTATCGGTGGCGGCCAGATCTACGCCGAGGCGCTGCCGCTGGTGGATCGAATGTACATCACCCAGGTGCATGCGGAAGTGGAGGGGGATGCATTCTTTCCGGAAGTGAACTGGGATGAGTGGGAAGAAATCGGACGGGAGGATTTCTCCGCGTCCGACAACAATCCCTACGACTACAGCTTCGTGGTATACCAGCGCCGCGCCGATTAACGGGCGGGGCGCTTGCTCGGCGGCTTGCCGCCCTTGCCAGCGGGCTTGCCCTTCGGGCCGCCTTTGCGGTGGCCGGGCTTGCCGTCCTTCTTGAAGCCCTTGCCGGGGCCCTTGCGGAAATTCTTCTTGCCGGGAGGCGGACCCTTGCGGTCACGGCGGGGCGCTGCGGAAATCTCCGGCAGGGCTTCCGGCGCTTCCAGCGGCAGGGCGCCGGGCTGGGCCATTTCCATCCAACACGCCATGGCGCCGGCGACCATCGCCATATCCATGTCATTGCGCTCGGCAATCTCATCCAGCAGCGCGATCGCCTTCGGCAGTTTGCCGTCTTCAGCGAACGCCAGCAGCTGGGTCTCGAACTGCTGAACCCGCATCTTCTGAAGATCCGTCGGTGACGGCAGCTGATAGGATTCCATGGGCGAGTTGGTGGCCCGCTCCAGGGTCCTCAGCCAGCTGCGCTCGCGCGGTGTCACCAGCAGGATCGCCTTACCGGTGCGACCGGCGCGGCCGGTCCGACCGACACGGTGGATGTAGGCCTCAGTATCGTAGGGCACATCGTAGTTGATCACGTGGGTGATCCTGGGCACATCGAGGCCGCGGGCAGCGACATCGGTGGCAATGATGATGTCCTTCTTGCCTCGCTTCAGGTCTTCAACCGTCTGCTCACGCTGGCGCTGGTTCAGGTCACCGCTCAGGGGAGCCACGGCGTGGCCACGGGCTGAGAGCTTCTCGGCCAGCATCGTGGTCTCGGCCTTGGTGCGCACAAAGATGATCGAGGCGTCAAAAGGCTCCACTTCCAGGATGCGGGTCAGGGCGTCCAGTTTGCGCTCGGCGTAAACCGGCAGCACGAACTGGGAGATACGCTCGACAGTGCGGGTCTCGCTCTCGATCCGGACTTCGGTGGCGTCCTTCAGGTAGGTCTGGGCCACCTTCTTGATCTGCGGCGGCATGGTGGCCGAGAAAAGGGCGCGCTGGCAGGTGTCCGGCGTCTTCGCCAGGATGGCCTCAACGTCGTCAATGAAGCCCATGCGCAGCATCTCGTCGGCTTCATCCAGTACCAGTGCCTTCAGGCTGTCCAGCTTCAGGGTGCCCTTGCGCAGGTGATCCAGCATACGGCCAGGGGTGCCGACGATAACCTGGGCACCGCGACGCAGGCCGCGGATCTGGGGGCCGAAATCCTGGCCGCCATAGATCGGCAGTACGTGGAAGTTGCGGAACTTGCTGGCATAGGTGGTAAACGCCTCGGCGACCTGGATGGCCAGTTCCCGGGTCGGGGCCAGCACCAGGATCTGCGGCTCGGCGGTGCTGGCGTCGATGCGGCTCAGCAGCGGAAGCGCGAACGCAGCGGTCTTGCCGGTACCGGTCTGGGCGACACCCAGCAGGTGGTGGCCGGCCAGCAGTGCCGGGATGGATTTTGCCTGGATCGGCGAGGGCGTTTCATAGCCAACGGCGTTGACAGCTTCAAGTACGGCTGCATCCAGCCCCAGTTCGGCGAAGGACATTTCTGACATTGATTTACTCGGAATTCGGAGGGAGGGCATTGCCGGGCAATGCGTGATTTACCGGCATTATAGTCGGTTTGCACGCTGTTTGATACGCGCAATACCCTCTTACTCGTATGCATTTCCCCTGACCCGACAACCCGGCGCCATCAGGACACAGGCAGGGTCAGGGTGTTCTTGATCTCCCGCAGGGCAAAGTTGGAGTTCACCTGGGCAATGCCCTTGAGGGTGAAGATCTTCTCGTTCAGGAACCGGTCATAGCTGGCCATATCCGGCACCACGACCCGCAACACGAAATCCGCGTTACCGGTGACCGCAAAACACTGCAGCACTTCCGGATAGCTGCTGACCTCGCGCTCGATCTCGGCGGTGCTGTCGATGGTGTGGCGCTGCAGGGACAGGTTGACCAGTACGCACAGGCCCTGGCCCATGGCTTCCGGGCACAGTTTTGCAGTATAGCCGGTAATCACGCCGGCCTCCTCCAGGGCCCGGACCCGGCGCCAGCAGGCCGCCGGCGAGAGCCCCACCTGCTCGGCCAGTAACTGGTTGCTGATGCGGCCATCCTGCTGGAGGGCATCGAGGATACGGCGGTCCAGTTTGTCCAGTTCGACCTGTTTCATTTGGTAACACCTGATATTTATCAAAGGATATTTCGGTATTTTGTCATTTATCAAAGAATGTTGCACGCCGGCGCCGGTCGGCTAACCAAAAAGCAAGCACCTTTTGCGCCGATCCCTCTAGAATTTTGGTCATAAAATCAACAACTGGAGGGGCGACCATGACCGCCGATACACCTCAACTCGACAACTACAAACTCGAGGATCGCTACCTGCGCGACTCCGGGCGTGTGTTCCTGACCGGGACCCAGGCCCTGGTGCGGATACCCCTGATGCAGGCAGCCCTGGACCGCAAGCACGGCCTGAATACCGCCGGCATGGTCAGTGGCTACCGGGGATCTCCGCTCGGCGCCTACGACCAGGCGCTCTGGCAGGCCAAGGATCTGCTCGACCAGAATCGCATCGACTTTGTCCCCGCCATCAACGAGGACCTTGCCGCCACCATCATGCTGGGCACCCAGCAGGTGGAAACCGATGAGGATCGCCAGGTCGATGGCGTGTTTGGCCTCTGGTATGGCAAGGGGCCCGGCGTGGACCGCGCCGGCGATGCCCTCAAGCATGGCACTACCTATGGCAGCTCGCCCAACGGCGGCGTGCTGGTGGTGGCCGGTGACGACCACGGCTGTGTCTCGTCCTCCATGCCGCACCAGTCCGACGTGGCGTTCATGAGCTTCTTCATGCCCACCATCAATCCGGCCAACATTGCCGAGTACCTGGAATTTGGCCTCTGGGGTTACGCCCTGTCCCGTTACAGCGGCTGCTGGGTCGGCTTCAAGGCCATTTCCGAGACCGTGGAGAGCGCCGCTTCGGTGGAGCTGCCGCCGCTGCCCGAGTTCAAGACACCGGAAGATTTCACCCCACCGGCGGATGGCCTCCACTACCGCTGGCCGGATCTGCCCGGGCCCCAGCTGGAAACCCGCATCGAGCACAAGCTGGCGGCGGTGCAGGCCTTTGCCCGCGCCAATCCCATCGACCGCTGCCTGTACAACAACCCGCAGGCCCGGTTCGGTATCGTCACCACCGGTAAGGGCTACCTGGATCTGCTGGAAGCGCTGGAGCTGCTGGGTATCGATGAAGCCCGGGCCGCCGATCTGGGGCTGGATATCTACAAGGTGGGTATGGTCTGGCCCCTGGAGCGTCGCGGCATCCTGAACTTTGTCCATGGCAAGCAGGAAGTGCTGGTGATCGAGGAGAAGCGGGGCATCATCGAGAGCCAGATCAAGGAATACATGTCCGAGCCGGACCGTCCAGGCGAGGTGCTGATCACCGGTAAGCAGGACGAGAGCGGCAAGCCGCTGATGCCCTACGTCGGCGAGCTCAGCCCGAAACTGGTGGCCGGCTACCTGGCGGCCCGTCTGACCCGTTTTTTTGACGTGGACTTCAGCGAACAGCTCAGGGCCATCAACGAGATGACCAGCGCCAAGGACCCTGGCGGGGTTCGGCGCCTGCCGTATTTCTGCTCCGGCTGCCCTCACAATACTTCCACCAAGGTGCCGGAGGGCAGCAAGGCTCTGGCCGGTATCGGCTGCCATTTCATGGCGTCCTGGATGGGACGGAACACCGAGTCCCTGATCCAGATGGGTGGTGAAGGGGTCAACTGGATCGGCAAGAGCCGGTATACCGGTAACCCCCATGTCTTCCAGAACCTGGGAGAGGGTACCTATTTCCATTCCGGTTCGATGGCCATTCGCCAGGCAGTGGCTGCCGGTATCAACATCACCTACAAGATCCTGTTCAACGACGCGGTGGCCATGACCGGCGGCCAGCCGGTGGACGGGCAGATCACCGTACCCATGATCGCCCAGCAAGTCGCTTCCGAAGGCGTCAAGCGGGTGGTGGTGCTCAGTGACGAACCGGAGAAGTACAAGGGGCACGAAGGGCTGTTCCCGAGTGATGTGACCTTCCATGACCGATCCGAGCTGGATCAGGTGCAGCGGGAGCTGCGGGACATTCCCGGCTGCACCGTGCTGATCTACGACCAGACCTGTGCCGCGGAGAAGCGCCGTCGTCGCAAGCGTGGCCAGTTCCCGGACCCGGCCAAGCGGGCCTACATCAACCACCATGTGTGCGAGGGCTGTGGTGACTGCTCGGTGCAGTCCAACTGCCTGTCGGTGGTGCCGCGCCAGACTGAACTGGGCCGCAAGCGCAAGATCGATCAGTCCTCCTGCAACAAGGACTTTTCCTGTGTCACCGGCTTCTGCCCGAGCTTTGTCACCATCGAGGGTGGCCAGCTGCGCAAGTCCCGGGGTGTGGATACCGGCTCGGTGCTGACCAGGCGCCTTGAGAGCCTGCCGCAGCCCTCCCTGCCGGCCCTGGACGGCTCGTTCGACCTGCTGGTCGGCGGCGTTGGCGGCACCGGCGTGGTGACCGTGGGCCAGCTGATCACCATGGCGGCGCATCTGGAATCCCGGGGTGCCTCGGTGCTGGACTTCATGGGCTTCGCCCAGAAGGGCGGCACGGTGTTGAGCTATGTGCGCATGGCGCCGTCCCCGGACAAGCTGCACCAGGTGCGTATCAGCAACGGCCAGGCGGATGCCGTCATTGCCTGCGACATGGTGGTGGCCTCCTCCCAGAAAGCGCTGAGCGTGCTGCGTCCGGAACATACCCGGGTGGTGGCCAACAGGGCGGAGTTGCCGACGGCGGACTATGTCCTGTACCGGGATGCGGACATGCAGGCGGACAAGCGCCTGGGTCTGATCCGCGACGCGGTGGGTGACGACCGGTTTGATGCCCTGGACGCGAACGGCATTGCCGAGAAGCTGATGGGCGACACCGTGTTCTCCAACGTGATGATGCTCGGCTTCGCCTGGCAGAAAGGCCTGCTGCCGTTGTCCGAGGCGGCCCTGATGCGGGCCATCGAGCTCAATGGCGTGGCCATCGAGCGCAACAAGGAAGCGTTCGGCTGGGGCCGGGTTGCGGCGGTCGATCCGAAAGTGATTGATGACCTGCTTAATCCCGTCAGTGAGCCGGTGGAAGTCCGGCCGGAGCCGAACCTGGATCAGCTGCTCGAGACCCGTTACCAGCATCTGGTGAAGTACCAGAACCGGCGCTGGGCCGACAGCTACCGGGACCTGGTGGCGCGTGTGCGTCAGGCCGAGCAGGGCATCGATCAGCAGGAACTGCTGCTGACCCGCACAGTTGCCGAGCAGCTGTACCGGTTCATGGCCTACAAGGACGAGTACGAAGTGGCTCGCCTGTTTGCCGAGACCGATTTCATGAAGGAGGTGGAGAAAACCTTCGAGGGCGACTTCAAGGTGCATTTCCACCTGGCGCCGCCGATCCTCAACCGTGGCACCGATGCCCGTGGCCGGCCGCAGAAGCGGCAGTTCGGGCCCTGGATGTTCCGGGCCTTCAAGCTGCTGGCGAAACTGCGTGGCCTGCGCGGCACCGCGCTGGATCCGTTCCGTCATTCCGCGGACCGGAAGCTGGACCGTGCACTGCTGGCGGACTACCGCCAACTGGCGGGGCGTATCGGTCGCGAACTGAGCGCGGACAATCACGAAACCTTCCTGCAACTGGCGGAACTACCGGCGGACGTTCGTGGCTTCGGTCCGGTCCGGGAGCAGGCGGTTGAAGCGATCCGGGAGCGCCAGCAGCAATTGCTCAAGGCGCTGGATACCGGCCGCCCGACTCTGATTCGAACCAAGCCGGCCGGCGAGAAGGAGGAATCCCATGTTTGAGGCTCTGAAACCACTGCCACAGGACCCGATTCTCCAGTTGATGCAGACCTTCCGGGAGGACCCTCGGGAGCACAAGATTGACCTGGGTATTGGCGTCTACAAGGACGACGCCGGCAATACGCCGATCATGGCCGCCGTGCACCAGGCCGAACGTCGGCTGTTGGAGAGCGAATCCACCAAAAGCTACGTCGGCCCCGCCGGCTCGCCGGGTTTCGGTCGCGTCATGGCCGACCTGGTGATGGGTGAGGGCAGCTCCCTGGTGCGGGACGGCCGGGTAGCCGTGGTCCAGACTCCGGGTGGCTGTGGAGCCCTGCGGATGGCGGCGGAGTTCCTGCGCCTGTGCCGTGACAATGCCACTGTATGGGTCAGCACCCCGACCTGGGGTAACCATCTGCCCCTCCTCGGTGGGGCCGGCCTTAACATCCGGGAATATCCCTACCTCGATCCGGCAACCCTGCAGGTAGACTTCGCCGCCATGCTGGAAAGCCTGGCCCAGGCGGAGGCCGGTGATGTGGTCCTGCTGCACGGCTGCTGCCACAACCCGTCCGGCGCGGATCTGACCTTCGAGCAGTGGCAGCAGGTGACCGACCTGGTGCTGGAAAAGGGATTGCTGCCGTTTGTGGATATGGCCTACCAGGGCCTGGGTGACGGTCTGGAGGCGGATGCCGCCGGTCTGCGCCACATGGCTGTCCGGGTGCCGGAAATGATCGTGGCGGCCTCCTGCTCCAAGAATTTTGGCCTGTACCGGGAGCGCACCGGTGCCCTGATGCTGATGGGGGCCACCGACAGCGTCACCTCGGCGGCCAACAGCCAGTTGCTCAGTGTCATCCGTTCCCATTACTCCATGCCGCCGGCCCATGGCGCGGCCATCGTGGAAACCATCCTCGGGGACGAGGCCCTGCGCGCCAACTGGCAGCTGGAGCTGGCAGGTATGTGTGACCGCATTCTCGGTTTGCGCCGGGCCTTTGCCGAAGCACTGGCGCCGGCCGGCGATTTCGGATTCATCGCACGCCAGCGGGGCATGTTCTCGTTCCTGGGCATTTCCCCCGCGCAGGTTCGCCGGCTTCGGGAGGAGTATGGCATCTACATGCTGGAGTCGAGTCGGGTCAATGTGGCCGGGTTGAATGATCGCACCTTGCCGGTCGTCGCCGAGGCAATCCGGACCATTCTCTGATTCTGTCCGTCCGACTTTCCGACAAAAACAACTATTTCGGAGTAGTACATGACTAACCAAACAAAACCGCACCAGCAGGCTTCGAACCTCTGGTCTTCGCGTCTTGCGTTTATCCTGGCTGCCGCCGGTTCTGCCGTAGGGCTGGGCAATATCTGGAAGTTCCCGTACATCACCGGCGAACACGGTGGCGGGGCTTTCGTTCTGGTCTACCTGGTGTGTATCGCCATTATCGGTGTGCCGGTGCTGATTGCCGAGACCATGATTGGTCGCCGTGGCGGGCAGAGCCCGGTGGCCACGATGCGGTCACTGACCCAATCCGAGGGCACCGGCCGGGGCTGGCGGGCCATTGGCTGGAACGGGGTGATTGCCTCCTTCCTGGTCCTGTCCTTCTACTCGGTGATTGGTGGCTGGGCCCTGGTCTATATCGGCAAAGCTGCCGCCGGCCTGTTTACCGGCGCTGACGCGGAAACCATCGGCGGTCAGTTCGGTAACCTGCTGGCCAACCCCTGGGAATTGCTGCTCTGGCACAGTGTGTTCATGGCCATCGTGGTGCTTATCGTCGGTCGCGGTATCCGGTCAGGGCTTGAGCGGGCGGTCAACACCCTGATGCCGCTGTTGTTCATCCTGCTGGTAGTAATGGTGTTCTATGCCATGAATTCCGGCAGTTTCGGCCGGGCGGTGGACTTCATGTTCGCCCCGGACTTCAGCAAGCTCACCACCAAGGGCGTACTGGTAGCGTTGGGTCATGCCGCCTTCACGCTGAGCATCGGTATCGGCGTGCTGATGGCGTACGGCTCCTATCTGCCAAAGAAGATCAATATTGCCCGTACCGCCATGACCATCGCCGTGCTCGACACCAGTGTTGCCCTGCTGGCGGGGCTGGCAATCTTCCCGCTGGTGTTTGCCAACGGCCTGGAGCCGGGCACCGGCCCGGGGCTGATTTTCGTGACCCTGCCGCTGGCCTTCGGGCAGATGACCGGCGGTGTGCTGTTCGGGGTGATCTTTTTCGCGCTGTTGCTGGTGGCTGCGGTCACCTCGGCCATTTCCATGCTGGAGCCGGTGGTGGAGTGGCTTGAGGAGCACAAGGGCATCAACCGTTTCAAGAGTGCGCTGACCGGCGGGCTGGCGATCTGGTTCGTGGGCATCGGTACGGTGTTGTCGTTCAACGTCTGGTCCGATGTCCACCCGTTGGGCTTCCTGGCCTTATTCGAGGGCAAGACCGTGTTCGATCTGCTGGACTTCCTGGTGTCGAACCTGATGATGCCCCTGGGCGGGCTCGCGATTGCCCTGTTTGCCGGCTGGGCCATGCGCCGTGAAGGTCTGATGGAAGATATCGGTTTGCGGGGCGGTGTCTACCGGAGCTTCATGATTGTGCTGCGGTACCTGACACCGGCCGGTATTCTGGTGGTGTTCCTCTACAACCTCATTTGATCTGAAAGATGGGGCGCTCTGACGGCGCCCCGACTCGCCGAAAGGCTCACACCGGTTCGCCGACCGCTGTGAGCCTTTCTTCGTTCTCGTCACTGGTATCCTGCAGGCCGCCGAACCGGCGGTAGAACTTGTCGTTCGGTCCGGGCAGCGGACCGGAGGCATTCTCCAGGGTCTCATCCAGCCACTTTTCAGCGCGCGCGTAGATGTGACGGTACAGGTTCCGGCACAGCTGCTTGGCGCTGCGACCTTCCCAGTCTCCTGGCAGCAATTCCTCGGGCAGCAACGGATCCCGCAGCAGGATCTTCCGGTACTCGTGGATTAGCAGGATGCGCAGGGTGAGACACTCGGCAGGGGTCAGGTCATCCTCGCTCTGCAGTTCCCGCCAGACCGGACGGAATTGCGACAGGAAACGCCGGTAGCGCCCGCCCAGCTCGTCCAGGTTCCAGCTTTCACGAACCTGTAACCGCAGGGCCTTGGAGCTCTTCTGCTCCATGGGTACGGTTTCCATGACGATGGTGTCTTCCAGGGCGCCCCATTCCTGGAGCAGCGGCAGCAGTTCGTTGCGGGTGAAGCGCGGGTGCTCCATCACGCCCGGTGCCATGCTGCCGAAGCTCAGCCATTTCAGTTCTTCCCGGACTTTTTGTTTCAGGTCGGGCGCCAGCTGGTTGAGGTAAACCAGGCACCAGCTGCCACTCCATTCCCGGGTCGAGAGGCTGTAGACGTGCTGGAAAGCCTGCTCGAACCGGCGCAGACCGGGGCCGGTCAGGCTGTAGTAGCTGCAGCGTCCGACCTTTTCTGTCTGCAACCAGGATTCCTGCACCAGCCGGTATACCGAGGTGCGGACCAGCCGCTGGCTGATGCCCATGGGTTCCACCAGCTTCATCAGGCTGCCCAGCCACACGGTCCCTCCCCGGGGAACGATGGCGTCACCGTAAATGGTGATGATCAGCGAGCCGGCGCGAAGCGGTCGTTTCTTCTGGAAGTTGAGGACGAGCTGCTCAAGCTGGTTTTTTGCAGACATAGGCTTCTTGTCGGTTATCGGTTATCAAATATCAGGAATTACGAATCTGATACGTATTATGCGGTTCCTGTGTGTCACGTAAAGCATTCAGTACTGTGTCGCCTGACTGGCGCCTTGGACCATGGTCGGCTTTACTGTGAGAACCTGTCAGGTAGTCAACCAAATCGGTTGACACGGATATTATGATACAATAATGTCCATTGATATTCGTCAACGGTATCGAATTTTGCCATTGATGGAGATCAGGGAGCTGATTGATCAGGGATGAGCACACAAATATAAAGCTGACAACGGGTCGAAGGGTGACTGAAATGACACAGAAGTCAGAGCCAGGCTCTCGATCGTTGTTTTACTTCTGAGCAATGGATGGGGGGCAAGCAAGCCCCGCACAATTCGGGAGAACAAAAACAATGCTTAAGACAATTCTGCGTCGCACGGGAAAATTTGCGGCTATCGCAGCCGCCGGTCTGGTCATGAGTGCCCAGGCTGCAGAGCCGATCAAGATCGGATCGTTCCTGTCAGTAACCGGCCCCGCCTCCTTCCTGGGGGATCCGGAACTGAAAACTCTGGAAATGTACGTTGAGAAGATCAACGAAGAAGGTGGCGTTCTGGGACGCCAGCTGGAGCTGATCCACTACGATGACGTGGGTAATGCTTCCAACGCCCGTAACTTTGCCAGCCGCCTGATCCGTTCCGATCGTGTCGACATCATCGTCGGCGGTAGCACCACCGGTGCCACCATGGCGGCCGTGCCCCTGGTAGAGCAGGCCAAGATCCCCTTTATCTCTCTGGCAGGTGCGGTGGTTATCACCACTCCGGTCAAGGAATGGGTTTTCAAGACTCCCCAGTCTGACCGCATGGCGGCCGAGCGTATCCTCGCGGATATGAAGGATCGCGGTATCACCAAGATCGGTCTGATCTCCGGAACCGGCGGTTTTGGTTCTTCCGGCCGTACCCAGACCCTCGAGGTTGCTGAAAAGATGGGTATCGAGGTTCTGGCTGACGAGACCTACAGCGGCTCCGATACCGATATGACCGCCCAGCTCACCAACATCCGTAATACCGATGGTGTCGAGGCGGTGCTTAACTTCGGCTTCGGTCAGGGACCGGCCATCGTCACCCGCAACTATGATCAGCTGGGAATCGAGCTGCCGTTCTATCAGTCCCACGGGGTGGCCTCCGACAGCTTCCTCGAGCTGGCAGGTGATGCCGCCGAAGGTCTCCGTCTGCCTGCGTCCCCCCTGCTGGTACCGGACTCTCTTCCGGAAGACGATCCCCAGAAAGACGTGGTCCAGAGCTACAAGGCCGAGTATGAGGCCCGCTGGGATTCCAAGGTCTCCACTTTCGGTGCCTACGCCTATGACGGCCTGATGCTGGCAGTCCAGGCCATCGAAGCCGCCGGCTCCACCGACAAGGAAGCCGTGCGCGAAGCACTGGAGAACATCCAGGGCTATGTGGGCGTGACCGGTGTCTACAACATGTCCCCAGAAGATCACAATGGCCTTGAAGCCGACTCCTTCCGCATGCTGGAAGTGCAGAACGGCGACTGGAAGCTCGTTAACTGATCGATCCATCAAGCAGTAAACCGTCTTCCCGTCCCGTTTCTGGGCGGGAAGACGCTGTCCGACCGGAACCACGGCTATGTTTGCAGAATTCCTCCAGTATCTCTTTACCGGGATCACTATCGGTGCCACTTATGCCCTGATAGCCCTCGGATTTACCCTCATTTATAACGCCAGCCACGTCATCAACTTTGCCCAGGGCGAGTTCCTGATGATTGGCGGCATGGCGACAGTGTCTCTGACGGCGATGGGCGTGCCCATGGTGCTCGCGATTATCCTGGCCGTGTTGCTTGCCGGTGTTCTCGGTATCCTGCTTCAGCGCTTTGCCATTGCGCCTGCGAAACAGGCGGATGTGGTCACGCTGATCATCATTACCATCGGTGCCTCCATTTTCATTCGTGGTCTTGCCCAGCTGGTCTGGGGCAAGGAATACCACGTCATGCAGAATTTCAGCAGCGACGAACCGATTCGCATCTTTGGCGCTGTGCTCAATAGCCAGAGTCTCTGGGTCCTGGGTATCGGTGCGATCCTTGTGGTCGGGCTGGTTCTGTTCTTTACCCGTACGCTGATAGGTAAGGCCATCCTCGCCACTTCGATGAACAAGGAAGCCGCGCGTCTGGTGGGTATCCGTACCCAGCTGGTGCTGATGCTGGCATTCCTCGTGTCCGCAGTGCTCGGCTCCGTCGCCGGGATAGTGGTGGCACCCATAACCTTCACCTCCTATGACATTGGCATCATGCTTGGCCTCAAAGGCTTTGTCGCTGCCGCCATCGGTGGGCTGGGCAGCGGCATCGGCGCCGTGGTCGGTGGCCTGTTGCTGGGTGTGGTCGAGGCCATGGCTGCCGGCTACATCTCGTCTGATTACAAGGACGCAGTTGCGTTCTCCATGATTCTCGTCGTGCTGTTCTTCATGCCGCGCGGGTTGTTTGGCGCCAAGGTCGTGGAGAGGGTGTAACCATGTTGAACAGATTCATGCAAATGCGGCTGCGGGACCTGGTGATCCTTGCGGTTATCCTGTTTGCCCTGCCGTTGTTCCTGAACAATCCGTTCCATTATGACCTGGCCACCCAGATGGCGATCATCGCCGCTACCGTGGTCGGTTTGAACCTGCTGGTCGGTTTTGCCGGTCAGATCAGCCTTGGGCATGCGGGCTTCTTCGGCCTTGGCGCCTATTTCACCGGCATCATGACCAGTAATTACGGCTGGTCATCGGTGCCCGCGCTGGTGGTCGGCGCAATCCTGGTGGGTATCGTGGCCTGGATTGTGGGCCGGCCGATCCTGCGCCTGAAAGGGCACTACCTGTCCATGGCGACCCTGGCGGTCGGTTTCATCATCGCAATCATCCTCAACAACGAAAGGGCGCTCACTGGTGGCCCGGATGGTATGCCGGTGCCGGCGTTCACCGTATTTGGCTGGGAGCTGAGCCCGTTTGGCAGCTACAACCTGCTCGGAATGGAGCTCAATGGTAGTGAAGCCTGGTACCTGTTTGCTGCGGTGGTATTGCTGGTTGCGGTCTGGCTTGCCCAGAACCTGATTGACTCGCCCATCGGCCGGGCGCTGCGCTCGGTGCACGGGTCGGAAGTGGCCGCCCGGGTGGTGGGTGTCGATACCGCCCGTTACAAGAGCCTGGTATTCGTGGTTTCAGCGATCTATGCCAGTGCCATGGGCAGCCTGTACGCCCATTTCCAGGGCTTCATCACCCCCGCGGTAGCAGGGTTCGATTTCTCCATCCTGTTTATCACCATGGTGGTGCTCGGCGGCATGGGCTCCACCATGGGCGTGATTCTTGGTGCGGTAGTGCTCAAGCTCCTGCCCCAGGTGCTGGCGGATTTCCAGGAGCTGGAAACCGTCATGTTCGGTGCGATCCTGATGCTCACCATGATCTTCATGCCCAAGGGCCTTTTGCCCACTATCCAGACAGCGGTTGGTAAGCGGATGAAGAAAAAGGCGGGAGGTCAGGCATGAGCGCACTGATAGAAGTAAAAGGCCTGGACAAGGCGTTCGGTGGCGTACATGCGGTGGAAGGTGTGTCCTTCTCGGTGGAAGCCGGTCAGGTATATTCGGTGATCGGTCCCAACGGTGCCGGTAAAACCACCCTGTTCAACCTGATTTCCGGTCTCTATACCCCGACCAAAGGCGAAATCCGTCTCAAGGGCGAGAGTACCGCGAAACTCGAGCCGAACGAGCTGGCGGAGCGCGGTATGTGTCGTACCTTCCAGCAGATGCAGATCTGCATGAACATGTCGGCGATCGAGAACGTGATGCTGGGGCGGCACCTGAAGCTCCGCAGTAACCTGTTCACCACGCTCTTCCGGTTGCCCGCCCTGCTTCGGGATGAGAAATCCTGCCGTGAACGGGCCGCGGAACTGATGGAGTTCGTCGGCTGTGGCGAGTACCTCGATACCGATGCCTCGGCGATGTCCTATGGCGCCCTCAAGCGGCTGGAGATTGCCCGTGCCCTGGCGGCAGATCCCAAGGTCATCCTGCTGGATGAGCCGGCCGCCGGCCTCAACGCCGTTGAAACTGCGGCGCTGGAAAAACTGATCCGGAAGATTGCCGACCAGGGCACGACCGTCATGCTGGTCGAGCATGACATGAAGCTGGTCATGGGGATTTCCGACCGACTGCTGGTACTCAACTACGGCCGTGTGTTGGCGGAAGGTACACCTGAAGAAATCCGCAACAATCCGGACGTCATCGCTGCCTACCTGGGCGGCTGAGCAAGGAGACATTTCAAATGAGCGAGCAACAGACCGAAATGACGCCTGCCCAGTCCCGCAGCGAGCAGGCAGTACGCATTATTGTTCACGAGCATCAGGCGCTCTGGCGCATCCTGGACCTGCTGGACCAGCTGCTCAGTGACATGAACATCAATGAACAACGGCCGGATGAGCGCCTGTTCACCAAGATTTTCGATTACATCGAGCACTTTTCCGAACGGGTGCATTCCACGCCGACGGACATCGAGCTGTACAAGCGCCTGGGCGCCAAGCACCCGGAGTCGCTGCCGCTGCTGGAGAAGCTTTCCAAGGGGTATCTGGTCGGTCACGAAAAGCTGATGGAGCTTCGCCAGCTGCTGACCGCCTGCATGGAAAACTGGCCGCAAGGCCGGGAAGAGTTCAGTCACGCCCTGGCCCGGTTCACCGAAGCCCTGCGCAAGCACATCCGCAAGGAAGAAGGGGTGGTGATTCCCCGTGCCCGCAAGGTGCTGTCCGATGAGGACTGGGAGCAGATTATCGAAGCGAGGGATATCGAGAACGATCCCCTGTTCGGCGAACGGGTCCGGGAAGAATTCCGGGAACTGCGCCACGAGATCATCAGCTATACCCCGGAGCGCTTCGGCGGTCTTGGCCTGAAGCATGCCGAGCAGGTCAGCGCGCCCCACGCCAGGGAGGAAATGCTGGCGATCAAGGGCCTGGCCACCTCTTACGGCCAGATCGAGGTGTTGCATGACATCGATATCCGCATCAACAGTGGCGAGATCGTGTCACTGGTCGGCGCCAACGGGGCCGGTAAGTCCACACTGCTGATGAGCATCTCAGGCCTGCAGCCGATGGATCGTGGCAGCATGGTGTACCAGGGCAAGGATCTGGCAAAGGTTCAGGCCGACCAGCGGGTGGCCGAGGGCATAGTCCAGGTTCCGGAAGGGCGTCAGGTGTTCAAGGACCTCTCGGTGCACGACAATCTGCTGCTGGGGGCCTATACCCGTGGCCGCGGCCAGGAAGTGGAAGATGACCTGGAGCGCATGTACACCAAGTTCCCGATCCTGCGCCAGAAGCGCCACAACCTCGCCGGGGAGCTCTCCGGTGGTCAGCAGCAGATGCTGGCCATGGGACGAGCCCTGATGGCGAGGCCGAAGCTCTTGCTGCTGGACGAGCCGAGCATGGGCCTGGCGCCGCTGATCATCGAGGAGATCTTCGATATCATCAAGGAGCTGAAGGAAGAGGGCATTACCATCTTCCTGGTGGAGCAGAACGCATCCCAGGCACTGGCGCTGGCCGACCGTGGTTACGTGCTGGAAACCGGCAAGGTGGTCATCGAAGGTACTGGCCGGGAGCTGCTCAGCAACGAGAAGGTCCGGGAGGCCTACCTGGGCATGTAACACTTCCGCCGGGCGGAAACAGAAAAGGGGACAGGCTTTTGGCCTGTCCCCTTTTTGTTTGCCTCCGGCCTGCCGTTCGGGTCCAACGGGTGGCAGGCCGGATACGCCCCCGGTATTACTGGGGACGTTTGGCAACCAGTGTCAGGATGTCGTAGCTCGCAACCAGTTCGTCGTTCTGGTTGGTAACCTGGACATCCCAGACCACCACACCCTGGGGATGTCCGTCCGGAGAGGTCCGACCCTGATCGATCTTGCGCTTGCAGGTCAGGCGGGCCCGGATGGTGTCGCCAGGAGCGACCGGCTCGATGAAGCGCAGGGTGTCCAGACCGTAGTTAGCCAGTACCGGACCTTCGCCGGGATCGACGAACAGGCCCGCTGCGGCGGACAGCACGAAGTAGCCGTGGGCAATGCGCTTGCCGAACTGCGAGTCCCGAGCGGCAATCTCATCAAAGTGCATGTAGAAGTGATCGCCGGACAGGCAGCCGAAGTTCACGATGTCCGCCTCGGTGACCGTGCGACGGTGAGTCAGCAGTGACTCGTTGATCTGCAGGTCTTCGAAATGGCGACGGAACGGGTGCACTTCGGTTTCGATCACGTCAGCGCCCCGCACGTATTCGCGGGTAACGGCGGCCAGCATGGTCGGGGAGCCCTGGATGGAGGTCCGCTGCAGGTAGTGATGGACCGCGCGGATGCCGCCCAGCTCCTCACCGCCACCGGCACGACCCGGGCCACCATGCTTGAGCATGGGCAGGGGAGAACCGTGGCCGGTGGATTCCTTCGCGGCTTCGGCATCCAGCAGGTGCAGGCGGCCGTGGAAGGCGGCGAGCATCGGGGCGATTCGGCCGGCAATGGCCGGATCGCGGGTGGTCAGGGTAGTGACCAGTGAGCCCCGGCCCTTGGAGCAGAGCTCGACCGCGTCCTCGATGGTGTCGTAGGGAATCACGGTGGCGACCGGACCAAACGCCTCGATATCATGGGCGCCGCAGCCGTTTTCCGGGTTCCGGCACAGCAGCAGATGCGGCTCGATAAAGGCGCCCTTCTCGGTACCTTCACCGGTCGGCTGGAAGCTGCCGTCGCCACCGACAACCAGCTCACTGGTCTTGAGCAGTTCCTGGATGTTGGCCTTGACGTCTTCCAGCTGGTCGAGGGAAGCCAGGGCGCCGATGCGCACGCCTTCCACAGACGGATCACCAACGGTTACTTTCGACAGCCGCTCTTTGAGCTTCTCGCACACCGCGTCGACACGGTCTTTCGGTACCAGGACCCGGCGGATAGCGGTACACTTCTGACCGGCCTTGGCGGTCATTTCACGACCGACCTCCCTCACGAATACATCAAAGTCTTCGTGCTCGGGGGTCACATCCGGAGCCAGGATCGCACTGTTCAGCGAGTCGGCTTCGGCGTTGAACGGAATCGAGCGGTTGATGATGTTCGGATGGTTGCGCAGCTTGCGCGCTGTTGCCGCAGAGCCGGTGAAAGTAACCACATCCTGTTCTTCCAGATGATCGAACAGGTCGCCGGTGCTGCCGATGATCAGCTGCAGGGCGCCGTCAGGCAGAGCCCCGGATTCCTGCATCAGACGAACGGCCAGTTCGGTGACGTAGCAGGTCGAGGTAGCCGGCTTCACGATGCATGGCATACCTGCCAGGAACGTGGGCGCGAACTTTTCCAGCATGCCCCACACCGGGAAGTTGTAGGCGTCAATGTGCAGCGCCACGCCACCGCGGGGCACCAGGATATGGGTGCCGGCGAAGTGGTTGTTCTTGCCCAGGGGCATCACCGGGCCTTCGTGTACGACGTTGCCGGACGGCAGTTCGCGGCGGCCCATGCTGGCGTAGGAGAACAGGGTGCCAAAACCGCCATCGATATCGATGCCGTTATCGCCCTTAGTGGAACCGGTGTGCATGGACAGGGCATACAGCTCTTTCTTGTGCTCCTGCAGGTACAGGGCCATGGCCTTCAGGGCCAGGGCGCGTTCCTGGAAATCCATGGCCATCAGGTTCTTGCCACCGACTTTGCGGCCATATTCTGCGGCTTTCTTGAAGTCGATGGTGTCGTCGTGGGTATGGGCGACGATCTCGCCATTGATGGCACTGGGCAGCGCCTTGGCGGGCTTTTCACCGACCCACTGGCCGGCAATGAAACTTTTCAGGACTGACATGGGAAACTCCATTCGTTTCTGAAACACGAAGGCAAGTCCCGTTTACCCGGGACTTGCCTCGTTCGTAGCTTGGAGGTGGTGCAGCAACTACATCTCGTCGTAGTCGAGAACCACCTTGTCGCTGATCGGATAGCACTGGCAGGAAAGCACGTAGCCGGCTTCGACCTCGTAATCCTCCAGGGCGAAGTTCTGGTCCATTTCCACTTCACCTTCCACGACCTTGGCGCGGCAGGTGGAGCAGACGCCGGCCTTGCACGAGTAGGGCAGGTCTGCGCCTTCTTCGTTACCGGCATCCAGGATGCTCTTGGTGTCGCGAACCAGCGGGAAGGTCAGGGAGCGGCCGTCGGCAATCACGGTCACTTCACTGATGGACTGCGGGTCCACGTGGGACGGATCCCGGTCTTTCCTGGACTGGGGCACACCACCGGCCGGCGTGAACAGCTCATAGTGAACCTTGCTCTTGTCCAGGCCATGGCGAACCAGCGAGTCGCGGACGGTCTCGGTCATCGCCTGGGGACCACAGATGAAGGCTGCGGTGAGTGCCTTGGCATCGATCCAGTGATCGAACAGGGCATCGCACTTGTCGTGGTCGATCCGGCCGTTGTACAGGTCGATATCCTGTTCTTCCCGGGTGAAGATGTACACCAAATTCAGGCGGGACATGTACTCGTTCTTCAGGTCCTGCAGCTCGTCCCGGAACATGGTGTTGCTGGTGGCCTTGTTGCCGTAGAACAGCGTGACCTCGCTCTTGGGCTCGGTTTCCAGGGTGGTCTTCACGATCGACAGGATCGGCGTGATACCACTGCCGGCTGCGACGGCCAGGTAGTTGCCTTCGCGCTTGGGATCCAGGTCGACGGAGAAGTGGCCCTGGGGAGGCATCACTTCCAGGGTCTCGCCGGGCTTGAGCTGTTCGTTGGCAAAGGTGGAGAAACGGCCGCCGGGAATCTTCTTGACCGCAATGCGCAACTCATGGTCGTTGACGCTGTTGCAGATGGAGTAGGAACGCCGTACTTCCTCGCCGTCCAGTTTGGTTCTCACAACCAGGTGCTGGCCCTGCTTGTAGGAGAACTTGTCGGCCAGGTCTTCCGGTACGTCAAAAGACAGGGTTACCGCGTTTCTTGTTTCAGGTCTGACCTCTTTGAGGGCCAGTGAATAGAATTTGTTCATGGTCGTCTTGGCTCTAGATGCATTTGAAATAGTCGAAAGGCTCGAGACAGTCCTTGCAGCGATAGAGCGCTTTGCAGGCGGTGGATCCGAACTCGCTGACCCGCTCTGTGTGGGTGCTGCCGCAATGGGGACAGGTGATCACTTCGGATTCGCCCAGCAGGCTTCGCTTGCTGGCGCTGCCCTGGGGTGGCGCAATTCCGAAAGCCCGAAGCTTCTCTCGGCCTTCGTCTGTAATCCAATCGGTGGTCCAGGCCGGGGTCAGCACCTGTTTGATCCGGGGATTGCGGAAGCCCGCAGCGCGCAGGGCTTCCTCAATCAGTTCCTCGATCAATTCGGTCGCAGGGCAGCCGGAGTAGGTCGGCGTGACATCGACGGAAAGTTCCTTCCCGTCCCAGTGCACGGCCCGGACAATGCCGAGCTCGACGACGCTTACTGCCGGGACTTCGGGATCCTTGACCTCGTCAAGGATGGCCCAGATGTCCGCCTCAGTCAGTTGATCGGTGCGGGCGTCTGCCGGTACCCGATCACTGGCAATCAGCTTGTCTACCGCTGACCGCGGGTCTGTATCACCATGTTGTGGCATCGGGATAGGCCCTCTGCAGAAACTGCATTTCTGCCAGAATGAAACCGAGATGTTCGGTGTGTTCGCCGCGCTTGCCGCCCAGGTACATCCAGGCATCATCAGGCTGCGGCGTCAGGGTGGCTTCCTGGAGCACTTCCTTGACCAGTCCGCGCCAGTCTTCCTTCAGCTGCTCGGGATCCGGACCGATTCCTGCCTCCGCCATCAGGCGATCGGTTTCGTCCGGCGTGATCAGCTCACCGGTGAAGCGCCAGAGGATGTCCACGGCATCCTGCATACGACGGTGGCTTTCCTCGGTACCGTCGCCCAGGCGCTTGACCCACTCGGACGAGCGACGCAGGTGGTAGGTCACCTCTTTCAGTGCCTTGGCGGCGATGCCGGCAACCCGCTCGTCACTGGCATTGACCAGGCTCTTCAGGGTGAAGTAGTGCCAGGCGTCATAAAAGAACTGGCGACCCATGGTGACCGCGTAGTCTTCGTTCGGCTGTTCGGTCAGCAGCAGGTTGCGGTAGTCATGGGCGTCGCGACGGAACGCGAGTTTGTCGGCATCCCGCCCGTCATCGATCAGCTCGGCGGCGTACTCGTACCAGTTCCGGGCCTGACCGACGAGGTCCAGGGCGACGTTCATCAGCGCCATTTCCTCTTCCAGGGCCGGGGCCTTGCCGCACAGCTCACACAGGCGCTGGCCCAGGATCATGTCGGAGTCCGCCAGGCGCAACAGGTATTCCGTGAGTGCTTCTTTCTGAGTCATGAAACCGCTCCTTACATGTGTCCGACTTCGTCGGGCAGCTTGTAGAAAGATGCGTGTCGGTAAACCTTGTCTTCCGACGGGTCGAACAGCACCTCTTTCTCATCGGAGGCAGAGGCCGTGATCGCGTCGGACGGAACCACCCAGATGCTGACGCCTTCGTTGCGGCGTGTGTACAGGTCACGGGCGTTTTCCATGGCCATTTCCGCATCGGCGGCGTGGACGCTACCGACGTGCTTGTGGTTCAGACCGTGCTTGCTGCGTACGAACACTTCGTAAAGGCTCCATTCAGCCATGATTCTTTCCTCCGGTATCAGGCGGCTTCAGCGCGCTGTTTTTGTTTTTTGGCGTAGGCGACAGCGGCTTCACGGACCCAGGCGCCTTCGTCAATTGCATTCTTGCGAGTCTTGATGCGCTCGCGGTTGCAGGGACCGTTGCCCTTGAGAACGTCGTAGAACTCCTGCCAGTTGATTTCACCGAAATCGTAATGGCCGGTTTCTTCATTCCACTTCAGGTCCGGGTCTGGTGCGGTGCAGCCCAGGTACTCGAGCTGAGGTACGGTCTGGTCGATGAACATCTGGCGCAGTTCGTCGTTGCTCTTGCGCTTGATCTTCCAGGCCATGGACTGCTGGGAGTTCGGGGATTCGTCGTCATGCGGGCCGAACATCATCAGCGCCGGCCACCACAGGCGGTTGATGGCGTCCTGCACCATCTGCTTCTGCTCCTCGGTGCCCTCGCGCATCATGTCCAGCAGGATCTGGTAACCCTGGCGCTGGTGGAAGCTCTCTTCCTTACAGATGCGGATCATGGCCCGGGAGTAGGGGCCATAGGAGGTGCGCTGCAGCACCACCTGGTTGACGATGGCAGCGCCATCCACCAGCCAGCCAACGGCACCCATGTCGGCCCAGTTCAGGGTCGGGTAGTTGAAGATACTGGAGTACTTGGCCTTGCCCTGGTGCAGCTTCTCGATTTCCTCATCGCGGTCGGCGCCGAGGGTTTCCATGGCGCTGTACAGGTACAGGCCGTGGCCGGCCTCGTCCTGGATCTTGGCCATCAGCTGCAGTTTGCGCTTGAGGGTCGGGGCGCGGGTCACCCAGTTGCCTTCCGGAAGCATACCAACCACTTCGGAGTGGGCGTGCTGGGAAATCTGGCGGACGAGGGTCTTGCGGTAACCCTCCGGCATCCAGTTCTTCGGTTCGATCTTCACTTCGGCGTCGATCTTTTCCTGGAATGCGCGCTCTTCGGGCGACATTTCATCCAGGCTCTTGACGCGCTTGGCTCCGGTTTCAACGAGCTGGGCGTACATACAATACCTCCGGTTCGGCTTGTTGTTCTGTGAGCAGTGATGCTCGCTTCATGTTTCTCTGATTTTAGTCAATATTAAATGATACTGAATAAAAATCAAGGAACGATTTTGTGTGTCATGTCAGGTTAAAAGGTTACGCAATGGCTTTTTAAGCAGTTGATAGTTAGGCTAAAAAAAGTGATACGTGATGAAAAACTATCGAGATCTATTGTGAGAGAGTTAAATTAAATCCCGATAATCCGGATGGAAAGGGCCCCGGCCGGTCGTCAGGACCGGTCGGGGCGCTACCGGAGTTTACTTCCGGCGGTCGATAACCCGCTTGGCCTTGCCCTCGGAGCGGGCCAGACGGTTGGGTTCGACAACCTCTACACGGGTGCTGATGCCGATGTAGGACTTGATATGGTGCGCGAGCTCCTTGGCGGCCTTGGCACGTACCTCGTCACCCATGCCGGCTTCCGGCTTGAGTTCGGCACGGATGTCCACGCAATCCAGGTTGCCCTCCTTGTAGACTTCGATCTCGTAGTGCGGCGCCAGCGTCTCGCACTTGAGCACTTGCTCCTCGATCTGGCTCGGGAACACGTTCACACCACGGATGATCAGCATGTCATCGCTGCGACCGGTTATCTTGTCGATACGACGCATCGGGCGGGCTGTTCCCGGCAGCAGACGGGTCAGGTCGCGGGTGCGGTAACGCAGGATCGGCAGAGCCACCTTGGTGAGTGAGGTGAAGACCAGTTCGCCATACTCGCCGTCCGGAAGCACCTCACCGGTGTTCGGATCGATGATTTCCGGATAGAAGTGATCTTCCCAGATGGTCGGGCCGTCCTTGGTCTCGATGCATTCCATGCCCACACCCGGCCCCATGACTTCGGACAGGCCGTAGATATCGAGGGCCTGGATGCCCAGGCGCTCTTCCAGCTCTGTGCGCATGCTGTTGGTCCAGGGCTCGGCACCGAAGATGCCCAGACGCAGGGGCAGCTTGCGCGGATCGATGCCCTGGCGGTCCATCTCGTCGGCGATGTTCAGCATGTAGGACGGGGTCACCATGATGATGTCCGGCTGGAAGTCCTTGATCAGCTGGACCTGCTTCTCGGTCTGGCCGCCGGACATGGGGATGACTGTACAACCCAGACGCTCGGCACCGTAATGGGCACCCAGGCCGCCGGTGAACAGGCCGTAACCATAGGAAACGTGAACCTTGTCACCGCGATAGCCGCCGCCGGCGCGGATGCTCCGGGCCACGATGTCAGCCCAGGTGTTGATGTCACTCTGGGTGTAACCGACAACGGTCGGCTGGCCGGTAGTACCACTGGATGCGTGCACCCGGACCACGTCAGACATCGGCGTGGCGAACATGCCGAACGGGTAGTTGTCGCGCAGGTCCGACTTGGTGGTGAACGGAATCTTGGCCAGATCTTCCAGGGAGTTGATGTCCATGGGCTTCAGGCCGATGTCATCAAATGCCTTCCGGTAGAACGGAACATTGGTATAGGCATGGACCACACTCCAGCGCAGGCGCTGGAGCTGTTCATGACGGAGCTCGTCGATGCTGGCGGTTTCCATGCGATCGAGTTTGCCGATTTTCTGCAGAGGTAAGGTCATAATCGAATCCTGCTTGTTCTTGTGCCTTGAGTCAGCGTGTCATTGGTGATGATGGTGTTACTGGGCGCTATCAGTGCGCTCGATGATCAATGCGATACCCTGGCCAACACCGATGCACATGGTGCACAGGGCGTAACGGGCTTTCTTGCCGGCCTTGTGGCGGCGCTCCAGCTCGTTCAGGGCGGTGGTCACCAGGCGTGCCCCACTCATGCCGAGGGGGTGACCCAGCGCGATGGCGCCGCCGTTGGGGTTCACATGCTCGGCGTCGTCCGGCAGGCCGAGATCCCGGGTAACGGCCAGGGCCTGGGCGGCAAAGGCTTCATTCAGTTCGATCACGTCCATGTCGGCCAGTTCCAGGCCGGCGGTCTTGAGGACCTTGCGGGTGGCCGGTGCCGGGCCAAAGCCCATGATCCGCGGCTCAACGCCGGCGGTGGCCATGGCAACGATCCGGGCCCGCGGCTTGAGGCCGTATTCTTTCAGGGCATCCGCGCCGGCCATCAGCAGGGCGCAGGCGCCGTCGTTGACACCGGAGGCGTTGCCAGCGGTGACCGTGCCGTTCTCGCGGAACGGAGTCGGCAGCTTGGCCAGCTTTTCCAGGCTGGTTTCCCGCGGATGCTCGTCGGTATCAACCACCAGCGGATCCTGCTTGCGCCGGGGGATGGTGACCGGCGTGATCTCATCGGCAAAGACGCCAGCGGCCTGGGCGGCAGCGGTGCGCTGCTGGCTGCGCAGGGCGAAGGCGTCCTGGTCTTCCCGGGAGATGTTGAATTGCTCGGCCACGTTCTCGGCGGTCTCCGGCATGGAGTCGATGCCGTACTGTTTTTTCAGCACAGGGTTGACGAAGCGCCAGCCGATGGTGGTGTCGAAGATTTCCGCCTTGCGGCTGAAGGGGCTGTCGGCCTTGCCCATCACGAAGGGTGCACGGGACATGGATTCGACGCCGCCGGCAATCATCAGCCGGGTTTCACCGGTCCGGATGGCGCGGGCGGCGCTGCCCACTGCATCCATGCCGGAACCACACAGACGGTTGATGGTGCTGCCCGGTACGTCCACCGGCAGCCCGGCCAGCAGCAGGGACATGCGGGCGACGTCCCGGTTGTCCTCGCCGGCCTGGTTGGCGCAGCCGTAGAGCACGTCGTCCACTCTGGACCAGTCCAGGTCCGGGTGCCGCTCGACCAGGGCCTTGATCGGAATCGCACCGAGGTCATCAGCCCGGACCGGGGAAAGCGCGCCGCCGTATCGACCGATGGGGGTACGGATGGCGTCGACGATGTAAGCGTCCAGCAGGCGATTGTCAGTGCTCATGAATTGTCCTCCGAATTGCGGACGGTGCCGCGAACTTCATAGGAGCGGCCGCGGAACAGTGCCACGGTACGGCCGTCCTGGTTGGTCAGGGTAATGTCGTAAATGCCGGTACGGCCGCCACGGGAACGCTCTTCCGCGGTGGCGGTCAGCAGGTCGCCCTCTCTGGCGCCGGACATATAGTCAATGCTGCAGCCGGAAGCCACGGTGGCCCGGTCATAGCTGTTGCAGGCAAACGCAAAGGCGGAATCCGCCAGGGTGAACAGGTAACCGCCGTGGCAGGAGCCGTGGCCCTGGATCATGTCGGGGCCGACAGTCATGGTCAGGATGGCCTTGCCGGGGGCTACGGATTCGATTTTCATGCCCAGTTTCTGGCTGGCACGGTCCCTGGCGAACATGGACTCGGCGCATTCTTCGGCCAGTTTTTGTGGATCGGGTTTCTGTTGATCGATAGCGCTCATGCGTAAAACCCCTTGTTGGCAAAACAGTTCTTTCTCAGCAGCAGCGACGGCCGGTAGCGATCCTCGCCGTAGCTGTTCTGGATGTTGGTCAGCACGGTGAAGGTGCGGCCGGCCCCGAGGCGGTCACTCCAGCTCAGGGGACCTTCCGGGTAATTCAGGCCGGCTTTCATGGCCAGATCAATATCGTCCACCGTGGCGACTCCGTGCAGGTGGGCATCGGCACCCTCGTTCGCCAGCATGGCGACGGTGCGCATGATCACCAGGCCCGGACGATCAGCAATGCGGCTGACCTCAAGGCCGGCCTTCTGCAGCAGGGCGCAGGCGTCGTCGATGGCTTGCCCGGAGGCCTGGTCCGCCGTCGCAATCGCCAGGCGGGAGGCCTGGGCGTAGTCGAAGGCAAGGTCGAAGAGTACCAGATTGGCGCAGCCTTCCTCGGCGGCCCGCTCGGTGGCCATACGGCCGTCAGTCAGGGCCAGTACGGCCTGGCCAAAACGCAGCTGGCCGTTGCCGGCCCGCTCAATAATCTTCAGACCCGCATCACGGAGGCGGTCCACCAGGGCCGACGCAGGGCCCAGGCTGCCTTCGACGATAACCACAGATTCATTGCTCTGGCGCGGAGCTTCGGTCTGCGGTTCGGGGCGTTCGGCCCCCTCCTGGTAACTATAGAAGCCCTGGCCACTCTTGCGACCAAGACGGCCCGCGGAGACCAGCTCCTGCTGAACCAGTGACGGCAGGAAGCGGGTGTCCTGGTAGTAGGCGTTGAACACCGAGTTGGTCACCGCGTAGTTGACGTCATGGCCGATCAGGTCGGTGAGCTCGAAGGCGCCCATGCGGAAGTTGCCGGCCTCGCGTATCAGGGCGTCAAGGGTGGCCGGGTCCGCAGCCTGCTCCTGGACCAGACGCAGACTCTCGGCGTAGAACGGCCGGGCGACCCGGTTGACGATGAAGCCGGGGGTGGAGGTTGCATAGACCGGTTTCTTGCCCCAGTTGGCGGCGGTGTCGTACACCGTCTCGGCAACGGCCTTGTCAGTGGCCAGGCCCAGCACCACTTCCACCAGCGCCATCAGCGGAGCAGGGTTGAAGAAGTGCATGCCCACCAGGCGGCCTGGATGCTTCATGCCAGCACCCAGGGAGGTGACGGAAATGGAGGAGGTGTTGGTGGCGAGGATGGCGTCCTCGCGGCACAAGGCCTCGAGGTCTGCCAGCAGGCCACGTTTGATGTCGAGGTTCTCCACGATCGCCTCGATCACCAGCCCGCTCTCGGCCACTTCCGAGAGATCGGCCACCGGCTGGATGCGGTCGAGGAGGGCGTCCAGGTCCTGCTGGTCCATCTTGCCCTTGTCCACACGGCGTTGCAGCACCTTGGCAATGCCAGCGCGTCCGGCCTCGGCGGCCCCTTCGCGCTGGTCATGCAGGAATACATGGTGCCCTGCCTGGGCCGCTACCTGGGCTATGCCGGCGCCCATGGCGCCGGCGCCGATGACTGCAACCTTGGTTTGGGTATCCAGTGCCGGCATGGTTTATTTCCCCTTGAAAGACGGTGTGCGTTTTTCCATGAAAGCGGCCACGCCCTCGCGGTAGTCTTCGGTGCGACCGGCTTCCCGCTGCAGATCCCGTTCGAGGTTGATCTGTTCTTCAAAGGTGTTGTTGACGCTGGCGTGCAGGGCCTGCTTGATGAGTGCCAGGCCCTTGGTGGGTTGGGTGGCGAAGTGGCGGGCCAGTTTCATGGTTTCTTCCATCAGCTGGTCGTCGTCCACGCACTGCCAGATCATGCCCCAGTCTTCCGCCTTCTCGGCGCCGATCTTGCCGCCCAACAGGGCCATGCCCTTGGCGCGCGCCATGCCTGCCACCCGGGGCAGGGTCCAGGTGCCACCGGAGTCCGGCACCAGGCCCAGCTTGCAGAAAGCCTGGACGAAGCTGGCGGAGCGGGCTGCCAGGGTAATGTCGCAGGCCAGGGCGATGTTGGCACCGGCCCCGGCGGCCACGCCGTTCACCGCGCACAGCACGGGCATGGGCAGATCGCGCAGGCTGCGCATCATCGGGTTGTAATAGTTTTCCAGGGAAGCGCCAAGATCCGGCATCTCCTGACCCGGGGATACGCTGCGGTCAGAGAGATCCTGGCCAGCACAGAAACCCCGGCCGGAACCGGTGATCACCAGCACCCGAACGGTCTCGTCCTTGCGAATGGTGTCGATGGCATCCCGCATGCGCTCGTGCATCTCGACATTGAAGCTGTTGAGGTTGTCAGGTCGGTTCAGGGTAAGCAGGGCGACGCCCTGATCGATTTCAAGAAGGATGCTCGGCTGGGTCATGGTGTTGTCCCGTTGTTGGTAGCAAGAAAGGGTTAGAGACGCTCAGCGTCCCGTGACAGGAATGGCGAAGGTCCCCCGGAGCACGCGACGGGTGTCCGGGCGGAGGGTTGCAGCGGCGGTATCGGTCATTTTCGTTACCGCCCCTGCGGGCGCGATGTGCAGGTTGTTTGGCATAAGCAATCCGGTGTGACTTTGTTTTTGTCTCAGGTGCCGGCCTCGCCGGTCAGATTCCGGGCGCTGCATGCCCTGGTTGATCTGGTCTGTCAGGGCCGAATGCGTGAATGAGTATATCTCAGAATTGATACCCGTCAAGGATCCATGGTATCGACTTCTGTATCACTTTGGCATTCTGGGGAGGCGTTGCCTGTTTATCTTGATGAAAATAAAGAAAAATAAATTCCAGTGTTGAGCTTTTTATAGCTGTTCAGAAGGCAATTGATCGTTGTTAAGCCTGCCGGGGGCATGAAATTCCACACAAAAACGGATAATGTGATACGGAAAATGAATCACAACAATCGTTTTGGGTTCCATAAGGCTTCGTGCCGGTCCCCCCTGCCAACAGGAGAAAGTTATGCCCGTATACAGCATTGAAGGTGTTGTCCCGGTTGTCCACCCCACCGCTTATGTTCACCCGAGCGCCGTGCTGATTGGAGACGTCTGGATCGGGCCGGACTGCTACGTCGGGCCGGCTGCCTGTCTGCGGGGTGACTTCGGGCGTGTTGTCCTCAAGGAAGGCTCCAACATCCAGGACACCTGTGTAATGCACGCCTTCCCGGGAATGGACACGGTGATCGAGAAGAACGGCCACGTCGGCCATGGCGCGATCCTGCATGGGTGCATCGTGGGTGAGGATGCCATGGTCGGAATGAATGCGGTGGTGATGGACGAGGCCCATATTGCGCCCCGCTCGATTGTTGGCGCCGGCGCCCTGGTCAAGGCCAAGTTCCAGTGCGAGCCTGCGTCCCTGATTGTCGGTTCGCCCGCCAAGGTACTGCGCACGCTCAGTGACAAGGAAGTGGCGTGGAAGAAGAAGGGTACCGAGGAGTATCAGCGACTGACCCGGCGCTCACTGGCCAGCCTGGTGGAGTGTCAGCCTCTGGAAAAGGGCGAGCCGGATCGTCCCCGGGTTGATGCCGGGCAGTACCAGCCCAAGCACCAGTCCTGAAGGTTTGAGCTCCGGGAGTTCCGGAGCCAGGCAGCGGAAATGGCGGCTCAGGCCGCCATTTCCGATTTCAGGGCATCGGTAATGGTGCGTGCGAAGTCCTCGGGGGAGTCTTCCTGCAGGAAGTGGCCGCCCCGCAGGGTGATGTGGGGTTGGCCGTGGGCGCCGGGAATCCGCCGCTGCATGTAGCGGTCTTCCCCCCGGGTTATGGGGTCGCCGCTGCTGAAGCAGGTAATGAACGGTTTGCGCCATTTCTCCAGTACCTTCCAGGCCTCCCGGTTGGCTTGCCCGGCCGGATCGTGCCGGGATACCGGAACCAGTTTCGGGAAGGCGCGGGCGCCGGCCTTGTATTCCGTTGACGGGAAGGGCGCCTCGTAGGCCGCCTGCTCGGCCCTGCTCAGGGTTCGTTCGGTGCCCAGCTGGACGATGCGTCCCACCGGCAGCCACGGGCTGTGGCTGACAAAGGCTTTCCACAGGGAGAACATTGCCGGTGCCCGGGTTTCGCCGGTGGGCAGCATCCCGTTACCCACGATGATGCACCGGAACCGTTGGGGATGTTCGGCCGCCAGGCGAAGTCCCAGCAGTGATCCCCAGTTCTGGCACACCAGGGTGATGTCCCGCAGATTCAGCTTTTCGATCCAGCTACTCAACCAGGTCATGTGGCGTTCGTAGCTGTAGTCGGCCATTGCTGCCGGTTTGTCCGATTTGCCGAAACCGATCAGATCCGGGGCCAGTGCCCGGTGACCCGCGGCGGCAATGATCGGAATCATGTGCCGGTAAAGGTAGGACCAGGATGGCTCGCCATGCAGCATCAGTACGGGTGAAGCACCGCGGGGGCCTTCATCGACGTAGTGCATCCTCAGATTGGCCTCTACGTCGAGATAATTGGGGGAAAAAGGGTAATCCGGAAGCCCCTGGAAGCGGGTTTCGTCGGTTCTCAGAATACGCATGCCATCGACTGTCCTGACTGATAGGTTGCGCAATTGCCGTTATGACAATCCTCGCAAGTCAGGATAAATCAGATGGCTGTTTCATGTGTTTGAGTTGCGTAACAGTGCGTTGCCCGTTTGCTTCAGCAGGCGAGGTCGAGCAGGCGGTCCGGATTTTCAATTGCTGCCATGGCATCATCACAGCAGTTCACCGCACCGCAATCGTCCGCTGAGCACAGGGCGAGGACGCGGCACTCGATGTCTTGCTGATTTTCGCCTTCGTTTCGGAACATGCGCGCCCGGGAAAGAATGGATCGGCAATGACCGCAAAGCAGGGTTGGTACCGCGCTGCCTTCGGCAAGAATGGCGTTGTAATGGGTATGTTCAGTCATAAATATCCTCCTGATAGTTTCAGACTAGGGCCAGAGTATGACAATACAGAGTCGGCCTTTCGCTGAGATTTCCATCTCTATACGGATCCTTTATCCGGATCGACCACCGGCCGCCGGTTGGAGCGTTTGTCTTCCCAGTCAAGCTCCTTGGGGTCGTACCAGCCAATGGCGTCGAGCACCTTCTGGCGAGTACGCGGGGACAGGGTGGGCCAGAGTTCCTGGAAATCGTCCAGACCCTGTTCCCGTTGCTTCTGTTGTTTGCTCTGCAGCCGATTGATGATTCTGGGGAGCTGCAGAGCCTCCCCGAGCTGGCCGGGTACCAGCACCTCCTGTCCCATCACCTTGCGGCGATGGGTCCTTGCCGCCAGCACGCGCTGAAGTTCCGCCGCGGCGTCAAGTGCGGTTTCGGTGGTAAAGGTTTCCAGTTCCAATAACGTGACTCGTTTGTCGGTTAATCCGTAACCGACCACTATAACCTGAAGCAGGCTACAGTGGCCATGTCATCGTGGTAGGCTATCGGGCCGGAGTGGCTGCACAGACCCGCGGTTACCGTTCACAGCTTGGGGAAGATCTGATCTATGTACGCAAAACTTGAAACACGGACTTTTCTGGCCTTACTGGTCGGGGTTTCCCTGGCGTTCGTATTTCTGATGAAGCCCTTCTTCGGCCCGATTTTCTGGGCAGTGGCGATTGCGCTCATTTTCCATCCGGTCCAGAACCTGCTGGTCCGCTGGCTGGGCGAACGGCCAAATATCAATGCCTTGATTACCCTGGTGATCTGCATGGTAATTGTGGTGATTCCGGTGCTGGTGCTGGTGACGTCCCTGGTGGCCCAGGGGGTGGAGCTCTATCAGCAAATCCAGCGCGGCGAAATCCGTCCGGGCGAGTATATAGACCAGGTCAACCAGTCCTTCCCGGCGATCCAGGCATTCCTGGCGCAGTTTGATATCAGCTTTACCGAGTTGCGGGACCGGGCCGTCAGCCTGTTCGTCGGCGGCAGCCAGTTCCTGGCCAAACAGGCTTTGGGGATTGGCCAGAATACCTTCCAGTTTTTCATGGGGCTGGCCCTCATGGTGTACCTGGCGTTCTTCCTGTTACGGGATGGCCACCAACTGGTAGAACTGATCATCCGGGCGTTGCCCCTGGGCGATGAGCGTGAGCGGCTGCTGTTTGCCAAGTTTGCCGAGGTGACCCGGGCCACGGTCAAGGGCAACCTGTTGATCGCGATCATCCAGGGGGCTCTGGGGGGGCTGATCTTCTGGATTCTGGGAATTACCGGTGCGCTGCTGTGGGGTGTGGTCATGGCCATCGTCTCGTTGTTGCCGGCGGTCGGCGCGGCGCTGGTCTGGGTGCCGGCGGCGATCTACCTGGCGGCGGTCGGGGATGTTGTCCCGGCCCTGGTCCTGACCGTATTCGGTGTGGTGGTGATCGGTCTTGCCGACAACCTGCTGCGGCCGCTCCTGGTGGGCCGTGACACCAAACTGCCGGATTACGTAGTGCTGCTGTCGACCCTCGGTGGCATTGTCATGTTCGGCATCAACGGCTTTGTCATGGGCCCTCTGGTTGCGGCGCTGTTCATGGCGTTCTGGGGAATTTTCATTCGGGAATTCGGGCACGAGGCGCAAACGGTCCGTCACCCGGGTACCGGGCCGGAACCTCAAGATGAGAACCGCGGCAACCGGCATGGCGGCAAACTGTGATAGGGTATTCATTGTTTGCCCCAGCTTGTGGAGATAGGCACCACACAACAAGAAAAGACCGATGCCGGCGAGGCATCAGGAGTAAGGCAGGTGAGTACCATGAAGAAAACGACCCGTTCTTTCGGTCGCCTTCTGGCTGCAGCCGGTGTGGCGGTTACGCTGGGCCTGACGCCCTTGGCCCATGCAGATGACACCGTGGCAGTGAAAAATGCCCTGTACGGTGCCGGTTATGACATCACGAACGTCAGCTCGGGTATGGATGACAAGACCCGTGCCGCGTTGACCCAATTCCAGAAAGATCATGGCCTCGAGGCTACTGGTGCCCTGAACGAGGAAACCCGTAAGGCTCTGGGTATGATCACCGTGCAGGTCGCTGCGGCGCCGGCGCAGAGTAGTGGATCGCAGGGTACGGAAGAATCGGCATCGAGCGCCGCGTCTGCCGAGCCAGCGAAGGAATCCAGGGAAAAGGATGCGATCGAGGAAGACGAGGACGGTGGCTGGTCACTCTGGTAGTGTCGCCGGTTCGCCGCTTACAAAAAAGCCCGCCGGGATGATACCCCGCGGGCTTTTTGCTGGCTGTCCGGAAGAGGTCAGTCGAGTTTCGACAAATCCCGGACCGCACCCTTGTCGGCACTGGTGGCCAGCAGGGCATAGGCCTTGAGGGCCGCCGAGACCTTGCGGTCGCGCGGCAGCTCCGGCTTCCAGCCCTTGGCGTCCCGGGCTTCCCGGCGCCGGTCCAGCTCCTGTTGGTCGAGCTGGACATTGATAGAGCGGTTGGGAATGTCGATCAGGATGGTGTCGCCGTTCTCGATCAGGCCAATTTCACCGCCGGCTGCCGCTTCCGGGGAGGCGTGGCCGATGGAGAGCCCCGAGGTGCCGCCGGAGAAACGGCCATCCGTGAGCAGGGCGCAGTCCTTGCCCAGACCCTTGGACTTCAGGTAGCTGGTGGGGTAGAGCATTTCCTGCATGCCGGGTCCTCCGCGGGGACCTTCGTACCGGATGATCACCACTTCGCCGGGTTTCACTTCGTCACCGAGGATGCCGGCGACGGCCGAGTCCTGGCTCTCGAACACCCGAGCCTTGCCTTCGAACACGTAGATGCTTTCATCGACACCGGCGGTTTTCACCACGCAGCCGTCCCGGGCGATGTTGCCGTAAAGCACCGCCAGGCCGCCTTCAGTGGAGTAGGCGTTGGCCACCGAGCGGATGCAGCCGTTCTCCCGGTCGCCGTCCAGGCTCGGCCAGCGGGTGCTCTGGCTGAAGGCTGTCTGGGTGGGAATGCCCGCCGGCCCGGCCTTGTAGAACTCCACCACTTCCGGGGTCGGGGAGCGCATGATGTCCCAGGTTTCCAGGGCCTCTTTCATGGTCTTGCTGTGAACGGTGGGCAGGTCGGTGTTGATCAGGTTGCCGCGCTCCAGTTCACCCAGGATGCCCATGATGCCGCCGGCACGGTGGACGTCTTCCATGTGGTATTTCGGGGAGTTGGGCGCCACCTTGCACAGCTGGGGAACATGGCGGGAGAGCCGGTCGATATCGGCCATGTCGAAGTTCACCCCGCCTTCCTGGGCCGCGGCCAGCAGGTGCAGGATGGTGTTGGTGGACCCGCCCATGGCGATATCCATGGTCATGGCGTTCTCGAAGGCGGCCTGGGACCCGATGCTACGGGGCAGCACGCTGGCGTCGTTCTCCTCGTAGAAGCGACGGGCATTCTCGACGATCTGGCGCCCGGCGTTGAGGAACAACTGTTCGCGGTCAGCATGAGTGGCCAGCAGTGAGCCGTTGCCAGGCAAAGCAAGGCCGATGGCCTCGGTCAGGCAGTTCATGGAGTTGGCGGTGAACATGCCGGAGCAGGAGCCACAGGTCGGGCAGGCACTGCGCTCATATTCTTCCACCTGCTCGTCGCTGGCGTTCGGATCCGCGGCAATGACCATGGCGTCAACCAGGTCCAGCTTGTGCTCGGACAGCTTGGTCTTACCTGCCTCCATGGGGCCGCCGGAAACAAAGATGGTCGGGATGTTCAGGCGCATGGCGGCCATCAGCATGCCCGGGGTGATCTTGTCGCAGTTGGAAATGCACACCAGGGCGTCGGCACAGTGGGCGTTGACCATGTACTCCACGGAATCGGCAATGATCTCCCGCGACGGCAGGGAATAGAGCATGCCGTCGTGGCCCATGGCGATGCCGTCGTCCACGGCAATGGTGTTGAATTCCTTGGCCACACCGCCGGCAGATTCAATTTCGCGGCACACCAGCTGCCCCAGGTCTTTCAGGTGCACATGGCCGGGTACGAACTGGGTGAACGAGTTGGCAACCGCGATGATTGGTTTGCCGAAATCCTCGTTTTTCATACCGGTAGCGCGCCAGAGGGCGCGGGCACCGGCCATGTTGCGACCGGCTGTGGAGGTCCGCGAACGATACTGAGGCATGTGTTCTGGTCTCTCTCTTGTTTCCTGACAAATTCCGTAAAAAACAGAGGATACCAGATTCGGCCCGGCGCGCATGGTTGTTTTTGCCCCGGCTGGTGACTATAAACAAGACAAGAACCGGAAGATTCCTGCGTTCTGCTGAGCGGAGAAGGAGTTCGTCTATGGCTGGCCGGGAACGCCTGCCTCTGGGTCGCCTGAAAAGTTTCCATCCCCTGAACCGACTGACCGCCGACCAGCTGGTCTTGCTGGTTAACCGGGCTGAGCGTCGTTGCCACAACCCGGGTGAGACCGTGATCGAGCAGGGCGTGCAGGATGGCCTGGATTTTTTTCTCGTCAGCGGCGCCGTGGAACTGCACGCCAAGGATGGTCGCAAATCGGTCATCGAAGCGGAGACGGAGAAAGCGCTCAATCCCATTGCCCGGCTCCAGCCGCGCATGTACGAGGTGGTTGCCATCAGGCCCAGTGAATTCCTGGTGATCGAGCAGGACATACTCAACGACTTCTTGAATTCGGCTCCGGTAAACCAGGTGGAAATGGAATCGTCAGGGGACTGGGTTGCCTCGGGCAGTGCCGAGCATCGGCTGCGGATGGAATTCAATTCGGAGCTCCGGTCGAACCATATCCGTTTGCCCAGCGTGCCGGATATGGCCTGGAAAGTGCGACGCTTTGCAGCCCGGGAAGGGCTTTCGGAAACAAAGCTGGCCATGGCCGTGGCCGCTGATCCGGCCATGGCTGCCAAGCTGGTGCGGGCGTGCAATAGTCCGGTTTATCGGGGCCTGGGCGGTGTCCACAGTGTTTGCGAGGCAGTCGCCAGGCTGGGGATGCGTATCACCCGTCAACTGGTGTCCGAGTTTGCCCTGAGGGACGTTTTCCGAAGCCGGCAGATCAGTCTTCAGAGAGAAATGGTCAGGCTCTGCCGGCAATCCCGGGAAGTGGCTGCATTGTGCTGGCTGCTGGCCGATCGGGTCGAAGGTCTCGATCCGGATGAGGCGGAGCTGGCGGGGCTGCTCCATGATATCGGAACGGTTCCCGTGCTGGTTCTGGCCGAGCACCACCCCGGCCTGTGGTCCAGTGAGGCCAGGTTGAGGTCTGTCATCAGGCAGTTGCGGTCAGAATTCGGCGCCTGTTTGCTGGAAAGCTGGGCCTGTCCGCCGGGGCTGGTGGAGGCGGTGCGCCACGGCGAAGACTGGCAATTTGAGTGTCCCGAGCAGACTCCGCAGTTGGTGGATGTGGTGATCGCTGCCCGGTTGCATTACAGGATCGGCTCAAGCCAGAATGGCGAGCTTCCCGCCCTGGACCAGGTGCCTGCCCTCGGAAGGCTGGCCGGGCCGGAACCCGGTGCCTCCCGTAGCCAGGAGCTTCTTGCCGAAGCCAGGGCGAGGGTAGAGCAAACGCAAACTTTGCTGTCGACTCGATGACCAAACCAATCATGCATGTCCCCCTCTTTCCCCTGAATTCCATTGTCCTGCCCCGGGGACGCATTCCGCTTCAGCTGTTCGAACCGCGCTACATCGATATGCTGAGCCGATGCCTCAAGGAGGATCGGGGCTTTGTCGTGGTGTTACTGAGGGATGGTGAGGAGACCAGTCCGGTTGCGCGCTTCTATGACATCGGGACCTATGTCCGGATCATCGATTTCCAGCAGCTCGAGAGCGGGTTGCTGGGTATCACCGTTGAGGGTGAGAGCAAGGTATCCGTGGTCCGGAGCTGGCAGCAGGATGACGGCCTGAATGTGGGCGATGTGGAGTGCCTGCTGGAGGAGACATGGAGTGAGGTGCCCGAG
This sequence comes from Marinobacter pelagius, assembly GCF_003315345.1. Lineage (GTDB taxonomy): Bacteria > Pseudomonadota > Gammaproteobacteria > Pseudomonadales > Oleiphilaceae > Marinobacter > Marinobacter pelagius_A. The sequence goes on from NZ_QNRO01000001.1 coordinate 84,038, forward strand.
CGTTATATCGAGCTGCCCTCCGTGTTGCAGGCTTTGTCGAGGCACCCGGTCATCCGCGATCTCGCCATGGAAGTGGACTACGAAGACGCACGGGATGTGGGCTGGCGCCTGACGGAACTCCTGCCCCTGGACAAACAGGAAAAGCAGCGGCTGGTGGAGCTCCAGGACCCCCTGGAACGGCTCAGCCGCCTGCAGGGGTTGCTGGAGGCGCTGGAAGAGGGCTAGCCTGCTCGGTGACCGGCTCCCGGGAATACTCCTCGACAGCTTCGGGCCAGCGGTCGTACAGATAGCCGACAGTAAAAAGCCCCCACAGCAGCAGGGCCGCGAGAGTAGAGCCATCGGTGTGGATGGGTACCCGGTCAAAGCGGCTGTAGCTGGCCCGTACCAGGCCTGTGATTGCCAGCCCCAGCAGGACTCCTCCGATGACATCCGTAAACCAGTGTACTCCGAGGTACAGACGGCTGATGGCCACTGGCAACAGCGGCAGTGAGAGCAACACGTATGCCTGCCAGCGTCTCCGGTGCCGGGTTTCTCCGGCTACAAAGCCGGCGAGCACGGTGACAAACACGGTGATGCCCGCGCTGTGGCCGCTGGGGAAGGCTCCGGAGGATGGTGGCTGGAGCACCTGGTCTGGACGCGGGATGCCCAGGGTCGATTTAAGCAGCCACACCAGAAAAACCGTCATGGCGGCGGCGAGCAGAATGTGTAGGGCGGCGGCGTAGTACCCCCGGAAACCGAGCACCAGGAGCGCCAGTACAGAGGCGGTGACCAGGACCGCCGGGTCACCGATCAGGGTGACAGCAATGGCGGGGCCATCGAGAAGCGGTTGTCGCAGCTGCTGGAACCAGTGGAGGGCCATCTGGTTAAACGGCTCCAATACCCCGTGTATCGTCAGCTGGCCCCAGATCAACAGTAGTCCGAAGGCGGTCACCGCCATCAGAACAGAGGCCAGCGGAAACTCTCCCTCCCGGGCTGGACGATCGTTGGTATAGAGGCGCCAGAACCGGTGCGACAGTTCATACTGCTGCATCCGCTGCTCGAACCAGCGGTAGACCCGGCTGCCTTCACCCAGTCCCATCTGAAACCGGATCATGATCAGGTACACCACGAACAGGGCGGCCAGACTGACCCCCATGACGGCGTAGAAATGGGCGGGAGGTCGCAGTTCACTCTGCAGGGCATTGCCGACGACAAAGCCGGGCAGAATGTAGACGGGAGCCCAGGCAATGGCCGAGGCGATGTTGAACCCCAGGAACCGGCGCCAGGGCATCCACAGCGCACCGGCGATCAGGGGAATGACAGGGCGGATGGGGCCGATAAAGCGGCCGAGCACCACGCTCTTGCCCCCATGCCGATGGAAAAAAGCCTCGCCCTTGTTAATCAGTCCCGGGTACCGACTCAGGGGCCAGATCGAGGTAAGCCGGCCCTGCAACTGTCGCCCCAGGGCAAAGCTCACACTGTCACCGGTGACGGCGCCCAGTCCGGCCCATACCAGGGCTTCGGTCAAGGGCATGCCGGATTTCCCCGCCAGGGCGGCAACCGCAAACAGGATCGCAACCCCGGGCACGATGATGCCCGCGATCGCGAGGGACTCGATGAATGCGGTCAGGAACAGGGCTGCGGCCAACAGCCCGGGATTGGCTGATAGCCATGCCGTCAGCTCTGTCAGCCAGGCGGTGCTCATGCCTCGATGGTCTCTCCCGGGCTGAACCAGGCGGAATCAGCGCCACGTTTGCGGGCCTCTTCAAGCGCCTGTCGGGCGCGTTTGCGCAGCGTATCGGTACGGGTATCGCTGTTGCCCCGGGTCGAGCAGCCTAGGCTGACCGTCGCCTTGCCGACCTCCGGCCACTGGTGCTCGGCAATGTTCCGCCGGATCCGCTCCGCAATCACCCGCACGCCTTCCTCCGGTGTGAATGGCAGCACCAGGAAAAATTCCGCGTTGTCCAGTGTGTACAGGGTGTCGCCAGCGCGGATCACGCCAAACAGATGCTGGGTCATATCGCGGAATACCGACTGGATCGCGTCTTCGCCATGCAGGTCTCTGGCTTCATCCGCATAGTCCAGGCCAAGATGGATAACCGAAAGCGGGTGGCCGGTGGCGATTGCGCGACTGATCTCTTTCTGCAGGGTTTCGTCCAGGAAGCGGGCATTATGGGCCCCGGTGACAGGGTCTGTAATTGCCAGATCCTCAGCGGACTGGGCCATGTGGCCGTAGTGCCAGGTGTAGAGGGCCGCCACGGTGAGCAGGATCAGCAGGCCCGTGGTAATCGCCATGGCATCACTGGCCGGATGCTTGAGGAACAGGATGATTCCGAGCGGTACCAGCAGAAGCACGGACAATCCCAGGCCCTGGCGCAGGGGCAGAATAAGCAGGTTCAGGACCAGCAGGGGCATCGCCCAGTGACTGATACCCGGCCCGTTCATGGTGATCAGCGCGGCCACCAGTCCGCTGTTCAGTCCGGACAGGATGATCAGGTGCCCCGGAGCGGCGAGCTGGTGCCGGCGCTTGATAATGGTGTAGATGAGTCCGGCAGTAGTGAGAATGGCCATGCCGGAAGCCAGGTAGAACAGGTCGTAGAAGCCGTAGCGCAGGTTCTGGCCTGCCAGGCTGGCAATGAACACGGTGGCCAGCACGTAGCCGGCGCTGTGGGTCCAGGTTCTCAGGCGGGTTTCGGTCATGACGCCGGCCGCTCCTGCCCGGCCATGCCGTGGTTCTGCTGTGACCAGACGCTGTACACCTGGGTCCGGTTGCCGCCCTGTTGCTGGGCGCGCCGCAGTGCATGGGCCGCACTCTGCTGCAGGCTGTCGGCGTCATCGCCGATATTGAGCCCGGCAATGCCGGTACTCACGGTCAGGCGCATTCCGTGCGACTCGAGTAGCGTCTGCAGTCCGGCACGGATGGTTTCGGCCCGGTCGAGGGCATTATTGGTGCCGATTCCGGGCAGGATAACCAGGAACTGCAGGTCCGCTACCCGGTAATAGGTGTCGAAATCGCGCAACTGGGAATGCAGATAGCGGCCGATCCGGGGCAGGATCGAGCGAATGTCCTCGTCCCGTTCCTTGTCGCTCAGGTGTGTGTCCAGCCCGATCATGATCACGGACATATCTGTGCCTTCCCGCTCACTGCGCTGGATCTCCTTGTGCAGGTCCGCAGACAGGTACTCCCGGCTGGCGGCCTGGGTCAGCTCATCGGTGCGACGTAACGGCGCAAGCTGGCGGCTCTTGTATTCACGGAGAAACACCAGCAGGCCCGACAGCAGCAGCGTGAGCAGAAAGGCGCTGATCATCTGGTGCCGGTCGGGCAGGCCGGTTGCCCACCAGACGCCGGCCATGGCCAGGATGGTCACCGCCAGGGCCAGGATCATGGCGGTGGCGGGCGGGAACAGCGCGAAGGCGACCAGGGGAACGGCGTAGAGCCAGTGAGTCATGGCCCAGGGGCCCACCACGAATCCGGACAGCAGCAAAAGTGCGAGTACCAGAAAAAACAGCCTTTGTATCAGGGGCCAGGGCCGCTTTGCCCGGGCCGGATGAAAGGTGCGACCGCTGATGACAATGCCGGCACCCGCAGCGGCAATCGCCGCCATCAGGGGCTGGCCGAGCAGGGCACTCAGCAGCGCAATGGCCAGAAATGCCACGAATCCGGCTCGTGACAACCTGGTCAGCAGGAATTTATCGGCCGTCTGGGCCATGGTGTGTCCTTCCTCTCCCGGCGCATCCATTGAGTATGAAGCATAGCGCAGCGGTATAATAATGGTTTGGGATGCGTACTTGAAACGGGAAAGGTAAAGTTAGGCCCTTATTCCTGAATTTGACTGACAAGGTACAAGGACACGGGATGGATATAGCAGCATACATGGCCGAGGTCGGCCAGCAGGCGCGAGCGGCTGCCACACAGGTGGCCCGGTCAACTACGGCCACGCGCAACCAGGCTTTGCTGGCCACGGCGGAGGCCCTTGATGCCGCTCGCAACGAACTGGCGGTTGCCAACAGCAAGGATCTGGAGAAGGGGCGCGAGAATGGCCTCGATGCCGCCATGCTGGACCGCCTGGAACTGACCCCCCAGCGCATTGACGCCATGATCGAGGGGTTGAAGCAGGTTGCCTCGCTGCCGGACCCGATCGGTGAAATTACCGGTATGACCTATCGTCCGTCGGGCATCCAGGTCGGCAAGATGCGGGTGCCCCTGGGGGTAATCGGTATCATCTATGAATCCCGTCCCAACGTGACTGTGGAAGCCGCGAGCCTGTGCCTGAAATCGGGTAATGCCACGATCCTGCGTGGCGGGTCCGAGGCCATTCACTCCAATCAGGCCATCGCCGCCTGTCTCGCCAAGGGCCTTGCCGCGGCGGGGTTGCCCGAGACCGCGGTGCAGGTGGTCAAGACCACGGACCGTGCCGCGGTCGGTGAGTTGATTACCATGCCCCGCTACGTCGATGTCATCGTGCCCCGTGGCGGCAAGGGACTGATTGAGCGGATCAGCCGGGATGCCCGGGTGCCGGTCATCAAACACCTTGATGGCGTGTGTCATGTCTATATCGACAGCCATGCCGATCCCGAGAAGGCGCTGAAAGTGGCGGTCAACGCCAAGACCCAGCGCTATGGCACCTGCAACACCATGGAGACCCTGCTGGTGGACCGGGAAGTAGCGGCGGATATCCTGCCCCTGCTGGCGTCAGCATTCGAGGAAAAGGGTGTGGAGCTGCGGGGCTGTCCGGAAACCCGCGAGATCGTCCCGGCGGCGGGTGAAGCCACTGAGGAGGATTGGGAAGAAGAATACCTGGCGCCGATCCTGGCGGTTCGCGTGGTGGACGGTCTTGATGGCGCTATCGAGCACATCAATCGCTACAGCTCCCAGCATACCGACAGCATCATCACGGAAAACTACACCCGGGCCCGCCGGTTCATCACCGAAGTGGACTCCAGTTCCGTGATGGTCAATGCCTCCACCCGGTTTGCCGACGGTTTCGAGTATGGTCTGGGTGCGGAGATCGGCATCTCCACCGATAAGATCCACGCCCGCGGTCCCGTGGGACTGGAGGGGCTGACCTCCCAGAAATACGTGGTGTTCGGCGACGGTCATATCCGGACCTGATGCCCATGCACGTTATTTACGGTGGCACCTTCGACCCGATCCACCATGGCCACTTGCGGCTGGCGATCGAGCTGTGTGATCGCCTCGAGGTCGATCGCGTCAGTCTGGTGCCGTGTCACATCCCGCCGCACCGGGGTGATACCGGAGCCACCGCGTCCCAGCGGCTGAAACTTCTGGAGCTGGCGGTGCAGGGCGAGTCCCGGTTGCACATTGACGACCGGGAATTGCGCCGCGCGGGTGCCTCCTACACCGCCGATACCCTGCGCCAGTTGCGACGGGAGTTGGGGGCGGATCATCCACTGGTAATGGTGGTCGGCACCGATGCCTTTGCCGGCTTTGATCGCTGGCGGGAGTGGGAGACCATACCGGAACTGGCGCATATCGTGGTGGTGCGCCGCCCCGGCCCGGCGCTGGATCCGGAAGGGGTGCCTGCCAGGCTGCTGGCGAAGAGGAAAGTGGAGGGTATCGAAGGCCTCCGGAGCGCGCCAGCTGGAGGTGTCCTGGAACTGGATCCGCCGCTGCTGGACATCTCGGCAACCGGGATCCGGGAACGGATTGCCGCTGGCCGGTCGCCTCGCTATTTGATCCCGGATTCGGTCTGGCAAGAAATCCTCAACCAGGGGCTTTACGGTGCCTGCCCTGACGGGAACTTTTAGTGCTACAATCGCGTCTGAGTATGACTATTCGGGCGGCCAATCCGGCTAAAGCCCGTACAACAGGGTAATTATGCAGGCTGAAGAACTGAAAGATCTGGTTGTAAAAGCACTTGAAGAGGTAAAAGCGCAGGACATCAGTGTGATTGATGTGCGTGACCGTACCAGCGTCACGGATTTCATGGTGCTGGCGTCCGGTACGTCAAACCGTCATGTGAAGTCCCTTGCTGATTCGGTGGTTGTTGAAGCCAAGGAGCAGGGCGTGCGCGCCAGTAATGTCGAGGGCGCCACTGCCAGTGACTGGATCCTGGTAGACCTCGGCGATGTTGTGGTTCATGTCATGATGCCCGCTACCCGCGAGTTCTATGATCTGGAGCGGTTCTGGCGCGACGCACCGGATCTGGGTGTCGCGGGCAGCGAATAACCATGCGGCTACGTCTGATCTGTGTGGGGCAGAAGATGCCCGACTGGGTCAGTGCCGGGTATAACGATTACGCCCGCCGGATGCCGCCTGAGCTTCCCGTTGAGCTGGTCGAAATCCCCATGGCACACCGGGGCAAGAACCCTGATATTCCCAGGCTGATGCAAAAGGAAAGCGACGCGATTCTCTCGGCAACCGGTCCGCGGGACCGGGTTGTCGCCCTGGAAGTCGACGGTCGCCCCTGGTCCACCGAAAAGCTCGCCAGTCAGCTTGAAAACTGGCAGCAGGACGGCCGTGACGTCAGTTTTCTGGTTGGTGGCCCCGACGGTCTGGCGGACGCCTGTCGGCAGAGGGCAGACCAGCAGTGGTCGCTGTCGCCTCTGACCCTTCCTCACCCGCTGGTTCGAATCCTGCTGGCCGAACAGCTTTACCGGGCCTGGTCGATCACCCGCAATCATCCGTATCACCGGGCCTAGGGGGCCGCTATGCCGTGGGGTGAATTCAAGGATACCGCCGCCGAACGCCGGTTGTTCCAGCGCCGCACCGTGGTCATGCTGGTGTTTGTCATCCTGATGCTCGGTGGCCTGTTGGGCCGCATGTATCAGCTGCAAGTGGTCGAGCACGAGATCTACACCACGATTTCCGACAAGAACCGGGTGCAGGTGCAGTCCGTACCTCCGCCCCGCGGGTTGATCTATGATCGTAACGGTGACCTGTTGGCCGAAAACCGCCCCGTGTTCAGTGTCACCCTCGTGCCCGAGCGCGTGGATGGCATGGATGAGACGCTCAACCGGCTGGGCGGCATCCTGGATATCTCTGAGCAGGATCTCGAGCGTTTCCACCGGCGCCTGCAGGAGCCCCGGCGCCCATTCCAGGAAATTCCCCTCCGATACGATCTGACAGAGCAGGAAATTGCCAGGCTCGCGGTCCATCGCCATGAGCTGCCGGGTGTTGAAGTTGAGGCAGAGCTGGTTCGATATTACCCCCACAGTGAACTCACGGCCCATGTACTGGGCTACGTTGGCCGCATCAACCGGGAAGAATTGCAGCGAATCGATCCGGTCAATTACGCGGGCACCAACTACATCGGCAAATCCGGGGTCGAGCGCTTCTACGAACAAACCCTTCACGGCACTGTCGGTTACCAGCACGTTGAAACCAATGCCCGTGGCCGCACTCTGCGAGTGCTTGAACGCGAAAACCCGGTGCCGGGGGAGGATCTGAAACTGCATCTGGATCTGCGCCTTCAGCAGCGGGCGCACGAGCTTCTGGATGGCCGCCGTGGCGCGGTGATCGCTATTGAGCCCAAGACCGGCGGGATCCTGGCCCTTGCGAGTGTGCCGGGGTTCGATACCAACAAGTTTGTCACCGGCATCAGTGTGGATGATTACCGTGCACTGAGTCAGAGTAAGGAGAAACCCCTGTTCAACCGGGCTCTGCGTGGGCAGTACCCACCGGGTTCCACCCTCAAGCCCATGCTGGCCATTGCTGCACTGGATAGCGGTGCCGTCACCCGTGACCACACCATCTGGGATCCGGGTTATTTCCGCCTGAATGACGGTGGACGGCTGTGGCGAGACTGGAAACGGACCGGACACGGCTGGGTGGATCTCAAGGACGCCGTTGCCGAGTCCTGCGATGTCTATTTCTATGAGGCGGCCATCGAGATGGGAGTGGACACCATGGCGGGCTACCTGTCCAGCTTCGGTTTCGGCGAGGACGCCGCCCTTGATGTGTCCGGTGCACTCAGTGGATTGCTGCCGTCCAGGGAGTGGAAACGGGCCATGCACAACCAGCCCTGGTATCCGGGCGACTCGGTCAACCTGGGGATCGGCCAGGGGTTCATGTTGGCAACGCCGCTGCAGCTGGCCACGGCGACCGCGCTCATTGCCAACCGGGGTACCTGGATTGAGCCGCGCCTGTTGAAAGACGTCATCGGTGATGACGAGGTTGACGATGTCCTTCCCGCCGAAACCCATGAGCCGCTCAAACTGAAAAATCCGGACGATTGGGAGTATGTGGTCGAGAGCATGGCTGAGGTCATGCACGGTGTGAAAGGAACGGCTCGCCGGGCAGGCAGCGACGCGCCCTACCGGATGGCGGGCAAGACCGGTACCGCGCAGGTGTTCAGCCTGGCGGAAGATGAGGAATACGATGCCGAGGAAATCCGGGAGCGTCTGAGGGACCACGCCTTGTTTGTTGGTTTTGCCCCGGTTGAAGATCCGGAAATTGTGGTATCGGTCATCGTCGAGAATGGCGGCAGCGGCAGCGGCACGGCGGCTCCGGTCGCACGGGCGCTGTTCGATGCATGGCTACTGGAATTTTCCGAAGGCAGTGACAGTGGGCTGGTGAGCCAGGCAACAGGGGGCGCACAATAATGGCTTTGAAGGACCTGGTGGACCCGGCCGCATCCAGCCCGTTCGCGCGCTCCCGTGGCATTTGGTCGGCCCTGCATCTGGACCCCATCCTGCTGTTTCTGCTGTTGATCCTGGTCTCCGGTGGCCTGTTTGTTCTCTACAGCGGTGCCGACCGCAACATCGAGGTGGTCAAGGCCCAGGGTATTCGCCTCGGAATCGCGTTTGTGGTGATGCTGGTGTTTGCTCAGCTCGATCCGGCCGTTTTTCGCCGCTGGGCGCCCTGGCTTTATGCCGCCGGTCTCGTCGCTCTGGCTGCGGTTCTCGTGATGGGGGTTGGTGCCAAGGGTGCCCAGCGCTGGCTGGCGCTGCCCGGTTTACCGCGCTTTCAGCCTTCTGAAATCATGAAACTCGTGGTTCCCATGATGGCCGCGTGGTACCTGTCACGGCACTTTTTGCCGCCGCGCCTGTCACAGGTTGCCGTGGGGCTGGCCATCGTACTGGTCCCCATGGTGATGATCATCCAGCAGCCGGATCTGGGCACGTCCCTGCTGGTGGGAATGGCAGGCTTGTTTGTGGTCTTCTTTGCCGGCATGAGCTGGAAGCTGATTGCTGCTTTCGTGGCCATGGTCTCGGTATCCGCGCCACTCATGTGGTTCTTCGTGATGCGGGAATATCAGAAGCAGCGGGTGTTGACCCTGCTGGATCCGCAGAGTGACCCGCTGGGCGCTGGCTGGAACATTATCCAGTCCAAGACCGCCATCGGCTCAGGGGGTCTTGACGGCAAGGGGTGGCTTCAGGGAACCCAGTCCCACCTGGAATTCCTGCCGGAGAGCCACACCGATTTCATCGTCGCCGTGCTGGCCGAGGAGTTCGGCTTTGTCGGCATGCTGGCGTTGCTGCTGGTCTATTTCCTGATCATCCTGCGCTGCCTGTATGTTGCGGCCACTGCCCAGGACTCGTTCAGCCGGTTGTTGGCCGGAGCCTTGACCATGACCTTCTTTATCTACATCTTCGTGAATGTGGGGATGGTCAGTGGATTGTTGCCGGTGGTGGGTGTGCCTCTGCCCCTGGTTAGCTATGGTGGCACTTCGAGCGTGACACTGATGGCAGCCTTTGGGGTACTGATGTCTATCCATACCCACCGCAGGATGATCAGTGCCTGATCAACCATGGCAAGCGGGTAATGGTGATTCGGTAAGAGAACCCGCTACAATGATTGAAAGCCGCCGGGTTTTAACCAGGCGAGAATAGCGAAAGAGGATTTCCGGATTGTGAAGTCGAGGTATACGTTTACAGGGTGTCTAGCCGCGCTCGCTATGCTGGTGCTTACTGGCTGTGCCTCGTCACCCGAAACCGACCATTCCTCCCGCTATACACTGAGCCAGGACCGGGCTCCGGCGGGTGATTTCGATGTCTCCGGCCTGAGCGATGCACGCCCTCGGTATGAGGCTCCCCGCGCAGCCGGTAACAAATCTCCGTACACGGTCTGGGGAAAAAGTTACCGGGTTCTCGAGAGCAATGAGGGTTACGTCGCCACCGGTACCGCCAGCTGGTATGGCGAGAAGTTTCACGGTCACAAGACTTCCAACGGTGAAACCTTCGACATGTACCAAATGTCCGCGGCCCACAAGTCCCTGCGGATCCCGGGCTACGCCCGGATCACCAACCTGGAGAACGGCCGGTCGGTGATTGTCCGGGTTAATGACCGGGGGCCGTTCCACGGTGATCGCCTGATCGACCTGTCCTACGCCGCGGCCAAGAAACTTGGTTATCAATCCAGGGGCACGGCGCGGGTCGAGGTGGCAGCCATTACGGTCAGGGCGGATGGCTCCATGACGCTGGCGGGCGAGCCATTTGTGCCCGGCGACGGGCGCGCACCGGGAGCCTCCGCTACAGTGGCAGATAACGCAGTGGGCACCGGATCCCGCGGCCTCTACGTGCAGCTGGGATCCTTCAGCAGCCGGGACCCTGCAGAGGCCCTGCTGGGACAGGTCCGGTCGGTGCTTGAGAACCCGATGCGGGTTCGTGCCATCGATACCCAATCCGGCCGCTTTCACCGGGTACAGGTTGGACCTTTCGAGGACGAAGAAGCCGCCCGTCGTACCCAGAGCCTTTTGGAGGCACGGGGTTTTTCGCAGTCCATCCTGTTGACTGATTCACACTGATAATTCCGAAAACCAGAAATACACCTGACGAATGAATGGACCCATGGCCTTAACAACCGTTTTACGTTCCCTCTCTGTCATCCTTGTCCTTGCGTTGGCCCTGGCTGGCAAGGTAATGGCGCAATCAGTGCTGATTCCTTCACCTCCGCAGATCGCGGGTAGTTCCTATGTGTTGATGGACCCGAAGAGCGGGAGCATCATCATGGAGGAGAATAGTCACGAGCGGCTGCCTCCTGCCAGTCTGACCAAAATGATGACCGCCTACATCGTAGAGAGGGAACTGGATGAGGGCCGGATTTCCATGAGCGACATGGTCCCCATCAGTGTCAAGGCATGGAAAACGGAAGGCTCCAGAACCTTCGTGAAGGAAGGTACCGAAGTCTCTGTGGAAGATCTGCTCAAGGGTGTCATTATCCAGTCTGGTAACGATGCCTCTGTGGCCCTTGCCGAGTTTGTTGCCGGCAGTGAGGGGGCGTTCGTCGATATCATGAACCAGCAGGCCCAGCTGCTGGGTATGAAGGACACCAGTTTTGCCAACGCCACCGGTTTGCCGTCGGAGAATCATTACTCCACGGCTTACGATCTGGCATTGCTGGCGCGCGCCATCATCAATGACTACCCGGAAAACTATCCGCTGTATGCCGAGAAGCACTTCACCTACAACAACATCCGTCAGCCCAACCGGAACAGCCTGCTGTGGCGGGATGACAGCGTGGATGGCCTGAAAACCGGCCATACCGAAGCGGCCGGTTACTGCCTGGTAGCGTCCGCCAAACGTGAGGACACCCGTTTTATCGCGGTGGTGATGGGAACCAGCAGTAGCCAGGCCCGGGCCCAGGAAGTGCAGAAGATGCTCAATTACGGCTTCCGTTACTACGAGAGCGAACGCCTGTTCCGATCGGGCCAGGAGCTCATGGAGGCCCGCATCTGGGGTGGCCAGGCGGATCAGGTATCGGTGGGGCTGACCGAGGATGTGTTCGTAACCATTCCCCGGGGATCCCGCGACCAGCTGGAATCCACCGTAGACCTTGATTCTGTGATTAAAGCACCCATCAATGTCGGAGACGAGCTGGGTCGGGTCAAGGTAAGCCTGAACGGCACGGTGCTGGTGGATGAGCCGGTACTTGCCCTGACCGAGGTTCCGGAAGGCGGGTTGTTCAAACGCCTCTGGGATGCGATCAAGCTCTTTTTCGTTCAGTTGTTTCAGTAAGGGTGATGTCAGTACCCGGGAGTAATGCGGCATGAGTGAGCCGAAAGCACCAAAAATCGAATTTCCCTGCGATTACGTGATCAAGGTAATCGGTAATGCCGCACCTGATTTCACCGATTTTGTCGTGGAAGTGGTGGAGTGCCACGCGCCCGGGATTACCGAGGCGGACATTTCCGTGACTGACAGCAGCAAGGGGCGCTTCTCCTCGGTCCAGCTGAAAATAGTCGCCACGGGTGAGGAGCAGCTCAAGGCACTGTTCGAAGATCTGAAGGCCAGCGGCCGGGTTCACATGGTGCTCTGACGGCCATGCCAGAACTCATTGTCCGTTCCCTCGGGGAGCAGCCCTACCTGGAGACCTGGGAGGCCATGAAGAAGTTCACGGCGGACCGGGATGGCAACACCGTGGACGAGCTCTGGTGCCTGGAGCACCCCAGGGTGTTCACCCAGGGGCAGGCGGGCAAGGCCGAGCACGTGCTGTTGCCTGGTGATATTCCCGTCATCAAGGTGGACCGGGGTGGTCAGGTGACTTACCACGGACCCGGTCAGCTGGTGATCTATCTGATGATTGACCTGCCGCGCAGGAAAATCGGAGTCCGGGGCCTGGTGGATCAGATCGAGCAGGGCATCGTCCGCACCCTGGCGGACCTGGGGGTCGAAGCGGCACCGCGCCCCGACGCCCCCGGCGTTTACGTGGGCGATGCCAAGATCGCTTCCCTCGGCTTGAGGGTTCGCCGGGGATGCTCCTTCCATGGCCTGGCCTTGAATGTAGATATGGACATGGAGCCCTTCAGCCGCATCAATCCCTGTGGTTATGCTGGCATGCCCATGTGCCAGGTCCGGGATTTTGTGCCCGGAGCCACGGTGGCCGACCTCGAGCAGCGTCTGGTTGACCATCTGGTTGCCGGCCTCGGTTACCAGCAGGTGCAGCACCAAAGAGGCTGGTGACCGGCGTCAGGTGGTAGCGGCACAGGCCTGGTTACGGCCGGCACTCTTTGCCCCATAGAGCGCTTCATCGGCCCTCTGCAGCAGGCGGTCAATGGACTCCGACCCGGCGATGGTGGCCGTGCCGACACTGATGGTGGCTCCAAGCGGGCGGCCATCCACCTCAACCGAGCCCGCCTCGACAGCAGCACGGATACGCTGGGCCGTCTGCAGGGCCTCGTCCGGCCCAGTCTCCGGTAACAGGACCAGGTATTCCTCACCGCCCCACCGGGCTACGGTATCGACTTTCCGGCATTGTTCCCGCAGGGTGCGGGCGACCATCCTGATAAGCACGTCTCCGGCGTGATGGCCGTAATGGTCATTGATGCCCTTGAACAGGTCGATGTCCATCAGCATGACCGAGAACGGCCGTTGGGTGCGCAGGTAGCGCTGGTACTCGGTCTCCAGTTGGTCCAGGCCTTCCCGACGGTTTGCCAGGCCGGTCAGGGCGTCGTGTTTGGCGGCGAATTCAAACTCCGATGCCATTCTGAGCAGGCGCAGCTTGCTGCGTCGCCGGCTCTGGTCAAGGATGTAACAGGTGACCATCTCGAAACCGAGTACGATAACCATCGAGATCCGGAAGCTGGTGCTGTAGGGCGGCTCGAAAACGAGGTCACCGGCAGGACTGAACAGGAACACGAGCGCGGCCAGGCCGCCGGCGCAGGCGATAACACCCACCCGGGTCCGGCTGATATAGAAAATGACTGGCGGATAGGCAAACAGCCAGATAATGGCGGAGCCATCCTCCACCGCCTGGACCACCAGAAAAGTGAACAGGGCCGTGATCAGGCCGATAAATCCGCGGCGGTGAAGGGTCTGGTGCCGGATCCCGAGATAGACCAGGGAATTCAGTGCCAGCAGCGCTGCGAAGGTGACCAGCAGCGGTGCCGTGAACGGACTTTCCGCGGTGCTGGCGGCCCTGCCGGCGAAAAACAGCAGGATGGGCACCGCCGCCGAGGTGAGCCAGTTGATCAGAACCGGGACCGGGATTTCGCCTTTCACGCGAAACTGGGACAGTTCGGTATCCGGTGTTTTGGCAGCCGTTTGCTTCATTTTCAGTCTTGTTTTTGTGTTTTACCGAGCCTGATACTGCCTGACATACTAGACCGGATTGGCTATCAGCACTGTAGTAAAACGTAAACAGGTACAGCAGGGACATTTAAACCGGAATTCGCAGGCCGGCATTGGCCGGCAGGCCCGGAATAACGGGTCGAATCGGTGAGGATAGGTTGCCACCGTATCCGTATAATGGAGTGAACAGCTGGCAGACAGCGCAAATTTTCCGACACCCACAGGTTGTCCATGTCATCCAAGCGTCCAGGAGCAAAAGTTTCTCGCATCAAGACCGGCAGCTTCGAGCGCAGGCTGAGCCTGACCCGGGCCGGGCTGACGGCAGGTACCCGCATGGCCTCCCACATGGCTACCAACTGGTTCAGCAGCAAGGACAAGCGTGATGAGCGGCACCGGGCCATGCTGTCCAATCAGGCCCGGTTTCTGGTGGATGAACTGGGGCGCCTGAAAGGCAGTGTGGTGAAAATCGGTCAGGTGATGGCGCTCTACGGTGAGCACTTCCTGCCCGAAGAAGTCACCGAGGCCCTGCACACCCTGGAGGACCAGACCACCTCCCTGGAGTGGCCGGCGATCGAGCGGGTGCTCAATGAGGAACTGGGCAGCGACCGTTTGGCGGAACTGGACGTGGATCCCGAACCTATCGGTGCCGCTTCGCTGGGTCAGGTGCACCGTGCTGTCCGGCGCAGCGACGGTCTGGAGCTGGTGCTGAAAGTCCAGTATCCGGGCGTTGCCGATGCCGTCGACAGCGACCTGAATGCGGTTGCGCAGCTGCTGAAAGTGGCTCGGCTGGTCAGCTTCGGGCCGGAATTCAATGACTGGCTCGAGGAAGTCAGGGAGATGATGCACCGGGAGGTGGATTATCGCCTGGAAGCCCGCACCACGGAGAAATTCCGGACCATGCTGGCGTCCGATCCCCGGTTTATCGTGCCCAGGGTATTGCAGGAATACTCCACGGCCCACGTGATCGCCTCGACCTATGAGCATGGCCACTCGGTGGGATCCCGGGAGGTTCGTGAGCTGTCGCTGGAGCGGCGTAGCGCCCTTGGCGAGGCGGCCCTGGAGCTGTTTTTCCGGGAGCTGTTCGTCTGGGGGGAGATCCAGACCGATCCCAACTTCGGCAATTATCGCATCCGCATTGCCGGTGAAGAGGGGGAAGATCCGGGCTATGACCGTATCGTCCTGCTGGACTTTGGCGCGGTGCAGTCGTATTCCGACGAATTCCTCGCTCCGGTCATCCAGATGATCCGGGCGTCCTACGAGCAGGACCTCGAAGCGGTGATCGATGGTGGTATCAAGCTCCGTTTCATGAGTCTGGACTGGCCCCGGGAAGTGCTGGAAAAATTCGGCAAGGTCTGTATGTCGGTGCTCGAGCCACTGGCGAAAGACCAGTTCGAATGGCCGGATTACGCGGTCAACAGTCACGGGCAGTATCGGTGGAAACAGAGTGACCTGCCGTCCCGGGTTGCCCGCCAGGCGGCCCGTTCAGCGATTAGTCGGTACTTCCGGGTGCCGCCCAAGGAGTTTGTGTTCCTGAACCGGAAACTGATCGGCGTCTATACGTTCATTGCCGTGCTGCATTCCGAGTTCAATGGCGAACCCCTGTTGCGCAAGTATCTTTATGGAGACGGTGAGGGGGGAGACGCGCCCGATGCCTCGGCCACCAGCCAGAGCACGAAGGCGTAGCGCGCGCCCTTGCCGATGGCCACCAGGACGACAAAGTTCAGCCAGGGGACCCGCATGATGCCGCCCACAAGGGTGAGCGCGTCACCCCCCAGTGGCAGCCACCCCAGCAGCAGCGACCACTGGCCGTAGCGGTTAAACCGGTTCCGGGCCTTGTGCAGCTGAAGTTCGCTGACCGGAAACCAACGTTTGTGCTTGAAGCGGTCCACCTGACGCCCGATGATGCCGTTGACCACCGAGCCCAGGGTGTTGCCTGCGGTGGCCCAGAGCCATAGCCACCACCAGGAATAACCCTGGGTCACCAGGGTGCCCAGCAGCACCTCGGAGTAGGCCGGCAACAGTGTCGCTGCGGCAAAGGCTGTCAGAAAAAGCGTCAGATAAACCAAATCGTCTCCCCGTCTTGATCGAATTCAACGCCGGTTGCCGGTCCTGTCGGTATGGTTACGTACTATGGTTGCCATGCAAACCATCAATTTTTATTCTCTCTTGCCTTGCCAGTATGCTATCGGCAGGTTTTTCTCATTCCGGTTTTTGACACCGTTGCAGGAGGTTCTATGGAGCAGGTCACGATTTATGGCCGTTCGAGTTGTGGGTTTTGTATTCGGGCAAAGGACCTGTGCGAATCCATGCAGGTGCCGTACACCTGGATCGACATGATGGAAAAGGGTATTTCCAAGGCTGACATCGCCGACAAGATCGGCAAGCCGGTACACACTGTGCCACAGATTTTTGTCGGCCAGCAGCATATTGGCGGGTTTGATGAGTTCTACGCCTATGTGCGTGAGCACGAGGCAGCATCGGCACGCTAGTACCGTGCTCCAGGCATAAAAAAACCGCCCGGGTTCAACCCCGGGCGGTTTTTTTGTTCGCTGGTGATCAGATCTTGAACTCGGTCTTGAGTTTCTTCTCGACCAGCTGATTCTTCAGCTTCGCCACTTTCGGCAGACCGTTCTCGAACGGCGGGAAGCTTTCACCGTTAATCAGGGGTTCCAGGTAGTCACGGCAGTCCTGGGTAATGCCGAAGCCGTCATCGGTGATGTAGTGGATCGGCATTTTCTTTTCCTGGTTTGCCACCTCGCTGAGATTGGCTTCGCCGATCTTCCATTGATAGGGCTTGGCCTGCTCGCGAACGATAGTGGGCATCAGTGCCTGCTTGCCGGCAATCGCCATTTCCACCGCGGCCTTGCCAACCGCATAGGCCTGTTCGACATCTGTGGCAGAAGCGATGTGGCGCGCACTGCGCTGGAGGTAATCGGCAACCGCCCAGTGGTACTTGTGACCGAGGGCCTGTTTGACCATATTGGCCAGGGCCGGGGCCACGCCGCCAAGCTGGGTATGGCCAAAGGCATCCTTGGCGCCGGCGTCGGCCAGGAAGCGGCCGTCTTCGTACTGGGCACCCTCTGAGGCGACCACCACGCAATAACCATAGTCCTTCACGCACTGATCCACACGGGCCAGGAAGGCTTCCCGGTCGAACGGGATCTCCGGGAACAGGATGATGTGCGGCGGCTCCCCTTCACCCTGACCGGCCAGGCCTCCGGAAGCAGCGATCCAGCCGGCGTGGCGGCCCATCACTTCAAGGATGAACACCTTGGTAGAGCTTTCGCACATGGACTTGATGTCCAGGCTGGCTTCCAGAGTCGAGGTGGCGATGTATTTGGCAACCGAGCCAAAGCCGGGGCAGCAGTCGGTGAAAGGCAGGTCGTTGTCCACGGTCTTGGGCACGCCGATACAGGTAATGGGGTAGCCCATCTTGTCGGCGATCTGGGAGACCTTGTAGGCGGTGTCCTGGGAGTCGCCGCCACCGTTATAAAAGAAATAGCCGATGTCGTGGGCGCGGAATACCTCGATCAGGCGCTCGTACTCGGCCCGGTTTTCGGAAATGTTCTTGAGCTTGTGGCGACAGGAGCCGAAGGCGCCGCCCGGGGTGTGGATGAGGGCCTGGATCGCCTCGTCGCTCTCGAGGCTGGTATCAATCAGTTCTTCCCTGAGCGCCCCGATAATGCCGTTGCGGCCGGCAAATACCTTGCCGATCTTGTCCGGATGCTTGCGGGCGGTCTGGATGACGCCACAGGCGCTGGCATTAATGACGGCGGTGACGCCGCCGGATTGGGCGTAAAAAGCGTTCTTGATAGCCATCTCGGGCTGAAGCCTCCTGCTGGTTCGACAATGGCGCAGATGATACGCCAAACGCCCGGGATTTTCATGAGCAGGATTGCGGATAGCGCGGACCTTGACGCCTTGCGGTGTATAGGGGAGGCTTTGCAGGTTTCAACGGAGAGGTCGAACGCCGAATGCATATTCATATTCTCGGAATCTGTGGCACCTTCATGGGTAGCCTGGCTGTGCTGGCGCGTGAGCTTGGCCACACGGTCACCGGCTCGGATCAGGGCGTTTACCCGCCCATGAGCACCCAGCTGGAAAGCCAGGGCATCAGCCTGATGGAGGGTTACAGCGCTGATCACCTGAGCCCGAGGCCGGACCTGGTGCTGATCGGCAATGCCATGTCCCGGGGGAATCCCGAGGTCGAGGCGGTACTGAACCTCAACATCGATTACATGTCCGGCCCCGAGTGGCTGGCCCGGGAAGTGCTGCGTCACCGCTGGGTCATGGCAGTCGCCGGTACCCACGGCAAGACCACCACCACGTCAATGCTGCTGTGGATTCTCGAGCAGGCCGGCTTCGAACCCGGATACCTGGTGGGCGGTGTGCCCCTGGATTTTCCGGTCTCTGCCCGGCTGGGAAACAGTGATTTCTTCGTGATCGAGGCCGACGAATACGACAGCGCTTTCTTCGACAAACGCTCGAAGTTCATTCATTACCGGCCGCATACGCTCATCCTCAACAACCTGGAATTCGACCACGCTGATATCTTCGATAACGTCGAGGCCATCGAGCGTCAGTTCCATCACCTGGTGCGCACCGTGCCCTCGAAGGGGCTGATCGTTCGACCGGCGGTGGATCCGCATCTGGACAACGCTCTGGCCATGGGCTGCTGGAGCCCGGTTCAGGATACCGCCATCGGCAGCGAGGTCACCCGAACAGCGGACTGGCGAGCGGAGTTACTGTCGGAGGACGGCAGCCGGTTCATGGTGATTCATCACGAGCAGCCGGTCGCCACCCTGAAATGGGATCAGACCGGCATGCACAATGTCCGCAATGCCCTGGCCGCCATCGCCGCTGCCCGGCACGTGGGCGTCACCCCGGACCATGCCGTTGCCGCATTGTGCCGGTTCTCAGGGGTCAAGCGCCGGATGGAACTGCTGGCGGATGTTGGTGGGGTAAGGGTCTACGACGATTTTGCCCATCATCCCACCGCCATTGCCACCACCCTCGAGGGTTTACGTAACCGGGTGGGTGACGAGCCGATCCTGGCGCTGATCGAGCCCCGTTCCAACACCATGAAACAGGGGGTACACCGGGATAACCTGCTGGCCAGTGCGGAGCTGGCAGACCGGGTCCTGTGGGCTAATCTGAATGACATGGACTGGCTGCAGGAGCTGGTCGGTGCCTGGCAGGCCGATAACGAGGGTAACGGGTTGCATCGGGTTGAGTCCTCGGTTGAGACGCTGATCGGCCGCGTACTGGACGACCTGCCGAGCCCCTGCCACATTGTCATCATGAGTAATGGCGGTTTTGGCGGCATCCACGGCAAACTGGTGGCCGAACTCGAACGTATCCATGGCTGATCTTCCCGACCTGACAACCCCTGGGGAAAAGCACGAATGACCACGTCCACTCCGGCACAGCGAACCGTAAACCTGGCAATTACCGGCGCCTCCGGCGCCCAGTACGCGTTGCGTCTGCTGCAATGCCTGGTGGCGGCCGGGTGCCGTGTGCATGTCATGGTCAGCCGGGCTGCGCAGGTGGTCATCGCCACCGAGACGGACCTGAAGCTGCCGGGGTCGCCTCCGGCCATGCAGGAATGCCTGACGGAATATTCCGGCGCGCAGCCTGGCCAGGTTCTGGTCTTTGGCCGTGAGGACTGGTTTGCGCCGCCGGCCTCCGGCTCCGGCGAGAAGGCACCTTTGGTGATCTGCCCCTGCAGCACCGGAACCCTCTCTGCTCTGGCCACGGGTGCGAGCAATAACCTGATCGAGCGGGCCGGGGATGTCGCCCTCAAGGAACGGCGCAAGCTGATTCTGGTGCCCCGGGAGGCACCCTATTCGGAAGTGCACCTGGAGAACATGCTGCGCCTGACCCGCATGGGCGCGGTGGTCATGCCGGCCAGCCCCGGCTTCTATCATAAGCCCCAATGTATCGAGGATCTGGTGGATTTTGTGGTTGCCCGCCTGCTGGACCACCTGGACCTGCCGCAGGATCTGATGCCCCGATGGGGCGAAGCCCGGGTCGACGCCAAACAGCCCCGCTGAAGCGCCTCCCGGCCGATGGTTTTGGTCAGCGCGATTGATGGTTTTCATCATTGAGCGAAACCGGCCAGCGGCCGAGACTTGGTGAACGACAATCACAACACACGTCATTCACCGAGGTTCACCATGATTCCACGTACCGTTTTCGACGCCGACCTGGAAGGCTTCCGCGACTCCGTTCGCAAGTTCCTGGAGCAGGAGGCTGCGCCCTATCACGATCAGTGGGAGAAGGACGGCCAGGTCAGTCGTGAGCTTTGGCAAAAGGCCGGGGAACTGGGGTTCCTGTGCCCGACCATGCCGGAAGAGTACGGTGGTGTGGGGGCGGATTTCCGTTACAGCGCCGTTGTCATTGAGGAGATCTCCCGTGCCGGCCTGTCCGGTATCGGCTGGGGTCTGCACTCGGACATTGTGGCCCCCTACATCCTGAACTACGGCGCGGAGGAGCAGAAGCAGAAGTATCTGCCCAAACTGGTCTCCGGTGAGATGATCGGCGCCATCGCCATGACCGAGCCCGGTGCCGGTTCCGACCTGCAGGGGGTTAAAACCACCGCCATCAAAAACGGCGATCACTATACCCTGAACGGCTCCAAGACCTTCATCACGAACGGCCAGTTGGCGGACCTGGTGATTGTGGTGGCCAAGACCGATCCGAAGGAGGGGGCCAAGGGCACCAGCCTGTTACTGGTTGAGACTGCCTGGGAAGGTTTCGAGAAGGGGCAGAACCTGAACAAGGTGGGCATGAAGGCGCAGGATACCTCCGAACTGTTCTTTCAGGACGTCAAAGTACCGGCAGAAAACCTGCTGGGTTCCATGGAAGGGCAGGGCTTCTTCCAGCTGATGCAGGAGCTGCCCGCAGAACGCTTGCAGGTGGCCCTGGCCGCGGTGGCGGCAGCGGAAGCGGCCTGGCAGTGGACCCTGGATTACGTCAAGGAGCGCAAGGCCTTCGGCAAGCCGGTGATCGCCTTCCAGAACACCCGCTTCAAGCTGGCGGAGCTGAAGGCCGAGATCACCGCAGCCCGGGTATTTACCGACCGCTGCCTGGAACTACACCTGGAGAAGAAGCTGGATATCCCCACGGCGGCCATGCTCAAGCAGCACACCACGGATCTCCAGTGCAAGGTCATGGACGAATGCGTCCAGCTCCACGGTGGCTACGGTTACATGTGGGAATACCCGATTGCCCGAGCCTGGGCCGATTCCCGCGTGCAGCGCATCTATGCCGGCACCAACGAAATCATGAAGGAAATTGTTGCCCGCTCATTCTGACGGTGCCCGGCCTCGCCGGCTGTTTGCTGGCGAGGCCCTCTGTTACCTATCTTTACAAATTGCCAAGCCTGTCAAGGTCTCCCCCGGCAACATCCCCTAAAGTAGCGGCACACCTCTGATAACAAGAACCGGTTGCCGCGATGACACGCCTGGAATGCTTACCCATTGCACTGCTGACGCTGATTCTGGCCGGATGTGGCCAGGAGTCGGATTCCCCGCCTGTGGATGGTCGGGATTTCGATGGCGTGTCCTATTCCGAGCCGGCTCCCTATTCCGGGAAGGTGATCGACGGTTACCTGACCCATGCCCGGGTATGGCTGGATATGGATGGCGACAGCCAGTACACCCCCGGCCCGCTGGAGATCGAGCTCGAGAACGGCAATATTGCGGTGCTCGAATCCGGTGAGCCCACGACCGTGAGCGGGCAGGGCGGTGAGTTTTCCCTTGATGTGACGGAGCTGGATCTGGAGCCGGAGGTCGGTCCTGACCTGGATCCCGGGGATTACCCGCTTTACGCAGTCGCCTTACCCGGAAAAACCCTGGAGCAGACCTGGCGCGGCGATGTGCCGGTGACCCGGGCATTCATTATGTCCGCGGCACCCGGGGTACGGAATATCACGCCGCTCACCACGCTGGCCCGTTACCGCAGCCTGTTTGGCCTGGGTTCCTACCTGCAGACCCCCGAAGACCTCGCCGGCAGTCTGGCCGGTCTCAACCTGGTGGCGGATTATGTGCTATCGGGTGACGAGCGTGCCCATGCCTATGCCCGCGCGCTGGCGAGGTTCATGGCCAGCCAGATTCCGGATGAGTACAACGCGGCCTTGGCAAAGGCCGGCAGTGATGGCACAGAGCGCTACCTGAGCAAGCAGGCGGCCTACCTGCTGGGAATCTCTCTGGTGCAGAACGCCCCATCGGTGATTGCCGTGGTAAATGAGGCCGCCGGAGGTGATTACGCTAATGTCGATGTGAGTTCTCTGTCCTTGCCGGAGGTGCCGCTGGAGTACAGTGACCCCGTCCTGCTGACCCACCAACGTATTCTGGCCCAGCCCGAAAATGACCAGAACCTGCCGGTCAGTACCTCGAGTTTGATGGTGTCCTCCGAGCTTTTCTTCGATTATTCCGAGGCGGGGCAGTTGTTGTCGGTATCGGCTGAGGGATGCCTGGAGCCGTCCATGCCGGAGCTTGCCCGGCTGATCGAGGTGAATGGTCGCATGTACCAGCTGGGCAGCCAGTGGCGGCCCTCGGTGTCACTCTCGCCCCAGAGCCGGATTGCCTATGAAGCGGAAGGTATTGACGAGCGCCTGATCTTCGATTGGGAAAACCGGCGGATCTATTTCGAGACGTCGACCACCTGCCATGAACATGAAGGTATATCGGCGGGCTCCACGGAGCTTGCCGGTAACCCGGAGGTGGCCTATCACTGGCAGCAGACTGAGGGGGCCGTCGGGGAGCTGGTGGCGGAGATTCCCCGGTCGGATGGCTCGATTCTGGTGCGCAGGCTCGAGCCGCAGCCTGAGCCTGAGTTGGCTCCCGATGATTTCGGTGGTTTCACTTTGGTCGAGAATGGTTCACGGATTGCATCACTGGAGCTTGGCGGAACCGAGGCTGCATGCGCCGACCTGCCGGCCACTGATACGGAGGTCATTGCCCTGGATCATGTTGTTACCGATCAAATTGGCTATGCGTTTACCGGCTACGAGCCGCAGCCCGCGAATTTTGTGAATCTGGCGCTGGAATACGATACTCGGGACCTGGATGGCGAGGGAGCGGGGGCTCCGGTCAGCCGATTGCTGCGTTATGGATTCCTTGATCCGGATCTCTCTGGTCTAGCCAATGTGGATGCAGGGTCGGGTTTCCAGTGGGCCATGTATTACCAGACGACCTTTGATCCAGCCAATCCCGACCTGATCCGGGAGGCCTACCTCGCCAGCTATAACGGTGCTCGGGAATGCAAAAGGGAATTCGAGGAGACGCCTTCTTCCGCATACGCCAAAGTGGAGTACAGCTATCAGGCGCTGTCGGAATACTTGCTGGGGCTGCTTGATTGAAAAGGATGGATGTCGGGCTTGTGAGCCGGAGCGCAGACAGGTCCGTGCGCAAAACACAAAAAATCCAGGCGCAACAAAGTTGTGCTGGCTGGCTTTAATTACTGAGTCTCGGGAATTTCTATGCCATTTCCTGGGGAAGGAAATGGTGCCGAGGAGAGGACTTGAACCTCCACGGGGTTGCCCCCACTAGCACCTGAAGCTAGCGTGTCTACCAATTTCACCACCTCGGCAGGTGACTACAACTCTTGGCTATTGTACTGAATTCTGTTTTGAATTCAAGCCGTTGGTTGCTGGTTTCGGCTTGTCGCCTCAACCGATGGCGCGTACTTTAATGATTCCCCCTGAGGCTGTCAAACATTTTTTCCAAAAAAGTTTCGGTGGTATTTATGCCTATCAAATGCCCCCTTGTTAGGCAGCATCGCCGCACCAACGTTATACTGCAACGAAATACTAATTCCGCCGCGCCTGTGCGGCTTTAAAACAAGGATCCGAATGGTTTCCAGGAAGAAAGACAAAGGTGATCCTCACGCCGACCGTGAGGCCCAGAAATACGATAACCCTATCCAGAGCCGGGAATTCATCCTCAAGCATTTGAAGGACCGGGGGGCGCCGGCCACCCACGAGACCCTGTGTGAGGAGTTGGGGCAAACCTCGCCGGAAGGCATCGAGGCCTTACGCCGCCGGCTGATTGCCATGTGTCGCGACGGCCAGATGATCTGTAACCGTCGTGGTGCCTATCTGCCCATCGAAGAGGCGGATCTGGTCACCGGCAAGGTGACCGGCCATAAGGACGGCTTCGGTTTCCTGATTCCCGATGATGGTGGCTCCGACCTGTTCCTCACCGCCCGGCAGATGCGTCAGGTGTTCCATGGCGACCGGGTTGCCGCCCGTGTGGACCGTGTCGATGACCGCGGCCGCCGTGAGGGCAAGATTGTCGAGGTGCTAGAGCGTAACACCAGCCAGATTGTCGGCCGGTTTTTCCGGGAGAGCGGCATCAGTTTCGTGGTGCCGGAGAATGCCCGCATCAATCATGAGATCCTGGTGCCGGAGGAGCACGTTGGTGAGGCCTATCAAGGCCAGTACGTCGTAGTGGAGATCCTGCGTCATCCGACCGTCCGTACCCAGCCATTAGGCAAGGTGATTGAAATTCTCGGCGAACACATGGCGCCGGGCATGGAAATCGACGTGGCCATCCGCTCCTACGAGATTCCCCACAGCTGGCCGCCCGCCGTTGGTGAGCAGGCTGCTGCAATTCCTGCGGAAGTGGAAGAGAAGGACAAGCAGAACCGGGTGGATATCCGGCATCTGCCGCTGGTGACCATTGATGGCGAGGACGCCCGGGACTTTGATGATGCCATCTATTGTGAGCCGCGCCCCCGCGGAGGCTTCCGCCTGCTGGTGGCGATCGCCGACGTATCCCATTACGTCCGTCCGGGTACGCCGCTGGATGAAGAGGCGCTGAACCGGGGTAACTCCGTGTATTTTCCGGATCACGTGGTTCCCATGCTTCCGGAGAAGTTGTCCAACGGCCTGTGTTCCCTGAATCCGGGCGTGGATCGCTTGTGCATGGTTGCGGACATGACGCTCAGTGCCAACGGTCGCATCAGTGGTTACAGTTTTTATCAGGCGGTGATGCACAGTCACGCCCGGCTGACCTACAACAAGGTCAGTGACATTCTGGAGCGTCCGGATTCCGAGCCCGGCTACCGGTTGAGCCAGCAATACTCCGAAGTGTTGCCGCAGCTCTATGACCTCTACGAGCTCTATAAGCTGCTGCGCTGGGCTCGTACCGAGCGGGGTGCGATCGACTTCGAGACTACCGAAACCCGGATTATCTTCGATGCCAATCGCAAGATCGAGGAAATCGTTCCGGTCCACCGCAACGATGCCCACAAGATTGTTGAAGAGTGCATGCTGTGTGCCAACGTGGCGACAGCGCGCTTTCTCAAGAAGCACAGTACTCCGGCCCTGTACCGGGTGCATGAAGGTCCGTCGGAAGAACGACTGGCTGCACTCCGGCTGTTCCTGGGCGAGCTCGGGTTACAGCTGCGCGGTGGCGACAAGCCGACATCCTCGGACTATCAGGAACTGTTGTCCCAGATTGCCGATCGCCCGGATGCCGATGTGATCCAGACCGTGATGCTGCGCTCCCTCAGCCAGGCGGTATACAGCCCGGAGGAAAGCGGTCACTTCGGTCTGGGCTTTGCCAGCTACGCCCACTTCACCTCACCGATCCGGCGTTACCCGGACCTGATTGTGCACAGGGCCATCAAGTCCCGGATCCACAATCCCGAGGTCAAGAAGGATGTGGTCACGCCTCCGGTCACCGATCCGGAACTGGCGGAATATCCCTACGATTATGCCCGTCTGGAACAGCTGGGCGAGCATACCTCCATGACCGAGCGGCGCGCTGATGATGCCACCCGGGATGTCATGGCCTGGCTCAAGTGCGAGTTCCTCAAGGATCACGTGGGCGAGGAGTACAACGGCGTGATTTCCGCGGTGGTGCCCTTCGGCTTCTTTGTGGCCCTGGAAGACATCTACATCGAGGGGCTGGTGCATGTCTCCACCCTCAGTGGCGACTACTTCCATCACGATTCCGCCAAGCATCGCCTGATCGGTGAACGCACGGCAGTGAGCTTCCGTCTGGGCGATGATGTCCGGGTGCGCGTGACGCGGGTGGATCTGGAGGATCGCAAGATCGATCTGGAGCTGGTTAGTCAGCCCCGGCGCCGCAAGGCGGACCGGGAAGCGCTGGATATCTCCCGTCGCGAGGAACGCGGTAAAGGGAAAGGCAGGGGCAAGGGTAAGGACCGTGGTGCCGGAGGCAGAAAAGCCTCCCGGGGCCGGAGTAAGGGCAAGCCCGAGTCGGCCGCGACTGCCAAGGGCAAGCCAGGCAGCGCCAAGCAGAAGCTGGTTGCCGAAGCGGCGCGCGAAGCCGGGAAGAAATCCGGCAAGTCCGGAGCGGCCGGATCCGGCAAGAAACCCCGGCGCAGAACCCGGAAGTGAGTTCTGAACAGTAACCCGTAAACAGGATCAGAATCAGTGTCCCAGGAATTTGTCTTCGGGTGGCACGCGGTTGAGGCTGTCCTCAAGCGCGAGCCGGAAAGATTGCAGCAGGTCTGGATCCAGACCGGGCGCCAGGACAAGCGTGTCAGGTCCATCACCGATGCGCTCGATAGTCTCGGCGTGCGCTGGCAGGTGGTGCATCGCCGTGAGCTCGATGAACGGGTCTCCGGTGTTCACCAGGGTGTGGTCGCAGCCGTGTCGGAAAGCCGGGAATGGACCGAGGGCGACCTGCTGGCCCAGCTGGAAAAAAGCGACAAGCCGCCGTTTCTGCTCGTGCTCGACGGCGTGACCGATCCCCATAACCTGGGGGCCTGCATGCGGACCGCGGATGCGGTGGGCATTCAGGCGGTCATTGTCCCCAAGGATAAGTCCGCGTCCCTGACCCCGGTTGCCCGCAAGGTTGCCTGTGGCGCGGCTGAAACCGTGCCGTTCGTGCGCGTGACCAATCTGGCGCGTTTTCTGCGATCCCTGCAGGAGCAGGGCGTCTGGCTGATCGGCACTGCTGGCGAGGCCAAAGCCACGCTCTACCAGGCGGATTTCAAGGGGCCGGTGGCCCTGGTGATGGGTGCCGAAGGCAAGGGTATGCGGCGCCTGACCAAAGAACACTGTGACCAGTTGATCAACATTCCCATGCTGGGGCATGTGGACAGCCTGAATGTTTCTGTCGCCACCGGCGTGTGTCTGTACGAGGCGCTGCGCCAGCGCCTTGGTTAACCCTTGCACAGAAGGCGCTGGGCGCCTAGAATACGTGACCCCTTTTTTAAGGGGTGGTTTTTTATTGCCTGAACAAACGGGCGGTAAGGCCACGCTTTTGATCAAGCCTTTCGTTGCAAAGCCTTATTGATAAAGCAAAAAGAAACCGGCAGCCCGAGGCTGTCACCTCCTTGCTTTCATGCTCAACAGGGCGGCAATACGCCGCGCGGTTGAAAAAGGAAGCTGTTTAAACCGTAGGGAGAACTCATGCGTCACTACGAAATCGTATTCATGGTACATCCGGATCAGAGCGAGCAGGTGCCCGCGATGATCGAGCGTTATACCGGCGTCATCACCGAAGATGGCGGCAAGGTACATCGCCTGGAAGATTGGGGCCGTCGTCACCTGGCTTACCCGATCAACAAGATCCACAAGGCTCACTACGTCCTGATGAACGTCGAGTGTTCCCAGGCCGCTATGGACGAGCTGACTCACAACTTCCGGTTCAACGATGCCATCATCCGTGACCTGATCCTGCGTCGCGATGAAGCCGTGACCGATATGTCTCCGATGAAAGCCGCCGAGTCCCGTGAGGACCGTCGTTCAGGTGGCGAAGACCGTCCGCGTCGTTCGGCCGATTCTGACAGCCGTCAGAAGTCCGAGTCCCAGGACGAAGAAGAGTAATTAACCGGAGTTGAGGAGTTAAGTTATGGCTCGTTTTTTCAGACGTCGTAAGTTCTGCCGCTTCACGGCAGAAGGTGTTAAAGAGATCGATTACAAAGATCTGGACACCCTGAAAGGCTACATCACTGAAACCGGCAAGATCGTGCCCAGCCGCATCACCGGCACCAAAGCACGTTATCAGCGTCAGCTGGCTACCGCTATCAAGCGTGCCCGCTACCTGGCACTGCTGCCGTATACGGACAGCCACGACCACTAAGAACAGATAGACAGGATTTGGGGCCATGCGTGCACTAGCACAGTTTGTAATGCGCGGTCCCCTGCAGGCCGGCGGGGTTGCAGCAGTTACCACTGCGATACCTCTGCTGTTCTGGATAGGCGCAGCGGTAGTCGGCCTGGTGATTCTCAGGCTGGGTATCGGGCAGGGGCTGAGTATCGGTCTCTGGGCATTGCTTCCGGCGCTTGGCTGGAGCTGGTTCGGGCAGGACCCGACGGCTCTGGCGGTATTGCTCCAGACAATGCTGATGGCGTACATCCTCAGAACCACGCTGTCCTGGGAAAGAGCCCTCCTTGGAGGGAGCTTTCTGGCGATTGTCACGGGCCTGATGTTGCCCGTGCTCTATCCCGGCTTGCTGGACGACCTCGTTCAGGCCGGGGTGGAATTTTACGAACAGTACAACGCCGAAGTGGCCCGCACCCTCGGGAGCGATCTCGAGAAGGTGATCCGGGACACGATGAACGCCAGCATGGCGGGTACCTATCTGGCAACTGCCGTAGGTATGACGATGCTGGCGAGGGCATGGCAGGCCGGGCTTTATAACCCCGGTGGTTTCCGGAAGGAATTCCATGCCCTTCGGCTGTCGCCAGTGGTGGCAGTGTTGTGTGCGGTGACCATGCTGATTGGTCCCCTCCTGGGCCTGAACTCGATGTTGCTGGCCTGGGCTGCGGGCACACCCCTGTTCCTGGCGAGTATCGCCCTGGTTCATGGCGTTGTTGGTCGTAAACAGCTGAGCGGGAACTGGCTGGCGATGTTTTACATCGCGCTGTTGCTGCTGGGCCCAAGTCTGATGATTCTGTTAGTGGTTATGGCTTTTGTGGATAGCTGGCTGGATATCCGGGGGCGTATCAAACCTGCCGGGCCGGCTGAATAAAGCACGAAGAGGTTAACGAGATGGAAGTTATTCTGCTCGAGAAAGTTGCAAACCTTGGCTCCCTGGGTGACAAGGTAAAGGTAAAGGCCGGTTACGGTCGTAATTTCCTGCTTCCTTATGGCAAGGCTGTACCTGCCACTGAAGCAAACCTGAAGGCATTCGAAGAGCGTCGTGCCGAGCTTGAGAAGGCCGCTGCCGAGAAGCTGGCTGCTGCCCAGGCGCGTGCCGAGGCACTGGAGGGTGCTTCTTTCACCATCAGCTCCAAAGCCGGTGAAGAAGGCAAGCTGTTCGGTTCTATCGGTGTGCGCGACATTGCTGACGCGATCACTGCCGGTGGCACCGAAGTAGAGAAGAGCGAAGTGCGTCTGCCGGAAGGTCCGATCCGCGTGACCGGCGAGTACGACATCGAGCTTCAGCTGCACTCTGACGTTGAAGTCACCGTCAAGCTGGCGGTAGTTGCGGACTGATCCGCAGCAGGTCAATGTAAGGTCGGGGCAACCCGGCCGAGCTTGATTGAACGGGCCCGAACCGGAGACGGTTTCGGGCCCGTTTGTTTCTGGTATTCTTATCAGTTCCTGAGCTTACCCCAATCCTGAAGCGTTCTTATGGCCAAGCCCAATCTGAAACCTGCCAGTACCGACCTGGAAACCAGCCGCATCAAGGTGCCACCGCATTCGGTGGAAGCCGAGCAGGCCGTCCTCGGTGGCCTGATGCTCGATAACCGCCGGTTCGACGAAATCGCCGAGGTCATTTCGGCCGCGGATTTCTATCGTCAGGATCATCGTCTGATCTTCGGCGCTGTCGAGCGCCTGGCCAGTGAAAGCGAACCGCTGGATGTGGTGACCCTGGCCGAGTTTCTGGAGCGAGCCGGCGACATTGAGGACGCCGGCGGTTTGTCCTACCTGGCCGAGCTGGCGGAAAAGACCCCCGGCGCTGCCAACATTCGGGCCTATGCCGAGATCGTTCGCGAGCGCTCGATCCTGCGACAGCTGGTGGAAGTGTCCGGCCAGATCTCCGATTCCGCCTTCAATCCCCTGGGACGCACCAGTAACGAGATCCTGGACGAGGCCGAGCGGAATGTCTTCCGGATTGCCGAATCCCGTAACAAGGAAGGCTCCGGCCCCAAAGCCATCAACCCGATCCTGACCCAGACCCTGAGCCGGATCGAGGAGCTGTTCGAGTCCGGTGAACAGACCACCGGCCTGACCACCGGTTTCCGGGACCTGGACGAAAAGACCTCGGGTATGCAGCCGGCAGACCTGATCATCGTGGCGGGCCGCCCCTCCATGGGTAAGACCACCTTCGCCATGAACATTGTCGAGAACGCCCTGATCAGCACCGGCACGCCGGTCCTGGTATTCAGTATGGAGATGCCGGCGGACGCTCTGGCCATGCGTATGATCTCTTCCCTCGGCCGGATCGACCAGACCAAGGTCCGGGGCGGCAAGCTCGAGGAAGACGACTGGCCCCGGCTGACCTCCGCCGTGAGCCTGCTCAAGGACAAGCCCCTGTATATTGATGACACCCCCGGTCTGAGCCCCACGGAAATGCGTTCTCGTGCCCGCCGTATCGCGCGTGAGAATGACGGCAAGCTGGGCCTGATCATGGTGGATTACCTTCAGCTGATGCGGGTGCCGGGAAATACCGAGGGGCGGACGGCAGAGATCTCGGAGATCTCCCGGTCCCTGAAAGGGATCGCCAAGGAGCTGAGCTGCCCGGTGGTGGCCCTTTCGCAGCTGAACCGGAGCCTGGAACAACGGCCCAACAAGCGGCCGGTGAACTCGGACCTGCGGGAATCCGGTGCGATCGAGCAGGATGCCGACGTCATCATGTTCGTGTATCGGGACGAGGTCTACAACGAGGATACGCCGGACAAGGGGATCGCCGAAATCATCATTGGTAAGCAGCGGAACGGTCCCATCGGCACCGTGCGCCTGGCCTTTATCGGCAAGTACACCAAGTTCGAGGACCTCGCCCACGGCGATTACAGCGATTACGGTGACGACTACTGATGCCCCGCAGCACCATCGCCCGAATCGATTTACAGGCGCTCCGGGACAATTTTGCCCTGGCGCAGAAACTGGCCGGAAGCGCCCGGGCCATGGCCGTGGTCAAGGCCGATGGCTACGGCCACGGTATCCGGCCGGTGGCGCTGGCGCTGGCGGAAATGGCGTCCAAGTACGCCGTGGCCTGCCTGGAAGAGGCGCTGGCCATCCGTGATGCGGGCCTCCGGCAACCGGTGGTCCTGCTGCAGGGTGTGCACGAAGAAGACGATCTCTCAGGTTGCCTCGCGCACGGGTTCGAGCCGGTATTGCACAGCCAGGCCCAGTTGAAGTGGCTGGAGTGTTGCGGTGACCGCCCGGACTTCTGGCTCAAGGTGAACAGTGGCATGAATCGCCTGGGCTTCAGGCCGGCGGAGCTACCCGATGTGATGGCGGCGATCGATGCCATGGGAGCCCGCCCCCGACTGCTGGGGTTTGTCACCCATTTCGCCTGCGCCGACGACCCCTCAAGCACCCGGACGGCCGAGCAGACCGAGTGTTTCGTTGAGGGCACGGCAGCCTGGCCGGAGCTGATGCGCAGCGTGGGCAACTCCGCGGCGCACTTTCTTCCTGGCCAGCCTCTGTTTGACTGGAGCCGGCCCGGCATCATGCTTTACGGCGGCTCTCCGTCTGTCGGCAAGATCGGTCCGGAGCTGGGTCTGAAGCCGGTGATGACCCTGGAAGCACCCCTGATCAGTACGCGGATCGTGAAGGCAGGTGAGGCCGTGGGCTATGGCTCCGCCTGGGTGGCCGAACAGGACACGACCATGGGCATGGTGGCCATCGGCTATGGCGACGGTTATCCGCGACATGCCGGCACCGACACCCCCGCAGCGGTGGGTGGCCAGCGCATCCGGCTGATTGGCAGGGTCTCGATGGATATGCTGGCGGTGGATCTCACCAACGCGCCGGATGCCCGGCCCGGCGACAGGGTGGAGTTGTGGGGCGAGACGGTGGGCGTGGATGAGGTTGCAACCTGCGCCGGCACCATCTCCTATGAGCTGATGACAGGAATTACCGCCCGGGTACCGCGGGAATACCGGTAACGCCCGGCCGCAGCTCAGCCTGCTTCCGGTTCGTGAATGATTTCCTCGATGAAATCGAGGATGGCAGCAAGGCTGCGGTCGTCGAGCTTTTTCAGCACCTTGTGGACCACCATCTTGCTGCCCTTGAGCATACTGCTGATGCCCATTTTCGCCATGCCCAGCATCACGCTGCTGGCCTTGAGGCGGCGTAGGGGTTCCAGGAAGAAAAAGTCCAGGCCTTCCTCGGTCAGTTCGACGATCAGCTCGTAGAGCTTGTCGATTGCTTCTTTATCGGCCTTGCCGCGCTCGCGGAGTTCACCCACGGTGTACAATGCACGGGTCCGGAGTTCGTCCGGTATCGGCGCGACAATATGGCTCTGTTGTTTCAGCATGTGGCTTCCCGTTGTTGTATGCTCTTGAAAGAGATAGCAAAGATATTAGACGCTGGCGTGTCAGGCCGAGTGTTATTCTAAGAGGCCCGGCCAACAAACCATTGGCCTTATCGTTTCGGGCCGTCCGTCACCCAAGTGAAAACCTGGAGGCATTGATTCCTCGTGCACGTACTTGTTGTCCATGACTACGGCCCCCTCGGGAAGGTTCTGCTGGAGCGCCTGCGGGAAACCCACCTGCAGATCAGTCCGTTGCTGGTCAGTGACGCCGCCAGTGCCGATCTCAATGCCCTGGATAACTGGATTCCCGAAGACACCGACCTGATCGTCAACGCCCTGTGGCTGGCCGACCCGGAGGTGGCGCAGAAGGACCCTGAGGACACTCACAAGGCAGCGTTCTCGTTGCCGGTGGCTATGGCCGAGTATGCCCGGGAGCACGGTATGGCCCTTTTCCAGCTGTCATCCTGCTATGTCTTCGACGGCCGCAAGCAGAGTGGGTACATCACCTCCAATCCGGGCCAGCCCATGAACGAGCTGGGCAACTGGCAGTGGGAGTGCGAGCAGGCGTTACGGTCACTGCTTCCAAGGCACATCATTCTCCGCACCGGCTGGAGCCTGGCCCGCTTCATCCGGAAGGTTCAGGCGAGTACGGCCGCGGGCGAGACCCTCTCGCTGCCGGGACGGTGTCGGGGGCAGCCGGTTGCCGTCAAGGACCTGGCGCGGGTCATGACTGCGGTCATCCTGCAGCTGGACTGTGGTGCCGAGGTATGGGGCACCTACCAGTACGCCGGTGCCGAGGAAATCAATCTCTATGAGCTCGGGCTGGCGATTGCCGGTCTGCCCGGCATTCCCGAAGGGATACGGGTGGTCGATGAGGTTCCGGACTGGGGCCACCTGGAGCCGGTGAACACCACGATGATCTGTACCAAGATCCGCAATACCTTTGGCGTCAAGCAGCAACCCTGGCGATCCGGGCTGGTGGAGGAGCTGGCGATGCTGAAGAAGCGGGAAGGGAAGGAGACGACGGAGGCAGCCGGGTAGGTTGAAGATAGCGTCGATGAAAATGGGGTCAGAAGAAAGCTTTCTTCTGACCCCGTCTTAGGTCTTCGGACCCTTAGTTAACCGTCTTACTGGCAACCCTGGCGGGAAAACTCCCGGGTGACAGTCTGCAGGGCTTCCACGTCCAGTAGCTCCACTTCCCGGCCACGGGCGCGGATCAGGCCCTGGTTCTGGAAGCGGGTAAATACACGGCTGACAGTCTCTACCGCCAGGCCCAGGAAGTTGGCAATGTCGTTCCTGGCCATCGGCAGGCTGAAATTGGTCGGTGACAGCCGGCGGCGTTGGAAGCGGCTGGAAAGGGACAGCAGCAGGGCGGCAATGCGCTCCTCCGCGGTGTTCTTGCTCAGCAGCATGGCCAGCTGATGGCTGTTCTGGATCTCCTGGCTCATCAGGTGGTACATGTGGTGCTGCAGCTCCGGCATCTTGCCGGTCAGCTCTTCCAGCTTCTCGATCGGGAACTCGCAGACACTGGTTCGCTCCAGGGCCTTGGCCGTGCAGGCGTAGGTTTCGCCGCTCATGCTGTCCAGCCCCACCAGCTCACCGGGCATGAAGAAGCCTGTGACCTGTTCCTCGCCACCTTCGGTAATGATGGAGGTCTTGATGGAGCCGCTCTTTACTGCAAAGCAGGAGCGGAACGGAGTGCTCTGATCAAAGATGTGCTCACCGCGATTGAAGATCCGTCCCTGCTGGACGATGTCTTCCAGGCGCTCGAGGTCGTTTTCTTCAATAGCCAGGGGCAGGCAAAGGTTGCTCAGACTGCACTGGTGACACGAGGCTTTGAGGGGCGAGTTCTTACGAATGGGGATTGCTTGCGCCATAGCGGATGAACCGTCCAAATTGATCCATATCAATCTCGTACCTTAATACGTATAGCGCCTTTTGCCAATGATCAATCGCATTGCGGGCCAGAAATTTACCAGCGGTGGCGGCTCTTGACCGCCACCGCTGGTGGGTCAGATCTTCTCGAAAATCAGGGAAGCGTTGGTGCCGCCGAAGCCGAAACTGTTCGACATCACGCAATCCAGCGCCATATCGCGGGCCTCGGGGCCCACAATAGGCAGATCCCGGACTTTTTCATCGGCATCGAGCAGGTTCTTGGTGCCGGCTGCAAAACCGTGCTGCAGCATCAGCAGGGAGTAGATGGCTTCCTGGACGCCGGCAGCACCGAGTGAGTGCCCGGACAGGGATTTGGTGGAGGAGATGGCCGGGATATCGCTGCCAAAGGTGTTTTTCACCGCGCCCATCTCGGCCACGTCGCCCACCGGGGTGCTGGTGCCGTGGGCATTGATGTACTGGACCTTGCCGCGGATGGTGGCCATGGCCTGCTCCATGCAGCGTTTGGCGCCCTCGCCAGAGGGGGCTACCATGTCGTAACCGTCGGAGGTGGCACCGTATCCGGTCAGCTCGGCGATGATGTTGGCTCCGCGTTTCTTCGCATGCTCGTATTCCTCGAGCACCACCATGCCGCCGCCACCGGCGATGACGAAGCCGTCACGTCCGCTGTCGAACGGGCGCGAAGCGGTTTCCGGTGCGTCGTTATACTTGGTGGAGAGTGCACCCATGGCGTCAAACATCATGGTGAGGCTCCAGTCTTCCTCTTCACCGCCACCGGCGAAGACGATGTCCTGTTTGCCGGACTGGATCTGTTCCATGCCATGGCCAATGCAATGGGCGCTGGTGGCGCAGGCCGAGGACATTGAGTAGTTCACGCCTCGGATCTTGTAAGCGGTGGCCAGGCATGCAGAGACGGTGCTGGTCATGATCCGGGGCACCATGTAGGGCCCGATCCGCTTCACTCCGCGCTCACGCATGGTGTCCGTGGCTTCCACCTGGCTGGAGCAGGAAGCCCCACCGGACCCGGCGATCAGGCCGGTGCGGTCATTGGAGATATGTTCTTCGCTCAGGCCGGCCTGGGCAATGGCCTGTTCCATCGCCAGGTAGCTGTACATGGCAGCAGGGCCCATGAACCGGCGTACCTTGCGATCGATCACGGAGGTGTCTACATCAATAGAGCCGGAAACCTGGCTGCGGAACCCCTTGTCCTTGTAGGTTTCATTGAAACGAATGCCGGACTTGCCGTTTTGCAGGCTGTCCAGGACTTCTTCCAGGGAGTTTCCCAGACAGGAAACGATACCCATACCAGTGACGACGACGCGTCTCATGCTCTTCCTCCTTCAGTGGCTGCCGAACAGCGAGCCCGCAAAACATTGACAATATTTGACAGTGTAGGCGGTTTGCAGCCCGGGTCATATTTGACCTTGGTAAGGGGGCGCCCAACTTTTCATTTTCTAGCTGCCTTGCGAGCCTCCTCCTCGGCAGCAGCCCGGGCTTCCTGTTCAACCATTTCCGGCGTTTCCAGGGAGATCCGGCCCAGGGTGCCGGAGCGGAACTCGTTCAGCAGCACCTCGGCCACCTTGTGCAGGTCCGGTATGCCACCACGGGCGAAGAACCGTCGTTTCCCGGCAATGGCGTCCATCAGGCCGAGTCCGTCCGCCGGTAATTCGGCAAGACCATAGCGGGCACGGACGAGTTCCGGATAGGCCTCAAGCAGGTAATCGGCCTCGAACAGGGCAACATCCTCAAAATCCAGTACGGCACTGCGAATGGCGCCGGTGATGGCCAGACGGTAGCCGCAGGCTTCCGGTGACAGCTTGGGCCAGAGAAAGCCCGGAGTGTCATAGAGCAGGATGTTCCCCGGTAGTTTGATGGCCTGCTGGGCCCGGGTGACCGCTGGCTCGTTGCCGGTTTTCGCCACCGGCCGGCCGGCCAGGGTATTGATGATGGTGGATTTGCCGACATTGGGTATCCCCAGGATCATCAGCCTCAGTGCGCTTTTCTGGCGGTCGTGGTCCGGGGTCATTTCCTGGGCAAGTTTGAGGATGTCCAGTGCCTCACCGCGCTGGTTGTGGGTCAGGGTAATGGCCCGGACGCCACGCTCTTTTTCCAGCCAGCCCTGCCACCGCCTGGTGATCTCCGGGTCCGCCAGGTCCCGTTTGTTCAGGACCTTGATCAGCGGTGTATCGCCACGCAGGGACGGGACCAGCGGATTTTCGCTGCTGAAAGGAATGCGCGCATCAAGGACCTCGATGATCAGGTCCATCTGGGGCATTACCTTCTTGATCTCCTTGCGGGCTTTATGCATGTGCCCGGGAAACCAGTTAATCGCCATCTTATGTACTCCGGCAGTGTTCAGTGGGCGCCATTATGAAGGGGAATGGATAAAGTTTCACATTTCATTGAATTCCCGTGTGTGGCGGGCTGACGGGCCATGGGGGCCGGTGTGTGTATAAAAAGAGGGGATATCGGGATGAAATCTCCGGTCCGGATGTTTTAGGGTGTATCACCTGAATCGTGAAATTACTGACTTTTGGTGGCTTTCTGCTAGTGGCCACCCTCATTAAGGAGATGTTTATGAAGCTCGCAAAAATGCTGGGAACCGCCCTTGTTGCACTGACTCTCTCTGCCCCCTCCTTCGCACAGCAGGCGGCCGGTGGTCAGCCAGACCAGGTTGACCAGCTGGCGCAGATGGTCGGCCTGTCCGATGACCAGCAGACAGAAATTCGTGCCATTCTCGAAGAGATGCAGGGCAAGATCGGCAAGTTGCGCCAGGAAGCCCAGCAAATCCAGCAGCAGATGCAGGCGGAGATCAAGGCGGACTATGACGAATCAGCGATCCGTGACAATGCCGAGAAGCTGGGCGACCTGACCGGTGAGATCGCCGCACTCTCTACCCTGATGCAGGCCAAGGTGGACAGTGTGTTCACCCAGGAGCAGCGTGACGAGCTGGACAAGCGCATGCAGCAGATGCAACAGCAGATGCAGCAGCGGCGCCAGATGATGCAGCAACAGCAGAAGCAACAGCAACAGCAGGGTCAGTAAGCCCTGACTGGAAACCCGGATTCCGGAAATCCCGGAACCGGGTTCTGATCATAAAAAAATCCCCCGCCGGTCTTTGCCGTGCGGGGGATTTTTTTGCTGGGGCTTTTAGTCGACTGCCTTCACCGGGATCTGCATGGCGTTGTCCTGCTTGGGGACCTCCGGCACGGCCAGGCCCAGGTTGTTCTTGTCGAACACCTTGTCGGCGCGGTAGCTGGAGCGCACCATCGGGCCGGAAGGCACTTCCATGAAGCCTTTCTCCAGGCCGATTTCACGGTAGCGGTTGAACTCCTCGGGAGTGACGTAACGCTCCACCGGCAGATGGTTCGGGGTCGGGCGCAGGTACTGGCCCAGGGTTAGGATGTCGACCCCGATTGCACGCAGGTCGTCCATGGTCTCGAGAATTTCTTCTTCGGTCTCGCCCAGGCCCAGCATCAGGCTGGTCTTGGTGAGAACATCGGGCCGGTGCTTCTTGGCATGGGCCAGCACGCTCAGGGTTTTCTCATAGCCGGCCCGCGGATCGCGCACCCGGCTGGTCAGACGCTTGACCGTTTCCACGTTCTGGGCGAACACGTCCAGCCCCGAATCCACGACCTTTTCCACGTCGCTCATCACCGCGTCAAAATCCGGGGTAAGGGCTTCCACGGCCACTTCCGGGGTGCGCTTCTTGATGGCGGCCACGCAGGCCGCGTAGTGGGCGGCGCCGCCATCGTCCAGGTCGTCCCGGTCGACGGAGGTCAGCACGATATAGCGCAGGCCCATCAGTTCCACCGACTTGGCAGTGTTCTCGGGTTCGTCCGGGTCCAGCCAGCCTTTGGGGTTGCCGGTATCCACCGCGCAGAACTTGCAGGCACGGGTGCACACCGAGCCCATCACCATGATGGTGGCGGTGCCATTGGTCCAGCACTCGCCGATGTTCGGGCAATGGGATTCCTGGCACACGGTACTCAGCCGATGCTCGCTGACATTGCGGCGCACCGAATCATAGCGCTCGCCGCCGGGCATGCGTGCCCGCAACCACTTGGGCTTGCGCTCCACCGGCTTTTCTTCCGTGCTTGCGGAGGCGGTGCGTTTGACGCCGTCCTTGATGGCTGAGAATCCATGCTCGCTGCGGAATTTGGTACCACTGGTGACGCGGGGCTTTGCGCTTTCGCTCATTGACCGGAAACTCTCATATGAAAGGTATGGAGAACTCTAAAGGTTAAAGCGAGGAAGGCGTAGTTACAAGGCGGGTACGGGCAATCACGGGGTGTTCGGGCACGACATTGGTCGTACCCGGATGAGATAAATCAAGCCTGTGATTTTTCCAGGGCCTGAGTGATGTCGGCAATGATGTCATCGGCGTGTTCAATGCCAATGGACAGGCGCACCAGGTCCTCGCTGACACCCGCGCTCTTAAGTTCCTCGGG
Organism: Marinobacter pelagius; assembly: GCF_003315345.1. Lineage (GTDB taxonomy): Bacteria > Pseudomonadota > Gammaproteobacteria > Pseudomonadales > Oleiphilaceae > Marinobacter > Marinobacter pelagius_A. The sequence continues at coordinate 122,746 of NZ_QNRO01000001.1, forward strand.
GTTCAGCTGGCGGTGCGTGGTGGTGGCCGGGTGACAGGCCAGGGACTTGGCATCGCCGATGTTCACCAGGCGCAGGATCATGTCCAGGGCGTCGATGAATTTCGCGCCGGCGTCACGGCCACCCTTGATGCCGAAGCTAAGGATGCCGGAAGCCTTGCCGTCGCAGATCTTGTCGCAGGTGGCCTTGTAGGGGCTGTTGGCCAGGCCGGCATAGTTCACCCATTCCACGGAGGGATGATCCTGCAGGAACTGTGCGACTTTCTCGGCATTCTCGCAGTGGCGTTCCATGCGCAGCGCCAGGGTTTCCAGGCCCTGCATGATCAGGAAGGCATTGAAAGGCGACAGCGCCGATCCGGTATTGCGCAGCGGTACCACCCGGCAGCGACCGATAAAGGCCGCTTCGCCGAGTGCTTCGGTGTAGACCACGCCGTGGTAGGAAGGATCCGGCTCGTTCATCATGGGGAACTTGGCGGCACTGGCTTTCCAGTCAAACTTCCCGGAATCCACCACCACACCGGCAACCGTAGTGCCGTGGCCGCCAATGTACTTGGTCAGGGAGTGGATCACGATGTCGGCGCCGTGCTCGAACGGACGGCACAGGAACGGGGTCGCTACGGTGTTATCCACGATCAGCGGAATACCGTGCTTGTGGGCAATCTCGGCCCACTTCTGGATATCCACCACGTTGCCCGCCGGGTTGCCGATGGATTCGCAGAACAGGGCGCGGGTCTGGTCGTCGATGGCATTTTCGACGGCCGCGAAATCGTCGTGGGCTACCATCTTGCACTCGATGCCCTGGTTGGGCAGGGAGTGGGCGAACAGGTTGTAGGTGCCGCCATAGAGCTGGCTGGTGCTGACGATGTTGTTGCCTACCTTGCAGATAGTTTGCAGGGCGTAGGTGATTGCCGCCATGCCGGATGCCACGGCGAGGGCGCCAATACCGCCTTCGAGGGCTGCCATCCGCTCTTCGAGCACCGCATTGGTGGGGTTCATGATGCGGGTGTAGATGTTGCCCTGTACCTTCAGGTCAAATAGGTCGGCACCGTGTTGGGTATCATCGAAGGTGTAGGAGGTGGTCTGGTAGATCGGCGTGGTGGCCGCCTTGGTGGTCGGGTCGCTCTTGAAGCCTGCGTGAAGGGCGAGAGTTTCCGGTTTCATCGCAACATTCCTTGCTGGTGAGTTTTTGTTGATCGGATCAGGACACTGAGTATGCCACAGGGAATGGAACCGGAGCACAGTCCCAAACGTCATATTGTTATAAGAAGCATGTGTTTTGATGCATAACTCACCTACCTGGATAAGGAAGATTCCATGAAACTGACACTGATTCGCTCCACCGTTGTGGCCTCCGGTCTCCTGCTGGGCGGCAGCCTGGTTTCGCCATCGGTTCTGGCGCAATCCGAAGCGGCTGACAATGGCCAGCAGGCGGAAGAGATGCTCAAGAAGGGCAAGGGTAAATCGGACGAGGCCAAGGGCAAGGGCCAGGAAAAGGCCGACGAGATGCGAGAGCGTTCCGAGGAGGAGATGGAGGAGCGTGAGCGCGCTGAAGAGGGCGCTGAGCGGGCCCAGGGCGAAGGCGGTAACCGTGACAACGAAAACCGCCAGGCAGATCCCGCCTCCAAGGGCAGCGAGCAGGGCCAGGCCAAGAAACAGGAGAAGTCAAAGGCCTGGTGGAACTTCTGGAGTGACTGAGTTACCGATTACCGTATGAATCAAGCCCGCACATCCGCGGGCTTTTCTATACCAGTGCCCCGTTCACCATGGCCCGGAGTTCCTGGCGAACCGGATAGGATGAGGACGGTATGAGCTGGGTCATGAAGATCACTACCATATCCTCCTTCGGGTCCACGAAGAAGTTGGTGCTGGCCAGTCCGCCCCAGCCGAATTCTCCCTCCGAGCCGTTGGTCAGGGACTTCGCCACATCTGTCTTCACCGAGAATCCGAGCCCGAACCCGCTGCCCTCATAGGGTGTTTCGCTGAACGCACCAATGGACAGTGCCGGCAGGTCCCGTTTACCCGGCAGGTGGTTCCGGCGCATGAATTCCAGGGTCTTGCGGCCAATGATCCTCTGGCCACGGTACTCGCCACCCTGGCAAAGTGCCTGGGCAAAACTGTGATAGTCATCGATGGTAGAGACCAGTCCGCCACCTCCGGAAAGAAATCTGGGCGGCTTACTGAATCTGGAGCGATCCGGGTCGTCCTGGAGTTTCATGGTGTCACCGGGCTGGTGCAGGTAGCAGGCGGCAAAGCGGTCAAGCTGATCCGGCCGGACCTGGAAGCCGGTGTCCGTCATGCCCAGTGGCGCGAAAATATGTTCGCGGAAGTAGTCGTCCAGGGGTTTGTCTGCCAGCAGCTGGACCAGGTAACCCACCACATCGGTTGAAACCGAGTAATTCCATGCGGTGCCGGGCGAAAACTCCAGCGGCAGCTCGGCCAGCCGGTCCACCAGTTTGTCCAGGGTCAGAATCGAACTTCCGTCCAGCTTGAGCTGACGGTAGGCAGCATCGACATTCGTCCGTTCGAGGAAACCATAGGTCAGGCCGGACATGTGCGTCAGCAGATCCCGGATGGTCATGGCGGTCGCCGCAGGCTCGGTTTCGAACTCCGGATAGGTTCCACCTTTATAGACGCGCAGATTGCGCCAGGAGGGGATGTACTTGTGCACCGGGTCATCCAGGAGGAACCGGCCCTGTTCGTACAGCTGCATCATCGCAATGGAGGTGACCGGCTTGGTCATGGAATAGATCCGGAACAGGGTATCCCGTCGGGCCGGCCTGTTGCGCTCGACATCCATCAGACCCTGGGCGTTCACCCAGACAATCTGGCCATGTCGCGCCACCAGGGTCACGGCGCATGGCAGTTTTCCCGGACGAATGTATTGGTCCTCAAGGTGACGGCTGATTCGCTCCAGACGCTCGAGCGACAGCCCGGCGACGACATCAGATTCCCGCATGGACAGATCCTGTGGCTAAAAGCGAAAGCTTAATTTATTCCCGGGGACGGGAGAAGGGCAGGGTAAGAGGGTCAGGTGCGCCAGCGGCGGTCCTGGCGGCGGCTACCCAGGTTCATGGACAGGAAGATGATCGTGTATGCCACCAGGATCGAGGCGCAAATAAACAGCGCCTGAGCCGGCCTTTCGGCAATGATCATCACAGCCGGGAAGGTAATGGCCAGAACCACAGCAAGTTCCAGGAAGATCTTTTTCATGTCGCTACAGGGATACACTGGTGAAAAGGCAGGCGATTGTACCCTGAGGACCGCCATAGACCATTGAGACTTTGGAATGAGAAGGAATCAGTCCTCTTCCTCGCTCCTTTGTCTGTCCTGGTCCCGAAAGTAATCCTGGATGGACCCGGAGAAGAAGATGGCCACATACACAAGGAAGAGTCCGACGGAGATCGCCAGCATCTTCAGGTCAAAGCCGGAAAACACCAGGGCGGAGACGAGGATCAGGATTGTGAGAAAGGCCACCTCTGCGGGAGATGTCTTCATGCGGGCCAGGTGCTCCCATCGGCATGTTGGACTTGCTCTGCCGATGATAGGGCAATTGGGCGCAGGAGATTGTCAAAGGTTGTTTAAGGGATGTGCAATTATGCAAAAATCGCCAGACGGCGAAACCGGATTCCCGGGCCTGTCAAAGAAGGTCGTAGATTTTTCTGACGTATTTCCAGGTCAAAATCTGTACTGTCCCGGCATTCAGGTTAACCGACGACAGGCAGGCAAGATACCCTTTGTCAAAGATTGGAAAAACTGTCACCCCGCCGGACTTTGAGCGGATATAGACTTCCTCGACACCTTCGTAATCGAGCTGAGTTATGATCTTTTCACAAATAACTTTAAGTTCAAGGAAAAGAGCTCCAAACAGTTCTGGATCCTTGGCATCTCCATGATGGGCGATAACCAATCCGTCGGAAGAAACCATCATGCTGAATTTGATCTCTTTCGAGGCTTCGCAGAGGCTTGTTAACTGTTTTTGGATCTCAGCGACAGACACTTTTGGGGTTCCTGTGAGAGTAATTTGGCGGGAGGGCTAATTCCAGAAAGTCTTACATTACTCTGTGCTTATTGTCTAACTGCTTTGGGTGGGCAAATAAAAAAGGGTTGCGAGTGTGATCGCAACCCTTTTTGGGAATACTGGTAGCAAGGGGCGGAGTCGAACCGCCGACCCCAGCATTATGAGTGCTGTGCTCTAACCAACTGAGCTACCTTGCCATTGCTTCATCGATGGAAGCGGCGCGTATGATATGGGCGAGGGGCTAAGCTGTCAAGCGTGAGTCATCCGATTCTGTCAGATGATTTCAGGTACGTGACTCATGAAATGCCAAAAGCGCTGTAAAAACATGATGATAGGTGTTATGAGGTGGTCAGCAGCGGACTTTTTCATTGGCTTTACAACTCGACATAGTAGAGTCCTGGAGGGCATGATGAAAACCCGTAACCGATGCCTCTCTGATTATGCTTGAAGAGCTGAAACTCGCCGACATTGCAGTTATTGGAAGGTCCGACGACTCGGAGCCTGACTGCTCTGCCGAGATGATCAAGGACATTATCCAATCGGGGTTTCAGGCCCTGGGACACGGGGAAAGGTTTACCGGAAAGCCGGGCACGCTGATCTTCGAACGGAACAACAGAATCGTAAAGATTCACGCCGGGGTGAATCTGGCGGAGCCTCAAGCCAGACAAAGGGGAGACTTCAGCCGCAAAAACGAGCGGAAGTTAGGGATATATCATCCGTCCAAAACTTGGTTTGTCGCCAAATACAGGAATCGGTGCTGGATAGGGAATATCACGAAAACGCTCCACCCTCTGCATATGTCACTGTTGCAGGCTGATTCATCAAGTGCGCTGAAGTTGCTGGATCAGTACTTCTCGATCTACATCCGGTTTATGAAGGAGCACGAGCGTGTGCTGGACCCGGGGCTTTCGAACTTCGGTGCTGATGAAAATGGCCACGTTTTTTACCTTGATGACGATATCTATGGTTGGGATGGATTCTCGGGGCTGTCGCAGGCGATCGGTGTCTGGTTTCGACAGTTCGTTGGTTTTCCGGAAACTTTCTTTTCGGCACTGGGAGCAAGCCTGGGCAAGTGGCTCCGCTCTTACTATCCGGACTCCGAATGGCTCGACATTATTGCCGAGCAGGTCCGGGGCGTCTTTACGGCTAACGAGGAGCAGTCAACGCGGCGCATTCATTTTCTGGCGGGGTTTGCCCAGGCAACAAGAGCTCAGCCCGCTGGTGAGCAAGAGACACACCCGGTATACGTCATCCCGGCAGAAGCTCCGCACCTGCTGGACAAGGGGAAAGGCCTCGTTGGGATCATTGCGGATATCCACGCCAATCTTCCGGCCTTGGAGAAAACACTGGAAGAGCTGCAGCGAAGGTCCGTTTCCAGCGTACTCGTTTTGGGTGATCTCGTCGGATATGGTCCACACCCATCCGAGTGCATCGAGCTCCTCCGTACAGGTGACTTCCACATCATCCGGGGTAATCACGATCACGCGACTGCCATAGGCAAAGCCGGCCAGGGCTTTTCATCGGTTTCCAGTTGGGTGATTGACTGGACTGTAAGCCGGCTGTCACAGGCGGAGCGCCAATGGCTTGGCGGTCTGCCTCTCTATCTTGACGGAGAGGGCTGGCTCGCTGTTCATGGCGCGCCTCAGGACCCGACGTTCATGAATGGCTATGTCTATCGTATGACCTATGAGGACAATATTAAGAATATGAGGGAGCGCGGCATTCGGTACTGCTTTCACGGACATACCCACATTGCCGGTGTTTACTATGCCAGGAAGACGTTGACAGGGCATTCGGTGTCCAGCCGTTATTCCCTGGCGTCGGTTGATCAGGGCTTGGTGTGTCCAGGCTCTGTGGGCCAACCGAGGGGCGGGCAGACCGGTCTGGAGTTTGCGATTCTCGATACTGAAACGTTCGGGATCGAATTTATCAACCTTGACTATGATGTTTCAAAGGTGATTGAGGACATGAACCGGGAAGGGTTTCCTGCCCAGCTGGGCAGCCGGTTGCTCCAGGGCAGGTAGCAGACACTCCTGGCCCGGGCACAGCCCGGGCCAGGAGTAGACAGCTTTGTTCAGGGGCAAAGAGGCGATACCTTCGGCAGGGCGCCTCGGAGTGCCGCCCAACCCATGCCAAGGTTTGCCTTCTTGCCGGTGATCAATACCATCAGTGCGTTGGGCTTGCCAGGCACAATTGACATGAAATGGTAGGTCTTTTCTGTTGTCATCTGGACTTCCTGCACCAACCGGTGAACCTCGGTCCCACGTTGTGACGCGATCAGTTTTTCGACCGTGTTAACGGTTTTACCCCTGAACATATCCACGGCTGCTGCGGCTACGGCATCCAGATAACTCTGGGTGAAGTAGGGGACATTATGTGCCACGGTCAGAAGCAATCCGGATTCCAGATCCACAATTGCGGCGCCCAGTGCATCACCCACTTCATTGACCATGTTTTGGCAGATTTCGTTGAGGTTTGACATTAGTACCTTCTCTTTTTACTTGGTTACCGTATATGCGCAGCCAGTTTTTCGGCTGCATTTCTGCTGACGCTGTGCAACATCCCAAGATTGACTCTGGTTGTTGCGATGACACTCAGGACGAGCCTGTCCTTCAGCTTCAGAGTGAGTATGTAGCCGTCGCTGTTTTCGACGATGACATACCGGCATTGCTGCTGTTGTGCTTCCGCAGCAATGGTTTCTCCGAGGGCCAGGATAGAGCTCATCATGGCTGAGAGCTTGGAGGCGGGCATGTCTTTCCTGAAGTTCTTCGCCACGTCATGGCCATCTACAGTGGAAATCAAAATCCCGTATATGGCATCGCTACTGCTCAACATCTGGGCGAATATTTCCTGGCAGAATGCTTCACTTTTTTCTGAAAACTTGTACTGGGTCATGGTGTTGAATCTTTTCCTAGTGGGAAAACTCGAGCGTTGAGATCAGAGCGTCGATCAGGAGTGCAACGTCTTCCCGTTCTCTGATGTCGACCTCAAACATCGGAAAGGTGCGGCCAGTGGACTCCAGGCACTCATAGAAAGCGCCCATTTCCGGCGGGTTAGCCCCACCCGTCCTGGTGATGCCCACCACAACGCCTGTCTTTTCAATGAAATCTGAAAAGTTTTCCAGATACATATTCAGATCGTCGAGAGGTTCTGGTCGGGAACAGTCCAGGAGGATGATCAGGCCGAGACCGCCCTCAACCAGGATTTTCCACATGAACTCAAAGCGTTTCTGTCCAGGGGTTCCGTAAAGAAAGACCTTTTGACCGTCACCGAGTGTGATTTCGCCGAAATCCATGGCGACGGTCGTTTCCTCTTTGACAGAGGAAAGATCATCGGTCGTCCGCGTATCCGTGCGAACAGGCGGCGTTTCACTGATGGCCGCAATCGCTGTTGTTTTGCCTGCTCCCGGGGGGCCGGTAATTATCAGTTTGACTTCAGACACAGGTTAAACCTCATTTCGGCTTTCTTTTCAGGCGGTCGCGTATCTTGTCGAACAGGCCTTTGGTGTGTTCTGTTTTAATCGGCTGTTGGCCATGGTTATCCAGGTTGAAGGCCCGAACTGACAGTACCCCGGAGAGGTAGGCGCCATTCACAAACCCAATCGCTTCTTCAGATGAAACATTGGTTTCTGACAGCGCTTCCTCGATAGTCGCGCCAGACTTACGGCTCAACAAGGCGCTCAGGGCCATGGCAGTCGGCATGGTGCGTGGGATATCAGAGGGAGGCCAGCGCAGCAGCTTGAATCGGCTCTTGCTATGAAGGGTTTTGATCAGTTCGCCCTCTGACAGGAAAATTCCCAGCTTCCACTTGAGCGAGGGAGCGTCCTGCCACGATGGCTCGAAGCTCTCCTGGAAGCCGGATGTAGCGCTCAGGGTAATGCTTTTCTCGGAACTGCGAAGTAGCTCGTCCAAGGCGGCATCGCCAGTGACCTTATATCGATCGTTGGCAAGGTCGATAATGCACTCGCAATTATTGGCAGTGACTCTCAGAAAACGAGACTCCGGCCCGTTCAGTAGATCCAGTGTTCCGGAATCCCGGCTGGACGAAATCCCGGCTTGTGCCGGAGTTTCGTTGTTGGCGGCTGACGGCTTTGCATCGTTTTTGGGGGCGAGTCCAGCCTCTACGGAATTGAAAACAGCGATGAGGTCCGCCGCGCGCAGTGGTTTTTTTATCCTGAAGCGAGTCTTTCCGGCGCTTGCGCCAGCCGAATACTCAATGGCAACCGCATGCTGCGCTTCGATCTCGTCAATAATAGCCGCCGAGTTTTTAAGGTTATCGGTATCGATGATGATAGCGTCGCAGTTGTCGCTCTCAGCGTACTCCCACGTGTCGCTTGTCCTGGACATCATCAGATCCACCAAGGACTTCAGGACCAACAGGTCTTTTTCTGTCAATCCTTTGCTGGAGAGTGTCTTCAAGGTATTCCTCCAGAAGTGCAGAGTCGGGCGAGAGCGGTCGGGTCAGAGTACATACCGGCTCGCCGGGTTGCGCTCAAAGCCTTTGAAAGGCGGGCTTTGAACGCTCACGCTGAAGTCGCCTCGCGGGCTGTTCGTGCTTGGGATCTGGCTTTCTGGCTCTAGAGTGAGGAGAGATCCAGAGATTTCTCCACGTTCTTGGTAAGCATCCGGGCCATGCCGAGATTTCCGCTTGCCTTATCCAGGACGACATACAGGAAAACGGCATCGTTGCTTTTGAGGAGTCGTATAAGGTGATACTGGTCATCAAGCGTTATCAGGATATCTTCAATGCTCCCGGAGATGCCCAGTGCAGACATGGTCTTACGCTTGGCCCTGACAACTTCCGTGTTGCCTGCTGCTGCGGTATCGAGGTCAAAATTGTTGCCTCCCTCTGTGCCAAGTACCAGGCCGGATTGACTATCCACCAGGCAGCCACCGACAAAACCTTCGATCTCTCTAAGTCCTGAAATATCTGCCATTTTTTTCTCCCTATTTTAGGTAATAACGATATGTCGTAATTGACTTAGAGGTTAGGGCGGAAGTTGATCTGCATCAATGCTCCAGTCGTAAGAAAGTGTTGGGAAGCTGTAACTATAGGTTTTATTGGAATTGAGACGTAGGTCACAAGTTAGTGGGGCCAAGGGCGTCGCTAGTTCGGCAGCGCAGACGGGACGGGCTGAGGTAATTTTCTGATTTATTGAAGGTTTCGCAGACCTTTCGGGCAGGTGCTGTCAGGGGATGGGATAGAAAGAAGGGGAAAGGGTGTCGGGGCCTGTCGCTGGGTGACAAGGCCCGACTATCGCAAGAAGTTACACGTTGAAACGGAAGTGGATAACATCACCGTCCTGCACGATGTAGTCCTTGCCTTCCAGACGCCATTTGCCGGCATCCTTCGCACCCTGTTCGCCATTGTACTGCACGAAATCGTCGTAGCTCACCACTTCGGCACGGATGAAGCCACGTTCGAAGTCGGTGTGGATGACAGCGGCGGCCTGGGGAGCGGTGGCACCGATCTTGACCGTCCAGGCGCGGACTTCCTTCACCCCGGCGGTGAAGTAGGTTTGCAAGCCCAGAAGCGAGTAGCCGGCGCGGATCACCCGATCTAGGCCGGGTTCTTCCATACCCATTTCCTCCAGGAACATCGCTTTCTCGTCATCCTCCAGCTCGGAGATTTCCGCTTCCAGCTTGTTGCAGATCGGCACCACGACCGCATTCTCGGCAGCGGCGATTTCCCTGACGGTGTCCAGGTGCGGATTGTTCTCGAAGCCGTCCTCGTTGACGTTGGCGATGTACATGGTTGGCTTGACGGTCAGCAGGCACAGCTCGCGGATCAGGGCCATCTGGTCCTTATCCAGGTTCATGCTGCGCACCGGCTTGCCCTCATTCAGCACCGGCAGGAGCTTTTCGAACATCTCGAGCTGGGCCTTGGCCTCTTTATCGCCGCTCTTGGCCACACGCTGTACCCGTTTGATGGCTTTCTCCACGGTATCCAGATCGGCCAGTGCCAGTTCGGTATTGATGACTTCGATATCGGACGCGGGATCGACCTTGTTGGCCACGTGGATGACGTTGCCGTCCTCGAAGCAGCGGACCACGTGGGCGATGGCGTCGGTCTGGCGGATGTTGGCCAGGAACTGGTTGCCCAGGCCCTCACCCTTGGAAGCGCCTTCGACCAGGCCGGCGATGTCCACGAACTCCATGGCCGTGGGCACAACACGCTCGGGCTTCACAATCTCGGCCAGCTTGTTCAGGCGCGGGTCCGGCATGGGGACCACGCCGGCATTCGGCTCAATGGTGCAGAACGGGAAGTTTTCGGCGCCGATACCGGATTTGGTCAACGCGTTGAACAGGGTGGATTTGCCGACGTTGGGAAGGCCGACGATGCCGCAGTTAAATCCCATGGAATGCCTCTGCTGGTACTGAAAAATTTGTGGCGGATTATACCGGTGTATCGGTATGGGTGCGAGTAAGGGGTTGTGCCTTGATCAGGGGCCGGGTTTGAAGCTGTGCAGCCGGTTCATGGCTGCTGCCAGTTTGCCGTTGGCGGCATCCGGGAGTACGCGCATGATCTCATCAAACACGGCGTTGAGCTGTTCGGTTTCCTGCTTGCCCAGCCGGCCGAGCACATAGCCGGTCACCTTGCGGCTGTCGCCGGGGTGGCCGATGCCGAGACGAAGGCGCTGAAAGCTGTTGGTGCCCAGGTGGGCAATGGTGTCGCGCAGGCCGTTGTGACCACCGTGGCCGCCACCTTTCTTGAGTTTGGCGGTACCGGGGGGCAGGTCGAGCTCATCGTGGGCGACCAGGATCTTTTCGGGGGGAATCTTGAAGAAGTCCGCCAATGCCTTTATCGCAAGGCCGCTGCGGTTCATGAACGTGGAGGGGTTCAGCAAATGCAGGTCAAGTCCCTGCCACTGAATGCGGGCGTAGAGCCCGTGGTATTTTCTTTCGGGGCGGAGCGTCTGGCCCGCATCGCGGGCCAGCGCTTCGACGAACAGGGCGCCGGCGTTGTGGCGGGTATTCTCGTAGTCGGGACCAGGATTACCCAGTCCGACCACCATGACAATATCCTGTGCCATTCGCCGTTGCCCCCCGGAGTGATTACTCCTCGCCGCCTTCTTCGCCTTCTTCACCTTCCTCGGCTTCGTCAACCTTGGCGCCGCGCGGCTTGTGGATAGCCACAACCGGCAGGTCGTGATCTTCGCCCTGCAACAGAGCGGCGATCTTGACACCTTCCGGCAGTTTCAGGTCGCTCAGGTGAACTACCTGGTCCATCTCGACAGTAGTCATGTCGACTTCGATGAACTCGGGCAGGTTCTGCGGCAGACAGATCACTTCCACTTCGTTGATCTGGTGGTTAGCAACGCCGCCATGCAGTTTGATTGCCGGAGCGGTTTCTTCGTTAACGAAGTGCAGCGGCACGTTAACGTGGATCTCGTGGTCCTTGTCGACGCGCAGGAAGTCGGCGTGGGTCAGGATAGGCTTGTACGGATGACGCTGCAGGTCCTTCAGGATCACGCTCTCTTTCTTGCCGTTCAGTTCAACGGTCAGAACGTGAGAGAAGAACGCTTCGTTTTCCAGGGCCTTTTTCAGCTCGTTGTGCCAGATGGCAACCGGAGTAGCGTCTTTTCCGCCACCGTAGATGATGGCCGGGATTTTACGCTCCTCGCGACGCAGGCGGCGGCTCGCACCTTTCCCCTGGTCGTCACGAGGAAATGCTTCAATTACGAATTCCTGAGACATGGTTCTTACCTCAATCGTCACCTGAACGGCCCGCGACCAGGCTCGGAACAGATGATGTTTCTGATGAAGCCGGGGTTTTCCCCGACTGACGAAAAGAGTCGGGAGCCCGTTGGGGCTCCCGACCCGAAAACTGCCTTTTTAGCCTGAGCTTATGGCACCTGGCCGGCTCAGACGTTCTCGAACATGGCGCTGATGGACTCTTCGTTGCTCACGCGTCGAATGGACTCGGCGAGCAGCCCTGCCATGGGGAGGACGCGGATTCTATCACAATTCTGGACTTTGTCATCCACCGGAATGGTGTCGCATACCACCAGTTCATCCAGCTGGGAGGCATTGATGTTGTCAATGGCCGGTCCGGACAGAACGGGGTGGGTGATGTAGGCAATAACCTTGGCTGCACCATGTTCTTTCAGGGCGTTGGCCGCCTTGCACAGGGTGCCGGCAGTGTCGATGATGTCGTCAACGAGGATGCAGGTCTTGTCTTTCACATCACCGATGATGTGCATGACCTGGGAGACGTTCGCCTTCGGACGACGCTTGTCGATGATTGCCAGATCTGCATCATCCAGGCGCTTGGCCACGGCACGGGCGCGAACCACGCCGCCCACGTCCGGGGACACCACGACAAAATTTTCGAAACGTTGCTTCTCGATGTCCTCGAGCATCACCGGGGTGGCGTAAATGTTGTCCACCGGGATGTCGAAGAACCCCTGAATCTGGTCTGCGTGCAGGTCCACGGTCAGAACACGATCCACGCCGATGCTGGAGATCATGTCGGCAACGACCTTGGCGCTGATGGCTACCCGGCTGGAGCGGACACGGCGATCCTGGCGAGCGTAGCCGTAATACGGGATAACCGCGGTGATACGTGTGGCAGAGGCGCGACGCAGGGCGTCAGCCATCACGATCAGTTCCATCAGATTATCGTTGGTGGGGTAGCAGGTGGGCTGGATGATGAAAACATCATGGCCCCGGACATTCTCATTGATCTCGACGGTGGTTTCCCCGTCGCTGAAACGGCCTACAGTGGCCTGACCCATGGGAATGTGAAGTTTCTTGGCAATATCCTGGGCAAGAGCCGGATTGGCATTGCCAGCGAAGATCATCAGTTTGGACACGACAGCATCCTTCTCAGTATCGGCGTTTGATTCAGAAGAAGCGGGAGAAAGGTGGCTGGGGTGGCAGGATTCGAACCTGCGCATGACGGGATCAAAACCCGTTGCCTTACCACTTGGCGACACCCCAGTATCGTGCTTTTTTGGCATCATTTTAGCTCTGTCAGCTTTTGGTGAAGAGGCGATATGTTCACCCCTTTAGCTACGAACCCCGTGATGCCGGAGGGTTTGCTTTCCCAGATAATCCGGGCTGCGGATTCTGTCGGGAAACGTCCAAAAATGCAAGCCCCGGTTCCGGTTAATCTTGCAGGTCCGAATTGTGAAAGCCATTCCAGGCTCTGGTTAACCTCCGGATACAGTTTACGAACTACATCCTCACAGTCGTTTCGGTACCTCGAGGCGTCTCCCTCAAAAGCGGGCGCTATTTTGATTTTTGGGGTGTCCCTTGTCAACCCTTCTTCGGAAAAAATCTTTCCGGTGTTGATGTCGCAAGCCGGCTTGAGCACAACGAACCAGTCCTCCGGCGGACTCACCGGTGTGAGCTTTTCACCCACACCTTCGCCAAAGGCGGCATGGCCCCGGACGAATACCGGTACATCGGCTCCAAGGTCCAGGCCGATCTCTGCCAGTTCATCCAGGCTGAGATTCATCTGCCACAGATAATTGAGCCCCAGCAGGGTGGTGGCGGCGTTCGAACTGCCGCCGCCGAGCCCGCCGCCCATGGGCAGGCGCTTGACCAGACTGATGGTGACTCCGGGCAGGGTGGTCCTGGCGCGGGCCGCCAGGGCCCGGGCGGCCCGGATAATGAGGTTGTCCTCATCCGCGACCCCTGGCACCGGTTCTGCCAGGCGAGCGCCAGGCTGGTCGGGCGTCAGGGTGAAGGTGATGTCATCACCGTAGTCCAGGAACTGAAACAGGGTCTGGAGCTCGTGGTAGCCGTCAGGCCGGCGACCGACAATATGCAGGAAAAGGTTGAGCTTGGCCGGCGAGGGCAGGGTAATCGAAGTGTTCATTGCTCTTTCCCGAGATCGCGCCATTGGCCGATCACCATCCGGACCCGCTTCTCGCCTTTGAGTGCGGTAATCCGGGCGGGCAGTTCGGGATAGCCGGCCAGGAAGTCCTGCCAGCGATCGTAACGGATTTCCCAGCCGGCCTGGTGGATGATGGCCAGCTGGTTCTGTTCGTCGAACAGGAGCCGGAAATCGCCGCCCGGTGCAGGCAGGCCGCGGATCCACCACACCAGGTTGTCGATGGGGAGCTGCCAGCCGGTGGCGGCCTCGACCAGTTCCTCCGGTTCACTGGAGCGGTAACTGTCGCCGTTGGGCAGGGTGAGCTCGATGAATCCGGGAACCCCTTTCAGCGAGGTGCTGCCCATGCCCAGGAAGGAGGAAGAGAGAGCCAGGTCGTAGGCTTCGCCATCCTGGATCCAGCGGTTGATCAGGGCCGTGCCGCTGTCCGCGGGTTGGCGAACTGCCAGTTTGCCGGAAAGTTCCCATTGGTCGAACTGGCTCAGCTGGCGGGTTCTTTCGGCCCAGCCGGGGGGGGGCTGGTCGGTCATGCCCTCCGGTAAGGGTTCCAGTTGAATGGTGGTGCAGGCTTGCAGCAGGGCGAGCAGGATCAGGGCCGTGACAAGTCTGGCTCCAGCGGCCATTACTGGTCTCCGTTACCGGTCAGCCGCTGGATGGTTTCGCGCAGGATCTCGTGGTCCGGATCCTGGTCCAGCCCTTCCTTCCAGACGATCCGGGCCTGTTCTTCCTCTCCGGCCATCCACAGGGCCTCGCCATAGTGGGCGGCCACTTCCGGGTCCGGGTAGGCTTGCCACGCCTTTTTCAGGTATTCCAGGGCGGGTTGGAGCTGTCCCTCCCGGAACAGGACCCAGCCCATGCTGTCGAGGATGGCAGGATTTTCCGGGTCCAGGCGCAGGGCCCGCTCAATGTAGGTGCGGGCCTCCTGCAGGCGATCCGTGCGGGTTGTCAGGATGTAACCCAGTGCATTCAGCGCAACTGCGTTGTCCGGCTCCGCTTCGATGATCTGGCGCAGATCGGTCTCGGCTTTGTCCGGCTGGTCCAGGGTATCGTAGAGCATGGCCCGGGCGTACCGCACCTCGACATTGTCGGGGAACTGATCCAGAGCCTCGGTGGCGGTTTCGAGTGCCCGTTGTTGCCGGTTCTCATCCAGCAACAGATTTACCTCCAGCAGCCAGAAGTTTTCGGCTTGCTTGGGGTGCGCTTCCCGCATGCTACGGATATGCTCGAGGGCTTCCGTTAACTGTCCTTCCTGCGCCAGAAGCGCGCTCGAGCGCGCCAGGGCCGGGAAGTAATAATTGCCCTGTTCCACGCTCTGATAGTAACCGATCGCCTGCTCGGTATTGCCGGCCTGGTCCTCGATGCGGCCCAGGTAGTAATTGGCTTCGTTGGTATGGTGGCCTTGCTCGACCAGGCGAGTCAGTTCCCTGCGCGCCAGATCAGGCTGGTCATTTTCCAGGGCGACCAGGGCATGGGAAAGCCGCAGGCCGGGAACCTCGGGGTAGCGCTTGACCAGCCGGTTGAACTCATCCTGCGCGGCTTGCAGTTCGCCTTCATTGATCAGCATTCGTCCGTACAGCGTGCCCATCTGCCGATTCGCGGGAAACCGGCGTGTGTTCACCATCATGTAGTCCAGGGCCTGGCGTTTTTCGCCGGTCTCGTACAGCAGGTCGCCCTTCAGCACGATTGCCGGCTGGAAGTTTTCGTGTTTTTCCAGCAAAGGCTCCAGGCGGGCAAGGGCATCACGGGGCTGGCCGGACACTTTCATCAGCAGGGCGATGCTGTATTCCAGTTCGGGCGTGTCCGGATGGCGCTCGGCCAGTTGTTGATAAAGAGCCAGCAGTTCCTGTTGTTGCTCCGGCGGCATGTTGCCGGCGATGACTGCCAGGCTGTCGAAGTCTGCGTCACCGCCCTGGTCCATGATGGTTTCCATGTGGCCGAGGGCGGTTTTCAGGTCATTGCGTTTTACCGCCTGAATGGCGGAAACCCGGTGCGCCTGCGTACTGTCCGGGTTTACTTCGAGCCAGAGTTCGGCCAGTTGGGTCTGTGCATTATCACCGTTCAGGGACTGGGCTATGCGCATGGCCCGCTCAATAACGCCCTCGTCACGGGATAGCTTTGCCGCCTTGAGATAATGAACCAGGGTAACGTCGTAACGGCCTCGTTGGGCGGCTATTTCGCCGCTTAGCAGGAGGTAGAGTACCTCGGGTTCGAAATCCGAGTACTCGATCTGCTGTTCTGCCGGCTCGGCTCGGGGCGTTTCGGGCTGCTGCGAGGCGGCCTGCTCCTCTGATCCGGACAGGCTGGCGCAGCCAGAAAGAGCAGTGAGGGTGGCGCCCATCAGACAGGTGGCCAAAAACGGTGCGGATTTGTGCATGCAACTTCCCGTTACTTGTCAACGACACATCAGAATGACCTGAACTTGAGGCAGATCGGGTCCCGGCCTTTACCGAGCCCCTATAATGGCATAAGCATCTGATCTTGCCCAACCTGTCCGCACTTGCCGAAGATTGGCGGCTTTCGGGTGGCAGGTCAGGGCGGTGACAGTTAAAATGTCGGCAATATATCCTTTATAGGCATGGGGTTTTTTCGCTCGAAATGGCACTGGTAACGCTGGGAATCAATCATCGCACTGCGCCCGTGGAGCTCCGGGAGCGGATAGCGTTCACTCCTGAGCGCATGGAAGAGGCGTTTGCCGAGCTCCGTGTTGCCTCCGGGGCCAGCGAGGCGGCGATCCTCTCCACCTGTAACCGGACGGAACTGTATCTTGCCGGGGATGATGACTGCGCGCCTCTGGTGCTGCGCTGGCTGGCCGGGTTTCACAACCTGGATGCGGGTGAGCTGGAGGAGGCGGTCTATGTCCATCGGGATGCGGATGCGGTTCGCCATGTCATGCGGGTTGCTGCCGGCCTCGATTCCATGGTGCTGGGCGAGCCCCAGATCTTCGGCCAGCTGAAAGATGCCTACGCCCTGGCCCGCAAGCACGGCGCCAGCGGCTCGTTTCTCTCGCGCATGTTCGAGCAGACTTTCTCGGTGGCCAAGCGGGTGCGTACCCAGACCGCGATTGGCGAGAACCCGGTATCCGTGGCCTATGCCGCGGTGAGCATGGCACACCACATCTTCTCCGACCTGTCCCGCAATCGTGCGTTGCTGATCGGTGCAGGCAAGACCATCGAGCTGGTGGCCCAGCACCTCTCCGAGGCGGGCGTGAAGGACTTTGTGGTTGCCAATCGTACCCTGGAACGCGCCCAGTCTCTGGCGGAAGCCCATGGCGGCAAGGGCATTGTCTTGTCCGAGATTCCCGACTATCTCCCTGATGTCGATATCATCATTTCCTCCACGGCCAGCCCGTTGCCCATCCTGGGGAAAGGTGCCGTGGAGCGGGCGCTGAAGAAGCGCAAGCACCGCCCATATTTCATGGTGGATATTGCAGTACCCCGGGATATCGAACCGGAAGTGGCCTCCCTGGCGGATGTCTACCTGTACACGGTGGACGACCTGCGGCAGGTGATTGAGGAGAATATCCGTTCCCGCGAGGGTGCCGCCCGAGAAGCGGAGAACCTGGTCACCGACGGGGTTCAGGCATTCCTGAATCAGCTCAGGGCGCTGGATGCGGTCTCCACCCTCAAACAGTTCCGTCAGCGTGCCGAGACCCTGAGGGATGTGGAGACAGAAAAAGCCCTGCGCGCCCTGCGCAACGGCAGCGATCCGGAAACAGTGCTTCGCAGCCTGGCCCGGGGCCTCACCAACAAACTTTTGCATGAACCGTCCGTACAGGTTCGCAGGGCCACCACCGAGGGCCGTACGGAGGTTACCGAGTGGCTGCGAGAGCTGCACCAGCTCGATGCCCTGGAAGCGGACGCCGCCACCACACCGGAAAAACTATGAAGCCATCCATTCAGTCCCGCCTCGAACAGCTGGTTGACCGCTTCGAGGAGGTCAGCGCGTTGTTGAGCGACTCTTCCGTCATTGGCAATCAGGACAAGTTCCGGGACCTGTCCCGGGAATTTGCCGAGATCGAACCAGTGGTTCATTGCTTCCAGGCCTGGCAGCAGTCCCTGGAAGACATTGAAGCCGCCGAGGAGCTGGCGAACGATGGCGATGCCGACATGCGCGAGATGGCGGAAGAGGAGCTAAAGAGCGCCCGCCAGAAAAGCGAGGAGCTGGACGAGGAGCTCCAGCACCTGATGCTGCCGAAAGACCCGAACGATCGGAAGAGCGCTTTTCTTGAGATCCGTGCCGGCACCGGTGGCGATGAAGCGGCGATCTTTGCCGGGGACCTGTTCCGCATGTACTCCCGCTACGCTGAGCGCCGCCGCTGGCAGGTGGAGATGCTGAGCGAGAGTGAAGGGGAGCATGGCGGATTCAAGGAGGTGGTTGCCCGGGTCAGTGGCGATGGTGTCTACGGTGCGCTGAAGTTTGAATCCGGGGCCCATCGGGTGCAGCGGGTTCCCGAGACCGAATCCCAGGGTCGAATCCACACCTCCGCCTGCACCGTGGCGGTCATGCCTGAGGCCGACGAGGCCGAGGCTGTTGAGATCAACAAGGGTGACCTGCGGGTGGATACCTTCCGTGCCTCCGGAGCCGGCGGACAGCACGTCAACAAGACGGATTCGGCGATCCGGATTACCCATCTACCCACTGGGATCGTGGTGGAGTGCCAGGAAGAGCGTTCCCAGCACAAGAACCGGGCCAAGGCCATGAGTCTGCTTGCGTCCCGGCTGCAGAACGCGGAAATCGAGCGCCAGCAGAAAGCCCGGGCAGAGACCCGCAAAAGTCTGGTGGGCAGCGGCGACCGTTCCGAGCGCATCCGCACTTATAACTTCCCCCAGGGGCGGGTGACCGACCACCGCATCAACCTCACTCTCTATAAGCTGGACGAGGTGATTGCCGGTGACCTGGACGCAGTGATCGTTCCCCTCCAGCAGGAACACCAGGCCGAGTTGCTGGCCGCACTTGCCGATGACCAGTAACCCCTCACTGACCTGCGAAACCCTGATTCGTGACGCCTCACGCCGGATTGCCAGTGACACTCCGCGTCTCGATGCCGAACTTCTACTCAGCCATGTTACCGGTCTGGGCCGGACCAGCTTCCGGGCCTGGCCGGAGCGGGTGGTTGAACCGGCACAGCTGGAGGCATTCGAGGCCCTGGTGACCGAGCGGGTTGCCGGCAAACCGATCGCCTACCTGCTGGGGCACCAGGAGTTCTGGTCCCTGCCACTGAAAGTCAGCCCTTCCACGCTGATCCCCCGGCCGGATACCGAGTGCCTGGTGGAGGTTGCGCTTTCGTTACCATTACCTGCCAAGGCACGGGTGCTGGATCTGGGCACCGGAACCGGCGCCATTGCCCTGGCACTGGCCTCGGAGCACTCAGGTTGGCAGGTCAGCGCCTGTGACACCGTGGAAGAAGCCGTCGCACTGGCGAGCGAGAATGCCCGGGCGCTCGGGCTTGCCGTTTCGGTGGTTAGAAGCCACTGGTTTGACGATCTGCCCCCGGGCAGCTTTGATCTGATTGTGTCCAACCCTCCCTATATAAAGGAAGGCGACCACCACCTGGGCGAGGGGGACGTGCGTTTTGAGCCGGGCTCGGCCCTGGTATCGGGTGTTGATGGTCTGGACGATATTCGCGAAATTGTGACCCGGGCGCCGGACTGGCTCGCTGGCAAAGGCTGGCTGCTGGTGGAGCACGGTTATGATCAGGCCGCGGCCGTGCAGGCATTATTCCGGGCCCGGGGTTTCGAGTCAGTGGAAAGCCGGCAGGATTACGGCCAACGTGACCGTATGACGCTCGGCCGCTGGCCGGGCAATCCTGATAACAAGTCATGACAAGAAGGGGAGGCGGGTATGCTCAGTGACGAGGAGCTGCTGCGCTACAGTCGACAGATTCTGATGCCCAGGTTTGATATTGCCGGGCAGGAGAAACTCAAATCCGCGCGGGTGCTGGTGATTGGCGCCGGCGGTCTCGGCTGCCCGGTGGCCCTTTACCTCGGGGCTGCGGGGGTTGGCCACCTGACACTGGTGGATGATGACGATATCGAGCTGGCCAATCTCCAGCGCCAGATTGGCTTTGACCAGAGCCAGCTGGGGGATTCCAAGGCGGAGAGCCTGGCGGATCGGATTCGGAGGATCAATCCGCTGGTGTCGGTGACCGCCCTGAAGGCCCGGCTGGATGGCGAGGAGCTGGCCCGATGGGTGGAGGAAGCGAGCCTGGTGGTGGATTGCAGTGACAATTTCCATACCCGCTTTACCCTGAACCGGGCCTGTGTGGCAGCGAGAGTGCCGCTGGTTTCCGGTGCGGCGATTCGTGGCGAGGGGCAGTTGTCGGTGTATGACCGGCGGGTTGAGAGTAGCCCCTGTTATCACTGTCTCTATCCGGAGCAGGGTAATGAGGATCTGACCTGTTCCCAGGCCGGGGTGATTGCGCCGCTGGTGGGCATGATTGGTTCGGCCCAGGCCATGGAGGCGATCAAGGTGATCACGGGCGTAGGCAAGCCATTGGTTGGCCGGTTGCTGTTGCTTGATGCCTGGGAGATGCAGTGGCGCGAGATGAAACTGGCTCGGGATCCGGATTGTCCGGTCTGTTCTGTCTAGTCCCGGGTGGGCAGGGTTGGGAAAGGTCTCTCCAAAACACGCTCCTGGCGGCACATCCCTGTGGCGCTTGAGCTCCGCCATCCCTGGCTCCGCACAGTTTTGGACAGACTTTCCCCAACCCTGCCTCTGGCCTGTGAGTTAGTTCTTCAGTGCCTGAAACTTTGCGATCGCCTCTTTTCTGCTTTCCTTGAGGTCAACAATCGGCCTTGGATACCCTTTCGGAATAACGCCCCCCTTTGCACAGGGATCGTGGATGCGTTTTCCATCCAGTTTTGCCAGTTCCGGCACCCATTGCCGGATAAAGTCGCCGTCCGGATCGAAGCGTTCGCTTTGGGTCACCGGGTTGAAAACCCGGAAGTAGGGAGCCGCGTCGGTGCCGGTGGAGGCGCTCCATTGCCAGCCGCCGTTGTTGGAGGCCAGGAAGCCGTCCACCAGTTTTGACATGAAGTAAGCCTCGCCCAGGCGCCAATCGATGAACAGGTTCTTGGTTAGGAACATGGCGGTGACCATGCGCAGTCGGTTGTGCATCCAGCCGGTTTCGTTAAGTTGTCGCATGGCGGCGTCGACGATGGGGATGCCGGTACGCCCTTCCTTCCAGGCCTCGAACTTGTCTCCGGGCGTGTTCCATTCGAGAGCTTCGGTTTCCGGCTTGAATGCCCGGTGCATGCTGACCCGTGGGTAGTGGTAGAGGATGTGGATGTAGAAGTCCCGCCAGGCGATTTCGTTGGTCCAGGTAGCCAGTCCTTCCTGGTTGCCGCCATCTCCCTGGGCTTGTCGTGCGGCCAGCAGGCACTGGCGGCCCGAGAGGACGCCGTTGGCCAGGTAGGGTGACAGCTGGCTGGTACCGTCGACGGCGGGAAAATCGCGCTGGTCCTTGTACGCGCCGACCCGTTCCTGCAGGAAATTTTCGAGCTGGTCATGGGCGGCGTCCTCGCCGGTTTTCACCAGGGCTGGCGGCGCGTCGCCGAATCCTTCCGGTACGCCTTCAATCCGATCTGGTTTGAGCGCATCGCCCCGGGCGGCGGGAATCGGGAACAGTTGGGGTGAGTTTTCCTCGATCCAGCTGCGCCAGCGGCGGGCGAAGGGGGTGAAAACCGAGTAGGGGTCACCTTGTCCGGTGCGGATGTCGCCCACGGGGGCGACGGTCTGGTCACGGTATTTACACAGTTCAACCGGCTGGTCGGCGAGGCGCTGTTTCAGGGCCTTGTCCCGGCGGCGCTCGTTGATGCCGTATTCTTCGTTAATGTGGATTCGTGTGACGTTGTGTTCATGGCAGTGGGCGAGCAGGAGGTCGAGGCTGTCGTCGAACCGGTTCCCGTACAGGAAGGTCATCGGGATGCCGAGGCGTGCCAGGGTTTGGGCCAGATCGTTGGCGTGTTCTATCACGAACCGGACCCGGGCCGGCGACCAGTCGTGTTCGCGCCATTGATCCGGTGTCAGGATGTAGCAGGCGCGGACGGTGTCGTCTGTTTTGCAGGCGGCGGTAAGTGCCGGATTGTCGGCGGTGCGGAGGTCGTTTTTGAACCAGATCAGTTGTGCCATTGGGTATTCTGTCCTTCGGGAACGCTCCTGTAAGGGTAATCACGGTCCCTGTTGCAATGAAATCACCGAGTTGGATATTCGCCGGGGTGGCAGGTTTGGATTATAGTTAAGTCTGATTTGCCTAAAGAAAAAAGGGACTTACCGGATGCCGAAAAAACCAAATGATGTGCGCCATGCGATTCAGCCAACACCGGTGGATAACAGGGTCAGCCTCGGTTGGCGGGAGTGGGTCGCACTGCCGGATCTGGATATCTCCCGCATCAAGGCCAAGGTGGACACGGGTGCACGCACCTCCTGCCTGCATACGTTCAGGACCGAGCCCTATACCGAGAACGGCGAGCGACGGGTCCGGTTCTGGGTGCATCCGGTCCAGAACGACCTGCACCATGTAGTGGAGTGCGATGCCCGCGTACTGGATGAGCGCGACGTATCCGATTCCGGAGGCCACCGTGAATTGCGTTTGGTGATTGAAACCACAGTGGTGGTGGGTGATCAGAGTTGGCCCATTGAAATGACACTCACCAACCGGGATTCCATGAGATTTCGCATGTTACTGGGGCGCACAGCCATGGCCGGTCGTTCGGTGGTGTTTCCTGAAGCTTCCTATCTTGCCGGTGAGCCGGTTATAAGGACCGAGAAATGAGAATAGCTGTACTGTCGCGGAACAAGAACCTCTACTCCACCAGGCGCCTGGTGGAGGAGGGCATCAATCGCGGCCATGAAGTGCGGGTTATCGACTGCCTGCACTGTTCCATGAACATCACCTCCGCCAAGCCCCAGATCAGTTACCACGAGGAAATCCTTGAGGGTTTCGATGTGGTTATCCCGCGTATCGGGGCGTCGGTAACCTTCTATGGTACGGCGGTGTTGCGCCAGTTCGAGATGATGGGCGTGTTTCCGGTGAATGAGTCGGTGGCAATCACCCGCAGCCGGGACAAGTTGCGCTCGCTGCAACTGCTCGCCCGCAAGGGTGTCGGTATGCCGGTCACCGGTTTTGCCAACAAGCCCGATAACGTGCCTGAGCTGTTGAAAATGGTGGGTGGCGCGCCGGTGGTGATCAAGCTGTTGCAGGGTACCCAGGGTATCGGGGTGGTGCTGGCGGAAACCCGTAAGGCTGCAGAGAGTGTCATCGAGGCGTTTATGGGCCTGAAGGCCGACATTCTGGTTCAGGAGTTCATCAAGGAAGCCGGCGGTGCCGACATTCGCTGCTTTGTTATTGGTGACAAGGTGATTGCCGCCATGAAGCGCCAGGGCGCGGAAGGGGAATTCCGTTCCAACTTGCACCGCGGTGGCACCGCCTCTCTGGTGCGCATCACGCCGGAAGAACGCCGCACGGCGATCATGGCGGCCAAGTCCATGGGCCTGAACGTGGCCGGCGTCGATCTGTTGCGCTCCAGTCGTGGTCCGCTGGTCATGGAGGTGAATTCATCGCCGGGTCTGGAAGGTATCGAGAATGCTACCGGCAAGAATGTGGCGGGCATGATCATCAACTGGACCGAAAAGAACCAGAAGCCCTGGAAAACCAGAACCAAGGGAAGGGGCTGAAGCATGGCGCGGATGGCGCGGGCACCGTTCGAGATTGCGGGCACCCAGATCAAGGCGGGTACACGGGAAACCGTCGAGGTTCCGGTCGCCAAGCTTTACACCCACACGCCGCTCCATATTCCGGTGGAAGTGGTGCATGGCCGGCGAGAGGGGCCGGTGCTGATGGTGTGTGGCGCCATCCATGGTGACGAGATCAATGGGGTGGAGATTGTTCGTCGCGTACTGACCAATTCGGCGCTGCGGCACCTGCGCGGTACGCTGGTGGCAGTGCCGATCGTTAATATCTTTGGCTTTGTCCAGCGCACCCGATACCTGCCGGATCGAAGGGATCTGAACCGGTGTTTCCCCGGAAGTGAGAGCGGTTCGCTGGGCGGCAGGATTGCCTACCTGCTGCGCACCCAGATCATGGAGCGGGTTACGCACATCATTGACCTGCACACCGGCGCCATCCACCGGTTCAACCTCCCCCAGATCCGCGCAGAGCTGAAGAACCCGGAAACCGTGCGCATGGCCGAAGCCTTCGGTGCGCCGATCATCATCAACGCCAGTCTCCGCGAGGGCAGCTTGCGGGCCTATGCCGATTCCCAGGATATTCCGGTCATCACCTTCGAGGGCGGAGAAGCCCTGCGCTTTGATGACGTGGTTATCACCAGCGGGGTCAAGGGCGTGATCCGGGTCATGCGGGAGCTGGAAATGGTGCCGGCGAAGAAGGGGCCCAAGGCTCCGAGAAAGCGCTCGGAAACCGCTGCCAACTCCCAGTGGGTGAGGGCGGACATTGACGGCATCATGCGCCCGGTGGCCCGTCTCGGGCAGAAGGTGCGCAAGGGCCAGAAGCTCGCCATGGTGGCCGATCCCTTCGGCGAGACCGAGGAGGCGGTGACCTCTCCCTGCTCCGGCATTGTGATCTGTGTGAACAACCTGCCGCTGGTGAACGAGGGCGAGGCCATTTACCACATTGCCCGCTTCGACGAACTCAGCGAAGCCGAGAAGGCGATGGACTATTTCCGCAGCTCCTTCGAAGCCGAGGTCAGTGAGGCGGTGGTGCCGGTCCATCCCTGGGACGAACTGCAGAAATAAGCCGGAACTCGGGAGTTACCATGATCTGGGATCAAACCATCATTGAACTGGCCCCGCTTCAGCGGGGGTTCCATCTGGTCACCAACGAGGTGCTGGCGCAGGCTCCGAGCCTGGCTAACTGCGAGATGGGTTTGCTGCACCTGTTTATCCAGCACACCTCGGCCTCCCTGGCGGTCAACGAGAACGCCGACCCGGATGTGCGCGGGGATCTGGAGCGCCACTTCAATGTCATAGTGCCGGAGAATGCGCCCCACTATGAGCATGTAATGGAGGGGCCGGACGATATGCCGGCCCACATCAAGAGCATTTTGATCGGCCCATCGCTCACTCTGCCGGTATCCCGGGGCCATCTTGCCCTCGGCACCTGGCAGGGCATCTATCTCTGCGAACACCGGGACCGGGCCGGCAGTCGCCGGATTGTTGCCACGCTTCAGGGGCGGTGGTGACTCTTATAGGGCGGGTAGCAATCGCATAAATACTTAGCTAACGTTGAGGGGTTGATAACGAAAAACTGCAAGGATTGCGAGTGAGCCGTTTTGACCGCATCTACAAAATCCACGATATCCTCCGCAATGCCCGCCGTCCGGTGCCAATGCGCGTCTTTATGGAAGCGCTTGAAGCCAGTCGAAACACGGTTACCCGGGATTTTGAGTTTCTGAGAGACTCTCTCGGCGCGCCCATTGAATACTGTCGGGAACATAACGGCCATCAATATGCGCCTGATTCCCCTGAATTCGAACTGCCAGGGTTCTGGATGAACCCGGCTGAACTCTATGCGCTGCTGGCGTGTGAACAGTTGCTGGAAAACGTGCAGCCCGGAATGATCACCAGTCGGCTGGCGCCACTGAAGGACAAGATTCGTCACCTGCTGGGCGAATCGGGACACGACGCTGAACGCATCAGCGAGCGCATCCATATCCAGCCGATCCAATCACGCATGGCCGCGCCTCAGATCTTTGATCCGGTGGCCGAAGCCACACTCGCCGGCAAACGACTGAGTTTCTCTTACAGGGCACGTAGCAGCGGGGACATCAGTCATCGCCAGGCAGACCCTCAGCGGTTACTGCATTATCGCTCGAATTGGTATTTGCTGGCGGAATGCCGCACAGCCGACGCCCTTCGCCTGTTTTCCCTGGACCGTATTTCCGAACCCCGAGTGGAGGATACCCCATCAGTGCAACGAGTGACCGAAGAGCTGGACGGGTTTGCCTACGCCAGCTTCGGAATTTTCGGCGGCGGTCCGAAGGGCACCGCACACCTCAGGTTCTCACGCCATGCGGCGGAATGGGTTGCGGATGAAATCTGGCACCCCGATCAGATTGGAGAACACTGGGATGATGGCTACCACTTGAAAGTGCCGTACTCCGATGAACGGGAACTGGTGATGGAGGTTTTGCGTTACGGGCCGGATGTAAAAGTGATCGGGCCGCCAGAGCTCCGAAGTGAAATTGTGCGGAGGATACAGAAGATGGCGGATAAGTACTGATAATTTCGACAGTGGTGCGTTCTTTGGGGCAGTAAGCCCTTTAGGCTGCCAGGAAATGTCCAAGGAAAGCCCCGAAGGAGTGAAATGCATAATCGCGATTATGTGGCCCACGTCAAGCTGGATGACCGTTCCGGAAATTGGCTGGAGCCGCACAGCCTGGAAGAGCACTTGCAGAAAGTGGCCAAGCTCAGTGGCACAAGGGCTGATGAGTTTCAGTCTGCTGGCTGGGGGGTAGCAGCCGGACTTTGGCATGACCTCGGAAAGTATCGTGGGGCCTTTCAGGAATACATTCGTGACGCATCCGGGTTTGAGCGTGAGAACGCTCACGTGGAAAACCCGCAAAGGGTTACACACTCGACGGCAGGTGCGGTCCATGCGATCAACCAGTGGCCCTCGGTGCCCGGTTACATCATTGCTTATTTGATTGCAGGGCACCATGCAGGATTGCCGGACTGGTCGGGCAACCGTGGCTCGCTGCAATTTCGCTTGCAGGAGGCAGGACCGGAGTATTCCGAAGCCATGGCGGCGCGGATACCTGAATATCTGCTCAGAGCGGACCAGCCGGAAGTTCCCTATCAGGCAAGGAGCACTGACTCAATCAGCCTCTGGATGCGACTGTTGTTTTCCTGCCTGGTGGATGCCGATTTTCTCGATACCGAGAGTTACATGGCGCCGGAGCGGGTGAACCAGCGAGGTCGATTGCCGAAACTGTCTGAACTTCATCCAGTGTTTTTTGAACGGATGAGTCGGTTGCAGAAGGCGTCAGACGATACCTCTTTGAATTGTACTCGTAAGGCGATCTTCGATGCTTGCCAACGGAGTGCTCCCGAGCCATCGGGAATATTCGGCCTGACGGTTCCCACCGGTGGTGGAAAGACACTCGCCAGTCTGGGATTTGCGCTGGAACATGCCAGAAAGCACGGTAAGTTGCGAGTTATCTATGCCATCCCGTTCACTAGCATCATTGAACAGAACGCTGCCGTATTTCGGGAATTTCTGGGCGAGGAAGCTGTACTGGAACACCATAGCAGTCTGGATGTTGACCCCGGTTCCGAGAGAGCCGGATCCAGGTTGGCGGCGGAGAACTGGGATGCGCCGCTAATTGTCACCACGAACGTCCAGTTGTTCGAATCCCTGTTTGCCAGCAGAACCAGCCGTTGCAGGAAACTGCATAACTTGGTGAACAGCATTGTGATTCTGGATGAGGCCCAGCAAATTCCTCGTGATTTTCACGAACCCATAACCCGGGTAATGCAGCAGATGAGCGATCATTTTGGGGTGACCTGGGTGCTGTGTACGGCTACGCAACCGGATCTTGGGAAGCAGCTTGATGCGTTTGGTGGAGTGCTCCACACCGGTCTCGATAATATCCGTGAAATCATCCCGGATCCGGCAGAACTCGCTGGGCAGCTAAAGCGGGTGGATATTGAGATGCCGCCCAATCCGGATGAGACGACTTCCTGGGAATCGCTGGCCGAACAGTTATCACAAGAGGACTGTGTCCTGGTGGTCGTGAACAAGCGTCAGGACGCGAGAACGCTCTATGATCTGCTGCCCGAAGGGAGCGATACCTACCACCTGTCCGCCAATATGTGCGCGGAGCATCGATCCCGGATCCTGGCGGAGATTCGGCACAAACTGTCCGAGCGGAGGGGCGGATCTGAAATGCCTCTGCGAGTAGTCAGCACTCAGCTGATTGAGGCCGGTGTGGATGTCGATTTCCCGGTGGTTTACCGGGCCATGGCGGGCCTGGATTCCATCGCTCAGGCGGCCGGGCGCTGCAACCGTGAAGGGCGGATGGCTGATCGGGGTCGTGTCGTGGTGTTCCAGCCAGAGCAATTACCGCCTCCCGGTTTCCTGAGACAAGCCGCACAGGTAACCCTCAAGCTACTCAGGAGTGGTCAGTTGAATGAACCGCTTAGTCCGCAGGCAATACAAGCATTTTTTACCGACCTCAATACTCAAGGTGACCGCGACAAACACGGAATCTGTAAGCTTCTGAAAGCCGAGAGTTCCCCGGACGCACCCTTGGGCATTCAGTTCCGGGAAGCCGCAGAGAAGTTCCGCCTGATTGATGATAGGGGTGTTGGTGTTGTGGTTCCTTTCTGCCCGGAAGAGTATGAGGAAACACCTGTCGACCAGTGGCTGGCGATGCTGGAGCAGGATGGTTCCCAGAAATGGGTTCACCGGAAATTACAGAGATACAGCGTCACATTGCCGGAGTCGCTCGCCAAGCAGTTGCATGTTTTGGGGGCGATCTATGAACGTGCCGGGAAGTTTGTTGTTGAATACAGCCATTACCACCCGATTTGGGGCGTTCAGGCACCGGACAGCCTGATTCCCGCCGAATCAACCGTTATATAGGAGGGCTCATGGGCTTTTGCCTGGAAGTTAGCGGAGAGTTTGCGTGTTTCACCAGACCAGAGATGAAGGTAGAGCGGGTGAGCTATGACGTGATTACCCCGTCTGCAGCCAGAGCCATTTTTGAGGCCATTCTCTGGAAGCCGGCAATTCAATGGCAGGTCACGCAGATCGAGGTATTAAATCCGATCAAATGGATGAACCTGAGACGCAACGAAGTGGAATCCATCGTATCCACGCGCACGGCCAAGTCGGCAATGAACAGTGGTGAAGGGCATCTGGGAATCTACGTTGACGAACAGCGCCAACAGCGCGCCAGTCTTTTGCTGAAAGATGTTCGGTACCGGCTTCATGCCGAGTTTCAAATGACGGATAAGGCCGGCCCGCAGGATTCAGCAGCCAAGTTCGCTGATATGTTCCGTCGCCGTGCTGAAAAGGGGCAGTGTTTCAATCAGCCCTATCTGGGATGCCGTGAGTTCAGTTGTGATTTTGCTTTAGTCGATGCCAGCGATGGCCCTGAGCCGATTCAGGATTCACCTGATCTCGGGTTTATGCTGTATGACTTGGATTACTCTGATCCGGCCTCACCTCGTCCACTGTTTTTTAGAGCAAAAATGGAGAGCGGAGTAGTAACTGTACCTGACCGCAACAGCCTGGAGGTGAGGGGATGATTCTTCAGGCTTTGTGTGATTACTACGACCGGAAAAGATCAGCAGGAAGCCCGCTGCCCCCCGTGGGTTTTGAAGAGAAAGAAATTCCATTTGTCATAGTCCTCAGTCCTGAAGGGAGGTTTATTCAATTAAAGGATGCCCGTGAGTTTCAGGAGAAAGGTAAGCCCGTAGCCAAGGCATTCACTGTGCCACAAGGTGCAAAACGCAGTGGTGCCAAATCTTACGAAACAGCCTACTGCCTCTGGGATCATTTCGGCTATGTGCTGGAACAGCCAAAGGTTTCCAAGCCAGGTGCGGAGCCCAGTTCTAAAGAAGTCGACATGGCCGGTAAGCAGCACGAGGCGTTCGTTCATCTGGTAGACCGTCTTCGAACAGAGATACCGGATGATCAGGGCGTGCAGGCCGTTCACGCATTTCTTCATGACGAAGCCGAGAAAGAGAAAGCCCGACAGGCACCGGAATTTCAGGAATGCCTGAAGATCTCGGGGTGCAATCTCACCTTTCAGTTGAGTTCTGACAATAACCTCGTCTGCCAGTCACCCGCTGTTCGCCAATGGATTGCAGAGCAACCCCTGGACAATGAGAACCAGGATGGCATTTGCCTGGTTACTGGCGAAAAAACCAAGATTGCTCGGCTGCACCCGGCTGTAAAAGGTGTGTGGGGAGCCCAGATGGCCGGCGCGAACATTGTTTCTTTCAATATCGACTCGTTCAATTCCTGGGGCAAGGATAAGGGCAACAATGCGCCAGTGGGTGAGGAAGCCGCCTTCAAGTACACCACCGCTCTTAATCAACTGCTGCGTACTAGCAGTCCCCAGCGGTTGCAGTTGAATGAGACATCGGTGGTCTGGTGGTCGACCGGGGAGAATTTTCTCGAAAGCAACTTGCAGTCATTCTTCAACGATACGCCCAAGGATGACCCGGATAGTGGCACCAGAGCGGTCAGGCAGCTTTTTGAAAGTCTTCATTCAGGCGCTTTTTTGGCGGGTGCCGGTACCGAGCGCTTCTATCTGCTCGGGCTTTCTCCCAACGCAGCCCGAATTGCTGTTCGATTCTGGCAGGTGGGCACAGTGGCGGAATTCAGCACACAGCTGGCCCAGTGGTGCCGGGACACCGCAATTGCCAGCAGAAACGCGGACTACCCACCGTTGAAACCTCTGCTTCGCTCAACGGCATTGCTGGGAAAAGATGAAAACCTGCCACCCCATCTGGTTGGAGAAACAGTGCGCGCAATTCTCATGGGATTGCCGTTACCGGCGAGTCTTATGCAGGGCGTCATCAAACGCATCAAAGCCGAACAGGGCGAGGTGACACCCTATCGGGCGCGATTGATCAAAGCCTTCCTGAACCGCTCTTATCGTTATCACAATCTCACCAATGAGGAAGTGACCATGGCTTATAACCCTGAGGAAAAGCGTATTGGCTATCGCCTGGGATGCCTGTTTGCCGTGCTGGAAAAGCTACAATCGGATGCCAATCCGGGACTGAACGCGGGTATCCGGGATCGTTACTACAGTAGCGCCAGCTGTAATCCTAAATCTGTTTTCGGAACCTTGATGCGATTACACGCCCACCACCTCAAAAAGCTGCCCTATCAGGGGCAACGAGTCGTTGCCGAGAAGCGTATTGCGAAGATCATCGCGGATATCAACGAATTCCCCGCCCACCTCAGCCTGGAAGAACAGGGGTTATTCGCCATTGGCTACTACCACCAGCGCCAGGAACTTTTTACCAAGCATTCAAAAGAACAAGCACATGATGAGTCAGAAGGAGTCGAAGTATGAGCCTGAACAACCGTTATGAATTTGTGTACCTTTTTGATGTAAAAGACGGCAACCCCAATGGGGATCCCGATGCTGGCAACCTGCCGCGGGTGGATGCCGAGACCGGACAGGGATTAGTGACCGATGTGTGCCTTAAGCGCAAGGTGCGGAACTACGTCGGCATGGTGAAGGAGGAAACTCCTCCGTTTGAGATCTACATCAAAGAAAAGGCGGTGCTTAACAAGAACAACCTGCGGGCGTACGAGGCGCTGGAGTTAAAGCACGAGTCAAAGAAACTGCCCAAAAAAGAAGAGGATGCCAGGAAGGTGACCCAGTGGATGTGTCAGAACTTCTTTGATATCCGGACTTTCGGTGCCGTCATGTCTACAGATGTGAATACCGGTCAGGTTCGGGGCCCTGTTCAGATGAATTTTGCTCGGAGTATCGAGCCCGTTGTCAGCGCCGAACACAGTATTACCAGAATGGCAGTAACGACTGAGAAAGAAGCTGAGGCACAGAGCGGTGACAACCGAACGATGGGGCGGAAGTTTACAATCCCCTATGGCCTGTATCGTTGCCATGGATTCATCTCGGCGAATCTGGCGAAGCAGACCGGATTCGGTGAAGAGGATCTGGAGCTGTTCTGGGATTCTTTGGTGAACATGCTTGACCATGACCGCTCTGCCAGCAGGGGCGAAATGTCACCTTGTGCATTGCTGGTATTCAAACACGATTCGGCTCTTGGTAACGCGCCGGCCAGGAAGCTGTTTGAGCTTGTTGACGTTAGGAGGAAGTCTGAAGGGCCTGCCAGAGATTTCAGCGACTACAAAGTAACAGTCAACGAGGATCAGTTGCCCAAGGGTGTAGAGCTGATCAAGTATCTGGACTAGCGGGGAGCCGCTTGCCTCATTCAGTATAGATATCAAGGAGAGTGTTTCAGGGATGAAACAATGTACGTCAGTTAAGTTCAGCGGTCATGCGCTCAGGCGTATGTTCGAAAGATCGCTGTCTACGGATGAAGTCATATTCACTATCCAGACCGGAGAAGCGATAACAGGCTATCCTGACGATAAACCCTACCCCAGTGAGTTGCGGTTGGGGTGGATAAACGACAGGCCCGTTCATGTTGTCTTCGCACAAAATCAGGAGAACAGTGAGTGTTACGTGATTACCGCTTATGTGCCATCGCCGGAAATCTGGAATGATGACTTTAAAACCAGGAGAAACTGAATGAAATGCGCAATTTGTAAAAATGGGGAAACCCATCCTGGCACTACCACCGTGACCATGACGCGTGGGGAGGCCACCATTGTTATCAAGAATGTGCCCGCGGAAGTGTGTGATAACTGTGGTGAGTATTACCTCGATGACGCCATTTCAGGAAAGATTCTGAACATGGCAGAGGAAGCGATAAAGCAGAACCACGAGGTAGAAGTGATTCAGTTCGCTGCCTGAGGGGCCAGCCGTACATGCAGGATGAAAAGCTCATTCCTCTATCCGCGTTGCAGCATTACGCCTTTTGCCCCCGGCAATGTGCCCTGATACACAATGAACAGGTATGGGCCGAAAACTGGCTCACTGCGCAGGGTAAGGTGTTGCATCAGCGCGTAGACCGGGGCGAGCCGGAGACTCGTAAAGGTATTCGCTATGAGCGTGGTGTATTGGTAAGCGCAGAATGGCTTGGAATCACCGGAAAGCTAGATCTTGTGGAGATCGAGCTATCCACCGGCAATATGAAGCCGGTCGAGTACAAAAGAGGTAAGCCCAAGCGGGATAGTTGGGACCGGATTCAGCTTTGTGCCCAGGGACTTTGTCTCGAGGAGATGCAGGGCCGGCCTGTTCGTTCGGGCGCCCTCTGGTACTGGCAAGTCCGCCACCGGGATGACGTGGAATTTACAGAACAGCTAAGGGATGAGACGCGTTCTGTAATTGCTGGAGTGCGGGACTTGCTCACCAGTGGACATACTCCCAAAGCGGCTTATGAAAAGAAATGTGATTCCTGCTCGTTATACGACCTTTGTAATCCGAAATTATCTGGGAACGACCTGAGCGCTGGGTACGTTGACGCGCTATTCGATGAAGAGAACAGGCAATGAAAAAGCTCCAGAACAGTCTGTATATAACCCGTCAGGGTTCTTATGTGCATAAGGAGCGGGAAACGGTCGTTATAGAGCATGAACATAAAAAGCTGATGCAGGTGCCAATTCACTCGGTCTCTGGTCTTTTCTGCTTCGGCAACGTATTGGTGTCTCCGGCCTTAATGGGGTTTTGTGGTGAGAAGGGCGTGAACCTGGCGTTCTTTACCGAATATGGTCGCTTCTATGGCCGGCTTCAGGGAAAAAAATCGGGAAACGTTTTACTGAGACGCGCCCAATATAACGCCGATGAATCAGCGAGCCTTGAAATTGCCCGTTCTGCGGTCGCCGCAAAGCTGGTCGGATGCCGGAATGTTCTCCTTAGGCATCAGCGTAATCATGGTGCAACAGAGTCACTGGGGATGGCAGTTAAGCATTTGGCGGCATCCATCCGGTTGGCAAAGTATGTTGATAATCTCGAGTCATTGAGAGGCATCGAAGGGGATGCGGCCGCAAAATACTTTGCCGTGTTTGGAGAGCTCATAAACGAGAACTTTCGTGAAGAATTCATGTTCTCGGGAAGAAACCGAAGGCCGCCCCGAGACCCGGTTAATGCATTGTTGTCATTTGTCTACTCGATTCTGGGCCAGGATATCAGCGCAGCACTCAACGGCGTAGGCCTGGATCCTCAAGTGGGTTATTTGCATGCCGATCGCCCGGGCAGGGACAGCTTGGCTCAGGATCTGCTTGAGGAATTCAGGCCGTGGCTGGCGGATAGACTTGTACTGAGTCTTATAAACCGGAAACAACTGAGAGCAACTGATTTCGTTACTGAATCCTCCGGCGCCGTCAGGATGTCCGATGATGCTCGAAAAACGGTACTGGTCAGTTACCAGGAACGGAAGCAGCAGGAAGTGATGCATCCCTTCCTCAAAGAGAAAGTGCCCATAGGAATAATCCCCCATATCCAGGCAATGTTGCTTGCCCGCCACCTCAGAAAGGATCTGGAAAGGTACCCGCCCTGTGTCGTGCGATAGGAGAGCTTTGCAATGATGGTATTGGTTACCTATGACATCTCGATGGAAGACCCGCAAGGTCCGGGCCGCTTGAGGCGAGTAGCAAAAGTTTGTCTTGATTACGGGGTGCGTGTTCAGTATTCAG
Organism: Marinobacter pelagius; assembly: GCF_003315345.1. Taxonomy (GTDB): domain Bacteria; phylum Pseudomonadota; class Gammaproteobacteria; order Pseudomonadales; family Oleiphilaceae; genus Marinobacter; species Marinobacter pelagius_A. The sequence continues at coordinate 156,870 of NZ_QNRO01000001.1, forward strand.
TCTTTGAATGCGAGGTTGATCCGGCCCAGTGGACCTTTTTCAGGGATGAACTACTGAACATTTATGAAGAAGATAAAGACAGCCTTCGATTCTATAAATTAGGCAAAAACTGGAAGAACCGGATTGAACATCATGGAGCTAAGCCCGCTCCTGATATTTTCCGGGATGCGATGATTCTGTGATCGCTAACCGGCAGTGCTCATTAACAACTGGGAAAGTTAGCGAAAGGCCAGGACCTGTGTGGTGCCTGGCTTTTCTGTATTTGCTCATCCGATGAGCAGCAACGAAATGATATTACCCGTTTACGTCAGCGAAACCTGAGAGATGGCTGGCTTGATTTCAGTAGGTTAGGATAGGGCGGTCGCGCCCCTCGCGGGCGCGTGGATTGAAACAGCATGGGGGTAATATGATATACTCCCGCTATGCGTCGCGCCCCTCGCGGGCGCGTGGATTGAAACTCCCTTATGTAAGTTTCCCCCCTGAAACTATTGGTCGCGCCCCTCGCGGGCGCGTGGATTGAAACTACCAGTTCACCGACCCGGTATGGGGCGTGCGGGGTCGCGCCCCTCGCGGGCGCGTGGATTGAAACAGCCCAGTCGGCTGCCCAGTCGGCTTCGGCGGCAGGTCGCGCCCCTCGCGGGCGCGTGGATTGAAACATACCGACCAGCCATTCCCAAACATTGCCCACCATGTCGCGCCCCTCGCGGGCGCGTGGATTGAAACAGGCAATGCCGGATGCTGTGCTTAGATGCGTAAGTCGCGCCCCTCGCGGGCGCGTGGATTGAAACTGATAATCGTGCATCTGCTTTCGGTACAGCATGGGTCGCGCCCCTCGCGGGCGCGTGGATTGAAACATGCGAGCCGTCATCTACTACACGGTGGTTGTGCGTCGCGCCCCTCGCGGGCGCGTGGATTGAAACAGGCGGCAACATGACTGTGTTTTACACAGCAAAAGGGTCGCGCCCCTCGCGGGCGCGTGGATTGAAACCCAGACGTTGCCCACCATGTCGGCGATGCCCGCCGTCGCGCCCCTCGCGGGCGCGTGGATTGAAACAGCCAGCAACTCTGCTTCGCCCGCAATGACAAGGTCGCGCCCCTCGCGGGCGCGTGGATTGAAACTATGAAAGTGATTCAAGGCTAGTAACTCACCTGGTCGCGCCCCTCGCGGGCGCGTGGATTGAAACTATTCGGGCGTGAACAGCGTTGGCGAAGCCGTGAGTCGCGCCCCTCGCGGGCGCGTGGATTGAAACAATCAGTTTGAGATCAACAACACCGACCCGGCCAAGTCGCGCCCCTCGCGGGCGCGTGGATTGAAACCGGATGCCGCTGTAGATGTCCTTCTCGGCATAGATGTCGCGCCCCTCGCGGGCGCGTGGATTGAAACTCGCTCAGGGTGATGCACTGGCGCGGGAGCCATGTCGCGCCCCTCGCGGGCGCGTGGATTGAAACCCGGAAGGCATCGGGGCGTTTGGGGTGGAGCTCAAGTCGCGCCCCTCGCGGGCGCGTGGATTGAAACATGCAAGACGACGCGCTTACCGCTTCCGCACCGTCGCGCCCCTCGCTAGGGGGCGCGCCTCGGCAGTGAGTATCCGGCAATCAAGTTGCAATAAGCGCAGTCTGTTTACGTAAACCTCCCTCCAGTTCCCACTCAATGTCTACACTCAGGTGTGGACATCTACCCATTGCCTCCCGGTAATGGGTGGGTATCCACACATTCTTGAGTCGCTCAGTTCTGCGCCGGATCAATAACACCTTGTTTTATAGGTGTTTTCCGAAACTGGTCCGGTCCTTGCTGATACAGAAGCTCACCGTGGCCGTTGACGGTCGCGTCAAGCACCCGACAACCAAAATGATATGGGGAGCATCCTCTATGAAGATTCAAGCCATTCTGGCAGCAGCCGTTGCCTCCGCCGCCATCGCCAGCCCGGCCATGGCCCAGGACAAATCCGACTGGCCCGAGAGCTTTACCATCGGTACAGCGAGCCAGGGCGGTACTTACTTCGCCTACGGTTCCGGATGGGCCAACTACATGGCCGAGACCCTGGGTATTTCCGGTGGTGCCGAGATTACCGGTGGTCCGATGCAGAACATGGCGCTGGTACACACCGGCGACCTGAACTTCGGCCTGACCACCATGGGGCCGGCCCGTGAATCGCTGGAGGGCAATAGCCCGCTGGCGCCGGGTATGGCCATGGACAACGTCTGTGCCATGTTCCCGATGTACGAAACTCCGTTCTCGGTAACCACCCTGAGCAGTTCCGGCATCACCTCCATCGACGACATTCCGGACGGTGCCACCATCGGTTTCGGTCCGGCCGGTTCCACCTCCGACACCTACTTCCCGCGGATGATGGAAACCCTGGGCGTGGATTTCGAGCGTCGTAACGGCAGCTGGTCCGATCTGGGTACCCAGCTCCAGGATGGCCTGATCGACGTGGTGGCTTTTGCCGCCGGCATCCCGATCCCGGCCGTGAGCCAGCTGGAAGTGCAGACCGACGTGAACATCATCGGTATGACCGACGCGGAGATCAAGAAGATCACCGAAGCGTTCCCGGTGTCCGAGTTCACCATTCCGGCCAGCACTTATCAGTCCCTGGAAAAGCCGTCCCAGGTGGTCTCCATGTGGAACTTCGCTATCGCCAACTGCGACGTGCCGGATAGCCTGGTCTATGAAATGGTCAAGACCACCATGGAGAACAACGACAAGATGGTCTCCATCCACAAGGCTGCGAAAACCACTGTTCCCCAGAACTACACCAAGAACAACGTTCTGCCCTGGCACCCGGGTGCAGCACGCTGGTTCACTGAAAACGGCTACGAGATCCCGGAAAACAAGATCCACGAGTAACCGTTGTGTATGAGGAGGCTGCTTCGGCAGCCTCCCGGTTTTCCGGTCCTGAACCGATCCGGTGTTCCCGCTAGCAGGTTTGTATCATGTCCACTGAACACGAAATCCAACATTCGCCCCGGGTGACCGAGGACGAAGACCACATTCTTGCCCACAACGTCGACGAGGAGCCGGTTGAACCGAACCGTCGAATGTTTGAGGGTGGGCTTCTGAAGTTTGTTACGCTGCTGACCATTGCCTACTCATCGTTCCACCTTTACACCCTGAACATTGCTCCCCTGGAAACCTGGTCGTTCCGGATTGTCCACGTTGCCGGCGCCCTGTTGCTCGGCTTCATGCTGTATGCCGGCGCCCGGTTCGTTACTGCCGAGGAGGGTGAGGCCCGCCATCGCTGGACCAGCTGGATTGCCGGTGTTGCGCTGTTGCCGGCACTGTATTCTCTTTATCAGGGCTTCGTGTTCTATCAGACTCTGCAAGGCGGCGCGATGCGCATTGCGCCCGAGCTCGAGACCTGGCACTTCGGCTGGCCGCTGATCGCTGCCACTGCAGTTGGTATTATCGTCAGCTGGTTCCACCAGCGCGGCCGCTCCCGCTTCAGTGTGCCGGATCTGGTGCTGATGGTCTGCTCCGTGTCAGTCGCCACCTATCTGCTGGTTGTCTATAACACCAATATCCGCATGTCTACGGGCACACCTTTCTCGCCTGTGGGAATTTCCTTTGCGGCCGTCGCCGGTACTGCGCTGATCATGGAAATGACACGCCGTGTGGCTGGTATGGCGCTGGTCATTATTGGCCTGGTTTTCCTGGCTTATGTCTTTGTCGGCCCTTACCTGCCCGGATTCCTGGGTTATCCGGGCCTTTCCGTCAAACGTTTCTTCAGCCAGGTCTACACCGATGCGGGTATTCTCGGGCCGACCACCGCTGTGTCCTCTACCTACATCATTCTTTTCATTATTTTTGCCGCCTTCCTGCAGGCTTCCAAGGTGGGTGACTATTTCGTCAACTTTGCCTTCGCGGCGGCCGGTCGGTCCCGGGGCGGGCCGGCGAAGGTGGCGATTTTTGCGTCCGGCCTGATGGGCATGATCAACGGCACCAGTGCCGGTAACGTGGTTTCAACCGGCTCACTGACCATCCCGTTGATGAAGAAGATGGGCTACAAGAAAACGTCCGCTGGCGCAGTGGAGGCAGCCGCTTCCACCGGTGGCCAGATCATGCCGCCGATTATGGGGGCCGGCGCCTTCATCATGGCGGAGATTACCGGTATTCCGTATACCGAGATTGCGATCGCGGCGATCATTCCGGCCATTCTGTACTTTGCCTCGGTCTATTTCATGGTGGATTTCGAAGCTGCGAAGACCGGCATGCGCGGTATGCGCGAGGATGAGCTGCCAAAGCTCCGGCGCCTGATCAAGCAGGTGTATCTGTTCATTCCGATCATTATCCTGATCTACGCGCTGTTCCAAGGCTATTCGGTGATTCGTGCGGGCACGCTGGCCACCGCCGCGGCAGCAGTTGTCAGCTGGCTGTCTCCCAACAAAATGGGCCTTCGGGCGATTCTTCGTGCCCTGGATCTGGCCTCAATCATGTCGATCCAGATCATCGTGGTTTGCGCCGCTGCCGGTGTGATCGTGGGTGTGATCTCGCTGACCGGTGTCGGGGCACGATTCTCGGTCCTGTTGCTGGATGTGGCAGAAGCCAGCCAGTTATTGGCCCTGATTTTCGCCATGTTCATTTCCATCCTGTTGGGCATGGGGATGCCGACAACGGCGGCCTACGCGGTGGCAGCCTCGGTGGTGGCGCCGGGCCTGGTGCAGCTGGGTATTGAACCGTTGACCGCGCACTTCTTTGTGTTCTACTTCGCGGTGGTGTCGGCGATCACGCCGCCTGTAGCCCTGGCCTCCTATGCCGCTGCCGGCATCTCCGGCGCCAATGCCATGGCCACGTCGGTTGCCTCGTTCCGGATCGGTATCGCTGCGTTCATCGTGCCGTTCATGTTCTTCTACAATGGCGCGCTGTTGATGGATGCGGGCTGGTTCGAGATCGCCCGGGCACTGGTAACCGCCACGTTTGGTGTCTACCTGCTGTCTGGTGGGGTGCTTGGCTGGTTCGGCAAGGTGTCTGCACCCTGGGTGACCCGTCTGCTGCTGATCGGTGCTGCCTTGCTGATGATCGAAGGGGGCATCTGGACGGATCTTGGCGGTATCGCCATGGCCGTGCTTGCCTTCGTAATGCAGCGTCAGCGTCGGGCCCGCCTGGCACCGGCGGTATCCTGATGGCGTAACCGTATTCCGGACGGGCGGGCACAGCTCTGGTTGTGCCCGCCCGTCCGGGGCGCTAGGCTAGCGCTTTTTTCGGGACTGACTGTCATGCCTTTCCGCATTGTTGCTTCCCTGCTGTTGTTGATCACCCTGGGTTTGTCCTGGGTGCTGGGCGGCTGGGCCGGTTATCGGCAGGTGGAACAGGAAAGTCTCGAGGAATCCTTCCGCTACCGTCAGTTGGTTGCCAACGAACTGAACCGTTACCTTCCCATCCCGGAATTGATGGCCGAGCATCCGCTCATGGAGCGGGCACTGCTGAACCCCGATGACCCGTTCGTCATTCTCCAGGCCAATCGGGAAATGCAGAGAATGGCGACCATTGTCGGTAGTTCCGATGTTTACCTCATGGACACCTCCGGCCTGACCATCGCTGCCAACAACTATCTTCAGGAGGACAGTTTTGTTGGCAGCAACTATTCCTTCCGCCCCTATTTTTCCGAGGCCATGGCGACCGGTGATTCTGTGATCTATTTTGCCCTGGGCCTGATGTCCGGTGTCCGGGGTCTGTACTTTTCGCACCCGATACGAAGCGACCGGGGCAGGATCCTGGGGGTGATCGCCGTGAAAGTGCTGGTGCATGAACTGGAATCCCAGTGGCACCGGCCGGCGTCGCTCAGTGAGGCGGAAATGGTGGTGCTGGATGATTCCGGTATCAGTTTCCTGGCCAGTCGCCCAGCCTGGCTCTATCGGGATTTCTCCGCCGACCGTCGGGGAGAACTGTCGTTGGAGACCCGGCAACGTTACCCGGAGCGTCAGCTGCAGCCCATGGAGATCGAACGTATGGGCCTGCCCTGGGGCTTGTCCGAAAGGTCCGCCAAGATCCGGATCCGCTCTAAGGAAGGGCGGCAGGACTACCTGGCAGTCCGGACGCCGCTGCCCCGCCTGGACTGGACACTCCAGGTGATGGTTTCCACCGCGCCCGTGCTCTGGACCCGGCTGGCTTTCCTGGTTGGCGGCCTGGCAATTTACCTGGGGGTCTTGCTGGCGTGGTTGTATCTGAGGGAGCGCTACCGCCGGGAAGCGGAGCTGGCGCTGCGGGGAGAACAGCTGGAACGCAGGGTGGCGGAGCGTACCCGGGATCTGGAGCATTCCAACCAGCAGTTGCTGGAGGAAATCCGTGAGCGTGAACGGGCCCAGAGCGAGCTTCGGGAAACCCAGCAGGAGCTGATCCAGGCCGCCAAGCTGGCGGTGCTGGGGCAGATGTCGGCGGGGTTGAATCACGAGATGAACCAGCCGCTGACGGCCATCCAGACCTATGCCCGCAACAGCCGCCGTTTTCTGGAAAAAGGCGCCACCGATATGGTGGACGCCAACCTCTCGGAAATCATTACCCTGTGCGACAAGATGGCGGAGCTGACCCGGCAGTTCAAGGTGTTTGCCCGCAAGTCCGAAGGTCCACCGTCGGTGGTGGATCTGCGACTGTCGGTGGATGCGGCCCTGAAGATCATCAAGGCCCAGAAGAACAGTGCCGGTATCGATATCCGGTGGAACCGTCCGGAACAGCCGATAATGTGCCACGGCGACCTGATCCGGATCGAGCAGGTGATGGTGAATCTGCTGGCCAATGCGGCACAGGCGGTGGAAGAACGCGAGGCGCCGGTCATTACCATCGATGTGGAAGCGGACGACGGTCACTGGTGCTGCATCGTCCGGGATAACGGTTACGGGCTGCCGGGTAACACCGAGCAGATTTTTGAACCCTTCTTTACCACCAAGTCGGTCAAACAGGGACTGGGGCTTGGCCTGTCCATTTCTCGGCAGATCGTCGATGCCCTGGGTGGCACCCTTACCGGGCGTAACCGCCCGGACGGCCCCGGCGCGGAATTTGTACTGACCTTGCAACAGCGGGAGGCAACGGAATGACACAACCCTCGGTAATCTTTGTGGATGATGACCCGCACATTCTCCAGGCCATGGCCCAGACCCTGACCCTTGAGGATTTGCCGGTGGCCTGTTTCGAAGGCGCGGCGGAGGCCCTGAAAACCATCACGGCAGACTTCGAGGGCATTGTCCTGTGCGACTACAACATGCCCGGCATGGATGGCCTGCAAATGCTGGAGCAGGTCCGGGCGGTGGATGACAGCATTCCGGTCATCATCCTCACCGGTCAGGGCGACATCAGTACCGCGGTCACCGCCATGCAGCAGGGGGCCTACGACTTCATCGAGAAGCCCTTTGATCATGAGGAGTTGATCGAGCTGCTGCGCCACGCCCTGGAGAAACGACACCTGGCGCTGGAAAACCGGCGGCTGAAAGCCCAGCTGCGGCAGATGGCCAAACCGGGGCCGCGGATCCTCGGGGATTCACCGTCCATGCAGAGGGTGATGGCAACCATCGATCCCATCCTGGATATCTCTGCCAACATCCTGCTGCACGGCGAAACCGGTTCCGGCAAGGATGCCCTGGCCCGTTACATCCACGAAAACAGCCCGCGCAGCGCCCACAATTTCGTCGCCATCAATTGCGGCGCGGTGCCGGAGAACCTGATCGAGAGCGAGCTGTTCGGCCATGAAGCCGGCGCCTTCACCGGGGCGGACAAACGGAGGATCGGCAAGATCGAGCATGCCCACAAGGGCACCCTGTTCCTGGACGAGGTGGAAAGCATGCCCATGCCCCTGCAGATCAAGTTGCTGCGGGTGCTGGAGGAGCAGAAGGTCGAGCGCCTGGGCAGCAACCAGGTGCAGGATGTGGATGTTCGCATCATTGCCGCCACCAAGGCGGACCTGAAAAAACTCAGCGATGACGGGGAATTCAGGGCCGACCTGTATTACCGACTGAACGTGGTGAAGGTGGACATCCCGCCACTGCGGGAGCGCAAGGAAGATATCCCCCTGTTGTTCCACCACTTTGTGCTGATTGCCGCCGCCCGCTACGACCGGGAGAGCATACCCCTGGATGCCGGCCAGGCGGCCCGCCTGATGCAGCGGTCCTGGCCGGGGAATGTCAGGGAGCTGCGGAACCTGGCCGAACGTTACGTGCTGCTGGGCCCGGCCGCCCTGGATGAGAACGAACCGGGCGGTGAGGGCAACATCTCGGGTCGGCAGACTCTGGCCGAAATGATGGACAGCTTCGAGCGCACGGCGGTTGTCAGTGCCCTTAACGCCTGTCACGGGAGCATCAAGGACACCATGGTCCAGCTCGGCATTGCCCGCAAGACCCTCTACGACAAGATGAAAAAGCACGGCCTGGACAAGGCCCAGTTCAAGGACTGAGCCCTGTCCGGGGTCGTGACCTCAGTCGTTTTTCGCTTCCGCCAGGGGTGACTGGCCATCCGCGCTGAGTAGCGGCAGCGCCACCTCGCCGGTCACCTGCACCGCCGGCACCACCGGATCCCGGGAGAACGCGCCGGCAAAGGTCGGGTGCTGGCCATACAGCATCAATACCAGCTGGTCACCGGCGTCGAGCCGCTCGGCGATGCCGGTCAGTTCCACGGTATGCTCGCCCAGTCCGCGCAGGGGATGCACCTGTTCATCGATCAGCTCCGGCGCTACCTGGTTCTGGCGAATCACGCCGATACCGGCAAAGACAATGCTGTCGCAGGTGCCCGCGTGCAGGATCGGATCGGAACTTTCCAGACACTGGGCATCCAGCTCCGGCAGTCCAGTGCTTACATTCAGATTGGCCGTGGGAATACCGGCAACAACCGCTTCCGATTCCAGGGTTTCCAGGGGAACCACGGTGGGTGCGATCCCGGCAGCACCAATCAGTACAGACGAAGGCAGCGGGTTACCCAGAGCATCGAAGCCCACCGGGAAGGTAGCGCCGCCGGTGGTAATCTCCGGCGCCGAGATGGCATCGCCCGGGGCCAGGGTGTAGCAGATCTGGTCACCGGTGGTGATGACGTTGTCGGCGTTGCCGCGGCCGAGCAGTTTCTCATTGAACCAGGCCACCGTGGCCTGGTTGGCGCTGATGTCACCGCACCGGGCAAGGGCATTGAGGTCGCCGCTGGCCAGGCTTGGCAACTCACCACCGTAGAAGGTGAGATTGGCCAGGGTTTCCTGGATCAGGCCGACGTTGGGGGCCAGGTAGTGGTGGCTGAACGGGTAGGTCAGCAAACGGACATCGCCCCCGGCGGCCTTGAGGATCCGGTAGTTCTCCGCCGCCTCGTTGAACGGGAACAGGCTGTCGCGCATGCCCTGGAACATCAGCACGTCCACCGGGTAGGGCGCACGGGGCGGTGTCTTGACAATATAGCGGCCATCGCTGGTCAACGGGAGCTGTCCGGTGACCGGCTCCAGCAGGTAGTCGTCGGTGTTGCCGTTATCCAGTAAGGCAAGTTCGCGCTCGTTCTGCCAGAAATAGCTCGGGCTGTGATAATGGAAGAAATCCAGGGCGCTGTCCGGGAAAACGCCTGTGGTAATGCCGTCGATCAGGGAGCTGCGCAGGTATGGATCCATGGATAGTCCGGTCTGGGTATCACCCATCACTGACAGGAAGGCCAGCCAGTAGTTCTTGGTGACGTCGCCCGGGTTCAGACTATAGGTCAGGTCATGCCACGTGATGTGGGGCACCATGGCATCCATGCGCTGGTCCGGATCGACGTTGTAGAGCAGGTATTGGAAACCTCCGCCGTAACTGCCACCGATACCGCCCAGCAACAGGTTGTCCTGGCGGTATTTCAGGTAATCTAGGTTGGCTTCGGCCCAGTCCACGATCTGGACCAGGTCCTGGCCCTCCAGATCCGGATCCATGACCCGGATCGTACCGCCGCTTTCGCCATGCCCACGCTGGTCGATACTGATCACCGCATAGCCGGCATCAATCAGGGGTTCGATGGGGGCCAGTGGGTCGCTGCCCGCCTCGGTCGAGCGCGAACCGCTGAAGCCGTGTCCCTGCAGGATCAGGGGGTGACGGATCCTGCAGTCAAACTGGGTGGGTTCGAATACCTGGAACACAATGGCGGCGCCATCGACCCGGGAGGGCATCTGCACCCGGTAGCTGCGCCCGCCGGTCAGGTCGGTGCCTTCGGAGCAGGAGGCCGCCGTGAGTTCCGCCTCGCTGTCCGGCAGTGGGCGCTTGTAGCGGCTGGGGCTGGTACTGCTGACAACCGGCTCTTTCTGTTGGCTCTGGACGTCGGAGGTGGCATTCCCGGAAGAATCGCCACCGCAGCCGCTCAGGGCTGCCGCCGACAGCCCGGCAAGGGTGAACAGGATTAGGTTTCGCATGGTATCGCCTTTGTCGTTTGTTATTACGATGTGTCACGTTTGGGATAGGGATCACATTAGTTCTATAACAAACGGCCGGCGATGGCAGGATCGACCCTGGCGCATGTCGCCAGGGTCAACAGGTCTGGGAGATCAGAGGTTGGCTTCGGCGTACTCCGCCAGAACCGAGCGGGGAACGCCCTGCAGGTGCACGTGGGCGCCATGGCGGAAGCCCTTGAAGCGTTCGGTCATGTAGGTGAGGCCGGAACTGAGGGCGCTCAGGTACGGCGTATCGATCTGCGCCAGGTTGCCCAGGCAGATCACCTTGGAGCCGTTGCCCGCCCGGGTGATGATGGTCTTGATCTGGTGCGGCGTCAGGTTCTGGCACTCGTCGATGATGATCAGGCTGTGCTGGAAGCTGCGGCCGCGGATGTAGTTCATGGACTTGAAGTGCAACGGGACCTTGCTGAGGATGTAGTCCACCGAGGCGGTCATGTTCTCGTCGTCCTCGTGCAGCGCCTCCAGGTTGTCCACGATGGCTCCCAGCCAGGGCTCCATTTTCTCCGCTTCGGTGCCGGGCAGGAAGCCGATGTCCTCGTCCAGCCCCTGGGTCGAACGGGTGGCAATGATGCGTTTGTAAAGCTTGCTGGCAACGGTCATCTCGATGCATGCGGCCAGGGCCAGGATGGTTTTGCCCGAACCGGCGGAGCCGGTCAGGTTGACCATGTGGACATCCGGGTCCAGCAGCAGGTTCAGGGCAATCGCCTGGTAGATGTCCCGGGGAACCAGACCCCAGACCTCCTCGTTCATCAGGTCATGCTGGTGCAGGTCCCGGATGATGATGCGTTCCTCGTCCAGATCCACCGCCTTGCCGACAAAGCCCTGCTCGTCGAGGACAAACTCGTTGATGTTGATTTTGGCCAGAGGCCCTTCCCGGCGCAGGATGTGCTCGGTGACCCCTTCCCGTTGCACGGTTTCCACCTTCTCGATGTTGTCCCAGAAGGAATTGCTGAACTCGTGGTAGCCCTTGGGCAACAGGTCGATGTCATCAAGCAGCTGGTCGTTGTGGTAATCCTGCGCTTCGACCCCGAATCCGCGCGCCTTCAGGCGCATGTTGATGTCCTTGCTCACCAGGATGATGTCCCGGGACTTGTGACGGTTCTGCAGTGCGGCCAGGGTGTTGATGATCTTGTTGTCGTTCAGGTGCTCGGGCAGTGAGTGGGAGTCCAGGTGCTCAGTGCTCATCAGGATCAGCAGCTTGCCCAGGGGCGCGGCTTTCTTGCCCCGCACGATCGGCACACCTTTCTCGATTTCTTTCGGGCTGGCATCGCCCAGGACCTTGTCGATGTTCCGGATGGCCTGGCGGCAATCGGCGGCGACCGTCTGCTTGCCGGACTTGAGGCTGTCCAGCTCTTCCAGGACGGTCATCGGGATAATGACATCGTGTTCTTCGAAGTTGAGGAGGGCGTTGGGGTCGTGGATCAGGACATTGGTGTCGAGGACGTACATCTTTTTCCGAGCTTGCGGTGCTCTTGGCATAGGGGAGGCTACCTCTCTGGTGGCTCAGTCGTTCTCGGCGCAGCGCTGCGTCAGTTCCTTGTCCGATATCAGCTTGAGCATGTCGTAGGTCGTGATGATACCGGTAATTCTTGAATCGCTGGTGACAAAAATCCGGTGCAGGTGCTCACGCATCATGATATTGGCAATGTCTCGCACCGGCGTCTGCTCGTCAACGGATAAAACGATCGGGGTCATGATATCGCGAACTTCCACCGGGACCTTGCCCATCTCCTCGAAAATGGCCATGCGCAGGCGCCGTGCCTCGATCTCCTCCTCCGGGGTCAGTCGGGAGCCGGTGTCCGAGCGGCTTGCATTCCAGCGGAATTCGGTGATGTCCTTGAGGGTGGCGATGCCGACGATTTCCCCGTTGTCGTCGGTAACGGGGCTGCCGGTGATTTCGTTATCGGTGAGGAAGCGGGCCAGACGGTCCATCGTCCAGTTCTGGGGTACGGCTTTGATGCTGGGGGTCATGATCTCGTGGGCGAGAACGGTCATCGGGTGAGGCCTGCCTCTTGTTGCTGTCCTTTTCCGTAAAGCTTAGCGCGTGTTGCGGGGGGCGTCATCCCTCACGAATCCGAAAGCACCACATCCAACAGCTTGCCTTGTTCGTCCCAGACCAGCTCGAATCCCTGGTAGCGCGGTGCGCGGGCGACGTCCTCCAGGGCCTGAATGGAACGCACCGGAATGTCTACCAACAGGGAATTGACCAGCCATCCGGGCAGGGCACCATTGGGATCCGTGTGTTGTACCCAGATCATCCGGGTGCTGTCGCCCTCGGGGATGAACCGGTACAGGGTGTCCGAGCGGTCTACCCGGATCCGGTTGCTGCTTTCGGCCCGCAGGTCGGGGGTGGCATTCAGGTCCATGGTGACCTCGCCGCTGGCACGGTCGCCCCGGGTGCGGATCCGCAGTACGTAATCACGGTCCGCCACCGGCCAGGGCATGTCGTTCACCGAGTAGGCGTAGCGTTCATGGAAGTCACCCTCTCCGAAGGCATAGGATTCGCTGCAATTGTGGACCCACTCGGTGCAGGAGGCCGGATTGATCATGACCGCCATCAGATTTTCGATCGGGACATCGAGCGTCGCAACTGCCTTGAAAGCCTTGAATTTGGAACCGGGCTGACCGGTGGTGTAGATGCGGATGTTGTCGGTTTCCGTGCGCAGTTCCCAGTCGGCGGTCTGCTCATCCGGCAGTTCTGCCGTCATTGCGGTGCCGCTCAGGGCTGCGAGCATCCAGGTGCAGACCATCCCTGCAAAGACAATGCCCCGGCCTGCAAACCCATGGGCTCTTGGACTTCTCATAGAGTACACTTCCTTGAAGACGATGCCGCCGAGTCTAGCATGGGGTAAAGGCCGGCAAAGGCACGAACACAGGGGATTGTGAACCAGGTAACTCCACTGGCTGATGGTTCCGCGAATTGGCCCGATCTGACGACCGCTATGACCATGACGAAGCTGATTGACGACAAGGGACGAGTTCCTGCCGGAGTGCTCAGTGAACCGGTAGATACCATCAACTACCTGGACTATGACCTGCGTTCGGTCATGGATCGGCCCCGCTCGCGACTGGCGCGCCGGTGGCGGTTCAACCAGTTCCAGTTCGTCAGTGCCATGGGCCCTGGCTGGGTGTTCGGTATGGCCCTGGTGGATCTGAAGCTGCTTGGAAATGGCTTCTTCTATCTGTACGACTTCGAATCCGGAACCATGATGGAGCGGTCATTCCTGCAGCCGCTGGCGATGGGGACACATCTGGAGCCCTACCCCGAGCATGGCCTGGCCCGTTTCCAAAAGGGGGAGGTTGACCTGCACATTGTGCCGGCGACCGGCGGGCGTAATGTTTCGGTGTCCGCGCCCGGCGGAATCCGGGTTGATCTGGAACTTCGGGAAGATCACGATCCGCTGCGCCTGGTATGCCCGGCGGGATACAATGGCTGGGTGTTCACCCGCAAGTCCGCCGGACTGAAAGTGGAGGGTGAAGTCCGCTGGGATCACCAGATCTGGCGTTGCGATGACAATGTCCGGGGTTCCATCGACTGGAGCTGTGGCTTCATGCGCCGGGAAACCGCCTGGAACTGGGCCGCCATCGCAGGCGTGCTGGAAGGTGGCCGGTCGTTCGGGCTGAACCTGGCCGCCGGTGTCAACGAAACCGGAATGACGGAAAACGCTCTCTGGCTGGACGGTGTCTGCTCGAAACTGGCCGCGGCCAGTTTCTCCTTCGACCGTTACCGGCCCGGCAGCGACTGGCATGTGATCACGACCGATGGCCGGGTGGATCTGCATTTCGTGCCAGCGGGAGTGCGCAAGGAGAAGCTGAATGCGGGCATTCTGGCCTCGAATTTCCGCCAGTATGTGGGCACCTTCAGCGGCACGGTGATTGACGAGGCAGGAACAAAAATCCCCGTAGCAGGACTACGGGGATTGATGGAGGATCACTTTGCCCGCTGGTAGCGGGGCAGGACTATTTTTCCGGTAGTGTGACGTTCAGTTCAAGTACCGAACACCGTTCATTGCGGTCCACTTCGACCTGCACCATGTCATCGGAAATCTGCACATACTTGCGGATGACTTCCAGCAGCTCCTGCTGGAGCTGGGGCAGGTAGTCCGGCTGCTCCCGCTGGCCACGTTCATGGGCCACGATAATCTGCAGACGCTCCTTGGCGACACTGGCGCTTGCGTTTTTCTTGCTCCTGAAATAATCGAGGAAACTCATCCCTTAGCCTCCCTTGAACATCCGCGTGAAGAACCCTTTCTTCTGGGCGGTCATGAAGCGGTGCTCCCGCTCCTCCCCCAACAGGCGGGCGACCGCATCCTCATAGGCCTGGCCGGCATCGCTGCCTTCCTCAAGAATGACCGGCAAACCCTGGTTGGAGGCATTGAGCACCACCTGGCTTTCGGGAATCACGCCCAGCAAAGGGATGGCGAGGATCTCTTCCACATCACCCACGGACAGCATTTCACCCTTGGAAACCCGGTCCGGGTTGTATCGGGTCAGCAGCAGGTGTTCTTTCACCGGGTCCAGGCCCATTTCCGCCCGCCGGGACTTGCTCTGCAGAATGCCCAGGATGCGGTCGGAATCACGCACCGAGGAGACTTCCGGGTTGGTGACCACGATGGCTTCGTCGGCATGGTACAGGGCCATGAGGGCGCCGTGCTCGATACCCGCCGGAGAGTCGCAGACGATGTAGTCGAACGTTTCCGACAGCTCGTTGATGACCCGCTCCACGCCTTCGCGGGTGAGCGCTTCTTTTTCCCGGGTCTGGGAGGCGGGGAGGATGTAGAGCGTATCCACCCGCTTGTCCCGGATGAGGGCCTGGTTCAGTGAGGCTTCGCCCTGGATGACGTTGACGAAGTCATAGACGACCCGGCGCTCGCAATTCATGATCAGATCCAGATTGCGCAGTCCCACGTCGAAATCGATAACGACGGTCTTGTGACCGCGCTTGGCAAGGCCGGTGCTGATTGAGGCGCTGGTGGTGGTCTTGCCAACGCCGCCTTTTCCTGAGGTTACGACAATGATTCTAGCCAAGGTTCAGTTCCTGTTTCGCGGTGGATTCGTCGTGTCTTCTTGGTCGTTATTGTTGGTTGTAAACATCAGGCCTTGTCCAGTGGCGTTACCACCAGCAGGTCGTCCCTGAGCTGGATCTGCACAGCGTTCTTCCAGCCGTTGTCCTGAAGATCTTCGGAGATTTTATAGTGTCCGGCGATGGACACAAGCTCTGCTTCCAGTGACTGGCAGAAAATCCGGGCGGATTCGCCGCCGTGGATTCCGGCCAGTGCCCGGCCCCGCAGCGGGCCGTAGACATGGATGTTGCCAGCCGCCAGGATTTCCGCCCCGGCCTGCACTGGCCCAAGCACGATCACGTCGCCTTCCGGGGCATGGATCTGTTGGCCCGAACGGACCGGATGGTTGATGATCCGGGCCGGTGCCGGGCCGGTAGGCTGCCCGGTCTGCGGTTCGCTCTCCGGTTCTGCGGTCGCCTCCGGTTCCTGGGGCTTTTCCCGCTGGCCGGAGCCCGGCAGCAGTGCCAGTGACGCGCCCCGGGCAAGCCGGCGCTGGTCTTCATTACCGCCACGCACGCCGATCACCTGGATGTTGTGCCGGCGGCAGGTACCGATGATCTTGAAGAAGTCCAGTTCACTGTCCAGCCCCTCGTACTTCTCCAGACTGATGATCAGCGGGATGTCCTTGAAGAACCCCGGCGCCTGGTTGATCTTTTCCCGGAGGTTGGTCTCGAACTCGTCGTTATCGAAGTAATAGAGCTCAAGGGCTGTCAGCGAGACGTTCGCGCTCTTGAACTGGAAACTCTGTTGTACCCCGGTGCTGGCGGTATCGGTCATGAAGGTGTCTCTTCCTTGGTATCGGGCGCAGTGAGAGGTCGCAAGGGTTCGCCGTCAAAGCGGATGCCGGACCAGCCGGTGCTGATGAACTGGCGGATATTGCCGTGGCTGTCACCGGCGGGCTCGTCCAGTACCTGCTGATAATGCTGGGCAAACAGGCGGAGGGTTTCGGACTCACTGAGATTGCAGTGGCGCCCGAGCCCGAATACCCGACAGGAAGCGGCGTTCTCTCCGGCGGCGTTGAACAGCGGGCCGTTGTGAAAACCGGTCGGCTGGTACTCGAAGTAGCGTTCGACCAACGCCAGGGTGTCATCGAAATCGCTGCGGCCGGCCTCCAGGGCCGCCAGATGGATGCGCACCGCCTCGTTCACGTTCATTACTTGTGATCCTGCTTGGGGCCGACCTGGTAGCGCTCTTTCCATTCTTCGTAGGGCATGCCGTAGATTTCTTCCCGGGCGTCGGGATCGGAAATCTCGAAACCGCGTTCCTCGGCCTCCGCCCGGTACCATTTTGACAGGCAGTTGCGGCAGAACCCGGCCAGGTTCATCAGATCGATATTCTGCACCTCGGTGTTGTCCCGCAGGTGCTTGACCAGACGGCGGAAGGCCGCCGCTTCAATTTCAGTGCGTTCGGATTCGGGGATCGGGTTGCTCATGGGGCCCTCGCGGTAGTCCTGGTAGTGTTGTTGGAGTTCCCTGACATTCTCGGCATGTTAGCGTAATATACAAGGCTGTATATATGTACAGAGTGTGGACGCGAGCCCCCTGACCATGCCCCAGCGCAAGATCATCCATGTGGATTGTGATTGCTTCTACGCCGCCGTGGAAATGCGAGACGACCCCAGCCTGCGGGATGTTCCCCTGGCCGTGGGTGGTGAGGGTGGCCGGGGCGTGGTAACCACCTGCAATTACCGGGCCCGCGCCTTCGGCGTCCGTTCGGCCATGCCCGGTAGTGAAGCCCGGCGCCTGTGCCCGGGTCTGGTGACGGTGCCGCCGGACATGGGCAAGTACCGGGCGGTCTCCCGCCAGGTGATGGATATCCTGCGGGAGCTGACCGACCTGGTGGAGCCCCTGTCCCTGGATGAGGCCTTCCTGGATGTGTCTGATGTTTCCGACCACAAGGGCAGCGGCACCCTCATGGCCCGTTATCTCAGGGAGCGCATTCACCGGGAAGTGGGCATCACGGTTTCCGCCGGGGTAGCGCCCAACAAGTTCCTCGCCAAGATTGCCAGCGACTGGCAGAAACCCGACGGCCTCTTTGTCATCACCCCGGACCGGGTGCAGGAGTTTGTCCGTGACCTGCCGGTGGAGAAGCTCTTCGGGGTGGGGCAGGTGACCGCCGCCAAACTCCATGCCCTGGGGGTAAAGACCTGCGGTGACATGCAGGCGTTGGGGGCGGATGTCCTGCTGGACCGGTTTGGCAAGCAGGGCTATCGCCTGCACGAGATGGCCCATGGTCGGGACGAACGGCCGGTGGTGGTGTCCCGCATCGCCAAGTCGGTGAGTGTCGAGCGCACCTTTTCCCAGGATTTGCCGGACAAGAGCGCTTGCGAGTCGGTCATGCCCGCCCTGGTGGCAGATCTCAACCTCCGGCTCAGCCGGAAAGGGCGAAGCAAACCGATCCACAAGCTGTTTATAAAGATCCGTTACAGTGATTTTTCCACCCACACCCTGGAGCGGGTCCGTGACTATTTGGCCGAGCCCGAGGTGGCCGATTATCAGCCCCTGCTAGACGAGCTGGTCACCAACACCGAGCGGCCGGTCCGGTTGCTCGGAGTGGGTGTGCGGTTCCGCAATGATGATGCGCCGGTGACCCAGTTGAGGCTGTTCGACTGATCAGCCGGCGATCATCGCCGTGGCTGCCCCCAATAGCTGGTGGAAGGACAGGTAACCGATAGCACCGCCGATCAGCGCCCCGGCAATCACGTCGGTCGGGTAATGCAGACCCAGAACCACCCGCGAGGCGGCAACGCTCAGGGTGAAGGGCAGGATGTACAGCGCCAGCCCGGGCAGGGCGGCCATCAACATGACCTGGAAGCAGGCAGCATAGAGTGTGTGGCCGGAAGGGAAGCTGTAGCGGTCCAGGGGCGGCGTGCCGCAGTTGATGGACGGGAAGGATATGAACGGCCGCTCCCGGATCAGCCACCGTTTCAGCAGCTTGTAGGTGACCGTCGAGGTCAGGCCCGTTATGGCCATCAGCAGGGCCAGGCCGGGTCCTGCAGCCGGTTCAATCAGTGGCAGTGACAGGATCAGCGCGTACCAGAACCAGCCATCGCCCAGCCGGCTGACTGTGCGGAAGTAACCCAGCACCGGCCGGAACCGGACCGAGCGGTTGATGGCCTGGCACAGCAGGTATTCCCGCTGGTCGGCCCGCTCAAAGAATCGAGATGCTTTGCTTGTTGAGGACATGGTACCCCGCCTTGTTATCCGGGTTGAGGACCAGCTGTTCGAACTGTTCGATCTGGGCTGACCAGTTGAGTTCCAGGGCATCGAGTCGGGCCTGGTTGCGCAGGCGGCCAAGCAGTGTCGGCTGGTCGGCCAGTCTCAGGGCGCAGTCGACAAAGCCCTCGTCATCCTCGAGGTGGACTTTCATCCCGTTCTCTTCGTTCCGGATGTGTTCGCTGGCTGCACCATCGTCAAACGCCACCACCGCCAGGCCGCTGGCCATGGCTTCCAGTACCACGTTGCCGAAAGTGTCGGTCTTGCTCGGGAACAGGAACAGATCCCCGGATGCATAGAATTTCGCCAGCTCCTCTCCCCGACGGATACCGCAGAACAGGTATTCGGGATGGCGCTCGCTCAGTTCACGACGCAAAGGCCCGTCGCCAACGAGGATGAACCGGGAGTTGGGGTGAAGCCCCCGGATCCTTTCATAGCAGGCCACCGCCAGGCGAAGGTTTTTCTCCGGGGCCAGGCGACCGACATAGATTATCGCCCGGTCGTTCGGCGCGAGCCCCCATTGCCTGCGAAGCTCGTTATCCCGCTTGTGGGGGGAGAACCGGTTGCAGTCTATGCCCCGGCTCCACAGGCCGGTGGCAGGGATCCCCATGGCACGGGTTACCTGCTGCATCTTGCGGGTGGGAACGAGGGTTACGTCCGTGCGGTTGTGGAACCAGCGGCCGTAGGCGCAAAGCACCCGTTCCAGGGCTCCGATGCCGTAGTAGCGGCTGTACTGGTGGAAATTGGTGTGGAAGCCGGAGCTGACCGGGATGCCGATCCGTCTTGCCGCGCTCACCGCCGCCACACCCAGTGGCCCCTGGGTAGCAACATAGACCGCGTCCGGGCGTTGATCCCGCCACAGGCGCGCCAAGCGACGAGTGCTGGTAAAGCCAAAGCGGAGGTCGGCATAGCCGGGCAGTGGCAGGCCCGGAACTACAAGCTCCTCATTGAACAGGGCGTCACCAGCACTGGCCACGGAGCCAGTCAGTTCGTGACGCTGCCGGGGCCTGACCACAGTTACCCGGTGGCCCCGCTGCATCAGCCCCTGGCACAGGTGTCGCAACGTATTGGCCACGCCATTGATTTCCGGCGGAAAAGTCTCGGAAACAATGGTAATGTGTTGCTGGCGCCGGTTGGGCTGGGTGGTCTGGGTCACGGTGTTTCCTGTGGTTCCTCTTACATGCCTTCACTATGGGAAGCGCACATGACAGTTATGCGACACTCCCGTGACATTCCTTTTACCCGTGCAATGAACTGAAGCGGAGACGATATGCAGACGCGAAAGTTAGGTAATACCAACATTGATGTGAGCCTGATCTGCCTGGGCACCATGACCTGGGGCGAGCAGAACACCGAGCAGGAAGCCTTCGAACAGCTGGACTATGCGACGGGTGAGGGCATCAACTTCATCGACGCCGCGGAAATGTACCCGGTGCCGCCGAAACCGGACACCCAGGGGCGGACGGAAACCTACCTGGGCAACTGGCTGGCCCGGCGTGGCCGCCGGGACGATCTGGTGATCGCCTCGAAGGTGGCGGGGCCGGGCAATGGCCTGAGTTACCTGCGCAATGGTCCCAGGCTGACCCGGGATCATATCCGTCAGGCCTGCGAGGACAGCCTCAAGCGTCTGCAGACGGATTACATCGATCTGTACCAGGTGCACTGGCCGGACCGGAACGCCAACTTCTTTGGCAAACTGGGTTATGTGCACAAGCCGGATGAGGACGCCACGCCGATCGAGGAAACCCTCTCAGCACTGGACGAACTGGTCCGGGAAGGGAAGGTCCGCCACATCGGCCTGTCAAACGAGACGCCCTGGGGGACCTCCGAGTACCTGCGGCTGTCCCGGGAAAAAGGCTGGCCCCGGGTGGTCAGTATCCAGAATCCCTATAACCTGCTTAACCGCACGTTCGAGTTGGGGCTGGCGGAGTTCGCCCATCGTGAGCAGACCGGTCTGCTGGCCTACTCGCCCCTGGCCTTTGGCATGTTGTCGGGCAAGTATCTTGGTGGCAAGTGGCCAGAGAAGGGGCGGCTCACCCTCTATGAACGCTTCAGCCGGTACACATCCGACCGTGGCATGGATGCAACCCGCGCCTATGCCGAGCTGGCCGGTCAGCACGGCCTGACGCCGACCCAGCTGGCCCTTGCCTACGTGAACAGCCGGAGCTTCGTCACCAGCAACATCATTGGCGCGACCACGATGGATCAGCTCCGGGAGAACATCGGCTCTGCCAATATCACGCTGGCTGAGCCTGTGCTGGAGGCGATCGAGGAAATCCACCGGGAGTTTACCTATCCCTGTCCCTGATGCTCCGGGTCGGCAAACGGCAGTTTTGGGCCCTGCTGAGGCCGGGCTCGAAGCTGCTGTTACGTTCTGAAAAAATGGGGATTATTTTTTGACAAAAAAGTGGCTAAAAATTGACAAAAAGTCGGCGTGATTGTGTGCAAATTCACATCTTTTCCGGGATCATTCATTAGACTTTAGCCTAGGTCATCGAGCATTATCTATCCCGGTTTACAGGTCTTTGTCAGTGTCATGATTATTCGTATTTTTGTCGCCCTGCTTGCTCTCAATCTCGTCGCCTTTGTTGTCCGCGCCGATGCAGCGGAGCGGCCTTTTAGTGAGGATCCGGAGCCGGTGAATACCGTTCAGGAGCTCTACCAGATTCAGGAGCGGATAGTGGGAAACTTTGAGGATGACAGTTCCGAGGCCATCACCGAAATCGGTTCCCGGCTGCTCAGCCTCTCGCTCACTCGATCCCGTTCGGACGATAAGCATTACGCGTCCGATCCTGCGCAGGCCGACCATGGCATCGCCCTGCTGAATGAAGGCGCCTGTCTCAATCTGAAGTGGAACTTCTGAATCTGAAGCGCTCCTGACTTCCCGCTTGTCCCGTTTGTACCGTCCCTGCCTGTCCCACCTTTTTAATTCCAACTAGTCTGGTTACTGATCTGGCGCATTGTCTGGGCGGCCCTCCCGTGTGATTATCTGCCCATAACCCTGTTGTGGTCCGGAAAAACAAGAAGGAGCTTGGTGATGTCGGAAAGCAGTCAACGCCTGCAAGACGTGGATGCCTGTGTGGATGAGGTGATTCGCCGGGTCGGCAAGGAGATAACCCTCGGACTGCCCCTGGGGCTGGGCAAGCCGATTCGCTTCGTAAACGCCTTATATGAGCGGGCAAAACAGGACCCGGATATCCAGCTGCACATTTTCACCGCGCTGTCCCTGCTGGCGCCGCGGGGGAGCTCTTCCCTGGAACAGCGGTTCATGGGCCCCTTCGCCGAGCGTCTTTACGGCAGTATTCCGGACCTTGCCTTTGCCCGGGATGTCTCGCGCAACTGCCTGCCCGCCAATGTCACCGTCTCCGAATTCTATTTCAAGGCCGGCGCCCAACTGAATAATCAGGCCCAGCAACGGAATTACGTCTGTACCAATTACACCCATGCCATCCGGGATCTGATGGCGCTCGGGGTGAACGTACTGGGACAGATGGTGTCGCCGGGCGACAACCACGGTGCGCCGGGCAAGGTGAGCCTGAGCTGCAATCCGGATCTGACCCTGGATCTCATTCCCCTCATGCGGGAAAGGGAATCCGCCGGCATGCCGGTGGCGCTGGTGGCCGAACTGAACGCCAATCTGCCTTTCATGGGTCATCACGCGGCCATTGCTGAGAACAGTTTCGACGTGGTTCTGGATCAGCCCTCGACCGACTATCCCCTGTTCTCGGCGCCACAGATGGCGATCAGTCCGGAAGATCACATGATTGGATTCTATGCCAGTTGCCTGCTGAAGGATGGCGGAACCCTGCAGGTGGGGATCGGCTCACTGGGTGCCGCGTTTGTCTACAGTGCCATTCTGCGCCATAAGCATAACGATGACTGGCGAGCCCTCTTCGACCACCTCAGGGTCGGCGACAAGTTTCCGGTGGTGAACGAGTATGGCGGCACCGGCCGCTTCGACGAGGGAATCTACGGCTGCAGTGAGATGATGGTGGATGGCTTCCTGTACCTTCTGGAAGCCGGCATCCTGTCCCGCGAGGTGTTTGATCATGCCGGTCTGCAGGAGCTGATTAACCAGGGCGACATCGGCACCATTCCGAGCCTCGCCATGCTGGACACACTCCGGGAGGCGGAGCTGATTGACTCCCCGCTTCGGGCCAGGGATGTAAACTGGCTGGTCCGCTGGGGAATTTTCGCGCCGGAAGTCGAGTTCAAAGGCGGGCGCCTGCTGGCCTCCGGACAATCCGTGGACGGTGACCTCGACAATCCCGATACCCGCCGGCTGATCGAATCGCTGATGCTGGGTGACGCTCTGAAAGGCGGCATCAGCATGCATGGTGGTTTCTACGTGGGGCCGGAAAGCTTCTATCGGTCCTTGCGGGAGATGCCGGATCACCAGCGCGACCGCATCTGCATGACCAGTGTCAATTACATCAATCATCTCTACGATCACCCGTTCGGCAGGCAGCGGCTGAAGGCGGCGCAGCGTCGGCATGGCCGGTTTGTGAACTCGGCCATGATGTACACGCTCAGCGGGGCGGCGGTGTCTGACGGCCTGGATGATGGTCGCGTGGTCAGTGGCGTTGGTGGCCAGTACAACTTTGTCGCCATGGCCCATGAGCTGCCCGGAGCCCGTTCCATCCTGACCATGCGAGCGACCCGTACTTCCAAGGGGAAGACCGTCTCCAATATTGTCTTCAACTATGCCCACTGCACCATACCCCGCCATCTGCGGGACATCGTGGTAACCGAGTACGGCATAGCCGATCTCCGGGGGCAGTCCGACGAGCAGGTGTACCTGCGTCTGATCCGCATCGCCGACTCCAGGTTCCAGCAGGAGCTGCTCAAGCAGGCCCAGAAGGCGCGCAAGGTGGATCCCTCATTCAGTCTGCCAGCCTCGTGGTGTAATAACACACCGCAGGCCATACGGGCGGCTCTGGCTGCAGCGGGCAACGGCGACCGGTTCTCCGCCTTCCCGTTCGGCCGGGATTTCACGGATGAGGAATTGAAGTTAGGGAAAGCCCTTAAAGGGCTCAAGGCCGCAACGGCCACCCGTCGTGGTAAACTGTCGACCCTTTGGCATGCTGCCCGGGCCAGTGATGAGGAGGGGCGCTACCAGCCGCTGCTTGAGCGAATGGGGTTGCGAAATCCCCGTGGCCTGCGGGAAAAGCTGGACCAGCGGCTGGTCATTCACGGCCTGCAGCAGCTTGAAACACCACCGGATACAGGAAGCTCGAAAACCTGATGCAAGAACCCGATACCAAACCCGATGTCTTTACCGTTCACTATGTCCTGAAAAACAAGGCCGGAGAACTGGTCGATACCTCCGAGGGCAGCGAGCCCCTGCATTTTGTCTATGGCAGCCCCGAGATCATCAAGGGCATCCAGGAAGCCGTGAAGGACAGGAATGTGGGAGATTGCCTCGAGGTCACCATTCCACCCTCCATGGCCTACGGCGAACATCGGGAAGAACTGGTGCGCAAGGTGCCGCGCTCGCTGTTTGAGGGCGTGGAAAATCTCCAGGTCGGCATGAAGTTCCAGACCAACACCGGGGATGAGGCACAGGTGGTGCAGGTGGTTGGTATCGACGGCAATCTGGTGAAGGTGGATGCCAACCATCCCCTGGCCGGTTTTACCCTGTATTTCGATCTGGAAATTGTCGGCCGCCGCGAGGCTACCGAAGACGAGATAGCCCAGGGGAGGCCCCTGTTCTGACTGGCGCCGCAGCCAGGTCCGCTTCACCGGCCTGCAATCGGCGCAGGCCGTCCAGAACCGTCTCCTGAAGCTGGCGAGCCAGTTCCGACGATTTGAGTGCTCCGGTGGTTGCCACCGGCTCATGGAAAAGGACATCAACCC
This sequence comes from Marinobacter pelagius, assembly GCF_003315345.1. GTDB lineage: Bacteria > Pseudomonadota > Gammaproteobacteria > Pseudomonadales > Oleiphilaceae > Marinobacter > Marinobacter pelagius_A. The sequence goes on from NZ_QNRO01000001.1 coordinate 181,374, forward strand.
GGGATGCCGGGTTTTTCAGCAACTGGACCAGATGGCTGTGGAAGGCATCGTCACCGATGAACGGAGCCACATGGTCCGGACGGCCGTCCCGCCGGTAGCAGATGGTCGCCGGCTGGATCGTAACGTTGGCCTCCCGGGCGGCACTCAGTAGCAGGCCGTGAAACGGAAGTACGGTCAGGCCGGCACTGGTAGTGCCCTCAGGGAAGATCAGTACCGATTCCCCGGAAGCCAGAGCAGACCGGATGGCGGATTTCACCTGCCGTGCCTGACCCCCTCCACGCTGAATGAACAGGGTGCCGGCCTGTCTGGCCAGCCAGCCAATCAGCGGCCAATCCGCCACCTCCGCCTTGGACAGGAACCGGACCGGCGCCAGCCCGCCCAGGATGGGAATATCGCACCAGCTGATGTGGTTGCTGACCACCAGGGCATTGGCCTGTGGAGCGGGGCCATGCCAACGTATGTGCAGACCCAGGCAACGGCAGGCACCCCGGAAACAGCGGCCGGCCCAAGGTGTGCGATCCAGTTTCTTCCCGGTAACGACATCCCCGATCCTGAGTGCCAGGGCTAGCACGGTTATGGCCGCCAGAAACAGGGTGAAGGTGGCCAGACGAATGGCCAGTCGCAGTGAGCCGATCATCGGGTTGACCTGGCCGGGCTCACGACGCCCGGCCCATGAAATGGCGGCTGTACCGGGCGGCCAGATTGTCCACTTCCAGCAGTACCAGCAAATCAGCACACCGGAATTCCGGATCCCAGCAAGGCGCACCGCACACCCTCGCGCCCAGACGCATGTACGCGCGGATCAGTGGTGGAACATCGACCGGGCGGTCGGTGGCCGGGGCGTTCGTCAGGTGCGGCAATTTCCGTAACGGCGTGACCCGGAACGACTCGTCGGCCAGGTAAGTGGCCTGCAGGTGATTGGCAATCCGCCAGGCCTTGTGGCCGCCGTCGGACATGCCAATGCTGGCGCAACCAATCAGGTAGTCGATACCGTGTTTGATCAGGTATTCCGCCAGGGTGGCCCAGAGCAGGCTGATGGTGGCGCCGTTACGGTAGTCGGGGTGGACGCAGGTACGTCCCAGTTCAGCCACGCTTCCGGACAGCGAGGCCAGGGCGGAGAGATCGAATTCCCCCGCCGAATAGAACTCGCTGACCTCCCTGATCCGGCTTTGAGGCAGTACCCGGGTGGTGGCAATCAGGTTGCCGGTCCGGCTGTCGGTCACGATCAGATGATCGCAGAGTGTGTCGTAGGCGTCGGCGTCAATGCCGGGTGTGGTGGCGCCGAGGTCACTGCCGTATTCTGCGGAGAAAACCTCGTAGCGAAGGCGCTGGGCCTGCTCGATAGTGGCCGGGTCACGGGTGATGTCGGTACGGAGCTGTCGTGAGCTTTGCCTGGCTTTCGCGGTTTGTGCGGTCATGGCTTGGTCTCTTTGTGTCCATTTACCGACAAGGCTATGAACCGGCTGTGACACTGGGGTGACTGTCCAATGACCGCTGTATGACAGGTGTTGTCAGTGCAGGCCGGTTTGTCACGGGGTGTAACGGCGAGGCGCTTCCATGTATATTTCTGAATTGCATGTATAATTGCTGTTACATCGGGTTGCCTGTATTGTCAGGAGCTGTAAGCAACCGAAACCGGAATAACAAAACCAGAGATGGATGGCGTGGAACAGACGAACGAAAGTTGGCGAATTCTCATTGTTGAGGACGACGAACGGCTCGCAGAGCTGACCCGTGAATATCTGGAAAGCAACGGACTGATCGTAAGCCTGGAGGCAAATGGTTCGGCTGCTGTCGAGCGGATCCGCAGTGAACAGCCGGATCTGGTGGTTCTGGACCTGATGTTGCCCGGTGAAGATGGCCTGTCGGTCTGCCGCAAGGTGCGTCCCTTCTACAACGGCCCGATCATCATGCTCACCGCCCGTACCGATGATCTGGATCAGGTGCTCGGGTTGGAGATGGGCGCCGACGACTACATCAGCAAGCCGGTCAAGCCGAGGGTCCTGCTGGCTCGTATCCGTGCCATGCTGAGAAGGGTGACGGAGTCCGGCCAGGGTGGTGGTGAAGAGGCTTCCGGTGAGGAGCCGGTTCGACTCCAGTTCAATGACCTGATCGTGGACCGCTCCATGCGCGAAGCCTGGCTCAGTGACCAGAGCATTGACCTCACCAGCGCTGAATTCGACCTGCTCTGGCTGCTGGCCAGTAACGCCGGTCGCGTGCTGAGCCGTGAAGAAATTTTTACCGCCCTCCGGGGTATTGAATACGATGGTCAGGACCGTTCCATTGACGTCCGGGTGTCGCGGATCCGCCCGAAAATCGGTGATGATCCTATCCATCCGCGCCGGATCAAGACCGTTCGCAGCAAAGGCTACCTGTTTGTGAAGGAAGCCTGACGTTCCTGTTGCCGGCTCCGAACCCCGGGCAGTATGGGGGCGGGGCGGGCCTGCCAGGACTCCTGACATGTCCCTGAAGCTTTTCCTCAAACTGTACGCCCGTCTCGCCGGTGTGGCCGCACTGGTGGTTCTCCTGTGTATTGTCCTGTTCAATGGTCTCAATTCGGTCCGGCACCAGTTCTGGCTGGAGCGCTTCCCTGAGCCACTGATGCGCTGGCTGGCCGCGACACCGTCGCCGGAGCAGCAATATCACTGGCTGGCGGCCTGGTATGACCTGAAAAACCTTCCCCCCGAAGAAATGGAATTGTCGCCGGTGATCCGTGAGCGCCTGGGCTATGGGCAGGTCGTGGCGGAAGAAGCACCGATCGGTTACCGGCTGATGGTCGAGACCCCTGCCGGAACCATCCTGCAGATCCGCTTTGAAGAGCCATACCTGGGCGTTTCCAGGGCCCTGGCCCTGGTTGTGCGTTGGCACCTGGAGTCGGTGAACAGGGCGGGCCGGGAAGACATGGCAGTACGCCTGGCCAGTCATCTGGGAGTGTCCATCGCCTGGTTGGATGAGGCCGGCATGTTGCCCCCGGGTCCGGTGTTGCAGCAGATTACCGAGCAGGATGTGGTGTTGTACGGCCCGGACCACGGAGACCGGCGCGACGCCCTGTTGAGACTGAGTGACGGCGCCCTGGTGAACGTGGGGCTGTCCGGGCCGTTCTCCCCCTATGGATGGCCGGTGATCACTCTCCTGGTATTACTCGTTGGCGGCGTCCTGGCCCTGGCTTTGTGGCTGGCGATCAAGGCCGTGGACAACAATCTTCGACAGGTGGAATCGGTGGCCGTCCGTATTGCCCGGGGTGAGATGGGAGCGCGTGTGGACGCAGGTTCCAGCACCCTGGTGAGCCGTCTCGCGGCCGCTTTCAACGGCATGGCAGAGCATATCCAGCGCCTGGTGCAGGTTCAGCGGGAGATGATTCATGCCGTCTCCCACGAGCTGCGCACGCCGGTGGCCCGGATCCGTTTCGGGGTCCAGATGATCGAGGATTGCCAGGACCAGGGCATGCTGCAGAAGCAACTGGAGGGGATTGATGGCGACATCCAGGAGCTGGATGAGCTGATCGACGAGATTCTTACCTATGCCCGCCTGGAGCAGGGCGGCCCGGTATTCTCGTTGCGGGAGTACTCGGTAACGGAGGTAGTGCGCCAAGTGGTGTCCGAGCAGCGGTTGATTCGCCCGAACCTCACCATCGAGAGTGATATTGACGAAGACACCGAGCGTTGCTCATTGTCGGATATCGAACCAAGGTACATCCACAGGGCGATCCAGAACCTGGTGGGTAATGCCGGGCGTTATGCCAACGGCCGCGTGGCGGTTCGTTGCCGGATTGATGAGGACAACTGCCGGGTGGATGTGGAGGATGACGGGCCGGGGGTCCCCGAAGAAGATTGGGAGAAGGTCTTTACCGCGTTTGCCCGGCTCGATGACAGCCGGACGCGGACCTCGGGCGGCTATGGTCTGGGTTTGTCCATAGTTCGCCGAATCCTCTATTGGCACGGTGGCCAGGCCTTCGTCAGTCGGAGCGAGGAGCTAGGCGGCGCACGCTTCAGCCTGGTCTGGCCGAGGCGGAAGCCGACGGATTCTGTTTTGTGAACCAGGCCTCACTGCCTCACCTGATGTAACAAAGCCGCTACATAACGCCAACTGACGCTTTTCCCCCGGATGCCCATAATCAAAAGCGTAAGGGATGACTTTTGAGGTTGTAGTTCTTACGAACTTTCCTTGTTTCATTCGTCATTTAAGGGCCGGTTTTTCCGGCCCTTTTTTTATGTGCTTCCTCCCGTTTCCGGCCACTGCGCCTCTCCTTCAATGGTTTCTGCTGGTAGACTTGCGGAAAACAAAGGAGGCTTGCCATGACCCGCTACCTGCTTGCGATTGACCAGGGAACCACCAGCTCGCGCGCGATCGTCTTCGACCCAGCCGGCACCATCGTGGGCGTGGCCCAGCAGGAATTCCACCAGTACTTTCCCCGCGACGGCTGGGTCGAGCACGACGCGCTCGAGATCTGGGACAGCACCCTGACGGTCTGTCGAGCCGCACTGGAAAAGGCGGGAATCGACGCGGCGGATGTCGCAGGTATCGGGATCACCAACCAGCGCGAGACCACGGTGATCTGGGAACGGGCGACCGGCAAACCCATCCACCACGCCATTGTCTGGCAGGATCGCCGGACCGCTTCCTGGTGCACCAAGCTCAAGGAAGATGGCTTTGAGAATGTGGTGGTGGACCGCACGGGCCTGCTAATTGATCCCTACTTTTCTGCCACCAAGATCTCCTGGATTCTTGATAATGTTGAGGGCGCGCGGGCCCGGGCAGAAGCCGGCGAGCTTGCTTTCGGGACGGTGGACAGCTGGCTGCTCTGGAACCTGACCGGCGGCCGCTCCCATTACACCGACGCCACCAATGCCTCCCGTACCGCCCTGTTCAATATCCACAGCCAGAGCTGGGACGACACCCTGCTGGACCTGTTCCGTGTTCCCCGTCAATTGCTGCCCGAGGTGCTGGACTGCGCCGCGGACTTCGGCACCACCGATAGGGAATGGCTGGGTGCCGAGCTTCAGGTAGCGGGCATCGCCGGCGACCAGCATGCCGCCCTGATCGGCCAGGCCTGTTTCGAGCCCGGCATGGCCAAGAGCACCTACGGCACGGGTTGCTTCCTGATGCTCAATACGGGCGACACGGCCCTGCGGTCCGAGAACCGGTTGTTGACGACCATGTCGTACCGGCTCGACGGCAAGCCGACCTATGCGGTGGAGGGCAGTATTTTTGTGGCGGGGGCGGCCATGCAGTGGTTGCGGGACGGTCTGGGTCTGATTGCCCATGCCGACGAGTCCCTGGCCCACGCCGAGCGTGTGGGAGTGGAGAACGCGGTATACCTGGTTCCGGCCTTCACGGGGCTGGGCGCCCCCCATTGGGATCCCCACGCCCGCGGGGCGATCATGGGGCTGACCCGGGATACCGGTATCGGGGAGATCGTGACGGCCGGCCTGCAGTCCGTGTGCTACCAGACCAAGGATCTGGTGCGGGCCATCCAGAACGACGGTGCCCGCCTGGCATCGCTGCGGGTGGATGGCGGCATGGCGGTGAACGACTGGGTCATGCAGTTCCTGGCGGACATTCTCAATGTCACCGTGGATCGGCCCAGGATCACCGAAACCACTGCTCTGGGCGCCGCCTACCTGGCCGGTTTGCAGACTGGCGTCTACAGCAGTCTGGAGGAGATTTCCAGCCTCTGGGAGTGCGAGCGCCAGTTCCGTCCGGACATGAGGCCGTCATTGCGGGAGTCTCTGTACGCCGGCTGGTTGGATGCGGTTGACCGGGTGTGTAACCGCTGAAGAATCTCAGCCGGTGCGCTCGAAGGCAATCAGGTGGTCGGCCTCGACCCGGACCGGTACCTGTTCGCCCAGGTGGAAGTCCAGATGGCTCCGGAACAGGGCTTCGAACTCGGTCTCTTCTGAGCAGCGGAAACGGTAAAGGGTTGATGTACCGGCAAAGGTCTTTTCCACCACTTTCGGGCGCAGGTCCGAGTTCTCGTCGTAGACGATGTCGTCCGGTCGGATGAGCACGTCCACAAGGGTGCCCGGTTCCCACTTATAGGCCCGGTTGCCGTGGATGATGCCCAGTTCCGAGTCGATGGTGTCGGGCCCCAGAGCCTTGCCCGGGATGAACCCGCCCTGGCCGACGAAGCTGGCCACAAACCGGTTCGCCGGCTCATGGTAGAGGTTGTAGGGCACATCCCACTGGAGTAGCTCGCCCCCTTTGAGTACCGCAACCTGATCACACATGGCAAAGGCTTCCTGCTGGTCATGGGTCACCAGGATGGCGCTGATACCGAGGGTCTTCAGGATCTCCCGTACATCCAGGCTCAGACGACGCCGCAGGTCCGCGTCCAGATTGGAGAAGGGCTCATCCAGCAGGATCAGGGTCGGCTCGGGCGCCAGTGCCCTGGCCAGGGCAACCCGTTGCTGCTGACCGCCCGAGAGTTCGTGGGGGTAGCTGTTTGCCAGGTCCTGCAGGTGTACCACTTCCAGAAGTTCCATGACTTTCTGGCGTCGTTCCGCCTTGCTCACACCCTTCAGGCCAAAACCGACGTTATCGGCGATGCTCAGGTGAGGAAACAGGGCGTAGTCCTGGAATACCATGCCGATCCGGCGTTTCTCCGGTGCCAGGGTCCGACCGGGCAGGCTGATTGTCTGTGATTCCAGGCAGATCTCGCCGCTGTTCAGGGGCAGGAAGCCGGCCAGTGCCCTCAGGATGGTGCTCTTGCCGCAGCCGCTGGGGCCAAGCAGACAGCCGATATCGCCATGGCTGAGCGCGAAATTGACTCCCTTGACCACGGAGTCGGCGCCATAGCCGCAGGACAGGTTGTTGACTTCCAGTAACCAGTCCCCGACGGGGGAAGCGGGTACACCCATAGATCAGTCCAATCGGTTGAGAATAAGGAACTCGAGCAGGGCTTTCTGGGCATGCAGGCGGTTTTCCGCCTCGTCCCAGACCACGGAGCCCGGGTGCTCCATCATGTCGGCGGAAATCTCCTCGCCGCGATGGGCGGGCAGGCAGTGCATGAAAAGCGCGTCCTTGTCTGCCACGGCCATCAGATCCGGGTTGATCTGGTAGTCCCGGAAGGCCTTCTCCCGGGCTTTCTGCTCATCTTCCTGGCCCATGGAGGCCCAGACGTCGGTGACCAGCAGGTTGGCACCCCTGGCCGCTTGGGCCGGATCCCGGACGATGGTGACACGGTCGCCGTGCTCCTTCATCAGGGCTTCGCTGGGTTCATAGCCCTCCGGGCAGGCCACGTTCAGGTGAAAGTCAAAGCGGGTAGCGGCGTTGATGTAGGAATGGCACATGTTGTTGCCATCGCCAATCCAGGCCACCGTTGCGCCGCGAATGCTGCCCCGGTGCTCCCGGTAGGTCTGCATGTCTGCCAGCAGTTGGCACGGATGGAAATCATCGGTCAGGGCATTGATCACCGGCACGCGGGATGCCGCCGCAAAGCGTTCGACCGTCTCATGGGCAAAGGTGCGGATCATAACCGCGTCGACCATGCTGGAGATGACAATTGCAGAGTCCTCGATGGGCTCGCCGCGCCCGAGCTGGGTGTCCCGGGGAGACAGGAACAGGGCGGAACCACCGAGCTGGGTCATGCCGGCTTCAAACGACACTCGGGTGCGGGTGGAGGACTTTTCGAAGATCATGGCCAGCACGCGGTTTTTCAGGGAATCACGTACCTTGCCCTGCCGCCACTCGTTACGAAGCTTGCTTGCATGGTCCAGCAGCTGCTCGAGCTCGCCGGTGGACATGTCATTCAGTGTCAGAAAATGTCGTGCCGCCATGAAATGGCCCTTACCTCAATGAAACCGCGACTTGCGGGGTTCCTGATGTCTGGTTGATGGAAAGCTGTGCCGGGAAAAACGGGGGATCAAGTCTAGCCCGTCGGGGGAGGGATGACAACGCTGCCTACCCCATCCGGGTGTTTGGTGGCCGGTCCCGTACACGTGTACAATAGGCTCAGCAGATTGCCCGAGGGCGATTCCGTTTTCAATCAGAGGTGAATGTTCATGGACATCAATGAAACCATCAAGAGCCAGCTCGAAGAGAACCCGATCATTCTGTATATGAAGGGCACCCCGCAGGCTCCGCAATGCGGTTTCTCCGCCAAGACTGTGCAGGCGCTGATGGCCTGTGGTGAGCGTTTCGCATTCGTCAATATCCTGGACAACCAGGAACTGCGTGAAGGCCTTAAGGTCTACTCCAGCTGGCCGACCTATCCGCAGCTCTACATCAATGGCGAGCTGGTGGGCGGTTGTGACATCGTTCTGGAAATGTCCGAAAGCGGTGAGCTGGCCAAGATGGTCAAGGAAGCGGCCAAGCAAGCCGAGGCCTGATCTCCGCCCGGGGGGCTCAGAGACGCTTCGGGGAGAACACCAGTTCCACCTCGAAGCGGTCCCCGGTTTCACTGTCACCCGGAGGCTCCGGGTAGGGGCTTGCCGCAAGGGCCGCGCGATAAGCGGCTTCGTCCACTGTTTGAATCCCCGTCGATTTCACCACTCTGGCCCGTGTCAGGGCACCATTCTTCATCAGCTGAAGTTCGATCTCCATCCTCGCGCTGTCTGTCAGCTGGCTAATGGCTGGCACCCGCAGTTGCTCAAGTTCCTTCGCCAGATGTACCGCGAGCCGGATCAGGTAGGGGTCCTGCTGGCTTGGTGACCGGGTGATCCGGGTCACCTCTGCATTTTCGGCCTCATCCTGCATCTCCTCAGGCTCGCCCGCCTCGCTGGCAACACTGGCAGGCTTCGATGAGCTGGCCTGCTGCTCTGCCGGTTTCGGTCTGGCCTTGTCGGGCGCGGGTGGGGTTTTCCTCTGTGCAGGTTCGGCGACAGTCCGGGACGATGATGTCGATGTCACCGGGGTGGGCGCTGGTTGTGTTTTTTCGGCAGATTCTGGTGTTTCGAACCGGGGATTCCGCTCGGCAGGTTGCTCCCGGGGCTGAGTATCGGCAGGTGCCGCCGGCTGGCTGGACGTGGCCGGGGTAGACCCGGGAGTGAACAGCTCAAGCGTCAGGCGGTGATGGTGTTCCCGGGTAGCCGGTTGCGGGAACGGGAGTCCGGAAAGGAACAATGTGTGCAGAAGGATGGCAACGGACAGCGCCAGGGCTATCCGGTAGCTGGCCGGTAGCCCTTTTACTGAAGGGTGGGGCACTGATATTGGTGTCAGGCGGTCTTGCTCCGCAGTGAGCCGACAACGGCGTCGAGTGCCCGGTCAATCAGGGCACCCTGTTCAAGCAGGGTGAGTCGGCCGCGACGCATCTCGTGGGCCAGTTCCAGGCGGGTCTTCTCGATCACCTTGAGCCCCATGCGGTTTACGAAGACAAACGAATCCGCCTCTTCGATAATGGCCGAGAGCTTGCACCGGAAGCTGGCGCCGTTGACCAGGCGGAATTCCACCCAATCACCAATTTCGATGCTGTCGATCTGGGTGACGAATTCGGCGATGGCGGCGTCCTCCAGCTCCTGCTGGCGTTCCACCGCGCTTTTCTGGGCGCCGGGGAGGTCGTCTTCTTCGTCGGTGTCGGTCGCTGCTTCAGGCGATTCCTGCAGGGTCTCCGCGACCGCGTTGGTGCGGAAGGCTTCTGCCAATTCGTGTTTCAGTTGTGCCATGGTCTCGTCAAGTCGCGACGAGTTGTAGGACACTTCCTCAAGGCCGGCACGCAGGGTCTTGAGCAGACCGGGAACGACCCGGACCCACTGGTCGCGCTCGTCATCCCCGTTATGGGGGTGCAGGCACCAGATCAGGTCGTCGACCACCTTGACCGATTCCTGCCAGCGATGCTCCACATCATCCCGCAGGTAAGCCAGGAACATGAAGCGGCTCCAGCCGTTCACCAGGAGGTCGCGCACGACATCTGGCAGTCTGTGCCTGGCGAGCTTCTTGCGCAGGATGGTGTCGACGGTCTGTTGAGCCTGTTGGGACTTGATCCGTCCGCGCTCGGATTCCCGGGTGCGCTGCTCGACCAGGGTTGCCTTGCGGTTCTCCCGTTCGAGGAACTGTTCAAACTCCCGATTGAGGGTGTCGAACAGGCTGATATCACCGTCAAACTCGTTGAGAATTCTCTGGACCGTTTCGTGGATCTGGCTGTAGAGCTTGTCCTTGGCCTTTTCGTCGCTCTTGCTCCAGCCGATACCGGCCCTTGCCAGTGAGTTGAGCAGTTTCCTGGCCGGGTGTGAGGCCTGGCTGAAGAACGTTTTGTCCCGGATAACCACTTTCAGGATCGGGATCTGAAGACGACTGATCAGCACCTGGACCGGTGCCGACAGGTTGTAGTCGTCCAGGATGAATTCGAACAGCATCGACACGAGGTTGATGAGATCCTCGTCTACTTCGTTAAGGGCGGGCTTGCGGCCGTCTTCCGATTCTGTCCGTGCCAGCAGTTGCTCGACGATGGCGTGGAGATCCACGGTCACCGGTTCGCCCTCACTCAGGTCGCCATCCGGTGAATAGGAGTCGGCCAGCGGTATGGCGCTCAGAAGGCCGGCCAGCTCAGCATGGCCTACAACCCGGACCTGGGTATTGGAGGATCGGGCGGGAATGCCGGCATTGGCCCGCTGCATGGCCAGCATCTGCCGGATCTGCTCGAAAACGGGGCTGGTTTCCTCGCCACCGGCCGCTCCGCCGGTGCCGGGCCTTTCTGACGCCGACTGCGAGGTCGCGGCCGATGCCTCGGAGCGTTTCTTCTCCGCCTGTTGACCGGACTTTCCGTGGTACCGGAAATTGGGAATGATGCCCGCCTGGATCAGAATACGATTGGCTTCGTCCAGGAGCATACCCAGGTTCGATACCACGTAGCGGTCGAACTGCTTGAGCAGGATGAGCCGTTCCCGGATCTGGATTTCCAATGCGTGAATGGCCTCGATAAAGGCACCGCAGAGATGATCAGGGGCCATGGGGTTGACCGGGGCCTCATCACTGGCGTCCGGATAGACCTGGCTGAAGCGGGCCTGAAGCTGAAGCAGTGGCCCCTGGAAGTGAGCCCTGGCCTTGCCGATCATGGCGTTGAGGGCAACCTGCTCTTCGAGGTCTTCGTCACCGACCAGCGACAGCGTATCGGCGCTGGTGCTGTAGGCGGGAGTTTCCCCCTGGGTCTGGCCGGTGCGAGGGGGGTCGGCAAACAATCCGGCGACAGAAGTCTGGAACTGGCGCTCCACGCCCTTGCGCTTGATGCGGATTTCCCGCATCGCCTCGAAGTAGCGATTCTGCTCGTTGTTACTGCGGGCATTGTTAGCCAGTTCGAACAGGGAGTCGTCGACAGCGTCAAAGGCTCCCTGCAGCAGATCGCCCAGTCCGGCGACCACCGTGTCACGAATACGCGTAACCTCTGCAGGAACCGGTTTGCTGCTGGCTGCTTGCTTGGGGTCGCGGAGGTAATGTATGCCGGACTGCTTATTCATGGCCTTCTCCTGTCTACGCCTTAACCGGATACATGACCGAGCTGGAACTCCATGTGTTCTCGTTGTTGGTTAAATTTACCGCAATTTGCCGTACATTAACATGAATAAACGCCATCCTGAGAGCCTTGTCAAAAAAATCAGCGGCTGCCGAGGTGCAGAGACCGCTTTTTCCGCTTGCGGGGGTGCACTATAGCGGCCTTGACCACGTTGTCCTTGATCTGGAGCACTTCCACCCGGTGACCATCCACTTTCAGGCACACGTTTGTGTCGGGGATGTTCTCCAGGGTTTCGGTGATCAGGCCGTTGAGGGTTTTCGGCCCGTCAATTGGCAGTTTCCAGCCCAGAGTCTTGTTGATGGTACGAACGGCGGTCGTACCATCGATAATGAAGGTGCCGTCGTCCTGGGGGATGATGTCCGGGCTGGTGGCAGCATAATCGGTGGTGAACTCCCCGACGATCTCCTCGAGGATGTCTTCCAGTGTTGCCAGGCCGAGCACGTCCCCGTATTCGTCCACGACGATACCGAAGCGGCGCTTGCCTTTCTGGAAGTTGATCAGCTGGGTATTGAGCGGAGTGCTCTCCGGGATGAAGTAGGGCTCCTGGCACAGCTGCATGATCATTGCCTTGTTGACTTCTTCCTGCTGGACGAGCTTGGAAACACTGCGAAGGTGCAGGATGCCTTGAATGTTGTTGATATCGCCCTTGAACACTGGCAGCCGGGTATGCTGACTGCTCCTGAGCTGCCTTAGAATGGTGTCGGTGTCGTCGTCCAGGTCGACACCCACCACTTCGTTTCGGGGCACCATGATGTCGTTCACGGTCACCTTTTCCAGATCGAGGATGCTGACCAGCATATCCTTGTGTTTGGCGGGAATCAGGGCTCCGGCCTCGTTGACGAGGGTTCTGAGTTCTTCCCGGCTGAGGTGTTCCGAGGCGGCGTCCTCAGGAGACACCTTGAGCAGTTTTAGGATCAGCCCGGTGAAGAGATTGACCGCCCAGACGATGGGGTAGAGCACCTTGAGGAGCGGGCCAAGGATGTAGCTGGCCGGGAAAGCGATCTTCTCGGGGAACAGAGCCGCCAGGGTTTTCGGGGTTACCTCGGCGAAAATCAGGATGACGATGGTCAGCAGCAGGGTGGCGATGGCAATACCAGCATCACCCCAGATCCGGATCGCGATAACGGTGGCAATGGATGAAGCCAGGATGTTGACGAAGTTGTTGCCGATGAGGATGACGCCGATCAGCTGGTCAGTTCTCTGGAGCAGTCCCTGGGCCCGCCTGGCACCCTTGTGGCCGGTCTTGGCCATATGCTTCAGCCGGTACCGGTTCAGTGACATCATGCCGGTCTCGGAGCTCGAGAAGAAGGCCGACAGGCAGATGAGGGCAACGAGGAGGATAAACAGCGCGGAAAGCGATGTTTCGTTCAAAGGAAAAGGTCCTTATTTTACTGACAAGTTGGGAAAATAGGTTTTGTTCTGGTCAGGTGTCAAGCCGGTGGATCCGGTTGGCCTTTCAGCCCCCGCGGTGGAACACCAGTTCAAGGACAAACTTGCTGCCATAAAAGGCCAGCATCAGGAGAATGCAGCCGGCCAGGGTCCAGCGGCTGGCGGTCATGCCCCGCCACCCCTGGGTGTAGCGGCCGATCAGCAGAGCCACGAAGACCAGCAGTGACAGCAGAGAAAACACCGTCTTGTGGGCCAGGTCCTGGGCGAAGAGATCCTCGATGAACAGGGCCCCGGTGACAATCGCCAGCACCAGCAGCACCACCCCGGCCCAGACCATCTCGAACAGCAGTGACTCCATGGTTTGCAGCGGCGGCAGGTTGCGGACCAGAAGGCTGTTGTAATTGTGCTTGAGCTGGCGGTTCTGGAAGTACAGCAGAATGGCCTGGATGGCGGCGAGGCTAAACAGGCTGTAGGCTGTCACGGATAACGCGATATGGGACAGCATGCCATAGCTTTGTCCCGAAACCAGTCGCGACGGCGAATGGGTGATCAGCGCCAGGATGATGGTCAGTGCCGCGAGCGGGTAAACACCAAGAAACAGACTCTGGACTGGTTTTCTGAGATTGAGGCCCAATAAAAGGAAAGCGATCAGCCACGAGATCAGGAGTGAGCTTTTGAAAAAGCTGAAGTCAAAGCCGTCATCGTGGTAGACCGTCTGGGCGATCAGCAGGCCGTGACTGGTCAGGGCCAGAATCCCGATCAGGGTGGTGATGGCCAGGTTGCTTTGCACCCGTCCACGGAAATGAAGCGCCTGCAGCGCGGTACCAACGCTGTATAAAAAGAGAGAGGTGACCGCGAGAATCAGCGTTCCCATGACTTCCTTATGACTACTCTACTGGCTGGGTAAGCGGCTGTTTGTCAGCCGATTTGACCGGGTTGGTCGTTTCAGGGCGATAGTCTGGTTATAATGTCGCGATTATGCAACAGGAATCAAGGCGGCCCGTCTGGCTCTTTGATTCGGTATACATTTTATTTCCGGGGTACGGAAGAGACGCATGTTTGAAAATCTCCAGGACCGGCTTTCCGGCAGTTTGCGCAAGATTACCGGTCAGGCGCGACTGACCGATGACAACATCAAGGATACCCTGCGCGAAGTGCGCATGGCCTTGCTCGAGGCGGACGTTGCCCTCCCAGTGGTCAAGGACTTCGTGGAGGGGGTTCGCAAGCGTGCAGTTGGCCAGGAAGTCCAGCGCAGCCTGACCCCGGGTCAGGTCTTCGTCAAAGTTGTCCAGCAGGAACTCGAACGGGTGATGGGCGAGGGCAACGAGTCCCTCAACCTCTCGGTTCAGCCGCCTGCCGTGATCATGATGGCGGGTTTGCAGGGTGCGGGTAAGACCACCACGGTGGCCAAGCTTTCCCGCTTCCTTAAAGAGCGCCAGAAAAAATCGGTGATGGTGGTCAGTGCCGACGTCTATCGTCCGGCCGCGATCAAGCAGCTGGAGACCCTGGCCGGCGAGGTGGGTGTCGAGTTCTTCCCGAGCACGGCGGACCAGGACCCGGTGGATATCGCCGAGGGTGCGATCGGCGCGGCGCGCAAGAAGCATATAGATGTGGTGATTCTCGATACCGCCGGTCGTCTGCACGTCGATGAACAGATGATGGGCGAGATTGGTCGCCTGCATCAGGCGGTCAAGCCGGTCGAGACCCTGTTCGTGGTCGACTCCATGACCGGTCAGGATGCGGCCAATACCGCCAAGGCCTTCAATGATGCCCTGCCGCTCACCGGTGTGGTGCTCACCAAGACCGATGGCGATGCCCGGGGCGGTGCCGCCCTGTCGGTTCGTCATATCACCGGCAAGCCGATCAAGTTCCTTGGTGTCGGTGAGAAATCTGATGCCCTGGAGCCGTTCTATCCGGATCGGGTGGCTTCCCGGATTCTGGGTATGGGCGATGTGCTGTCTCTCATTGAAGAGGCCGAGCGCAAGCTGGACCAGAAGAAGGCCCAGAAGCTCACCAAGAAGATCAAGAAGGGCAAGGGGTTCGATCTCGAGGATTTCAGGGATCAGCTGCAGCAGATGAAGAACATGGGCGGCATCGGTGGTCTGCTCGACAAGCTGCCGGGAATGGGGCAGATGGCCCAGATGGCGCAGCAGCAGGTCAATGACAAGTCCCTGGGTCAGATGGAAGCCATCATCTGCTCGATGACGCCGAAGGAGCGCCGCTACCCGGATGTTATCAACAACTCCCGCAAGCGTCGTATTGCGGCGGGCTCCGGTACGCAGATCCAGGACGTGAACCGCCTGCTCAAGCAACACAAGCAGATGTCGAAGATGATGAAAAAGTTTGGCAAGAAAGGTGGAATGGCCAACATGATGCGCGGCATGGGTGGTATGATGCCGCCCGGCGGCGGTGGCGGAATGCCCCCGTTTGGCCGTATGTAAAAAGCCTTATGCCGAAAACGGGGAAACAGCTGGTTTCCCTGTTTTCTTTGGCGCTTTTTTAGCATAGAATAGCGCCCCTTTCGAGTATGGGTCTTCGCGTCAGCCGTCTCCGGCGGGCGTGAATCGTACAAAGTTCGTACAACAGAACAGGATATTGGTCGAAATGGTAACAATCCGTTTGGCTCGTGGCGGCTCCAAGAAGCGCCCGTTCTACCATCTGACAGTCACCGACAGCCGCAAATCCCGCGACGGTCGTTTTATTGAGCGCGTTGGTTTCTTCAACCCGGTCGCACGCGGCCAGGAAGAGCGTCTGCGTGTTGATCGTGATCGTGTCGAATTCTGGCTCGGTCAGGGCGCACAGACCAGCGAGCGCGTTGCTCAGCTGCTGAAGGCTGCTGAGTAAGACAGTACTGAAGCCGGGGTTTATGGCATGACACAGAATTCGCAGGAAACTGTGATCGGCCGGATTACCTCGGTGTTTGGGGTCAAGGGATGGCTCAAGGTCTTTTCCTACACTGACCCCAAGGAAGGAATTCTTAACTACCGGGACTGGACACTGGTCCAGGACGGTAAGAGGATTTCGGCCAGGCTTGAGGAGGGTCGCCGCCAGGGGCAGGGGATCGTCGTCAGGCTTAAAGGTATTGATGATCGTGAAGTTGCGCGCACGTACAGTGGCGCAGAAATCCTGGTTCCGACGGCAGAGTTGCCGGAGCTGCCCCGTGGTGAATACTACTGGTATCAGCTGGAAGGCCTGGAGGTGTTCACGATCGAGGGGCTGAACCTGGGTAAGGTTCATCACCTGATGGAAACAGGGTCCAACGATGTCCTCGTGGTGCGTTCCACCCGGGACTCGGCAGACCAGCGCGAGCGGCTGATTCCCTATCTGCCGGATCAGGTCGTCCGGGAAGTGGATCTGGCTGGCAACCGGCTGGTTGTTGACTGGGATCCGGAGTTCTGACGGGTGTGGATTGGCGCTGTCAGTCTGTTCCCGGAAATGTTTCGTGCGGTTACTGATTGCGGGATAACCGGAAGGGCGGTTCGGGAAGGTCTGCTGACCTTCGAGAGCTGGAACCCCCGGGAATTTACCCATGATCGTCACCGCACGGTAGACGACCGGCCATACGGTGGCGGTCCCGGTATGCTGATGAAAATACAGCCCCTGCGGGATGCCATTCATGCGGCTCGGGAGGCGGCACCTGGTAAAGCCTGTGTGGTTTACCTGTCGCCCCAGGGAGAAACCCTGACTCAGTCTGTTGTTGAATCCCTTGCGGAGGAGCAGCAACTGATCCTGGTTTCGGGGCGCTACGAGGGTGTTGATGAACGCCTGATCTCGACGGAAGTCGATCGGGAAGTGTCACTGGGTGATTTTGTTCTTTCCGGTGGCGAACTGGCGGCCATGGTCGTTGTTGATGCGGTGACACGCCTCATCCCCGGAGCGCTGGGTCATGCGCAGTCGGCAGAGCAGGATTCCTTTGCCGATGGATTGCTGGATTGTCCGCACTACACCCGGCCCGAAGTTTACGAAGGTCAGGCGGTGCCGGAAGTTCTTTTGGGCGGTCACCACGAGCAGATCCGGCGTTGGCGGCTCAAAGAGTCGTTAAGGCGAACCCGGGAGCGACGCCCCGACCTGCTGGAAAAGCGGGTGCTTACGGACGAAGAGCGTGAGCTGCTGGAAGAAATTTTGAATGAACCGGGTGTCTCTGAGTGATCAGGGCATTGAGAGATTGGGTATCAGGAGCATTACGATGAGCGGCAAGAACAACATCATCAGTCAAATTGAAGCAGAACAGATGACCAAGGAAATCCCTGCGTTCGCGCCGGGTGATACCGTGGTCGTTCAGGTTCGCGTAACCGAGGGTAACCGTGAGCGTCTGCAGGCGTTCGAAGGCGTGGTTATCGGCAAGCGCAACCGTGGCATGAACTCCTCCTTCACCGTGCGCAAGATTTCCTACGGTGTTGGTGTAGAGCGTACTTTCCAGACCTACTCCAAGCTGATCGACAGCATCAGCGTGAAGCGTCGTGGTGACGTACGTCAGGCCAAGCTGTACTACCTGCGTGACCTGTCTGGTAAGGCAGCTCGCATCAAGGAAAAGCTGGGCTGATTGACGAATCGTCAAAGGACCAGTTAAAAAGGCAGCCTCGAGGGGCTGCCTTTTTTGTGCCCGGGAACCGGTACCGTGAGACCTGACGACGACGCTATCATACGTCGGTTTACCGACGCCCTCTGGCTGGAAGATGGCCTGGGAGAGAAAACCCGTGAAGCCTATCGGGGGGACCTTGCGCGCCTGGCGCAATGGCTGGAGCAGCAGCCGGGCACCCCGATGCTCACCGCCGCCAGGCGCACGGATCTGCTGGCCTGGATGGCCCGGGGCCTGGCCGAGGGGGTCAAGACCTCCACTGCAGCGCGTCGCCTGTCCGGGGTGCGACGCTTCTACCGTTTCCTGATGCGGGAGGGGGTTATCGCCGAGGATCCGACCTTGCGGATCGACAGCCCCAGGCTTCCGCGCCGGCTGCCTGACTCTCTGACCGAAGAAGAGGTCGAGGCCCTGCTGTCGGCGCCGGATATTTCCATTCCGCTGGAGCTCCGTGACAAGGCTATGCTCGAGATCCTGTACGGGTGCGGCCTGCGGGTGTCGGAGCTGACCGGATTGCGGGTCGACCAGGTCAATGTCCGTCAGGGCGTGATCCGGATCACCGGCAAGGGCGACAAGGAACGGCTCGTGCCCCTGGGGGAAGAGGCGGTGGACTGGCTGCTCCGGTACATGAGGGAAGGTCGTGCCGAACTGCTCAAGGGGCGGCCCTGTGACGCCCTGTTTCCGGGTAACCGGGCGGCGGCCATGACCCGGCAGACCTTCTGGCACCGGGTCCGTCACTATGCAATCCGGGCCGGTATCCACAAGCACCTGTCACCCCACACCCTGCGCCATGCCTTTGCGACGCATCTGCTGAACCATGGAGCGGATCTCCGGGTGGTGCAGATGCTGCTGGGGCATTCGGACCTGTCCACGACCCAGATCTACACCCATGTTGCGCGTCAGCGTCTGCACGCCATGCACCGGGAACATCATCCCCGGGGCTGAGCCTTGGCGATTACCCGCTATGTGTTATCCTCGCTGAACTTTTGCGCCGGTCCTTTGTCGCAATGAGGGTCAACCCGGTCCGTCCATGCCGTGCGGGCCCAACGCTATCAGACTGGAATCATTTATGTTCGTCACCAAGAATGTCAAGCCACTGGGAGTTGCGGCCGGGCTGGTCGTGAGTCTGTTCGTTGCAACCGCAGCAGCGGGTGAGGTCGAGGACCGCATTGCTGAGCGCCTGGCCACAGCCGTACCCGGCCTGAAGGTTTCCTCGGTTCGCGAATCCGAGGCCGAAGGCCTGTACGAAGTGCAGAGCAACAACGGCGAGACCATCTACACTACTGCGGATGGTCAGTACCTGCTGACCGGCGATCTGCTCAAGATCACCAATAACGGTATTGCCAATGTGACCGAACAGGGCAGGGCCGGGCAACGCCTGACGGCGATGGAGGAATACGGCTCGGAGGGGCTGATCACGTTCCCGGCAAGCGGTGAGGAGAAGGCGGTGATCAATGTGTTCACCGACATCGATTGCCCGTACTGCCGCAAGCTGCACGACGAGGTGCCCCAGCTCAACGATTACGGCATTACCGTCAATTACTATGCCTTCCCGCGCTCTGGCCCGGGCACACCGTCCTTCAAAAAGTACGTTTCAGTGTGGTGCGCCGACGACCAGCAGGCGGCCATGGACGCCGCCAAGTCCGGCAAGTCGGTAGAATCTGCCAGCTGTGACAACCCTGTGCTGGAGCAATACCGCCTTGGTGGCCGTGTCGGGGTGACCGGTACGCCGGCCATTCTGCTGGAAGACGGCAATATGGTTCGCGGCTACGTGCCGGCGGACAACCTGGCCAAGGGTCTCGGCCTCCTGTAAGTTATCGGGCCGGGCATCAGGTCCGGCCCTGTTTTTTGCATACCACCTGACCGATTCAGGGCTTATTCAGCCGCCCCTGAATCGGTATACTATGCCACTTCATTGCAATCCATCAGCACCCCTTCGGGATCAGAGGTGAGAGTTTGAAAGACGTCAGTGTCGGAATCTGCGGACTGGGAACCGTTGGCGGCGGTACATTCAATGTTTTGACCCGTAACGCCGCGCTTATTGCGGGTCGTGCCGGTTGCAACATCCGAATTACCCGGGTGGCCAGCCGTCGAAGTCGCGACGACCTGGCTCTGGGGGATGTACCCTTCACCACCGACATTTTCGACGTCGTGAATGACCCGGCGGTGGATATCGTGGTCGAGTTGATCGGTGGCTATGACACCGCCAAGGAGCTGGTGCTCGCAGCCATCCGTAACGGCAAGCATGTGGTGACGGCCAACAAGGCCCTGATTGCCGTACACGGTAACGAAATCTTCGAAGCGGCGGAAAAGGCCGGTGTCGTGGTTGCCTACGAAGCCGGTGTGGCTGGCGGTATTCCGGTGATCAAGGCGGTCCGGGAAGGTATGGCCGCGAACAGGATCGACTGGATCGCAGGCATCATCAACGGAACCGGTAACTATATCCTGACCGAGATGCGTGCCGGCCGGGAATTCGGGGAGGTGCTCAAGGAAGCCCAGGACCTGGGCTATGCCGAAGCCGATCCGACCTTTGACGTCGAGGGCATCGATGCCGCCCACAAGCTGACGATCCTGGCCTCCTCCGGGTTTGGCGTACCCCTGCAGTTCGAAAAAGCCTACACCGAGGGGATCTCCTCCATCACCCCTTACGATATTGCCCACGCCGAGTTGCTGGGATACCGGGTCAAGCACCTGGGTATTGCCCGTCGCCGGGAGGATGGAATCGAGCTGCGGGTCCATCCCACCCTGGTTCCCCGCAGTCACCTGATTGCCCAGGTTGATGGTGTTCTCAATGCGGTTCTGGTGGATGGCGATGCCGTCGGCCAGACCATGTACTACGGCCCGGGCGCCGGTGATGAGGCAACCGCGTCCGCCGTGATCGCCGATATTGTCGATGTGGCTCGTGCCGTATCCATCGAGAGTGCCCTCCGGGTGCCGTACCTCGGCTTCCATCCGGAGGCTATGGAGGACCTGGGTGTCCTGCCGATGGAGGACATCCAGTCCGCCTATTACCTGCGCATCCAGGCCTTCGACCATCCGGGCGTGCTGGCCAAGATTGCCTCCATCCTGAGTGAGCATGGCATTAACATCGAGTCCATCATGCAGAAGGAGTCGGAGTTCAAGGACGGCCGGATTCCGGTGATCATTCTGACCCACACCGTCCAGGAGCGCCAGATGAACCTGGCGATCGAGGAGATGGAAGCGCTGTCGGATATCGATGGCAAAGTGGTCCGCATCCGCGCCGAAAACTTCAACTGACAGGTACGAAAGTGAGATACATCAGTACACGGGGCGAAGCTCCCGCCCTGGGCTTTGAAGACGTCCTTCTGACCGGCCTGGCCAGCGATGGCGGCCTCTACGTTCCGGAATCGCTTCCGCATTTCAGCCTGGAAGAGATCCGCAGCTGGCGTGGGCTGTCCTACAGCGAGCTGGCGTTCAACGTCATGCACCCGTTCGTGGACGATGCCATCCCGGCGGATGATTTCCGCAAGATGCTGGACGAAACCTACGCCGGTTTTACCCATCAGGCGGTGGCGCCGCTGGTCCAGCTGGATACCAACGAATGGGTGCTGGAACTGTTCCGGGGGCCGACCCTGGCGTTCAAGGATTTCGCCCTGCAACTGCTGGGCCGCCTGCTCGACTATGTGCTCGAGAAGCGCAACCAGCACGTGGTCATCATGGGGGCCACGTCCGGTGATACCGGTTCAGCCGCCATCGAAGGCTGCCGCCGTTGCGAACACGTGGATATCTTCATCCTGCATCCGCACCAGCGGGTTTCCGAGGTGCAGCGCCGGCAGATGACCACGGTGCAAGGTGACAACATCCACAACATCGCGGTGAAGGGTAATTTCGACGATTGCCAGCGCATGGTGAAGGAGAGTTTCGGCGACCAGTCTTTCCTGGGTGGCAAGACCCAGCTGGCGGCGGTGAACTCCATCAACTGGGCGCGGATCATGGCCCAGATCGTGTATTACTTCCAGGCGTCCCTGGCCCTGGGTGGCCCGGATCGCAGCATGGCGTTCTCGGTGCCCACCGGCAATTTCGGCGATATCTTCGCCGGTTACCTGGCGAAGAAGATGGGCCTGCCCATCTCCCAGCTGGTGATTGCCACCAACCGCAACGACATCCTGCATCGCTTCATGAGCGGCAACAAGTATGAACAGCACAAGCTCGAACATACCCTGTCACCGAGCATGGACATCATGGTGTCCAGCAACTTCGAGCGCCTGCTGTTTGATCTGCATGGTCGCGATGGTGCGGCGGTTAAGGAGCTGCTGGAGAATGCCGCCAAGGGTCCGGTCAGCATTGAAGACTACCGCTGGCGTCACGCCCGCAAGCTGTTCGACAGCGACGCGGTGGACGACAAGACCACCTGTGACACCATCCGCGAGATCTATGAGCGCAATGAATACCTGCTCGATCCGCACACGGCCATCGGTGTCCGTGCCGCACGCACCTGCCGCCGTGATCCCGCCGTGCCGATGATTACCCTCGGTACCGCGCATCCGGCCAAGTTCCCGGATGCGATTGCCGAATCCGGTCTCAGCGTGAAGCCCGAGCTGCCGGCCCACATGGCTGACCTGTTCGAGCGGGAAGAGCGCTACACGGTACTCGACAACGATGTGGCCGGTGTCCAGGCATTCATTGCCCAGCACTGGAAAAACGCCTGATCCGGTATGACACCGAAAAAGATTCTGCGTCGCCCCCGGCCGGATAATGTGCCGGCCTGGGGGCAAAACCTGCCTCCCCTGCTGCGCCGCCTCTATGCGGCCCGTGGCGTCACCTCCGATGAGCAGCTCAGTTATACCCTGAAGCACCTGGCGTCACCGCTGCAGTTGCGTGGCATCGACCGTGCCGTGGAGCTGCTGGCCGAGGCCATCGACCGGCAGCAGAGGGTGCTGGTACTGGGGGATTTCGATGCGGATGGTGCCACCAGTACTGCCGTGGCCATGCTCGGTTTGTCCATGTTGGGGCTGGGAAATATCGATTTCCGGGTGCCCAGCCGGTTCGCGGATGGTTACGGCCTGACCCCCGGCATCATTGAGCGTCTGAAAGAAGAGGGCGAATTGCCGGATCTGCTGGTGACCGTCGACAACGGTATCTCGGCTATCGAGGGCGTCAGGGTGGCAAGGGATATGGGTATCCGGGTCGTGGTCACCGATCACCACCTGGCCGGCGAGGTGCTGCCGGATGCCGATGCCATCGTCAATCCCAATCAGCCGGGCTGCCCGTTCCTGAGCAAGAACGCCGCCGGGGTAGGTGTGATGTTCTACGTGCTCACCGCCCTGCGTAAGCACCTGCGGGAGATTGGCAGGCTGCCTCAGCCGGAGCCGAACCTCGGCTGTCTGCTCGATCTGGTAGCCCTGGGCACGGTGGCGGACGTGGTGCCGCTGGATCACAACAATCGCATTTTCGTGGAGCAGGGGCTGCGCCGGATCCGGCAGGGTGAGGCGAGGCCGGGCATACTGGCACTGCTGGAAGTGGCCGGTCGCGACCATGCCCACATCAGTTCCACCGATCTCGGTTTTGTCGTCGGGCCGCGTCTCAATGCCGCCGGTCGCCTGGACGATATGAGCGTGGGTATTGCCTGTCTGCTGGCGGACAATCCGGATGAAGCCCGGCGCCTGGCCCGGGAGCTGGATACCTTCAACCGGGAGCGCCGCACCATCGAGCGGGACATGAAGAGCCAGGCCCAGGAGCTGCTGGCGTCCATGTCCCTGGATACCGATGGTCTGCCCTGGGGGTTGGCCCTGTTCGATCCCGACTGGCACCAGGGCGTGATCGGTATCCTCGCTGCGCGAATCCGTGAGCAGACCCATCGGCCCACCATTGCCTTTGCACCGGATGACGATGGCGAGCACATCAAGGGGTCGGCTCGCTCGATTCCGGGCCTGCACATCCGTGATGCCCTGGCCGTGGTGGACGCCCGCCATCCCGGGCTGCTGAAAAAATACGGGGGCCACGCCATGGCCGCCGGCATGACCATCGCCAAAGAAGACCTGGATGCCTTCAGCGACGCGTTCGACACGGCGGTGCGGGATGCGCTTACTCCGGAGGACCTGGAGGCGGCCATTATCACCGATGGCCCGCTGGGCGCCGATGAGCTGAACCTGGATACCGCTTACTTGCTGAAGCGGGCCGGCCCCTGGGGGCAGCATTTCCCGGAGCCGGTGTTTGATGGTGAATTCCAGGTGGTAAGCCAGCGCATTGTCGGGGAAAACCATCTGAAACTGGTGCTGCAACCGGCGGACGGCGGCGGAATCATCGACGGCATTGCCTTCAATACCGGGCCGGAAGTGCCGGATTACACCCGCTCGGGGGCAAGACTGGTGTACAAGCCGGATGCCAATACCTTTCGGGGGAGGACGAATCTGCAGTTGCTGGTGGATTACATCGAAGCCTTATAGGTGAAAATGGGGTCTGACCCCATGCGGGGTCAGACCCCGGATTTACCATCGCAATTCCGTGGTACGGCTGATTTAAGCGCGGAATTCCGGTAGAATTCCGCCTCTGTTTTACACCCCATTTGCCAAAGCGAGAAAGGGTTTCATGGAAATCAATCCCATAGTGACGAAGATCAAAGAGCTTCGCGAGCGCACTGAAGCGCTGAGGGGGTATCTTTGACTATGATCAGCGTAGTGAACGTCTGGTCGAAGTAGAGCGGGAACTCGAACAACCCAGCGTCTGGGACGACCCTGAGCGGGCCCAGGGTCTGGGTAAGGAACGGTCGGACCTGGAGCTGATCGTCCACACCATCGACAACCTCTCCACCGGCCTCAGCGATGCTGAAAGCCTGCTGGAGATGGCGGTCGAGGAAGACGACGAAGGCACTGTTGACGAGATCCAGTCTGATCTGGACGCGCTTGATGGTGAACTGCAGAAGCTGGAATTCCGCCGCATGTTCTCCGGCGAGATGGACGCCAACAACGCCTACCTGGACATCCAGGCCGGCTCCGGTGGTACCGAAGCCCAGGACTGGGCCAACATGCTGTTGCGCATGTATCTGCGCTGGGCCGAGCGCCGTGGTTTCAAGGCGGAGATTGTCGAACTGCAGGAAGGGGACGTGGCCGGCATCAAAAGTGCCACCGTCCACATCCAGGGCGACTATGCCTACGGCTGGCTGCGCACCGAAACCGGCGTGCACCGCCTGGTGCGCAAGTCCCCGTTCGATTCCGGTAACCGTCGCCACACCTCGTTCTCTTCCGTGTTTGTCTCGCCGGAAGTGGATGACAGTTTCGAGATCGAGATCAACCCGGCCGATCTGCGGGTGGACGTCTACCGTGCCTCCGGTGCCGGTGGTCAGCACGTCAACCGAACCGAGTCCGCCGTGCGACTTACCCACAACCCGACCGGTATCGTGGTGGCCTGTCAGGCTGGCCGAAGCCAGCACCAGAACAAAGACCAGGCCATGAAGCAGTTGAAGGCCAAGCTCTTCGAGCGTGAGATGCAGCTACGCAACGCCGAGAAGCAGAAGGCGGAGGATGCCAAGGCCGATATCGGCTGGGGCAGCCAGATCCGCTCCTATGTCCTCGATGACAGCCGGATCAAGGACCTGCGCACCAAAGTGGAAACCAGCAACACCCAGGCGGTTCTGGACGGCGATATCGACAAGTTCATTGAAGCCAGCCTGAAGATGGCGCTGTAACCGGCGCCATTCTCGTCCAACCCGACTAAACCGGACAATCCGAATCCTAGTGAGCCAACATGACTGAACACACCCAACACGCCGCACAGCACGAGGACAACAAGCTGATTGCCGAGCGCCGCGCCAAACTGGCTGACATGCGCCGCCACGGCCATCCGTTCCCCAATGACTTCCGTCGCGATGCCACCGCTGCCGAACTGCAGGAGAAATATGGTGACAGGAGCAAGGAGGAGCTGGAGCAGCTTGATATCAAGGTGGCCATCGCTGGCCGCATGATGCTGGACCGCAAGGCGTTCAAGGTGGTGCAGGACATGACCGGTCGCATCCAGGTCTACGCCACCAAGGATGTCCAGAAGGAGACCAAGCACTGGGATCTGGGGGATATCATTGGCGTCCGGGGCACCCTCTCGAAGTCTGGCAAAGGTGATCTTTACGTCACCATGGACGAATACGTGCTGCTGACCAAATCCCTGCGGCCGCTGCCAGAGAAGCACAAGGGCCTGACCGACATGGAGGCCCGCTACCGGCATCGCTATGTGGACCTGATGGTCAACGAGGAAACTCGCAAGACCTTCCAGATCCGCACGCGGTTGATCAACAGCATGCGCAACTACTTCAATGCCCGTGGTTTCATGGAAGTGGAAACCCCGATGCTGCAGGTGATTCCCGGTGGCGCCACGGCCCGTCCGTTCGTGACGCATCACAATGCCCTGGGCATCGACATGTACATGCGCATCGCGCCGGAACTCTTCCTCAAGCGGCTGGTGGTTGGCGGCTTCGAACGGGTGTTCGAGATCAACCGCAACTTCCGTAACGAAGGACTCTCCACCCGGCACAACCCCGAGTTCACCATGGTGGAGTTCTACCAGGCGTATGCGGATTACAACGATCTGATGGATCTGACCGAGGACATGCTCCGGCAGATTACCAGGGAAGTGCTGGGCACCACCACGGTGGTCAACACCCGCGAGCTGGCCAACGGCGAAACCGAGACCGTGGAGTACGATTTCGGCATGCCGTTCAAGCGTATGACCGTGGTCGAGGCGATTCTGGAGCACAACCCGGACATTCAGGCGGGTCAGCTGGGCGATGAAGCCAGTGCCCGCCGGGTGGCGGATGGGCTGGGTATCCAGCTCAAGGATACCTGGGGCCTCGGCAAGGTGCTGGTGGAGATCTTCGAGGCAACCGCCGAGCACCTGCTGGTGCAGCCGACGTTCATCACCGACTACCCGAAGGAAGTCTCGCCGCTGGCCCGTTGCAAGGACAGTGATCCGTTCGTCACCGAGCGTTTCGAGTTCTTCGTGGGTGGTCGCGAGCTGGCTAACGGCTTCTCGGAGCTTAATGACGCGGAAGACCAGGCCGAACGTTTCCACGCCCAGGTGGCGGAAAAGGACGCCGGGGATGACGAGGCCATGTTCTATGACGAGGACTACGTCATGGCCCTGGAGTACGGCCTGCCCCCCACTGCCGGTGAGGGTATCGGTATCGACCGTCTGGCCATGCTGCTGACCGATTCGCCGTCCATCCGCGACGTCATCCTGTTCCCGCACATGCGCCCGGAGCACAAGGTCGAGCACCATCAGGCGGAAGACGAGGAATAACCGGTCAAACCCGGGGAAGGTCCCGAAGACGGGGTCAGATGAAAGCTTTCATCTGACCCCATTTTCACAACTCCGGGGTCTGATGAACGTTTTCATCTGACCCCAACTTTAACCAACCCAGCGATCACCCAGGAGTCGGCCATGCACCCCGCCCAAACCCTGGCCAGCCAGCTCAAACCCGGACGTGGCTGGGACCACCACCTCGCCGGCGAATTCAGCCAGCCCTACATGCAGCAGCTGGCGGAGTTTCTGGCGGCGGAAGAGCAGGCCGGCAAGGTGATCTACCCACCCAGCTCCCATTGCTTCAATGCCCTCAACAGCACGCCGCTCGACAAAGTGGAAGTAGTGATCCTCGGACAGGACCCTTACCACGGCCCCGGTCAGGCCCATGGCCTGTGTTTCTCGGTGCGTCCGGAGGTTCCGGTTCCACCCTCCCTGGTCAATATCTTCAAGGAAATCCGGGATGATCTGGGGATCGAGCCGCCGGATCATGGCTGCCTCCAGCCGTGGGCCGAGCGCAGGGTGTTGTTGCTGAACAGCGTTCTGACGGTATTGCAGGGACAGGCCGGCGCCCATCAGGGCAAGGGTTGGGAAACCTTTACCGACAAAGTGATTGAAACCGTCAACCGGGAACGCGACGGCGTGGTATTCCTGCTCTGGGGCAGTTACGCCCGGAAAAAGGGCCAGCATATCGATCGTAACCGGCACCTGGTGCTGGAGGGCCCGCATCCGTCGCCCCTCAGTGCCTACCGGGGCTTTTTCGGCTGCAAACACTTCTCCCGAGCCAACGAATGGCTCGAGGGCAACGGGCAGCCGCCCATCGACTGGTCGCTGCCCGCCAAAGAGGAGCTGATTGCCCGCTATCGGAAACCGGTATCAGCCTGCTGAAGGCTCCTGATCATCCCCTTGCTCACGCTCCGGCACGGCATAGGGCAGGGGCAGGACAGTCAGGTTGTTGCCCTCTGCCGTCAGCGGCTGATCCGCGGCATCGTGGCGAACCACCGCCAGCAATTCCACCGAGCCATCGTTGAACCGCACACGGTTCACCACCGTCCCGACGCTTCGGCCGTCCATTTTTATATCCGCGCCGGGTGTGACATCGCCGGCACTGCGGAACCGGAACAGGCTTTTCTTCAGCTGCCCGAGGAAGTGCATGCGCGCAATAACCTCCTGACCGGTATAGCAGCCCTTCTTGAAATGGATGCCGCCCAGGTGCTGTAGGTTGAGCATCTGCGGCACAAACGCTTCCCGGCTTGCCTCATCGAGGGCGGGAACACCGGCGGCGATCTCGGTTGCGTGCCAGTCGGCCAGTGACAGCTCCGGGGCGCCCGCGAAATCCGGGGATTCACCGGAGGTCTGCCAGAGTTCGTAGCGTTCGAGACCACGTTCGTCGGATTCAACGCGGATCAGGAGTCCCGACTTGATCCCGAGAACGTCACCCGCAGCCTGGAGCCCGGAAACATCCCCGCCAGCGGCTGCACGTGCCGTGTCCTGCCCGAGGATGCCCCAGATTACACCCTGATCCAGGGTCTCCATGGTCGTGCCCCGAAACAGCATCAGGTATTTCCGTAGCTGGGTCAGCGTCTGGTCCGCCAGTGCCTTCGGGAGATCCAGAACAACGCTGTCCCCGTCCCGCGCCAGTCGCGTCAGACAGTAGGCCCTGCCCTTCGGGCTGCTGGCGGCTGCGCGAAGGGCGCGATCACCGGTGACTTCCTCGAGGTGCTGGCTGAACTGGCCCTGGAGAAACTTGTCGGTTCCGGGGCCGGAAACCCCCACCAGGATCCGGTCGGAGAGCCTGGCATAGCCCCGGTCGGGTAGCGGCAGGCTGGCGGTTTCTGGTTGCGTGGGGGCAGCAGTATCCGTGTCGGTCATGGAAACTCCGGGTGGTGAATCAGTTGGACGACTGCGACTGGCCCAGGCGCAGCCACTGGCGCAACCTGCGGAACTGGTCCGGGCAGACGTTGCCACCAGGCAATGGCTCAGGGGCCAGGAGAATCAGATAGTACGCCTCTAATCTGGAGCCTGTCGGGCGAAGTTTCAAGAGCGTCAGCATCGGGCCGAGCCGACTGCTGCGACAGGGCTGGACCGGAATGGCCTCCCGCCCGGTAACTCTTGCCTGCAGCTGACCGTCTTCCAGCGCCAGCCCGGTAACCGAGCGTTTGCCGCGTAGCAGGCCAAAGCGGCGAAAGTGCAGGAGCGCACCGGCGCCGGCCACGGGGATGAAGAATAGCATCCAGGGCCGGCTTTCGGTGGCTGCGGTCAGCACGAAGGCCAGCAGTGCCAGCCAGGGCAGGGTCGCAATCAGGCCGGCACTGACAGAGGGGGTCAGCCGGAGATCAATCCGGCTGGACACGGTTCAGGATCATGTCGACGATGCGCTGGAGATCCGGGTCTTCGGGCCGGCTGCGCTGCATGAACCACTCGAACATATCGGTGTCCTCGCAGCTCAGCAGTTTCTGGTAGCGGGCCTGGTCCTCGGGCTCAAGGTTGCGGTAAACCTCTTCCACGAAGGGCACCAGGAGTACATCAAGCTCCAGCATACCGCGGCGGCTGTGCCACCAGAGGCGCTTGAACTCGGGGTTGTCGGGCACGTTGGGGGTATTGGACATAATGATATCGCCAGTTTTCCAGAGAAGTTGAAGGATCAGGGGGCCTGGGTCCGGTAGGTAGTCGGAACCAGTACCGTATCGCGGGCTTCGTTGAGCAGTCCCGGGTAGTCAAGGGTGTAGTGCAGCCCCCTGCTTTCCCGGCGCTGCAGTGCCGAACAGATGATCAGGTCCGCCACCGTGACCAGGTTGCGCAGCTCCAGCAGGTCATTGGAAACCCGGTAGTTGCTGTAGAACTCGCTGATTTCCCGGTCCAGAAGATCGACCCGGTGCTTGGCACGCTGGAGTCGCTTGGTGGTTCTCACAATGCCGACATAGTCCCACATGAAGTGGCGCAGTTCGTCCCAGTTGTGGGAAATGACAACGTCCTCGTCGGAGTCCCGGACCTGGCTCTCATCCCACTCCGGGGCTTCCGGGGGCGCCGGGATATCCGATTCCCGGCGGGCAATGTCGGCGGCTGCGGCCCGGCCATAGACCAGGCACTCCAGCAGGGAATTGCTGGCCATACGGTTGGCACCATGCAGGCCGGTAAAGGCGGCTTCACCGACCGCGTACAGCTGGTTGATGTCGGTGCGGGCCCGTTCGTCACTGATGATGCCGCCGCAGGTGTAGTGGGCGGCAGGAACCACCGGTATCGGTTCTTTGGTGATGTCGATGCCAAAGCCCACGCACTTCTCGTAGATGGTCGGGAAGTGGTGTTTGATGAAGTCCGCCGGCTTGTGGCTGATGTCCAGGTACACGTGGTCCACACCCAGGCGCTTCATCTCGTGGTCGATGGCCCGGGCAACAATGTCCCGGGGCGCCAGTTCGGCCCGTTCGTCAAACCGGTCCATGAAGCGGGTGCCATCCGGCAGCTTCAGCAATCCACCCTCGCCGCGAACCGCCTCGGTGATCAGGAACGATTTGGCGTGCGGATGGTAAAGGCAGGTTGGGTGGAACTGGTTGAATTCCATGTTGGCGACGCGGCACCCCGCCCGCCAGGCCATGGCAATACCATCCCCCGAGGCGCCATCGGGATTGGTGGTGTAGCGGTATGCCTTGGAAGCACCCCCGGTGGCGATGACGGTGAACCGGGCGCGGAAGAGTTCCACATGATTGTCTTCCAGGTTGAGGATGTAGGCCCCCACGCAGCGATTGCCCGGTAGCGACAGTTTCCGGTTGGTGATCAGGTCCACCGCCACCCGGTTCGACATCAGATGAATGTTGGGTCGCGCCTGCGCCTGGGAGGTCAGAGTGGTGGACACGGCGTGGCCGGTGGCATCGGCGGCATGGATGATTCGCCGGTGACTGTGCCCGCCCTCGCGGGTCAGGTGGTAGTGCTCGCTGTCATCCTCCCGGGTAAAATCCACCCCGGATTCAATCAGCCAGTCGATGCTGTCCTTGCTGTTCTCCACAGTGAAGCGCACAGCGTCCTCGTGGCAGAGACCGCCGCCCGCCGCCAGGGTGTCCTGGATATGGTTCTCTACCGAATCCTTGTCATCAAGCACCGCTGCAATGCCGCCCTGGGCCCACAGTGTGGCGCCACTGCTGATGTCAGCCTTGCTGATGACTCCGATGCTGAGGTGCTCCGGCAGGTTCAGGGCGACAGTAAGACCGGCAGCTCCACTGCCGATTATGAGAACATCGTATTCGTAGGACTGTGGCATTGGATCGATATCGCGGGCCATAATGTGGACGTGTATTGAACTAAACTTTACGCCTGCTGTCTATTTGGCCTGACGGCGCGCCCCTGTGGAGCGTGCGCCCAAAATGGACAAAAACGGACGCCGGACAGCAGTAATGACTCAAACAAATCTCGCAACGGCCGAACAGCTGGCCGCAACATCAGGGAAAACCGGCAAACCGTCCATGACGCCTGAACAGAATCAGACACAGGGTGAGCATTCCGACAGCCAGACGGACCTCCAGCTCGTGCGCAAGGTCCGCAACGGCGATCGGGCGGCTTTCGACCTGCTGGTGGTCAAATACCAGACGCGCGTGGCCTCAATCATCAGCCGTTATGTCTACGATTCCCAGGAAGTGATGGACCTGACCCAGGAAACCTTCGTCAAGGCCTATCGCGCCATCGACCGGTTTCGCGGGGACAGCGCGTTTTACACCTGGCTCTACCGGATCGCGGTCAACACCGCCAAGAACTTTCTGGAGTCCCGGGGCCGGCGCCCGCAGGCCAGTGCCGATGTCTCCGATGCCGAAAATTTTGATGACGGTATCCGGCTCAGGGATCCCGCTTCTCCGGAACGGTTGTTGCAGCGGGAGCAGTTGCAGGAGGAGTTGTCCCGGGCTATCGCTGAACTGCCGGAAGAGCTGCGCTCGGCTTTCTTGTTGCGCGAGTACGATGGTCTCAGTTACGAAGACATCGCCAAAATTCTGGAGTGCCCGATTGGAACCGTGCGTTCCCGTATTTTCCGGGCCCGGGATGCCGTGGATCGGCACCTTGGTCCCTTGCTCAATCATACAGAGACAACTTGAGGTAGCATCCAATGGATGATCGTCTCAGAGAAACCCTGTCGGCCATGATGGATGACGAAGCGGATGAGCTCTCGGTGCGCCGGCTGTTGTCCCATCATGACCAGGTCCGGGTACGCGACCAGTGGCAGCGCTGGCAGCAGGTCCGGGATCTGATGCACGGTGGCCATACGCCGGCGGAGGGCGTGGATGTCAGTGCCCATGTTCGGGCGGCACTCGATGGCCGCTCGGGGAGCGCCAGTCAGCGGACGTCGGCAAAAGGTATTTCTCCGGCTGCACGCTGGCGCTGGCCGGCAGTCGCAATGGTTGCGGTAGCCCTGGTTGTGGGTTTTGGCGCCGGTGCTGGCTGGGATTCGAGGGGAGGTTCTGCGGCAGCCGGTGCACCGGAAGTGGCTGCACAATCAGTCCCTGATCAGGATGCCGTCACTGCCCCGGTTCGCGAAGTGGCGCTGCAAGGTCTTGATGAAGAACAGTGGGAACAAATGAGTCAGTACCTGCTGGAGCACGCCCAGCACAACAGTGTCGGGGCGGGTCGCGGTGCGGTCGGTTACGCCCGGGTGGTCAGTGCCGGCAATGGATACTGATATCTTGGAGTGCGAATGCCCATGAACAGGCTGTCCTCACGTTTGAGAACGTCTGCCGTTCAGGCTCTGCTGCTGGCGGTGCTTGCCCTGGCAGTTCCGGGTCTGGCGGCGGCCGACGGTGACAGGGGTGAGGTGAACCAATGGCTGGAGCGGCTGGCGCCGGCCCTAAATATGACGTCCTACCGTGGCGTTTTCGTATACGCCCGTGGCGATCAGGTGCATTCCATGCAGATCGCTCACCGCTACCGCGACGGAATGGTCGAGGAGCGTCTGGTGATGCAGGACGGAGGCAGTGGTGAAATCGTCCGGCGCGGTGTCAATGTCGTCTGTGTACTGCCGGATCGGGGCCGGATCCGGCTGGATCAGGTGATTCCGTCCGGTCCCTTCGCGGAGGCGTTTACCAGCCAGTTGATGCCGATCAGCCGTTGGTACCGTGCCGAGATGGTGGGGGAGGACCGGGTTGCCGGTTATGAAGCGGTCGAAATTGCCCTTAAAGCAAGGGACGAATACCGGTACAGTCACCGGCTCTGGCTGGAACGAACAACCGGCCTGCTGGTGAAAAGTCATGTCCGCGCATCGTCCGGAGAGGTGATGGAGCAGTTCCAGTTCACCAGTCTGGAGATTACCGACAATATTCCCGACGAGGCGTTCGAAATCCGGACCGAGGGCCGGGAAATTTCCCGGAGTCTCGCGGCCGATCAGGCAGCGGCAGAGGCATCGCCGGTTTCCAGGATGAATGGCTGGGAGCTCGGTTGGCGCCCGGATGGATTTGCGCCCGCGGCAGCTCCGCGGACCGGTCGTGGGCAGGTTGTGGCATTTTCTGATGGTCTGGCGGCGTTCTCGGTGTTTGTCGAGCCGACCGGTCGCCTGAACATGCCCAAGGGCGCTTCCCGTATCGGCGCCACCACCATTTACATGCATAAGCTCGAGACCGGAGACCGCGAGTTTCTGGTGACGGTGGTGGGTGAAGTCCCGCCGGAAACGGCGCGAAGAGTTGCCGAGTCGGTGCAGGTGCAGGATGCCCTGGCACTTGAAGGGAGCGGCTCGTGATTACCGAAACCGGCAAAGTCATCGCGATCAAGGGAGATCATGCCTGGGTGCAAACCATTCGGGCGAGCGCTTGCCAGAGCTGTTCTGCCCGCAGTGGCTGTGGTCAGAGAGCGCTGGCGTCGGTGACCGGCGGTAGGGCCAACCAGGTCCTGGTCGCCAATACCATCGATGCCCGAGTTGGCGATGACGTGACCATTGGTATCGAAGAGCAGGCCCTGTTGGGGGCGTCCATGGTGGTCTACGCCGTTCCGCTCGCTGCCATGGTGCTGGCGACCATTGCCGGCCACAATCTGTCAGGGGGCAGTGATGGGGGCGCCATCCTGGGTGCCGCTGCCGGCCTTGCCAGCGGCTTTCTCCTGGCCAGATTCTTGCCAGGCCGTCGTGGAGGCTACGAGCCGAAGCTTCTGCGGCGCAATCAGGTTACGGTCCGAACCTGTCCATAAATCCTACCGATTTGTAAGTTGAAAACACTTTTCCGGGCCTCAAAACTAATCTTATGAGTTGTTAATACAGGGGGTTCAACATGCCGAGAGAAATAACAGTGGCCACCCGTGCCTTGCCCGCATTCCGGATCGACAAGGTGCTGAGTGCCCTGCTGATGATGTCCGTCATGGTGATGGCATTGTGGAGTCAGGGTATTGCTGCCCAGAATCTGCCGGATTTCACCGAGCTGGTGGAGGAAAACTCCGGTGCGGTGGTCAATATCAGTACCACCACCGAGCCCAAGGCTGGCAACACCGGTTTCGGGGGCATGCCCTTCGATGAGCGCCAGCTGGAACAGATGCCGGAATTTTTCCAGCACTTTTTCCGTGGTCCGCAGTCTCCGTTCGGCGGTGCGCCGGGTGGGGCCCAGCCCCGCCGCTCCATGGGGTCGGGCTTTATCGTCTCCAGTGACGGCTACGTGCTCACCAACAACCATGTGGTTGAGGGTGCCGACGAGATCATTGTGCGCCTGAATGACCGCCGCGAGTTGCCGGCCAAGCTGGTGGGCACCGATCCGCGCTCGGATATGGCCGTGCTGAAGATCGAGGGCGGTGAGGATCTGCCCGTGGTCGAAATTGGTGAATCCCGGGAGCTGAAAGTCGGTGAGTGGGTGTTTGCCATCGGCTCACCGTTCGGGTTTGACTACACCGTGACGGCCGGCATTGTCAGCGCGCTGGGCCGGTCCCTGCCCAGTGAAAACTATGTGCCGTTCATCCAGACAGACGTTGCCATCAACCCGGGTAACTCCGGCGGGCCGCTGTTCAACATGGACGGCGAAGTCGTTGGTATCAACTCCCAGATCTACACCCGCTCCGGTGGCTTCATGGGCGTCTCCTTTGCCATCCCCATTGATGATGCCATGAATGTTTTCCGGCAGATCCGCGACAAGGGAACGGTTTCCCGCGGCTGGCTTGGTGTCCTGATCCAGGAGGTCAATCGTGACCTGGCCGAATCCTTTGGCCTGAAGCGGCCCCGTGGCGCGCTGATTGCTGAGGTCATGGAAGGTTCTCCGGCCGAGCAGGCAGGCCTGCAAGCGGGTGATATCGTATTGGAATACGACGGTCAGGAAATTCAGTTCTCCTCCGATCTGCCGCCAATGGTCGGGCGGACCCCGGTCGGTGAGACTGCCAGTCTCACTGTCCTGCGCGGGGGCGAGGAAATCATGCTGGATGTGGAGATCGGACAGCTGCCGAGCGATCGCCAGGCCCAGAGCCAGGCGCCGGCCGGCAAGAGCAGTGGTTCCTCCTCAGCACCGCTGGGCATGACCATTGAACCGCTGCCCGCCGAACTGGCCGATTCGCTCGGGGTTCCGGGTGGCGTGGTTGTCACAGACATCAGTCGCGGGCCTGCCTTCGAAGCCGGGATTCGGCCCAAGGATGTGATCACCGAGATCAACCGTCGGGAGATACGTTCGGTTTCCGATTTCCGGGAAGTGGTGTCGTCCCTGCCGGAAGGTCGGGCCGTATCGGTGCGGATCGTACGTCAGGGCCGGGCACTGTATCTGGTGATGAAGCCCTGATCCGGCCATTCTGAAGTCGTAATACGCAGTCACAAAGCCCCCGGGCCGGTCGAAGCGACAGGCCCGGGGGCTTTTGCTATACTCGCGCGAATCGATAATAAAGAGGCCATGGAACGGACCCGGACCGATGATGAACAAGAAGGAACTTCCCCTCCGCAGACTGCTGGAATTCCGCAATGCCTGGGTTGCCTGGCTCGTCTTTGCAGTTGGCGTCGCCGTAACGATAGTCCTTTGGCAGGTGTCCATCCGTCTGGTCGAGGATCGAACCGAGGCACGGTTTCGGACCCAGTCGCTCCAGCTCAAAACCGCAATCGAAGAACGTCTGCTGAATTACGAGCAGGTCCTGGCGGGCAGTGCCGGGCTGTTTGCCGTAGCTGGTGACGTCTCCCGGGACCAGTGGCGAGAATACGTCGACAAGGTCGATATCAATCGTTATTACCCGGGCATCCAGGGCATCGGTTATGTCCGTCGCATCGGTGTCCGGCAGATGGCGGACCATATTGCCTCGGTCAGGGCGCAGGGTGTTCACGACTACCTGGTGACCCCCCTCGGCACCGGTCCCTACTACTATCCCATGGTTTATCTGGAGCCGGGTACGGAACAGAACCTGAGTGCGCTCGGTTATGACGCCTTCAGCGACCCCAGCCATCGGCAGGCCATGGAACGGGCGCGGGACGAGGCCCAGCCCACCGTCACGCCAAAGGTGGTCCTGGTGCAGGAGGAGGTGGCCGAAGACCAGGCCAGCTTCCTGATGTACTACCCGGTCTTCCAGGGCGGTACCATCCCAGACAATCGCGCCGAGCGGCGCATGATGCTCGCGGGGTATGTCTTCAGCGCTTTTCGCATGAACAACCTGCTCGATGGCATTGTCGGGCTGATTGCCCCCTTCCTCGACGTCAGGATCTATGACAACGGCATCATCAGCCGGGACGCGGTGATGTACGGCTCGAATCTGGGTTCATTGGATGACGAGTTCAGTTTCGAGATGAGCCAGACCATCACCCATGGTGGTCGTGACTGGCTGCTGCAGACCCGTTCCACTCCCGCATTTGACTACCTGGCCTCCGACCCGCGCCCGCCCATCGTCCTGGGCAGCGGTGTGGTCATCAGCGTGTTGCTGTTCCTGTTTGTGCTGGCCCTGGTCCGGTCCCGCCTGATGGCCCAGATCACGGCTGGCCGCTACCGGGCCATTACCGAGGGTGCCGCCAATGTCACCCTGGTGATGGATCGCAATGGCCAGCCCCTGTATGCCAGCCCCTCCAGTCTCGATATCCTCGGATTTGAGCCGGAGAAAGTGCCTGAACTGGGGTTCGAAGATCTGGTTCACAGCGACGACTGGCCACAGCTTCAGCGGGGATTTGACGAATCGGTGAAGTCTCCGGGCAAGCAAATGCCGGTCATCCGTGCCCGAATCCGGGATGCCCGCGGCCAATGGCGGGACATGGAAGGCACCTACACCGCCATGCTGTCGGTGCCCGGCGTCAACGGGGTGGTGCTCAGCCTGCGCGACCTGACCCAGCTCAAGGCGGCGCAATCGGAACTGCACCGGCTGGCGTTTTACGATCCGCTCACCGGCCTGGCCAATCGCCAGCTGTTCCGGGATCGTCTCAACCATGTGGTGCGTCGGTGTCGCCGCAGCGGAGATTCGGCCGCCCTGATGTTCCTGGATCTCGACGGCTTCAAGCGCATCAACGATACCCTGGGTCACGACGCCGGCGACGAGCTGCTGCGCCAGGTTGCCTATTGGCTGGAAGGGTGTGTCCGGGAGGAAGATTCGGTCGCCCGGCTGGGCGGTGACGAGTTCGTGGTGCTGCTGTCCAGGATCAGTGGCCCGGATGCCGCCGGCAAGGTGGCGGATACCATTCTGCGCCGGTTGTGCCAGCGGGTCCGGCTCAATGACCACGAAGTGGGTGTGACCGTCAGTATCGGTATCACCATGATGCCCCAGGACAGCGAGGATTCCGGCACGCTGATGAAGTACGCGGACCTGGCGATGTACCGGGCCAAGGAAGTCGGCCGGAACACCTACCAGTTCTTCACGCCGGCAATGAATATCCAGGCCGCGCGGCGGCTATTGCAGCAGGAAGAATTGGCGACCGCGCTGGATGAAGATCGTTTTGTCCTGCATTACCAGCCCAAGGTGGACCTGACCACCGAGCGGGTTATCGGGGTTGAAGCCTTCCTGAGATGGCATCATCCCGAGAAAGGCCTGGTCTCGGCCCAGCAGTTTATCGGCCTTGCCGAGGAAACCGGGCTGATAGTGCGCCTGGGCGAGCAGGCGCTGCGCCAGGCCTGTATCGAGGTGCAGGCCCTTGAGCGGGCCGGCTTCGAGTCCCTGAAAATGGCGGTGAACCTCTCGGTGCGGCAGTTGACCGACAGCGGTTTCCTGGACATGGTTCGCCAGGTGATCACCGAAACCGGGGTCTCGCCGGAGCGCCTGGAACTGGAAATGCCGGCGGAATTGCTGAATGAGGATCCGCGCATGCTCCGTGAGCTGCTGGTGGCCCTCAATGACCTGGGGGTCTGCCTGATTCTCGACGATTTCGGTACCGGTTCCTGCTCACTGGTCGCGTTGCAGCAGTTGCCGCTGGATGTCATCAAGATTGACCATCGCTTCATTCGCGACATTCCCTACAACGTCAGCGCCACCGATGTTGCTTCCGCCGTGATCGCGCTGGCCCGCAAGCTGCACCTGACAGTGGTGGCCGAGGGCGTGGAAACACTCCAACAACTGAGTTTCCTGAGAACCGCCGGTTGTGCCCAGTGTCAGGGCAACCTGTTCAGTTATCCCCTGGATGAGGATGCCCTGATTGGCTTCCTGATTCGCCAGTATGAGAAACCGCTGATTTCCTGATCATGGCAATGGCCGGCGGTAACCGGTAAAATCACGCCGTTCCCGGATCCCGGTAGCGGCCCCTCCGGGCTCAATCCTTCGTCTTAATTATGAGTATTCATTTTCTGTGACTGAACTGAGCCGAATCCGTAACTTTTCCATCATCGCCCACATCGACCACGGTAAATCCACCCTCGCTGATCGTTTCATCCAGATCTGTGGCGGCCTGACGGACCGTGAGATGGCCGAGCAGGTCCTGGATTCCATGGACCTGGAACGGGAGCGCGGGATCACCATCAAGGCCCAGAGTGTCACGCTCAACTACAAGGCCCGGGATGGTGAGACCTACAAACTGAATTTCATCGACACCCCGGGCCACGTGGATTTCTCCTACGAGGTGTCCCGCTCCCTGTACGCCTGTGAAGGTGCGCTGCTGGTGGTGGACGCCGGGCAGGGTGTTGAAGCCCAGTCTGTGGCCAACTGTTATACCGCCATCGAGCAGGGGCTCGAGGTGGTGCCGGTCCTGAACAAGATGGACCTGCCCCAGGCCGAGCCGGACCGGGTGGCCGCCGAGATCGAGGACATTATCGGCATCGAGGCATCCGATGCCGTGCGCTGCAGTGCCAAGAGTGGCGTGGGCGTGGAGGATGTGCTGGAAGATTTGATCCGCAAGATCCCGCCGCCCAAGGGCGACCGTAGCGCGCCCCTGCAGGCCCTGATCATCGATTCCTGGTTTGATAACTATCTGGGCGTGGTATCCCTGGTACGCGTCACCGAGGGTACTTTGCGTAAGGGCGACAAGATTGTGATCAAGTCCACCGGCAAGGCATGGAATGCCGACAAGGTGGGTATTTTCAATCCCAAGCCGAAGGATACCGATATCCTCGAGGCGGGTGACGTAGGTTTCGTGGTCGCCGGCATCAAGGACATCCATGGTGCGCCGGTGGGCGATACCATCGTGCACCAGAAGTTCGCGGCAGAAACCCCCATGCTGCCTGGCTTCAAGAAGGTCAAGCCGCAGGTCTACGCCGGCCTGTTCCCGGTCAGTGCAGACGACTACGACGACTTCCGTGACGCCCTGGAAAAGCTGACCCTGAACGATGCCTCCCTGTTCTTCGAACCGGAGAATTCCGACGCCCTTGGTTTCGGTTTCCGCTGTGGCTTCCTGGGCATGCTGCACATGGAGATCATCCAGGAGCGGCTCGAGCGCGAGTATGACCTGGATCTGATCACCACCGCGCCGACGGTAATCTATGAAGTGGTGACCAAGCAGGGTGAGACCCTGTCGGTGGACAATCCCTCGAGGCTTCCGGATATTGGCTCCATCGAGGAAATGCGTGAACCCATTGTGGAGGCCAATATCCTGGTGCCACAGGAGCATTTAGGTAACGTAATCGCCCTGTGCGAGGAGAAACGCGGCATCCAGAAGAACATGCACTTCATGTCCACCCAGGTGCAGCTCACCTACGAGTTGCCCATGGCGGAAGTGGTGATGGACTTCTTCGACCGGATCAAGTCGGCCAGCCGTGGTTTTGCCTCCCTGGATTATCATTTTGTGCGCTTCCAGCCGGCGAACCTCGTACGCCTGGATGTGCTGATCAACGGCGAGCGTGTGGATGCCCTCGCGCTGATCGTTCACAAGGAGCAGGCGCACTACAAGGGCCGGCAGCTGATCGACAAGATGAAAGAGCTGATTCCCCGGCAGATGTTTGATATTGCCATCCAGGCTGCTATCGGCACCCATGTGGTGGCCCGGGTGACCGTCAAGGCTCTGCGCAAGAACGTGACCGCCAAGTGTTACGGTGGTGACGTCAGCCGTAAGAAGAAACTGCTGCAGAAGCAGAAAGAAGGTAAAAAGCGTATGAAGCAACTGGGTAATGTCGAGGTGCCTCAGGAAGCGTTTCTTGCCGTGTTGAAAGTCGACAAATAACAGAAGGCACCCGGATGGATATCGATTTTCCCCTGGTTCTGGTAGTACTGACCTTTGCGACGGGTCTGATCTGGCTGGCGGACAAGCTTTTCCTGCGTGAACGGCGGCTTGCGGCGGCCCGGGCCAGCAGTCCGGGCACGGGCCGGGAACCTGAGCCGGTATCCGCTGAGGAAGAACCGAAAGAGCCTTACCTGGTTGACCTGAGCCGTTCGTTCTTCCCGGTTCT
This sequence comes from Marinobacter pelagius, assembly GCF_003315345.1. Taxonomy (GTDB): domain Bacteria; phylum Pseudomonadota; class Gammaproteobacteria; order Pseudomonadales; family Oleiphilaceae; genus Marinobacter; species Marinobacter pelagius_A. The sequence goes on from NZ_QNRO01000001.1 coordinate 221,725, forward strand.
GGCCATCGTTCTGGTACTGCGGTCGTTCCTCGTTGAACCTTTCCAGATCCCGTCGGGCTCGATGTTGCCGACACTGGAAGTCGGTGACTTCATCCTGGTCAACAAATACGCCTACGGCATCCGCCTGCCGGTGGCCGGCACCAAGATCCTGGAAGTCGGCGACCCCGAGCGGGGCGATGTTATGGTGTTCAAATACCCTGAAGATGGCGAGACCAACTACATCAAACGGGTCATCGGACTGCCGGGAGACCGAATCCGGTACGAGGACAAGCAGCTGTTCATCAACGGCGAACTGGTCGATACCCGGTTTGTTGCGCGGCTGCCACCGATGGAGCTGCGGCGGGAAGACCTCGGTGAGGTGGAACACGATATCTTCCTGACCCTCGGACGGGCCGGCAACTCCGGTGAAGGGGAGTGGGTGGTTCCCGAGGGTCATTATTTCGTCATGGGCGACAACCGGGACAACAGTAACGACAGTCGCTACTGGGGCACGGTGCCGGACGAGCTGGTTGTGGGCAAGGCCTTTGCGATCTGGATGCACTGGAAATCGATCACCAGTCTGCCATCCTTTGATCGTGTCGGTGGTATCGAATAACACAGACTAATCTGGAGTGCAGTTATAATGAAGAAAAACAATCTCTCCACGATGGGGCGTCAGGGCGGCGCATCCGTCCTGACCATTCTGATCATGGTGCTGTTTTTCGGCAGCCTGCTGACACTGGTAGTCAAGCTGGGACCGGTCTACATCGATGACATCACCATTCAGGAGGCCCTGGAGAGCCTGGATGGCACGGAGGGTCTCTCGAATATGGGGCCGGCGCAGGTGCTGACCCTGATCAACAAGCGCCTGAGCGTCAACAATGTGCGGGGTTTCGATCCCAAGCACATTTCCGTCGAGAAGAATGGCGAATTCGTCGTGATCAAGGTGGATTACGAGGTTCGCAACAACCTTTTCAGTAATGTGGATACAGTTATCCACTTCAAGCATGAGTATGAGTTGAAGGGCAAGTGAGTTCACAACCGGATCTGGATCAGCTTCAGCGGCGCATCGGCTATCAGTTCAAGTCTCCCGAGCGGCTGCTGCTGGCGCTCACGCACCGCAGTTACGGCAACCAGAACAACGAGCGACTGGAGTTCCTGGGGGATTCCATCGTCAATATGGTCATTGCCGAGTACCTGTTCCTGAACTTCGACAAGGCCCGGGAAGGGCAGTTGAGCCGGCTGCGTGCGCGCATGGTCAAGGGCGTGACCCTGGCGGAGATCGGCCGCGAGTTCGAGCTGGGGAAATACCTGCGCCTGGGATCCGGTGAACTCAAGAGCGGCGGATTCCGCCGGGAGTCCATCCTCGCCGATGCCGTCGAATCCATCATCGGCGCCATCTATCTGGACAGCGATTTCCACACCTGCCGTTCCCAGGTGCTGCGGTGGTTCGAGCAGCGCCTGCGAAACCTGGATCTGCAGGATACCCAGAAAGATCCCAAGACCCGGCTGCAGGAGTATCTGCAGTCGCGACAGTTCCCGCTGCCCCGTTATGACGTCATCTCCGTCGACGGTGAGGCACACAACCAGACCTTCCATGTTTCCTGCGCCCTGCCATCGCTCGATCGCAAGACCACCGGCACCGGCAGCAGTCGTCGTGTGGCCGAGCAGCAGGCAGCCCGTAACGCCCTGAAAGAGCTGGGTGTGGAGAATTCCTGATGAATGATATTACCCGTCCCGAGAATCCCGACAGCCGTTGCGGATTCGTGGCCATTGTCGGCCGCCCGAATGTCGGCAAGTCCACTCTGCTGAACCATATCCTGGGACAGAAACTGAGCATTACCTCCCGCAAGCCCCAGACCACCCGACACCAGGTGCTGGGCATCAAGACCGATGGTCCGGTCCAGGCCATTTATGTGGACACACCGGGCATGCATGAAGACGAGCCCCGGGCCCTGAACCGTTACATGAACAAGGCGGCCTCGTCGGCCCTGATTGATGTTGACGTAGTGGTGTTCGTGGTGGACCAGCTGGCCTGGACCACCGCAGATGAAATGGTGCTGGAGAAGCTTTCCAGGGTGAAGTGCCCGGTGATCCTGGCCGTGAACAAGGTCGACAAGGTGGAAAACCGGGACGCCCTGTTGCCGCATCTGGAAATGCTGTCGAAAAAGCGGGAGTTCGCGGAAATCATTCCGCTGTCGGCACTGCGGGAAACCAACCTTGAACCCCTGGAAGAGGCGGTTGGCCGCTACCTGCCGGAGAGTGTGCATTTCTACCCGGATGACCAGATCACCGATCGCAGCGAGCGGTTCATGGCAGCGGAAATTGTCCGGGAGAAAATCACCCGGCAGCTGGGCGCCGAGTTGCCCTATTCGGTGGCGGTGGAGATTGAAGAGTTCAAGCATCAGGGCAAGACCCTGCACATTTCCGCCCTGATCCTGGTGGAGCGTGAAGGCCAGAAGAAGATCATCATCGGCGACAAGGGCGAGCGCATGCGTCGCATCGGCCAGGAAGCCCGCACCGACATGGAGCGGATGTTCGGAAGCAAGATCATGCTCCGGCTTTGGGTCAAGGTGAAGCGCGGCTGGGCGGACAGTGACCGGGCACTCAAAAGCCTGGGCATGAACGACTTCTGAGGCGTCTATGAGGGGGCCGGAGCAGCAGGAGCCCGCCTATGTCATCCACCGCCGCCCGTGGCGGGAAACCAGCCTCATGGTGGATGTCTTCACCCTGAACCGAGGCCGGATGACAGTCATCGCGCGTGGGGCGAACAGTGCCAGAAGCCCGCTGAAGGCCCAGCTTCAACCTTTCCAGCCGCTGCTGCTGGATTGGACCGGGCGCGGTGACCTCAAAACCCTGACTCAGGTTGAGGTGCGTCCCGGGCCGGAGCTCAGGCGCACCGCGTCGCTTTACAGCGGACTGTACCTGAATGAATTGCTGCAACGCATTCTGCCTGCGGCCGATCCTCATCCCACTCTGTTTGCCGCCTACATCGATGCCATCAGCGAACTCTCAGCCACCTCCGACATAGAACCGGTGCTGCGCGGGTTCGAGCGGACCTTCGCCGGCGCCCTTGGCTACGACTTTGCCTGGGACCAAACCACCGATACCGGTGAAGCGGTCGAGGCCGGCCAGCGCTACTGCTATGATCCGGAACAGGGCATTGTCTCGAAACCTTTTCAGGGCGTACGTTTGCAGGATTTACCGGGTGAGGTTCTGCTGGCGGTCGCCGCCGGCGACCTGGAATCTGCCGCCAGCCGCCGGATTGCCAAACGGGTCATGCGGGTGCTGGTCGATTACCTGCTGCAGGGCCGCCCATTGAACAGTCGAAGCCTTTTCAGTCACCTTCGGGGAGAACACCATGAATCCTAGAGTATTGCTTGGCGTCAACATCGATCACGTGGCCACCCTGCGCCAGGCTCGAGGCACCCGTTACCCGGATCCGGTACAGGCGGCGATCCTTGCCGAGGAAGCGGGGGCCGACGGTATCACCATTCACCCCAGAGAAGACCGGCGCCACATCCAGGATCGGGATGTTCTGTTGCTAAGGGAAGTCCTGCAGACCAAGATGAATCTCGAAATGGCCGTCACCGACGCCATGCTCGCGTTTGCGGAGCAGGTGCGTCCTGAGTGTGTCTGCCTGGTGCCGGAGAAGCGGGAGGAGCTGACCACCGAGGGTGGACTCGACGTTGATGGCCAGGAAACGCGGGTCGCCAAGGCGTGCGAGCGGCTGGGCCGGATCGGTGCCGAGGTTTCACTGTTCATTGATCCGGACCCGGTCCAGATCGATGCCGCGGTTCGCTGTGGTGCGCCAGTGGTAGAGTTGCATACCGGCGAATATGCCGAGGCAAAAACCGCCGAAGAGGAAGACAAGGCTTTTCAGATCATTGCCAATGCTGTGGCCTATGCCCGCAAGAAGGGGCTGATCGTGAACGCCGGCCACGGTCTTCACTATCACAACACCGAGCGGGTGGCGGCCATCTCCGGTATCAACGAGCTCAATATCGGCCACGCCATCATCGCCCGGGCCGTGTTCACCGGTCTCAAGGAAGCCGTAGCCGACATGAAGGCCATTATTGACCGGGCGTGCGGTCGCGCCTGAAGTCCGGGTTCAGGGCGCGGTGCCGGTCTGGTACTGGTCCTGCCGGAACAGCTGTTGCCAGTCGGTCTGCTCGCTCCAGGCGTGCAGCCGCTCCATGGCCTCCAACAATTGGTCCTTGTGAGCCCCGGTATCCGGGGCCGAGCGCTTGAGGGCGGTTTCCAGCTGGTTGGCGGCGGCTCTCAACTCCGGCACACCGCAATAGCGGGTCGCGCCGTGCAGTTTGTGGACACAGTCCAGCAGATTGTCCATATCGCCCTCTGCCCAGAAATCCCGGACTTTCTGCATATCCGGCCGCAGTTGTTCAATCAGCATGCTGAACAGCTCCTCTGCCAGGTCAGCCTTGCCCGCGGCCAGCTGGATACTCTCTGACACACTGACACAATCCTGCTGCACCCTGCGCGAGGAAGGCCGGAGAGGCTTCCTGGTATCCCGGACTTCGGAAAAATTGGGTGGGGTGCTGCGATTGCCGCAATCATACCCTGTGTAATCCCGGATAATCGCGGTCAGCTCACTACTGCTGATCGGCTTGGCCATGTAACCGTCAAAGCCCTGTTTCGCCAGCGCTTCCTGTTCATTGGCGAGGGCATGGGCGGTCAGGGCGATGATGGGGGTCCGGTGGGTGTTGGTGTCCAGTTCGCGGATCCGGGCCGTGGTTTCGACGCCATCCATGCCGGGCATCTGCAGGTCCATGAACACCAGGTCGAAGGGCTTTTTCCGGGCTTTACTCAGGGCTTCGAAGCCGTTGCAGGCCGACTCGGCCTCCAGCTGGCAGTCATCGAGCAGGGTCATGACCAGCTTCAGGTTGGCCTCGTTGTCGTCCACCGCGAGTACCCTGGGGACATTGTTCCGGGCTCGCCGTCCGGCGCCCAGGGAGTAACTGTCGATTGCCCGCCCGCCGGCGTTGATGCCGTGCACCAGAAGCAGCAGTTCATCATAGAGTGCGTTGCGGCACACCGGCTTGGTCAGATGACCACTGACGAGCCCGGAAAGGCCGGGATCATGAGTTTCCAGGGTAGGCGTGAGCAGCAATGTCCGGCAATCACGCTCGACTTCCAGATTATGCAGCAGGTTGCGGTACTGATTGGAGTTGAGCAGGTTCCGGGTGATGCCGACAATAGCAACGGCATAGCCGGCCTGGCTTTTCTGGGCTTCCTCGATTTGTTCCTGCATGGCGCCGGAGGAGGCAACGCGATCCACCACCATGCCCCATTCCCTGAGCATATGCTCGACGGCCAGCCCCGTGGTTTTCTGATGTTCCAGGTAGAGAATCTTCTCGCCCTTGAGGGCGTCCCTGGGATTGACGGCCTCGCCGGTAGCCGACAGTTCGGTGTTCAGGGTAAACCAGAAGGTGGAACCCTTACCCAGCTCACTCTCCAGCCCGATCTGGCCGCCCATTTCCTCCACCAGTCGTTTGGAGATGGCCAGTCCGAGGCCGGTCCCGCCATATTGCCGGGCAGTGGAGGCATCGGCCTGGCTGAAGGCATTGAACAGGGATTGCTGCTGGGCCCGGGAAAGCCCGACGCCGGAATCGGTAATGCTGATCTTCACGCTCACCCGGTTGTTCTCCTGGTCTTCGTCCTCCAGGCTGGCCCGCAGCACCACTTCCCCGGTCTGGGTGAACTTGATGGCGTTGTTCACCAGGTTGGTGATGATCTGCTTGACCCTCAGCGGATCTCCCATGACGTTGTCCGGCACATCGTTATAGACCAGCGGGGCCAGATCCAGGTTCTTGCTGTGGGCCGCCGGCGCCAGCATTACCATGACTTCCTCGATGATGTCCCGGAGCTGGAAGGGTACCCGGTCCAGGATCAGCTTGCCGGCCTCGATCTTCGAGAAATCGAGGATGTCGTTGATGATCGTCAGCAGGATCTCCGAGGATTTCCGGATGGTGTTGAGATGATCCCGTTGTTGCCGGGGCAGGGGGCTCTTCAGCAGCAGTTCGGTGAAGCCGATGATGCCGTTGAGCGGGGTCCGGATCTCGTGGGACATGTTGGCCAGGAACTCCGATTTGATCCGGCTGGCTTCCAGTGCCTCCTTGCGGGCAAAGTCCAGTTCGATGTTCTGGATCTCAATGGTTTCCAGGGTCTCGCGCAGGTCGCCGGTGGCCTGATCAATATTCTGCTGCATCTCGGCCTGGGCCTTGCTCAGCTCCTCGGCCATGTCATTGAGGCCGGATTCCAGCTGCTCGAATTCCGGGCCGGCACCGGTATGGACCCGGGTATCCAGTTTGCCTTCCTTGAGCTTCGCCACCGCCTCGTTCAGCTCGAACACCGGGTCGGTGAAGGCCCGGCTGAGGCGCATGGCAATGGCCAGGCTCATGAGTACTCCACCGAGTACCAGTAGCAGGGATATGAGCATGGCCTTGTAGGTCTCTTTCTCGGTACGGACGTGGGACATCTCCACCGACACCCAGCCGAGTGGCTCTTTAAGCTCGCTCATGGACTGGCGGGCGTCCGGATCGAGCATGGTCTCGATCATCAGGTCCTGAAGGTGCACGGGGGTCACGAACCGCGTGCTGTCCTCTCCCGCCATACGGATGGCATGGTCGGGGGGAAGCGTTCTGGAGGCAGGCGCCTGGGAGCTGCCCGGCCCGGTGTGCAGCAGCCGACGGCCGTCGCTGCCATAGAAGGTAATGGAGCGGACATCCTGTTCTTCCAGCAGGGCGTTGGAAAGGCTGCTCAGCAGGCTGCGATTGGCGGTAAACAGGCCATATTCGGAGCCTGCGGCCAGCTGCCGGGACAGTGATTCGCCGCGATCGCTGAGCAGGCTTTCGATGTTGTTTACCCAGCTGTAGGTGAAGAACAGCCCGAGAATCAGGGTGGTCAGCAGGGTGGGGACCAGAGTCACCACCAGCACTTTCTTGCGAATGCCCCAGCGCCGCATACGATTTTCCTGAAAATTGCCCTGCCACGGGAATGAACCCGCAGTCACTTCCCTGTCAGAATAGATGATCCGGCCGGGACTGACTGTGGTATCTGTCCCGGACCGGACAGAAAAAGTACAGGTTATAGCCGCCGGTCATGGATATAGCGAGAAGCTGTATTGGGATGCCGGGGCCATAACGCGTATGATTCGGAGCCAAAAGTGTACCACAGGGTTTTATTATGAATTTCCCCACCATTGAAGATTATGTTGGCCATACCCCGCTGGTCCGCCTGCAGCGCCTGCCGGGCGATACCAGCAATGTCATCCTGGCCAAGCTTGAGGGCAATAACCCGGCCGGTTCGGTGAAGGACCGCCCGGCACTGAGCATGATCCAGGAGGCCGAGCGCCGTGGCGAGATTAAACCCGGGGATACCCTGATCGAAGCCACCAGTGGCAACACCGGAATCGCGCTGGCCATGGCGGCGGCGATCAAGGGCTATCGCATGGTGCTGATCATGCCCGCCAACATGAGCGAGGAGCGTCGGGCTTCGATGCGCGCCTATGGTGCCGAAATCATTACCGTCAGTAAGGAAGAGGGCATGGAGGCAGCCCGCGACCTGGCCCTGGCGATGGAAGCCGAAGGTCAGGGCAAGGTGCTGGACCAGTTCAGCAATCCCGATAACCCGCTGGCCCATTACCGGACTACCGGCCCGGAGATCTGGGAGCAGACTGAAGGGCGTGTGACCCATTTTGTCAGCTCCATGGGCACCACCGGGACCATCATGGGTGTCTCCCGTTACCTGAAGGAGCGTAATCCCGATATCCGCATTATCGGACTGCAGCCGAAGGAAGGCGCTTCCATTCCGGGCATCCGCCGTTGGCCCGAGGAATACCTGCCGAAGATCTACGATGCCACTCGCGTGGACCAGGTACTCGATATCGGCCAGGACGAGGCCGAGAACACCATGCGGGCCCTGGCCGCCCGTGAGGGCATCTTCTGTGGGGTGTCCTCCGGCGGTTCGATCGCCGCTGCCCTGAAGTTGTCAGAGCAGGTTGAAAACGCCGTGATCGTGGCCATTATCTGTGATCGCGGTGACCGGTACCTGTCCACAGGTGTCTTTCCCGGCGCCTGAACCAGCCAGCAAGAGATTTCAGTATGAGTAGAAGACGCAGGAAGGTTCTGCCCAAGGAGCCTGTGCGCTGTGTAATTGAAACCCTGAGCCATGACGGCCGGGGTATCGCCCGCAATGACGGCAAGACCCAGTTCGTGGACGGCGCATTGCCCGGCGAGACGGTGATGGCGAAAGTGGTCTCCACCCGCAGCAAGTTCGACGAACTGCGCACCCTGGAGGTGCTCGAAGCTTCGTCCGAGCGCCAGGAGACCCCCTGTGAGTTTGCCGATCTTTGCGGCGGCTGTAGCTTGCAGCACATGAGCGGCGATGCCCAGATCCGGTTCAAGGAAGACACCCTGCGCCAGCATTTTGCCCATTTCGGGGGCATCGAGCCGGAGGAATGGGTGGCGCCCATGCGTTCCGAGGCCAGCCTCGGCTATCGGCGTAAGGCGCGCCTGGGTGTCCGTTTCGTCAAGGCCCGGGAATCCGTGCTGGTGGGGTTCCGGGAGAAGCGCAACAGCTTCCTGACCGATATCGATCGCTGCGTGGTCATGGATCCGCGCATCGGTGAGCGCATCCTGCCGCTGCGCGAATTGCTGCACAGCATGGATGCCTTCGACCGCATTCCCCAGGTCGAGGTGGCCTGCGGTGATGATCTGGCGGCCATGGTGTTCCGCAACATGGATGAGCTCAGCCCCGGCGATCGGGAAAAGCTCATCGCCTTCGGACAGGCCCATGACTTGCATATATACCTGCAGCCCAAGGGGCCGGATACCGTACACCGGATCTGGCCGGAATCGGCTGGTCGCGACGATGAGCGGTTGAGCTATCGTCTGGACGAGTTCGATCTGACCATGCAGTTTCATCCCATGGACTTTACCCAGGTCAATGCGGGCATCAACCGGTCCATGGTACGCCGTGCGGTCGAGTGGCTGGATGTCCAGCCGGGGGAGCGGGTGCTGGACCTGTTCTGCGGGCTGGGTAACTTCACCCTGCCGCTGGCCCGGCGGGGCGGTCAGGTAGTCGGTGTCGAGGGTGACGAGGCCATGGTGGTGCGCGGACGGGAGAATGCCGAACGCAATGGTCTGGACAATGTGGCTTTTCACGGTGCGGACCTGCACGGTGATTTTACCGGTCAGTCCTGGGCGAAAGAGGGCTTTGACAAGATCCTGATTGATCCGCCCCGCTCCGGTGCCGAGGAGATCTGCAAATACCTGACGGCCTTCGGTGCCGGTCGTATTGTTTATGTTTCCTGCAACCCGGCAACTCTGGCCCGGGATGCGGGCGTGATGGTGCGAAATGGCTACCGCCTGGTGCGCGCCGGTGTGATGGACATGTTCCCGCACACCACCCATGTAGAGTCTATCGCCCTGTTCGAGCGGACCGATCGCTGAACAGGATTGAGCGCGGGCAGGGATGTCCGCGACAACGAACAGGAACAACAAGACCGATATGGTAAAAGTTCGCGAAGATTATGCCGTAACAGGTGATGGCGAAGTCGACATCGAACGGTGCGTCAGCCACATCGCCTCGCAAACCCATCTCGAAGACGTTGACCAGTTCCGCCGGGCCTGTGAGAAATCGGCTGAGATCGATCTGCAGGCCTTCCGGGAAGACCGGCTGTGGGCGCCGGGCTCCAGCAGTTTCCGGATCGGATTGGAGATGGCCCAGGTGCTGGCGGAGCTGCACCTGGACCAGGCCAGTCTGGTCGCCGCCATCCTCTATCGGGCGGTGCGCGAGGAGCGGGTCCCGCTGGAGGAGATCCGCAAGGAGTTCGGCGATGAAGTCGCGGGGCTGATCAACGGTGTCCAGCAGATGGCGGCAATCTCCTCCATCCATCACCCGCTCAAGGGCAATGTGCTGGGCCAGAGCGAGGGTCAGCTGGATAACGTGCGCAAGATGCTGGTCACCATGATCGACGACGTGCGCGTTGCCCTGATCAAGCTGGCTGAGCGGACCTGTGCCATCCGGGCGGTCAAGAATGCGCCGGAAGAGAAGCGCATGCGGGTCGCCCGCGAAGTTTTCGACATCTACGCGCCCCTGGCCCACCGGCTGGGTATCGGTCACATCAAGTGGGAGCTGGAGGATCTGTCCTTCCGTTACCTGCACGAATCCGCCTACAAGAAGATTGCAAAGCTCCTGGACGAGAAACGTCTCGACCGGGAGGGCTACATCCGCCGGGTGATCGAAACCCTGCAGGCGGAGTTGCGTGCCTCGGGCATCGAGGGCGAACTCTCCGGCCGGGCCAAGCATATCTACAGCATCTGGCGGAAAATGCGCCGCAAGGGCATCGATTTTTCCCAGGTCTACGACGTGCGCGCCGTGCGGATCCTGGTGCCCGAGGTACGGGACTGCTATGCCGCGCTGGGGATTGTGCATTCGCTCTGGCGCCACATTCCCAACGAGTTTGACGACTACATCGCCAACCCCAAGGAAAACGGCTACCAGTCGCTGCATACAGCGGTGATCGGGCCCGAGGGTAAGGTTATGGAAGTGCAGATCCGGACCCACAAGATGCACCAGGAAGCGGAGCTGGGCGTCTGTGCCCACTGGCTGTACAAGGGTACCGACAAGCACAACAAGTCCACGGGCTATGATGCCAAGATCAACTGGCTGCGCCAGGTTCTGGAGTGGCAGGAAGAGCTCGGCGATCTGTCCGGTCTGGCCGATCAACTGAAGTCCGATGTGGCGTCAGACCGGGTGTATGTGTTCACCCCGGAAGGCCACGTGGTGGACCTGCCACAGGGCGCGACGCCGGTGGATTTTGCCTATCGGGTGCACACCGAGATCGGCCATGCCTGCCGCGGAGCCAGGGTCAACAGCCGGATAGTTCCGTTGACCTATCCGCTGAAGACCGGGGACCAGGTATTCATCCTCACCTCCAACAACCCGGCGCCGAGCCGTGACTGGCTGAACCCGAGCCTGGGCTATATCCAGACCTCCAGGGCGCGGGCCAAGGTGACCCACTGGTTCAAGCAGCAGGATAGAGACCGCAACATTATCGACGGTCGCGCCATCCTGGAGGACGAGTTCAAGCGCCTGTCCCTGTATGACGTGGATCTCGAAGAGTTGGCCCGTAAAGTGAACTGCCACAGCTCCGCCGACATGTTCGCGGCTGTCGGGGCCGGGGATCTGCGCCCCACCCACGTGGCGAACGTGGCCCAGCAGATGATCGAGCCCCGTTCCGAACAGCTGGACCTGAAGCTGACCACCCAGCGCAAGAAGCCCTATGACACCGAATCGGATATCCAGATTCTCGGGGTGGGCAAGCTCAAGACCCAGGTGGCGAAATGCTGCAAGCCGCTGCCCGGGGATGCCATTGGTGGTTATATCACCGTGGGTCGTGGGGTAACCGTGCATCGCCAGGATTGCCTGACCTTTCTCAACCTCCGGGAGTTCGAGCCAAACCGGATCATCGAGGTGAACTGGGGCGGCAAACCGGCGGCGGTCTATCCGGTGGATATCGAGATCGAGGCTTACGACCGTTCCGGACTGTTGCGGGACATCACCCAGGTGCTCTCTGCCTCCAAGAGTGATGTGCTTGCATTGAATACGCTGACCAACAAGGACGAGAACACCGCGACCATGACGGTCACCGTGGAAATCTCCAGCCTTGAACAGCTGGCACGGCTGCTGGCGCAGATCCGTAACCTGCCAAATATCATCGACGTGAGGCGAAAGCGCGGATGAGTTACACCATTGATGATCTCAAGACCCTCATGGCCCGGCTGCGGGACCCGGAAACCGGTTGCCCGTGGGATACAAAGCAGACCTACGGCTCCATCGTGCCGCACACCATCGAAGAGGCCTACGAGGTGGCGGATGCCATCGAGCGTGGTGATTATCCCCATCTGAAGGACGAGCTGGGTGACCTGCTGTTCCAGGTCATCTTCTATGCCCAGATCGGCCGGGAAGACGGCCACTTCGATTTCGACGCCGTTGTCGACCACCTGGTGCGCAAACTGGTGCGGCGTCATCCCCATGTCTTCCCCGAGGGCACCCTGGAGAGCCGCATCGACCCCGACAACCGGCCCAGTGAAGCCTGGATCAAGGAGAGTTGGGAGCGCATCAAGGCCGAAGAGCGTGCTGACAAGCCGCAGACCACGGAGCCGGCCAGTCGCCTGGAAGGCATTGCCCGCACCCTGCCGGCCATGGCCAGGGCCGAGAAACTCCAGCGTCGGGCGGCCCGCCATGGTTTTGACTGGCCCGACATCGAGCCGGTGTTCGACAAGCTCCACGAGGAAATCGACGAGCTCAAGGAAGCCTGGCAGGGCGCGGAGACCGGTACCGGTGATCGCGATGCCGTCGAGGATGAGCTCGGGGATCTGATGTTCGTCTGCGTTAACCTGGCACGGTTCATGAAAGTAAATCCGGAGCAGGCCCTCAAGCGCACCAATCATAAATTCGAGGCCCGGTTCCGGGCCATCGAGCAGGTGCTGGCGCAAGAGGGCCGCGACATGGACGAGGAGTCCCTGGAGGCGCTGGATGCCATCTGGCAGGCGGTAAAAGGCGTCGAGAAGGACCACTCCGGGCACTGAGGACCTGTCTCCGGTAAGTACAATCCGTTACCAATCCGGTGGTTCCCAAACCCGAGGCTTCGTCTACACTTCCGGTAACGGACGCACAACTTCAGTGCGCCGGATGCTATCAATAAGATGCAGGAGTGCAGGCACCATGAAAATCAAAGATCTGGTCAACTACTGGGACAAGCACGCACGGGGACGGCTGACCCGAGACGCCTACTTCATGGCGCTGTCTGACCAGCATCACAAGCGACTTGAGAAACTCGCGGCACTTTATCCGATGAAGTCGCCACAGGATCTGATGCGGGACCTGATTTCCGCAGCCCTGGACGAGCTGGAAACCAGTTTTCCGTATGTTCAGGGGACCCGGGTTGTGGCTTATGATGAGGATGGGTTCGAGATCTACGAGGATCAGGGTCTGACCCCGAAGTTTGTCAGCCTGAGCCAGAAGCACATCCAGCGCCTCAAGGCCCGCCAGCTGGAATCCGTGGCCTGACCACGGCAAGAAATCCAGCCTGAATTGCTTTTCCGGAGTGGTGATGTCACCACTCCGGCACAACTGCCTGCCTCTGTTTACTTATCCTTGCTTTCCAGCTTGTCCTTGATCGGGCTCTGACGCACCAGGTCGTCCAGGGCGGCAGCGATCATGTCATTCAGAATGTCGGCCTCGGTACGGTCCGGATACAGCTCTGCCAGGGCAGCGATCCTGGCGGCATCCTCCAGCGGCAAGCGGAGGTTGTAATCGTGGGTACGTTCCACGGGCTCTTTTTCGTTCTCCCAGTGTTTGGGAAGGTCAGTCACTTTCATGAATACTCCTTGCGACCACAAGCGGTTACGCCAATAGACTTTCTCGGCTGATTCTTAGTATCGTAAGTTTACTTCGCCTCCGTCAATTCAAAAGGACGTCAATGTGACTGAGCTACATCCGGATCTGCGCGAAAACGTACGAATGCTGGGCGAACTGCTGGGGCAGAGTATCCAGCGTTTCCCCGGCCAGGACTGCTATGACCTGATCGAGGAAATCCGGGCGGCGGCGAAAGCCGATCGCCGGCAGGAAAGCGGCTCTGGCCAGCGGCTGGTGAGCCTGCTGAGAAAACTTGGCGACGATGAGCTGCTGCCGGTCACAAGAGCATTCAACCAATTTCTCAACCTGGCCAACCTGGCCGAGCAGTACCATGGCATCCGCCGTAAACGCGGGCATCAGTCCGATTTGATGGTGGAATCCCTGGGGGAAGTGTTCGACCGGCTTAAATCCGGCGGTGTGCCCGCGGAGGAGCTGCATCGCCGGGTTGCTGACCTGCGCATCGAATTCGTGCTCACCGCCCATCCCACCGAGGTGGCACGGCGCACCCTGATCATGAAATACGACGAGATGTCCGATTGCCTGTCCCAGCTGGACCATGACGATCTCATGCCGGCGGAGCGGGACGAGATCGTCGCCCGACTGTCCCGGTTGATTGCCGAGGCCTGGCATACCGATGAGATCCGCCATGAGCGGCCGACTGCGGTGGATGAGGCCAAATGGGGATTTGCCGTTATCGAGAACAGCCTCTGGCAGGCCCTGCCGGATTTTCTGCGCAGTCTTGATGTCTCCCTGTCCGATGCCACGGGCAAGGGCTTGCCACTCCAGGTGTCGCCCATCCGCATTGCCTCCTGGATGGGCGGTGACCGGGATGGTAACCCGAACGTGACCCACGAGGTGACCCGCACGGTTTTCCTGCTCGGTCGCTGGATGGCGGCGGACCTGTTCCTGCGGGATATCCAGTCGCTACGGGCAGAGCTGTCCATGTGGCAGGCCAGTGATGAACTGAAAGCCGTGGTCGGCGATTCCCGGGAACCCTATCGCCAGGTGCTGGCGGAACTCCGGGAACGGCTGGTGAAAACCAGGGACTGGGCCGAGGCCAGGGTGCACGGGCAATCGGCCGATGCCGAGGGCATCCTGTTCGAGAATGAAGATCTCACCGGACCGCTGGAACTCTGCTACCGTTCCCTGATGGAGTGCGGCCTGGAAACTATTGCCAACGGGCCGCTGCTGGACACCATCCGGCGTGCCCACACCTTTGGCTTGCCGCTGATCCGCCTGGATATCCGCCAGGAGGCCTCCCGCCACGCCGAGGCGGTGGCTGAAATGGTCGACTACCTCGGCCTAGGCGACTACAGCAGCTGGACCGAGGACGAACGCCAGGCCTTTCTGGTCAAGGAACTCCAGGGCCGACGGCCACTGGTGCCGCGGAACTGGGAGCCCTCGGACAACGTTCGGGAGGTGCTGGCCACCTGCGAAGTGGTAGCCGCACAGACACCGGAAGCCCTCGGTTCCTATGTCATCTCCATGGCCAGCAAGCCCTCGGACGTGCTGAGCGTGATCCTGCTGTTGCGGGAAGCGGGCATGAAGTTTCCCATGCGGGTGGTGCCCCTGTTCGAAACCCTGGATGATCTCCGGGGCGCGCCCGATGCCATGGCGGCCCTGTACGAAGTGGAGTGGTACCGGGAGTACTGCCAGGGTCGTCAGGAAGTGATGATCGGCTATTCCGATTCGTCCAAGGACGCCGGCCAGCTGATGGCCGCCTGGGCCCAGTACCAGGCCCAGGAAAAGCTGACCCATGTGGCCAGCCAGTACGGTGTCCATCTGACCCTGTTCCATGGTCGTGGTGGCACGGTCGGTCGGGGTGGTGGCCCAGCCAACCGCGCTATCCTGTCCCAGCCGCCGGGATCGGTGAACGGCAGTTTCCGGATCACCGAGCAGGGCGAGATGATCCGTTTCAAGTTCGGCCTGCCACGCCTGGCCGTGCAGAGTCTGACCCTGTACAGCACGGCGGTGATCGAGGCGACCCTGGCGCCGCCACCCGAGCCCGAGGACAGTTGGCGCAGGACCATGGATTGGCTGACGGAGCGATCGCTGAAGGCTTATCGGGATGTGGTTCGGGAGAATCCCGACTTTGTACCCTACTTCCGCCAGGTGACGCCGGAACAGGCGCTGGGCAAACTGGCCCTGGGCAGCCGGCCGGCCAGGCGCAAGCCCTCCGGTGGTGTTGAGAGTCTGCGGGCCATTCCCTGGATCTTCGCCTGGACCCAGATGCGACTGATGCTGCCAAGCTGGTTGGGGAGCGATGTGGCTCTGGAGGAAGCCGCCCGGGAGAACCGGCTGCCGGAACTCCGGGCCATGATGCAGGGCTGGCCATTCTTCCGGACCTACGTGGATATGCTGGAAATGGTCCTGGCCAAAGCCGATTTGCGGATTGCCAGCTATTATGAACAGACCCTGATCGAGGACAGCAAATTGCTGAGCCTGGGTGAGGGGCTCCGTGAACGTCTCGCCGGCTGCATCCGACGGGTGCTGGAGCTGAAGGAGCAGCAGGAGTTGCTGGAGCAGGAGCCGGTCTTCGCCCATTCCATGAGAGTGCGCAATCCCTACACCGACCCCCTGCATTACCTCCAGGCCGAGCTTCTGAGGCGTGACCGGGAAAGTGAAGGCAAGGGCGAGGTGCCGGAAATGGTGGAGCGGGCCCTGAAAGTGACAATGGCTGGCATTTCGGCCGGTATGCGGAACACCGGCTGACCGGTTGTTCACCATCTGCCAGACACAGACATAGGAGTATCGGGTGTGGCGCTTGCTGCCAGGCTGGAGCAGTATTTAAGTGAACAGGGCCTGTCCTTCCGGGAGCTGGCCATCGAGCCCGCCCCGAACCTGGACGCGGCGGTGATAGCCTCTGGCCGGTCCCAGCATGATTTTGTTCAGGCCACGCTGTTGCTCGACATCGACGGGGTGGTCATGGCGGTTCACCGGTTCGACAGCGCGCTGGATATTCCGGCGGTACAGCAGCTGACCGGGCGCCGGCTCCAGCCTCTGACTGCCCGTCAGAGCAAACGGCTGTTCGAGGACTGCGAACCGGGATTTGTGCCGCCGGTCGGCGGCGCCTACCGGGTGCCGGTGCTTGTCGATGAAGATGTTGTCGATGGCGAGTCGGTGCTGTTTTCGGGGGGGCGTAACGATTCCCTGATCGAAATTGATGGGGAGACCCTGAAAATCCTGTTGGCGGATGCCTTCCGGGCCCGGCTGGTGATTCACGGTCAGGGTGGCACTGACCGCGGGGCGCTGACTCTGGACGAAGTGGCCGGCAAGTTGCGGAATATCTACCGGCTTCCGCCGATGCCGGCACTGGCGCCCCAGATTCTTTCCATGGCAACCGGTGAAAAGGCGGTTGCTGAAGACCTGGCCGACGTCATCGAGCTGGACCCCAGCCTGACAGCGCAGGTGCTGCGTTACGCCCGGTCCGGGCTGTTCGAAACCTCCGGCGAGATCAAAACCGTGCGCCATGCCGTTACCCGGGTTCTGGGTGTCGACCGGGTGGCCCACATTATCCAGGGCAGTGCCCTGGTTGGTGGCTTCGGCATTCCCCGGGATGGCATCCTGGGCATGCAGGCATTCTGGTCCCACGCCCTGTACTGCGGATTCCTGTGCCAGCGGATTGCACCTCGATGCGGCGTCGACCGGGACATGGCTTACCTGTGCGGGTTGCTTCACAACTTCGGTCTGCTCTTGCTGGGGTATCTGTTCCCGGCGGAATTCGAGGAACTCAATCGGCTGCGGGAGGGCAATCCCGAAGCCAGCATGAAGGCACTCGAACAGCAGGTGTTCGGGCATGGTGACGAGCAAGCTGAGCTGGTGGTGGGCCATGGTGCCATTGGCGGCCTTTTCCACCGTTTCTGGCAGTTGCCCGAGCCGGTCATCAAGGCCGCCGGCATGCACCAGTACCAGGGCTACACCGGTGAGCATGAAACCTATGTACTGATCGTGCAGCTGGCAAACGGACTGCTGAAAACCCGGGGAATCGGGGATGAGTTCAACGAGGATAATGTCCCGGTGCTGCTCGCTTCCCTGGGCTTGAGACAGGACGCGGTATACGACTTCGAAAAGGACATCGACAGCCTGTCCCCAGACCTTGACGCACTGACCTCTTCCCGACCATCCTGATCGCCTTCCGGTGCTTGCGACAGTCTGACGCTGCTGCTTTTCGGTGCATGATACTGAGGTCGACTTTCTATGGGCAGGCTGACTTCGTATAATGCGCGTTCGCCGTTCCGGGCTTACATCTGTACCGCTCAGAGAGGTTGTCGCAAAGGCAGGGGTTTTTGCCGCAGCTTTTCAAACGATAATGACTAAAACGGGAGCACGACGTTATGCGAATCATCATGTTAGGCGCGCCAGGCGCAGGTAAGGGGACCCAGGCACAGTTCATCACTGAGCGTTTCGACATTCCCCAGATTTCCACTGGCGACATGCTGCGGGCCGCGGTCAAGTCCGGTTCCGAGCTGGGCAACCAGGTCAAGGAAGTCATGGCTTCCGGTGGTCTGGTATCCGACGACATCATCATCGCCCTGATCGAAGAGCGTATCCAGCAGCCGGACTGCAAGAACGGTTTCCTGCTGGACGGGTTCCCGCGCACCATTCCCCAGGCGGAAGCGCTCAAGGACCAGGGTATTGCCATTGACTACGTGGTAGAGATCGCCGTCGATGACGAGGAAATCGTCAGCCGCCTCTCCGGCCGTCGCGTTCACGAGGGCAGTGGCCGTATCTATCACGTGAAATACGATCCGCCCAAGGTGGAAGGCAAGGACGACGAAACCGGCGAGCCGCTGGTCCAGCGCGAGGACGACCAGGAAGAAACGGTTCGCAAGCGCCTGAAGATCTACCATGAGCAGACTGCTCCACTGATCGGTTTCTACCAGGACTGGGCCGAGAAGGATTCCTCCGCTGCACCCAAGTATGTGCGCGTGGAAGGCGTTGGCAGCCTCGACAGCATCCGCGACCAGATCCTGTCCAAGCTCCAGTAATCCATCATTGACGCTGAGGCATTCACTGCCGTGAAACTGCTGGCTCTGGATACGTCATCAGAGGGCTGCTCCGCAGCCCTTCTTGTTGAAGGCGAGATAACCGAGCGATTCGAGATCGCTCCCCGTGGCCATACCCGCCTGCTCATGCCCATGGTGCGGGAATTGCTGGCGGAGAAAGGGCTGGTCCCCGCGGATCTGGATGCCCTCGCATTTGCCTGCGGGCCGGGGTCGTTTACCGGTTTGCGGATTGCCACCGGCGTGGTCCAGGGCCTGGCCTGGGGCCTCAATCTTCCGGTGGTTCCGGTCTCCTCCCTTGCTGCCGTGGCCTATGGCGCCATGGAGTCCCTCGATATCGCCGAGGGCGACGCCGTGGCCGTGGCTTTCGATGCCCGCATGGGCGAGGTCTACTGGGGCTGTTACCGGCGAAGTGACGGCCTGCCCGAACTGCTTGGCGAGGAACGGGTCTGCCCGCCGGCATCGGTCAGCCTGACCGGCGAGGCCAGCCGTTGGTATGGTGCGGGTCCCGGCTGGCAGTTCCGGGACCAGATGCCGGCAGAAGTGTCCGGCCCGATGGTATCTGTGGCACCGGAGCTGCTGTTGCGTGCAAGCTGGGTTGCGCGTCTGGCCGAGAAGCGTGCGGCAGAGGGGCAAACGGTAACCGCTGAACAGGCGCAACCGGTCTATATCCGTGATGAGGTGGCCTGGAAAAAGCTGCCCGGTCGCGAGTAGCCCGTGGCCAGTCCCCGTCCTGACCTTTCATCTTTCTCCCTCGCTATTGCCCGCAGCCCCCTGGGTGATCACACCCGGGCGGCGGAGCTCAGCGAACGCCTGGGATTTCCCTATCTCGGGGTGGTCCGCCCCCGCGATGTCTCCGATGTACCGGTACTGCTGTTCCTGGATGAGCAGGGGCTTTGCCTGCAGCTGACCGGGAAAGGCGCCCCCGGTCCGGTTCGGGTCGAGTTTGTGTCCGGCAAGATGGGATACCGGCGTGAGCATGGCGGCGGTGCCGGCCAGCTGGTTGCCCGGGCCGTGGGCTTGCAGAAGACCAAGGCCAGGCTTCATGTGCTGGATGCGACCGCGGGCCTGGGCCAGGATGCCTTTGTGCTCGCCAGCCTCGGGTGCGAGGTGACCCTGTTTGAACGCAACCCCGTTATCCATGCGTTGCTGGAGGATGGCCTGGCCCGCGCCGCACTCAATGTCGAGTGCGCGCCGATCGTCGCCAGGATGACCCTGGCCGCCGGCAGCAGCATCCACTGGCTGCGGCAGGCGGACAGTGGGGCAGCGGATGTGGTCTACCTGGACCCCATGTTCCCGCACCGGGACAAATCCGCCCGGGTGAAGAAGGAAATGGAGGTGTTCCGGAAGATCGTGGGCGATGACGAGGATGCCTCCGCGTTGCTCGAGGCAGCGCTGAAAGTCGCCACTTACCGGGTGGTGGTCAAGCGCCCCCGCAAGGCTCCCGCCATCGACGGTCCTGAGCCCAGCACCCGGGTCGAAGGCAAGAGCAGCCGCTACGATATCTACGCCATCAAGGCGCTGCCGGCGGCCTGAGCGGGTCAGGCGCCGAGCATGGTGACCTGCTGTATGGCCTGACGCTTCTCCACACTCAGCACCAGGCGGGCGTCGTCTGCCACTTCCTCCAGTCCCGCGCCGTAGTTGATCAGGCCGTTGTCATCGGTGGTGATGACGCCGTTCTCCTGCATGTTGGCAATAAAGTTCCGGAACAGGGTTTTATCGAAGAATTCCGGCGCATTCAGGCCGAACAGGATCGACATGCGCTCCGCCAGCAGGGTGCTCTGTTCTTCCAGCTCCGCAGCGCTGATCTTGCCCGAGCCATACTTGCGCAGGATGCCCAGCGCGATGTGGTAGCGTTCAAGGGTCTGGATGATGAACCGGGAAAGAACCCGCAAACGCAGCATGGCCTCGGTGCCTTCCTCGGGGCGGGCAATGCGGTCGTCCTCCAGGGCTTCCAGCAGCCCCTGGTCCACCAGGATGTCAATCCAGTGATTGATGACGCCCTCGACCTCGTCGGCGGAATACTTAAGGAACAGCTCGGACTGCAGGTAGGGGTAGGCCACGGTCGCCAGGAACACGATCTTGTCCCGGCGCAGGGAGTCCTTGTTCTCGAACAGGCTGGCAACCAGCGAGGGCAGGGCGAACAGGTGCTGGATGTTGTTGCGGTAATAGGTCATCAGGATGGCATTGCTGCCTTCGAGCGCAATGATGTCGCCCAGCTTCTGGGGCTGGCGGGTAACCAGTCCCATGTCCTCACAGTAAGCGACCCAATCCTTGCCCGAGCCCTCGGGCAGGGTGACGGTATCGGCGTAAGGGAAGGCTTTCAGCAGGCCGGCGTACTGGTCCATCAGGCGGATGAGCTGACCCTCGTCCATGGCCAGACGATCGGTCCCGAGCAATACGGTGGCGGTCATGCCGATGGGATTGACGGCGACCGAGGCATTGATGTTGGAAGCCACCCGGAGCGAGAGCTGGTCAACGGCCCGGGTCAGCCACGCCGGCCGGTATTCGGCGTCGTAGGCTTCCTGGCGCCAGCTCTCGTGGACAGCGTCGAGGACGTCGGCCAGCGGAATCGCTTCACCGAAGTTCACCGCAACCCGCCCGAAGGAATTGGTTAGCTTGCGGGCGGTCTTGGCCAGCCCGAACACGCTCTCTTTCTGTTTCTTCTTGCCACGCAGCTCGCCCAGGTAGGAGCGGCCTTCCATGACTTTCTCATAGCCGATGTAGACCGGCACGAAGACGATGGGTTTGCGGTGATCCCTCAGGAAGCTGCGAACGGTCATGGAGAGCATGCCCGGACGCGGTGGCAGCATGCGCCCGGTCCGGCTGCGGCCGCCTTCAACGAAATACTCCACCGAGTAGCCCCGGGAAAACATCACGTGCATGTATTCGTTGAACACGGTGGCGTACAGCGGGTTGTCCCGGAACGAGCGACGCATGAAAAAGGCGCCGCCCCGGCGCAGGATCGGCCCGACGACCGGCATGTTCAGGTTGATGCCGGCAGCGATATGCGGGGGCATCAGGCCGTTTTTGTAGAGGACGTAGGACAAAAGCAGGTAATCGATGTGGGAGCGGTGGCAGGGCACGTAAACCACGGCGTTGTCCTGGGCCACTTCCTTGGCAACCTTGATGTTGTTCACCGCGATGCCGTTGTAGATGCGGTTCCAGAGCCAGGACAGCACCACCTCCAGAAACCGTATGGTTACGACGGACATGCTGGCGGCGATTTCGTCCGCGTACTTGTAGGCCTTGGCTCGTACTTTCTCCGGAGGAATATCGTCCCTGGCGGCGGTTTCGCGGATTGCTTCCTTCACCGCCTGGGTACGTACCAGTCCCTCCACCAGGGTGCGGCGATGGGACAGATCCGGCCCGAGTACGGCCTGACGCACCCGACGGAAATGGGTACGCAGCAGCCGGGCAAGCTTGCGGTTGGCCCGTTCCTCGCTGTGCCGGTACTCATCGATCACCTGCTTGAGGGACAGCGGCTGATTGAACTGCACGTAGGTGTTGCGCCCGTGCACCATGATGATGAGGAACTTCTGCAGGCGCCCGGCTACCGACCAGGTGTCGGACAACAGCAGTTTGACCAGGGATTTCTCCTTGTCCGGAGACCGGCCCCAGAACATGGACACCGGTACGATCTGCACGTCCTGGTCCGGATGCTCCAGGCCGTAGCGGACCAGTGACTTGAATTCATTGGTGGGTACCGGGGTCTGGCGACCGCCGCTGAACAGGCCGCCGATGCGACGGTAAAGGAAGAAAAACGAATGGGAGGGCCCGTTCTTCACCGGCAAAGACTCGGTTGCACCGGGCAGCCCCGCACGGATGACCTCCTGTTCCAGCACCAGCCGGCTCGACAGGGAACTGTACTGGAGCACATAGCATACCGGCTTGTCCGGATCGAGACCCAGGGATTCGGCATCGTTTCCGCTGACGTCTGTCCGCACCCACAAGAACAGGATCTTGCGGAGAATGGTCAGAATCAGGCTGCGAATGCCCTGGTAAAGTCGCATAAATTGATGCTCCGGTGACTGAAAACAGGCGCTAAGTTTACTTGGTTGCGTACGGTGCGGAAAGTCGGCCCGCGATTCTTGGCACTTGCCGCAATGTGGTACATTTCTCCATCACCGTTTTCTGTAAAGCGACCATTTGGATGAACTATTCAGACACAGACTGGAAATCCGGCTGGACTATCGCCGGGCCGGAGCCGCGGGACCTGGTGCTGCTGGTTTCCGGAGCCCATATCCTCAAGCCCGAAGAAGGCTGGCTGGTAAGTCGGGATGACCCCCGGCTCGTCGGTATCGATGCCGATGCGGTAGCCCTGGGTTCCATCCGTGAGCGGGCAGTCTATGTTACCGAGGTGCCGGAAGATACCGCGGGCTTCGAGCTGGTCAACCTCCGGGAGGCGATCCTGATGCGGGAGGATGTGCCCACGGCCCTGGTAAGCACAGGGTTCCAGGTATGGCAGTGGTGGCGGGATCATCGTTTCTGCGGTCGCTGCGGCGGGGAAACGGGGTTCCATCCCCGCGAGCGGGCGAAGTGGTGCGACACCTGCCATATTCCCTGGTATCCACGGCTTGCGCCCTGTGTGATCGTTGTCATTCGCCGGAATGATCGTTTCCTGCTGGCGAAGAATGCCCGGGTCAAACGTCATTTCTACAGCCTGATCGCCGGTTTCGTGGAACCCGGTGAGAGCCTCGAGGAAGCGGTGGCCAGGGAGGTCATGGAGGAAACCGGTCTGGCCGTCACCAACGTGCGCTATTGCGAATCCCAGCCCTGGCCGTTCCCGCACCAGCTCATGGTGGGATTTTTCGCCGACTACGCCGGTGGTGAACTGGTACTCCAGGAGGACGAGCTGTCCGATGCCGGCTGGTACCGCCCGGGTGATACACCGCCGGTGCCACCGCAGACGACCATTGCCGGCCGGCTGATCCGGCTCATGGAGCGGGAGATAGCCGAGGCAGGAGGCACCCGTGGCTGACGCTCCGGCGCCACGTATCCTGGTTTTCGATTCCGGCGTGGGTGGCCTCAGCGTTGCCCGGTGCATCCACCAGACCCTGCCGGGTGCCGAGCTGGTCTACCTGGCGGACAATGCCGGCTTCCCCTACGGCGATCAGCCGGAACCGGTGGTGATCGAACGCTGTACGACTCTGATTCGCCGGGCGCTTGGGGAAATACCCTGTGATGTGGTGGTGGTGGCCTGTAACACCGCCAGTACCGTGGTTCTGCCGCGACTGCGGGCGTTGATTGATGTGCCGGTGGTGGGGGTGGTTCCGGCGATCAAACCCGCAGCCGGCCAAACCGCCAATCGCCGGATCGGTGTGCTGGCCACCCCGGCCACCGTCCGCCGGCCCTACCTGGATCGGCTGATTGATGAGTTTGCCGGTGATTGCCAGGTGGTGCGGGTCGGGCACCCGGCCCTGGTGCGCTGGGCCGAGCAGCTGGTGCGGGGGATTCCGGTGCCGGAGGCTGAACTGCAGGAGGTGCTCGCTCCCCTGAAGCGGTCAGGGGTGGATACCGTGGTGCTTGGCTGCACCCATTACCCGCTGCTGCTGGATGCGTTGAAAACCACGTTGCCGGAGGTCCGGCACTGGGTGGATTCCGGCGATGCCATCGCCCGGAGAGTGCGGTTCCTGCTCGGTGAGGCCGGCCGGGATCTGGAGGCCATCGCTGGGGGCGAGTATCCTGAGCCGGTCCGTGCGGCGTTGCTGTCCGGGGAGGTGCCCCACGGATTGGCGGAGTTCATGGCGTCATTGGGCCTCGCGGTGCGGCAAATCGAGGCGCGCTGGGGTGGGCTGGCGGACCCGGTCAGAGCAACCGGGTCAGTTTGAACATGGCCAGGAACTCCATGGCCGGGATGGCCCGGCGGTGGCAGCAGTAGGTCTTGAAGACCTCGCCCCGGAACCGCGACTTTGTGAATTCCAGCCCCTTGAAGTTGTATAGGAAATTGCCTTTCTCGTACACCAGGTGCAGCAGGCGTTTGAGCAGACGGCTTTCCTGGTGTTCCATGGTGCTGTCCAGCGACAGCGGAATCAGCCCCAGGTCCAGGTAGGGCACACCCTCGGCCCTGAATATCTCCATGGCATGGGCCATCAGCGTGTAGAAGATGCCCTGGCGGAAATCCGCATTGGCCCGGGAGATGTTGGGTACGTAGCTGATGATCTCGTTGTTCCGGTAGATCGGGTCGAAGTAGATGAACCCCACCGCCTTGCCATCCTGGTAGGCATAGAAGTGCCGTTCATTCTCCCGGTATGACATCTCCATCGGCCGGATCAGGAAGCGGATTTCGTTACTTTTGCATTTCCGGGTGCGGATCCATGCTTCGGAGATCTCCCGGGTGTGGTCGTCGCTGAAACGTTCCTTCACGGTAATCCCGTTCTTCTGTGCCTGGTTCAGGGCCGTGCGCAGAATCTGCTTTTTCTTCCCGCTCAGACTCCAGCGGGACAGATCGATGCGGGATTCGCTGCCGAACTGGGTTCCGAACAGGCCAAAGCGCTGGTGCAGGAAATCCACGACTGGTTGTGACACCTGGATATAGCTGGCATTGGGGTGGCGCCCGTGAAACTGCTCCAGAATCTCGGCAAAGTTCTCGGGGGCACAGACCGGATCGGACAGAACAAAGGTGCCACCCCATTTACGCATGAACGCGATGTAGCCGATGCCCGGCAGGTCAAAGAAACGCATGCCCGGCTGCAGGGTTGAAAAGGACTGGGAGTGGGTGCCGTACTTCTTCAGGTAACTCACCCGTTCGGCAAAACTGAAGTTCCCGCTGTCCAGTTCGCGGGCGCTGTCCAGTGCAAGAATCTGATCCGTCATGTCTCTGCTCCGGGGTTATTGTTTTTGGGCAATGTTGTGGAGTCAGGCCTGCTTGCGCCCGAGGATGGACCAGTAGCAGTCCATGTTCAGGAGCTTGAAGTGTTTCTTGTCCGTGACCTCGAGGCCGAGCCGTTGCATGTGTTCCGGGTAGTTGTAGATCTTGTGGAAAGCGTTGTTGGCAAACAGCCAGAACACGAACACGGCCATGTACCAGTAAAGCTTCTTGAACAGGCGGGAGAACAGGTTACCCGTGGGGTAGCAGAAGTCGCCGACCACCACCCGGGCGTCGGCTTTGCCCAGACGGATCAGGTGCTCAAGAACCTTCACCATCATGTCCTCGTCAAAGACGTTGAGGAAAAAGTTGGCGACGACCATGTCGTACTGCTCGAACTCCTCGACCTTCATGATGTCACTGTGAATCCGGCGGATACTCAGGTGCGGTGCCTCTTCCTGTAGGGCTTCGGCAAACTTGCGCAGCATGGTTTCGGACAGGTCGACCACGGTGACGTCGGCGCCGAGTTCGGCAGCACGGATGGCGTCCCGGCCATGGCCAACACCGGCAAACAGGATGCGGTCACCCGGACGGACGGTTTCCACATCCAGCATGGCGGTCTTGCAGCGATGGATGCTCTTGCCGCTGTAGAGGTTGCTCAGGAAATCGTAGACGGGGCCAATGTATTTGTACTTGTCACGCATGATCACTGCTACCTGTACCTGTTCGGGGGATGCTGAAACGTTATTGTCTTTGTTAACCCTGATTTCGTAACAGGGAGTTCTGTTTCAGCGCCTTGAGCTTCGAGAGTAGAGAACAGGTGGGGGGAATTATGTGCAGTACTGCGCATTTCCAGATACACAAAGTAACGCAACGCAACACTTTGCAAACCCGGTCAAGAATCGTGCTCGGAGTGTCAGACAATCTTCTGGGTGTCAGAAGGAGGCGGCTTTGACAGACCTCTCTTCCAGGGCCTTGAAAACCTCCTCGGCTGGCCGGGCGGGCCCGTAGAAGAAGCCCTGAACCTGGTGGCAGCCCAGGTTGCGCAAATACGAAAGCTGCTCGTCCGTTTCCACGCCTTCGGCGACGATTTCCAGCTTAAGGCCATGGGCCATGGCCACGATGGCGTTGACGATGCAGGCCCCGTCCTCGCCGCTGCGAATGGCACGGACAAAGGACTGATCGACCTTGAGGGTATGGATGGGCAGCCGGTGCAGGTAGTTGAGCGAGGAATAGCCCGTGCCGAAATCATCGATGGCGATGCGCACACCAACGGTCGCCAGTTCTCGCAACTTGTGACTGATCTGGTCCAGGTCGCTCATGATCACGTTTTCGGTGATCTCGATCTCCAGGTTGTCGGGCGGGAAGTCCTGTTTGGTCATCCGCCTGACAAGATTGTCCACGAAGCGGGGATGCTCCACCTGGATCGGGGAAAGGTTCACCGCCAGGCGCAGATCCGGATGGCCGTTCCGGATCCAGTCACCGACATCCCGGAAAGCCCGGTCCATGACCCATTCGCTGAGTTGGACGATGAGCTTGGTCTCCTCGGCCAGGGCCAGGAAATCCCCGGGATACAGCAGGCCGCGTTCCGGGTGCTGCCATCGCACCAGTGCTTCCAGACCGACGATGCGGTTGCTTCTGGAGCAGACCTGGGGCTGGTAGAAAACCCGGAGTTCATCCCGCTCCAGGGCCAGGCGAAGATCCCGCTCAAGGCTCAGCCGGTTGGCGGTATCCACGCTCATGGTCTGGGAGTAGAACCGGTAACCATCCTTGCCACGCCCTTTGACGTGGTACATGGCAATATCGGCGCTCTGGATCAGCTGATCCAGGTTCTCGCCGGCCTCGGGGTATACCGCGATTCCGATACTGACACCGACAAACACCTCGTGCTCGCCCAGCTGGAACGGAGCCTGAAGTGCCCGGATCAGCTTTCTGGCGATCTGTCGGGCGTCGTCACTGTCATGGATCGCCGGTAGTAGCAGGGTGAATTCATCCCCGCCGAAGCGGGACAGGGTGTCTCCCTTGCGCAGGCACTTCTCCAGCCGCTGGGTGACCGCCTGGAGCAGGCGGTCACCCATGGCATGGCCGAGGGTGTCGTTGATGATCTTGAAGCGATCAAGATCCAGAAACATGACTGCCAGTTTTTCGTTACCCCGTCGGGCCTGGGCGATCGCCAGTTCCAGGCGGTCCTTGAACAGGGCGCGGTTGGGCAGGCGCGTCAGCAGGTCGTGATAGGCCTGGAAATTGATGAACGCCTCGGCCTCCTTGCGCTCGGTCACATCCCTGGCCGTGCCATAGTAGCGGGCGGATTTCGGGGTTGCGCCGATCTGGCTGTCACCGGTGTGTGGCCAGGTCTGGGGGTCGATCGGAAAGGCCGTGATCTCAAAATGACGGGTTGCCTGCTGGCTGCCGCGGGTTTTGAGCCGTACTTCCAGCGTGCGCGGGTTGTCTGCGGTGATGTTGGCCCCTTTAAGGGCGTAAGTTCCCTTGGACACGTCCCGGTCGTCGAGAATCTGCCGGAAGTGCTGGCCGCAGAGTTCCTCCGGTTGGTAGCCAAGCAGGGACTCGACCTTGCTGTTGATAAAGCAGATATAGCCTTCCTCATCGAGCATGAACACGATGTCCGGTGATGTGTTGACGATATAGCGGTGAAGGGCTTCGGATTTTTCCAGCCGCACCTGGATATGTTCGTGTGCCCGCATGAGGGATTGCTTGTTGATGACACTCTCGACGGTTGCCAGCAGTTCCTCAGGGTCGAAGGGTTTGCGGATATAATCCAGCGCCCCCCGGCGCAGCGCGCGGCTGACGGCGGCAAACGAGCTCTCGCCGCTGACGACAATGGTGCCGCAGTCCGGCTGCTTATCGGTGAGTTCCGCCATGACGTCAAAGCCGTCCACGCCGGGCATTCGAAGGTCCAGCAGTGCGAGGTCAAACGACTGTTGATCAATCAGTTCACAGGCTCGCTCGCCCCCTTCGGCTTCGGTTACCTCGTAGCCCTGGCTGCGCAGCAGGGAGGCAAGCGAGCTCAGAAGCCGGGGCTCATCGTCCACTACCAGGAGCCTGGCCGGCAACCCCTGGCTCGGGGTCTGATCAGCGTGTTCAGGTTTCATTGGTCGGTACCCGTCGGTTTGTCATCAGGCGTTTTCTTTTTCTGGAACGTTGCCGGGAGCAGGATGCGGAATGTGGTTCCGTCCGGCCCCGTACGGCAAGCGATGATGCCGTCCATGTCATCAACGAGTTGCTTCACAATGCTCAGGCCCAGACCGCTGTGGCCGTCTCCCTTTGTGGTTTTCACCGGCGCGAACAGTTTGTCCCTGACTGCTTCCGGGATCCCCATGCCGGTATCGGTTATTTCAAGTTCCACCCAGGTTCTCTGGTTTTGCCAGACCGGGGCCGAGGTTCTCAAGGTGACCGTACCGCCGCTCTCCGGCAGTGCCTCGGAGGCGTTGCGCAACAGGTTGATAATGACCTGGCGCAGAGCCGAGGCGGGACCGCTGACCAGGGCGGGGTTGTCGGTCAGATCCAGCCTGAGCCGGCGTTTGCCATCATCGAACAGGCTGTCCTCGACAATGCGGCTGAGACTGTCGAGCTCGTCATTGAGCGAGATGCCGCCGGCGTGTTCCGTCCCTGTCCCCGTCTGGCCCATCTGTTGCAGAAGGTCGCCCGCCCGGTCCAGTTCCTCGCGGATGATGTCCAGCTCCTGGTGCACATCAGGATCATCGAGCCGGTTTCGTAACTGGTAAATGTATTGGCGGATGATGGTTAGCGGATTATTGACCTCGTGAACCTGTTTGCGCAGGTGCTGGCGGTCCAGCTCCTGCTGCAGGTGTTCGGCGGAATCGGTGATCTGCCCGGTGGATTGGCGGTTGGCAACGATCTGGCCGAGGCGATGACTGAAAAGACTCGCCAGCTCCAGAGTGCTGTTCTGCCTGCTCTCATCGGAGCCCAGTGCAAAAACGCCGGCGCATCCGCTGCCGGCGTTGACCGGTATGGCTATCATTGAGGGCGTTTGAAGCAGGGACAGCAACTGGCGGTCAAGTACTGTGCGGTTTCGACCGGTGAGCTTGACCGGTCTGCCGGTATTGAAGGCCTCGGTCAGGGTACTGCCGCCCGGATTCGGTGAAATCGTGAGCTCGGGAGCGTCGGTTCCTGTCCCCGCGATTAATGCGAGGAATTTATCCCTGGGTGCAAAGCCAAGGACGGGAGAGCCGGTGATCAGGGCCAGGCTGTTCGCCGCCTCAGCAATCAGGCTGTCGGTGGTTTGTCCCGGTTCGGCGAAGTCCAGGGCCTGGTTGACGACGGCCTGCTGGAGGATGACCTCTTGCAGTTCCCGGGTTGCCCGCTCGCCGTCATAGTTGTCATCGAGGGCAATCCCGAGAGAACTGGCGATGCCGGCCACTTCGTGGGCGATGCGCCGGTTGATCTCCCGGGTCAGCTCTTCGCTGAGACCGAAAACGGTGTCGGCAGCGGCAATGCCTGCCGCATCGGAAAGGGCGAGTCGGGTGGCCAGGCTGATCAGTTTGACCAGGTGACCGGCGTCCCTGGACTCCTCCGGCGCGGCCTGTTGATAGCGCATGGCGTCCGCGGCCATTGGTCCCAATCCCCAGGCGCTGACCAGGTCAGCGGCAACGTCGGACTGGTTGTTCAGGTAATGCTGGCGGGCATCCGGAGTGGTGGCTTTAATGGCAACCAGTTCGCCGATGTTATGGAGCACGCCGAGCATGAAGGCTTCTTCGGGGTAGGGATAGCCGGTAAGTGTGGCCAGGGCCCGGGCGGTCAGCGCGGTGGTCAGGGAGTGGCGCCAGAAATCCCGGATTTGCCGCCAGTCATCGTTGCCAAGCCCGAATTGCAGCTGGTTCAGCGCTGCGGTCAGTACCAGGCTGCGCAACCGTTGCGGTCCAAGGCGAACCAGGGCCTGCTCGATGGATCGAATGGGGCCCTCGTGGGATTCTGTAGTCAGGTTGGCGAGGGAGAGAACGCGGCCAACGAGTGCGGTATCGGCAGAGATGATGCCGCTGATGGTCTGGAAACTGGCGTCGTCATGACAAGCCTCGAGCGCCCGCAGCGTTACCTCCGGGAGACTCGGTAGCTGTAGATCTGGCGCTAGTTCCATAGGCATGCCTTGCCGAACCCTGATCAGACGTCGTTTCCTGACGCCGGTTTCATTCTTGTTATCCGAAAATCCTAAACAATCGCTTTCGGTAATTAAAAGCTCTTTGTTGTTTTAATGAGCAATATATTATCTCATCTGTGATATGTGTAGACTTTTTACAGGTTAGTTTGTTATTCGCTGTTTTCCCAGGGATGAGAACACATTCAGATGGCCCTTCAACCGGATACCGACAAGCGCAATTTGAACCACCCTCACACGGTTGCCATTGCCGGAGGTGTGGGCGGGGTAGGAAAGACCTCCGTGGCGTTGAACCTGGGCCTGACCCTGGCGAAGCAGGGTAAACGGGTGTTGTTGCTGGACGGTGACACCGGGCCCTCTAGTGTCACAGCACGGCTGGGACTGGAGGCAGGCAGAGATCTTTCCGGGGTGCTTGAAGCAAAATATGCTCTGGAAGAGGCCCTGCTGACCGCGGACTATGATCTCGATATCCTGCCCGGAGTGGCCGCCTTGCACCGATGCCCGGACATGGATCAGCGTGATGCCATGACTGCGCTGGAGGCACTGGATGAACTGGAGCGCGGCTATGACTATGTGATTCTGGATACCGGCAGCGGCACCGATCTTCCGGGGCTGCACATGGTGGCCAGCGCGGCACTGGCCTGTATGGTGGTTACACCGGATCCCGATTCCCTGAAACAGGTGTTTTCTCTGGTCCGGAATCTGAGAAAACGTGGTTACCGGCGGGTGCCAAGCGTAGTGGTCAACATGGCATCCGGAGCCAGTCAGGCACAGTCGATTTTTCAGCGGCTGGATGGTGCCGTCGGGCGTCATCTGGGGGATTCTCTGCATTATCTCGGCGCGCTCTGGCGTGACGAAACTCTGCGCCAGTCCGTGACGACCGGGGTCCCGGTGGCGACCTTGCCGGTATCCGATCCTTCCTGTCGCCAGTTCCATACCCTTGCCGACATGCTCGACGTCCGCCTTTCCCGCCTGCCACCGGAAAAATCGGGAGTGGCGGGGTACTGGAAGTCGGTTCTTCGACGCCGGCACAAAACGGAACTGCATCATCAGGAAGAGATTGGCGGGCGGCCCAGGAGTGAGGAAGAACGTCTCTCGGCCGCCATGGATGAGCTGGACTCGGTACTCGGTGAGGGTGTCGACCCCATGCTGCGTTATGAGGCATTCAACCGTTTTTTTGCACTGCTGGGGCGCAACCTGGATGCCGATAGCATCGAGTTTATCCAGACCGGTCTGGCGGCTATGCCCTGGGAGCAAATACCGTCCGATGACCGACAACACATGGCCGCCCATTTGAGGCATCTGGCAGACCAGATTGCGCCTGTAGAGAAGGAAAAGCCTGAGACCGCCGCTGTGTCTGTGCCTATACCAGAGCCACTGTTTGACCGCATCAGCCTTGGTGAGCAGGAGCGTCTGGTGCGGGCTCTGAGGGAGCAGCCGGCGGATGTTTCTATTGATCAGTTGCTTCGTGCCCTTGCCAGTCACGGTACAGGCCACTTCTGAACCACTCTTCGAATGTGCCTCTTATTTTGTCATTTCATTTGTACTTTTTTTGTGTCGTAATTTTGCGGTTTGTCACCATGTTGTCACGGAGATTGTGCAAACATTGATCGCAGAAATGGGCATGGTGGCCCGTAATATGCAACCCATCCGGTGAAAGGTTGGATGTGATCCGGGGCCACCGCCCCGGCAGGTATCGATCCGGCCAACCAGCTCAGTCAGAGAAGGAGTTCGTTCATGGCAACACAGCAAATCACCCCCGAAGCATCTTCATCGAAGGTACTCGATGCACTTCGCGGCAAGCAGGTTCTGGTTACCGGTACCACCGGTTTTCTGGGTAAGGTTGTCCTGGAGAAGCTGATTCGGACCGTGCCGGATATTGGCGGCATACACCTGCTCATTCGGGGAAACAAACGCCACCCGGATGCCCGTAGCCGGTTCCTGAACGAAATTGCCACCTCATCCGTGTTCGAACGCCTGCGAGCGGAGGATTCCGAGGGTTTCGAAGCCTTTGTCGAGGACAAGATCCATTGCGTCACCGGCGAAGTGACCGAGCCCCGCTTCGGCCTGCCCCCCAGGGATTTCAATGCTCTGGCCTCCGGCCTGGATGCGGTGATCAACTCTGCCGCGAGCGTGAATTTCCGCGAGGAGCTCGACAAGGCCCTGGCGATCAACACCCTGTGCCTGGACAACATCGCCGGACTGGCGCTCAGCAACCCGGAGCTGGCAGTGATTCAGGTCTCCACCTGTTACGTGAACGGAATGAATGCAGGGCAGGTGACCGAGTCCATCATCAAGCCTGCCGGTGAAGCGATCCCCCGAAGTGAAAGCGGTTATTTCGAAATCGAGGAGCTGGTCAACCTGCTCGAAGACAAGATTGCAGACGTGCGTTCACGCTATTCCGGCAAGTTGCTGGAAAAGAAGCTGGTGGAGCTGGGTATCCGGGAAGCCAACCGCTATGGCTGGAGTGACACTTACACCTTCACCAAATGGCTGGGAGAGCAGCGGCTGATGAAAGCGCTGGCGGGCGGCCCGTTGACGATTGTTCGCCCGTCCATCATCGAGAGTGCACTGGAAGAGCCGGCGCCGGGCTGGATTGAAGGTGTGAAGGTGGCGGATGCCATTATCCTGGCCTACGCCCGCGAGAAGGTGACCCTGTTCCCGGGCAAGCGTTCCGGTGTCATCGATGTCATTCCGGTGGACCTTGTCGCCAATGCCATCATCCTGGGGCTGGCCGAGGCGTTGTCCGAGCAGGCAGCTCACCGCATCTACCAATGCTGCAGCGGCAGTGCCAATCCGATCTCTCTGGGCGAGTTTATCGACCACCTGATGGCGGAGTCCAAGAGCAACTATGCCGAGTACGACCAGCTGTTCTATCGCCAGCCCAGTAAGCCTTTCGTGGCGGTGAACCGCAAGCTGTTCGATACCGTGGTTGGCGGGATCCGCATCCCGTTGAAGCTGACCGATCGGGTGCTCAAGCTGCTGGGCCACACCCGGGAACTGAAAATGCTCCGGAACCTGGACACCACCCGTTCGCTGGCGACCATCTTCGGCTTCTACACCGCTCCGGATTATATTTTCCGGAACGATGAACTGATGGCCCTGTCAGCGCGGATGGGTAGGCTGGATCAGGCGCTGTTCCCGGTGGATGCCCGGCAGATTGACTGGTCGATGTACCTGCGCAAGATCCATCTCGCCGGCCTCAACCGTTATGCGCTTAAGGAACGAAAGCTATACAGCCTGCGCGCGTCCCGTGATCGTAAAAAGAAAGCGGCCTGACCCGATCGGGCATCCGGGTCCGGTCGCAATGACCGGATCTGGCCATTTTTACTGGCGATTTCCTCGTCTCGGACTATCCTCAAGATAGCTTCTCAGTTTGTGTTTTTTCCATCCGTTTCTTGCAGTTTGCCGTCAGTTTGGGACTAAAAGTGCAGGCACATTAGGACGTTAGTCTAATTCATTGTGTGGTGGCACACATGTTGAACTACGACTATCCGTCTTCTGGGCCGGAGAGGCCCGATCGCTCTGTTTTTAAAAAACCGACAATGACAACAGACTCTAACTCAAAGGGGGAGCACAATGACTGATAAACAGCTATATCCGGTAAGCCCGGAAGTGGCCGAACGGGCCCTGGTAACCCGGGAACAGTACGAAGAAATGTATCGTCAGTCAGTCGAAGACCCGGATACCTTCTGGGGCGAACACGGTAAGCGGATTGACTGGATCAAGCCTTACACCAAGGTCAAGCACACCTCTTACGACTACAACAACCTGTCTATCAAGTGGTTTGAGGACGGTGTCCTGAACGCCTCCGCCAACTGCCTGGACCGTCACCTGGCGGATCGCGGTGACCAGACTGCGATCATTTTCGAGGGTGATGATCCCTCCGAGTCCCGCAACGTCACCTACCGTGAGCTGTACGAAGAGACCTGCAAGTTCGCCAACGTCCTGAAAGATCAGGGCGTCAAGAAAGGCGATGTGGTTACCATCTACATGCCGATGATCGTGGAAACCGCGGTTGCCATGCTGGCTTGTGCCCGTATCGGCGCGATCCACTCCGTGGTCTTCGGTGGCTTCTCACCGGAAGCACTGGCGGCGCGGGTCGTCAACGGTAAATCCCGCTTCGTTATTACCGCTGACGAAGGCCTGCGTGGTGGCCGTGCGATCCCCCTGAAGAAGAACGTGGATTCCGCACTCAAGCATGAAGAAAACGCCAACGTCGACAAGGTGATCGTTGTCACCCGCACCGGCAACAAGGAAGTACCCTGGACCGAAGGCCGTGACCTGCGTTACGAGGACCTGATGAAGTCCGCCTCCACCGAGTGCGAGCCCGAGCCGATGAATGCGGAAGATCCGCTGTTCATGCTGTACACCTCCGGCTCTACCGGCGCTCCGAAGGGCGTTCTGCACACCACCGGTGGTTACATGGTTTACACTTCCATGACCCACCAGTACGTGTTCGACTACCATGACGGTGACGTCTACTGGTGTACCGCCGACTTCGGTTGGGTGACCGGCCACAGCTACATCCTGTACGGCCCGCTGGCCAACGGTGCCATCACCCTGCTGTTCGAGGGTGTGCCCAACTACCCGGACAGCTCCCGTATGGGTCAGGTGGTCGACAAGCACAAGGTCAACATCCTGTATACTGCCCCGACCGCCATCCGTGCACTGATGGCCCAAGGCGAGTCCTGCATGGACGGTACTACCCGCGAAAGCCTGAAATTGCTGGGGTCTGTGGGCGAGCCGATCAACCCGGAAGCTTGGGAGTGGTACCACCGCGTTATCGGCAACAGCAAGTGCCCGATCGTGGACACCTGGTGGCAGACCGAGACCGGCGGCATCCTGATTTCTCCGCTGCCCGGTGCGGTGGACCTGAAGCCGGGTTCCGCAACCCTGCCGTTCTTTGGTGTCCAGCCGGCGCTGGTGGATAACGAAGGCAACATCCTGGAAGGCAAGACCGAGGGTAACCTGGTTATCCTGGACAGCTGGCCTGGCCAGATGCGTACCATCTACGGTGACCACGAGCGTTTCGTTCAGACCTACTTCAGCACCTACAAGGGCATGTACTTCACCGGTGACGGTGCCCGTCGTGATGAGGACGGTTACTACTGGATCACCGGCCGTGTGGACGACGTGCTGAACGTGTCGGGTCACCGCCTGGGTACCGCTGAGGTCGAAAGTGCGCTGGTTGCCCACGACAAGGTGGCGGAAGCTGCCGTGGTTGGTTATCCGCACGACATCAAGGGTCAGGGCATCTATGTCTATGTCACCCTGGTGCAGGGTGAGGAGCCCAGCGAAGAGCTGAAGAAAGAACTGGTCCAGTGGGTACGCAAGGAGATCGGTCCGATCGCTTCTCCGGACGTGATCCAGTGGGCGCCTGGACTGCCGAAGACTCGTTCTGGCAAGATTATGCGTCGGATTTTGCGTAAGATTGCCGCTAACGAGCATGATCAGCTGGGCGATACCTCTACTCTGGCAGACCCGGGTGTAGTGGACGAGCTGATCAGCAGCCGGGCGTTCAAGTAACGCCGGCTGTCAGCCAATAACCTGTGAGGAATCTGTTGAATGACACAAACAATTATCGTCGCTGATGATCACCCGCTGTTCCGAGCAGCATTGAAGCAGGCGGTCAGTCAGGCGGTGCCGGATGCCAAGACGGTTGAAGTCGACAGCATCAAGTCACTGCAGGCGGCGGTAGAGTCGCACCCGGACGCGGATCTGGTTCTGCTGGACCTGAACATGCCGGGTGCCCACGGCTTCTCCGGGCTCGTGTTCATGCGCGGGCAGTACCCGGGCTTGCCGGTGGTGGTTGTGTCAGGATCTGAGGAGCTGCAGGTGATGCGCCGTTCGATCGACTACGGAGCGTCCGGCTTCATTCCGAAGTCGGCGCCGCTGCCGACCATTACCGAGGCGATTCAGGCGGTCCTGGAAGGGGATGTCTGGCTGCCGGAGGGTGTGGCAGAGAAGATCGAACGGATGCAGTCCGAATCGACGGATTTCTCCGAGCGTCTGGCGTCCCTGACGCCGCAGCAGTTCCGGGTGCTGGGTATGCTGGCCGAGGGGCTTCTGAACAAACAGATCGCCTACGATCTGGATGTGTCGGAGGCCACTATCAAGGCCCATATCACGGCGGTATTCCGGAAGCTGGGGGTTCGTAACCGGACCCAGGCAGTGATCGCGATCCAGCAGATGGAGATCGATCCTTCAGACCAGTCGCTTTCGGGTGGTTGATTGAAGTTGGGGTCAGATAAAAGCTTTCATCTGACCCCGGATTTGACCTGAAAAACGGGAGCCCTCGGGCTCCCGTTTTTGTTTCTACGGCCTGCAATCCCGCAGCTGCCGGCGTTATTTGCTGCCGGCGTACCCGAGCCTTTTGTCCACCAGGTTGAACAGGTCACGGCCCTTGTGCCACAGGTCGAAGTTCTCCAGGAACTGGTCGGTCAGGGCCCGCTTCCAGCCGATGAAATCGCCGGCCATGTGGGCGGTCATGATGACGTTTTCCATATCCCAGAGTGGATGGCCCTTGGGCAGAGGCTCCTCTTCGAAGACATCAAGGCCAGCGCCGGCGATTTCTCCTTCTTCCAGGGCAACGATCAGATCATCGGTTTTCACGATGGGGCCGCGGCCGATGTTGATGAGCCGGGCGCTGTTGCGCATGGCCTTGAATGCCTTGTGGTCGAACAGGCCTTCGGTCTGGGGAGTGAGGGGAGCGGCAATGACCACAAAATCATAGTGGGGCAGCTGGTTGAACAGGTCATCGTTGCCATGTACCGCCACGAAATCCGGATCGTCGTGGCGTGGGGTACGGGCGATGCCATGAGGCTGGAGCCCCGCCGCGCGGACCAGCCGGCCGATCTGGCGGCCGATGGAGCCGGCACCAACCACCAGCACCTGTTTGCCCTCGGCCCGCTCGGTATCCCGGTGTTTCCATTCATGCCGGTGCTGGAGGCGGATGGAATTCGGGAAGTCCTTGGCGAACATCAGGATGGTGCAAAGCACATACTCGGCAATGGTCCGGTCGAAGATGCCCCGGGCGTTGGTGACGACCACGTCGCTTTCGATCAGGCCGGGAAACATCAGGGCATCGACGCCGGCACTGGTGGCGTGAATCCACTGGAGTTTGTCGGCACAGGGCCAGGCGGCTTCAAGGGCCTCGGTCCTGAAATCAGTCACCATCATCACATCGGTACCGGGCAGGGTATCTCTCAGCGTCTGTTCATCACAGGCAAACCGGACCTCGGCCCGGGCTTTTAGCGCATCCATTCCCGGTGGCTGCTGTTCGCCAGGGGCTGTCAAAACGGTTACAACCGGTTTGCTTTGCTGAGTCATTGGGCCTCCGCCTCGTTATCGGTGAACAATGAAATTGCCGCGGTGGGTTGGGTGTACCGCTTCCTACAGTCTGATTTGAGCTTGCAGTGGGGTCAACCTTGGGGTGTTCGTCAAGATGGGGTCAGATGAAAGTGTTCATCAGACCCCTGGGGGTTGCATCAGACCCCTGGGGGATGGCCGGAAGCGACAAGTCAGGGGTCTGAAGAAAGCCTTCTTCTGACCCCGGAATTCCCTACCTGGAGTTAGTCGCCAAGAAGGGGGCAGATGAAGGCGTTCATCTGACCCCGGGGCCGTATTTTTACTTATCCCATCTTTGTTGGTTTTTGTCTTGTACCGCCTGTTTTTACTGACTAACCTGCAGAGGTAGGTCTTTTCCCGTCCCGAGGAGGTATTTATGGCAGAAGCTCCCAACCGCGAAACCGGCCAGGCCAAGCCGCGCAAGATCAAGTATCGTAAGGCGAAGGCCAGTTGGAACCCTGCCATGCAGGCGATTCCGGTATCCGGTATTCGTCGTCTGGTGAATATGGCTTCGAGCATGAAGGACGTGATCCACCTGTCCATCGGCCAGCCGGATCTGCCAACGCCCAAGCACATCATCGATGCCTATGTTGACGCCCTCAATGCGGGCCAGACCGGCTATACCATGGATGCGGGCCTGCCGGAGCTGTTGGTGGCACTGCGAGACTATTACGGTCGCCGTTACAACCGGAAACTCACCCGGGACAATATCCTGATTACCAGTGGCGCCACCGAGGCCATGTACCTGGCGTTGTCCGCCACCTCGGCTCCGGGCCGCCAGTTCATTGTCACGGACCCGTCGTTCCTGCTGTACGCTCCGCTTATCCGCATGAACGGTGGTGAGGTGAAGTATGTGCCCACCCGGGCCGAGAACAATCACCAGCTGGATCCGGATGACGTGATCCGGGCCATGGGTTCGCGGACTTTTGCGCTGGTTCTGAACAATCCGAACAACCCGACCGGGGCGGTTTATCCGCGCAGCACCGTGGAAACTATCCTGGAGGAGTGCGCCTACCGGGGCATCCAGGTCTACGCCGATGAGGTGTATGACCACCTGATCTTCGATGACGACGATTTTGCCAGTGTCCTCAACTGCTCCATGGACCTGGACAACATCATGTGCATCAGCAGTTTCTCCAAGACCTACAGCATGGCCGGACTGCGGGTTGGCTGGGTGATCTCCAGTCAGGCGGCGATCAAGTCGCTGCGCCGGTATCACATGTTCACCACCTCGGTGGCCAATACCCCGGCCCAGTTCGCCGGTGTGGCGGCCCTGACCGGCGACCAGCAGTGCGTGAAGGACATGGTGGATATCTACCGTGAGCGTCGGGACAAGGTGGTGGAACTGATCGATCAGACGCCCTACATGACCGGTTACAAGCCAGGGGGCGCATTCTTTGCCTTCCCGGACCTGCCACCCCATGTGGATGGCTCGGATCTGGCGCTTCGGATGCTCAAGGAAACGGGAGTCTGCGTGGTCCCGGGGGATGCCTTCGGGGAGGAGTGTACGAACGCGCTGCGCATCAGTTTCTCCACCACCTGCGAACGGCTCGAAGAAGCCTTTGACCGGATCATCCCCTGGATGGCGAAGCAGCAACTGTAAGGAGCCTGCGTGTCTGCCCTGGAGTCTGTGCTCATCCAATGTCCCTACTGCTGGGAGACGCTGGACATCAGCGTCGACCCGTCAGTGGCGGAGCAGGAGTATGTGGAGGACTGCCAGGTTTGCTGCCAGCCAATCCTGCTGCATGTGACCATTGACGAAAACCTCACGCCGCACGTTGAAGCTCGGGCCGAAAATGAGTAAGTCCGGGTTATCCTGACCAATCTGTAACATCCCGCAGTTGCCCGATCCTGCCCCGTGGCGCAGGATAAGAGCATCTTTCGGAGGAACCATTGATGAAAACATTACCCAACCGCGCCCTGTGGGCCATTCTGGCCGTTGTAGCGCTGCTTTCCAGTGGCTGTGCCAGCATCTCCCCCTACGCTATTTCCGAGGGGGAGCTGGAGAGTCATCTGAAAGACGTGGTGGCGGAGTATGACCGCAAGCAGCTTCAGAGTGGCTCCCCGCTCAGTCTGAGCCTCGATGACGCTGACATCACCCTGGGCCCGGATGGGCGGGATGTGGCGGTGATTGACGTGCGCGGTCAGGTGGCCCTGAATGCCCTGATGGCAAAACTGCCTGTGGACATCGCCCTGAAAGTGGAAGGGGCACCTTACTATGACAGTCAGGAAAAAGCCGTTTATATCCGGCGCCTGCAACTGCTGGAAAGCAGTATCGACTCCCCCTTCTTCAAGGGTGACCTGGCGCCGGTGACCGACACCGTGATGCGCGTGGTAGCCCAGATGCTGGAAACCATGCCGGTTTATCGCCTGGATGAGGCCGACTTTGCCCAGCGGATGTTCGGAATGGTGCCGATGGATGTGCGGGTGGCGCCAGGGCGCCTGGAATTCGTGATGGATAACGAATGAAAGTAGGGGCACTAACATGGGGTCAGATGAAAGCCTTCATCTGACCCCGTCTTGGGTCTATCTATAAAGTTGAAAAAGGGGTCAGAAGAAAGCGTTCTTCTGACCCCGGGGTTCATACTCAGGCTTCGGAAATAAAAATGGGGTCAGATGAAAGCTTTCATCTGACCCCGTCTTAGGTCTGGCTTCAAATTTCAGGCCGTCGCCTTTAACGCCTCGTCGAAAATCCCCGTCGCCTCGTCGATCTGCTGCTGATTGACAATCAGCGGCGGCAGCCAGCGCACGATCTCGTGGTAGGGCCCGCAGCGCAGCATCAGCAGTCCGCGTTTCTCGCATTCCTTGAGCAGGTTGCCGGCGCGCGCGCCATCCGGGCAGTCGCCACGACGCATCTCCACGCCCACCATCAGGCCCTTGCCCCGGATGTCCGCCATCTCGGGATAGTCCTTCTTCAGAGCGTGCAGGTTGTCCCAGAGGCGCTGACCCATCTTCGCCGCATTCTCGACCAGGCCTTCTTCCTTGATCACATCGATGGTGGCGATCGCCGCAGCCGCAGATACGGCATTACCGCCATAGGTGCCACCCTGGGATCCGGGCCAGCCCTTGGCCATGGTTTCCTCGGAAGCGGCGAGGGCCGAGATCGGGAAGCCGCTGGCCAGGCCCTTGGCGATCATGATCGCATCCGGTGTGACACCAAAATGTTCATGGGCCCAGAACTTGCCGCTGCGGCCGAAGCCGGCCTGGACCTCATCAAACACCAGCATGATGCCATGCTTGTCGCAGCGCTCCCGCAGGCCCTGCATGAAGCGGGCATTGGCGGGCACGTAGCCGCCTTCCCCCTGAACCGGCTCGATCAGCATGGCGGCGGTTTCCTTCGGGGCTGAATAGGTCACAAAGATCCGGTCCAGTTCCTTCAGGCAGAAATCCGTGGCCTCTTCGATGCTCCAGCCATAGTGGAAAGCATGGGGGAAGGGGGCGACCACCACGCCACCCATCATCGGACTCACGCCGGCCCTCAGGCCGACACTGGAGGTGGTCAGGGAAAGCGACCCCATTGTCCGGCCGTGGAAGCCACCATGGAACACGATGATGTTCGGACGCCCCGTAACCTGTCGCACCAGCCGGATGGCACCCTCGGCCACTTCTGTCCCGGCATTGGAAAAGAAGAAGGCGTTCAGGGGATCCGGCGTCAGTTCACCGAGCTTCTCGGCCAGTTCCGGCAGCCTGGGGTTCATCACCGTGGTGGCCTGGGCATGGATCATGGTCGCTACCTGTTTCTGGGCTGCCTCCACAACCTTCGGGTGGCAGTGACCGGTACTGGTTACCCCGATTCCGGACGTGAAATCCAGGTAGCGCTTGCCATCCGGATCAATAATGTAGGCGCCTTCGCCCTTGGCGGCAGTGATGCCGGTGGCCTGCTTGAGCAGGGGGGATAACTTGCCTTTGTGCTCGGTCACAGTGCACCTCCAGAAGTGAGTGGAATACCTCTTTTGCAGACTAGTCAGGCCTCCAGACGTTTACAAATGGCCTGGCCTATTTCGTGGGTGCCGCGCTGGGGCCCAGCATTCTGGGCCAGATCGGCGGCAACGGCATCGAACAGTTCCTTGCCGGCTGCAGCCAGGGTCGGGTCCTTCCGGCCCAGCCATTCCAGCATGCGGGCCGTGGTGAACAGCATGGCGGTGGGATCCGCCAGGCCCTGTCCTGCGATGTCCGGAGCGCTGCCGTGGGTCGGCTCGAACATGGACGGCATGTTGCTGTCGGTGGGATTCAGGTTGCAGGACGGCGCCACCCCCATACCCCCGGACAGAACCGCAGCCAGGTCGGTGAGGATGTCGCCCTGGAGGTTGCTGGCAACGACGACATCGAATGCCCAGGGGGCCTGGACAAACTTCATGCAGGCGGCGTCCACCAGTTCGTGATGGGTGGCAACATCCGGGTATTCCTTGCTGATCGCCTCGAAGGCTTCGGTGTACATATCCCCCCAGTAACGCAGCGCATTGCGCTTGGTCACCAGGCACACCTGGCTCTCGCAGGTGCGGCCATCGAGGGTCCGGAAGCTGCGGGTACGGCCATCCCTGACCCGATCTTCCGCCCGTCTCCGGGCCTGCTCGAAACCGTAACGGATGATCCGGTCGGTGGCCTTGCGGGTGAAAACCTCCATCTGGGTGGCCACTTCATCCGGCGTGCCCTGACGCAGGCGGCCACCCTGGCTGACATACTCGCCCTCACTGTTCTCCCGAATCACTAGCATGTCGATATCCTTGGCCCGCTCGTCAGCCAGGTACTGTCGAGCGCCATCGAGGAGGCGGGCAGGGCGTTCACATACCCACTGATCGAAGCCTTTGCGCATATCCAGAAGGGGGGCCAGGGAAATGCTGTCCGGCAGCAGGTAGCGGTCAGGATCATCCACCGGGCCCGGATCACCCAGGGCGCCAAGCAGGATGGCGTCGTACTGTTTCAGTTGCTCCAGTGCATCCGAAGGCCATGATTCTCCGTTCTCCTCATGCCAGGCATGGGATGGCCAGGGGAAGCGGGTCCACTCCAGCGCCAGACCATGCTTGGCGCGCAGGGTTTCAAGGCAACGTACTGCCTCCGCTACCACTTCCGGACCGATGCCGTCGCCCGGTGTAACGGCAATACGTGTAGATTGGACCATTCTGGAGACTCCTTTTGATAAAAGACGCGTATAAGTACAAAAGTCAGTGTAGTCACCCGTTCCGGGGATGCCACCGGATGTCCCCGGCGAATGCGTACGTGGTTTTACCAACGGAAAGCCAACAACTATAGTTTGGAGAAGTATGTTCAACAGACATGCGGCCGTCGCCTGTACTGAGAAACCAGGAGTAGATGTGGAGCGACCTGAAGTTCTCTTTGACGCGTCCCATTGCGGTCAATGCGCCTGCGGAGAAGGTCTGGACTTTTCGTTCAGCTTTGCCTTCCAGCCAATCGTCGATGTCGTCAACCGCTCGGTTTTCGCCCACGAAGCCCTGGTCCGGGGAACCGAAGGCCAGGGGGCGCACCATGTGCTTTCCAGGGTCAACGACCAGAATCGGTATGCCTTTGACCAGGTATGCCGTGTCAAGGCGGTCAAACTTGCCTCCCGTCTGGGCATGGACTCGATGCTCAGCATCAATTTCATGCCCAATGCGGTTTACCAGGCGGAATATTGCATCCGGACAACGCTGGCGGCGGCCAAGACCTACAATTTCGACACCAGCAAGATCATCTTCGAGCTGACCGAAAACGAAAACCTGTCCTCCGTCCAGCACCTGGTGTCGATCATCGAGGCCTACCAGGAAATGGGATTCAGTACCGCGATCGACGATTTCGGGGCTGGCTACTCCCGGTATAACATCATGATGGCAAGCCCCCCGGACCTGCTGAAGCTGGACATGGGGCTGGTCCGCAACATCAACGCCGAGCCGAACAAGCAGGCGGTCATTGCAGGAATCATTGCCATGATGGAGCGCCTGGGTGGTCGAATCATCGCCGAAGGGGTGGAAACCAAGGAAGAGTACTTCTGGCTGCGTTCCCAGGGCATCACTCTGTTCCAGGGGTTCCTGTTCGCCAAACCGGGTTTTGAGTGCCTGCCGGAACCCGAGTATCCTGCCTGAGCCGAGACTTCACCGAACCTGAAAGGACACGAAATTGCTCTATCGCATCATCACCATCATCGGCGCGCTGGTCTTTGTCGCCGCCCTGTTCGGGCTCATCTGGTTCTTCTGCAAGAAGTTCCTGGAGCATCATGGCGTGACCGACCAGGTTTCCGACCGCGCCACCGTCCTGGCCACCTGGACCTTTGCCGGTATCAGCGTCGGGCTGGT
This sequence comes from Marinobacter pelagius, assembly GCF_003315345.1. Taxonomy (GTDB): domain Bacteria; phylum Pseudomonadota; class Gammaproteobacteria; order Pseudomonadales; family Oleiphilaceae; genus Marinobacter; species Marinobacter pelagius_A. The sequence goes on from NZ_QNRO01000001.1 coordinate 265,729, forward strand.
GTTCGCCGTGGCCGGCGCATTCGTGCTTGGCCCCTGGGCCTTTTACCGCACCTTGCGCGGGCATGGGGTAAATATCTCCGATGCGGCAGCCGTCTGGTGGGGACTGGGGATTGTGGTGGCGTCCCTGGGGATCACTGCTGCCGGCTTTTTCGGGTTCCTGACGGCGGTGGGGGCTTATTGAGTTTTTGAAGAAGGGGTCAGATGAAAGCCTTCATCTGACCCCTCCTTAACTCACCCTGGCTTAGCTTACGCTCCGAAGTTGCTCCTTCAACCAAACTAAAGCCGGTTCCTTCTCATAAGCCTTGTGCCAATAAAGATGCACATCAAGAGAGGGTAGGTCAGCTGGTGGATCCATGAGAACGAGAGACGAGTTCTCCGCAATAATGCGGGCATAGGTTTCCGGCATGGTCAGCAGCAGGTCGGTACCTTCAACCACCCGGCAGGCGGCGAAGTAATGCTGACACCGCAGGCGTATGTTCCGGTGCACTCCCAGGCGCGAAAGCTCAAAATCCTCGATGCCCGGTCCCTCCGTGCGGGACGAAACGAGCACGTGCCGGGCCGCGAGATAGCCTTCCATGGTCAGTCTGTCGCCGGCAATGGGGTGGTCCTTGCGAGCGAGAACTACCAGTCGATCCCTGCGCATCAGTTCGTGGCCGGTCTGACTGCTAACTGGCAAGAGTACATCCACCGCAAAATCCAGTTTGCCGGCGGCCAGCTGTGTTTCCATCTCGCGCCGGGCAATGCGGCGGGAAACGATCTCCAGCTCGGGGTAGGCATCCAGCCGCTGCATCAACTGGGGGAGAAACGTGGACTCAAGTACGTCCCTCAATCCCAGGGAGTAGGTCTTGCGCTGGTTGGCCGGGTCGAAGGCATGGAACTGGTTCACCGCACTCTGGATCTGGGTGAGCCCCGGTCGCATCGATTCCAGGAACCGGCGGGCCAGGGGCGTGGGGATCATCTGGTTGCCTTGGCGGGTGAACAGCGGATCGTCGAAGTGATCCCGCAATCGGGACAGGGAATGACTCACCGCGGGCTGGGTAAGATGCAGGGCCTTGGCGGCCCGGGTCAGGCTACCTTCCCGGTAAATGGTGTCGAATACATGCAGCAGGTTCAGGTCCAGGCGATTCAGGGCCATGATCTAGATCCGTTGTTCTGAATAAGTCGGGATAATGATAAAGGATTAGAATAATTCAGTCGCCTAATACCTTGGTCCTGCCTAGACTGGGCTCAATAAGCGCTACGAGCGCCGGCTTTCAGAATCAGTGAGGACAGGCAATGGACTTCAACATCTCCGAAAAAGGTCAGGATTATCTCAACCGCGTGAAGCAGTTCATGAAGGATGAGATCTTTCCGATCGAAGAACAGTACCACCGGGAACTGATGTCTCGGGAAAACCGCTGGGTGGTGCTACCGATCATCAAGGAGTTGAAGGAGAAGGCGAAGGCCCAGGGTCTGTGGAACATGTTCTTCCCGGACGACAAATACGGCTGCGGCCTGCTCAACTCCGACTATGCCCTGATTGCCGAGGAAACCGGGCGGAGTTTCATCGCCCCGGAAATCTTCAACTGCAACGCGCCGGATACCGGCAACATGGAAGTGCTGATTCACTACGGCTCCGAAGACCAGAAAGCCGAGTGGTTGCCCAGGTTGCTGAGTGGTGAGATCCGCTCCGCCTTCTGTATGACCGAGCCGGCCGTGGCGTCCTCCGATGCCACCAATATGGAAGCCACTGCCATCGTCGAGGGCGACGAAGTGGTGTTGAACGGCCGCAAGTGGTGGAGTACCGGCATTGGTCATCCGGACTGCAAGGTGGGCATCTTCATGGGGCTGACGGATCCTGATGCCCACAAGCATCGCCAGCACTCCATGGTGCTGGTGCCGCTGGATACTCCGGGGGTCAAGATCGAGCGTATGCTGCCAGTCTTCGGCGCCTACGATGAGCCCTACGGCCACGGTGAGGTCCTGTTCGATAATGTGCGCCTGCCCAAGAGTGTGATCATCGCCGGCCCGGGTCGCGGGTTCGAGATCGCCCAGGGCCGTCTGGGGCCGGGGCGCGTACACCATTGCATGCGGGCCATCGGTGCGGCCGAGCGTACGCTGGAATTGCTGATCAAGCGGGCAACCACGAGGGAAGCTTTCGGGCGGCCTATAGCCAAGCTGGGCGGTAACCCGGACATCATTGCCAATGCCCGTATGTCCATCGAGCAGGCGCGTCTGTTGACCCTGAAGTGTGCCTGGGCACTGGATACCAAGGGCATCATGGGGGCGCTGCAGGAGGTTTCCATGATCAAGGCGGTGGTGCCGCAGATGTTGCAGACCATTGTCGATCAGGCCATTCAGATTCATGGTGGTGCGGGTGTCAGTGATGATGACTTCCCGTTGACCCAGTTGTTTGCCTATGCTCGGGTATTGCGGTTGGCGGATGGGCCGGATGAAGTCCACCGGGCTATGGTGGCTCGGCTTGAGCTTCGGAAGTATAAGCAGCAGGCCTCCTGACCTTGGGGCTGGAGCCAGCGGGATGGGGCGTCTGAAACCCGCTCCTTCGGCACGTCCATGTGACGCTTGAGCTCCGCCATCCATGGCTCCGCACAGTTTCAGACGCCCCATCCCGCTGACTCCGACGTACATTGGAGTTGCCTTTGTGGTGATTCCCCCGAAAGACTGGGAGCTGGTGCCGGATAGGCCTTTCCAAAACCTTGCGGAGCCATGGATGGCGGAGCAGAGCATACAGGGACGTATTCACAGCGTGTTTTGGAAAGGCCTATCCGGCACCAGCTCTTGCACTAACGTTTGGGACAATTCACTAGGACAAAAAATGGTAAAACCACGATGACACAGAGAGTATTCATTACCGGCGGGGCCTCGGGCCTCGGCCGCGCCATTGCGCTGCGTTACGCCAAAGAAGGCGCCAAAGTCTGTATCGGTGACATCAACCCGGAGCAGGGTTTGGCCGTCGAGCAGGAGATCAACAAGGACGGCGGCGAAGGCTATTTTGTCGAATGCGATGTGCGCCGGCTGACGGATTTCGAGAAAGTTCGGGATGACCTGGAGAAAAAGTGGGGCGGTGTGGATGTTGTCGTGAACAACGCTGGCGTGGCCTCGGCAGGGTCTATTGAAGACACCACCATGGCGGACTGGGAGTGGATCCTGGATATCAACGTACTGGGCGTGGTGCGTGGTTGTAAGGCCTTCACGCCGTTGTTCAAAAAGCAGGGCTCCGGTGCTTTTGTTAACGTCGCTTCCATGGCAGGGCTTATGCTTGCGCCGTTGATGGACAGCTACAATGTTTCCAAGGCCGGGGTGATTGCCCTGTCCGAGACTCTCAGCCAGGAGCTGCGGGACGCTGGCATCCACGTCAGCTGTGTGTGCCCGGCGTTCTTCCAGACCAATCTGGCCAGTACCATGCGCTCGGACATTCCCGGCATCCAGCAGAACGTTAACAAGCTGATGAAGCGTTCCAGCATCACCGCCGAGGATGTGGCCGAGGATATTGTCCGGAGCGTGAAGGACAAGAGTTTCTGGGTGCTGCCTCATGCGAAAGAGCGCCGGATGTGGGTATTGAAGCGCCACGCGCCCTGGGCTTTTGACTGGCTGATGCACCAGGAGAGCAAGCGCTGGATGAACAAGATGGGCGGCAAGGCCAACGCCTGAGTGGCCGGAACAGACCACAGGAGAAATTGAATGACTCAGATCGATCAGGCGGTGGATATCCGTGAGGGTGAGGAGCTGGATATCGGCGCCGTCGACCGGTTCATGAAGCAGGCGATTCCCGGGCTGAAGGGCCAGCCCTCGATCAGGCAATACCCCGGAGGTGCCTCCAACCTGACCTATCAGGTGGATTACGGTGATCAATCATATGTGCTGCGCCGGCCGCCGTTTGGCAAGATCGCCAAGTCCGCCCATGACATGCTCCGGGAAGCGCGGGTCATGAAGGCTTTAAAGCCAGTTTATCCGTACGTGCCGAATATTGTGGCCATCTGCGACGATCATGACGTTCTGGGATGTGATTTCTACGTTATGGAGCGCCTGAAGGGCATTATTCTGCGCCAGGATTTCCCGAAGGATTTCGAGCTGAGCGAGGCCGATACCCGCAAGCTGTGCCTGAACGTGATCGACAAACTGGTGGATCTGCACCGGGTGGACGCCCAGGCTGCTGGCCTGGACAAGTTGGGCAAGGGCGCCGGTTACGTGCAGCGCCAGATTGGCGGCTGGAGTGATCGCTTCCGCAAGACCCGCACCGAGGATGTGGGAGATTTCGAGGTGGTGATGAGCTGGCTCAACGACAAGATGCCGGAAGATATTGCCCAGGTGGTCATTCACAACGACTACCGCTTCGACAACGTGGTACTGAATCCGGACAACCCCTTTGAAGTCATCGGTGTGCTGGACTGGGAGATGGCCACTATCGGCGACCCGCTGATGGATCTGGGCAACAGCCTGGCTTACTGGATCGAGGCGGATGATGAAGGCCCGTTCCAGATGCTTCGGCGTCAGCCGACGCACCGGCCTGGCATGCTGATCCGCAAGGAAGTTGTCGATTACTACATGGAGAAATCGGGCTTTCGTGCCGATAACTTCGACTTCTACGAAATCTACGGCCTGTTCCGGCTGGCGGTGATCATCCAGCAGATCTACTACCGCTTCTATCACGGCCAGACCAAGGACAAACGTTTCGCCGCCTTCGGCCACGCCGCCAATTACCTGGAGAAGCGCTGCCAACGGCTGATCAGCGAGAGCACCCTGTAATGGCGACCATTTATCTGATCCGACACGGCCAAGCCAGTTTCGGCAAGGACAACTACGACCAGCTGTCGCCCAGGGGTTGGGAGCAGGGGCAGGTACTTGGCCGCTGGCTGGCGGGCAAAGTCACGCCCAACGCGGTGTTCGGCGGCAACATGGAGCGCCACCGGGAGACCGTTGAAGCCATCGCCTCCGGGTTCGGCCAGGCGCTGCCGGATATGCAGGCGGTTGAAGGGCTGAACGAATTCGACCATATGCAGGTGGTCGAGCGACTTAAGCCGGAATGGGCGGATCGTCATGTAATGGCCCGCGATATGGCCGCCTTTCCCAAGCCTGCGCGGTTGTTCCAGCAGGTGTTCGAGGAGGCCATGGCGCGCTGGATCAGCGGCGAGTATGACCATGAATACGCCGAGAGCTGGGGTGCGTTTCAGGCGCGAGTCATTGCTGCGCTGGACGAACTGATCGGCTATGCCGACGGTGGCGATGTGCTGGTGTCCACTTCTGGCGGCCCGATTGCCGTCATTGCCCAGCATTTGCTGGCGCTCTCCGATGAGAAAGCGCTGGCGGTGAATAACGTCATCGCCAATACCAGCGTCTCCCGCATTCTCTATTCCGGCCCGCGCCGCAGCCTGGCCGTCTTTAACAACTACAGCCACCTGGAGGCGGAAGATCCCGCCCTGGTGACATTCCGATAACGCATTAGGGGAAATCCATGAGTACCAAGAACCTGTTCGATCTGGCCGGTAAGGTGGCCCTGGTCACCGGCGCCAGCCGCGGTATTGGCGAAAGCGTTGCCCGGACCCTGGCCCATTACGGAGCACACGTCATTGTCAGCAGCCGCAAGATTGATGGCTGTGAGAAAGTGGCCAGCAGTATTCGTGATGAAGGCGGCAGTGCCGAGGCGGTTGCCTGCCACATCGGCGAGATGGATCAGATCGAGGCCATCTGGGAGCATATCGACAAGGCACACGGCAAGCTGGACATCCTGGTCAACAATGCCGCTGCCAACCCTTATTTCGGTCCGGTGGAAGACACCGATCTCGGCGCCTTCCAGAAAACCGTCGATGTGAACATCCGCGGCTACTTCTTCATGTGCGCCCGCGGTGCCCAGATGATGAAGAAACACGGTGGTGGCGCGATCGTCAACGTGGCGTCCGTCAACGGCGTGAACCCCGGCCATTTCCAGGGCATCTATTCGGTTACCAAAGCGGCGGTGATTTCCATGACCAAGTCTTTCGCCATGGAGCTGGGTCAGCAGAACGTTCGCGTCAACGCACTGCTGCCGGGCCTGACCGACACCAAGTTTGCCAGCGCTTTGACCACCAACGAGGCGATCAAGAAACAGGCCATGGCGCATATCCCGATGAAGCGGGTAGCGGATCCGGATGAGATGGCGGGGACGGTGCTGTATCTGGTGTCCGGGGCTTCAAGTTATACCACCGGGGCGTGTATTAACGCCGATGGGGGTTACCTGACCATTTGATGCGGGGGCAGTCGGGGTCAGATGAACAAGTTCATCAGACCCCGGTGCCACGGGCTTAACCTCGAAATTTGGTCCTGGAAACGGGGTCTGATGAAAACCTTCATCTGACCCCAACTTCACGCCGACTCACAAGTCAGCGCCCTGAAATCCCCCCGAAGCTCCACCGCTCTCTCTTCCAAATGCGCCAGGTGCGAAGGCGCGCCAGCCTCGATCAGCTCATACATCAGATCCGCCATCGCCACCCGGCTATCGGTCATCATCTCCTTGTAGGCCTCTCCGCGCACTTCTTCCGAGTTCATCAGCAGATAGCGGATTTGCTCCCCAAATTCCGGTGAATCTCGCTCCTCCAGGGCTTCCAGCAGCGCCAGCTGCCAATTCCGGCGGCCCTCCAGCCAGATTTCGGTCTGCCGGCCCCGGCTTTCCGACCACTCGCGGGCAATTTGCTGTTGCCGATTGTTCAGGGGGCCAAGCCAGTTTTCGATACGCTCAATGGTCCGCTCAGCCCGGGCTTCGGCTCGTGCCTCGGGCGAATCCAGCAGGAATTTCTCCTCCATCTCCCCATGGTTCCTGGCCATGTTCCTGGCAAGTTCGGCGACCTGCTCGTCGCTGAGCGAGGCGAGCAGGTCGGTGGCGGCCGGCGCGGCCTGCTCAAGCAATCCGGGCAGGAAGTCGAACAGGCGCTGCTGGTGGTAGCTGACCTTTGCACGACCCAGATCGCCAGACCGGGTATCCCGGACCAATTCATGCAGCCATTGGCGATAGCGGGGCAGTTCTGCCGTGCAGTGCCACTGACGGAGATTGTCGAGGTCCCTCGCCAGTTGCTGTTCCTGCTCGCTGGTCAGGGTTACGTAGTCGTCGACCCACCAGGTGACGCCCCAATCCGCGTACCGGTAAGCCGTGCGCGTTGAGCTGCAGGCCGAGAGTAACGCCATGGTCAGGAGTACCACGGTTGCCCTGATCATGGCGCCCGGCCGGTAGGCAAGAGAACTCATCACGGTGCCTCAGCGTAAAGCCCTATGGAAAAACATTGCATGCTCATTAACATGCAGTCCCTGTTACAGATATTACGAATCAGGGGCTGGAACGGATGGAGCTGGGAGAAGCTCGCCAGGGCCCCTGGGTTATGGAGATTCCATGTCCAAGCAAAAGTTCAACCGTATTCGCCAGTTTGTCTTCGCGTTCTACATGTCCGGCATCATGTCCCTGATGATGTCAGGAATCATCACGTTTATTAACACCGGGCTCACCGAGGGCTTTCTGGAGCGCTGGGGCCCCGCCTTCCTCGTGGCCTGGGGCTCGGCATTCCCGCTCGTTATTTTCGTCGCTCCGCTTGCCGGGCGGCTGACTGCTCGAACACTTCGCATGCTGGCGGATGAGCGTTAGCTTCCAGTCCTGCAAGTCCGGTTGTCAAAAATTGTAAATCTGTTTGTTGCTCCCATCCGTAGATTGTTTTGCGTACAGTTCACGGAATGAATTTGTGCAGGTTCGAACCATCAAACCCTGATCTGCAACCTCGCAATTGAGGATGAGTGACAATGAATACAAAATTTGCTTTGCCTTTGGTGGCGGCCAGTAGTGTGTTGTTGGCCGGGTGTTTCGATGGTGACGACGATCCGGCGAAAACCAGCGTCCGGGTCATTCATGCTTCTTCTGATGCGCCAGCAGTCAATGTGCGTGTGAACGATCAAACGGTGGTTTCGGGTGCTGACTACAAGCAGGCCGCTGTGCTGACCCCGAATGCCGGTACAGCCTCAATAGCGGTTGATGGCATCTTGCCGGGTGGTGAGACCGCCACCGTGATTGATGCGGATGCTTCCCTGCGATTCGATACCAAATATGATGTGATTGCCGTGGGCAAGGTGGGGAACGGGTCGATAGAGCCCTTGATCCTGACCGACGATGGCAGTCGTGACAGCCCAGACAGCGTACGTTTGCGCGTTGCACATCTCTCTCCCGATGCCCAGAGCGCAGTGGGCGGGCCCGTTGCGGTGTATCTGACTGCAGCTGGCGATCCGCTTCCTGAGGAGGCGTCTTTCAGCTTTTCCTTCAAGCAGAGTGTTGGACCAATTGAAGTACCTGCCGGTGATTATCAGGTGCGGGTCGCCATTCCCGGAAACTCGCCCACGGTTGTGTATGACAGTGGCACCTTATCGTTAGCTGCTGGCAGTGACTTGCTTGTGGGAGCTGTCGATAACACCAGTCCCAATACAACACCGTCTGGGGGCGATCCCGCGCTGACAGGTGATAACAGCCTGATTAGCCTCATTGCAGTGACTGGTACTGGGGATGTTCTGGAATTCTTCGACCAAGCTCAGAAGGCGGGTGTACGGGCGGTCCATAATTCTGCCGATGCGCCGGCAGTTCAGGTGCTGGTTGACGACGCTGTAGCAGAGGACAATCTGGCCTACGGTGAGGTTTCCCCGAGTGCGGCAACTAACGGTTACGCCAGTATTGATGTCGGCGCACGCAACATCAAGGTGGCTCCGGCAGAGAGCACGAATCCTGTCAATGCCGCAGTGATTGATGCGAATGTTGATTTTGCACAGGCCTCCGCCACTACGATTGTCGCGGTTAATACCTTGGCTGAGATTGAGCCGCTGGTGCTGAATGACAATGTCAGGAGTATCGCCACTCAGGCCTCTCTGAGAGTGGTCCATGGCGCGGTGGAGGCTGGGACAGTTGATGTCTACCTCTTGCCGACTGCTGAGGGTGGAGCGACCGCCACCGTATTGAATACTGAGGTGAATAGTCCGACCCTGGATGATTTCGAGTTCAAGACAAACACGGGTTATCTGCCTGTTCCTGCGGGGGACTACGTGTTATTCATTACCGATCAGAGTGGCAACCAGTTGCTGAAAACAGGTAGCGTTCCTCTTTCTGCTGGTGGCGTTTACACTGCCATTGCGCGGGTAGCAGTGGATGGCGAATTGACTCCCGAAGGGGATCAAAACGTTGCATGTGTGACTCTCATGGACGATTTCGTTTCAAGTGAGCCGCAGTAACAGTGTTTGCTCGATAGGAAAAGAAATGCCCCGGCTTCGACCGGGGCATTTTTTATTGAATGGTTGTATCCGATGGCTCTGCGCCAGCCCGAGAAATCGCCGTCCCCGTAGGCGGCCGGTAATGCAGCGAATAAAGCACCCGATCCAGCACCGATTTGCCATTCCACGCCGGGTCGTTGTTCACGATACCCACCACCGCCCAGGTGGTGTTGTTCTCGTCACGGGTAAAGCCGGCGATGGAACGCACGTTCTCCAGATATCCGGTCTTGATCCGCCCTTCACCAGCCATGCCGACCTCCCGTAGTCGGCGGGCCATGGTACCGTCCATGGCGATGATGGGCATGGAGGCCATCAGATCGGAGGCGAACGGGCTGTTCCAGGCGTGTTGTAGGATCTGCACGCCCTGGCGGGCGGAAATGCGGCCATGACGGGTCAGGCCGGCGCCGTTATCGATCACCATGCCAGCGGTATTGATGCTTTTGCCCTCAAGCCACTCGTAGATCACACGGATACCGGCAACGCGGTCATCCTGTTCGTCCTCTTTCCGGTTTTCGGCACCGATGGTGAGCAACATCTGGCGAGCCATGACATTGCTGCTCCACTTGTTGATGTCCCGAACCATGGTGACCAGGTCGGGAGAAGTGGTTCTCATCACCAGGCGGGCATCGTCGGGGGTCTTACCGGTCATGCTGGCCCCGCTGATGGTCACGCCGGTTTCCTTGAGTACCGAACGAATCAGGGACGCGGTGTACTGCTCGTGGGGCAGCAGGGACATGTAGGTGGTGGTTCGGCAGCCTTGTGGCAGTTCGCCGGTCACACGCACGGTGACTTGCATGTTGTCGTCAAACACCGGCTCCCAGCTGAAGTCACGGCGGCCGGGGCAGGGGCCCTCGGGTATGGCTGTGACCCGATTGTCGATCCGGACTTCGCTCAGATCCGGGGTCGTCCAGGCCTGAGTCCCGCGCTCGTCAGCCCGGACCTGGAAGTGCAGCAGGTTGAGGTTGGTAAGGTAAGCGGAGGGCTCCACCAGGAACGGCCGGTAGGGATTGTCGCCATTGTCCTCGAATTTCGGTAAGCCGCCATCCACGCGGAAATAGCTGCCATCCAGAACCAGGTGGCCATCAATGCTGGTCACACCCATTTGCCGGAGTTCACGCAGGGTGGACCACAGGCGCTCAAGGGTCAGTTTCGGGTCGCCGCCGAACCGGACGTACAGATTGCCCTTGAGCGTATCGCCGATCATCTGCCCATCGGTCAGGAAATCGGTATTCCAGTGGTGGGTCGGGCCGAGAACTTCCAGGGCCGCGTAGGTGGTAACCAGCTTCATGATGGAGCCGGGACTCATCAGTTCGTCAGCGTTTACATACTGTTCGATCCCCGGACCGTTCAGGGGGACCGCCGCAACGCTCAGGCCTTCCTTGTTGTTCAAGGCCTTGAAGGCGTAGTCCCGGACTTCCGTGCTCCAGAGCCGGGTGGGGGGGTCTTCACTACCCGGTTGCGCAGCTGCAGCCAGCGGGAAGCCCGCAGCCATGACCGCGGCAATTCCTGCAGACAACATGAACCGACGGCTGGACCTCCTCAGTCCTGCCTGCCTGACGCTGCGTCGCATGACCCTGATCTTCATGATTTCCATCCGTTGAGTTCTTATGACTAAACAATAGCCGATCTTGGCGCGATGTACTATGCAGAAAAGCTCTACATGACGTTAAAAATTGCCAGTAGAGACATTGTTTATATTGAGTTTTTGTGACGCTCTGTAAGGGCCCTTTGGAATCAGTGAGTTAGCTGTACAAAAATTAATCTTGTGGCTGTCAATGACTTTGTGTGCGTTTTTTACCGTGGGTTTCACGGCATTTCAGTCATGGAATTTCAGGTTCAATCAGCGTTTCCTTGTTTGGTGACACAACGACCACAACAAGAACAGGAGGGCGCCATGATTGGCATACCGATCGGGTTGATCACAGCCAATGCCGTTGAGTGGGTATTCCACAAGCACGTTCTGCACAATCGGGGGCGTGACCGGAACAGTTTCTGGGCGTTCCATTGGCATGATCATCACCGGAATGTCCGCAGGAATGGTTTCCTGGATGAGGACTACCGGCACCCGCCTCTGACCTGGAATGCCCAGACCAAGGAAGTCGCGGCCCTGGTCGCGGGAGCCGCGGCGGTGACACCCCTGCTGCCGGTGGCTCCGTTCTTTGTTGGCACGCTCTATTACAGTGCCTGGAACTATTACCGGGTTCACAAGAGATCCCACCTGGAGCCGGAGTGGGCCCGGGAGCATCTGCCGTGGCACTATGACCACCACATGGGGCCCAACCCCAACGCCAACTGGTGTGTGACCAAACCCTGGTTTGACCACATCATGGGGACACGGGAGCCAATGGCAAACCGGGAGGCGCCCGCATAATGGCTACTCCAACATCCCGAAACCAAGGACAAACCATGCTGAACGCTTTAAAGCACAACGTGAATGTGCTCGAATCCGTGGCAACCTCTTCCTTTACCGCCTGGCGCGGATGCCTGGTGGTGAAGGCGGCGGAGCAGCCGGAAAAACCGATCATTCTCTATGACATGGAAGGCTGCCCCTATTGCCGGCGGGTGCGGGAGGCGCTTACGGCCCTGAACCTGGACGTTGAGATTCGACCGTGCCCCAAGGGCGGCCGAATTTACCGGGCTGAAGCGGAAGCGATCGGTGGCAAGCAGCTGTTTCCGCTTCTGGTGGACGAGAATACCGGCCAGGTCATCTATGAATCCGAAGATATCGTTGAGTACCTGTTCCGCCAGTATGGTGGCCGCCCGGTTCCGGGGTATTACAAGGCCAAGGCCTGGCAGCCGGTATTTGGCTCTCTGGGCTCGGTTGCCAGCGAAATGCGGGGGCTGCGGGCAGCACCGGGCAAGCGTCCCGATCTGGGGCTGCATCTATGGAGCTTCGAGGGCAGTCCATTCTCCCGACTGGTGCGGGAAAAGTTGTGTGAACTGGAGATTCCATACACGCTCCACAATCTTGGCAAGGAACACTGGACCGAAATCGGGCCCGCGAAGCAGCGCATCAAACCGGGGAAATACCAGCCTTTACCCGGAGGTAAGCGGGATGCCTTCTTCCAGCAGCACGGGCGGGTTCAGGTCCCTTACCTGGAAGATCCCAACACCGGGACGTCCATGTTCGAATCGGCGCGTATATTGAAGTATCTGGAGGAACAATACGGCGGTTGAGGCTGTCACTTAAGGCAGATTTCAAGGGAGGGCCACCATGCTGGAGCTATCAAGGCGACGATTCCTGATCGGTGTCGGGCTGAGCGGCCTGGCTGTGGCTTCCCCTCGACTGATGGCTGCCGGCTCGACCCCTGGAGAGCAGGCCTTTCACTCCCGGCCCATTCCCTCCACCGGGGAATCCGTCCCCGCCATCGGCATGGGAACCTGGATAACGTTCAACGTCGGGGGTGACCAGTACCTCATTGATCAGCGCACCCGGGTACTCGAGACCTTTCTTGAGCGCAATGGCACTGTGATCGACTGTTCACCCATGTATGGCAGTGCAGCCGACGTCATCGGCGCCGGGCTGGATAAACTCGGTGCCCATGACCGCATCTTTGCGGCGACCAAGATCTGGACCAGCGATGGCTCGGAGACCCGGGAGCAGGCCGCCACGTCCGAGCGGCGATGGGGCATCGATCGCTTCGACCTGCTGCAGGTCCACAACCTGCTGGCCTGGCAGGAACACTTGGCGACCTTGAAAGAGATGAAGGCCGAAGGCCGGGTCCGTTACATCGGTATTAGCACCTCCCATGGCCGCCGGCATCGCGAGCTGGCGCGCGTCATGGAAACCGAACCCCTGGATTTCGTTCAGCTCACCTACAACGTATTGGACCGGGAATCCGAAGAACGGCTGCTGCCCCTGGCGCGGGAACGGGACATTGCAGTTATCGTCAATCGGCCGTTCCAGGGCGGATCGCTGTTCCGCCGGTTCCAGTCGGAGCCCTTGCCGTCATGGGCAGGGGAGGCCGGCGTGGGCAACTGGGCCGAGTTTTTCCTCAAGTTCATCATTTCCCATCCCGCCGTCACATGCGCCATTCCGGCCACGACCAGCGTGGAGCACATGCAGGAGAACATGGGAGCCATGTACGGTCAGCTGCCTGACGCCAGCCAGCGAAGAATGATGGCCGAGTACGTGAGGCAGCTGTGAACGGGGCGGCCTGGCTGAGCTATTCCTTGCAGGACTTCGTGATGTTCGGCCCGGAGGTATTCCTCAGACTGTTTGCGCGGATCAATCAGGATCTCTGGCCCTGGCTGTTGTTGTGGCCACTGGCTGGCCTGGTGCTGCCGTGGTTCGGCCGGCAAGCCGCCGAGTTGCCGAGGCGGCTGGCGATGGCTCTGGCCGGGCTGGCGTGGATCGGCTGCGGCTACCTGTTCCTGGTGCGCTATTACGGCCCGGTAAACTGGCCGGCCACCGGGTTCGGCTGGGCTTTTGTGGTTCAGGGACTGCTATTGTTGCTGCTGAAGGGCAGGGCACTGCCCGCACCGATGACGCGGCCGGTGGCGGTCAGCTGGTGGCTGGCGATACTCCTGTTGCCCTGGCTTTCAGTACTGGAAATGCCCGATGTGTGGGCCCTCGCCCTGTTCGGACTTGCGCCCGGGGTGACGGTTGCCGCCACCGTGCTGTTGTTTGCCCGCCAACCGTCGCCACTCAGGTGGTTGCTGTTGGTGTTACCGCTGGCCTGGACGCTGTTCAGTGCGGCCACCTACTGGGCCCTGGGTACCTTCTGGTTGCTGGGCTTTCCGGTGGCCACACTGGCGCTGCTGGTTGTCGCGTTCAGGGTTAATCCCAGTCCGGAGCAAACCCCGGATTCGCAATCCGTTCGCCCCGGTCCAGGGCGTCAATCTCCCTGATTTCATCCTCGGTCAGTTGAATTTTCAGGGCCTCCAGGTTGGCCTTCTGATGGGATGGCCGGGTAGAGGAGGGGATCGGTACTACGCCCCTTGAGGCCACCCAGGCGATGGCGATCTGCGCCGGTGTGGCGTTCCGTTCGCTGGCAATGCGCTGCAAAGTCTCATCCTCCATGACCTTGCCCACCGCCAGGGGCATGTAACCGGTCACCGTAATGCCGAGTTTCTGCGCGTGCTCCACCACCTTGCGGTTGGCCAGGAACGGGTGGACTTCCACCTGGTTGGTCAGGATCGGCGTATCACCCAGGATTTCTTTTGCCTGATCCATCTGGGCACAGGTGAAATTGGAGATCCCGATATGCTCGGTGAGGCCCTCGCGCCGGGCATCCCGGAGAGCACCCAGGTACTCCTCCATCGGCACCTCATCGCCGGGGGACGGCCAGTGGATGAGGGTCAGGTCCACGTGGTCGGTTTTCAGGCGGGCCAGGCTGTCGTGGAGGCTGTTGATCAGGTCGCTGGTATGCAGTTTGTCGTGCCAGATCTTGGTCGTCAGGAAGATGTCGCGGCGCGGGATACCGCTCGAGGTAATGCCGTCGCCCACTTCCGCCTCGTTTTCATACATCTGTGCGGTGTCGATGTGGCGATAGCCCAGCGACAGGGCGCTCTTCACCGCCTCGCGGGCATCGTTGCCCTTCAGGCGAAAAGTACCCATACCGATCTTCGGAAGTGTGGTAAACGACATGATAGCTGTCCTCCTGTTCCGTTTCTGTACCAACCGAGATGATGTCGCCAGGGTGGTTCTTCAAGTGGCCCGCCGGTATCATCCCGCCGGAGATTCCAACAAGTCCGAAGCGCGAGATTGACCCATGTATACCGGCCAGTGCCTGTGTGGCGACATCACCTTTGAATATGACGGCCCCCTGGGACCGATTTCCCTGTGCCATTGCAGCCAGTGTCGGCGCGCCCATGGCAGTGCCTTCTCGGCCAGCGCGCCGGTGCAGGCGGTAAGGTTCCGGATTCTCTCCGGTGATAACCGGGTGACCGGATTCGAGTCCAGTCCCGGCAAGTACCGCGCCTTCTGCAGCCGTTGTGGCAGCCAGCTATACAGCCGGGTGGACGCCATCCCCGGTATCTTGCGCCTGCGGGTGGGCGTGATCAACGAACCCCTGGGCAAAGGCCCGTCGCAGCATGTCTATGTCGGTTCGAAATCGGACTGGTTTCCGATCACCGACGATATTCCCCGGTACGAAAAGACCGAGAGGACCAACGACCCCCACTGAGGGTCAGTTTAGAGGAGCCGTCCGGTAAACCTTGCCCCTGGGTGAGTCGGTCAGCAGCCATAGCGCTCCGTCCGGGCCCATGCGCACATCCCGGATGCGCTCGCCCAGATCCGTCAGCAGATCTTCCTCCTCGGTAACGTCCCCGTCCCCGATCTCCAGGCGCACCAGCTTGCGCATTTTCAGAGCCCCAACGAACAGGTCCCCCTGCCACTCAGGGAACAGGTCGCCGGTATAGAACGCCATGCCCGAGGGGGCTATTGATGGATCCCAGTAATGCAGGGGCTGTGCCATGCCTTCCTTCTTGGTATGCATGGTGATCGGCAGGCCCGAGTAATCGATGCCATAGGTGATCTCGGGCCAGCCATAGTTGGTTCCGGCAGACAGGATGTTGATCTCGTCACCGCCGCGAGGGCCATGTTCGTGGGTCCAGATCTCGCCGGTTTCCGGATGAATGGTCATGCCCTGGATGTTGCGGTTGCCGTAAGTGAAAAACGTGTCTTCGGCACCAGCCTGGTCCACGAACGGATTGCCCGGAACCGGCTCGCCATTGATCGTGACACGGTGCACGCCACCGGCGTCATCGCCGAGATCCTGGGCCCGGTCCATTTCGCCCCGGTCGCCGACGGAAATGTAGAGGTTGCCGTCCCGATCAAACTCCATGCGCCCGGCGAAGTGGCGGGAGGTATTTGAGCGGGGCAGGGCCTCAAAAATAACCTCTGCATTCTTCAGTTTGTCGCCTTCAAGCCGTGCCCGGGCAACCCGTGTAGTCATGCCTTCCCGGGTGCGGTGGGCATAGCTCAGGAACAGTGTCTGATTGCTTTCGAAATCAGGATGTAAGAGCACATCCAGCAGGCCGCCCTGGCCGGAAACCACCAGGTCCGGAACGCCTGAGATCGGTTCGGGAACGAGTTTGCCGTCGCGGATAAGGCGCAGACGGCCAGCCCGCTCGGTCACCAGTTTATCGCCGTTGGGCAGGAACGCGAGACTCCAGGGGTGCTCAAGGTTCTCGGCGACGACCTCCAGCCGGAAATCCGCCTCATCCGATGAGAACGTCAGGTCAGCGAGTGTTGATACCGACAACAACATCAACCCGCTGGCCAAAGCCAGTTGTTTGCTGGTGAACATGGGAACCTCCGGCCTGTAGGGCATTCGGTCTGGAAACTCGGAAGCAACTGCCTAATCAGCATAGCAGTTGACCCGCTCCACTGCGCTGAACGGGTGTTCTGGAATATAGGGTGCGAAGCCTGCGATGGATTACTGTGATTTGAGGTTTTAAATTAGAATGATTCGCATTAAGATATGCGTCGAATAACGACCAAAAAGCTAAAACCCACTTACGGAGAAAAAGATGTTCCGACTTCCCGAGCCGGCTTTCCGCCGCAAGGCCCTGGTTTCCGCCATGATGTGCGCCACTGTCCCCGCGCTGGCAGTAGCCCAGGAGAACAATCCAGCCACCCTGCAGGTGCTGGAAGTATCCGCAGAACGGGGCCAGACCCCCTCGGAGTTCACCGAAAGCTATGCCCCCGAAGCGACCACCACTTCTCTGAAAATGGAACTGTCCCACCGCGAGACGCCACAGGCGGTCACCGTGGTGACCCGGGAGCAGATGGACGATTTCGCCCAGAACGACATCAATGATGTTCTGGAGGGCACCACCGGTGTCACCGTTGAGTCCGTTGAAACCGACAGGACCTACTACACCTCCCGCGGCTTCGACATCAACAACTTCCAGTACGATGGCGTCGGCCTTCCGGCAGTCTATGACAACGTACAGGGTGAGCTGGATACCGCCTTCTTCGATCGGGTTGAAGTGCTGCGCGGCGCCAACGGCCTGATGACGGGCTCTGGCAATCCGGCCGCCACCGTAAACTTTATCCGCAAGCGTCCCACCGCGGACACCAATGCCTCGGTGGCCGTGACTGCCGGTTCCTGGGACAAGAAGCGCATCGTGGGTGACGTCTCCGGCTCGGTTTCCGAATCCGGCAAGGTTCGTGGCCGGGTTGTGGCGGGCTACGAAGACAAGGATTCCTACCTCGACCGCTACAGCAACGAGAAACAGATGTTCTACGGCGTGGTGGAAGCGGATCTGACCGATACCACGCTGCTTACCCTCGGCCATGCTATCCAGAGCTCCGACACCGATAGCCCGCTGTGGGGCGCGCTGCCGTTGTTCTACACCGACGGCACCGCCACCGACTTCGCCCGTTCCACCAGCACTGCTTCCGACTGGTCCTACTGGGATAACACCCAGCACAACAGTTTCGTGGAGCTGCAGCAGGAGCTGGCTGGCGGCTGGCGGGCCAAGGGCACGGTGTTCCGGTTGGAAAATGACAGTGAATCCGAGCTGTTCTACCAGTATGGAACCCCGGACCCGGACACCGGTGAGGGGCTCCTGGCGTACCCGAGCCAGTATGATCTGAATTCCGAGCAGTGGGTGGTGGATGCCTATGCCACCGGTCCGTTCGACCTGGCCAGCCGGACCCACGAATTGGTGGTTGGCGCAAGCTGGTCCCGCTCCGAGACTGTGGACGAGTCCCGCTATGGCCGGGGCATCGGTGATCCATTGCCGCCGTTGAATGAATGGGATGGTAACTATCCGCGCCCGACTTTCGATAACGGCGTGGCAGGCTCCGACTGGACCGACCGCGAAACCGCCACCTATGCCGCCGCTCGTTGGACCCTGACTGACAGCCTGACTGCCATCACCGGGTTGCGTCTGACCTGGCTGGATAACAAAGGCACCAGCTACGGTGTTTCCAAGGACACCAGCTACGATGCGGTGGAAACGCCCTATGCCGGCCTGATTTACGACATCAATGACAATCACTCGGTCTACGCAAGCTACACGGAGATCTTCTCCCCGCAAACCGAGCTGGACATCAACCGTGACCGCCTGGATCCGATCGATGGTGTGAATTACGAGCTGGGCCTGAAGAGCGAGTTCCGGGAGGATCGTATCAACACTACGATGGCGCTGTTCCAGGTCGAGCAGAAGAACGTGGCCGAGGCCGCAGGCACCTATGACGACGGCACCCAGGACGTCTACTACCGTGCGGTGGATGGCCTCGAGAGCCAGGGTGTCGAACTGGAAATTGTCGGTGACGTGACCGACCGCATCCAGCTCTTCGCCGGCTACACCTTTGTGGATATCGAGGATGCCGACGGTAACGACGCCAAATCCTTCGTGCCGGAGCATCTGGCCCAGCTCCGTGGCACCTGGAAGGTGCCGGGTGTTGACGGCCTGGAACTCGGCAGTCAGATCCGCTGGCAGTCCGAGATCAGCCAAGAGCAGGGCGTAGCCACCACCGGCCCCAACGCCGGCACCACCATCGTCACCGAGCAGGATGCCTATGCCGTGCTGGATCTGATGGCCAGTTACGACTTTGCCCGCAACTGGAATGCCACCCTGAACGTGAATAATGTCACCGACGAGAAGTACATCGAGAGCCTGAAGAAATTCGGCACCTCGGCCCAGGGCTTCTACGGCGAGCCGGCGAATGCCAGCCTGACCGTTTCCTGGGTCTACTGATCCATCTTGAAGGGCGGGGGTCATCCCCGCTCTTCAATGTCAGGTTAAAGGAGGAAATGGAATGACACCTGAACAGGAAATGATTGAAGGACTAAAACTCGCTGCCGGGGCTGGCCTTTTTATCGGGCTGGTTGCCATTGGCCTGGCGCTTGGCAATGGCCTGGTTGGCTGAGCGTGGCCATCCGCTCTTTTCTATATACCCCGCAGGTACCGCAGTAGCCGCCTCCCGGTAACAGGTACCTCAGGCAACAGCCCCTACGCTGGGGGATTGCCGTTCTCTGTCCTGCGAATACCGCCGGAATCCAGTCGATGAACCTATTGGCGTCATTCCGAAATGCGTCCAGCCATTGTTGCGCCAGATCACACACCGAGGTAGGGTCGGCCAGGTTCCACACTGCCGAGAAAGGCGCGCCCAGACCCAGGCCGACACTGCTCCAGTAGGCGCCGGGACTCACTCCCAATTGTTTTCTGAACACCGGATACCAGGCTTCGGTTTGCTCTGCCATACCGTGCCGGAATCCCTGTTCGCTTGCCATGGGCTGGCCCGGAACCTGGAACCACCGAGAGGCAGTCTGACCTGCCTCCTCAACCGGCGTCAGAACAATGCGGGCTGGGTCGGCCAAAGGCGCCTGGCCATCCCGGAATAGACTTAAGGTGAGGGGGGCAAGCACACTGAGCGCCAGATCCTGTTGCAGTACCGACGCATAGGCCCGGACGGCTTTATTATGCGTGGCATCAGGGTAATCGTGACGAATCTGCTGCACGAGCAACTCGGGCTGATCGAGGCATTGGGCCAGGGAAAACAGGCCCCGGCGTTCCTGTGCCGGAGCTTGTAGAGACTGGGCGAGAATAGCCTCACGGTCGAGACCGGAGGCTTGCAGGAGCCGATGAAAACGATCGACCCAGCGCTCGTCATTTGTTGCAGATTCAGGCGCGACCATGGCGGCTGAGCCCCCAGAGGAAATAGATCCCGCCCACCAGAGCTGCAAGCAGACCGGCGGGCAATTGGTTGGGGTACACGACAATGCGGGACAGGTAATCCGCCACACCTAGGAGCACGCCACCCACCAGCGCGGCGGCGATCAGCTGCCGGCCTACGGTTTGTTGGCCCAGCACCCGCGCCAGGTGCGGGGCGATCAGGCCGACAAAGCTGAGTGGGCCGATCACTACCGTGGCGGCAGCGGTCAGCAGCGCCGCCAGAAGCAGCAGTAACAGGCGAACCCGGGCCACCGGAAGACCCAGTGATGAGGCAGACTGCTCGCCCAGTGGCAAGATAGTCAGGGGCCGTACAACCGAGGCCAGAGCTCCGGAAATCATCAGGATGAACACCAGCAAGCTGATGGCCTCCCCCTCGGAGACCAGCCAGGTAGAGCCATACATCCAGTTCAGCAACTTGGAGGCCTCGGTCCCGCCGGAGGCCATCACCAGGCGAAGTCCGGCATCCATGAACACGTACAGGGCGAGGCCGCCAAGCAGTAACTGGTTACCGGCAAAGCGGTGTCGCCGTGCCAGCAGAATCAGCAGGCCCAGGGCCGCGGCCGCGCCGGCAGTGGCGGCAACCAGCTGCCCCATGCGGCCGGCCTCAAGGCCGGAGAGCACAATGACCACCATCACCAGGGCGGCCCCGCCGCTGATGCCCAGCATTTCCGGGCTGCCCATGGGGTTGCCGGTCATACGCTGAATCAGTGTGCCGGCCAGGCCGAGGGCGATGCCGGCGAGGACCGCAGCCAGCATCCGTGGACCGCGCCAGACCCATGCCTCGTCCCATTGAGAAACGCCGGTCCAGCGCCAGCCGTCGAGCCCGGGGGACCAGCCCATGGAAACCACCACTGTAATCAGTAGAAGCCCGGTTAGCACAGCTGAAACCAAAAGGATCGGACGGCGTTTGGGCTGGAACCCGGCCGGGCTGGAGGTCTGCCCCGGCATGTGATGGGTATTCCGGAAGCCCTGCAGGGCCAGCAGGATGATCGGCCCGCCAATGAGCGCCGTGGTGGTGCCTGTGGGAATCAGGGAGCCGTCGCCCCAGGTGGACGCCCAATGGGCCAGGGTGTCTGCCAGTAACAGCAGGCCACCGCCAAGCAGGGTGCTCCAAAGTATGCGCCCGCCGAGAGTGCGGGCGCCCAGCAGCCGGGCCAGTACCGGCGCGGCAAGGCCGACAAAGGCAATTACGCCAACCCGGCTCACTACCGTCGCGCTCAGCAGAACCACAAGGAACAAAGCCAACGCCCGTACCCATGCCACTTTTGCACCCAGGGAGCTGGCCGAGGTCTCTCCCAGTTGCAGCAGCTGCAGTGGCCGCATCAACAACAGCATCAGGGCCGCCAGGATCACGACCCTGGGCCAGAGATCCGCGAACGGTTGCCAGTTGTTCTGGACCAGGGAGCCGGCGCCCCAGATGAACAGGTTGCCTAGCCACTCGCCCTTGAGCAACAGGAACGCCATGTTGGTGGCGCCGAGGAAGAAGGTGATTACCAGGCCGGCGAGGATCACGGTGACCGGGGAAAAGCCCAGCCGCCAGGTCAGGGCGATGACCATGGCAATGGCCAGCAGGCCGCCGGCAATGGCAGGCAGGTCCGGGCTGAAGGCGAGCAGGCCCGGGAAGAAGAGCGAGGCGACGGTGACGCCAAACTGACTCCCGGCGGCAACGCCGAGGGTGGTCGGCGAGGCCAGTGGGTTGCCGAGGATCTGCTGGGTGACGGCACCGGCGAGCCCCAGTGCCGCGCCGACCAGGACTGCCATGGCCACCCTGGGTGCCCAGCTGAAGTGCGCTAGCACCGACGCGTAGGTATCCGGATTGAAGGTCCAGAAAGCACTCAGCAGGGCCAGCGGGTCCAGTTGCTGCAGGCAGGGCAGGACACTGGCCAGAAGCGCGGTCAGCCACAGGAGCGCGGCCGCCACCGGCAAGCGGGCGGGAAGGGCCGGGCGCTGTGCCGGGAGGGTGGCGGTATTACTGTACATTATCCGAACCTCCCGCCAGCAGACTGTCGGTAATCTGGGTGGCCAGCCGCTTGACCGGGTAGATGCCCCCGAAAGGCCAGGTGGCCTCCACCTGGTACACCTGATCCCGTTGCACTGCCGGCAGGTAGGTCCAGAACGGACTATCGGCGAGGGTGTCGGCCAGCCCTGGCGGTGTCGGGGAGATCACGATAAGCCGGGCCTCCCGAAACGGTGCAATCGCTTCCAGACCGACCACGGAAAACCCCCAGAAATTTCCCGGGTGGGGCCAGGCGTTGGTCAACCCGAGGGCGTCGAGTGCGGTCTGGTAAAGA
The DNA here is from genome assembly GCF_003315345.1 of Marinobacter pelagius. GTDB lineage: Bacteria > Pseudomonadota > Gammaproteobacteria > Pseudomonadales > Oleiphilaceae > Marinobacter > Marinobacter pelagius_A. Next base: position 287,919 of record NZ_QNRO01000001.1, read on the forward strand.
CCGTTCGGGGCGTAGATGCGCACGTGCCGGGCGTCGAGGAAGTTCACCAGCGCGACAGGTCGCTCCGTGACACCCGCCTCGGCAAGTCGCTTCCGCTGGTTGGCGAGGGTCTGCTCGATATCCTCCACCACCTCTTGTGCGCGTGCTTCCCGACCCAGCATTTCGCCGAGGGTGAGTAGCATCTTGCGGGCTTTGGCAAAGGGTTGCGAACCCTCCCTGTAAACACTGACCACATAAGTGGGGGCCAGTCGTTCAAGCAGGTCTGCGGCCGGGGCCATTTCGGCGCTGGTCACGATCAGGTCCGGCTTCAGCTCGGCAATGGCTTCCAGGCTGGGCGCTACCCGTGTGCCGACATTGCGCACACCGCTTTCCGGCAGCGCTGGCTTCCGGACCCAGTGGCTGTAACCAGCCAGGTCGGCCACCCCGACGGGTGTAACTCCGAGCAACAGCAACGCTTCGGTGGCTGCCCAGTTGAGGGCAACGATGCGTTCGGGAACCTTGTCCAGGGTGAGGGTGCCATTCTCGTGCTGCCAGGTGCCCGCGTTGGCGGGTATGGCGAGTGTGATTAACAGGAGAAAGAGGCCAGCCAGCCCCGCGAATTTAGTGCACATAGGAAACCCACTGCCCCGGAGCCCGTTCCATCACACCCATGGGCACGCCATAAATGGTTTCCAGGATGCCGGAATCCATGATGTCCTCGGGACGGCCATCGGCCACCAAACGGCCGGCCTTGATGGCTACAAGACGGTCGCAGAAGCGAGCGGCCAGGTCCACGTCGTGCAGGACAACAATGACGGTCAGCTCCCGTTGCTCGGCCAGGCGATGCACCAGGCGCAGGGTTTCCACCTGGTGTTTCACATCCAGTGCGGAAATGGGTTCGTCCAGGAGCAGACAGCGGGTCTGCTGGGCCAGCAGCATGGCGATCCACGCCCGCTGGCGCTCGCCGCCGGACAGGGTGTCGACGGAGCGGTGGGTGAACGGTTCCAGGCCGGTGTCGGCAATGGCCTGGTCGATCAGTCGGTGGTCTTCCCGGTTATAGCGTCCCAGGGGGCCCCGCCAGGGGTAACGGCCGAGGGCAACCAGTTCGCGCACCGTCAATCCATCGGTGCCCGGTGGATGCTGGGGCAGGTAACCGACGGTGCGGGCGAATTCCCTTGCCCCGGTGCTGCGAAAGGACCGGCCTAGCAGGCTGACGTTGCCCTCCGAGGGAGCCTGATGCCTGGCCAGTACCTTGAGCAGTGTCGATTTGCCGGAACCGTTGTGGCCAAGCAGGGCAGTGACTTCCCCTTCCTGAAAACCGATGTTGATATTGCGAAGAATGGGGGTGTCACCGATACGGACACCCAGGCTGGATACTTCGAAGAACGCCGACATGCAGACTCCCTTGTTCTGAGAGTCTGCAGGTTAATCTAAATACGAATTACTATCAATAATGGTGTTGGGTTTGAAGCTCAGACTTGCCCGGTCTGGACGCGCCATTGAGCCCGGTAGGCTCCGTCCTTCGACAGCAGGGTTTCGTGGTTGCCCTGCTCGACGACCCGGCCGTTCTCGATCACCGCTATGGTGTCCGCATCCACGATCGTGGACAGGCGGTGGGCGATCATGATCACCGTGCGGTTGTGGCCGATCCGGCGCAGGGAACGCTGGATGGCGGCCTCGGTTTCGTTGTCCACCGCGCTGGTGGCCTCGTCCAGCACCAGGATCGGCGGGTTCTTCAGCAGGGCGCGGGCCAGGGACAGGCGCTGGCGCTGGCCACCGGAGAGCCGTACTCCTCGCTCGCCGACCGGCGTACCCAGGCCTTCCGGCAGGGCTTCGATAAAGGACCATGCTTCAGCGGTCTTCGCGGCCTCGATGATTTCCTCATCGGTGGCATCGGGCTTGCCGTAGGCCAGATTCTCGCGGATGGAACCCTCAAACAGGTATACATCCTGGCTGACCAGACCGATGGCCCCGCGCAGGGACTTGAGATTGATGTCCCGGATCGGCTGACCATCGATGTGGATCTCGCCGTGGCTCGGGTCGTAGAAGCGCAACAGCAGCTTGATCAGCGTGGACTTGCCGGAACCGGTGGCGCCCACCAGAGCCAGGGTGTTGCCGGCCGGTACGTTCAGGCTGATGTCCCGGATGCCGGCGCCGCTGGAGGGGTAGTGGAAGCTGAGGTTGCGGAATTCCACCTCACCCTTTACCGGCTGCGCCAGGTCCTTGCCGCCTTCGTCCCGCACGTGGACCGGTTCGGCCAGCAGGTTCAGGATGCGCCGGGTACTGGCCATGGCCCGTTCGAACAGGTCGATGACTTCTGCCAGACCGGTCAGCGGCCAGAGCAGACGCTGGGTCAGGAACACCAGCACGCCGTAGGCGCCCACGTTCAGGGTGCCTTCCAGGGCCATCATGCCGCCGACGGTAAAGGTGGCCAGGAAGCCCGCGAGGATGGCCATGCGGATGACCGGAATGAAGGCGGAACTGATGCGGATGGCCCTGCGGTTGGCATCCACATACGCCTCGCTGCTGGCCTTGAGCCGCTCTGCCTCCCGTTGCTCGGCGGTAAAGCTCTTGATGGTGGCGATGCCGCCGAGGTTGTTGGCCAGCCGGCTGGACAGGTCGCCTACCTTTTCACGAACGTCGGCATACAGGGGGCCGGCCTTGCGTTGGAAATAGAAGGCGCCCCAGATGATCAGGGGAATCGGAGTGAAGGCCAGCAGGGCGACGGTGGGCGAAATCACGAAGAACACAGCGCCGACCGCCACCACGGTAACCAGGACCTGGATCATGGCGTTGGCGCCGCCATCGAGGAAGCGCTCGAGCTGGTTGACGTCGTCGTTCATGGTGGCCACCAGCTGGCCGGAACTGCGGGCCTCGAAGAAGCTCATGTCCAGCCGCTGGGCATGTTCGTAGGCGTCCTGGCGCAGGTCGGATTGCAGGCGCTGGGCGAGATTTCGCCAGAGAATCTGGAACAGGTACTCGAACAGGGATTCCCCGGCCCAGATGAAGAAGGTCAGTATCGCCAGGACCGTGATCTGCTCCCGGGCGGTCTCGAAGCCGAGCCCGGCCACGAAGCTCTGCTCCTGATTCACCACCACGTCGATGGCGACCCCGATGAGGATCTCCGGGGCGATGTCGAAGAGTTTGTTGATGATGGAGCAGGTGGTGGCGGCAATGATCTGACGGCGGTAACCGCGGGCATAACGCAGAAGGCGGCCCAGGGCGGCGAAGCTGCTGGCATGGGTCTGGCTGTGGCTTGGCATGGTGTGCTCTTGACTGTACCTGATGCTGGTTGGCAGGAAGAGCGCCAAGGGTAGCGGTTCGCGAACGGGATTAAAAGAGAATCATTATCAAAAAAGCCCCGTTCGAGACGGGGCTTCAGGCGTCCGTTGGATCACGAGTCGCTGACGCTGTCGTCCTCAAGGGTGACGACACTGTCGGCCATCACCTCCGCGGACTCGAAGGTATCATCTTCCATATCACCTGTGACGGTGACCAGATCGCCTTTTTCGATCTGCTGGAAACCTTCGCCATCCATTGGATCGTAGGGCATCAGTGCGGTATCCACGGTCATTTTCTGTGCGCCGGAATCGATGGTGAATTCGGCGCCATTTACACCGGTTACCGTACCAGTGAGGATCAGGTCACCCACACTCAATGTTGGTGCGACATCGAGATCGGTGAAGGTTTCCTCGTCCATGGCACTGGCATAGAAGTAAGTACCGAGATTGTCCACGTAGACGCTGCTGGCCTCGACTTTGGCGCCCTCGAAGGTGTCGTCATCCACTTCACCATAAACGGTGACTTCATCCCCCGGAAGGACTTCGCCGTTTTCCTCGAACCAGTCCCAGTCGTCCATTTCAACCGTGACCAGGCCTTTGCCATAGTCCAGCATGAAGGTATCTTCGGTGGTGCTTGTGACCTTGCCGCTCAGGGTGATCCATGAACCGTCCGGGGCAAGGTACGGGCTTTCATTTTCCGCTGCTGAGTCCGCGGCGAGAGTTGCAGCCGGTGCGGCCAGCAGGGTGGAAGCGATTGCCAGTGAAAGCGTGGTGCGTTTCATAATCAGATCTCCTTACCAATCCTGGTGTGTTGATCTGTGAATGTGTGGATGCGGTGTGTTGCTTTGGTCACCGTATCCATCGCCTCTGGCTCTCAACCTGATGTTTCGTTCCCGAGAATAAAGGGGATTGAATCTTTGTTAATGTTCTGGAAATGTGAATGGAAGCTGGGGAAACCGTCCAGAAATGCGGCATGCCGCATTTCTAGAGAATCTCCACGCCCTCACACTTGTATCGACCTATTAATGTATCTTCCTGCAACAGGTTGCCCTCCAGGTCAAAACAGAACAGGTAGGTTTCGGTGCGGTCGCCGATTTCCACGCTTTTCAGGCCAATGCATTCGCTCGGATGGCCGGGGATGAGTTTGAAGGAAGATATGCCCCGGTCCGGTGTTCGGGGGCCGATTTCCAGGGTGCGGATATCGGTGAAATCCGGGTTGGCCATGATCAGTGTATTGCCCCCGCGCTCCTGTTCGTCCACCGGTTCGTCGAAAGGCGTGGTGGAGATCTTGCGCGGGAAAAACAGCCACTGGTTGCGATAGGGGTGCCATTCGGCGGCTTCGTGTGTGACATAGCCCTGTTCGCCGACGCCAAGTGCTGTGCGCATATTCTGGTAGTACTGGTGCCAGTCGACGCTCTCGAGTGCGTAATTCCGGTCCAGCACCTTGATCCACTCTTCCCGCGCGTTCTTGCCGTGGCTGCCGACGATCATCTGGTCGCCCTTCAAGGTGGCCCACTCGCTTTTGAATCCCTTGAAGGCTTCGTCGCCACTGCCGGTCATCAGGATGTGGCGGGGTATCAGCTGGTTTTCATTGCGGATTTCGCACACCAGACCTGTGCGGTCATCGAAGGTGATCAGCCGCTGGCCGAAGAGCACCAGTTCCGAGAATTCGGCGCCCCGACCTCCTTCGGCGATGAGGCTGATAAGTTGGTGTTCTCCACTCTGGTGTGCCGGGATTTCCTCCAGTCGGTAGCGAACCTTGCCGGTGTCCGGATCGGTTTCCCGATAAAGCTTGTCGTAACGCAGGGTGGAACGCCATGCGACCTGGCCGTCTTCCAGCTGGATCTGGGCGGCATGGTCTTCGTCGGTGATGATGGCCAGGGTGTATTCGCTGGTGTCCGGTCCGTAGCGTTCGAGGCGGGCAATGTCGGCGGGTTTCCGGCTCATGGTCGTCCTCCCGATTCGGGGTGGCTGTGTTACTTTACCTTGGACAAATAGGCCGGTATTTACCAGTTATTTGCCTGGACGTTTGTGGTTGCGTTGCAGCCAGCGGTCGAGCTGGTCGGCAAATTCCTTGCGGTCGGTCTGGCTGAACGGGGCCGGGCCACCGGTGACCTGGCCGGCGCTGCGCATTTCTTCCATGAAGTTGCGCATGGCAAGGCGCTGGCGAATATTTTCTTTGGTGAAGGCCTGGCCCCGTGGGTTGAAGACGTCGGCGCCTTTATCGATGGCCTCGGCGGCCAGGGGGATATCCTGGGTGATGACGAGGTCGCCTTTGGTCATCTGGTCCATGATTTCGTTGTCGGCGACGTCGAAGCCGTGGGGGACCTGGCGGCGGCTGATCCAGGGGCTCGGCGGCAGGCTTATGGCGTGGTTGGCGATGAACGTGGTCTGGATTTGCCAGCGGGTGGCGGCGCGGCAGAGGATTTCCCGGATGGGGACGGGGCAGGCGTCGGCGTCGACCCAGATTGGCATTTCGTTTTTCCTTTGATGGTGGCTCTGAGGATAGAGTTTAACTGTTCTTGAATTGAGCTTGTTAGTTGATGTCCGCGTATTTTGGAGTATGGGGCCTTATCTTGGCGTAGGCGACTTCGGTCAGCACTGTCCAAAAACCGCTACGAGCACGTCCCTGTGCGCTTGTTTCAGGCCATCCTTGGCCTTCAACATTTTTGGACAGTGCTGACCGAAGCCGCTCTCTGGCTCAGGGAGATGACTCCGCGATAATTGGAGGGAGACCAACGTGATACCTCGAAAAATGTTCTTGTCGATGGTCCTGAGTACTTTGGCGTTGCTCTTACCGCTCCAGGTTTTGGCTAGCGACGAAAACGCCGAAGCTTGGGAGGCTCTCAGAGAGGGCCGCGCCATCCTCATTCTCCGTCATGCCCTCGCCCCCGGGACAGGCGACCCCGCCAATTTTGATCTGAACGACTGCAGCACCCAGCGGAACCTGAACGAGGCCGGTCGGGAACAGGCGCGGGCGTGGAAGCCGTTTTTGGCGGAGCACGGGATTGTGGAAGCGCGGGTATTTACCAGTCAGTGGTGCCGGTGTCGGGATACGGCTACGGAGATGAACGTGGGGGAGGTGACGGAGTGGCCGTCGTTGAATTCGTTTTTCCAGGGCCGGGGCGATGGGGCTACCCAGACCCGGCAGACGATTGCTTTGGCGAATGAGCTGGAGCCGGGGCTGCCGGTGGTGATGGTGTCGCATCAGGTGAATATCACCCGGTTGGCCGGGATCTATCCTTCGTCCAATGAGGGTGTGATTCTGGCGTTGCCGTTGTCGGAGGATCCGACGGTGCTGGCGCGGGTGGCGCCGGGGCGTTAGGGAATCGGCGGCTGGGGTTTCTGGTATAATCCGGTTCTCATTCAATTAACAGGAAATGATAATGTCCCAGCTTCCTCCTTGCCCCCAGTGTGGTTCCGAGTTCACTTATGAAGATGGTGTTCAGTTGGTTTGTCCCGAGTGTGGGCATGAGTGGTCCGAGGCTGAGCAAGCCAATGCTGAGACCGGTAAGGTGGTTCGTGATGCCAATGGCAATGAACTCCAGGACGGCGATACGGTCACTGTCATCAAGGACTTGAAGGTCAAGGGCTCAAGTTCAGTGGTGAAGGTTGGCACCAAGGTGAAGAATATTCGCCTGGTGGAAGGTGATCACGATATCGATTGCAAGATCGACGGCATCGGTGCTATGAAACTGAAGTCGGAGTTCGTCAAGAAGGCCTGACGGCCGTTGTCCGTTACCGGGAGCTTCAGGAGAGAGCAGATGGTTGAGAAGGACCAGGAAGGGGTTTCACAGCCTGAGGTCCCGCACCACAAGCGCCATGAGCTGCACCAGGAGCTTCCGGTCGACTTTCCGGATCCGTTCTTTCGCGGTCTGCACCGGATTATCCGCTTTGCCATACGAGTATTGGCCGTACTCATGGTGGCAGTGATTCTCTGGGGCGTGGGTGATGTGATTTATATCATCTACGACCGACTGATCACGCCGCCTTTCCTGCTGCTGAATATCAACGACATTTTCTACACCTTCGGCGCTTTCATGGCGGTGCTGATTGCTGTGGAAATCTTTATCAATATCCGGCTTTACCTTGGCACGAATGTGTTCCCGGTCCAGTTGGTGGTTGCCACGGCGCTGATGGCGATTGCCCGGAAGGTGATCGTGCTGGATTTTGAGACTCTCACTCCCATGTATCTGATTGGTATCGCGGCAACCACGCTGGCGCTCGGATTGACCTACTGGCTGCTCCGGCAGGGTAACCAGTACCAGGAGTGGGATGACTGACACCCCGGATTGATCAATTGCCTCCTCTCGTCTAAACCTTAAACAGAGCCCCGTCGGGCCGGGCCAAGGAGTACGGGATGAGACAACGCCATGAATTTCATGTGGATAGCACCCGCTATCTGGATGACCACGGCAAGCCGCTGGATGACTTGCCCGCCCTCGCCGGGGACACCGAGCGTATCCTGGCTGCCTACCGCAATATGGTGCTGACCCGCACCTTCGATTCCAAAGTCATCGCCCTGCAACGCACCGGCAAGTGTGGCACCTACGCTTCTGTGCTCGGGCACGAAGTGATTGGAACCGCCATTGGCCAGAGCATGGCCAAAACCGATGTGTTTGTACCTTATTACCGGGATCAGGCGGTGCACACGCTCCGTGGCTTGAGCCTGAGGGACATGATGCTGTACTGGGGTGGCGACGAGCGGGGCAGTGCGAACTGGGAGAATTGCCCGGAAGACCTGCCCATTGCGGTGCCCATCGCGACCCAGTGCTGTCATGCCGTGGGCGTGGCCTCGGCGATCAGAATCCGGGGCGAGGAGCGGGCGGTGGTTTGCTGCGTGGGTGACGGTGGTACTTCCAAGGGGGATTTTCTGGAAAGCATCAACCTGGCCGGGGCCTGGCATTTGCCGGTAGTGTTTGTTGCCATCAACAACCAGTGGGCAATCTCCACGCCGCGCAGCCTCCAGACCGGGGCCGAGACCATCGCCCAGAAAGCCATCAGCGCCGGCCTGCCGGGGCATGCAGTGGACGGCAACGACTATTTTGCCGCCTCGGAGGTTCTGGATACCGCCCTGGAGCGGGCCCGTGGTGGCAAGGGCGCGACTCTGATCGAGGCGGTGACTTACCGGCTTGGAGACCATACCACCGCTGACGACGCCACCCGCTACCGCACCGCCGAGGACCTCAAACGGGCCTGGGAGAAGGATGGCGTCAAACGCCTGCAGAACTGGCTGCACGATAACGACCTCTGGGATGCCGACAAGGAAAAGGCACTGCAAGCCGACTGCAAGAACAGGGTGGAGAAGGCGGTTGAGGAATACCTGGCCACGGAACCCCAGCCACCTACCGCGATGGTCGATTACCTGTTCGAGACACTTCCCCCGGCTCTTCAGGCCCAGCGTGAACGGATCGCCGCCAAATACCGGGGAGGTGAGTCATGAGCAAGGGCGAGCTGCGTGACGTGACCCTGGTGGAGGCGGTCAACCTGGCCCTTCACTGGGAAATGGAGCACGACGAGAATGTGGTGGTACTGGGCGAGGATATCGCCACCAACGGCGGTGTGTTCCGGGCTACCGTGGGCCTGAAGGAGAAGTTCGGTTTCAAAAGGGTGATGGACACACCGCTGGCGGAAAACCTGATTGCCGGCACCTCCGTGGGTATGGCCACCCAGGGCCTGAAGCCGGTGGCGGAGTTCCAGTTCATGGGGTTTATCTACGCTGGCATGGAGCAGATCGTCAGCCACGCTGCCCGCATGCGTAACCGCACCCGGGGCCGGTTGCATTGCCCCATCGTGTACCGCGCACCCTTTGGCGGTGGTATCCACGCCCCCGAACACCATTCCGAGAGCACCGAGGCGCTGTTCGCCCACATTCCGGGCCTGCGGGTGGTGATTCCCAGCTCGCCCCAGCGTGCCTACGGTCTGTTGCTTGCGGCCATCCGCAATCCGGATCCGGTGATCTTCCTGGAGCCCAAGCGCCTGTACCGGGCAGTGACCCAGAGCGTCGAGAACAACGGCGAGGCGCTCCCGCTGGACACCTGCTTCACCCTGCGCGAAGGCGATGACGTGACGCTCATCACATGGGGCCCCTGCGTGATGGAAACCCTCCAGGCCGCCGACAAGCTGGCACATCAGGGTGTGACCTGCGAAGTCATCGACGTGGCTACCGTCAGCCCCCTCGACCGGGAAACCTTGCTGTGCTCCGTCGCCAAGACCGGCCGGGCCGTCATCATCCACGAAGCCTGCCGCAACGGAGGCGTAGGCGCCGAAATCGCCGCCTCCCTCGCCGAAAGCGCCTTCCTGGACCTCCAGGCCCCGGTGGTGCGGGTAACCGGCTACGACACGGTAATGCCCTACTACCGCAACGAGGCCGCATACCTGCCACAGGTAGAAGACATAGTCGAAGCAGTAGAGCAAGTGATTGCTCTGTAGATCAGGCCAAACTCGGTGGCATGATCGCACCCCCGGGGTCTGACCCCGCGGGGTCAGACCCCAATTTCACGCCCCAAAGGGGCGGAAAAGTCACCAAAATTTGCGGCCCTGCACCGGGGTCTGACCCCAAAGGGGTCCGACCCCACCTTCACAAAAGAAACCAGGGGAGTCACAAATGAAAAACTTCAAACTTCCAGATTTAGGCGAAGGCCTCCCCGAAGCCGAAATCGTCGAATGGCACGTCAAAGCCGGCGACACCGTCGAAGTCGACCAGACCCTAGTCAGTGTCGAAACCGCCAAAGCCATCGTCGACGTCCCATCCCCCGAGGCCGGCACCATCGCCAAACTCTACGGCGAGCCGGGCGACATCATCCACACCGGGGAACCGCTTCTGGCCTTCGAAGGCGAGGGCAGCGACAGCGGCACCGTGGTCGGCGAACTCAAAACCTCCGGCAAGGAAGACAAAGGCCAGGCCGGCCAGGAACAATTCATTATCGGCGCCGCCGCATCCAGCAAACGCGCCCGCGCCAACCGGGCTACACCCGGCGTACGGGCCCTGGCAGAACGGTTGGGTGTAAACCTCGAGCAGATCAAAGGCAGCGGCCCGGGCGGCCTGATCACCAACGACGACGTCCACCGCCAGGCCAGCCACCAGAAAAAACTGGGCGACGCCGAACCCCTCCGGGGCACCCGCCGTACCATGGCCAAGAACATGGCGCTGTCCCATGCCCAGGTAGTGCCGGTTTCCATCTTCGAGGATGTGGACATCGGCGCCTGGAAGAAGGGCACCGACATCACCATGCGCCTGGTCCAGGCCATCGGTGCCGCCTGCGAAGCCTGCCCCGAACTCAACTGTTGGTTCGATGGCGACAACCTTACCCGCCGATTGCAGGAGGAAGTTCATGTGGGCATCGCCGTGGACACCCCCGATGGCCTGTTCGTGCCCGTACTCCGGGATATCACCCATCGCAGCCTCAAGGACCTGAGAAAGGGCCTGGAGAACCTGAGGGAGGCTGTCGCCACCCGCAAGATTCCACCCAAAGAAATGCAGGGCGCAACCATCACCCTCTCCAACTTCGGCACCATGACCGGCCAGTACGCCAACCCCATCATCGTTCCGCCGCAAGTGGCCATCATCGGAGCCGGCAGGATCCGGGATAAGGTCGTACCCGTGGACGGCAAACCCGCAGTCCGAAAGGTCTTGCCGCTTTCGCTGACCTTTGACCACCGCGCCGCCAATGGCGGGGAGGCCTCCCGGTTCCTCGGGGCTATGATGGAATCGCTCTCCGGGGCATAAGACCACAAAGCCGCGACTATTTGCCGCACACTGCTACTTGGCACGCGCACCAGACCTTCCTATGCTGGCAATAACCCGTTTACCCATTGAAAGGATCCACCCGATGAAGAAAGGCCTGAGCATCCTGCTTCTGTGCATGGCCACACTGGCCCCCACCGCCTTCGCCGCTGATTACCAGAGCGGTGATGTGACGATCGAAAACCCCTGGAGCCGTCCGACACCGCCCGGCACCCCCATGGGCGTGGGCTACATGAGCATCACCAACAACGGTGACAGCGACATCACCCTCGTGGCCGCCGAAACACCCCGCGCAGGCCACATCTCCATCCACGAAACCAGCATGAAAGATGGCGTGATGCGAATGCAGCCCGTGAAGGGCGGCCTGGTGGTACCGGCGGGAGAGACCGTAGAGCTCAAACCCCACAGCTACCACCTGATGCTGGAGAAGCTGACCCAACCGCTGGCAGAAGGCGAGAACATCCCGGTAACACTGGATTTTGAAGGCGCCGAAGACATGGCCATCGAGTTGGCAGTGCAGCCTCTGGACGGCGGCATGAAGATGGAGAAAAAGGAGATGGACCACTCCGGGCACCAGATGGGTGATTGACGCCAACCGCTGATTCTCGGATTCATTTTATCCCGCCACCCTCCCCCTAAGACTGGAGTTATGCGAACGAAGGCGTATAACTCCGGGATTCTCCTCTCAACTCTTTGATTCCCCCGCCGCTTTTGATCTCTTTCCCTGAATTAGGCGCCTTGCCGCGTGCCCCGGTGTTTGCAAAAGACTTCCCAGGGCTTTCGGAATGCATGACTTAACGTTCTGAACTATATTGGGTTTTTGGTTTCGTTCGTGACAGGGCTGTTGGAGTTATACGAATGCGTGATAGACGCCCGGAGTTTTGCGAACGCGTTCGTATACTTTGCTGTTAGCTGTGATTGCCTCACCTGAAAAGTGATACTATAGTGTCACTATCAAATTGGATCAGGGTGAGCCCATGAAAGTTGAGCTTGTTACAAACCTTAAGCGCCAAGCCACAAAAATCTTGGCAGACCTTCATCTGTCCAAAGAGCCGGTACTGATCACTGAACATGGCCAGCCATCCGCTTATCTTGTTGATGTACAGGATTACGAGTTCATGCAGCGCCGGCTTGAGTTGCTTGAGGGGCTCTCACGAGGAGAGCGTGCTGTACTTGAGGGAAGAACGTACAGCCAAAGTGAGGCCAGGGAGAAAATGAGTAAATGGCTGAAGTAATCTGGACTGAGCCGGCTCTTCAAGAATTAAACGCAATCGCAGAGTACATTGCTCTGGATAACCCTGCTGCCGCAAGCCGTCTGGTCCAGGAAGTTCTCGATAAAACCGAGCGTTTGGAAAATTTTCCCCAATCCGGGCGGATTCCTCCTGAGCTCCCTAATTCGGTATACAGGGAGGTAGTGGTTACCCCTTGCCGCATTTTTTATCGTGAGGATGAGCAGCGGGTTCTCGTGCTCTATGTCATGCGAGAGGAGCGGCAGCTTCGTGCGTACATGCTTGGTAACAGCTAACCAGGCGCGTCACTCGGATGCCTTTGTCTCCGCTTCGCTCCGTGAAAGTCACCGGTGCGCTTCGGCGATAGCAATTCAAGGAAGTAGCGGTGAGTGAGCCTAGAAATTTTATTGATAAGCATTTTGGGGCAATCATAACTGCAGTTGTGTCTCTGAGTGCTGTCCTTGTTTCCGCTGCCCAGATTTGGGTTGCTACCATTAACAAGGAAAAAGAACTTGCAGTGGCAAGGACCACGGCGGAAGAAGCAAGAAATTTGAAAGAGTTGACATCTTCTCGTTCTTGGAAGGTAGATCTGGCTAAGTTTATGGCTGAAAATCGAACGGCCATTTTTTCCGAAGGAGAAGATGGGCGCCAACTGCAGAAAGTCATGCTTGCTACTTTTCCGCCGGAAATCACCTATAGCGTTTTCGGGAGCTTGTCTGATATCTCCGGTGATAAAACCAATACTTATTGGGCAGACGCGGAGAGAAGTGCCGCTAAGCTATATTACCCTCGCGTTAAGATCTATTACGAAAAAGCCTTTCCTCGTGAAATAATCGATGTGATTGGCGACACACTAGCTGAAGGTGACATTGCCTATGACTACTATGATCAGGAAATACCAAAAGGTTTGACCAATGGCGACGTGAGGTATTTTCATGCAGATGACCAAGAACTGGCGTATCAAGTAAAAAGAGATTTTGAAGAATTGGCGTGTTTCAGTGGATACGGTTTAAGGGTGGGCGTAATTCCATTGATAAGAAGCAACAAAAGAGCGCCAAAAGGCACCGTGGAAATTTGGCTGCCAGGTAAAGCTATCCATGGAAACACCGTAGAAGAACAATGCTAACAAATAGCTGTTGTCGCACGCGTCTACGCAGGCGCTCCGGCACGCCGCAAAGCCAAGGCGTTAAACCCATGAGTAAAGGCAGATTAGGAAAAACTGGCGGAATCATCTTGGGTGCGATTTGTATCGTCTTCGGAACGTGGGGCCTCGTCTTTCAAGAGTATAGAAGCGAAGGGTATCGATGGAGGGGTGGCTTGCAGTTAGAGGGGCACCCGGCAGCTTTGACCGGAGCCGCAGTATTGTTGGCTGGCGTATACATAATTTATTTAAGCTTCTCTAAAAAATAGAAAAATTGCTTAACGGGTCGGGGTGGCATGCAGCTAATGGCAACCGGACGCCACTTTCCTGCCGCCGGCGTGCTCCGCGCTGGGTGTAATAGGGCTAGTTTGGATGATTTGGGTTAAGTTGATTGGAGTTACTGTCCTGACGCTTGTTTCAGCTTGTACCTATGGGCCTCAAGAGGAACTGGCACAAATTGAAAACGTGGCAGTACGGCCTGATACCCTTCAGTTCGCAGTAGCGGTTCGCTATGTGCGATTTCAGCCGGCAACCGGTATTACAGCATTTCCCAATGGAGGGATACCGAACTATCTCGAAAGGACAGCCATAGTGCATCTTGTCGATGTATCGAAGGATCAAATTGTGGAACTCGCCAGAATTGAAGCACCTGACCAGTTGAAAACGGGGTTTAGTGCCTGGATGACTGGTTGGAAAGGGAATTCGGTATTCTTGCAGTTATCCGGTTGTCCGGAGTCTGAATGTTACGGCGATCTTCTGCAGTTTCACCATTTCGCACTCAGCCCCAACACTGAGCCTAGAAACATCGGTGCGCGCCCAGAGGATATAGACCGGACGCCAGGAATGCTCTCTCGTGCGGCCGGGGAAAAGGTGTATATGAGAGTGAGCGCTGATTCAAGGGTGATCAGTGTACGCACTGACGAGTCGGAGCCTTTTATTGAACGCTATATGCTTCAAAACTCCGGTGAGTTGGTGGAAATTGCACCCAACAAGTAATTTCAGTTCGCGTTGGCCTATGAGCTGCTTCTCGGTTCCAAACCGATGATCTTGGGCACAAAGAGAAGCGTAAAATTGGTTGTGTGCCCCTTAGCTTATCTGTGTGCCCAAACTGGAGCGTAAATGAAAAAGTTCATCGGTTTAACGTTGGCCATATTTGTACAAGTGTTTTTCGTTCAAACCGCAATTGGAGAAGAATCACGGACGGCCTTGGTGCCTTTGCCCTCGGTTGATGACTTCACCCGAGGCGAAGATGGCTGGGGAGTAGGGCTTGGTTTGGGTATTGAGTACGAGTCTGCCTACGAAGGGTCTGATGAATATGAGCTTGAGGTCGATCCTGCTGGCGCAGTGCAATGGCGAAATGGAAATGATATCTACTATTGGGCGGGTGCGGCGCTCGGCTGGCGGGGACTTCGATCTCAAGCCTGGCTATTTGACGTGAGTGTGGCTTTCCCTTTCGAAGAGGGTCGTGAAGAGAGTGATTCCGAGGACGGTCGTCTGGACGGTCTCGGTGATATCGACGGAAGCACTGAAATAGTTTTGCAGGCGCGTCGTGCACTCGATTCGGACTGGCGCTATTGGCTAGATGGACGACTTATTGCTAGCGAAGACGGAAGCCTTGGTATTTTTGGGGCTGGTCGTCGTTTCGGTGATCAAACAGATGGCACGGGGTCTGATCTGAGTCTTGTTTTGGTTTTTCACGATAGCGACTACGCTAATCGGGATTTTGGTATTAATGCAGAACAGGCAGTTAATTCCGGGCTGGCTGAAACCGATCTCGACGGTGGCTTTCGCTCTATCGGTCTAAACTATACCTTCCGTTATTTTGTAAGCGACAACTGGCAGCTATATGGCGAGGCGCTATACGAGCACTTCAGTAGCGATGTCAGGGATAGCCCAATTGCGCGCAGCGATTTCGAAGCGGAAGTGGGTGTTGGAGCCATCTACGTATTCTGAATCTGGATCAAATATCTCGTGTCGCGGATCTTGGGCTATGCATGGAGGCATCATGAAACCACGGATCAGTATGATTACATTGGGCGTGAGCGATCTGCAGCGTTCGATCGAGTTCTATGAAAAAGGACTTGGCTTTCCGCGAATGGATTCCCCTCCGGAAGTGGCATTTTTTACCTTGAGCGGCACCTGGTTAGGGTTGTACGGACGAAACGCTCTTGCCGAGGATGCATTGGTAGATGGGGCTCCTGGAGGTTTTTCAGGTTTCAGTCTGGCGCACAATGTCAGTTCTGAACAAGAGGTCGATCAGGTAATGGCCCAGGCGGTTTCAGCGGGTGCCGTGGTCACTAAGCCCGCCCAGAAGACCGACTGGGGCGGCTACGCAGGTTACTTCTCTGACCCCGATGGTTACCTTTGGGAAGTCGCACACAACCCGCTTTTCTGGGTAGGGCCGCCGGATGGAACTGCCTGACAAATTGTGGTCTTTCGCCGCGCTCTTTGTGGGTTTATCCGGTTTTGCACACGCCGAAGCTGAACCGGTGTTTGATTTATGCGCGCCCTACGTGGAGAAATCTGCGGTGGGTGAGCCGGCAGCCCAAGGCGGGTGGCCCGTTCATGTCCGACTGACAGAGGCCGGAGCCGCAGGCCTTGAAGACTTCACTGCAGCAAATGTCCGAAGAACAGTCCGCATTGAGGTGAACGGTCGGCAGTTTACTCGGGCCACGATGTGGGTTCCTGTCGATAACGGTAATTTACGGGGGCATTTTGGTTCCCGGGAAGAAGCCCGGGCGTGGCAGCGGATTCTGGCAGAGGATTTGCCTCCAGGTCCATGTGGTGCCAGGTGAGAAATGCCGGCCTGGTTAGGGCCTCCCCGCCGCACTTGATTCGCTTCAGACACGAAAGACACCCGGTTAAGTTTCTGTGGCTTAAAGTGCGGTTTCACGTCCTTCCACCATACGGTCTACAGTGAATGGAAAGTCCGTGTCTACCGGATGCAGAAGGAGGCGACCATGGCAGAGGTCATTCTGGAGTCCACCATCACCTGTCCCGAGTGCGGTCATCAAAAAATGGAAGTGATGCCGACCAATGCCTGTCAGTATTTCTATGAGTGCGAGGCCTGCAAAGCGCTACTAAAGCCGAAGCCGGGCGATTGCTGTGTGTTCTGCTCGTACGGCACCGTGGCTTGCCCGCCGGTTCAGCAAGGTCTCTCTTCATGTGGAGGGGAATGCCATGGATTATGATTTTCTGGATGAAAGTGGGCAGATTCTTCGTGAAGCTGGCCGTCTCGGCAGGATTGCCCCCAATGTAATCGAGTTTCTTTCCGCACCGGCGCGTGTGGTGAGCTTTCGCATTCCGATGAAAATGGACGATGGCAGTTTCCGGGTGTTTGAGGCTCACCGTGTCCGGTATAACGATGCCCTCGGGCCGAGTCGGGACGGTACGCGGATTTCCCCCGATCTTGACCTGGATGAGGTGAAATCGCTGGCGATGATCATGTCGATCAAGCATGCCGCTGGCCGAATTCCCGCAGGTGGCGGCAAGGGGGGCATTGTCGCTGACCCCAGATCATTGAGCGACCGGGAATTCGAGTCACTCTGCCGGGCCTATATCCGCTACCTGCGTCCGAGAGGGCAGGCTTACGATGTACCCGGTGCAGACATTGGTACGAATCTGCAAACCATGAGCTGGATGCTGGACGAATATGAGTCGATCACCGGCTACCATGAGCCGGCGGCAGTCAATGACAAGCCGCCCATCCTTGGTGGCTCGCTGGGAGGTTTTGAGGCGACCGGGAGCGGTGTTTTCGACGTGTTCAGGGAAGCTGCCGAGCAGGCCGACTTTGACGTCGAGAATGCCCGCGTGGCTATCCAGGGATTCGGTCAGGTCGGGTCGGTGGCGGCGAGCATGTTCTACGAAGCCGGCTGTGATGTTGTGGCGGTTTGCGATAGCCGTGGCGGCGTTTACTCGAACGACGGCCTCGATATCCCCGCCCTGCTGGCGCACAAGAAGTCCACGGGAAAGGTCTCGGACTTTGCCGGTAGCGATCCGATAACAAGCGAAGCGATGCTGGAATGTGACTGCGATGTGCTGGTGCCTGCCTCGGTTCAGGGTGTGATTACCGCGGACAATGCCGACCGGATCCAGGCCCGCATGGTGGTCGAAGCCGCCAATGCGCCAACCACTTTGAAAGCGGATGCGATGTTGCTGGAAAGGGGCGTCATCATTGTTCCGGATGTGCTGGCTAATGCCGGAAGTGTGCATTTGTGCCAGATGGAGCGTAGCCAGGGTCTTTCGGATAATTACTGGGATATCGATACCATCAACCACTTGCGACAGGAGCGATTGGCAAGAGGTTATCGGGAAGCCGTGAATACGGCGGCTGAACACCAGGTGAAATCGGTCCGGCTGGGCGCGTGGATTAATGCGCTCAAGCGGATTGAAGAGGCGATGCACCTGCGCGGTTGGTGTTAGGTGGGTATGGCCAGGTCAGCTCCACCGGTGGGAGAGCATTTGAGGTCCGGGTTTTCCTGGCCGATCAACTCCAGAGCTACCGCGGCATTGCGTGCGCGGTCGCGCATCATGTCGTTGTGATAGCTGTCCGGTTTCCACGGTGAGTACATGGTTTCTTCCGATGGACCTGGCTCGATTTTGAAATAGCAGGGGGCCGCAATCCGGGCGATCTCGGCAGCCTCGTAGAAACGCACGAAGCCTCCCATGGACTGGACCAGGCAAAGGTAAACATCCATCGGGATCTGGATACTGCTGCGGATGGCGGAAAGCATTGGCAGGCTCAGGTCGGCGAGGGGGTTGAAAGTATCCGCCCCCAATTGCTGGGCTACATGCGCTCCAGCCGGGTTGGCCTGGCCGGCAAAGACTGACAGCTTGAAGATGACATCATTCGGAATGACGCCCTTCTGGCGTAATTGGTTGACCAGCCACAGCACGCCTTCATCTGTAACCAGAAAACCACGAAATCCGGCATTCATGCAGCGTTCGAGGTCTTTCAGCCAGTGCCGGACGGAATCCATGCCGCGCAGGCGCATGCCCGAAACGAGACCCTCGGGGGTGGACATCTGGCGGCCGGCATCCCAGCTGCGGCGTGGGCCGGGCGTCATCACCACTTCGATCTTCTGTTCCCGCGCCAGTTGGGCAAAATCCTGCAATT
Organism: Marinobacter pelagius; assembly: GCF_003315345.1. Taxonomy (GTDB): domain Bacteria; phylum Pseudomonadota; class Gammaproteobacteria; order Pseudomonadales; family Oleiphilaceae; genus Marinobacter; species Marinobacter pelagius_A. The sequence goes on from NZ_QNRO01000001.1 coordinate 306,412, forward strand.
CCGACTGGGTGAGATAGGTGGCGCCACCGACGGTCGCAATGATGCGATGAACCGGTACTTTTTGGTGCTCCGCCTCTTTGATCATCGTCTCCAGGGCGGAGACCCGCTCGACCCCGGAGATTTCGATGCGGTAGTGCCCGCCATCGGGGAACCGCAGTCCCGACGATGGCAGTTGATTGTTGTCATGAGCCGGGAGACCGAGTTCTTCGAGCGCCTGTTCCAGGTTATCCATCACTGCCTCTTGTCCTCAGTTGTTTGGGCTATCCTTCACTATTAGCACACCACAGCGGAAAAGGTGGAAAAGGAGGTTCCCATGGCACTGAGTAGCGCCGAACTCATTAACGATCCCATCGGTTGTTACCCGCAGGCGACTGTGGCCTGCTTCGATCCCACCCGTGGCGAACTGCCAAGGCGGCAACTGGATGAGGCCCGGACACAGGCCTTTCTCGAACGCCTGGCCGCCGCCGGGGCTCCGGCTGCACTCATTGCCTCGTCTACCGGGCAGGGGCATCTGCGCACCGTGGATGAGTTGGCGGCCTGGTTTCGTTGCGCGGCGGAGGCGAGCACCGGTGACATGCTGCTCATGGGGCTGCTGAGGCCGGAAGACGGGATCGATGCCAATGAGCGGCTATTGGACCTGCTGGCCGACCTTCAGTATCCGGTGGTTTTCGTGCGCCCGGGAACCGACCTGACCGGGCAGGCCAGCGACGAGCAGGTGAGTGACAGCCTGGCGCCAATCATTGCAGCGGCAGCAGATCGGGGGCTGGCCATCGGACTGTATTCGATTTCTGATGTCAGTGGCCTGCCGCTCAGTGCCGAATCAGCGGCCAAACTGCTCGGTTGCGATGGCGGAGAACACATCGTCGCCGTGAAAGTGACCGAGACTGATTACGAGGCGAGCACCGCACGATTCCTGGCGCACCCGGCGCTGAGTCGCCTGAAGATTGTTCAGGGCTGGGATCCCCACCTGAGCCGTGCGCTGCGGGATGGTCCTCGCTTCGACGCTGAGGGTCGACAACGGGCCGGCATTACATCGGGGCTGATGTCGCTGGCGGTTTACCAGTATCTGCATATTCTGGATGCGGCCGCCCGTCAGGATTGGGACGAGGTCGCGGCGGCCCAGCAGTCAACCGATGCCATCTTCCGTTCAATGCAGGACGACCCCAAACATTTTGCAGATCTTCAGCGTGCCAAGTTCATCATGGGCCTGGGGCACCCGTTAGCAGGGCAAATCAGCGACGAGCATGTCGAGCGGGTTTTTGAGGCACTTGAACACCTGCCCAGAAACACGGATCGGCAGCGTATCGCACGCAGCCTGGATTTGATGGGCGACGGACCGTTTCATGATCGACTTCGTATTTTGCAAGGCATCGACGAAGCATAGGTCCTTTCGGTTCGGGCTGAACCAATTAGTAACGTTGTCCCCCTATCCATGGGTAATACGACCCAGCCTGATTTAATCCAGGGCAACCTTTAGCCCGATGCCTGTCAGCAGACAGCCAAAGATGTTGTTCTGGGCTTTATGGTAACGGGCATTGCCGCTGGTAAGTGCCCAGAGCGCCCGCCCCAGAACCGCGTAGACAAAATCAAAGACCAGTCCTGTCAGCACCAGAATCAGTGCCAGGATGGCGAATTGTCCGGCAATGCCCGAGAGTTCCGGGTGGATGAACTGCGGAAGCAGAACGGAGCAGAAGATCAGGGATTTGGGGTTGAGCAGGTTGGTTGCCAGCCCTCGTCGGAAACTGGCCAGATACCCCGCTGCTGGCACAGTGCCTGCCGCTGACTGGGGTTGATCGTGGAGCGAATGGCCTGTCCGGAAGAACTGCCAACCCAGGTAAAGCAGATAGGCCGCGCCCAGTAATCGTACTGTGTGGTAGGTCCAGGGGTGAGTTGCAAACAGCGTCGCAAGCCCCACCGCCGCGAGCAGGACATGGCAGCCCCTGGCAATGGCAAGACCGACAGCGACGGCCATGGCCTTTCTGGGGCCGCTGCTCACGGACGTTCCGAGTACCAGGATCATGTCCGGTCCCGGCGCGAGGTAAATCGCCACAAGCGCAGTCAGGAACAGTAGAAGGTCAGTCACGGGCCAGGTCTCTTGCCGGTATTGAAGCTTTGAGTATACCTATCGTCGTCTAGTGAATGGTTGCTTTATCAGCCACAAAAGAATAGAAGATTGGTGCTATTAGCTAATTTTATTCTTTTATGAGGCTATTCATGCCAAATCATAAGTTAGACCGATTTGATCGGAAGCTTCTGGAGGCGCTGCAGACGGATGGCCGGGTGCCGAACACGGATCTGGCCGAGGAGATCGGCCTGTCCCCATCGCCTTGCTCGCGGCGGGTGCGGTTGCTTGAAGAGTCCGGGGTGATCAAGGGCTACAGCGCAATCCTGGATCAGGAAAAAGTAGGGTTGGGGCTAACCGTATTCGTCGACATCAAAGTGGAGCGTCATCAGGAAAAGGAAGCCGAGGCTTTTTGCGAAGCGGTGAGCGTTCTGCCGGAAGTGGTGATGGCTCACCTGGTGTCCGGGGAGTCGGATTTCCTGTTGCAGGTAGTGGTGCCCGATCTCCGAGCCTATAAGGAATTTTTAACCAATACGTTGCTCAAGTTACCAGGGGTCCGGGACATCCGAAGCAACTTTGCGATCCAGACCGTCAAACCCCAATCGCCCCTTCCGCTGATTCATTTGCCGGTATGAAGAGGGCAGTGGGGGCATATACTGTTCGTGTGCGTTCGCGTCTTTCGACTACCATTGGAACCCAAATGATCATGAACGTACTCGAACTCAAGGTCCCACCCCTGGTTTTGGCCATTCTCTTCGGCGGCGCCATGTGGGCGATCTCCCGTATACTGCCGACGGGTGATGTCTTCATCCCCGGGAAGCTCTGGTTTTCCGGTGTTGTCCTGGCGGTCGGGGCGTGCATTGCTCTGCTGGGGGTTCTGGAATTCAGGTCTGCGGGCACGACAGTGGATCCTCGCACACCGCATCAGTCCGAAAGCCTGGTGGTAAAAGGAGTGTATCGTTTTACCCGAAACCCGATGTATCTCGGCTTTTTTCTTATGCTGGTCGCCTGGGGGATTTTCCTGGGCAGCGTATTCGCCGCGCTACTCTTGCCGCTTTTCGTCGTTTACATGAACCGGTTCCAGATTCTGCCGGAGGAACGACATATGCGAGCGTTGTTCGGGGAAGCCTTTGATCGCTATGCATCTCGGGTTCGGCGGTGGTTGTGAAGTCGCTCTGGCTGCGGGGTAGGCAAGCCTGACTCTACCCGTTACAGTTCGGCCTTTTCCACATCGGGTGGTCATTGATGAAAAGCTGGATTTTCCTGGGTATTGCAATCGTCGCCGAGGTGCTCGCAACGTCGGCACTGAAGGCCAGTGACGGGTTCACCAAACTGGTGCCAAGTGTTCTGGTGGTCGGCGGCTACGCCATCGCGTTCTACTTTCTGGCTCTCACGCTTAAAGCAATTCCGGTTGGCATTGCCTATGCTGTATGGGCCGGTCTGGGCATTCTGCTGGTGGCGCTGATTGGCTGGCTGGCGTTTGGCCAGCCGCTGGATCTGCCGGCGGTAATCGGGATGACGCTGATCGTTTCGGGAGTGCTCATTATCAGTCTGCTGTCAAATTCCAGTGCCCACTAATGCAATTAAACCGAAGGACCCGGTTGATGAGGTTCAGGTAGCCCCATGAAAGAGGATGATCTGGATATATTGATGGAAACGATTCCGGATGTGCGGGATGGTCTGACCCGTACCGAGCGGATCATCCTGTATGTGCTGCATGAAACCCAGCGGGAGCTCAACGGCCGCAACGTGCCTACGGTAATGCTCTATGGCCGGGTGCTGGAGTATGTGAATATCAGTGAGCAGGAGCTCCACGTTTATCTGGACCGGCTGGGTGTCAAAGGAGACGGATAACCTTGGTTTACTACATCACGAAAGTGGCTGTGACTGCTGTCCTGGTGGTCCTCATTTCTGAAATCGCCAAGCGTAGCTCCGTCATTGGCGCCATTCTCGCCTCGGTCCCGCTCACCTCGGTCCTCGCCATGATCTGGCTGTATGTGGATACGGGGGATATTCAGAAGATCAGTGACCTGGCCTCCAGCATCTTCTGGCTGGTACTGCCTTCCCTGGCGTTGTTTATTGCTCTGCCCCTGTTGCTGGACAAGGGCATGAATTTCTACCTGAGCCTGATTATTTCTATTGGTATCACTGCGGTCTGTTACCTGGTGATGGTGCTTGTGTTGAAACACTTCGGGATCAGTCATTAGCCCGGATTGAGTGGGTCGAATCGGTAGTAGTCCTTCAACGCGTTGAACACCTTCGGCTGCTCATGCCGCAAGTGCGCCGGCTGCTGGAAGAACGCTTCGGTCAGTACCGCGAAGAATTCCGCCGGCTCGGTGGCGCCATAAGGATCGAGCCAGGGCTTGTGGTGGTGCTCGATGGTGTTTTGCAGGTGTTCGTATGCTTCTGTCATGGTCTGCTGCCAATGGCTGGCCTGCTCGCCGCTGAGCGGAGGTGCGCCATCGGCGGAGCCGTCCAGGTAATCCAGTTGGTGGGCGAACTCATGGAGGATCACGTTATGCGGGCTGTGGGAATCGTTGGCGGCATGCTCGCATTCGCTCCAGGCCAGTACCACCTGCCCGTGGCTGGAGGCCTCGCCCGCCCGCACTTCCTCACCTTCGTGAACGATCATGCCGTGTTCCCAGGCATGCTGTACGCGGTAGACATCCGGGTACAGCAGGATGCTGCGGATATCATCGTAGTGGGAGAAGGAGCGGCCGAGCAGCAGGAGGCAGGCGTGACCGGCGATGGTGAGGCGAACGCGCTCGTCCACTTCAAAACCGTCGCAGCCGTAGAAGTCTTTCTCCGACAGGAAAAGCTGAACCAGGCTTTCCAGAATTTCTTTTTGTGGTTTCGGCAACCGGCGGTAGAAGGGTACCTGCTGCTCAAGTACTGCTCGCCACTGTTTGGGAAAGGGCTGGCTGAGCTCCCGCTTGCGGCGCCAGGTCCGGTAGAAAAACAGGTAGAACACCGAGACTGAAATCAGGATGACCGCAAAAACGGCAAATACCACGGGTGAGGACATACAGCTCCTGGCTGATGGGAGTCGAATTACTCCCGATCATACCTGAAAGTCCCTTTGCCCACCGAATAGAGACGCCTGGTCCGGCCGTTTCTGGAGGAATCGGTGCTTTCTGAATGAAAGGTTGGCTTTAAGGTAGTCGGCGCTTATGCTCATCACACATATTTCTCTTCCGGGAGTCGTTTTATGAGTCTGGCTGTTGCTTTGCACGTGCTTTCCGCCGTTATCTGGGTCGGCGGGATGTTTTTCGCCTACATGGCCATGCGGCCGGCGGTGGTTGAGGTGATTGAGGCGTCCCAGCGCGGTGTGCTCTGGTGCCATACCCTGTCCCGATTCTTCAAGTGGGTATGGGCTGCGGTGATCCTGTTGCTGGTGACCGGTTACTGGATGGTCTTCAGCGTGTTTGGTGGCATGGCCGGTGCCGGCTGGCATATCCACGCCATGCAGGGACTGGGGATTGTGATGATTCTTTTGTACTTTCACGTGTATTTCGCGCCTTTCCGGCGGCTCAAGCAGGCTGTTGCCAACAAGGATCCCCAGGAAGGCGGACGCCAGGTCGGGCAGATCCGCAAGCTGGTGGGCACCAACCTGATCCTGGGGTTGATCGTGGTGGCGATCGGTGCCGGTGGCCGGTATCTCTGAATCAGGCGGCTGTTGATCGGAGATCCGGATTGATGTCACCCATACGCGAGAAGGCCATTGCCGGTCTGAAGGCCGGCGACTCCTTTACCGTCACCCGCACCTTCACTGAAGAAGAGACCCTGGCATTCGGTGAAATCAGCCGGGACCACAATCCGGTGCACTACGATGATCGCTTTGCCGGGGAGAAGAACCTGCAGGGCCGCATTTGCCACGGCTTGCTGGTGGGCGGAATGATTACCGAGGTGGGCGGTCAGATCGGCTGGCTCGCCTCCGGGATGAATTTCCGGTTCCGCCGGCCGGTGTATTTCGGGGATACCATCGCCTGCGTGTTCACGATCACCGAGGTGGACGATTGGAACCGGGCAAGGGCAGAAGCGGTGTTATCGAACCAGCACGGTGAAACAGTGATCGAAGCCTGGCTGACCGGTGTGCTGCCCGGCGAGCCGGAGCGGCAGATAATGGCGCAGACCGCTGGCGATTCTGATCAGACGTCCTAAAATTTGGGGAAGGTCCGGCCCCGGGATTGGAAGCCGGCCAAACGCAGGATGCGCCAATGAAACTGTTCATTGTGGACGACCATCAACTCTTTATTGATGGTATGCGACACCTGCTGTGTCACCTGGACGGTGTCAGTGTCATTGAAGAATGCACTCGGGCTGAGGAGGCAATCGAGAGGCTCGAGGCAGAGGACAGTTTTGACCTGGTTCTGATCGATCTCGGCATGCCAGGCATGGATGGTTTGGCCATTCTCCAGAGGCTCAGGGAAACCGGCTCCGGCACCCCGGTGGTTGTGGTTTCCGCCGAAGAGGACATCGCCCGTATCGGTCATGCGCTTGAGTTGGGGGCGTTGGGGTACATTCCGAAGGAGCAGAGCGCGATCGACATGCTCCATGCCGTGAAGCAGGTGTTATCCGGTGAGCTCTACGTGCCCGAACTGGTTCGGGAACGCCTCAGTCTGTACCAGTCCCGCCGGCATCCTGAGCACGGCACCCTGACCCGTCGCCAGATGGATGTTCTCGAACTTGTCGCCAGGGGCTACTCCAACAAGCAGATCGCGTCCGCACTGTTTGTGGCCGAACATACGGTCAAGGTTCACATCGCCGCCATTCTCAAAGCGCTCAATGCCACCAATCGGACCGAATGTGTGCATAAGGCCCGGAGCCTGGGCTTGCTGGATTAATCCGCGCTGGCAGTGCTGGTGAGCTGGCGCTGTATGAGGCTTCTGAGCCGGGCCGGGCTGACCGGTTTGTGAATCATCCTGAGGCCACTCCTTTCAACCTCCCGAAGCTGCCGGGAACTCGTGGTGCCGGTGATGATGATGCCTGGCAGGTCCGGCCCGTAGCGTTTCCTGAGGCTCCCGATAACCTCAACCCCGCTTTGTGACCCCTCCAGGCTGAAATCCGACAGCACCAGATCTGGTCGCCCGTGGGTTTTTCGCAGGGCCTCGGGCAGGGAAGACGCGGCGGTAACGTTGAAATTCCAGCGCCTGAGCAAAGTTTCCATGGCGTTGAGGACATTAAGGTCGTCATCTATGACCAGGATGTGATGGCCCGAGGCCTGCCAGACCGGCTCCGGAGCTTTATCTTCCCGATGCCTGATCCGGTTTGGATCACCAGCCGGAAGGGTTAGGCTGAAGACAGACCCTCGGCCGTCGCTGGAACGCAATTCCAGGGGCAGTCCCATCAGCGCGCAGAGTTTGTGGACGATGGCCAGGCCGAAGCCGAGGCCCTTTTCTCTCTCATCGTCGTGGGGCGAGGGGTGTGCCTGTTCGAATTCCACGAAGATCCGGTCCTGTGCTTCGCGGGGAATACCGATGCCGGTATCCCAGACTTGCACAAGTACGGAATCCTGTCTGGGCCGGGCGCTGATGAGAATGCCACCTGAGCGGGTATACCGGATGGCGTTGGCGATCAGGTTGCGCATGACGCGTTCGAGGAGCGTCCGATCCACCTTCACTACGGCAGGTCGGGTATGGAGTCTGAGGATCAGGTTCTTCTGTTCGGCCTTTTCCTGGAACTCTTCTTTCAGCTGAACAAGAAAGAATTCGATGTCAAAATCCACTGGTTCCGGCTGGATAATATTGGCGTCGAGCCGGGACATGTCGAACAGGGCATCAAACATTCTGCGCATGGTATCCAGGGATGCATCGATCCGGCCGAGAATGCGTTGTTCTTCCTGGGGGCTGCTGGCGCCCTTGAGCGCATCGAAGAACAGGGAGAGCGCATGCAGAGGCTGCCGGAAATCATGGCTCGCTGTCGCCAGAGTGCGGGACTTTGTCCGGATCGCGGTCTGCAGTTCCCGGGAGCGCTGGCTGAGCTGGTCTGCAAGACCGGCCGTTTCAAAGCGAAGGTGCATTTCCGAACGCACGATGGAGTTGAGCTTTTTTGCAAAGCTGTAGGACGCCAGAATCGCGAACGCGACCATCATCGCCAGGGCGAACCAGGCGACCTCGCCGAGGCTGATGAAGTGGGCCACCAGAGCTCCCTTGATGGGCATGCCGTAGCTGTAATAGAGCGGCAGCCAATGGGTGCCGGCAGAGATGGAACCGATACCCAGGATCAGGGCCAGGGTGATCATGAACACCTGGTGTGGCACGGACTCGGTGCCGGCAAACAGAAACACCGCGATAGCCCACAGGGCTCCGAGGTAGATCTGTAACAAAAGGAGCTTACGGTGCCAGGGTTCGGCACTGGCGTGGGTGACAATCTGCTTCTGATAGGCGGTGGTGAGGAGATAGCGGGCGCCAATGCCTGCGAGAACGAGAGCGAACCATCCTGAAAGCAATACCCGGTCCACCTGGTTCCACAGGACCAGAACGACGGTCAGGGGAACCAGGATGGTTATGGCGGCCCAGTCTCGCATCTTGCTGAAGTGAGGGGCCAGTGCTTCGAACGTGATGCGTTGCTCGATCTCCGTGGCATTCATGGGTGGTCGGTTACCTCAGCGCCTGTATGGTTCGCTGGTCTGCCTGGTGTCGTTCCACGAGAACCGAGAAGGTTTGCGGACGACACTGAACCCACCAGGAGCCGACAAAAGGCCTCTGGCGGTGCGGATGTGCCACTTCGCGACCGGTGTTAACGAATCCCCAGTTTGTTGCTTCATCCAGAAGCATGGCCCGTTGTCCGGAGAAAGCAAATGGCTGGGTTCTGGCGGGGCCACCCCGGGGATCGCTGGTTTTCATGTTGCCGCAGACCACCATGTCTCCGCCGGGGCCCGCGCCGGCAACGCCGTAGACGTTGAAAAACTCGACTTCTCCGGTGTCCGCCAACAGTTCGGCGACAGAGTTGGTGGCGGCGGCTTTCTGCTCGGAAGAGAGAATTACCAGCAGTGATTCCGAAGTATCGGAAGCTGGCGGATCCAGTGATGCATAGCGCTGGGTATCGGTGCTCGCACAGCCTGTGATAGCGGCAAGCGCGAGCAGTAAGGGTAAGGTTTTCATTGTGATCTCCGCTATTCCCTGTTCGGGCTCTGGTTGAGCCGTCTCCCGGAACTGAGATGAGCTCCGGATCCTTGCGTGAAGCTGCAATGAGCGTCACATTTCAAGTATTGGGAATCGATAGCGGTTCTTGTATTACTCAAAAGAGCTAATTTCATGGCCCGGAACGAACAGACAAGGAAAGTCCTGTAACCATGGTGATTTACGCACTCTGCTCGCTGATCTTTCTCGTACTTGCCGGACTTTCTTCCCGCCGCCTGGCGGATCGGAGGGCAGATCGCCGGATCATGGAGTCACTGGTCCGGAACCAGCCGCGGGATCCCGCCCGGTTTGACCCGGCCATTGTCGACCACCTGCCGGAACCGGCACGGCGTTACTTGCTTTACACCATCGCCCCGGAAACGCCGCTCTACACCGTGGCAACGCTTTCCATGCAGGGAGAATTCGGCATGGGAGACCGGGACAGGCCAAATTACCTGGCGATGTCGGCCCGGCAGACTCTGGCGGCGCCGGTCGGTTTCATCTGGAGTATGAGTGCCCGGCGCGGCTGGATCCGGATCTCCGGTTCGGACACCGCGCGCTGGACACGATTCTGGTTAATGGGTCTGCTGCCGGTGGCCCGTATGGGAGGTACGCAGGATCACGCCCGTTCGGCGTTCGGGCGGTACGTGGCAGAAGCCGTGTTCTGGACCCCCGCGGCGCTGCTGCCCGGGCCGAACGTGCACTGGGAACTGGTGGATGTGAACGTCGCCCGGGTAACGCTGCGCCATAACGGGTTATCCCAGTCGGTGGATGTGACGATGGCAGAGGATGGCCGGCCGCTTCAGGTGCACTTTGACCGCTGGAGTAATGCCAATCCGGAGAAGGAATATCGCTGGCAGCCTTTTGGCGGTTATCTCTCAGAGTTTCGGGAAGTAGAGGGCTTCCGGTTGCCGATGCACGTTGAGGCCGGCAACCATTTCGGAACCGAGCGCTATTTTCCGTTCTTTGTGGTAGACGTAACGGAGATTGCCTTTCCCCATGACTGAAAGAACGGATCGCACGGGCAAGCTGCGGGCCTGGGTTCACAGGCACCCGGTGCTGGCGTTTCCTTTGATTTACCTGGGCTGGGCTTATCTTTTCTGGACACCGGTGCTGCTCTCGGATTCGTCTGTCTGGGCATTCCCGAACCTTCTATGGTTCCTGCTGGGTGGTACCAGCCCGGTGGTGGCGGGGCTGTTGCTGGCGGCTATTTCCGGGGGCAGGGGCCAGTTGCGTGACCTGGGCAGGCGACTGGTGGACTGGCGCCGGATTCCCGCCATCTGGTGGCTGGGGCTCCTGGTGTTCTGGCTGGTTTTCGATCTGGCCAAGGCCGGCATCGCCGTCCTTATGGGCATCACAAATACACCGCTGGATCCTGACTGGGGACTGTTCTTCAATCCCGGTCCTTTGCTATTTCTTCTGTTGTTATCTTTCGTGTTTCCGGCAATCGAGGAAGTGGGCCTGAGGGGCTATTACCTCGAGACCTTGCAACAACACCTGAGCCCGGTCCTGTCCGGTGTGATCAATGGCCTGGTCTGGGCCGCCTGGCATGCGCCCTTCGTCTGGTTCCCTGGCTACTATGCCAATACCACCTTCAACCCGGAGCTATACTGGTGGTTGCCCATGATCGTCTGCCACACCCTGATGATCATGCATGTCTACAATCGCACCGGGCGCAGTATCCTGGCGGTGCTGGTCTTCCATGCGATGATGAACTTCACCGGCGAGTGGCTGCGCATCTCGCCGGACATGTATCCTTTCATGCTTGCCGGAAATGTCATTCTCGCCGCACTGGTTGTTCTGGTGTGGCAAAAACGGAGTTTACCTGCCCGATGACCTGGATGGATCTGATTACCCGAGGGCTGCCAGGCAGGGCTCCCTTTGCCAGGGAGGCGCTGGGGCTGACCATTAACGGACCACAAACACCGAGATATCACTGTGCTTGACGATGTTCGCACCATTGGAGCGCAGCAGGTGCAGCTTGTCACCGATACCCGGTGGATGTGAGGCCATAATTACCAGGTCTGCACCCGTGTCCTTGATGGCATCCAGCAGCTTGTCGTCCAGTTCGACTGCAGTGTCTACCGACTCCAGCACTTCCGCGTCGGTTTTGATGCCGTGGGCGTTGCCCTGTTCTTCGGCAAATTCCTTCATCTTGGCGCGAAGCTCGTCCGGGTTGTGGGCGGCGGCGCCGGGTGTGCTGTTGGTTACGGTGACATAGCAGAGGGTGGCGTTGTAATGCTTGGCCATGTCGATGGCAGTGTTCAGCGCCTTGGGCATTTTGTCCAGGTGGGACAGGTCCACCGGAACCAGGATTTTGCTGTACATATCGTTACTCCTCTTCGCTGAAGCAAATGATGTCTCCTTATTACAAGGGTGGCACCGAACCCGCTCCCGTGCCAAATCTTCCGGCGTTGTACTTGATCCCGGGCAAATCGACGCCGACCATGGCTGTGTCCCATGCAGAAAAGAGGTGGATGCCGTGAAGTACATCTTTGAAGTCCGAGTCCAGGAAGGCCACACCGCCGAGGAGTACGCCGACGCCTGGGTTCGCGCTAGCGAACTGATCCAGCAGGCGCCGGGTGCCCGCGGCACCATGTTGCACCGCAAGGTTGGCGATCCGAACACCCTGATCGCCATCGCATCCTGGGACAGCAAGGAATCCCGGGATGCCATGGAGACCAACAAGGATCCGAGGATTACCGAAATCATTCGAAGCGCGGCGCCGTTTGTGGAGATCACGCCGCTGGGTGAGTTCGAGGAGCCGGAGTGGGTGGTGATGCCTCCGGATTCGGGGCAGGAGTGGGGAATGTGAACGCTGTCTGATCCGGCGGTGAACGGTACTTTGGTCTATATTTATCCGACGCCCTGTATCGTTCATCCGGAGGTCAGTCATGTCTGTTCGTGAAATCCCCCTGTTCATTGATGGTAAGCCAGTCCGTTCAGAAAGTTCGGAGTGGCGAGATGTCGTCAATCCTGCCACCCAGGAGGTCGTTTCCCGGGTGCCGTTTGCCACCGAGGCGGAAGTGGAGCGGGCCGTTGCCTCTGCCAAGGAGGCGTTCCGAGAATGGCGGAAGGTCTCGCTGGCCCAGCGCATGCGCATCATGTTGAAATTCCAGGCCCTTGTGGGGGAGCACACCAAGGAGCTGGCGGCGCTGATCACCGAGGAGCACGGCAAGACCCTGCCCGATGCCGAGGGCGAGGTTGGCCGGGGTCTGGAAGTCATCGAGCACGCCTGTTCGATCACTTCCCTGCAGCTTGGTGAGATCGCCGAGAACGCCGCCGGTGGCGTGAATGTCTATTCCCTGAACCAGCCGCTGGGTGTGGGCGCCGGTATCACTGCGTTCAACTTCCCGGTAATGCTGCCTTGTTTCATGTTCCCGTTGGCCATCGCGACGGGCAACACCTTCATCCTCAAGCCTTCCGAGCAGGATCCCAGCTCCACCATGCGTCTGGTGGAACTGGCCCATGAGGCCGGCATTCCTGACGGGGTGTTGAACGTGGTTCATGGTGGTCCGGATGTGGCCAACATGATCTGTGATCACCCGGACATCAAGGCACTGTCCTTCATCGGTTCCACCCACGTTGGTACCCACATCTACAACCGCGCGGGTGCTGCGGGTAAGCGCGTCCAGTCCATGATGGGGGCGAAGAACCACTGCGTGATCATGCCCGATGCCAACCGCAGCCAGGCCATCAACAATATGATCGGTTCGGCGTTTGGTGCGGCCGGCCAGCGCTGTATGGCCAACTCGGTGCTGGTCCTGGTGGGCAAGGCCCGGGAATGGTTGCCGGAAATTATCGAGAAATCGAAAGACCTGAAGGTTGGTCCGGGCATCCAGCGGGATGCCGATCTGGGTCCGCTGGTCTCTCCCCAGGCCCTCAAACGGGTGGTCGGCCTGATTGAAAAAGGCGAGAAGGAGGGCGCCACCCTGGCGCTCGATGGCCGCGGATGCACGGTTGAAGGTTACCCGGAGGGCAATTTCGTGGGGCCGACGATCTTCACCAACGTGAAGCCGGAAATGACCATCTATCAGGAGGAAGTTTTCGGGCCGGTACTCTGTGTGGTGGAAGTGGATACCCTCGATGATGCCATCGAGTTCATCAACCGGAACCCTAACGGCAATGGTACGTCCATCTTTACCGGCTCCGGCTGGGCCGCACGCCGCTTCGAAAATGACATTGATGTGGGCCAGGTGGGTATCAACGTGCCGATCCCCGTGCCGGTCGCCTTCTTCAGCTTCACCGGCTCCCGGGGCTCCAAGCTGGGCGACCTCGGCCCCAACGGCAAGCAGGCAATCCAGTTCTGGACCCAGACCAAAACCGTCACGGCACGGTGGTTCGAACCTGACAATTTGTCTGAAGAGGTCAATACTACTATCTCGATGAAGTAGGAAAAGCGGGCCGGGCAACCGGCCCTTCGGTTCATCTTTCCAAAACCAATGTACGAACAACAAAAGGAAGAGAAACCATGACTCAGAAGTTCAATGTTCCCGCAGCGCTGGCAGCCGGCTTTACCGCCCTGACCCTGTCGACGGCCATTCACGCCGCCGGCCCGAAAAAACTGGATGTGGCCAGTACCTTCAATACCAATATCTTCATCGGTGAGGGTGCGGTGCGCTTCGCCGAAGAGTTGAAAACTGTCACCGATGGCAATGTCGAGCTGGAAGTACACAACCCCGGTGACCTGGTGCCCGCATTCGAGGTATTCAACTCGGTGTCCTCCGGTGCTATCCCCGCCGGCTGGGACTGGATCGGTTACTGGGCCGGCACGGTGCCGGTGACCAACCTCTACGGCGCACTGCCGTTTGGCCCCACCCCGGAAGCATTCATGTCCTGGATGTGGTCAGGTGAGGGCACCGAGCTGCTCCAGAGTGCCTACGATGACTACAACGTGAAAGTGCTGCCTTGCTTTATCTCGCCCCAGGAGACCGGTGGCTGGTACAACAAGGAAATCAACAGCATCAAGGACTTCGATGGCCTGCGTATCCGGATCTCCGGTCTTGGTGCCAAGGTGCTGAACAAATACGGCGCGTCCACCCAGCTGATTCCCGGCGGGGAAATCTACCTGGCCCTGGAGCGGGGTCGTATCGACGCCACCGAGTTCTCGGTACCCCAGGTGGATCAGCTGATGGGCTTCGAGGAAATCACCAAGTATTACTACTTCCCGGGTTGGCACCAGTCGGCCAGCTGGTTCTCGTTCATCATCAACAAGGATGTCTGGAACGAGTATGACGACGCCACCAAGGCCAAGTTCGAGACCGCCTGCCGGGCCACCCTGCAATGGTCCATGGCCGAGGCTCCGGCCGAGCAGATGCGTGTGATCGGCAAGCTGAAGGAGAAGGGCATCGAGGTCAAGCGCTTCCCGGATGAGGTCATTGCCGAGCTGCGCAAGGGCTGGAACGAGGTCCGCGCCGAGGAAATGAAGAACAACCCGCGCTTCAAGGAGGCTTACGAGTCCCTGATGGAACATACCCAGTTGGTCAACGACTGGTACGACCTGCAGGCCATTCCCCGGGATTGATCCTGTAATGTTCCTGCCGGCGGTGGCGTGTGCCACCGCCGGTTTTTCACTACTCATTCGGGCCTGACGGATACACCTGCAGTATGAACTCCAACACTGGTCATTATTCGGATTCCCTCCCACCCTGGCGCAACGGACTCGCCAGAATTCTCGCAACAATCGCTGTTCCCCTGATCGCCATTGGTGTCTGGCTTGGCCGGGTGTCGAGCTGGCTTGTGCTGGCGATCATGTTTGTGGTGCTGACCACGGTCGTGATGAACGCAGTGGGTTGGAATGAGCTCTACAGCTGGGATACCAAGATACTGTTGCTGGGCGATGCCATCACCATCAACTCAGTGATCGAGATGCAGTGGCACTTGTTCGGGCTGCTGACACTGATCGGAGGCAGCTATGCCTTGCACTCGGACACCCACGTCCGGGTCGATATGTTGCACCATAATCTGGGTCCGACAGGCAAACACTGGGTCGATATCATTGGTCACCTGGTATTCCTTATTCCTTTCTGTGTATTGATCGCCTGGTTATCGAAGCACTTTGTCCAGATGTCCTACCTCTCCGGCGAGCAGTCCAACTACGGCGGGCTTACCGATCGTTATCTGATCAAGGGGGCGCTGCCTGCGGGGCTGGCTCTTCTGGCCATCAGTGCGCTTGGTCAGATTTTCGACCGCCTCGCAAAGATTCTTGATCCTCGCCGCAACGCAGAGGAGTCTCATCATGCTGGATGAATACGGCCTTGCGATTGCCATGGTGGTTGCCCTTTTGCTGGGTATTTTCAGTGGTTATCCGGTGGCTTTCCTGCTGGGTGGGCTCGGTATCCTTTTCGCATTCATCGGCGATATTCCCCTGCCATTTCTGGGCACGGTATCTTCCCGGATCTTCGGGGGTGTCATCGAGAACTGGCTGCTGATCGCCATTCCCCTGTTCGTGTTCATGGGGCTGATGCTGGAAAAGTCCGGGGTGGCAAAAAATCTTCTTCTGACCCTGCAGAGACTGTTTGGCAGGGTTCGTGGTGGCCTGGCCATTTCGGTGGCTCTGCTGGGTATCGTAATGGCGGCGAGTACCGGCATCATCGGTGCCTCTGTGGTGATGCTCGGTCTGCTTGCCCTGCCGGTCATGACGCGACAGGGTTACAAGCCCGAAATTGCCTACGGCGTTGTCGCTGCCTCGGGCACTCTCGGGATCCTGATTCCGCCCTCGATCATGCTGGTACTGATGGGGTCGATCATGAACCTGTCCGTGGGCGATCTGTTCAAGGCGGCACTGTTCCCGGGGCTGTTACTGGGCGGTCTGTATGCGCTTTACCTTCTGGTGATTGCCCACCTGAAACCGGATTGGGCGCCGTTGGCTGAAGAAGGCGGGGACGCGCACCTTACCGAGGAGCATTCGCCGCTGGTAATCGCCCTGCTCAGGGATCTGGCAGGCCCGGTGGTTCTGATCGTGGCCGTTCTCGGGTCGATCATGGCAGGTATCGCGACGCCGACCGAAGCAGCAGCTATCGGTGCTGCGGGTTCCCTGGTGCTTGCCCTGGGCCTGCGGCAGCTGAACTGGGGCGCACTCCGGCAGGTGTGCCGGGACACCTCTCGAACCTCGGCCATGATCCTGTTCGTGGTGATCGGCGCCACCTGTTTCAGCGTGGTGTTCAAGCGCCTCGGCGGCGATGACATGATCGTGGACATCATCACCGGTACCGGTCTTGGCCCCTATGGCCTGTTGCTGCTGCTCATGGGCCTGATCTTCATCCTCGGGTTCTTCCTGGAGTGGATCGAGATCAGTTTCGTGGTGCTGCCGCTGTTGCTGCCGGTGGTAGAGGGGCTCGAGTTTGCCGGGGTGAGTAGTACCGGCCTGATGGTGTGGTTTGCCATCCTGGTGGCGATCAACCTGCAGACCAGCTTCCTGACGCCGCCGTTCGGTTATGCGCTGTTCTACCTGAAAGGCATTGCGCAGGGGAATGTCAGTATCGGCGTTATCTACCGGTCGATTATTCCGTTCGTGCTACTGCAGCTGACGGGCCTGATTCTGTGCATCGTCTTCCCATCGATTGCACTCTGGTTCCCCGGGTTGACGGACTAGTCCCCGGGGGCCGGTTCTGGCCGCAGGGTGAGATCCTTGTGCAGGCGGTAGCTGTGAAGATCCCGGGCCAGGTACAGAGTGCCCCGGTACAGACCCGCCGCTTCGGCTTCGACTTCGCCGATGTGCGGGTAGGCATCACGACTAAGCTGATAGCGGGAGCTGAAATGCGTCAGTACCAGGTTGGGGATGCCCACCGCCTCCGCAAAACGGGCGACCTGGGCTGCCGAGCTGTGCTGGGGCCAGGTGCCAACGCGGTCGGCTACTTCCTGGGTGTAGGTGGCCTCGTGGATCAGCACGTGGGCGTCCTGGCAGGTGGCTTCGAGTAATTCCGGGTTGTCGTTGTCGCCGCCCACCACGATTTTTCTGGGCTGCCGGGTAATGGCGGTGTACTGGTCGCTGCGAAGTACCGTTCCGTTCTCCAGCACCACATCCCGTCCTTGCTGTAACTCTCCCCAGGCCGGGCCGGGTTCGACGCCGTCAGCCTCGAGTCTGTCCTTCAGCAGCTGACGCTCCAGGTTCTTCTCGGTAAAGGTGAAAGCGCGGCTGGAGACCCGGTGGGAAAGCGGGGTGGCCATGACCTCCACGGCATCGTCTTCCCAATAGAACTCATCGGCTTCCGAGTCGATGTATTTGAGCTCATAGCTCAGGCTGGAATCGCTGTTGCCCAGCGCGGTTTCCACAAAGGTTTTCACCGGCCTGGGTGCAACCAGAAACAGGGGCTCGGTGCGGCCCAGCATGGAGGCGCTGGTGAGCAGGCCGGGCAGCCCGAAGGTGTGGTCGCCGTGCACGTGGGTGATAAAAATCGCCTGCAGCTGCATCACCGAGTGGCGGGTGTGCAGCAACTGGTGCTGGGTGCCCTCACCGCAATCGATCAGGTACCAGTGTTTCGGTTTGCCATGCATCAGGGCCAGGCCAGTGACATTTCTGGCCTTTGTCGGCGTGCCGGCTGATGTGCCGAGGAAGGTGAAATCCATGGGGTTTCCTGTTGGGGCTTTTGAAAGAGTATAAAATTGAAAGACAGGATCACAAGGCAGGAGTCACTGATGGCAGAACCGACGATCATGCAGGTCCAGTTGCTCAGCCCGGATGAGGTGGTGGATGCCTGTGACGAAGTCGCGAGGCACATCCTGGCCAGCCGGTTCCGCCCGGATATGATCGTCGCTGTCGCCCGGGGTGGCTTCATGCCTGCCCGTTTCCTGTGTGATTTCCTGAACCTGGGTGCATTGTGTTCCATCCGCGTCCAGCATTACGAGGCTGGAGCCAGCAAGGGTGAGGAGGCCCGGGTGACCATCCCCCTGGCCACGGACATCCGCGGCGCCCGGATACTGGTGGTTGACGATGTCAATGACAGTGGCGATACCCTGCGGGCGGCGCGCTCTTACCTGGAGCCCCTCGGCCCGGCGGAGCTCCGGACTGCCGTACTCCATGAAAAACTGGTGACCACCTGCCCGGCGGATTTCAGTGCCGGCGAGGTGCGAAAGTGGCGCTGGATTCTCTATCCCTGGGCCATGGTGGAGGATATCGCCCAGTTTGTCCGGGAAATGGCGCCTGCTCCACATGATGCAGACGAAACCTTGCAGCGTTTGCAGACCTGTTATGAGCTGGAACTGACGCCCACCCAATTGTCCCGGGTGGTCTATTTCGGCGGTTTACCGCACGCCCTTTTGCCGGGTGCCTGACAAACAAACCCGCACCTCGCAGGCGCGGGTTCGCGTCAAGCGAACGGCCTTACCAGCCCTGATATTATTGGCGCTGGCGGTCCTGGAGCTGTTGGCGCTGCTCGTCAGTGAGCACGTCGTTCATTTCTTCCTGGAATTTCTGACGCCGCTCGTACATCTCCTGCATTCTCTCCTGTTGTTGTTGCCAGTGCCGGTTCTGGATTTCCTGCATGCGCTGTCTTTGTTCATCTGTCAGGTCCAATCCGGCACCCGGCCCCATGCCCGGGTAGCCCCCCATCATGCCCGGGCCGGGGCCATAGCCCATGCCGGGACCCATGCCACGGTGCATCCCGGGGCCGTAGCCCATGCCCGGTCCCATGCCATGCATTCCGGGGCCATAACCCATACCAGGGCCGTAACCCATACCTGGCCCCATGCCATAGCCCATTCCGGGGCCCATGCCGGGTCCCATCATACCGGGCCCCATGTAACCCTGTGCCGCTGCGAGGCCGGAGAGACCGAGCCCCATAATGGAGACCAGCAATGTTTTCCTGAATGCTTCTGAAGTGCGCATTCCGGCTTCCTCCCTGTTGAATCAGATGATGAATCCCGAAAAAGGATTTGCTCACGTTAAAGCTTAGCACAAGTTTTTCTATCGGCAAGCGGAGGGCAGAGTTGGGACGGAGTTGTAATGCGCCGCTTTCGTCTTTGGCAGTTGAGCGGTATATTCGGAGGCAATCACGGAAAATCATCAGAAAATAGCTGAAAATATTACGAAATTTCCGGTTCTTATCGCTTTCAATGACCAACGGAGACAAAACGTGACCGAACCCTTCTCCTACCAGAGTTTCTCGGTTGATGTGTCCAATCACATCGCCCATGTCCAGTTCAAACGGCCGGACGCCCTCAACACCATGAACAAGGCCTTCTGGCTGGAATTGCCACGGTGCATGCAGGATATTGAAGCCAACACCGATGCCCGCGTGATCGTGATCTCGTCTACCGGCAAACATTTCTCCGCTGGCATGGATCTGGGTGTGTTTACCGATTCAAAGGCCGTACCCATGGGGGGCGACCCGGGCCGGATGGCCGAGAACCTTCGCCGGGTGGTGTTGCAGCTGCAGGACACCCTGAGCTCGCTGGAGAAGGTTCGTCTGCCGGTGCTGGCGGCGGTGCATGGCGGTTGCATCGGCGGTGCCCTGGACCTGGTGTGTGCGGCAGACAGCCGGTACTGCACAGCCGATGCCTACTTCACCATCAAGGAAACCGAGCTGGGCATGACCGCGGATGTCGGTACCCTGCAGCGCCTGCCCAAGTTGATCCCAGAAGGTGTGGTGCGTGAGCTGGCCTATACCGGCCGGAAGTTTGGTGCGGATGAGGCCCACCGCCTGGGGTTTGTGAATACCGTATACGACAATCACGAGACCATGCTGGAGGGCGTGATGGAGATCGCCGCCCGGATCGCTGCCAATTCGCCGCTGGCGGTTACCGGCTGCAAGGAGATGATCAACTACAGCCGGGACCACTCGGTGGAAGACAGCCTGAAGTACATGGCCACCTGGCAGGCCGGCATGTTCCGCCCCAATGACATGATGAAGACCTTCCAGGCCAAGGGTCAGAAGCAGCCGCCAGAGTATGACGACCTGTTCCCCGTGAAAGATCTGTTCAGCCAGTAAGTCATGGCGAGAACGGGAGGTTCTTCCATCTCTACCCGGGCCGCCCTGGTTTTTCAGGGCGGCATCGGCGTCGTTGGCCTGTTGGCGATCTGGCTGTTCGATATTCCCGTGCAGTGGGGTGGTTTGGGCGGGTTCGAGATCGTGCTGTACGGCGCTCTTGGCGCTGTCGGCACTTATCTCACGCTGATTCTGATAACCCGGATCCCGGGCCTGTTCCCCGACAACCTGGAACAGCAGATGCGCGGGCTGCACCGTTTCGCCCGCAGCTTTTCCTGGACGGTGTTGGTGTCATTATCGGTGCTAGCGGGTGTCGGAGAGGAGCTCCTGTTCCGGGGAGCCGTCCAGGGTTGGCTGATTCAGCACACCGGGCCCTGGACCGCCGTTATTGCGTCGTCAGTCCTGTTTGGCCTGGTTCACTACGTGTCATTCACCTATTTCCTGGTGGCCACCGGGCTGGGTCTGGTTCTGGGCGCCGCCTACCATCTCTCCGCGAGCCTGGGCATGGTCATGCTCTGGCATGCGCTTTATGACGTGCTGGCCCTGTATTGCCTGCTGCGCTTCCCCCACTGGTTTGGAATCGACTCCACGGGCTCACGGTAGTCGCCTCAGCCCTGACTCTCGCTTTTTCTCGCCTCGAAGTTGGAGAGCTCCACGTTGATGGCGTTGGTGGAAATCTGGATCTCGTACAGCGAGTACAGCAGTGAAAGGGAGAGCAACACCAGGCTGATACCAAACGCCACAATGCCCGGCATTTCCGATCCCAGAAACAGCAGGAACATGGACACTGTGCACAGGAAGAAACTGAGCACGCCAAATGTCTGCATGCGTTTGGTCAGCACGATGCGCTTTCTCAGCATACCGATCTGGCGGGCAATCAGGGCGTGATCGTCTTCGGAGTCCATCTGCTTGAGCTGGCGGATTAGCTGGGCCAAAACCAGAAACCGGTTGGTGTAAGCCAGTAACAGCAGAGAAATGGCGGGGAACAGCAAGGCGGGGGTGGTCAGATCCAAATGTGAAAGCTCCTTTATCGATGGGAAATGCGGTTGGACTGCAGGGCCTGCGTGAGACGGTCCATGGCACCTCCGCCGTGGCGCCAGAAATGCCAGTATAGCTTCACTTCCAGTTGTTGCCCGGTGGCGATGCTGGACAGTCTTCCCGCCGCCAGTTCCTCCCGCACCTGGATTTCCGGAATCATGCCATAGCCCATGCCAGTGGTTGCCAGCTTTACAAATCCTTCTGAGGATGGGCAGAGATGGTGGGGAAAGGAACCATGAAAGCCGCATTGTGCCAGAAAGCGATGTTGTAACTGATCGTTTGGTCCGAATACGATCGCTGGCGCGTCCCGCAATGCTGTCTCGGTCAATCCCTCGGGGAAATACCTTCTGATGTATTCGGGGGTTGCCAGCGGCAGGTAGATCATTGAACCCATGGGCACGCAGCGCGCGCCCGCGACCGGTTGTGGGCTGCTGCACAGGCAGGCGGCGACATCGCCCTCGCGCATTCGGCGCAGACCAATGTCCTGATCCTCTATCACAAGGTCAAGCAACAGCTCCTCGTCCCGGCAGAAGTCAGCGATGGCATCGGCCCACCAGGTGGCCAGGCTGTCGGCGTTCAAAGCAATGCGTAGCCGCGCCGAGGGCTCATTGAGGGTAGGCAGGGATTTCGCCAGATCCCGCTCCAGCAACTGCACCTGCTGTACGTGGTTGAGCAGCCGCTGGCCGGCGGGTGTGGCTTTCAGGGCTGGGCTGCGAACGAGCACCGGCTGACCCAGCCGAATCTCCAGCGTGCGGATCCGCTGGGACACCGCCGACTGACTGAGCCCGAGGGCAGCGCCGGCGCGCTCAAAACCTCCGCATTCGACAACCGTCGCCAGCGCTTCCAGCAATTTGTAGTCAATCATAAGTAAAACTGATGCAATATTACGAGTATGAATTTCAAGTATATAGCCGTCGCGTTATGCTTGCGCCAGTTTTTCAGGGAGATTGAGCGTGCTTGAGAGTTATCTGACCGGGTTGGTGGTTTGCGGCGGCATTATCGTGGCGATCGGCGCCCAGAATGCCTACGTGCTGAGCCAGGCCATTCGCCGTGAGCATCACTGGTGGTCGGCGGGGCTGTGCATGGCTTCGGATGTGATCCTGTTTACCCTGGGCATGTTCGGCGTGAGTGCGGCACTGATGGCCATGCCCCAGGCCCTTGAGCTGCTGCGCTGGCTGGGTGTGGCATTTCTCGGTTGGCTGGCACTGCAGGCGTTGGTGCGGGCAAGCCGGGGCAGGGCGGCGCTTGAGGCCGGGGAAGTTAACCGGCGCAGTCTGAAGGGGGTGCTGTTTACCACCCTGGCCGTCACCCTGCTCAACCCCCAGGTTTATCTCGACACCCTTTTGCTGATTCCGGCTGTGGGCGCCCAGCAGGAGGACGCCACCAGCTTTGTCGCGGGCGCGAGCAGTGCGTCGATCCTGTGGTTTGGCGGGTTGGCCTGGTGCGGGTCGGCACTGGCACCAGTCCTGTCCAGACCGACGGCCTGGCGGGTCATTGATGGCGTGATCGGTCTGATGATGGCCGCCATTGCCCTGCAGTTGGCCATCGGCGGCCTGTAACTCCGGGCAACCCCGGAAAAACCTGATCAGTCGTCCTCGAAACGTCGTGCCTCGGTGAAACGGTCGGCCCAGTAATAGCCGTCCAGTTCTGACAGGGTGACGCCGACGGAAGTGGAGGCATGAATGAACCGGTTCTCGCCCATGTAGATGCCGGCACGCTGTTCCTTCCCGCCAATCCTGAAAAACACCAGGTCCCCCGGTTCCACCTGGTCCGGCGATACCTCCCGGCCATGGCGAAGCATCTGGGCGGTGGTTCTGGGCAGAGTCTGGCCGAGCCCTTCCCGATAAGCTGTTAAGATAAACCCGGAACAATCGAACCCCCGGGCTGAGGTGCCTCCGTATTGATAGGGGGTGCCCTGATAGCGCTCGAAGACCTGCCACAACCGGTCGACCTTCTCTGGTGAATCCGGCGCTTCAACCGGCGAAAACTGCCCGGTTTCGCCGGTCTGCAGGTGCTGATTACTGGCACAGCCGCCAAGAACAAGACCGAGCAATGTCAGAACCAGTATTTGCCGCAGCATTGACGCCATGCCGTTACTCCGCAACATTGAATCTGTATAAACCTTATTACTGATCGGGCCGGATGTCAGGTTACGGCTTGTTTGACGTTGGCAGGAAGCAATCTGTGGGAGCAGGAAAACGTACGAGGGCAAGCAGGATCGGCCGGTGGTTAGCCGCGGCCGTCGCTCTTCTGTTGCTGGTGGTAATCGGTGCCGGTGTCTATGCCCGGGACGCCTGGCAGCAGTTGATGGCGAACCAGGCGATCCAGAAGTTCGACTGGCAGGGAATGCATCTCTCGTTGGAAGGCATTCGTGCCGACGGCTTTTCCCTGGTCAGCTCCGATCCGGCGCGGCCGTTCGCGGTAAACGGTTCGGGTTTTGTGCTGGGCTGGGACTGGCAGACTCTTTCGCTGGCCAGCGTCCGGGTTGAACAGCTCGACATTGATATACCGGAATGGCCGGAGCCTGCAGCGGGTGGATCGGGGGCGAAACCATCGCTGTTGCCCGAGCAGTCGCCGACCTGGCTTCCGGACACCATTTCAGTGAGCAGTCTACGGGTTGATCTGCCCGACGACACCGAAATCCGCGGAAACCTTTACGTTGAGCTGACGCCGGACCCGGAGCAGTGGCGTGTGGAGACGACCGAACTCTGGGTCAACGGTTCGTTGCCGGACTCCGAGCCTGGAGGCTGGCGCATCGACGGCATCGAGGGGCGTATCGGAATGGCCGGAACCGCGGGTGTGGCGTCAGCCAGGCTGGAGGTTCTGGCCGGCTCAATCCTGACGATGAATGGAGTGGCTAGCCCGGATGGGGGCGAGACAGTCCGTCTGGAACAGGTGGAAGTGCGGCCAGGTGGTAGCACGCTCGAAGCCGGGTACAGCCTGAGCAACCGAAGCCTTGAGAAGGCGCGATTGGTCGGCCCCCTGACGCTTGATGTCGGGATGTTGCAGCAGGCCAATCTGAAACCACAGTCCTGGAACTTTGAAGGCGAGCTGGATGCGGATCTGAACCGGGTCGATATCCGTGGCGCGGCGAAGGGAGCTGCTGGGCTGGCGTTAGACGTCGAAGCCCGCTGGCCCTTCAGCGCAACTCCACGGGTGACTGTCAGCGCAGAGCTGGAAGGCAGCAATGCCAGTCGGATCCTGGCGGAAACCCTGGAACAATGGCCAGCCGGGATCGAGATCAGCGATGGGAGTCTTTCTGCGAACGCCAGCGTTCGCCTTCCGGACACGGGGCCGTCGCTTGAGGGCAAAATTATCGCCAGCGGGATGTCCGGTATTGTGGGTCGAATGGCCTGGACCGGCCTGAGCGGAACCCTGGAATTGTCGTTGGACGATAACCTGGTAGCCCGTACCTCGGAACTGCAGTTGGACCAGCTCAATCCCGGGGTGCCGCTGGGGCCGGTCTCCGTCACGGGCAGCTACCGTGCGCCGTTGCAGGTATTGATGCAGGGAACGGTTTCAGTGGTTCGGGCTCGCGCCGGATTTCTGGGTGGAGAGGTCAGGGTCAAGCCGGGAGAGTGGAGCCTGGCTGATCTGCCAGTGACCGTCCCTGTGTGGCTCAATGGCATACAGGTCGACCGCCTGATGACCGTCTATCCCGCCGAGGGACTGGCAGGTAGTGGCACGCTTCAGGGTGAAGTGCCGCTGGTGATCAGCCGGCAGGGTGTGCAGGTTTCCGGAGGCAACATCAGGGCCGTGGCGCCCGGAGGCACCCTGAAACTTCCCGCGGACCGGTTGCAGGCACTGGCCCGGAACAACGAAACCATGGACCTGGTGGTGCGGGCCCTTCAGAACTTTAACTATTCCGTGCTGAACAGCACGATAGACTATGATCAGGAAGGAACCCTGAACCTCGGTCTCAGGCTCGAGGGTAGCAATCCGCAGGTGCGGGATGGCCACCCGATCGTGGTGAACATCAACCTGCAGGAGGATATTCCGGCACTGTTGACCAGCCTGCAGCTCAGCGGTCGGGTGAACGAAGCGGTCACCGAGAAAGTCCGGAAACTGATGGAAAAGCGTGAGTCTGGTAACGGGAAAAACTGATCCTGCTTTACCGGCCACAATAAACGGGGGAGATCTATGAAAGCGCAAAGCCGGATATCTGCCGGCACCGCCCGGTTAAGACAGGGGGCTGTGATAGCCACCATTGCCCTGCTGTCCGCAGCCTGCACGCCAACCGTGCAGATGGCGGCGCCAAAGGAGCCCATCACCGTCAACCTGAACGTCAAGATCCAGCACGAGATCTACGTGAAAGTTGATAAGGAAGTGGACGAGTTGTTCGAAGACCAGGGCCTGTTCTGATGGTCGTGGACGCTTCAACGGGGAGAGAATCATGAGATTGTTCAGTAAATTCGGCGTGCTTGTGTTGGCCCTGTGTCTGAGTCTGCCCGCGCTTGCCATGAGTCTCGAAGAGGCCAAGCAGCAGCTCGATACTGCCAAGCAATCCGGGCTGGTGGGCGAGACCCCCACGGGCTATCTGGCGGTGGTCAAAGCTGACGGCAATGCCCGGGAAATCGTTGACGCCATTAACGAGGCCCGGCGCCAGGAATACAGTCGCATTGCCGCCAAGCACAATATTCCGGTTGCCGAAGTGGAGGCTGTTGCCGGCAAGAAGGCAGTGGAAAAGACTCCCGCCGGCCAGTTTGTCCGGGTCGGTGACAAGTGGGTGCGAAAATAGCCGGCCTATCCCTGTCTATTTTGCCCTCTTCAGAAGTTCCGGGTCGTTGTGGCGGGGATTGTTGACCGCCTGGGAGACTTCGTATTCCTCAAGACGCTCCGGGGGCAGCCGTTGGGTTGCCGCCCGGACAGCCGAGCGTTCGCTCAGCTCCGGGTTCAGCCAGTCCCGCAGGCAGCCGGGATCAAGCACCACGGGTTGCCGGTCGTGGATGTGTTTCAACGCATCGTGGGCTGGTTCGGTGATGATGGCGCAGGCAGTGGTTTCATCCCCTTCCATTGGCGTCCACACGCCCGCAAAAAAGATAGCCGGGTCTTTGTCCGGATCCCTCGGGGTGACGTAGTGGGGCTCCTTGCCGTGTTCCGTTGCCATCCATTCGTACCAGCCGTTGGCAGGGATCAGGCACCGGTGGTGGGCAAACGCCTCGCGGAAATATTTCGAGGTGGCCACGGTTTCCGCCCGGGCGTTGATGGGTGAGGGCGCTTTCTCGCCGGCCCAGACCGGACGGAAGCCCCAGTGGGAGTGGGCCATGATCAGGGTGCCATTCATGGTCATGCGAATCATGGGAATGCCTACACCGGGCGTGATGTTGTAGCTGGGCTCAAACTGGCCGTCCACTTCGAGCCCTTCCGGAAAGTACTCAAGGATCAGGGTTTCCGGCGGTGTGTAAAAGGTGAATCGTCCGCACATGGGGCAACCTATTCGCTCTTGCCGGCCTCGACATCGGCCAGGAACTCCCGGATGTCCTCGAACGCTTCCTGAGCCTCCGGGAGCATGTCGCCAAAAATGTGCCACACATGCACCATGCCGGGCCAGGTATGGAGTTCCACCATGGACCCTTCGGACTGGGCCTTGGCGGCGTAGCGTTTGGCGTTATCCAGCAGCATTTCGGTATCACTGGCATGGATCAGGGTTGGCGGCAGGTTGGCGAGGCTGCCCCGCAGCGGGGAGGCGACCGGATTGGTCGGTGACACCCGGAAGGCCGCCAGGGTTCCCCACCAGATAATTGGCAGCGGGATCTTGGCCAGGCCGCCAAACACCGGGCCCAGCAATGGGTCGGTGGGAATGTTGTTGCGGTTGCTGGGGGCGGTGAGGGTCAGGTCGGTTGAGGGCGCCAGGGCAACCGCCGCATCGGCCTGCCTGAGCCCGTTATCCCGCGCCCAGGCCAGCAGGCTCAGGGTATGGCTGCCACCGGCGGAATCTCCCGCCACCACGATAAAGCTGGCGCGTTCCCGACCCTCCGGTCCGTGGTCCAGCAGCCAGCTGTAGGCCCTTTGGCAATCCCGTACCCCATCCATGAAACGGTGTTCCGGCATCAGCCGGTAATCCACGGTGAAAACCGCGGCATTGGCCAGCCTGGAGAACCGGTCGGTAATGGTCCGGTGGCTCCTGGGGCTGCCGGCTGCCCAGGCCCCACCGTGGATATAGAGCACACGCCGGCGGGTATCGACTCCGGGCGCGATGACCCATTCGCCGCGCGGCTCCTCGTTATGCCGGAATTCCGATACCAGCGCCATGCCTTCGCTGAGAGTATCCATGTGCTGGCGCAGGGCCATCAGCCGGGCCTTGCCCTTGAGGTCCTTGGCGGCTTCCCTCAACTCCCGGAGCTGTCCCAGAACCTGTTGATGACCTTCGCTCGGGGTTCTTTCCCGCACCGGGTAATCCCTGTCATCCAGGTGGGACAGGTCTTCGATCCTGAACAGGAAAAAGGTGGCGGCCACAATGAGCAGCACGATGGCCAGAACAATCCAGATAATATCCACTGCGTATCCTTGATGGCTCCCTGGAGCGGGTGGGTCTATGCTGAAATCATAACCGCGTTAACGGGCGGGTGCTGCCCCTGAATGTCACAGAAGGAGTAGGCCTTTGCAAATAGCCTATCGGGCCCGGGACATTACCGAAGCACACATTGTAGCCGGGTTTCTGGAGGTCCATGGAATCGAATCCTACGTTGGCGGCCATTACCTGCAGGGCGCTCTGGGGGAGATCGGTGCGGCCGGTTTCAGCAATGTCCATGTGGATGATGAGGACCTCTACCGGGCCCGCGAGCTGATCCGGGAATACGAAGAGGGAGGCTCCACAGCACCCGCTTCATCCCCGGATCAGGACAAGCCCGACCAGTACGCCCGCTGGTTTCTGCTGGCACTGATCGTTACAGTGTGGCTGCTTGTCCAGATCTACTGATCCAACCAATTGAATCCAATAGTGAAACGGAGGAATCATGTCTGCATCCGGAGTAGTTGTCATTACCGGCGCCAACCGGGGAATCGGCCTGGAACTGGCACGGTATTATGCCCGTGAGGGCGGCGACGTGATCGGCGTATGCCGGCAGTCTTCCGATGAGCTGGCAGAGGTGGCCTCCGAGGTCATCGACGGGGTGGACGTCACTACCGAGGCCGGCATCGAAAAACTCAGATCGGCCCTGGCGGGCAAGAAAATCCGGCTGCTCATCAACAATGCCGGCCTGCTGCAGGACGAACAGCTCGGCAGCATCGATTTCGATTCCATCCGCAAGCAGATGGAGATCAACGCCTACGCGCCGCTGCGGGTAGCCGAGGCACTGGTTCCGCAGATTGAAGAGGGCGGCAAGATCGCCAACATCACCAGCCGCATGGGCTCCATTGCCGACAACGATTCCGGTGGCCGCTATGGGTACCGCGCCTCCAAGGCGGCCCTGAACGCTTTTGGCAAGTCTTTGGCGGTGGATCTCAAGCCGAAGGGCATTGCCGTGGCCCAGTTGCATCCGGGTTACGTGAAGACCCGCATGGTGAACTTCGGGGGGATGATCACGCCCGGGGAATCGGCCCGTGGGCTGGCGGATCGGATTGCCAACCTGAACCTGGAGAACACCGGTTCCTTCTGGCACAGCAATGGCGACGAGTTGCCCTGGTAAACGGAGGTCGAGGTGACAAACGAAGCCCGAGTGGCCCTGGTAACCGGCGGAGCCCGGGGAATTGGCCGTGGCCTGGTGCAGTTCCTGGCCGATCGCGGCTGGCAGGTGGCCTTCTGCGATGTTGACCGGGAGCAGGGTGAATGGTTGCAGCAACGGCTTGGCGACCAGGTGCGGTATTTCCAGGCCGATGTGACCAGTGAAGCGGAGGTTGCCGGCATGATCCGCGCGGCGACCGACTGGCACAGCCGACTGGACGCGGTGATCAATAACGCCGGGCTGGCCGGCCCCGAGAACGGGCCTGTTGAGGAGCTGGACCTGGCTGTCTGGCAGCGTCGGCTGGATGTGAACCTGACCGGTCCGTTCCTGGTTACCAAGCATGCGGTGCCCCATCTCCGGAAGAATGGCGGCGCCATCGTCAACATCGCTTCCACCCGGGCCCTGCAATCGGAGCCTGACACCGAGGCCTATGCCGCCACCAAAGGCGGCATCGTTGCCCTGACCCACGCCCTGGCCATGAGCCTGGGGCCGGAAATCCGGGTCAACTGCATCAGCCCGGGCTGGATCGACACCCGTGCCTGGCAGGATCGGGAACAAAAAGCTCCCCCACTGTCGGAAAGCGATCACCGTCAGCATCCTGCCGGTCGGGTGGGCGAGCCGCGAGATATTGCCAGCCTGGCGGCCTTCCTGATTTCCGAAGAAGCGGGTTTCATCACCGGCCAGAACTATGTGGTGGATGGCGGTATGACCCGCAAGATGATCTACGAGGACTGAGCCGTGCCCCGGGTGTTTTTCGGGGTGGAAATCCCGTCGGAGGTCAAAAAGCGCTTGCTGAAGCTCAAGACTCCGATCAACGGGGCCCGATGGCAGAGCCGCAATCAGCTGCACATGACTCTGGTCTTTATCGGAAGCGTGAAGGATGAGGATCTGGAGACCTTGAGCTACGCAGCCTCCATGGTCTCCACGCCCGCCTTCGAGGTGGAAGTGACTGGCTTGGGCGCCTTTGGCCGCCCGGAACAGCCCCGGAACCTCTGGGCCGGTGTCTCGCCGGAGGCGCCGGTGGCGCAGCTGTATGATCAGCTGTCCGCCCAGGTGGCGGCTGCCGGTTTCGAGACGGAGCACCGCGGGTTCCGGCCACATATCACGGTGTCCCGGTTCCGCAAGCAGGCCGCCTCGATTGTGAGCCTGCTGGAAGAGCACGGGCAGGACCGATTCGGGGTGCTCCCGGTGACGGAGTTCGTTCTGTTCGAGAGCGCCCCGGGAGCCGGTGGGTCGGTATATACCGTGATCGAGCGCTTGCCGCTGCGGCCGCCGCTTGACGAAACGGAGTCGCCGGACCAAATATGAGTGCATGCCCGCGCATTTCCGCGCCTGCTTCGAGGTATGTATGTGCCCACCTTTTTCCGATCCCGACCAACGCCTTTTTGTCCGCAACGCCACCCTTGATGATATTCCCGGGATCATCGAACTGAGCCGCCGGGTATACGAGGGGACCGGCATGTACGGCTACACCAAGGGGCCCCTGACCGGGCAGATCAATACCTTTCCGGAGGGTCAGTTTGTCGCCATGCTGGGAGACCAGGTCGTGGGGTACTGCGCCACGTTCCGGATTGCCGGCGAGGTGGCCTTGGCCCGTCATGACTGGACGTCGATAACCGGCAATGGTTACGCCTCCCGCCATGACCCGGAGGGCGACTGGCTTTACGGCATGGAGGTGTGTGTTGATCCGGAGTGCCGCGGGTATCGGATAGGCGAGCGCCTTTATAACGAGCGAAAAAACCTGTGCCAGACCCTGAACCTCCAGGGCGTGGTATTTGCCGGGCGTTTGCCTACCCTGCGCCAGAAACTGAAGAAATACGGCACGGTGGAGGCCTATGTCGATGCCGTCCGTAACAAGGAACAGAAAGACCCTGTGCTGTCGTTCCAGATGCATCAGGGCTTCGAAATCCACGACATCATTCCCCACTACCTGGATGCCGACCATGATTCCATGGGCTATGGCATTCACCTGGTCTGGCGCAATCCCAAGGTTCCCCGGAGCGGCCAGGATGAAAAGCGCAAGCGTTACGGGCACCGGATGCCAGACACTGTGCGCATCGGCACCGTCCAGTACCAGCAGCGGCCGGTGGCTTCGTTCGATGAGTTCAGTGAGATCGTTCGTTACTTTGTGGATGTCGTCTCCACCTACAAGGGCGATTTCGTGGTCTTTCCCGAGCTGTTCACCCTCCAGTTGTTATCCATAGAGGCTCGTGGCGGCAGTCCGGCGGAGGCGTTCTCGGCGGTCACTCACTACGCCGAACGCTACCGGGAACTGATGCGGGATCTGTCGCTGCGCTACAACATCAACATCGTGGCGGGCTCCACCCCGGTACGGGAAGAGGATGGCACCATCCGGAACATGGCCCATGTTTTCTTGCGGGATGGCCGGGTATACACCCAGCCGAAGATTCACCCGACACCCAATGAGGCCTACTGGTGGAATGTGCGCGGCGGCAATCGCGTGAATGCCATTGAAACCGATTGCGGCACCATCGGGGTGTTGATCTGCTATGACGCCGAGTTCCCGGAGCTGGCCCGGCATCTGGTGGATCAGGGGGTGAGTATTATCTTCGTGCCGTTCTGCACCGATGAGCGCCAGAGTTACCTGCGGGTCCGCTACTGCTGCCAGGCGCGGGCGGTGGAGAACCAGGTCTACGTGGTGTTGTCCGGCAACGTTGGCAACCTGCCCAACGTGCCGAACATGGAGATCCAGTACGGCCAGAGCTGCATCCTGACCCCCTGTGACTTCCCCTTTGCCCGCGACGGCATCGCGGCGGATACCGAGCCCAATGTCGAGACGGTGGCGTTCGCAGACCTGCGGCCGGAGACCCTGATCACCGCCCGGAACAGTGGAACGGTGAAGAACCTGCAGGATCGCCGGCACGATCTCTACAGCGTGAACTGGCGGGGCGAGTAGTCCCGGCTGGCGCTTGTGGCTGGTACTCGAAGCCGGTCTCTGCCATATTGTTGGCCGACTATGGCCGCTGGCCAATCCGCTTTTAAAACAACAAGTTCAGGGGCTCCATGGAAAAAACCCGGATTACCATCGTCGCGATCACAGGCATTGTCCTGTTCTTTCTTGCCAACTACCTGTGCCGCTTCCTGCTCGGTTTCAGTGGCCTGCTGGCCTCACTGATTATTGCCGCGGCCATTGCCGCCTACATGGGTTTTTCGGTGGCCAAGGCTCTGGAACGCATGCCTATGGCCGAGGAAAAATCCCGGCTGCTCTGGATCTATGGTGGTTTCCTCGGGGCCCTGTTTGCCGCCTTTGCAGCCTGGCTGTTCCTGGGCGAGGGCTTTGATGCGGTGGTGTTGGCAACCCTTTTCCTGCATTACCTGCCGTATCCCGCCCTGGCACATGTTTTCCTTTCCGAGGGGCTGATGCGCCGCTTTCTCGGCAGCAAGCACAAACCCTGATCACCGGAGTCCCGGATTTGAGTGAGCTACGCCTGGACACGGTATCGGTTGGCACCCTGAAAGAAGTCTCGTTGCAGGTCGGCAGCGGGGCGGTGGTGTGCATCTCAGGTGCCTCCGGAAGCGGCAAGAGTCGTTTGCTGCGGGCAGTGGCCGATCTGGAACCCCATGACGGTCGAATCTACCTCGATGATATCGAACAGGTTTCCTTGCCGGCCCACGAATGGCGCAAACGGGTGGTGATGATTCCGGCGGACAGCCAGTGGTGGTTTGATGAGGTCGGCGCCCACTTCGCAGAGGAAGCCCGTCACACCATGCCCGAAGCTCTAGGTTTTCCTCCAGGGGTGATGGACTGGCCGGTGAGCCGGCTGTCCTCCGGTGAACGCCAGCGCCTGGCCCTGTGGCGGGCGCTGGCAATGGCGCCGGAAGCGCTGTTGCTGGACGAGCCCACGGCGAACCTGGATGAAGACATGACGGCCGCTGTGGAGGTCTGGTTACTGGATGAGATCCGGCGCCGGAACCTGGCCGTGCTCTGGGTGGCCCATGATCAGGGGCAGATCCGTCGAGTGGCGAATCACCACTATCGCATCAGCGGATCGCAGCTGGAGTGGGTGAATGGAAGTTATTGATCTTGCCTGGTGGAAGTTGGGGCTGGCCGCCGTGCTGGTGCTGGCGCTTGCCGGAGTCAGCCTGTGGGCCAGGCTGGGTATCACCCGCAGCCTGCTCATCGCCAGTGTCCGTACCGGCATTCAGCTGGCCCTGATCGGGCTGGTTCTGGAAGCGCTGTTCGCCTCGGCCAGACTTTACTGGATTGCCCTGTTGGCCACGGTCATGCTGCTGGTGGCGGGCAGGGAAGTGATGGCTCGACAGCAGCGGAGGCTGCGGGGCATCTGGGCGTTCGGGATCGGCACCGGCGCGATGTTTGTCTCCTCCTTTGCCGTCACCGTACTGGCCCTGACGGTGATTATCGGCCCATCGCCCTGGTATGCCCCTCAATACGCCATCCCCCTGCTGGGCATGATGCTGGGCAACACCATGACCGGGGTGGCCCTGAGCCTGGATCGCCTCAACGAGTCCGTCTGGCACCAGCGGGCCGTCATCGAAAACCGGCTGATGCTCGGGCAGACCTGGCGTCAGGCGGTGGAGGATATTCGCAAGGATGCCATGCGGGGAGGCATGATGCCGTCGATCAATGCCATGGCCGCCGCAGGCATCGTCAGCCTGCCCGGCATGATGACAGGCCAGATCCTCGCCGGCAGTCCCCCCGCAGTCGCGGTGAAGTATCAGATACTGGTGATGCTCATCATCACGGTCGGCACCGGTTTTGGTGCCCTGATGGCGGTGTCCTGGGGCAGCCGTCGGCTGTTTGACGAGCGCGAGCGGCTCCGCCTTGACCGGCTAGTGAAAGTCGGCAAGTGAATCGAGGCTGGTCAACGCCGTAGCGAGGTTGTTATATTATAACAATTTCGAGGCCCATTACCGATGCCGGACATTTCCCGCCCAATTCCAACCAACCTGATCCTGGGTTTCCTCGGTGTTGGCAAGACCACCGCCATTCTCGATCTGCTCCGGCACAAGCCGGAATACGAAACCTGGGCCGTACTGGTCAACGAATTCGGCGAAGTCGGCATCGATGGCGCGCTGCTGGAGACCGAAGGGGCGTTCGTCAGGGAAATACCGGGCGGGTGTATGTGTTGCGTGGCGGGTTTGCCCATGCAGATCGGCCTGAACCAGCTGATCCACAAGGCCCGACCGGACCGGTTGCTGATAGAACCCACGGGGCTCGGACACCCTTCCCAGATTCTGGACACCCTGACCAGCGAGCACTACCGGGACATCCTGGCGATCGGCCCTGTGATTACCCTGGTTGATCCCCGCAAGCTGGAAGATCCGCGGGTCCTGGACAATGTGCAGTTCCGGGACCAGGTCGCCGCCGCTGATATCCTGGTGGCCAACAAGACTGACCTGTGTACCGACGCCCAGCTTGCGCACTTCGATCAGTGGGCCGCAGCCCTGGGGCCCGCCAAACAGCAGGTGTTGCATACCCGGCATGGGCAACTGTCACCTGCCTGGCTGAATGGCAAGGCGGAGCCCCGGGACGTGAGCGATCCCCACGCCCACCATCACCACCATGGCAAGGCTGCGACGCCGGTACCGGATATCGAAGAGGAACCCTGGCAACTGGTCAGTAACCGGGGGCAGGGGCATTACAGTCTTGGCTGGCGGGTTCACCCGAAACTGGTGTTCGATGAAAACCTGTTGATGGCCCTGGCCATGGATGAGCGTATCGTGAGGCTCAAGGCCGTGGTGCATACCCTGGACGGCTGGCGCGCGATCAACATGGTGGATGGGGCGCTGTCGGTATCGCCGTCCGAGCCCCGTGAGCTGACCCGGATCGAGCTGATCAGCGCGGTTGAGCCCGACCGCCAGGAATTCGATCAGGCGCTCCGGTCTTCAGCGGGGCTGGACTGACCATGACCAGTGCCGAACTGCCCCGTTGCCCGGTCTGTCTCGAGGGTCATCCGGAATTTTTCCGGCAGATCGGCCAGCAGGTCTACCTGCGTTGCCCCACCTGCCTGGCGACCATCATGGCACCGCAATCCCGGCTGACTCCCGGGGAAGAAAAGCAGATCTATGAATTCCATGAAAACGACCCGGAAGACGTGGGCTACCGGAGATTTCTTACAAAACTGGCCGATCCACTGACGGAACGACTGCCACCCGGGGCAGAAGGACTGGATTTTGGCTGTGGGCCGGGCCCGGCCCTGGCCGGAATGCTGGAGGAGGCCGGTTTTGCCATGGCGCTCTACGATCCCTTCTTCCACCCGGACATGGCGAGTCTGGACCGATCCTACGATTTCATTACCTGTACCGAAGTGGTGGAGCATATTTACGAGCCCGCCGAGGTTTTCAATCTGCTGGACCGGTTACTCAGGCCTGGCGGCTGGCTGGGCATCATGACCTGTTTCCAGACCGACGATGAGCGATTCGATAACTGGCACTACCGTCGGGATCCGACCCATGTGGTGTTCTACCGGCAGGCTACGTTTGAATGGCTGGCACGGAAGCATGGCTGGGCGCTGGAAGTTCCCTTGAAGGATGTGGTGCTGCTGAGAAAAGGCCGATAATCACCGGCCTCTTCACTGCGTGGATACCGGGCAGGATGGCAGGGCTGGACAGTTCTCGCTGTCGCCGGTTTGCCCGGTACCGAAGGCTGCCTCTTCCTTGCCAAACCGCTCCGGTGCCAGGCTCCGGGCGCAGGAAAGCGCGGCTGTGGCCTGTACCGGGCAATCCGCCTGATCCAGGGTATACGCCAGATTGTTCCAGCCCTCGGCGTAGTCCGGAAATTGCTCTACCACCCGCCTGAAATGGATCACCGCCCCGGACCACTGCTGTTGCCCGTAGGCCAGATTACCCTGGGCCATGATGGGCGCCGGTTGTTGCGGCCAGGTTTGCTCCGCGGTCTGGTAGGCGCTGAGCGCAGCCCGGCTATGCCCGGTGGACTCTAGGTCATGGGCGGCCCTGAGGAAGGCGAGGGGGTCTGCCGTGGCCGGTATCTGCTCCGGAGGCAGAACCACGACGGCCCAGCGCTCGGCCCGGCTCCAGGTGGCGTGGAAAGCCTTGTAGGGCATGGCGTAGTGCTTGCGGGTATCCGTGTTCAGGATGATGGTTTCATCGTCACGGTCAAAACCCACCACAACGGCAAAATGCCACTGAGGCCACCAGTCGATGAGCAGGTTCTGCATGACCAGCACCGGATTACCGGCACTGACTTCCTCGAGAACGGCCTCAAGATTCGGCTCCAGCGGGTACACGACCATGTTGTGTGAGCGGGCACCGGCCACCATCTCAACCTGCAGCGAGCCCTCACGGCCCGGGATGTATACGAGTTCCCTGAGCACATCCGGGTCGGTTTCGAGCCCATGGCTGTTCAGCATCATGGCCAGGGAAGCAGGGCCGCACTGGTACTTCTCCTGGGCGTAGAAGGGCACATCTTCCAGAAGGACACGGTCGGGTAGTACGGGCTTGCCAGCAGCGGACTCAGGTTCCGGCCAGGGCGGGGTGGAGGCACAGCCTGCCAGCAGGACTAGAACCGCAAGGGCTGCAATCCTGCCGGCATTCCTCAGTCGATACATCAAAACGTTCGATCAGCGGATACAGTTGATGAACGAGAAGAGGTCTGTGGCGCAGAGCATGTCGGTGATGATGAATACCAGCAGGAACAGCACGATAATCCCCACCACGTCCTGGCCGGCGGGCGCTTCTGCCAGCTGTTGTTCGAAATCGGCCAGCTCGGCCGGTGTCAGATTCTGGATCCGATCCGCCACCTGATCCTTGCTCACGCCCATCTCGGCCAGCTTTTCCTGTACTTCCTGCTTTTCCAGCATGTTCAGGAGCTGTTGCCGGTCCAGTTCGACCTGCTGCTGCTGGATGATCTCTCCGGTCCCGACCATGCCGGCATGGGCGGTGGTGGAAAAGGTAGTGGCCATGGCCATGAGTACGGCCATCACCAGTGAAACCTGCTTCAGATAATTACGTATCTCGGACATTCCAGGCTCCTTTCTTGTGTTGTCGACTAAAACAGTAGGTTCAGATATGTATTCATTCAACATACAAAATTGTCATGGTCGCCGGACTTCAAGGCGCCGTTCAGGCCAGTGCAGGATCGCTGACCGGCGAATCATCTTGCTCGCAAGCTGGGGAAAGGCCTCCTCTATCACCCCGGCGGCGAAGTCCCCCAGAAAGTCCGACTTGAGAACAGCACGCGCTTTCTGGGGCCCGGGTTCCGTATAGGGTGCTGACGAGAGTAGTAAAAAACCGTCATCGGGAATCCGGCCGCTGTCCATGTTGTTCTGGATGATGCCGGCGGCCTGGCGGATTGGGTGGGACAGATCCGGGCTCGCGGAACGGGTGAATGACACCCAGAGGTGTCTGTGTCGCGTACGGCAGGTGTATGCGCCCGTCCATGCACTTCATGGCAATGATCAGGGTGTCGTGTTCTGCCAGGTAGCGCTGGCGGGACAGGTAGTTGTCAGGGCTGCAAAAGCTGGCGGAGTGTTTGCGGCTGACCTCCATCAGCCAGTCGATGCGCTCATTGATGGGTCGCGTGTGTATTGCCGTGGTCATTGGCTGGGGCCCTGATGCTCAAGGTTTTTCTAAATTCTACTATACGTGACCCCGCTCTCAGGTAAACAAACCCTTACAAAAAACGCCGGCCGGCAACTGTCCCATCACTGGTTCGCTTTCTAAACTAGTCGGATCAATCATTTACAACGAAGTTGCCTGTGAATCCGTTATCACATCCGTTATCGAGCCTGTTCAGTCTGCGTTCGCTCGTGGTCGCCCTTGCGGCTGTTTTTATCGTGGCCGGCGAACAGATCCCCTGGGTGGCCTGGCTGGACAAGGAGCTCCTTGAATTTCTGGGCTCTGAAGAATCCGGCGGTCTCGATCTGCCGGTCTGGGGCCGGCTTGCGGTTGATGCCGGCCTGGTAGTAACCGCGGGCTACCTGGTCTTTGCCATCCCCCGGATGGGTGCTGCTGTTTCGTTGCCGGTGACACTGCTGCTGGGCGGTGGCCTCCTGGTGCTCCAGGCGGCGCTGATGTTCTATCACAACCTCTGGCTACCCCTGGGAGAGATCAACACCCTGCTGGCGTTCGGGTATGTGATCATGCTGTTCTGGTTGCAGCCTTACCGGCAGATCCGGTCGCTTACGGAAAACGCCAGGGAGGCTCGGCTGAGGTTAGGCCAGCTATTGCTGGACCAGGGACAGACGGATGAAGCCCTCGAGGCTATCGCCAGCTGCCCGGAGGGCGAGGAAAGCCTGGATCTGCGTTACCGTATCGCCCTGCAGCAGGAGCGCAAGCGCCAGTATGACAAGGCGATACAGACCTACCGGGCCATCGTCTCCCGCAAGAAAAAATTCCGCGATGCAGACGAACGGCTGGCCGCGCTGGAGAATCTTGCCTCCGGGTCGGCAGGAGCGGCAGCCGGCAGCTTCGACGCTACCCAGACTCTGGTGATGCCGGACCAGTCGGTCAGCCGGCCTACGCTGGGGCGCTATGAGATCCAGCGGGAACTGGGCCGGGGCGCCATGGGGGTAGTGTACCTGGGCCGGGACCCTGCCATTGCCCGCACCGTCGCTATCAAGACCCTGAGCTACCACGCCTTTGAAGGTGAGGAGTTAAAGGCTCTCAAAAGCCGTTTTTTTCGTGAGGCCGAGGCGGCGGGCCGGCTCAGCCATCCGGCCATCGTCACCGTTTACGATGTGGGAGAAGAGGCGGACCTGGCCTATATCGCCATGGATTACGCCCGGGGCCGGCCCCTGAGCGAGTTTGGCCGGGCCGGCCGGCTGTTGCCGCTGGCGACCGTGCTGGACGTGGTCGCGCAGGTGGCGGATGCCCTGGCCTATGCCCACGAACAGAAGATCATTCACCGGGATATCAAACCGGCGAACCTGATCTACGATCCGGACAGCGGTGATATCCGGGTTACCGATTTCGGAATCGCCCGGATTGCTGATGATTCTGTCACCAGGACCGGAAGCGTGATGGGTAGCCCCCTGTACATGTCCCCGGAACAGTTGAAAGGGCAGAAAGTGACGAGAGCCTCGGACATCTACAGCCTCGGGGTTACCCTGTACAAACTGGTGACCGGGGAAACCCCATACCAGGGGGACACCCTGGCCAACCTGACCTATCAGATCCTGAACAAGCGCCCGCGCAGTGCCCGTTCGCTCAATCCGGATCTGCCCAACGGTGTGGTCAGGCTGATCAACAAGGCGATCCAGCGTGAGCCTGACAAACGTTTCGCCACCGCTTCCGAGATGGCCGAAGCACTCAGACGCCAGGCACAGCGCGAGGCAAGGGAGGTAACCTCCTGATGGACTATGACATTGCCGGCGACTCCCACGTAGGGTCGGTGCGCCAGACCAATCAGGACCGGGTGGAGTGGCGGCGCGGCCATGATGGCCGTCAGGTTTTGCTGGTGCTGGCGGATGGTATGGGAGGCCACCAGGGCGGCGAATTGGCCAGTCAGCTGGCGGCGGCGGCGGTGCTGGATTCGTTACTACCCGCGCTGTCAGCCTCGGTGGTTCCAGATCCGGTGGCTGTCCGGGAACGGCTGGACGCCGCCTTTGGTCTGGCTACGGCGAGAATACAGGAAGAACAGGCCAGGGACGCCCGACTGGAGAAGATGGGCACGACCCTGGTGGTGGCCTGGGTCATCGATAGCACCGCCTTTATCGCTCATATCGGTGATTCCCGCTGTTACCTGATTGCGGACACCGGCCCCCGGTGCCTGACCCGGGACGATACCGTGGTCCAGAACATGATCGAGGATGGCAGCATCAGCGAAGCCGAAGCCCCGAGGGTACCGTTCCGGAACGTGCTCACCCGGGCCGTGGGTGCCTCCGACGACGCCACGCCCAGCTTCCGGGTGCAGGAACTGGCACCGGGGGAGGGGCTGCTGCTGTGTTCCGACGGACTCACCGGAGCGCTGCCGGAGGCCCGGTGGGCCGAAACTATCGGGCAGTGCACGGAGGCAGATGATGCGGTGCAGGCGCTGATCGACCAGAGCCTGGAAAACGGCGCCGGAGACAACGTCTCCGTTGTTTTAATGATGTTGAAGGACTGAGGAATACGAGAATGGCATCACTTTCACAGCTGGTGGACAACGTGGTGGTCCACACCTTTGAGCTGGAGCAATCCCTGACCCGGATCGGACGGCGACCGGACAATGACATCCGTATCGACGAAATTTCCGTGAGTGGGCAGCACGCTGTCATTGAAGCGTCACCCAATGCCTATCTCGAGGGCACGATTGATTTCTACATCGTCGACAGCAACAGCACCAATGGCACCTTCGTGAACGATCTTCGCGTGGAGGGGAGGCAACGTCTCAACAGTAACGACATGATCCGGGTTGGCTGGAATGAATTCCGGTTTATCGATGAGGATGAGAACACTCTGGAGAAGACCGCCTATATCCTCGACTGACCAGCGGTCTTCTGTCCGTCAGGCCTTATTCTTCAAGACCAGCTCGGAGAAGCGCTGCAGAAGCCCACTTGCCTCGGGAGCCGGTGCGACCTCATCGAGCAGGGCCTGCGCATCCAGCCCTTCCCGGTCCAGATCCGGCGCCTGGACTTCCAGGTAGGCCCGCATGATGGTATCGGAAAACTCCGGGTGGAACTGCACACCCCAGGCGCATTCGCGGACCCGGAACGCCTGGTGGGGTTCAAAATCGGACTTGCCCAGCAGCACTGCATCAGGGGGCAGTCTCAGAACCGACTGCTTGTGGGTCAGCTGTGCCCGGAAGCGCTCGGGCATCGAGTTGAACAGGGGATCCTGCCCAGCCTCGGGAAACAGTTCGACGACCCTGGTGCCGGTTTCACGGCCCTTCGGGTGGTAGCCCACCTCTCCGCCCAAGGCATGGGCCAGCAACTGGTGGCCGTAGCATACGCCCAGCACCGGCACGCCGGCGTCCACGGCCTTTGCCAGCCACGCTGCGGCCTTCTCGCTCCAGTCTTCCCGGTCACTGACCATTGCAGGTGAGCCGGTCACCACGATTCCGTTCCATTCTGTTGGATCCCCGGGTTGTTCACCCTCGGGAAGATTCACCACGGTAAGATCGAGGTCGGGAGCCAGGCCCCTGATGAACCAGTCCTCGAAATCGCCAAACCGGGCCCGGATATCGGCGTAGGTGGTCCCGGTTTTCAAAATCAGAACTCGTGTCTTTTCCATCTGTCAGTTCACCGATAGTGCAGGGTAAGTGGATACATGTCGGTTCGGGCAAGCATTGTAAGGAAATGTAGTTTCGTGGATCCAATCCCGGGAACCGTTCGTTAATTTGCGTACTTTTCCATAATTTAACCGGAACGGCGGTCCAGAATTCAATGAGTACATCCTCAAGGTTGTTGTTTTTCGTTCTTTCGACGGTTTTGATTGCCGGTTGCGGCGGCGGATCCGGTGGCGGTGAGTCATCGGCCTCCGCTGTGTCGGACAGCACCGAGAGGAACCGGTCTGCGCCCGAAGAACCGGTCACAATCCTGGTGAACGGTTGCGAGGTACAGGAATACCAGGCGGTGATGCTGGAGTATGTGAATGCGGCTCGCAGTCAGGGCCGCCAGTGCGGAGCCGAGTTCTTCCCCGCGGTCGAGCCGCTGGTCTACAACTGCCCGGTTGAAGGGGCGGCGAGCAAACACAGCAATGACATGGCCCAGAACAATTTCTTCAGCCACACCGGCTCGGATGGTCTGCGGGTCGGGGATCGCGTTACCGAAACCGGCTACGAGTGGTCTGTGGTCGGCGAGAACATTGCCGCAGGCTTTGATGATGTGGAGTCGGTCATGACCGGCTGGCTGGAGAGCCCGGGGCACTGCCGGAACATCATGGACAGCCGGTTCACGGGCGTTGCCGTAGTCAGGGTCGATAGCCGGACGGCTGATTATCCGAATTACTGGACCCAGGTCTTCGACAGGCCCCGGTAACGGGGCCTGAATCCCGCCCGGTTAGTCGCTGACTTCGGCGTTGTGGTAAACGTTCTGGACATCGTCCAGTTCGTTCAGCATGTCGAGGAATTTCTCGAACATGGGCACATCATCGCCCTCTACCGGGGTGGTGGTTTTCGGCAGGAACTGGATTTCGTCCACATCGAACTCGATACCCTCGAAAGCGGCTTCCAGGGCCTGCTTGGCCTTGGCGTATTCCGTGTTCGGTGTGAATACGGTGATGCGGCCGTCCTCGTTCTCGATATCCGTCACGTCCACGTCTGCTTCCATCAGGGCCTCGAGTACTGCTTCTTCATCCTGACCGGTGAAGGCGAAAATCGCGCAATGATCGAACATGTGGGCAACGGCGCCCGGGGTGCCGATCTTGCACTTGGTCTTGGTGAAGGCCAGACGGACATCGCCAAAGGTGCGGTTCGGGTTGTCGGTGAGGCAGTCGACGATGACCATGCAGTTGCCGGGGCCGTAGCCTTCGTACCGGGCGGGGGAGTAGTCCTCGCCGCCACCACCCTTGGCCTTGTCGATGGCCTTTTCAATGACGTGGCTCGGCACCTGGTCCTTCTTGGCGCGGTCGATAAGGCCGCGTAGCGTCAGGTTGGCCTGGGGGTCAATGCCGCCGGACTTGGCGCACATGTAGATTTCGCGGCCGTACTTGCTGTAGACCTTGGTTTTTGCCGCAGC
The DNA here is from genome assembly GCF_003315345.1 of Marinobacter pelagius. Taxonomy (GTDB): domain Bacteria; phylum Pseudomonadota; class Gammaproteobacteria; order Pseudomonadales; family Oleiphilaceae; genus Marinobacter; species Marinobacter pelagius_A. Next base: position 348,820 of record NZ_QNRO01000001.1, read on the forward strand.
CGTCTTGGCCATGGACTCTTTTCGGTTCTGGTAGGCTCTGCCCATCTGACCTGCCTCTTCTTGCTGTTCAGGAAAACGCCGGATTTTACTCAACAAAACGGTTGGGGAACAGGTTTAATGCCGTTGTGCTGGTTCGAGAGGGGAAACGGGGGGCGACAGGGCCGCCGCCCGGAGGGATCAAATGTAGTCGGTCGGTGGGGTGTAGTTGTCCGGGCTCATCAGGTCGATGCCGCACGGCACATCCGAAACCCAGTTCAGGAACCGCTCCACCATCTCGGGACCTTCGAAACGTTTGCCATGCTGGGGCACGATCATGCTTACTTCCAGTCCCCGAACCATGTCGGCCCAGAGGCGGCAGACTTTCTGGGAGGCGATGTAGCGCTTGTGAAAGCCGATCATGCTGGGAATGTGGCGGTCGAAATCCTGGACCGGTTTGTGATCATCCTCGCCGCCCAGCGACGCACCAAGGTCACCGGAAAAAAGGATCTTCGAGACCGGATCGTAGAACTGCAGGTTGCCGACTGAGTGCATGAAGTGCGCCGGCAGGCAGGTGAGGTAAGTATCACCGAAAGGCACTTTCGCGCCGCCGTCCGGAATGCTCACAATGCGGTCGTAGACGCTGCCGGTGAGCTGGTTGGTCACATAGCTGGAAACCAGATGCGGCAGGAATCGGGCCCACAGCCGAGACGTCACAATCTTGGCGCGGGTGTGGACGATCCAGCGGTCGATGGCGCCGATGATGTCCGGATCCTGGTGGGACGCAAAGACGTAGTCCATGTCCTTGATGTTCATGTAGCGCGAAGCCGCCACCGAGAGTGGGGTGTAGGTCAGGTCTCCGCCCGGATCGATCAGGGCTTCGTGCTTGCCGTCAACGACCAGGAACTGGTTGGACTGGACGCCCTCACCGGTCACCAGGGAATCGAACATCAGGCATTTGTGGTGTCCGTTATCGAACAGGACAATGGGCTCTGCTGCCATTTCGGTCTCCCGCCAGGATTTTGTGTGCGGCTTATTAGCCGGATATTGCAACCTGGCGGGAGATTACAGAATTGATAAATGCAAATTTTTGCCTCAGGTCAATTGTGTGACATTTATCAAGTAACGATTTGTTTTCGACCGGACTCTCAGGCCAGTTCCGGCACCCGTTTGATTCCCCGGCGAATTCCCTGTTCCAGAGCACTGGAGACCACCTTTCCGGTGAACGGCACGATGTCCTCGAAGCTTATGGTGTAATGCACCCGGGTCTGGCCGTCCGGGGTGTCCTCGAAGCGAATCCGGCCCAGGTGATTGCGTATCGGGCTCATGCTGGTGACCGTGTATTCGATCAGCGTTTCCGGCTCGAAGCTGAGAACGGTTTCCTCCAGGCCTATGGGCCCGATGCCGATCTTGCGGACCGAACCGATGCCGTTGGGATCGGCCTGGTCGCTGTCCCGGATCCGTCTGACGGGAGCACCCAGCAGCTTGCCGAAGCGCTGGTGGTCGGCAAACAGGGCGAACACCCGTCGTCGCGGGATGTCGAAGGTTTCGTCGATTTCTATCGTGTACTGTGCCATGGCGCAATCTCTTGTTATTGGCTATGGCCCCAGAGTAACGGTTTGACGTATTCAACAAAAGTCGTAGACGAGCCACTCGATCACTCTGGCCCTCAGTGACGGGCCGTGTGCCGGTAATCCCTTGGCGACTGGCCCATTACCTTCTTGAACAGGCGGGAAAAATAGTAGGCATCGTCGTAACCCAGGCGGCGGCTGATGTCGGCAAAACTCAGGCCGGTGGTATCCAGCATCTGGCAGGCTCGTTCCACTTTCAGGTGCAGAAAATGCTGGATCGGCGAGGTGCCGGTCTGTTCCCGGTAACGGGTGGCAAAGTGCGCCGGGGAAAGGCCGGCCAGATCCGCCAGTTGTTCGAGGGTCAGGCGCTCCTCCAGGTGCTCGCGCATGTAGTTGTGGATGGTGTCCAGTTCAGACTGGCGTTCCTGGCTGGTTTCATCCGCGTTCAACGGCACCGCAGCCAGTAGCTGGCGCAGTCGGTTGGCGGCATGGATCAGACCACGGGTGCGGAAGCCGGTCTGGCGTACCGAGAGCAGACCGTTGAAATCCACCAGCAGCCGGGGCTGCCGGCCCAGGTGGCGGATGCGGGTAGGGCCATCAAATCCCATGTAATTACGGAAGTCCTCGGCCAGCGGACCGGTGTAGTGCACCCAGTGGATGGTCCATGGATTATCCGGATCGGCGGTATAGCGATGGCTGGCCCCGGCCGGCAGCAACAACAGGTCACCGGCTTCCACGGTATAGGGCTCGCCCGCGACGTTCAGGAAAGCCTTGCCTTCCGTGCAATAGATCAAAAGATTGTCGCGATGGTGCTCCCGGTGCATGTGGTGGCCCGTGGCCTTGCGATAGTGGCCAAAGGCCAGGGGGTAGAGTTCCCGGGTCAGGGGATGGCTGGCCAGCAGGCGGACGATGGGCTCTGGTACCACATAGCGGACGCTGTCCGGTGGTACCGGCCACTGTGAGGTTTGCGCTGTGGATTTGGCGTTCTGAAGTTTGCTCATCGAAAAATAATCCATTATGGGCGAAATTTAGTCAATCACCCATTGGCAATCCCCGTGCTAGGATTTTTCCAATCGTGGCCGAACCCGTTCCCGGGCGGCTTTACCCACATAACAACAAACAGGGATACCGACATGAAGAATGTTCCCCAGTACATTGCCGGTGAATTCGTCCAGAGCCAGACCAGCAACTGGATCGACGTTACCAATCCTGCCACCAACGAAGTGATCGCCAAGGTGCCGTGCGCGACTGAAGAGGAAATGCGCAAGGCCATCGACAACGCCGGTGAGGTGTTCAAGACCTGGAAGGAAACCCCGGTATCCGAGCGGGCCCGGGTCATGCTCCGTTACCAGGCGCTGCTGAAAGAGCACCACGACGAAATCGCTGAAATCCTGTCCCAGGAAACCGGCAAGACTTTTGACGACGCCAAGGGTGATGTCTGGCGTGGTATCGAGGTGGTTGAGCATGCCGCCAACGTGGCTTCCATGATGATGGGTGAAACCGTCGAGAACGTGGCCCGCGAGGTGGACACCCATTCCTGGATCCAGCCGCTGGGCGTGTGTGCGGGCATCACCCCGTTCAACTTCCCGGCCATGATTCCGCTGTGGATGTTCCCGATGGCCATTGCCTGCGGCAACACCTTCATCCTGAAGCCTTCCGAGCAGGATCCGCTGACGCCGATGCGTCTGGCCGAGCTGTTCGAGGAAGCGGGCGCACCCAAGGGTGTCCTGCAGGTGGTCCACGGTGCCAAGGAGCAGGTTGATACCCTGCTGACCGACCCGGCTATCAAGGCCATCTCCTTCGTTGGCTCTGTTCCGGTCGGCCGCTACATCTACGAAACCGGCACCCGCCACATGAAGCGTGTTCAGAGCTTTGCCGGTGCCAAGAACCACATGGTGATCATGCCGGACGCGGACAAGCAGCAGGTCATCAACGCGCTGGTGGGTGCCTCCGTGGGCGCCGCAGGGCAGCGCTGCATGGCGATCTCCGTCGCTGTGTTCGTGGGCGAGGCCCAGCAGTGGATTCCGGAACTGAAAGAAGCCATGGCCAAGGCCCGTCCGGGTGCCTGGAACGATTCCGGCGCCAGCTATGGTCCGATCATCAGCGCCAAGGCCAAGGATCGTATCGAGTCCCTGATTGCCACGGGCGAGGCCCAGGGTGCCAAGCTGATGCTGGACGGTCGCGGCTGCACCGTTGACGGCCTGCCGGACGGCAACTGGGTAGGACCGACCCTGTTCAGTGAAGTCACTCCGGATATGGACATCTACAAGGAAGAGATCTTCGGACCGGTACTGTCCTGTGTGAACGTGGACAACCTAGGCGAGGCGATCGACCTGATCAACCAGAGCCCCTACGGCAACGGTACCTCCATCTTTACCAACCACGGTGGTGCTGCCCGTCGCTTCCAGCACGACATCGACGTGGGCCAGGTGGGTGTGAACATCCCCATTCCGGTGCCCCTGCCGTTCTTCTCCTTCACCGGCTGGAAGGGCTCCTTCTACGGTGACCAGCACGCCTACGGCAAGCAGGCAGTTCGCTTCTATACTGAGACCAAGACGGTAACGTCCCGCTGGTTCTCCAGCGAAGCGACCTCCTCTGAAGCCAATTTCTCCATTCAGCTTCGTTAAAGCGTTGAGGGTGAGGTCTTGGGCCGGAATCTTTTCCGGCCCCTTCTTTTTACCCTTTTGACATGACAGGAGCCTGGTAATGGACTTTAACCTGACCGAAGACCAGCTGGCGTTCCGGGATGCGGCCCGGGCCTTTGCCGAGAAATCCATGGCCCCCCACGCCGCCCAGTGGGATGAGGAACACATCTTCCCGGTCGACGTGATGAAAGAAGCTGGCGAGATGGGCTTCATGGGCCTTTACACTCCGGAATCCCTGGGCGGCATGGGACTGTCCCGGCTGGATACCTCGGTGATCGTGGAGGAACTGGCCGCAGCCTGCCCGTCCACCGCCGCTTTCATTACGATTCACAACATGGCGACCTGGATGGTGGCCAGCTTTGCTTCCGATGATCTCAAACAGGAGTTCGTGCCCAAGCTCGCCAGTGGCGAATGGCTGGCCTCCTACTGCCTGACCGAGCCCGGTGCCGGCTCCGACGCGGCCAGCCTGCGCACCAAGGCCGTGCGCGATGGCGACAGCTATGTGATCAACGGCAGCAAGATGTTCATCTCCGGCGCCGGCAGCACCGACATCCTGGTACTGATGGCCCGGACGGGGGATGCCGACAGTGGTTCCAAAGGCATTTCCACCTTTGTGATTCCCGCCGACGCTGACGGTGTTTCCTACGGCAAGAACGAAGACAAGATGGGCTGGCACAGCCAGCCGACCCGTCTGGTCAGCCTGGAAAATGTGCGTATTCCCGTCAGTAACCGGGTGGGCGAAGAAGGTGACGGCTTCGCCATCGCCATGAAGGGCCTGGACGGTGGCCGCCTCAATATCGCCACCTGCTCACTGGGCGGCGCCCAGGCCGCGCTGCTGCGGGCCCGCAACTACATGCACGAGCGCGAGCAGTTCGGCAAGCCACTGGCGGCGTTCCAGGCCCTGCAGTTCAAGCTGGCCGACATGGCCACCAACCTGGTGGCGGCCCGGCAGATGGTGCGCCTGGGTGCGTTCAAGCTCGACAGCGGCGACCCGGAAGCGACGCTGCACTGTGCCATGGCCAAGCGCTTTGCCACTGACGCCTGTTTCGACGTGGTCAATGAGGCGCTACAGCTGCATGGTGGCTATGGTTATATCCGGGAATATCCGCTGGAGCGCTATGTCCGGGATTTGCGGGTGCACCAGATTCTGGAAGGTACCAACGAAATCATGCGCCTGATCATTGCCCGCCGGTTGTTGGACGACGGTGTGGCTGAGGCGATTCAGTGAGTTGAACGTGAAAACGGGGTCAGAAGAAAGCGTTCTTCAGACCCCTCGTGCAAGTTCGAGTCAAACTCGGGGTCAGAAGAACACTTCTTCTGACCCCATGTTCACAGGAAGGAAAAACAACATGAGCGACCTCATCCAGCTCGAAAAACGCGGACACATCGCAATCCTGACCATCGACAACCCGCCGGCCAACACCTGGACGGCGGACTCCCTGAAAGCCCTGACTAAAACCATCCAAGAGCTCAACGAAGATAAACACATCTTCGCGCTGGTGGTCACCGGGCAGGGCGAAAAGTTCTTCTCGGCCGGTGCCGACCTGAAATCCTTTGCCGACGGCGACAAGGCCAACGCCAACTATATGGGCCAGCTCTTTGGCCAGGCCTTTGCCGCCCTGACCGCCTTCCGCGGTGTCTCCATCGCCGCCGTCAACGGCTACGCCATGGGTGGCGGCCTGGAATGCGCCATGGCCTGTGATATCCGCATCGCTGAAGAACACGCCCAGATGGCGCTGCCGGAGGCCAGTGTGGGCCTGCTGCCCTGTGCCGGTGGCACCCAGAACCTGCCCTGGCTGGTGGGTGAAGGCTGGGCCAAGCGCATGATCCTCTGTGGTGAGCGCGTTGATGCCGACAAGGCCCTGAAAATCGGTCTGGTCGAGGAAGTGGTGCCCGCCGGCAAGGGCCTGGAGAAGGCGCTGGAGCTGGCCGAGGGTGCGTGCAAACAGAGCCCGTCTGCCGTGGCTCGCTGCAAGAACCTGATCATGAGTGCCCGGGACGGTCGCAGCCACAGCGATGGCTGGCGCATGGAGCGGGAGCTGTTCGTGGAGCTGTTCTACACCGAGGACCAGCGGGAAGGCGTGAACGCGTTCCTTGAGAAGCGCAAACCGCAGTGGAAGAACCGGTAACCGCCGGGGCGAGGACTGTTATGAGCGATCAACCGATTGTCTTTGAGGAGTGGAAAACCGCCGACGGTTCCATGATTGCCGTGGCCCGGCTGAACACTCCGAAGAATCTGAACTCACTGTCCATGGACATGATTCACCTGCTCAAGCCCCAGCTCCAGCGTTGGGCGAAGGATCCGCAGGTGTGTGCCGTCTGGCTCGAGGCCGAGGGCGACAAGGCGTTCTGCGCCGGGGGCGATATCGTCTCCCTGTACCGCAGCATGACCGAACCGGGCACTGCCAGTGAGGGCGAGCGGTTCTTCACCGAGGAGTATGAACTCGACTACCAGATCCATACCTTCCCGAAACCCCTGATCTGCTGGGGCAACGGTATCGTGATGGGCGGCGGTATCGGACTCATGGTCGGCGCCTCCCACCGGGTGGTGACCGAGAACTCGAAAATGGCCATGCCCGAGGTGAATATCGGTCTCTATCCCGATGTTGCCGGTGGCTGGTTCCTCAACCGCATGCCGGGGCGCACCGGCCTGTTTCTTGGCCTGACCGGCGCCAGGATCAACGCCTCCGACGCGTTGTTCGTGGGTATGGCCGACCGTTTCTTGAAGCACAGCCTTAAGGAGCGGGTGATCGAGGCGCTCACAGCCAGTGAGTGGCGCGATGACAGTGCCCACGCCGTGGTTGGCCGGGTGCTCCGCCAGTACGAGCAGCACAGCCAGGATGCCCTGCCGGAGTCACCGGTTCGGGAGCACTTTGACGAGATCAACAGAGTGACCGATGCCGACTCCCTGGAGCAGGTGGTTAATCAGCTGACCGAGCTGGGCAGCCGCGAGGACTGGCTGGGTAAGGTCACCAAAGGGCTTGGCAATGCCTCGCCCACCTCCCTGGCGCTGGTGTGGCGACACCTGCATGGCTGCCGGCACGACAGCCTGAAGGAAGTGCTGGACAAGGAACTGGTGCTGTCCTGCAACTGCCTGAAGAAGGGCGAGTTTGCCGAAGGTATCCGGGCACTGCTGATCGACAAGGATCTGCAGCCCCGTTGGCGCTACGCCTCGCTGGAAGAAATGGACAGCGACTGGCTCGACGACTTTTTCAACTGATTGCCGGATCGGCCGCGGGGAGCCGCGGCCCACTCATCGGAATACAACAACAAGGGGAAGAGATATGGCAAAGATTACCTTTATCGGTCTGGGCAACATGGGTGGCCCCATGGCCTCAAACCTGGTCAATGCCGGCCACGACGTAACGGTGTTCGATCTGTCCAAAGCGGCGGTCGAAGCCCTGGTGGGCGAGGGTGCCAAAACCGCGGACACCGCTGAAGCAGCCGCCCAGGGCGCGGAGTGCGTGATCACCATGCTGCCGGCCGGCAAGCACGTGGAAGCGGTTTACCTCGGCGACGACGGCCTGCTGGCCAAGCTGCCGGCAGGAACCCTGGTCATCGATTCCTCCACCATCGCGCCGGAAACGGCCCGTGGTGTTGCCGAAGCGGCTTCTGCAAAGAACCTGGATTTCATTGACGCCCCGGTCTCCGGTGGTGTCGGTGGTGCCAAGGCCGGTACCCTGACCTTCATCTGCGGCGGTGAGGAAAGCACCTTCAACCGCGCCAAGCCGATCCTCGAGGCCATGGGCAAGAACATCTTCCACGCAGGCCCCCACGGCTCCGGCCAAGTCGCCAAAATCTGCAACAACATGCTGCTGGCGATCCTGATGGCCGGTACCAGTGAGGCACTGGCCCTGGGTGTGCGAAACGGCCTGGACCCTGCCGTCCTCTCCGAGATCATGAAGCAGAGCTCCGGCGGCAACTGGGCCCTGAACGTCTACAACCCCTGGCCGGGTGTCATGGAAGGTGCACCCGCCTCCCGCGACTACCAGGGCGGCTTCCTGGTCAACCTGATGACCAAGGACCTGGGCCTCGCCTTCGACAACGCCGTCAAGAACCAGGCTTCCATCCCCATGGGCGCCCTGGCCCGCAACCTGTTCCAGCTCCACGCCGGACAGGGCAACGGCGAGCTGGATTTCTCCAGTATCCAGCGGCTTTATAAGCCCGAGTGATTGGGGAGGGTGAACCGGTGAAAACGGGGTCAGTCCAGCCTCAGGGGTCTGATGAAAACCTTCATCTGACCCCAAGTTCACCTTAACCCAAAGCTACCGGGAGAAGTCGGGGTCAGAAGAAAGCGTTCTTCAGACCCCAAGGCCATGCATGCTCAGGGGTCTGATGATCTCGTTCATCTGACCCCATCTTCAATCCCACCCCCAAACTCTGGATTTTCTCCAAACACGCTGGTACCTTTCCCAACTTCGCGGGCTCCCCATCAAGGATCCGATGGCACCATCTCCCGCGGATACAACGGACAACCCCATCTTCAAGGACTGAAGACATGCCCCAGGCAAGCGGACTGCAGTTCACCGCCCGTGTCGGTGACTTCCCCTCTGATCATTTCGCCGTGGTCGCCTTTGCGCTGACCGAGAGCCTCTCCGAGCTGTTCCAGGGCCGACTGGAGCTGGCCAGTACCGACCCCGATGTTTCTGCCGACGCCATGCTGGAACAACCCGTCGACCTGATGGTCTGGCAGGACGGCCAACCCCTGCGCCGCTTCACCGGCGTGGTCAACGAATTCGCCCGGGGTGATACCGGCCACCGCCGCACCCGATACGAAGTCGTCTTCCAGCCCCCGCTGTGGCGCCTGGGCCTGATGCACAACAGCCGCATCTTTCAGTCCCAGGGTACCGATACGATCATCCGCACCTTGCTGGAAGAGCGGGGCATCGTGGAGACGATCTTCGACCTGAAACGTGCCCCCGAGGAACGGGAGTACTGCGTCCAGCACCGGGAAAGCGACCTGGCCTTTATCGAGAGGCTGGCGGCGGAAGAAGGCTGGCGCTACCGCTACCAGCACGGCAGCGTGGACGGGGAAGAGCGACCCGCTCTGATCTTTGCCGATCATCACGGCGATGCCCCGAAACTGGAGTCGGCAACTTACAATAGCCAAGCCGGGGGCAGCATCCGGCAGCCGTGCATCTTCCGCTTCCAATACCAGGAGCGGGTCCGCGCCGCCTCGGTGGCCCTCAAGGACTACACCTTCAAAAATCCCGCCTACGCCCTGATGCACGAACAGGGCGCGGCTAACCTGAACCACCGCGAAGACTACCAGCACTACGACTACCCCGGCCGCTACAAAACCGATGCCAGTGGCCAGCCCTTCACCCGGGCCCGCCTGGACGCCCTGAGAAACGATGCCTCCACCGGCCATGGCGAAAGCAACCGACCGGATTTCACCCCCGGCGCCAGACTCCCGCTCACTGACCACGACAACGAAGCCCTGAACCGGGAGTGGTTAATCACCGCCGTCACCCACACCGGCAAGCAACCCCAGGCCCTGGAAGAGGAGAGCGGCCAGCAACCGACCACTTACCACAACTTTTTCAACGTGGTTCCGGCGGACAGAACCTGGCGACCGAGGAGCACGCACAAACCTCTCATGGATGGCCCCCAGATCGCCATCGTCACCGGCCCGGAGGGCGAGGAAATCCACTGCGACGAACACGGCCGGGTGAAGGTCCGGTTGCCGTGGGATCGGCGCCTGCGGCCAAGCGAGGTAGAGAGCGGGAAGAACGACGAACACAGCAGTGCCTGGTTAAGAGTCAGCCAAGGCTGGGCCGGCGGCCAATATGGTTTCATGGCTCTGCCGAGGATCGGCCACGAAGTGATCGTCAGCTTCCTGGACGGCGATCCGGACCAGCCGATCATCACCGGCCGAACCTACCACGCCACCAATCAGCCACCGTACGAGCTACCGGCGCATAAGACCCGCACCACCCTGAAAACCAAGACCCACAAGGGCGAGGGAAGCAACGAACTGCGCTTTGAGGACGAGGCTGGAGAAGAGCAGATCTACATTCACGCCCAGAAAGACCTGGACCTGCTCACCGAGCACAATCGTACCGAGGTCATCAAGAACGACAGTCACCGTACAGTCGGCAACAATCACTTCAGCCATATTAAAGGCGACAGCCATCTCACGGTGAACGGTGAATTCCGGGAAAGTTTCGGTGCCGACTACTGCCTGACCACCAACGGCAATCACTACAGCAAACAGGGCGGAAATCAGCTGGTGGAGGTGGGCACCGAGATTCACCACAAGGCCGGGCTGAAAATCATCATCGAGGCCGGAGCCGAAGTCACTCTCAAGGCCGGCGGCAGTTTTGTGAAGGTAGACCCAGGTGGTGTCACCGTCTCGGGCCCCCTGGTACGGATGAATTCCGGGGGTGCACCGGGCAGCGGCACCACTGTTGAGGCCCGATCACCGGATTTGCCGGAACAGGTCAGAACGTGAAACGCATCGTTATCTGGGGGTAGTGATTTCCGTCTAAAGGCAAATAATGGATACCCGCAACACTCCCTGACACGCCCGGGAATCTCACCTATCCTGACTGGATACCCCAAATTCAGCAGACCAGGGAGGATTCCCCATCCATGATCCCGAACACCATGAAAGCCATGGTTCTTACCGGTCACGGTGATATCGACAAGCTCGAATACCACGACGTTGCCACCCCTCAACCGGGACCGGGCCAGGTCCTGGTCCGGGTGACGGCAACCGCCAAGAACAACACCGATCGCAAGGCGAGGGAGGGGCTCTATCCCACCAAAAAGGGCGAGATGACCTCCTTCAAGATGGGTGGCAAGCCAACCCTGACCTTTCCCCGTATCCAGGGCGCCGATATTGCCGGTCGGGTAGTCGCTGTCGGTGATGGGGTTGATGAGAATCGCATCGGAGAGCGCGGGCTGCTGGATTTCAACATCTATGCCGATGGTAGACGGGACATCAACCTCACTCCGGACTACTACGGCCATGGCGCGGACGGCGGTTTTGCCGAATACGTCGCATTGCCCTCCGATCAGTTCCATCACATTCCGAATTCTGAGTTGTCCGATGCGGAGCTGGCGGCCATGGGCATGTGTTCCTACCAGACCGCCATGCACATGCTGACCTCGGCCAATATCCGGGCAGGGGAGCGGGTGCTGGTCACCGGCGCCAGCGGCGGCGTAGGTACTGCGCTGATCCAGTTGTGCCGCATCATGGGGGCGATCCCCTATGCTCTCAGCAAGATGGACAAGGCGGACGCGCTAATGGCCCTGGGTGCCGAAGCCGTGCTGGATCGCTCGAACATGGACAGCTTCGAGGAGCGGGTGAAGGAGCAGACCGGAGGCAAGCCCATTGATGCGGTCATGGACCTGGTGGGCGGCGAGATGACCGATCGCTTCATCGACACCATGATCTTCGATATGAATGCCCGCGCCACCTACCCGCGGCTGAGCATTGCCGGCGCCAGCGGCGGTAACATCAGCGAAATACTCTGGACGCGCATCTATCTCTACCAGGTGCAGATTTTCGGTGTCTCCCACGGCACCCGGGAGGAGGCGGAACAGCTAATGGCCTGGATCCGGGGCGGCCAGCTCAAACCGGTTCTGCACGGAGCCTTCCGGCTCTCGGATCTGCATCGGGCTGAGGAGTACTTTGTTAACCGGGGCAGTAATTATCTCGGCAAGATCGTGATCGTTCCCGACGCCCAGTGGGAAGAACACGGTAAACCCTACGCCCTGGAGAACGCCTGATGAAGCCGGAGCTGACCATTCAGTTGATCGATACCCATGCCGGCGGCGACGTCAGCCGGATCGTGACCGGCGGCATTGACCTGTTGCCCGGCGACACCGTGCGTGCCCAGATGGAGTACCTGCGGGATGACGCCGACGGCCTCCGGAAACTGCTGCTCGAGGAGCCCTACGGTATTCCGGAAATGTCGGTGGACCTGCTGGTGCCGGCCACGGATCCGCGTGCGGCAGCCGGTTACATCATCATGGAGGTGATGGGTTACCCGATCTATTCCGGTTCCAACACCATCTGCACCGCCACCGCCGTGCTCGAAGCCGGTATCGTGCCCAAGCAGGAGGGCAAGCAGAGCTTCATGCTGGAGTCGCCGGCCGGACTGGTTCAGATCGAGGCCACTGTGCATGACGGCGTGGTCGAAGCAATCACCTGCGAGGGGCTGCCCAGCTATATTCACACCTACAAAGCCAGCATTGAAGTGCCTTCTCTGGGCAATGTGACCTACAGTGTCGCCTACAGTGGTGGCTTCTACGCCTTGGTGGATGCGAAAGAGCTGGGCTTCGATCTGACCCTGGACGAAGAGCGGAAACTGGCGGAAACCGCCCATGCCATCGTTGAGGCCATCCAGGCGGAGCGGGGTTTCTCCCATTACACCCTGGGTGATGTCGGCCCGCTGCCGTTCCTGCACTTCATGGGGCCGGAGGAGCACGTTGCGGAGGGTTATTACCGGTCTCGCTCGGCTACCTATGTGCATCCCGGGGTCATCTGTCGCAGCACCACGGGCACCGGCACCTCGGCCCGCCTGGCACTGATGAATTACGAAGGCAGGATCCGCCCTGGCGACAAGCTGGAGACTGTCTCCCTGAGGGAAACCGGCTTTATCGGCGAGTTCACCTCGGTGGAAACCGAGGGCGAGTACCAGGTAGTGAAAAACAGCATTACCGGCAAGGGCTACGTGATCGCCCGCTCCGATATCGTGGTGAACTGCGATGACCCGATGGTGGACTGTGACGGCCTCCATCATATCCTTTCAGCCCGCCATAAAGGTGATATTACGCCAAAGTCCTGATCTACCGGCCCGTTTGCGGATGACGTGATAAAACGACCGCAAACGGGCGGGCTATTAGTCTAAGGTTTACCTTTACGTAAAGTGAAGCCTGTGCTAAACCTTGGGCCTGTGCAGTCAAAGATAAAAACAACAGGAGTTCACGATGAGCCTTCCGAAATACACCGATGTGTACAACAACTTTGATGCAGCCGCTCTGGAAGCGGACATCCTGGACGGACGTCTTGATAGCGGCTTGAACGTATGCCACGAGATCTGCGACAAGTGGGCCACCGACCCCCAGAAGGTCGCCCTGTTCTACGAAACTGCAGACGGTGGTGATGGCACCCTGACGTTTGCGGAGCTCAAGGCCGCCTCCGCCCGCTTTGCCAACTATCTGAAATCCCGGGGAATCGGCAAGGGTGACCGGGTTGCCGGCCTGTTGCCCCGAGGCCCGGAACTGCTGATTGTTATTGCCGGTGCCCTCCGGGCTGGCGCGGTCTACCAGCCGCTGTTTACCGCGTTTGGCTCGGGCGCCATCGAGTATCGCCTCGAGCGTGCAGGCACCAAGCTTGTTGTCACTGACCCTGCCAACTACCCGAAGCTCACCGAAGTGAAGAACTGTGCCCCGGTGCTGTGCGTTAATGCCAGTGAGACCGGCGCCGATGTCCAGGATTTCGAGGAAACTCTGGCACAGCAGTCCGACCAGTTCGAGCCGGTGATGATCAAGGGTTCCGATCCGTTCCTGCAGATGTTCACCTCCGGCACCGTCGGCAAGGCGAAAGGTGTTGCGGTGCCCGCGAAGGCACTGCTCGCGTTTTACGTTTACATGAAGTACGCCATCGACCTGCGTGATGACGATGTGTTCTGGAACGTGGCCGATCCGGGCTGGGCCTACGGTCTTTACTACGCGGTGGTCGGCCCGCTGATGATGGGCCACGCCACCCACTTCAACCCCGGTGCCTTCACCCCCGAATCCACCTACGACATGATCCGCAAGTACAAGATCACCAACCTGGCGGCGGCTCCCACGGCCTATCGCCTGCTCAAGGCCAACGATCAGGTGCTGCCGGAAGGCGAGAACCTGGGACTGCGCGTGTGCAGCAGCGCCGGTGAACCTTTGAATCCGGAGGTGGTCAACTGGATCAAGAATCGTCATTTCTGCCCGGTCAAGGACCATTATGGCCAGACCGAGACCGGCATGACCTGCTGCAACTTCCATGGTCTGGAGCATCCGGTGCGCGAAGGCTCCATGGGTTATTCCTCACCGGGCCACAAGGTGGTTGCGCTGAACGAGAAGAACGAGGAAGTAGGCGAGGGCGAGATCGGCCAGCTGGCTGTGGATGTGAAAGCATCTCCGCTGTTCCACTTTGATGGCTACACCTGGGGTGAGAAAGATCCGTTTGTGAACGGTTACTACCTCACCGGTGACATGGTGATCTGCCACGGTGACGGCAGCTTCTCCTTCAGTGGTCGTGATGACGACATCATTACCACCGCCGGTTACCGGGTTGGCCCCGCCGACGTGGAGAGCACTCTGCTTGAGCACGCCGCCGTCGCCGAATCGGGTGTGGTGGCGAAGCCGGATGAGAAACGGGGTGCTATTATCAAGGCTTACGTGGTCATCAAGAGTGGTCAGGAGCCGGCTGATGACCAGGCCCTGAAGGACGAGCTCCAGGAACTGGTCCGTCGTCGCCTGTCCACCCACGCCTTCCCGCGGGAGATCGAGTTCGTGGATGAGCTGCCGAAGACCCCGAGCGGCAAGATCCAGCGATTCGTACTCCGTAACCGTGCCAAGGACGAAGTCGACGCATGATCATCACCTTCGAAGAGCTTCAGGCGTTCCTCGAGGAGCAGTTTCCGCAGGGTGAGGCATTCGGCACCCTGCAGAAGCTCGGGGACGGCTGGGCCGAGATGCGCCTGGAGGTGGACGAGGAGCACCTGCGGCCCGGAGGCACTGTCTCCGGGCCTGCGATGATGGGGCTGGCGGACGTAACCATGTACGCCGCCCTGCTCAGCAAGATCGGGTTGGTGCCCCTCGCGGTGACTACCAACCTGAACATCAACTTCCTCAGGAAGCCGGCGGCCCATGCCGCCATCTGGGCCCGCGCCAACCTTTTGAAGGTGGGGCGGACCATGGGTGTCGGGGAAGTGTTTGTCTATTCCGAGGGGGTGGAGGAGCCGGTGGCGCATTCCACCATGACCTATTCGATTCCCCCGGAAAAATACAGAAATTAGGTATTGACGTTTACGTATACGTCAATCTACTCTGTAGTTAATTCAGAAGTACAACAATAACAAAGGGTATAGTGGCTCATGAGTGAACAGTACGTTCTCGAGACCCGTAACCTGGTCAAGGAGTTCAAGGGGTTCGTCGCCGTCGATGACGTCAACCTCAAGATCCGTAAAGGCGATATCCATGCGCTGATCGGCCCCAATGGTGCCGGCAAGACCACGGTTTTCAATCTCCTGACCAAGTTCCTGATCCCGACCAGGGGGCAGATCCTCTATAAAGGCGAGGACATCACCTCCCTGAAGTCCGCCGCCATCGCCCGCAAGGGGGTGGTTCGCTCCTTCCAGATATCGGCAGTATTCCCGCACATGACCGCGCTGGAGAATATCCGCGTTGCATTGCAGACATTCGAAGGCAACTCCTTCAGCTTCTGGCAATCCGGAGCCCGCCTGAACAAGCTCAACGAACGCGCCATGGAATTGCTGGACGCGGTCGGGCTGACCAGTTTTGCCAATACCACCACCGTCGAGTTGGCCTACGGCCGGAAGCGGGCACTGGAGCTGGCGACCACGCTGGCGATGGAGCCGGAAATCCTGTTGCTCGACGAACCGACCCAGGGTATGGGCAGCGAGGACGTAGACCGTGTGGTCGAGCTGGTGCGCAGTGCTGCCAAGGGCCGGACCGTGCTGATGGTGGAGCATAACCTGAGTGTGGTCAGCAAGTTGTGTGACCGCATTACCGTACTGGCCCAGGGTGCCGTATTGACCGAAGGCGACTATGAAACGGTCTCGGCCGATCCCCGTGTACGCGAAGTCTACATGGGCACCGATGGCAGCGGAGAGCGGGGCGCCGCCGACACCAATCCTGCCAGTGCGGAGGCCGCACAATGAGCCACGGACCGGACAAGGAATACGAACAGCTGCGGGTTTCCGGACTGCACGCCTTCTATGGCGAGTCCCATATCCTGCATGGCATCGACATGGTGGTTCACCGTGGTGAACTGGTGACCCTGCTGGGGCGCAATGGCGCCGGCCGCACCACGACCCTGAAAGCGATCATGAACATGGTGGGTCGTCGCACCGGCTCTATCATGATCAACGGGGAGGAGACCATGTCCTGCGCTCCCCATCACATTGCCAGGTTGGGTGTCGGGTATTGCCCCGAACATCGGGGCATTTTTTCGTCACTCAACGTTCAGGAAAACCTGACCCTGCCACCGGTGGTGCGCAGTGGCGGGATGAGCCTGGAAGAAATCTACACCATGTTCCCGAATCTCTACGAGCGTCGGTTCAGCCAGGGCACCAAGCTTTCTGGCGGCGAACAGCAGATGTTGGCCATGGCGCGCATCCTGCGTACCGGAGCCAACATGCTGCTGCTTGACGAAATCACCGAGGGCCTTGCCCCGGTGATTGTGGAGAAGTTGGGGGAGGTACTGACCGCCCTGAAAAACAAGGGGCTGACAATAGTACTGGTGGAGCAGAATTTCCACTTCGCTGCGCCATTGGCCGACCGCCATTACGTGGTCGAGCATGGCCAGATCGTAGAGGAAATCCGTGCCGATGAGCTAAGTGCCAAACAGTCGGTGCTGGACAGCTATTTGGGAGTGTAACCCGGATAGAACGAGAGTAGAAAAGCAACAACAACCCGAACCAACGCAAGTACAGTAGCGGAGATACAACAATGACAATGATGAAAAAGCTTCTGACCTCAGCCGTTGCCTCAGCCCTCATGGTGGGTGGCGCCCAGGCCGAAATTTCCGGTGATACCGTCAAGATCGGTTATCTTGCCGACATGTCCGGTACTTATCGTGACCTGGCTGGTCCGAATGGTCTCAAGGCCATGGAGATGGCGATTGCCGATTTCGGTGGCAAGGTGAAGGGCGCCGAGATCGAGGTGGTCAGCGCCGATGACCGTAACAGCCCGGATGTAGCCTCCAGCACCGTGCGTCGCTGGGTGGAGAATGAGGGTGTCGACATGGTCGGTGGCCTCGTTGCCTCATCCGTCACCATTGCGGCCACCAAGATCCTGGAAGAGAACGACAAGCTGGGCCTGGTGTCCGGTTCTGCCGCCTCCAGCATCACCAACGAGCACTGCACCCCCAACCACATTCACTACGTATATGACACCTACGCGCTCTCTATCGGTACTCCGACTGCGATCGTGCAGGAAGGCGGCAAGACCTGGTATATCCTGACCGCGGACTATGCCTTCGGCCACGCCATGGAAGCGGACGTGACCCGGGTTGTTGAAGCCAACGGCGGTGAAATCGTCGGCAGCATCCGTCATCCGTTCCCGACTCCGGATTTCTCCTCGTTCATCCTGCAGGCCCAGGCTTCCGGTGCTGATGTTATCGCCCTCGCCAACGCCGGTGCCGATACCACCAACGCCATCACAACCGCTGCAGAATTCGGTGTGACCCAGGCGGGCCAGACCATCGCCGGCCTCGTTGTATTCCTCAGTGATGTACACGCACTGGGTACTGAAGTGGCCCAGGGGCTGCAGCTGACCACCGGCTGGTACTGGGACATGAACGATGAGACCCGCGCATGGGCTGATCGCTTCCTGGAAGCAACCGGCGCCCGGCCGACCATGGTGCACGCGGGTATCTACTCCAGTACCATGCAATACCTGAAGGCGGTGGAAGCGACCGGTTCTGACGACGCCCAGACCGTCCGCAAGCAGATGATGGAAACCCCCATCAACGACATGTTCGCCAAGAACGGTCGTATCCGCGAGGACGGACGTATGGTGCATGACATGTACCTGGCCCAGGTGAAGACTCCGGAAGAGTCCACCGGCGAATGGGACCTCTACGATATCGTTCGTACCATTCCGGCCGAGGAAGCCTACCGCCCGCTCTCCGAGAGCAAGTGCAAACTGGTAAACAACTAAGCAAGGCTGCAAGAACGGAACTCCCCGCCCTGGTGCGGGGAGTACCCGGGAACCTGCAGAGACGAAAAGTCCAATAAAAACGTCTGTGCTGCTTTTGGAGTTAGCAACATGTCCATGATTTTCGGCGTCCCTCTCGCTGTGCTCTGGGGCCAGCTATTGATCGGTATTATCAATGGCGCCTTCTACGCCCTGTTGAGTCTTGGTCTGGCGGTGATTTTCGGATTGCTCAAGATTATCAACTTCGCCCACGGTGCCATGTATATGCTGGGCGCCATGTGCACCGTTCTCCTGTTCGACTACCTGGGGATCAACTACTGGGTCGCGCTGTTTCTGGCGCCGGTGCTGGTGGGGCTTGTCGGGGTCGTGATTGAGTATTTCCTGCTACGCAGGATTGCAGGCCAGGATCACATTTACAGCCTGCTGCTGACATTCGGTGTGGCCCTCATGTTGCAGGGTGTGCTGACCAACTTTTTCGGGGTGTCCGGCCTGCGGTATTCCATGCCGGATACCTTCCAGGGAGGCATGAATCTCGGTTTCATGTTCCTGCCTTATTACCGGGCCTGGGTCATCGTGGTTGCGCTGCTGGTGTGCTTCGGAACCTGGTTCATGATCGAGAAGACCAAGCTCGGTTCCTATCTGCGCGCGGGCACTGAGGATGCGCAGCTGATGCAGGGCTTCGGTATAAACGTGCCATTGCTGGTGAGCCTGACCTACGGTTTCGGTGTCATGCTTGCCGCCTTTGCCGGTGTACTCGCCGCACCCATCTATTCGGTGACTCCGGTGATGGGGTCCCACATTCTCATCGTGGTCTTTGCCGTGGTGGTTATTGGTGGAATGGGCTCCATCGGGGGCGCCATTATCACAGGCGTGCTCATGGGGGTGGTTGAGGGCCTGACCAAGACTTTCTATCCCCCCGCTTCGTCGGCCGTGATTTTCCTGGTTATGGTCGTTGTATTGTTGATTCGGCCCACCGGTTTGTTTGGAAAGGAGGCATAACATGACTCAGCCCGTCAATCAGGCCGAAATCCACCAGGCCATCCTCGAACAGCAAAAAGCGGACGACCGCAAGCGGCTGATGGCAAACGGAGTACTGTTGCTGCTCCTGCTGGTTGCGCCGTTTCTGATGTACCCCGTTTTCCTGATGAAAATCCTGTGCTTCGCACTGTTCGCCGTCGCGTTCAACCTGCTGTTCGGCTTTACCGGCCTGCTTTCCTTCGGCCATGCTGCCTTCCTGGCCGCCGGCGGCTATACCACCGGCTATCTGCTCAGCAATATGCCGGGCCTGACAACCGAAGTGGGGATTCTCGCCGGAACCCTGGTGGCAACCTTGCTGGGGCTGGCCTTCGCGCTGATTTCCATCCGCCGGCAGGGCATCTATTTCGCGATGGTGACCCTGGCCCTGGCCCAACTGGTGTTTTTCTTCTTCGTTCAGTCGGAATTCACCGGCGGTGAAGATGGCATGCACGGTATTCCGCGTGGCGAACTGTTCGGACTGATCAGTCTCGATAACAACCTGAACATGTACTATTTCGTGCTGACGGTGTTCATTGCCTGCTACTTCCTGGTTCAGCGAGTGGTGGGAAGTCCCTTCGGACAGGTGCTCAAGGCCATCAAGCAGAACGAACCCCGGGCCGTGTCCCTGGGTTACAAGGTGGATCGTTACAAGGTACTGGCGTTCGTGATCTCGGCGGCACTTGCAGGGCTTGCGGGCTCCATGAAATCCGTGGTGTTCCAGCTTGCATCCCTGAACGATGCCCACTGGCACATGTCCGGTGAAGTCATCCTGATGACCCTTGTGGGCGGCATGGGCACCCTGCTGGGCCCGGTGGTCGGTGCGACCTTTGTAGTCAATGTTGAATACCAGTTATCCCAGGGGCCATTGAGAGACTGGGTGGATCCCATCCTCGGTGGGGTATTTGTTTTGACGGTGCTCGCCTTCCGCAGTGGTATCGTCGGGGAAATCCAGAAGTTCATGAAGAAGAACCTGGGTTAGTCCTGACGCGGAGTCAGACCAGGGGTCGGGGTCAGATGAAAAGCAAGCTTTTCATCTGACCCCATTTTCATGCCTGTCCATCCTCCTATTCACATTCGTTCCTCCCCATCCCGGTTACAAAACGCTGCAATAAAATGTGCCTGCTTTCTTGACGTGTACACTTGCCTTTCCTATTAGTTTGTATTACCTCACCAATTTATTAACAGAAATACATGTTAATCCCACCAGGTCCAGACGGAGCTGGAAACCCAAGAATCAAGAAAAAGGGGAAATGGCGGGATGGAGAGAGCTACTGTTGTGCTGGTGGACGCCACGCAGTATGGGGCGGACCCGGAGGTCGTCAGGGTAATTGAGCGGCACTTTCCGATAGTCAGAGTTTCCGCGAAGGAAGATCTGGGTTCGGTATATGCCAGCCATAACCGTGTGATCAGCTGTTTCGAGTTCGATTTTCCGGACATATCCAGCCTGTCCTTGCTGAGCGAGGCCAAGCAGGAGCACACCTCTGTGCCTGTGGTGATGTTCACCCAGCAGCACTCGGAGGCCCTGGCGGTATGGGCCCTCCGTAGTCGTGTGTGGGACTACTTTGTCAAACCGGTGCAGATGGACAGCGTGCTGGATTCCCTGCAGAGGCTGGAAAAGCTGGTCGGTAATCGCAGGGATCGCTCCGAACGGACCACAATCCTCAAGTCCCAGCCTCTTCCCGATGACGCCCGCTTCAAGAAACACAATTGCGAAGAAAAGATTGTCGAGTCAGCTGTTGCCTTCATTGAGCAGCATCTCTCCGAAAAGCTGATGCAGGCGGACATTGCCGAGCTCTGCGGCAGCAACAGCTACCAGTTAAGCCGTGCCTTTAAACGGGCCCATGGCATAACCTTCCAGGAGTTCATCGTCCGGCGCCGGATCGAGAAGGCGACCGAGCTGCTACAGAACAACAGTGCCTCCGTAATTGATGTGTGCTGGGCGGTGGGCTTCCATGATGCCTCCCATTTCACCCGGATGTTCCAGCGTCATATCGGCATGACACCCAGCCAGTACCGCCACAAGTGCAATGCCCTGCGAGAAGAGGCGACTGCCTCACCCCAGCTTTCTCTGTACAAATCCCTGGAGCTCTGACAGGCGCGTCCACAAGGCCACGTCTGATTAACCCGGAATTGCCTGTGCGTATTCTTGCGGCTTCCAGGATCCTCCTTTTGCAAAATCCTCCTATTGTTTCGCCGGAATACTCCTAACTGACTTCTGAATAACTTCTTATGCTGAAACTACAGCGCACGGAGATGGCGCTGTGCCATCAAGGAAGTATGTCTAACGACTGCAGGAGTTATGAGATGAAAAACTTCAAGGAAAAAGTAGTTGCGTTTCTTCGGGATGAGGAAGGTTTGGAGCTGTCCGAGTATGCGGTGGCTGGAGCACTCATTGTTCTGGGTGCGGTAGCCGCATTCACGTTGCTAGGTGGGAACGTCGCTACTGTGATCGACACCATTGCGAAGAAAATAGTCGTACCAGCGTGAGTGTGATTGATTTGGCGTGACTTAGACCAGAGGAGGGGGTTTCCCCTCCTCTGATGTTGCAAACGGTTCGTGGGAGGAAGCATGGATCAACTTAGTCTTTTAATAGCGACAACTCTCCTGTTCGGACTGCTTGGGGCGGTTTATTTCGACTTTTCTACTCGCCGTATCCCGAACGTTTTAACCTTATCAATGGTTGTGCTTGGGATAACTTTGCACAGTATCGGAGCCCAATGGCAAGGAGTGGGGTTTGCGCTAATGGGGCTGTTTGTTGGCCTGTTATGTTTCCTTCCACTCTATTTTTTTGCGGCGCTTGGCGCGGGGGATGTCAAGCTTCTCGCCAGTGTTGGTGCTCTGATTGGCCCCAATGCCGTCTTTTTAAGTGCTGTTTTGACACTGCTTGTCGGCGGAGTTTTTGCCTTGGCGTTTATTGCCTGGAAAGGCGGGCTATTTGTGATGGCCCGTCGGTATTGGTCAATGTTTTTATCTCTTGCCTACTTACAACCGACTTACATAGCCCCTGAAGAGGGCGAGGCTGCAGGGTTGCGAATGCCTTATGCGCCCGCAATAGCCTGCGGAACAACCCTGTCATTTCTTTTGTAAGCAGGACAATCAAGGATAGCGAAGGAGCAAGCAATGGACGCCGAACTCTTGTTAACCGACTACAGGGATTTACATCCAACAATGGGTGATAGTGTAGGTCGACCACATGGCCTGGAGGAAACTGGTCTCGATCACTTCTTCGTAGCCGATCTTTTGATAAAGCATCTGGGTCAGGTCAGCAACCAGACCCTCCAACATCTGTCCCGGAATATTTCACTGCCCGGAGCAATTCTGGAACCCGTTATCGCTCACCTGCGCCAGGAAGCTAAGGTTGAAAGCAAAGGCGCCGACTTCTCGGAGGGCGGCGTGCGCTATGCCCTGACAGACCGTGGTCGTGCCGCTGCTCTCGAGGCGCTTTCCCGTGATGGCTACTGCGGACCGGCGCCGGTCACTCTGGAAGCCTATTCCAAACTGGTTCGCCGGCAATCGGTCTCCAAATGCGTGGTCACCGAAGACGATATCCATCGTCTGTTCCAGGACACCGTGATCGATGAAAACCTCTTGGCCCAGCTTGGGCCGGCGGTGCACTCCGGCCGCGCCATGTTCATCTATGGCCCCGCAGGCAGCGGCAAGAGCTACATCACCCGTCAACTGGTGAAGCTGCTCGCGGGCCCGGTGCACGTACCTTATTCGATCCTCGTGGGCGACACAGTCATCAGCCTCTTCGACCCCGAGTTCCATCATCCGGTCCATGGCGAGCAGCAGGACCCGGTGCACCTCGGCAACGGTCACGATCCCCGCTATGTCCTGTGTCACCGCCCGGAAGTGACCACCGGCGGTGAGCTCACCCTGGACATGCTGGACCTGAAATTCGACGAACAGCGCAAGCAATACCAGGCACCCCTTCAGTTAAAAGCCAGCAATGGCATGTTGCTGATTGACGACCTCGGAAGGCAGCGGGTATCCCACGTGGACCTGCTCAACCGCTGGATTGTGCCCATGGAGGAAAAACGGGATTTCCTCAACCTGAGGGCAGGGCAGCACTTTGCGGTTCCCTTCGACATGCTGCTGATCTTCTCTACCAACCTGAACCCGCTGGAGCTTGCCGACGAGGCGTTTCTCCGGCGCATTGGCCACAAGATCGGATTCAAAACCCTGGAGCCAGAGCCGTTCCTGCGGCTGTGGCAACAGGTCTGCCAGACCATGGGGATCGAAGATGATTCCGAAACAACCCGGTACATGATGACAGAGCTTTACCCGACCCAGGGCAATATCCTGTTGCCCTGTCATCCCCGGGATCTGCTGGGTCTGGTCAGTGATTACTGCAGGTACCGCGGGTTACCGGCCCGGCTCACTACCGAATCCATTCGGTGGGCCTGGCAAAACTACTTCGTGCAGCTGGAAAACGTGGGGTGACCGCTATGTTCAAGTCAAGAACCGTTCTGATGCTCTCTTTTGCCCTGATCATGGGCCTGGGCGCCGCCTACCTGGCCAGGGGCTGGGCGCTTGACCGATTTGCGTCCCCGACCTCCGAGGATGGTGTACCTGTAGTCGTGGCAGCCTTGCAGATTCCCTTCGGCAAGAAGGTAGAAGCCAGTGACCTGAAAGTGGCCACCATGCCGAGATCGATGGTGCCGTCCAGTGCGCTGACCGAAGCCGAATCAATTGAAGGGCAGGTGGCGACCACGACTATCTACCCGGGTGAAATGATCCTGAAGGAGAAGGTGGCCGCCTTTGGTGGTGGTAGTGCTCTGTCTGCGGTGATCGCGCCGAACAAGAGGGCCGTGACTGTCCGGGTCAATGACGTTATCGGTGTTGCCGGCTTTCTGATGCCCGGCAACCGGGTGGATATCGTCGCCGCGAAGCGAAACGGTAACTACCGCTACGAGTCCCGGACACTCCTGGAGAACGTCAAGGTGCTGGCAGTTGACCAGACTGCTTCTCCTGAAAAGGACAAGCCGGTCATCGTGCGCGCAGTCACACTCGAGTTGAGCTCAGACGAAGCCGAAGAATTGGTCAAGGCCACCCAGGAGGGCATGATCCAGCTGGCCCTGCGCAATCCGTTGGATGACAGCGTGAGCCCGCCTCCGGAACCGGTCAAGGAAGAAGTGGTGGTTGAGGCCAAGCCGGCTCCAAAACCTGCACCTCGTCGGGTCGTCGCCACCAGTTCAAGGGTGACCATCATCCGTGGGACCGATGTGAGTACCTCGAGGGTTTCCATGTAGGACGGATTTGAATGCAGCGGTTGCCGGAGGAAGGCAGCCGCAAAGGAAGTAACCCAGGGAGAGAGTGACCATGACAATAAACATGAAGAAGCTGTCACTGCAGGGATGCCTGATCGGGCTGTTCCTGCTCTTGTCCGCCATCCCGGTCGCAGTAAAGGCCCAGGTGATGCTGGCAAGCGGAATGGACCGGCAAGTGGTGGAAGTGGCCCTGAACCAGTCCCAGATCCTCTATCTCGAGCAACCCGTCGCCAAAATATCGGTTGGTAATCCCGAGATCGCCGACATCCTGATCCTGCGTTCCCGTCAATTGTATGTGGTAGGCAAGCAACTGGGGTCTACCAACGTGACCCTGTGGGACAACAACAACCAGGTAGTTGCCGCTGTCGGTATTGATGTAACCCACGACCTGGAGGGCCTGAAAGCCAAGCTTCACCAGGTTCTGCCCGGCGAGGAAATCGAAGTTCGATCTTCCCAGGGTGCGATCATCCTCAGTGGTGAAGTCAGCAGCTCTGCACGCATGGCCGCCGCACTGGATCTGGCCCGGAGTTTCCAGGGTGGGGACGACGGCAAGGTTCTGAACATGATGCAGGTGGGCGGTGCTCAGCAGGTAATGCTGGAGGTGCAGGTGGCGGAGGTCTCCCGGGACTTCCTGAAGCGCATTGGTGCCAAGTTCGAAGCGATGAACGCCAACTCCCTGCTCACCATCGGTGCCGGCAACAACGGAACTGCGCTGGCACCGGCAAGTTCACTGTCCGGTGGCGGCACCGGTACCCTCACTCCCTTCGGTCCGCCGGCAACCCAGATTCTCAGGGAACCCCTGACTTTCGAGAGCACCGGGCTGTTCGCCAGCTTCATGGACGGCGATACCCTGTTTGACCTGGTGATCGATGCCGCCCAGGAAAATAATCTGGCGAAAGTTCTGGCTGAGCCGACGCTCACCACCCTGACCGGCCAGGAAGCCACCTTCCACGCGGGTGGTGAGTTCCCGATTCCCGTGGGCAGCGGGCAGGACGACGGCGTCAAGATCGAGTTTAAAGAGTTCGGGATCAGTCTGGGATTCCTCCCCACCGTGCTCGATTCCGGAATGATCAGTCTCAAGCTGAACATCAAGGTCAGTGAGCTCAGCAACCAGAATTCCATCGTGCTGGAGGTGCCGGATACCGCCGCGACCTTCTTTATCAACGCGCTTACCAGCCGCAGTGCCTCCTCGACGGTCGAACTGGCGAATGGGCAGACCATCGGTGTTGCCGGCCTGATCAACGAGAATCTACGGGAGCGTGTGAACAAGTTCCCGGGCCTGGGCGATCTGCCGATCCTGGGTCACCTTTTCCGGAGCCAGGAGTTCGTCAAGGGCAAGACGGAGCTGGTGATCCTGGTCACGCCCCACTTTGCCAAACCGGTGGATCGCAAGCAGTTCAGCCTTCCCACCGATTACTTTGTGGAGCCCTCGGATCTCGAGTTCTACCTGCTGGGTTACATGGAGGGCAGGCGCAAGCCCGGTGCTGAATCCGCATCCGGGGCGCAAGGAAGTGTGGAAGGACAATTCGGACACGAACTCTGAGGTGGAAACCATGGACGCATATCAGCAAACAATCAAAGCGGTAATGACAGGGCTGGCCACGGGCATGCTCCTGGCAGGGTGCGCGTCACCCAGCTCGGAAGATCAGTTCGGCAATTCCGTCCGCCAGATGATAGCCGCCCAGAAGTACGTTCCGCCCGGCCAGGAACCGCCCGAGCTGCCGGTGCTGGATGGCCGGAAGGCTGAAGCTGGATACAACAGCTACATCAAGGATACCGGCAAGCCCGAAAGACTTGGACCGGATATGAGTGGCGGCGTTGGCATGGGGCTTCAGCGCTGATAGGGAGGATGGACCATGGACGCGGTCAATAAGGCAAGGAACTTTCAGCAAGGCGCCATCCTGCCCATGGTCGCCATTTCCCTGGTGGTCATCCTGGGGATGGCGGCCCTGGCGCTGGATATCAGCAATGCCCACCTGGAGAAGACGCGGCTTCAGAATGCCCTGGATGCCGCGGCGCTGAGCGCGGCCAAGGTGCTTGACCAGACCGCAAATACGTTGCTGGCGGATGCAGCCGGGCATACTACCTTCGACGCCAACACGGCGGCGCCGGGTAATGCCGGCCTCGGTGACGCTTCGGCCAGTGGCAATCTCACCCTGGTCCTGGAATTCTCCAATACGCTGAACCCCTTTGTACCGGGCACGACACCGGCACAGTACGTCCGCGCCCGCGTCGACAACTATGACGTGTCCGAGTGGTTTGCGCCGGTGCTAGGGATCAATGACCTGGCCATTGCCGGTACTGCTGTAGCCGGCCCCAGTCCGACCATCAAGACCGCTTGCAACGTGGTTCCCATGATGGCTTGTGGAACACCGGGTGAAGACAATTATGGCTATTCCAGAGGGGAAGTGGAGCAGCTAAAAATTGGCTCCGGCACCAGTTCCGAAGTCGGTAACGGAAACTTCTACCTGATTCGCCTCGACGGCAGTAGCGGCGGTGCAGATGTCCGCGAGGCCGCCGCTGGCAAGTTCGATGCATGTCTGACCACGGGTGAGGATGGTGATATCGAAACCGAGCCCGGTAATACCGTTGGCCCGTTTGCCCAGGGCATCAATACACGCCTGGGCATCTACAACGGCCCCGTGAGTGCGGCCGAATATCCTCCGGATTGGTTTACCGAACATGCTCCCTATAACGAAGCCGATTACATCGCTGAAACGGCCCCGGCATTTAATCTCGACTGGTATTTGGAGAAATACGAGACCGTTAATCCTGATTCACAACTCACCGGCCAACCGGGCCGACGGATCCTGACCATGCCCGTGGGCAACTGCGATGGCCTCGCCAACGGCCAGAGTTCCGTGGAGCTGCTGGGTTTCAGCTGTTTCTACATGATCGACAAGATGAACCAGGCCGGCCAGGCGGTTTTCTATGGCCAGTTCAAGGATGACTGCGGCGGCAGCGGTGTACCCGGACCCGATCCCGGCGCCGGACCAGGCCCCCGGATTATCCAGTTGTACAAGGACCCGGATACCTTCGACAGCTGAGGGTGCCGAAAGCGGGAGGGAAGTGACGACATGGACGCATTGAACAAGATCGGCAAAAAACAGAAGGGTATTGCCACCCTGGAGTTTTGGCTGACCGCGCCGTTTCTGCTGCTGGTCGTGTTTGCGGTGAGTGAGTTGGGTTGGGCGTTCAGCCAGTACCACACCATGACGCGGGCGACCCGTGACGGCGCCAGGCACGTTTCCTCATTGGCCATGAATGGCAGCATTGGTCTCATTCTCCTGGACAGCAACCTGGTGCAGCAAACCAGCAATCTGGTGGTTTATGGCAATACCCTTGGTGCTGGTGACCCCCTTCTGCCCGGATGGTCCGCCGGTGATATCACGGTAACCAAACCGGATGCCGCACACGTTACCGTGAGTGCCACCTACAACTACATCCCGCTGATCGGCCAGATTCCCGCTTTTTATGGGGGAGAGCCGATCAGCATGGCCTTTGAAATGCAGAGCACCGTGCAGATGAGGGCGCTATGAACATCACAAAGCAGTCGGGTTTGCACACCGTGGAGTTTGCCGTTGTCGGGGCCATGTTCTTCATTCTGCTGTTCGCCAGCATCGAGTTCGGCCGGCTGATGTTTGTCTGGAACACGCTGGACGAGATGAGCCGGCGTGCGGCCCGGGTGGCGGTGGTCTGCCCCATAGAGCACAGCGCTATCCGCCGGGTTGCCATGTTTGATGAGCCGGGCACATCCGGTGAGAGCCCGATACTAAAGGGCCTGATGGAATCCCATATCTCCATCGACTATCTCACCTCCACCGGCGGTGTTTTGGCTGACCCGGCGGGAAATTATCTCGATATTGCCTTTATTCGCAGTGAAGTGAGCGGTTTTCAGCACCAACTGATCATTCCGTTCTTCTTCCAGACCTTCGAGCTGCCTCCTTTCGTGACGGTTCTGCCGCGGGAGAGCCTCGGTGTGTCGCGGGAAGGCACCGGTTGTTTCGGGACCATCAGTTGAACAAGCAAGGAAGGGCGAAGCCATGAAAGCACGTATTACCGTTTTGATTGCCGGGCGCAATGCCCAGGAATTGCAGGAGCTTGAAGACATGCTCGGCGACCAGCCGGGCCTTGCCCTTAGCAAACGCCTCATTACCAACGGACATTCTGATCCGCTCTATAACGTCAAGGAATTGCCGGATGCTCTGATCTTCTGCACCACGTCCGCCTGGGAAGACGAACTCCGATCCCTGGACGATCGGCCAGTCACCAGCCGTGTGCCAACCGTGGTGACAGGGCCCGAAAACATGACGATCATGCGTACCGCCATGCGAGTGGGCGCGCGGGACTATTTCAGCTTTCCGGCACCGAAGCAGGAGGTTCTGGAATCCCTGGTGCGGATAGCGGCTGAACTGGCGCCGGATTCTGATTCCAGCGGTGGAACATTTGCCGTGATCAATGCCAAAGGTGGGTCCGGAGCCAGCACCATAGCTGCATCCCTGGCTCATAGTCTGGCAGAGCGGATCGAGCAACGGGTGGCCCTTCTGGATATGGATCTGCAATTCGGCAACCTGGCGTCGGCCTTTGATTTGCACGAGGGTGGCGGGTTGGTGGACGCCATCCTGAGAGCAGACAACATGGACCTGATGGCCCTCGAAGGCCACATGCTCAAGCACAAGAGCGGTCTGCATCTGCTCGGCAATGGCTCTGATCAGCTTGTTGTGCCGGGGGACATCGATGAGGGCCAGCTGCAGAAACTGCTGGCGCTGCTGCGCACCGGTTATGACCACACAGTGATCGACCTGCCCCGTCAGATCGACAGCGTGACCGGGCTGTTACTGGAATCCGCGGACCGGGTGCTGCTGGTACTCCAGCAAAGCATTTCCCATGTTCAGGATGCCCGCCGTTTACTTCACTACCTGACCCGCTACATGGGGGTATCCGCCGATAGGATCGGAATTGTGGTGAATCGCTGGGACAAACGGCTGGCACTCACCGCCGGTGACATCGAAAAGGCCCTGGGTATCGGGGATATGACCTTTATTCCCAATGATTACGCGAAAGTGGCGGAGAGCTCGAACCTGGGTGTTCCGCTGCTTGAAGCCGCACCTGGTTCCCCGGTCAGCCGGAGTATGGTGCGGATGGCGGAAGCGCTGAGTGGCAAGAGAGTGGTTCCACAGTCCGGCCTGGGCCGGATGTGGCGGAAACTGGCAGGAGCCTGAGGAGAGTGTCATGGAACTGAACCGACTGAACGAATTTGGCAAGGGCGAGCCGGAGCCACCACTGGTTCACAACGGCAGTGGCCCCTCACTGGCCCGCAAAGCTGAGGAAGAGCAGGAGCGAGCCTGGAAGCAGAAAATCCATCAGAAACTGATGAAGGTTCTGGACCTTTCGCTCCTGGGTACCCTGGGTAAAGAGGAGGCCGAGCGCCAGTTACAGGAAATCGGCCAGCGGCTGATGGCAGAGGAGTCCATTCCGCTCTCGCTGACCGCTCGCCAGCGCATCATTCGCCAGATTCAGGATGACATTCTGGGTCTTGGCCCCCTGGAGCCGCTTCTGGCTGACAAGTCCATCGCCGATATCCTGGTCAACGGCCACGACAGTATCTATGTCGAGCGCAACGGCAAGCTGGAAAAGGTGGATGTGAGTTTCCACAGCGACACTCACCTGCTGAACATCATTGACCGCATTGTTTCCAGTGTCGGTCGCAGGATTGATGAATCCTCTCCGATGGTGGACGCACGCCTGAAGGACGGTTCCCGGGTCAACGCCATCATTCCGCCGCTGGCCGTGGACGGACCGCTGTTGTCCATCCGCCGTTTCTCCATCGGTCGCCTGTCCATGGAAGCGTTGATGGAAAAAGGCACGCTGACCGCACCCATAGCCGGTCTGCTCGAGAGTATTGTGCGGGGGCGGTTGAACGTTCTGATTTCTGGCGGTACCGGTTCTGGTAAGACCACGCTGCTGAACGTTTTGTCTGGCTTCGTTCCGGATAACGAGCGGATTGTCACCATCGAAGATTCGGCGGAACTCCAGCTCCAGCAGCCACACGTGGTGCGGCTGGAGACCCGGCCTCCGAATATCGAGAACAAGGGCGAAGTGACCCAGCGGGATCTGGTCCGCAACAGCCTGCGGATGCGGCCTGACCGCATTATCGTCGGCGAGGTCCGTGGCGCTGAAGCCCTGGATATGCTCCAGGCTATGAATACCGGCCACGACGGCTCCATGACCACGCTGCACGCCAACGCCCCCAGGGATGCTCTCACCAGAATCGAAAACATGGTGTCCATGACCGGCACCACCATGCCGGTCAAGGCGATCCGTTCCCAGGTGGCATCCGCCATCGATGTGGTGCTCCAGGTGGAGCGCCAGGAGGACGGTACCCGCCGCCTGGTCAGTGTGCAGGAAATCAACGGCATGGAGGGGGACGTGATCACCATGTCCGAGCTGTTCAATTTCCGGCGCGTGGGCCGGGATGAGGAGGGCAAGGTGATAGGTCATTATAAGGCCACCGGCATTGTGCCCCGCTTTCACGAGCATCTGCACCAGCGGGGCATCGCAGTGCCCCTGTCACTTTTCGATCCCGATTTCGAGGACTGAGCCATGGAAGCGTTGGGAGACAAACTCTGGATATTTCTTGCCCTGGTGTTCGTGGCAGTGTTTCTGCTCTCCCAGGGCCTGGTGATTCCGGTTTTCGGTGAAAGTCGGGGTGCCCGCAAGCGGCTTAATGAGCGCATGCATAAAATGACTCAGGGGGATGAGGGCCAGAAACGGCTCTCCCTCATGCAGGAGCAGTACCTTCGGGACCTGTCACCCCTGGAGAAGCGCCTGGAATCCATGCATCTGCTTCAGCCACTGGTCAGTCTGATCGCCCAGAGCGGTTACCAGACCAGAGCCTACCGGGTGTTGTTACTGGCGCTTCTGCTGGCGGCCGTCGCGGCCTTCGTAGGCTTCAGCATGACCAAGGCCTGGTGGGCGCCGATGGTGCTGGCACCACTGGCCGCCAGTGCGCCGTTCCTCTATCTGCGTAACAAACGCAGCAAGCGGATTGCCAAGATCGAAGAACAGCTGCCGGACGTGGTGGATGTCATCATCCGGGCCCTGCGGGCGGGGCACCCGTTTATCGAAGCGATCCGGCTGGTTTCCACGGAAATGCCCAGCCCGGTGAAGGAGGAATTCCAGAAAACCTTCAACGAGATCAACTACGGCGGTGATGTGCGGGCGGCATTGTTCGGTCTGCTTCAGCGGGTGCCCAGCGTTCTGGTGATGGCACTGATCACCGCCGTTCTCGTGCAGCGCGAGTCCGGGGGCAACCTGGCGGAGGTGCTGGAAAAGATCGCCGGCGTGATCCGGGGGCGCTTCCGGTTCCAGCGCCGGGTGCGCACGCTCTCCGCAGAGGGCAGGATTTCAGCCTGGGTCCTGACCATGACGCCGTTTGTGCTCTTTGTACTGATCTCGCTGGTGAATCCGGACTACATGCCCATGCTTATCGAGAGCCCGCGAGGCGCCGACATTGTTCTGATAGCACTCATTCTGATTGTGATCGGCGTGTTCTGGATCAAGAAGATCCTCAATATCAAGGTGTAGGAGAAGCCAGCCATGGAATACGTGATCGGATTGCTCGATACCGTCATTCAGGACCGCCAGATGGCGCAATATGCCTTTATCGGATTGATGGCGGTGGCCGTGTTCTGCCTTGCCCTCGCTGGCATGTACCTGGTCTCCACCATGTTCCATCCGGTGCGCAGTCGACTGCACAATGTGGTCGCTCCGGAGGCGGCCGAAGCGCAGCGCGATGGTCCGGTATCCTCGTTCATGAGATCAAACGCGCCCCGTTTTCTTCCCAAGAAGGAAGGGGACCGTAATCGCACCCGGGAGCGACTGATACACGCAGGTTTCAGGAATGACAGTGCTCTTGCCAACTTCTATGCGATCAAGACCTTGCTCATCGTGGGGCTGCCATTGGCGGTGTTCTTCGGTCTGCGCTGGGTGCCCGGGCTCACCACCATTGAAGTCGTCCAGGCGGCGGCCGGTGCCATGTTGGTTGGCGCACTGGGCCCCAACTATGTACTGGCCAAGATGATCGAACGCCGGAAGCGCCGGTTATACAACGGCTTTCCGGATGCGCTGGATTTGCTGGTGGTCTGCACAGAGGCCGGTTACGGCCTGAAGCCAGCATTGCAGAGGGTTGCCGATGAGCTGGTGATCGGCCATCCGGAGCTTTCCGAAGAGCTGTCCCTGGTAAACAGTGAAATGCGCGCCGGGGTGGATCGGGTCGATGCCCTGAAGAACCTGGCGGATCGTACAGGCCTTGAAGAGATCGGAGGCCTGGTGGCATTGCTCAGCCAGAGCCTGCGCTTCGGTACCAGTATTGCGGAATCCCTGAGGATTTACTCGGAGGAGTTCCGGGACAAACGTATGCAACGGGCGGAAGAGGAGGCCGGCAAGGTGTCCACCAAAATGGTGTTTCCGCTGGTGCTGTGCATGTTCCCCGCCTTCTTCGTGGTGGCCATTGGCCCGGCCGTAGTCGGATTGCTGGATCACTTCCAGGTTTACTGATGTTCATAACAAGAAAGGGAGAATTTGCCATGATCGGACAATGGAAGAATGTCTCGGCTGGTACGAACGAAAGCAGCTTTGCCCGGGCAGGGCTGCGAAAGCTTGCCGATGCCGGGCTGATCACTATGTTGCTGTTCCTGGGTGGCTGCGCCGGCGGCCCCCAGGTAAAAAGCGGAAATGCCTTTACAGACCTTTATGATGGCAAGTCCGAGTTGACCTTTTCCACCCTGATGCCGGTGGAATCCGCTGAAGAAGCCATAGCCCGCGGCGATGCGGCCTATCGGCAGGGGAAACTGGATGAGGCGGTGTTCGAGTACATCCGCTCCCTGGAACTGGATCCGGAGAATGCGGATACCTTCTACAAGGTGGGCGCCATCAATCAGCACAAGGGTGCATCGGACAAGGCTGCCTCGGCATTCCAGCTTGCCCTGCAACTGGAGCCCGACCATGCCGGTGCCCTTGAAGGTCTGGGCCTGATGCTGATGAAACAGCGGCAGCATGACAAAGCCAAAACCCTGCTGGAACGATCGGTGGCTGCAGATGAAAACCGTTGGCAGGCATTCAATGCCCTCGGCATCATGGCCGACCTGCAGGGTGAATTTGCCGCCGCGAGAACCTACTACGACCGGGCCCTGGCGATTTCTCCCCGCAATGCGAGGCTCCACAACAACCTGGGTTACTCCTTCTACCTGATTGGCCACTGGAATCGTGCGGAATACCAGTACCAGACCGCGCTGAACATCGATCCCGAGCACGAGCGCGCCTGGCGCAACCTCGGCCAGCTCTATACCCGGCTGGAGCGATTCGATGAGGCCCTGGAAGCGCTCATCAAGGTGATGCCGGAAGCGGATGCCTGGAATACCATCGGCTATATCCTGATGAACGAAGGCGACTACCGGCAGGCTGAAGAGTTCTTCAGCAAGGCCGCCAAGACCTCACCCAGTTACCACGTGACTGCCAATGACAACCTGGCCCAGGTGAGGCGGTTGATTGCGCGCAGTGGGGATTGAGGATCAGGCGTTGGGGACGGTGAAAATGGGGTCAGATTAAAAGCGCTGACGCGCTTTTAATCTGACCCCTTCTTGGGTTTTGCCCCGGAGTCGTCCCCATTACCGCGAAATCACCAATTTCCACTGTTTAAATTTGTAAACACCATTTGGACCTTACCGCAGGAACTCGCCCACTCAACTCTTCCTCTTGTTCAAAATATAACCATAAAACATGAGATTAAGCCCCGCCTCCCAGCCCTCACCCCTGTAACCTTCGATGTCCCGATGTTACCTACCGTAAGCGCCACTTTCCTGACGAATTCCAGCAGATAAAAAGCCAACCCGATCACATTTTGATCAGAAAAGGACGCAGTATGATTTGCCCAATTCGTCAATAAATTGGTGCAGAAAGATGTCATATTGCGGCAAAAATTTATCGAAGCAGGGGCTGCTGGTTCTTTCGGCGTCCGTTTTTCTTTCGGGCTGCTTCAAGGATATGACGGCCAGCGAAAACAGCTCCGTAGCGCAGATTCAGGAGCCCGGAGTCGAGGTTGCCGGTGCGGCCATGAAGGGTGTTATTCAGCAAGGTATCGTTACGGCGAATCGGTTGCTGGCGGACAAGGACGGTTTTTACACTCCCGACCGGTTGGCGGCCAAGCCTGTGCTTACCGCTGATGACGGCAGTTATGACCTGCGCTTGCGGGGCAAGGCCGACGGCTGGGCTCTGGTTGAGCTACAGGCGGATGGCAGCACTCGCATGATCTGCGACGTGGTCCCCCAATGCGACCAGGCCGGTGCTGAGGCGGTCGCGTTCGGCCAGCCGATGCCGCTGGATAGCCAGTTCAGCTTGCGCGGTGCCGGTGACCTGACCACAGAAACTGTGCACCTGACGCCGCTGACCCATCTGGCGGTCACACTGGCGGAGCGAAGCGCCAACGGTCTGTCTCCGGAAGCCCTGTCTGCTGCCTACCAGACGGTTGAAGGCTGGTTCGGGCTCGCTCCCGGTTCGCTTCGTCTGGCTCCGCCGGATCTGACTCGACTTGACGACCTGGGCAGTGTTTCGGCGGATGCACTGCAGGTGTCCATCGCCAATGCGGCTTTCCTGGCCCTGGTAAATGACAGCGCCCAGTGGAGCACCATCTCTGAGGTGTTGAACAACATGACCTCCCAGATTGCGGCTAGCGGACGGATAGAAATCATGGGAGATGGCGTTAATGTGGCGCTGGCGGACGTGGTCAGTGCCGCAGCGCTGCAGTCCTCGGAGCTCCAGGCCACCGTGGCGTCGAGTGTGATCAGTCAGAAGCTTGTTGTTGTGGAGTATCGTAATGTCCAGCGCTTCAAGACCATTGCTGATGTGTACTCGGACTCCGACACTGCCGTTGCTGATTCAGGAGACAGTGCGGGGAGCAGTGAAGGTACGATTGGTAGTGGTAGTGACACCACCACCGGAACAACCGAGTCACCGGTAACCGAACGCGTCCAGGAGCCGACAATCCCGGCGAACGCCGCTCTGCTGAGCTGGACCGCACCGCTCACCCGCGAGAACGGTGAGAGCCTGACCATGGGTGAAATCGCAGGCTTCGAGGTGGTCTACGGGACCAATCCGGACAGCCTCGACCAGAGCCTCGCAATCGGCGACGCCTCGGTAGATGAGCTCCTGGTGGACGAATTGACCGCTGGCACCTGGTATTTCGCCATCCGCACCCTGGATACCGATGGCAACCGCAGTCGTCTGTCCGAGGTTGTGTACAAACAGATCTGATTGGAACTGAGCGGCTGCCGCGCGCCAAAGGGAAGCGCGGCAGCCGGAGTTTCCCGTCCTGGCGTTTTATTTCGCGGTAATGGTGGTCATCACCAGTTTGCCGTCCTTGCGGACCGGACCGTCTTCCTTGGCCCCCAGGGTGTACTCGAAGGTGCCTGTTTTCATACCGCCATCCTCGCCGTGAACCATCAGCATAAGCATGTCGCCAGGCTTGACCTCTTCGGTCAGTATGGCAGCGACGTCCATGTTTTTGCCTTTCTTCAGGGGCGCGTGGCCGACAACCGGGCCGGGTTTCATGTCTTCACCGGTGCGATGAATTACCAGCCAGCCGTTTTTCCCGGCATTCACTTTCTTCGCGGTGACAGTGCCGGCAGCAACGCTCTGGTCATCCGCCCACACCTGGGCACCGTCCATTTCATGATGGCCGGCCATCGTGGTACCCGCCATCATGGCGCCGGATATCAGAGTGGCTGTCAGCAGGGCGTTTTTCTTACCGTGTTTTTTCATGACGTTCTCCTTATGCTTGGTTTTGACCCACCTGTGCAGAGGGATTCGAGATGGGTGTACATCGGCTACGGGAGAACGCGGCGGAAAGTTGCAGTTGGGAAAAAATATTTTCAATCTGAGCGCCCGAGGTGCTTGCGCCACCGAACCGGCGGCGAGCCGGTCCATCGTTTGAAAGCCCGGTAGAAGGTACTGACTTCGGCGAACCCCAGGGATTCGGCTATCTCCGGGAGGGCGGCGCTGGTCTCGGCGACCGCCTGAAGTGCCTTCTGGCGCCTGACTTCATCGAGCAAACCATCAAAGGTTTGGCCCTGGTCCCGTAGTCGACGGGCCAGGGTCCGCTCGCTGATGCCAAGTACCTCGGCTGCATCAGCCCGACGGGGAAGCATTGGCCCCACCCGGGCGGCCAGCCATCGCTGTAATTCCGCAACCGAGGCACTGTTCATGGTCAGGGCCTCCAGGCGGGCGCTGGTGTAGCGCTCATGAACCTGTGCCAGTTGGGGATCTGCCTGGGGCAGGGGCTGATCCAACACAGTGTTTTCTATCAGCACACCACTGAAGGCCTGCTCGAACTCCACCGGGCAATTGAATACCGTCTGGTAACCCTGAGCCGGACCAAGGCGGGGCTGGCTGAACTGGACGCGGGCCGGTTGCATCCGGGTTCCTGTCACCCAGCTGGCAAAGCCAACCACGGACGCTAGCACCGCCTCGATCTGGTGGGGGCTGAACGCCAGCTTGCCCTGGCGGGGATGGTAGACCAGCCAGGTGGCGGCATTGCCGGCAACAATCTGGAATCGACCGCCATCGGATATCAGCCGTTGAAAGCGCTGAACCATCGCAATGGCCTCGCGCAGGGTTGCGGCAGACTGCAAGGCAAAACCCACCCCGCTGATGCTCATGGGAGTGAACTCTGCACCCACCTTCAGCCCGAAACCGGGGTCGCCGGTGCAGCGCTCCGCCGCATGCCACAGGCGGGTGATGTCATCGATTGGCCAGCGTTCCAGCTCGCAGGCGGACACCGGAATGTCGGCTTCTGCCAACAGGGTATCCGTGTCCACGGTGAGGCGTTCGGCCGCTCCGATCACGGTATTGACCCAGCCCATGGAGACGGTGGCCTCTAGTGTCAATTTTGTTGGCCTCTATTGTCAATTTTAAAGCCATGGTACCGGTATATCGTTGAACCTGACAACTCATTACTAACGGGTCGGGTACGCATTATGGCCAAGGTGATTGCTTCAGACATTCTGGTGGTTGGCGGCGGGCTGGCGGGCATTGTCACCGCTCTCGAAGGCCTGCGGGCCGGGAAAACTGTCACCCTGGCTGACCGTGACACCGAGGAACGCATGGGCGGCCTGGCACTCTGGGCCTTTGGCGGCATGATGCTGGTGGATACACCCTTGCAGAAGCGAATGAAGATTGCGGACACGCCGGAAATCGCCCTGGGCGACTGGCTCAGCTTCGGCGAACTGGCACCCGATGATGAGTGGCCGCTGCAATGGGCTCGCTACTACGTCGAGCACTCCCGCAGCGAGGTCTACGACTGGCTGAGCAACGAAGGCATCAAGTTCCTTCCCGCCGTGAACTGGGTGGAGCGGGGGCGCTTTGGCGATGGCAACCGGTTGCCCCGTTACCACGTTGTGTGGGGTACTGCCCGGGAACTGGTCCGTTGTCTGCTGGCAGCCCTGCACCGTGAGAATACCGCCGGCAGACTCACCCTGTTGCACGAGCACCGCATCACCGAACTGGAGCATGAGGCCGGCAAGGTCAGCGGTGCCCTGGCCATCAACGAGGCTACTGGTGAAGAGGTGCGCCTGGCGGCTTCCTCTGTGGTTCTGGCAACCGGCGGCATCAACGGTAGCCATGAGCAATGCCGGGCCAACTGGCCCGGTGACCGGCCGCAACCCGCCCGCATGCTGAACGGGGCTCATCCTTATGCCGATGGCCGCATGCATCACTGGGTTGCGGACAGTCTGGATGGCCAGATCATCCATGCCGGGGAAATGTGGAATTACGCCGCCGGTTTCCCGCATCCGTACCCGCACTTTCCGGGCCACGGGCTATCCACCATTCCCTGTAAATCGGCCCTGTGGCTGAACCACCGGGGAGAGCGGATCGGCCCGGAGCCCCTGGTGACCGGGTTCGACACCCACTGGTTGTGCCAGCGGGTGGCGGAACAGGAAAAGCCCTGGACCTGGCACCTGCTCAACTGGCGCATCGCCGCCAAGGAGTTTGCCATTTCCGGCGCCGAGCACAACGCCCGCATCCGGGACAAGCAGTTCCCCCAGTTTGTGAAAGAGTTGTTGCTGGGTAACCACGCGTTGGTTCGCCAGATGCAGCACGAAAGCCGTGACTTCCTGGTTGCGGATACCCTCGCCGACCTGGCCGGTAAGATGAACGCGCTGACTTGCTCCAACGATATCGGCCCGGAGACACTCCAGGCCACCGTTGATACCTTCGACGCAAACTTCGCCGCCGGCACCAGTCTGCACAATGATCCCCAGATTCGAATGATTCAGCACGCCCGGGAATGGAAGCCGGACCGCCTGCGTACCTGCAAGCCGGCCCCGCTGCAGAAACCGGGCGCCGGCCCCTACATCGCCATCCGCATGCAGCTGATCACCCGCAAGAGCCTGGGCGGCCTGCAAACCGATCTGCACAGCCGGGTCCTGAACGGGCAGGGTTCACCCGTGCAGGGTCTGTACTGCGTGGGGGAGGCGGCCGGCTTTGGTGGCGGTGGTTCCAACGGCAAACGATCGCTGGAGGGCACCTTCCTGCCCGGCTGCATCATGACCGCGCGGGCGGCAGTTCGGTCGATTGTTTCAGGCAGCTAGATCGAATAACACTGAATTACGAAAGGTTGGAGAAAAACAATGACAAACGGCGCACAAGCCCTGATGAAAACCCTGGTGGATGCCGGCGTGGAAGTCTGTTTCAGCAACCCCGGCACCAGCGAAATGCATTTCGTGGCAGCACTGGATGATGAGCCCAAAATGCGGGCGGTCCTCGCCCTGTTCGAGGGCGTAGCCACCGGCGCCGCCGATGGCTACGCCCGCATGGCCGACAAACCCGCCGCCACGCTCTTGCACCTGGGCTGCGGGCTGGGCAATGGGCTGGCCAACCTGCATAACGCCCGGAAGGGTAAGGTGCCCGTGGTGAACATTGTTGGCGACCACGCCACCTACCACGTGAAATACGATGCCCAGCTGCAGTCTGATATCGAGACCGTTGCCCGCAACGTTTCTCCCGGGTTTGTACGCACCGCCAAAAGCACTGAAACCCTGTGCCAGGATGCCGCCGAAGCCATCGCCGCAGCTCGCACGGCGCCTGGGCAGGTAGCCACACTGATACTGCCGGCCGATGTGTCCTGGGGTGAGGGCGGCGTGCCCAGCGCACCTCTGGCACCGCCGACACCGGAGCCGGCAGACGATGCCACGGTAGAGGCTATTGCCTCCGCCATCCGCTCCGGCAAGAAAACCGCCCTGTTGATGGGCGGCCATTCCCTGCGCGAACCGAGCATGCTGGCAGCCGCCAAACTGGCCGCACACAGCGGCGTTACCCTGCTGGCAGAAACCTTCCCGACCCGTATAGAACGGGGCGCCGGCCTTCCTTACATCGAGCGCCTGGCGTACCTGGCTGAGCTGGCTACAGTGCAACTGACGGATGTGGAACATCTGGTTATTGTGGATTCCAAGGCGCCGGTCTCCTTCTTCGCCTATCCCGGCAAGAAGAGCTACCTGGTGCCGGATACCTGCCAGGTGCATACCCTGGTGGCCCCCGACCAGGACATCCTGGCCAGCTTGAACAAACTCAACGACGCCGTCGGTGCCAGCCAGGCGGAACCGAGGCTACAAACCGAGAAACGGCCGGGCCGGCCACGCGGCAAACTGACGGCCGAGAAGGTCTGCAAAGCAGTAGGTGAACTGATGCCGGAGAACGCCATCATCGTTGATGAGGGCATCACCTCCAGCCTGATGCTCTCGGTGATGACTGCCGGCGCCCCCCGCCACGACATGATCACCCTCACCGGCGGCGCTATCGGTCAGGGACTGCCCAACGCGGTCGGTGCTGCCGTGGCATGCCCGGACCGGCCGGTAATCGCGCTGATCGGCGATGGCACCGCCATGTACACCATCCAGGCGCTCTGGACCATGGCCCGGGAACAGCTCAACGTCACCTCCATTATTTTCAACAACGCCTCCTATTCGGTGTTGAACATCGAGCTGGAGCGGGTAGGTGCGGAAGATGCGGGCGAAAAAGCCAAATCCCAGCTGGACCTGCGCGGCCCGGTGATCAATTTCGCCGAGGTGGCCAACGGTATGGGCGTCCACGCTGTGCGGGTA
Source organism: Marinobacter pelagius (assembly GCF_003315345.1). Lineage (GTDB taxonomy): Bacteria > Pseudomonadota > Gammaproteobacteria > Pseudomonadales > Oleiphilaceae > Marinobacter > Marinobacter pelagius_A. Next base: position 389,349 of record NZ_QNRO01000001.1, read on the forward strand.
CACACCGCCGAAGAGATGGCAAAAGCCCTGGAATACGCCCAGAAAATGCCCGGGCCACACCTGATCGAGGCGATGATTCCGGAATCCCTGAGCGGCGTGAAGCGTAAGATTCTGCCGTGGATGCTGCGCTCGCTGCCCAGCCTGCCGCTGTCGGTGTCGAGGGCATTGAAGCGCAAGCTGGCGCCGTAAGTGGGAGTGGTTTTTCAGTTCAGTAAAAAGAAGACAGCCCCCGGCTGAATGCCGGGGGCTGTTGCTTTCCGGGGAGTAGAAGACTGACTTACTACTTCAGCCCCATCTCCTCGATCGAGATCTCCCGCATCTTGAACTTCTGGATCTTCCCGGTCACGGTCATCGGGAATTCGTCCACGAACTTGTAGTTCTTCGGGATCTTGAAGTGGGCAATCTTGCCCTTGCAGTAGGCCTGCAGGTCGTCTGCGTCTACAGGGTCCGCATCCGGGCGCAGCTTGACCCAGGCAATCAGTTCCTCGCCGTATTTCTCGTCGGGGATGCCGGTGACCTGTACTTCCTCGATGGACGGATGGGTGTAGAGGAACTCCTCGATCTCTTTCGGGTAGATGTTCTCACCGCCCCGGATGACCATGTCCTTGATCCGGCCAACGATCTGGATGTAGCCGTCCTCGTCCATGGTGGCCAGGTCGCCGGTATGCATCCAGCCGGCGTCGTCGATGGCTTCGCGGGTTTTTTCCTCGTTGTTCCAGTACTTCAGCATCACGCTGTAGCCACGGGTACACAGCTCACCGATCTCACCGCGGGGGACCACGTTACCGGTGCCCGGATCAACGATCTTGGTCTCCAGGTGTGGCTGGGTGCGGCCCACAGTGGTGACCTGCTTCTCGAACGGGTCGAGGGAGCTGGTCTGGGTGGAAACCGGGCTGGTCTCGGTCATGCCGTAGGCAATCTGGACCTCTTTCATGTTCATTTTGCCGTTGACCTTCTTCATCACCTCTGCCGGGCAAATGGAGCCGGCCATGATGCCGGTGCGGAGGGTGGAGAGGTCGTAGGTCTCGAACTCGGGCTCGGCCAGTTCGGCGATGAACATGGTGGGCACGCCATACAGGGCAGTGGCTTTCTCCTGGTGCACGGCCTGCAGGACTGACTTGGGCTCAAAGCCTTCACCCGGATAGATCATGGTGGAGCCGTGGGTGATACAGCCCAGGTTGCCCATAACCATGCCGAAGCAGTGGTACAGGGGCACCGGAATCACCAGGCGATCCTTTGCGGTAAAGCGCTGGCTCTCCGCCACAAAGTAGCCGTTGTTCAGGATGTTGTGGTGGGTGAGGGTGGCGCCCTTCGGGTTGCCGGTGGTGCCGGAGGTGAACTGGATGTTGATGGGGTCATCAAACTGGAGCTGGTCCTGACGCTCGTACAGCTCCTGCTCGGACACCTCGCCGGCAAAGCCCAGGAATTCCTTCCAGGTCCACATGCCGTCGTGTTTGTCTTCATGCACGTTGATCACGGCACGCAGGTCCGGTACGTGGTCGGCCTTGAGTTTACCGGGGGCGCTGCGCTTCAGTTCCGGCGCCAGCTCGTAGATCATTTCCCGGTAATTGGATGCCTTGAAGCTGTCCGCCGTCACCAGCACAGTGATACCGGCCAGGTTGAGGGCGTATTGCAGCTCATGCACGCCATAGGCGGGGTTGATGTTCACCAGGATGGCGCCCACTTTCGCGGTGGCGAACTGGGTCACGGTCCACTCGTATCGGTTCGGGGACCAGATGCCCACCCGGTCGCCACGCTTGACGCCGATGGCCATGAAGGCACGGGCGGCCTCATCGACCTTCTCCACGAACTCTTTGTAGGTCCACCGGATGTCCTGGTGCAGGCACACCAGGGCTTCCGTATCCGGATATTTCTCTGCGGTACGGTCCAGCATTTCACCGATGGTCATGCCCAGCAGGGGCACTTCTGCGGTTCCGCTGGTGTAGCTTGGTAGAGTCTTGCTCATATCTCTGCCTCCAATTGTTGTTGTATTCGAGGGCAAGCAAGTCTGCGTACTTGCTAGCGACTCTGGCTGTGATACTCGGGGTTTGGTTGCATATCGCTGGCAATGGCCACGCGGTTGGACATGTTGTAGAAGCCGACCAGGTTGCTCAGATCCCAGATGCCCCGGTCGCTGAGACCAGCGTCCCGCAGGGCCTGGATGTCGTCTTCGGTGACGGTGGCCGGTGAGCGGGTGAGGTGGGATGCGAAATCCAGCATCGCCCGCTGGCGCTTGTCGAGTTTGGCGCTGCGGTAGTTCATCACCATGTGCTCACCCAGCTGGGGATCGCCGCTCAGTACCCGCACGGCGGCGCCGTGGGCTACCAGGCAGTAGAAGCACTTGTTCTCGGAGGAGACCACCACGGCCACCATTTCCCGCTCGAGCTTGGAGAGTTCGCCTTCGCCGAGCATGAGCTCGTTGTAGAGGCGGGTGAAGCCTTCCAGCTGCTTGAGGTTCTGGCTGTAGGCGGTCAGTACGTTCGGGATCATGCCGAGCTTTTCCTGGCAGATCTGGAAGTACTTCTGGGTGTCTTCCGGCATGTCGCTGATCTCCGGGATGGGGAGATCCAGGGCTACCACGTTTTTATTCTTATTCATTTGCAGGTTCCTCCAAGCGCCTGGCCGACTTTCGAGCCGTTATGGCGATTCAATTGCTGGCAAATCCAGTCACCGGTGGCGACCAGTTTGTCCAGATCGACACCGGTTTCGATGCCAAGACCGTTGAGAAGATATAGCACGTCTTCCGTTGCCACGTTCCCGGAGGCGCCCCTGGCATAGGGGCAGCCGCCCAGGCCGGCAACGGAGGCGTCGATCACGCTCACGCCTTCTTCCAGCACCGCATACAGGTTGGCCAGGGCCTGGCCGTAGGTGTCGTGGAAATGGGCGGCCAGGCGTTCCATGGGAACGTGTGCGGCCACTGCTTCCAGCATACGCTTTGCTTTCAGCGGCGTACCTACGCCAATGGTATCGCCCAGGGAAATCTCGTAGCAGCCCATGTCGTAGAGGGCTTTGGCGACTGTGGCGACCTGTTCCGGGGCAATGTCGCCCTCGTAGGGGCAGCCCAGAACGGTCGAGACGTAACCGCGTACGGGGATGTTGTGCTTGCGGGCTTCCTCGACCACCGGTGCAAACCGCTCGAGGCTCTCGGCGATGGTGCAGTTGATGTTCTTTTTGGTGAAGGATTCGGAGGCGGCACCAAAAACGGCGACCTCGTCGACCTTCGCGGCCAACGCGCCTTCAAACCCCTTCAGGTTGGGGGTGAGGGCGGAGTAGCGGACGCCGGCTTTGCGGTTGATGCCGGCCATGACCTCGGCGGCATCGCCCATTTGCGGCACCCACTTGGGCGACACAAAACTGGCCGCCTCGATGTGGCTCAGGCCGCTGTCGGCAAGCCGGTCGATCAGGCCGGTCTTGATGTCGGTGGCGATGACCGGGCCGGGTTCGTTCTGCAGACCGTCCCGGGGGCTCATCTCCACCAGTCGAACCTGTTTCGGAAACGCCATCACTCAGCCTCCTCGGTTTCGATGGCAATGAGTTCGGCACCTTCGGACACCTGGTCGCCTTCGGCGAAGAAAATCTCGCTCACCACGCCGTCGGCCGGGGCCTTGATGGCGTGCTCCATTTTCATGGCTTCCATGATGACCAGGGTCTGGCCGGCGCTGACCTTGTCGCCCACCTTGGCCTGAACCGCAACGATTGCGCCGTTCATGGGAGCGGCCAGGCTGCCTTCACCGGCCATTTCTTCGAAACCGTAGGTCTCACGGTAAACGGTGCACTTGAAGGTGTCGCCTTCGTAGAACAGGACCAGCTGGTTATCGTGCAGGTTCCCGTGAACACTGATCCGGTGGCCGTTTACCACCGCCTGCAGGTAGTCGTCGTCCAGTTTGGCGTTCAGGTAGTACACGCTGTCGCCCACGAAGACCTGGTAGCGGTCGTCCCGCTCGAGGATCTTGAGCTCGTGGATCTCCTCGCCCACCTGCAGTTTCAGCGGCTGGGCGTATTCCGAGTTCATGCGCCAGCTGTTCTTGCGGCTGAACGGCGACCAGGGGTCCGCGGTCACTGGCTCGGAGGATTTGCGCTGCTCCAGCACGAAGCCGGCGGCCAGCACCAGGGCCTTGTGGGTGTCGAGCCGGGATTTGGGGAACAGCAGTTCCTCGTGGGCACTGATGAAGTTGGTGGTCAGGTCCGCTTCCCGGAATGGCTGGGCGTCGGCCAGGGCGTGCAGGAACCGGATGTTGGTCTTCACCCCGGCAATACGGTAATGCTCCAGCGCCTGGACCATGCGGTTGATGGCCTGGTCCCGGGTTTCGTCCCAGACGATCAGCTTGGCGATCATCGGGTCGTAGTGGATGCTGATCTCATCGCCTTCGGTGACACCGGTGTCGACTCGCACGTGGGCGGATTCGTCCGGGGTGCTCAGGTAGCGCAGTGTCCCGGTGGCCGGCAGGAAGTCCTGGTCCGGGTCCTCGGCGTAGATCCGGGCTTCCAGGGCATGGCCGCGGGTTTTGACTTGATCCTGGTGCAGTGGCAGGGGCTCGCCCCAGGCGACCTTGAGCTGCCATTCCACCAGGTCCTGGCCGGTAACCATTTCGGTAACCGGGTGTTCTACCTGCAGACGGGTGTTCATCTCCATGAAGAAGAAGGAACCGTCCACGTCGTACAGGAACTCTACGGTGCCGGCGCCCACGTAGTTGATGGCCTGGGCGGCGCGCACAGCGGCTTCGCCCATGGCCTTGCGGGTTTCCTCGGTCAGGCCCGGGGCCGGTGCTTCTTCCAGGACTTTCTGGTGGCGGCGCTGGACCGAGCAGTCCCGCTCGGCCAGGTAGATGCCGTTGCCGTCCTGGTCACAGAAGACCTGGATTTCCACGTGCCGTGGCTGGGTCAGGTAACGCTCGATGAGCATGTCCGGGTTGCCGAAGGCGTTCCTGGCCTCACGCTGGGCGGCAGCCAGGGCATCATCGAACTCGGACATGTTCTCGACCACCCGCATACCCTTGCCGCCACCGCCGGCGACGGCTTTCAGCAGCAGCGGGAAACCGCACTTTTCGGCTTCGGCGCGGAGCAGGTCCGGAGACTGGTCCTTGCCATGGTAACCGGGTACCAGAGGCACGCCGGCTTTTTCCATGATGGCCTTGGCGGCGGACTTGGAGCCCATGGCCGCGATGGCGGAAGAGGGCGGCCCGATAAAGACAATGCCGTTGGCTTCACAGGCCTCGGCGAACCCGGTGTTCTCGGACAGGAAGCCATAGCCCGGGTGGATGGCCTGGGCGCCGCTCTGTTTGGCAATCTCGATGATCTTCTCGGCTCGCAGGTAGCTCTCGGAGCTGGGCGCCGGGCCGATATGAAACGCTTCGTCGGCCATGGCCACATGCCGGGCGCTGGCGTCCGCGTCGGAGTAGACCGCGACACAGCGGATCCCCATGCGGTGGGCGGTCTGGATGATCCGGCAGGCGATTTCGCCCCGGTTGGCTATCAGAATCTTGCTGAACATTGTTGTTATTCCTCCGGAACCCAGTTGGCCTTGCGTTTGTTCAGGAAAGCGCTCAGTCCTTCCTGGCCTTCCACGCCCACGCGGATGTCTGCGATGCGATGTGCGGTATCGTCGATCACGGTTTCATCGATCGGCTTGTGGCTGACGGCAAACACCAGGTCCTTGGCGGCTTTCATGGCCTCAGGGCCGTTGATGGCCAGCTGCTGAAGCATTTCGTTGCAGCGCTGCTCCATGGCCTCCACGTCGTCGCACACGATGTGCACCAGGCCATACTCCTGAGCCTGTTTTGCGGTAAAGACCTCGGCGGAGATGAAGTACCGGCGGGCCTGGCGCTCGCCAATGGCGCGCACCACGTAGGGGCTGATGACTGCCGGAATCAGGCCGAGCTTCACTTCGCTCAGGCAGAAGCTGGATTTCTCGGTGGCAATGACGATGTCGCAGCAGGCGGCAAGTCCCACGGCGCCGCCAAAGGCCGCGCCCTGCACCAGGCCGATCACCGGCTTGGACAGGTGGTTGAGTACACTCATCAACCGCGCCAGTTCCCGGGAATCGTCCAGGTTTTCCTGGTGGGTGTTCTCGGCCATGCGGCGCATCCAGCCCAGGTCCGCGCCGGCAGAGAAGTGTTTGCCTTCGGAGCGCAGGATCACCACTTTGGTCTGGCTGTCGGCATTTACGTCGGTCAGCGTATGGATAAGCTGCTGGATGATGACGTCGTCAAAAGCGTTGCGCTTGTCCGGGCGGTTCAGCACAACCTCGGTGACACCGCCTTCGCGGCGTCTCAGCAGAACCGCAGATTCCTGTTCTGACATGATCTTTCTCCTCGGTTACATGCGGAACACGCCGAAGCGCGTGGGCTTCGCGGGCCGGTTCAGCGTGGCGGAAAGGCTCAGGGCAACCACTTCCCGGGTCTGGGCCGGGTCGATCACGCCGTCGTCCCAGAGGCGGGCACTGGCGTAATAGGGGTGGCCCTGGTGCTCGTATTTGTCGGCGATGGGCTTCTTGAATGCCGCCTCATCTTCCGCACTCCAACTCTGGCCCTTGCGCTCGAGGCCTTCGCGGCGAACCTGGGCCATAACGCCGGCGGCCTGTTCGCCGCCCATGACGGAGATGCGGGCGTTCGGCCACATCCACAGGAAGTCGGGGCTGTAGGCGCGGCCACACATGCCGTAGTTGCCGGCGCCGTAACTGCCACCGATCAGCACGGTGATCTTGGGCACTTCGGCACAGGCCACGGCCATGACCATCTTGGCGCCGTGTTTGGCGATGCCCTCAGACTCGTACTTCTGGCCCACCATGAAGCCGGTGATGTTCTGCAGGAACAGCAGCGGGATGTTGCGCTGGCAGCAAAGTTCGATGAAGTGCGCGCCTTTCTGGGCAGACTCGCTGAACAGGATGCCGTTGTTGGCGACGATGCCCACCGGGTAGCCGTGGATGTGGGCAAAACCGGTGACCAGAGTCTGGCCGTAGTAGCGTTTGAATTCGTCGAATTCGGAGCCGTCGACGATGCGGGCAATGACGTCGCGTACGTCGAACTGCTTGCGCAGGTCGGTGCCGACGATGCCGTAGATTTCCTCGGCGTCGTACAGTGGTGCACGAGGCTTCTGGACTTCAACCGGAACCGGCTTGCGGCGGTTCAGGTTGGAAACGCAGCGGCGGGCGATTTCCAGGGCGTGGGCGTCGTTCTCGGCGTAGTGGTCGGCCACGCCGGAGATCTTGCAGTGCACGTCAGCACCACCAAGGTCCTCGGCGCTCACCACTTCACCGGTCGCGGCTTTTACCAGCGGCGGGCCGGCCAGGAAGATGGTGCCCTGGTTGCGGACGATGATGGATTCGTCGGCCATAGCGGGCACGTAGGCGCCACCGGCAGTACACAGGCCCATGACCACGGCGATCTGGGGGATGTCGTCGGCAGACATGCGAGCCTGGTTGTAGAAGATGCGGCCGAAATGGTCACGGTCCGGGAAGACTTCGTCCTGTCTCGGCAGGTTGGCGCCGCCGGAGTCGACCAGGTAGATGCAGGGCAGGCGGTTTTCCAGGGCGATTTCCTGGGCCCGCAGGTGTTTTTTTACGGTGAGCGGGTAGTAGCTGCCGCCTTTGACCGTGGCATCGTTGGCGATGATCATGCATTCGGTGCCGGAGACGCGGCCGACGCCGGCGACGACGCCTGCAGCGGGGACTTCTTCGTCGTAGACGTTGTAGGCGGCGAACTGGCCGACCTCGAGGAACGGGGAGCCGTCGTCGAGCAGGCGGTTGATGCGTTCCCTGGGCAGGAGTTTGCCGCGGTCGGTGTGGCGTTTCTGGTAGTCGGGGCCACCGCCTTGCTGGATCTTGGTGACTTTTTCCCGCAGGTCCGCTACGGCTGCTGCCATGGACTCTTTGTTGACCTGAAACTCTTCAGATCTTGGGTTTATTTTGCTTTGGAGAATGGTCATTTTCCCAGCCTTCTTTATCGGGGCATCCGGGGGTGGCGGGCGGTCCTCCCGGGAACCGCTACGAGCACGTCCATGTGCGCTTGTTTCAGGCCATCCCTGGCCTTCAACATTCCCGGGAGGACCACCCGCCACCCCCTCGGCTTACCGTGGGAGTTATAGTCCGTGAGTCGATCGGATCGGGCGTTTGTTACTTATTAAGGAACAGCTCGCGACCGATCAGCATCCGGCGGATTTCGGACGTACCGGCACCGATTTCATACAGCTTGGCGTCCCGCAGCAGGCGGCCTGTCGGGTATTCATTGATGTAGCCGTTGCCGCCGAGCAGCTGGATGGCGTCCAGGGCCAGTTTGGTGGCCATTTCGGCGGAGTAGAGGATGGCACCGGCGGCGTCCTTGCGGGTGGTCTCGCCGCGGTCGGCGGATTGGGCCACCATGTAGACGTAGGACTTGGAGGTATTCATGAAGGTGTACATGTCCGCGACTTTGCCCTGGACCAGTTCGAATTCGCCGATGGCCTGGCCGAACTGTTTGCGCTCGCGGATGTAGGGGACCACCACGTCCATGGCCGCCTGCATGATGCCCAGCGGGCCGCCGGAGAGGACGAGGCGTTCGTAGTCGAGGCCGCTCATGAGGACTTTGGCGCCGTTGCCTTCACCACCCAGAATGTTTTCCTTGGGAACCTTGCAGTCTTCGAACACCAGCTCACAGGTGTTGGAGCCGCGCATGCCGAGTTTGTCGAGTTTCTGGTGGCGGCTGAAGCCCGGGTAGTCGCGCTCGACGATGAAGGCGGTGATGCCCTTGGAGCCGCCTTTCGGGTCGGTCTTGGCGTAGATGACGTAGGTGTTGGCGTCCGGGCCGTTGGTGATCCACATCTTGTTGCCGTTGAGGACGTAGTGGTCGCCTTCGTCTCGGGCGTGGAGTTTCATGGAGACGACGTCGGAGCCGGCGTTGGGCTCGGACATGGCGAGGGCGCCGACGTGTTCGCCGCTGACCAGTTTGGGCAGGTACTTCTGTTTCTGTTCTTCGGTGCCGTTGCGGTGAATCTGGTTAACACACAGGTTGGAATGGGCACCGTAGGAGAGGCCAACAGAGGCGGAGGCACGGCTGATTTCTTCCATGGCGATGACGTGGGCCAGGTAGCCCATGTCGGAGCCGCCGTATTCTTCGCTCACGGTGATACCCAGCAGGCCCATGTCGCCCATTTTCCGCCACAGGTCCATGGGGAATTCGTTGTTGCGGTCGATTTCTTCGGCGCGCGGGGCGATTTCGGAGGCAGCAAAGCCGTTGACTTGCTCACGCAGCATGTCGAGGGTTTCACCGAGGCCGAAATTCAGCTCTGAGTATTGTGATTTCATCGTTGGCTACCTTCTTGTTAGGAACGCTTCGTGTTTGGTTTCCGTCACTTCTGGGCAACGGCTTCTTCTGTCTCTTTTGAAACCAGTCCCTGTTCTTTTTTCTTCTGCTCCAGGTCGGCCAGGGCTTCTCGGCACCTGGCCTCGGCGGTGTCTATTTCCATTTCCGCCTGGGCTATGTCGTTCTTCTGCTGTTCCAGCATGGCCTTACGGGCTTCCAGGATCTCCAGCATTTTCAGCAGCTGTTTTTCATTGCCGGTCAGGGTCTCGTCCCAGAGGTCGAAAAGTTCCTTGGTTTCTGCAAGGGTGAAGCCCATGCGCTTACCGCGGAGAATCAACTTCAGGCGCACCCGGTCCTTGGTGCTGAAAATGCGTGTCTGCCCGCGGCGCCTGGGTTTGAGCAGGCCCTGATCCTCATAGAAGCGGATGCTTCGCGTTGTGACATCGAACTCCTGGGAGAGCTCGCTGATGCTGAAGGTTCTTTTTTCGACCATGACGATTTCCTTTTTCGACTAAGGTTAGATAAAGTTTACGTAAACGTAAAGTGGTTTTCTGGTCCGATTTCACACAAGCGGATTACAAAAAGAGGAGTGAACGATGGATTTCAATAATGTACCGGCCATTGTAACAGGTGGAGCCTCCGGTCTTGGTGAGGCGTCGGCCCGCGCACTGGCGGCTGCAGGCTGCAAGGTGGCGATCCTGGATGTGAATAAGGAGCAGGGTGAGAAGGTGGCAGCCGAGCTCGGTGGCATCTTCGTTGAGTGCGACGTGACCTCCCCTGAAAGCGCCGAGGCTGCTCTTGGCGCGGCCCGGGATGCACACGGCCCCTGCGGCATCGCCGTCAACTGCGCCGGTATTGCCCCGGCCTCGAAGATTCTGGGTCGCGATGGCGTGATGCCTCTGGAGAAGTTCAGCAAGGTTATCCAGGTCAATCTGATTGGTACCTTCAATATCCTGAGACTGGCCGCAGCGGACATGGCCCAGCGTGAGCCCAATGCCGATGGCGAGCGGGGTGTGATCATCAACACCGCTTCCGTGGCGGCGTTTGAAGGCCAGATCGGGCAATCCGCCTACAGCGCCTCCAAAGGCGGTGTGGTTGCCCTTACCCTGCAGGCCGCCCGTGAGCTGGCCCGGGAAGGCATCCGGGTGAACACCATCGCGCCGGGTATCTTTATGACCCCCATGATGGCCGGTATGCCCCAGGAAGTTCAGGACAGCCTGGCCGCCACCCTGCCGTTCCCGAAGCGCCTTGGCAAGCCGGAGGAATTTGGCATGATGGTGGACCAAATGGTGCGCAACCCGATTCTCAATGGCGAGGTGATCCGCCTCGACTGCGCGCTGCGCATGGCACCCAAGTGATTTGACGAACAGGATCCGCCACAAGCGGATCCTCAATACCCACGTGATCTGCCAAAAGCGATCTGATAACCACAGGTGAGCGACATGACCAATCCTGTCGATCAAGAAGAACTGGCGCTGTTCCGGGACTCTGTTATCAAGGCCCTGGAAACTGAAGTGGCGCCCCATTACGAAGCATGGGAAAAGTCCGGCATCGTCCCCCGGGAACTCTGGAACACGCTCGGCAATGCCGGGATGTTGTGCGTGGATGTGCCCGAGGAGTGCGGTGGCTGCGGCGCGCCTTTCCAGTACTCGGTTGTCGTCGGTGAAGAGCTGGCCCGCATGGGCTTCGGTGCGCTTTCCACCAACGTCATGGTGCATTCCGACATCGTTGCGCCATACCTCAGCCACATCGGTAACGAGGAACAGAAACAGCAGTGGCTGCCGAAAATGGTCTCCGGCGAAGCCGTCGGCGCCATCGCCATGACCGAGCCGGGCGCCGGCAGTGACCTACAGGCCATCCGCACCAGCGCGGTCCGGGACGGGGATGATTACATCCTCAACGGCTCCAAGACTTTTATCACCAATGGTCAGCATGCCGATATGGTCATCGTCGCCGCCAAAACCGACCCGAGTGCCGGTGCCAGGGGCATCAGCCTGTTCCTGGTGGACACCTCCCTGCCGGGCTACAGCAAGGGCCGAAACCTGGACAAGATTGGCCAGCACTCCGGTGACACCTCCGAACTGTTCTTCTCGGACATGCGCATCCCGGCCTCCGCGTTACTCGGCGAAGAAGGGCAGGGCTTCGTTTACCTGATGCGCGAGCTGCCACGGGAACGCCTGGTTATCGGTGCCCTCGGCGTTGCCGCCGCCCGTGGCTCCCTGGATATGACCATCACCTACACCCAGGAGCGGGAACTGTTCGGCCAGAAGCTGGCCCAACTGCAAAATACCCGTTTCGAAATCGCGCGCATGGAAACCGATTACCGAGTGAACAAGGCGTTCGTGGACCAGTGCATCCGGGAATATGAAGAGGGCAAACTCGACGCCCCCACCGCCTCCATGGCCAAGTACAGCGCCACTGAGATGCAGTGCCGGGTGGCCGATGGCTGTCTGCAGCTGTTCGGCGGCTATGGCTACACCACGGAGTACCCGATTTCCCGGAACTTCATCGATGCCCGGGTGCAGCGCATATACGGCGGCACTTCCGAAGTGATGAAAGAAATTATTGCCCGCTCTGTACTGGGCAAAGCCTGACATCCAGGTGTTTAACCCGGATTAGTTGAAGGCAACTCGAAATTCCGGGGTCCGAGCAGGGGGATGCCTTGCCGGGACCGTCCAAAACATGGATGTTTTGGTCGAGCGTACAGGGACGTATTCACAGCGAGTCTCGGCAAGGCATCCCCTTGATCGGGCCCTGCCCCCAATTCAGGAGGATTACCAGATGAACAGCAATGACGTAGTAATCGCAGGATCAGCAAGAACCCCGATGGGCGGCATGATGGGCTCCCTGAGTTCCGTCCGCTCCCCGGATCTGGGTGCCATCTCCATCAAGGCAGCCATCGAACGCTCCGGTCTCCAGCCGGCGGACATCCAGGAAGTCATCATGGGCTGCGTACTGCCAGCCGGCCTCGGCCAGGCACCGGCACGTCAGGCGTCCCGTGCCTCCGGCATTCCTGACAGCTCCGGCTGCACCACCATCAACAAGATGTGTGGCTCCGGCATGCAGGCGGTCATCATGGCCCACGACCAGATCAAGGCCGGCACCAATAACATCATGATTGCCGGCGGCATGGAAAACATGAGTCAGGCGCCGTACCTGTTGCCCAAGGCCCGCGCCGGCATGCGGATGGGTCACGGCCAGGTGATGGACAGCATGTTCCTGGACGGGTTGGAAGACGCCTATGAAGGCGGCCTGATGGGTGTGTTCGCCCAGCGTACCGCCGACAAATTCGACATCAGCCGTCAGGCCATGGACGAATTTGCCATCGGCTCCCTGCAAAAATCCCTCGCCGCCATCGAAAATGGCTGGTTCAAGGACGAGATTGTTCCGGTGCCTGTTTCCGGCCGAGGCGGTGACACCGAAGTGGATACCGACGAGCAGCCGGGCAACGCCAAGCCGGAAAAGATCCCGCAGCTGAAGCCGGCGTTCGCCAAAGACGGTTCCGTGACCGCCGCCAATTCCAGCTCCATCAGTGACGGTGCTTCCGCCCTGGTACTGGCTTCCGCGGCTGAAGCCGACGCTCGCGGTCTGACTCCCCAGGCCCGGATCGTGGCCCACGCCACCAACGCACGCCTGCCGGCCGAGTTCACCATCGCGCCGATAGGCTCCATCGAGAAGGTGCTCAAGAAAGCGGGGTGGACACTGGACGATGTCGACCTGTTTGAAATCAATGAAGCCTTTGCCGTGGTCACCCTGGCGGCGATCAACGAGCTGAAGCTTCCGGCGGAGAAAGTGAACGTCCATGGTGGCGCCTGCGCCCTCGGTCACCCGATCGGTTCGTCCGGCTCACGGATCATCGTCACCCTGATCAATGCGCTGAAACAGCGTGGGCTCAAGCGTGGCGTGGCTTCGCTCTGCATCGGCGGTGGTGAAGCTACGGCTGTGGCCATCGAACTGATCTGATTTGGTTTACTGTTTCTCGTAGCCTGCCGGTTTGGGGGGCGGGCTTGCGGGGTGGCAGGTGGAGTTTGTCCTGGAAAAAGAACTCGCTTCGCTCAGACACCTTTTTCCGGCGAAAAATCCACCTGTCACCCCGTGCCGAGATACCTTGGGCTAATTCAAGCTACTCATCCCTGCTCTGAAACTGTCGTGGTTCGATTTTCAGTTTTTTCAGACGTGAGGACAGGGTGGTCGGTTTGACGCCCAGCAGTGCCGCGGCGCCATCGTCGCCGAATACCCGGCCGCCACTGATTTTCAGGGCCTGTCTGAGGTTCTGTTTCTCCAGCTCTCTGAGTTCCTGTTCCGTCATCAGCTCACCGTTGAAATGCCTCGCCGGCGGTATGTGTTCCGACGTGGATCTGGCCGTGGAATCCGGCCCCTGCAGGTCCAGATCCAGTCGGCCGTCCGCCGTGATCACCTGGCGTTCGATCACGTTTTCCAGTTCCCGAACGTTACCCGGCCAGTGGTAGGCTTTCAGGGTTTCGACGTCCCGCTCTCTCAGTGCCAGTGTTGGCCGGTTGAATTTCTGACAGGCCCGATTCAGGAATTCCTGGGCGAGAATCGGGATGTCTTCCAGGCGCCGGCGCAGCGGCACGGATTCAATCGGGAAGACATTCAGACGAAAATAGAGGTCCTCCCGGAAGGTTTTCTGCTGAACCTCCGATTTCAGGTCCCGGTTGGTGGCCGCGATCACCCGCACATCCACTGCCCGGGTGCGATTTTCGCCCACGCGCTCGAATTGTTGATCCTGCAGCACCCGCAATAACTTGCCTTGCAGTTCCGGGGGGATTTCACCCACCTCATCCAGAAACAGAGTGCCACCGTCGGCCAGTTCAAACCGGCCTACGCGGTCACTGACGGCGCCGGTAAACGCGCCCTTGATGTGGCCGAAGAATTCACTTTCGAACAGATCCTTGGGAATCGCAGCGCAGTTCACCCGGATCAGGGGCCGGTCCCGGCGGGTGCTGGACTGGTGTATGGCGCGGGCGATCAGCTCCTTGCCGGTGCCGGATTCGCCGGTGATCAGCACGTTGGCATCGGTGGGGGCGACCATGCCGATACGGCGCACAATGGCCTTGATGGCGTTGCTCTGGCCAAAGATTTCGTGGAAGTGGTATTCGGCGCTGAGTTCCTCCTGCAGGTAGGCGTTTTCCATTTCCAGTCGGTGCTTGAGGCTCTCCACTTCCTCCAGGGCCTGCTGCAACTCCTTTTGTGCCTGCAGGCGGGGGGAAATATCCCGGAACACCACCACAGCACCCACTGGGTGGCCATTATCCAGGATGGGCGTGCTGGTGTACTCGACAGGAAACCCGGTGCCGTCCTTGCGCCAGAACCAGTCTTCGCCCACCCGTTTCACGCTGGCGTCCCGGAAGGCGGCGTAAATGGGGCACTCTTTCAGGGGATAGAGACTGCCGTCCTCGTGGGAGTGGTGCACCACCCGGTGAATGACCCGGCCCATAAGTTCGTCAATACGCCAGCCGAGCATCCTTTCCGCTGCCGGATTGGCGAAGGTGGTGCGGCCCTCGGCATCCACCCCGTAAATGCCTTCCCCCACGGCGTGCAGGATCAGCTGGTTTTCCCGCTCCATGTCCTTGAACAGTTCCTCTACCCGCCGCCATTCCAGCAGGCCGCCACGATGGTAGTGGTTGGCGTCGTGCCGCTCGCGCAGTGTGCGCAGATGGCGCCGGTCCCGAAGCAATAGCAGCACGTTCTGCGATTCGGCCTCGCCAACCCGGGAGGAGGATATTTCCAGCTCTACGGTGTGGCCGTCCCGGTGCCTGATCACGAAATCCCGGCTCCAGCCATGGCTGCGGAACAGGGTTTCCTCGGTGAAGGTAATGAGTTGTGGTCGCTGGTCCGCGAACAGGTGGGTGCAGGGGGTGTCTGTCAGGGATTGTCGGTCGGTGCCGATCATCCGGCCCATGGCGCTATTCGCGGCGAGGATCAAATCCCGCGCGGCATCCACAAGTAGTGCCGCCTCTGGCAGATGGTCAATCCAACTGGTCGTGCTGATAGGGGCAATAGGGGCAATGGTGGTCTCGGTGTTCATGGGGGTGTCCTGTGCTGTTCCCAATAGGACAGAACAAACCCCGTGCCAACTACGAAAATTCGGTGTTCCCGACACGAAAAATCGTGAATTACGAAAGATCGTAGCTGCGGCTGTTCGTCAGATCTTTGTAAAAAATCAATAAAAACAAAGAAATATAAAAACATCTGTAGTTGGCACGAACCCTGCGATAGCTCTCCCAGAACGCGTAGCCCGAGCCGCATGAGTCTTGCTGACGGTCCCGAGCCGCAACCTTGTCGCACCGTATGTGTGCAAAAACCATCCGAGAGTAGGGAGAGTGCCCCATGACCACGAAGAGCCTTGGCAATCCGTTTGACGGTGACCAGTCACTGATCCACGCCAAAACCTGCGGTTGTCCGGAATGTAAACCCGGACAGGAAACGCCGTCGGTGTCCCTGAACCTTCAGCAATCACCAAGCCAGGATGCAGCGGTCTCTGAAAGCGCCATGGATTCCGAGGCCATGATGGATCGTGCTATCGAAAGCGCCGTCGTCCGTTCCGTGTTCGGTCACAACGACCACAGCCGCCGGAGCTTCATGAAGATGATGGGGGCAGGCACCGCGGCCGCGCTGCTGGGCAGCGTGTTCCACATGGAGAAGGCCAAGGCCGCCGTGAAGGAATCCCTGGGCAAGCTTGAGAAAACCAAACTGAATGTCGGCTTTGTGCCCATCACCTGCGCCACGCCGATCATCATGGCGCATCCCATGGGGTTCTATGAGCGCTACGGCCTGGATGTGACCGTCACCAAAACCGCGGGCTGGGCGGTGGCCCGGGATAAATCCCTGGCGGGCGAGTACGACGCTTCCCACATGCTCACACCGATGCCCCTGGCGATGACCATGGGCGCCGGCTCGATCCCTGAACCGTTCATCATGCCGGCGGTTGAGAACATCAACGGCCAGGCCATCGTTCTGCACGTGGATCACAAGGACAAGCGAGACCCGAAGGAGTGGAAAGGTTTCAAATTCGGCGTGCCGTTCGAGTATTCCATGCACAACTTCCTGTTGCGCTACTACCTGGCCGAAAACGGCATCGACCCGGACAAGGATGTGCAGATCCGTGTGGTTCCGCCACCCGAGATGGTGGCCAACCTGCGCGCCGGTAACCTGGATGGCTACCTGTCTCCGGACCCGTTCAACCAGCGGGCCGTCTGGGAGAAGGTTGGCTTCATTCACATGCTGACCAAGGACATCTGGGAAGGGCATCCGTGTTGTGCCTTCGCCTGCAGCCAGCAGTTCGCCACCGAGAACCCGAACACCTACGGTGCGCTGCTGCGCGCCATCATCGACGCCACCCAGTACTCCAACAATCCGGATAACCGGAAGGAAATCTCCGAAGCCATCGCGCCCAAGAACTACCTGAACCAGCCGGTGCCCGTGATCCAGCAGGTGCTCACCGGCTATTACGCCGATGGCCTGGGCGAGGTGAAGAACGTACCGGATCGTATCGACTTCGACCCGTTCCCCTGGCACTCCATGGGTGTCTGGATCCTCACCCAGATGAAGCGCTGGGGTTATATCGAGGGTGATGTGGACTACAAGGGCATCGCCGAGCAGGTCTACCTGGCGGGAGAGACCGGCAAGCTCATGGAAGAAATGGGCTATAGCGCGCCGGACAAGACCTACAAGACCCACACCATCATGGGCAAGACCTTCGACCCGGACAGCCCCGAAGAATACGCCCGCAGCTTCGCGATCGGGAGGGTGTAATCATGGCTTCCCTGAACGTTCGGGCAGCGCTGCTGTCGGTGTCGTTCCTGATTCTGGCGCTGGGGCTCTGGGAAATGGCAACCCAGCCGCCAGAAGCAGACGCTGCCATGACCGAGTACGAACGCCTGATGGGCGGTGCGGACCAGGAATCACGGGTGCCGCCGCCCTCGGAAGTTATCAAGCTGGCCTGGGCGGAGTTGTCCAACCCGTTCTATGACGCAGGCGCCAACGACAAGGGCATCGGCATCCAGCTGGCCTACTCGGTGTACCGGGTACTGACGGGGTACCTGGCGGCCATGGCTATCGCGTTGCCAGTGGGCTTCCTGATCGGCATGTCGCCGCTGATGTACAAGGCCCTGAACCCGTACATCCAGGTGCTGCGGCCCATCTCGCCCCTGGCCTGGATGCCGCTGGCCCTGTTCATTATCCAGGATTCCGACGCCTCGGCCATTTTTGTGATCTTCATCTGCTCGATCTGGCCGATGTTGCTGAATACCGCCTTTGGTGTGGCCAACGTCCGGCAGGACTGGGTGAACGTGGCCCGGACCCACGAACTGAGCCCGATCAAGACAGCGCTGACGGTGATCCTTCCGGCTGCCGCACCCACCATCCTGACTGGTATGCGCATCTCCATTGGCATTGCCTGGCTGGTCATCGTGGCGGCGGAAATGCTCGTGGGCGGCACCGGCATCGGCTACTACGTGTGGAACGAGTGGAACAATCTGGACCTGGCCAGTGTGATCTTCTCCATCCTGATGATCGGGGTGGTGGGCATGCTGCTGGACCTGGCCCTGGGCAAGGCCCAGAAACTGGTGGAATACAAAGAATGAGCAGTCCGGCACCGGGCAAACCGGTGCCGGCCTCAATCCTCCGAATGGAGACCTGTTATGAGTAAATCATTCCTGGAAGTAGATGGTCTGTCCAAGGTGTACCCGGACGGCCAGGGCGGTGAGCTGACCGTCTTCGAGGATATCCGCTTTGCCCTGGAGAAAGGCGAGTTCGTCTGCATCATCGGCCACTCCGGTTGCGGTAAATCCACCATCCTGAACGTACTGGCAGGCCTGGACGAGGCCAGCGCCGGCAACGTGGTGATGAACGGCAAGGAAGTGAAAGGGCCGGGCCTGGAGCGCGGTGTGGTGTTCCAGAACTACAGCCTGCTGCCCTGGAAAACAGCCCTGAACAACATCGTGTTTGCTGTTCAGGCCCGTTGGCCCAAGTGGTCCAAGGAAAAGGTGAAGGTGCACAGCGAACGCTACCTGAAAATGGTAGGCCTGGACCACGCCCTCAACCGCAAACCGTCCCAGCTTTCCGGCGGCATGCGCCAGCGGGTCAGTATCGCCCGGGCCTTCGCCACCCAACCGGAACTCCTGCTGCTGGACGAACCCTTCGGGGCGCTGGATGCGCTGACCCGGGGCGTGATTCAGGACGAACTGGTCAAGATCTGGGAAGAAACCCGCCAGACCGTGTTCATGATCACCCACGATGTGGACGAAGCCATCCTGCTCTCCGACCGGATCTTTCTGATGTCCAACGGCCCCAATGCCCGCATCGCCGAAAGCGTGAAAGTGGACATCCACCACCCGCGGGCCCGGGCCACCATCTTCCAGAACCCGGCCTACCACAAGACCCGGGACTACCTGGTGGACTTCCTGGTCAACCGAAGCGGGTCGGCGCTGCCGGAAAAAGACGGTAGCCCGAAAGTCGTCGAGCTCGCCAAAGGCGTTACCCAGTCCACACCAGCGTCTGCTGAATCTGAAACCGAATCCGAAACTGCCGCTCGCGCGGTGAATGCCTGAAATCAAGAGCCAAAAGAGGAAATCGACATGATGAACAAAGAACTGATGACCGCCAAAATCCTGGAAGCCAAAGTCTCCAAGGGCATGACCTGGGAAGCCATCGCCGAGGCCATCGGCATGTCCCCGGTGTTCACCACCTCGGCCGCCCTGGGTATGAACAGCCTCACCGAAGACAAGGCCTTCGCGCTGTGTGAAACCCTCGGCCTCGACAAGCCGGTAGCGGAAGCCCTGCAGGTGTGTCCAAAGAAGGCCTGGGACAGCGCCATCCCGCAGGATCCGCTGATCTACCGTCTGTATGAAATTGTCGGTGTCTACGGAGACACCATGAAGGAACTCATCCACGAGAAGTTCGGCGACGGCATCATGAGCGCCATCGATTTCACCATGGATATCGAGAAGGAGGAGAACCCCAAGGGTGACCGAGTTGTGGTCACCATGAACGGGAAGTTCCTACCGTATAAGGCCTGGTGATCGGCGGGTAGTTTTCAGTGAACCTGGTTCCGCTCCCAGACTGGTGGTTTGGGGGCGGGCTTGCGGGGTGGCAGGTGGAGTTTTTCTTGGAAAAAGAACTCGCTTCGCTCAGACACCTTTTTCCGGCGAAAAATCCACCTACCACCCCGCGCCGACGTGCAACACGGGTTCACCGGCTTAAAGACGTTTCGTTTTCCTTCCACTCCGGAAATATCGTTTCTGCCCGTCGGTAGGGGGTGGGGGTATCTTTTCTGACAGGGAAAAGATGTCTGAGCGCAGCGAGTTGTTTTCCCCGAAGAAAAGATACCCCCACCCCCGTACCTGCCCGCCAAACCTCAGGCTAGAGCGAACGCCACTCCCAACTCAGGCCGAACGAGACCGTGCCAAAGATCCCGAAGCGAGGGCAACCTCGGCAACCGTATGAAGCTTCTCCAGCTGTGACTGCAACATGGCAATGGGCCGTGTGCCCTCCAGTGTGAGGGCAATGTCGAGGTGCTCGCCGGCAGTCTCCACGGCCATGGTGGCAATCCGGAACCCGCGGATGCGGACCACCTGGCAGAGCCGCTCCAGGGCCGCGGCCTCCTGGGTCATCCGGCAGTTAATGGTATAGCTGGGTGTTGAAGGCTGGCTTTGCGGGTTCATGCAACTTGCTCCTTGCTGGCTTTGGACGGACGTCGGGTTTCGTCGATCATGTCGGTGTTGCTGGCGCCGGGTTTAACGATGGGCCAGACGTTGTCTTCACGGCTGATAGCCACGTGCAGCAGCATCGGGCCGTTGTAGGCCAGGATAGTCTCGATGCCGCGGCGGATCTGGTCGGTGCGTTCGATGTGCAGGGCCGGGATGTCGAAGGCGCGGGCCATGGCGACGAAGTCGGGGTTGTCGTCCAGGTTTATCTGGCTTTCCCGGTTGTCGTAGAACAGCTCCTGTTGCTGGCGGACCATGCCCAGGCACTGGTTATCCATGATGATCAGTTTCAGCGGCAGGTTGTAGCGGCGGATGGTGGCCAGTTCCTGGGCGTTCATCATGAACGAGCCGTCGCCGGTGACGTTGATCACCGTGCTGTTGCGGTCCGCGAACTGGGCGCCGATGGCCGCGGGCAGGCCGAAGCCCATGGTGCCCAACCCACCGCTGGTGAGGTGGTGGCGCGGGTGATCGAACTCATAGTGCTGTGCCACCCACATCTGATGCTGGCCAACGTCACAGGCAATGACGGTGTCGTCCGGGGCGATGCGTGAGAGCTGGCGGATGAAGGCCGGGCCGGTGATCGGGGCCAGGGGCTCTTCGTTGTCGGCGGCGTGGAAGCCACCGGTGGTGTGCCAGGTGCGGCATTGCTTCTGCCAGTCACTGATGGCCAGCGGTTTGCTCTCCAGGGCGCTGGTCAACTCTCCCAGGATGGCATTCAGGTCCCCGCGGACGGCCAGGTCGGCCGGACGCAGCTTGTTGATTTCGGCAGCATCGGCATCGATGTGGATCATCTTTGCGTTCGGGGCGAAGCCGTCCAGTTTGCCGGTGGCCCGGTCGTCCAGGCGGGCGCCGATGACCAGCAGCAGGTCGCACTCATCGACGGCCCGGTTGGCAGCCCGGGAGCCGTGCATGCCCAGCATGCCCAGGTTGTAGGGATTGTGTTTGCCCGGGTTGCCGATGCCCTTGAGGGTCACAACCGCCGGCAGGGCCGATGTTTCGGCAAAAGCACGGAAGCTGTCCTCGGCGTGGGCCAGGCTGATGCCGCCGCCGCTGTAGAGCAGCGGCTTGCGTGCGGAGTGCAGCATGGCCACGGCTTCAGTCAGGTCCGGGCAGGCTGCTTCACAGGACTCGGGCTGAGAGAAGGGCGCGTCGGCCACTTCGGTCAGCAACAGGTCCTTGGGAATATCAATCCACACCGGCCCCGGCCGGCCACTCTGGGCCAGTTCGATCGCCTCTTCCATGATCGCGGGCAGGGTGTCCGCGTCGTCAACCAGGTAACTGTGCTTGACGATGCCCAGGGTCATGCCCAGAACGTCGGTTTCCTGGAAGGCGTCGGTGCCGATCAGACCGGAGGGTACCTGGCCGGTGATCACCAGCATCGGAATGGAATCCCGGTGGGCGTTGGCAACGCCGGTGATCAGGTTGGTGGCACCGGGCCCCGAGGTGGCAATGCAGACGCCCAGCTTGCCGCTGGCCCGGGCGTAGCCGTCGGCGGCCAGGGCGCAGGCCTGTTCATGGCGACACAGCACGTGTTCCACACCCACATCGTCCACCAGCGCGTCGTATAGCGGCATGATGCAGCCGCCCGGATACCCGAAAACCGTGCTGACGTTGTGGCGGTGGAACGCTTCAAGAATGTGCTGTGCGCCGTTCATGGTCGTTTTTCCCTTTTTTTCTTTGCCGCAAAAAAGAAACCCCCGGGACCTTTCGGTGCCGGGGGTTTCTGGTGTCTTGTCAGGTTTGTCGCTATCTCACCCGCTTGTCCACGCAGAAGCCCCCGGACGGTACCACGACCACCAGGACAAGCTTCACAAGGACAATCACTGCGTTGAGATTCATGAAATCGACAGTCTGCTCTGAATTCGTAAAAGGATTCTGTGTAGAATCTACCCCACGTTTTTGATCGGATGCAACCGTTAATTGCCGGTTTTTTCGTAAGGCTGGCACAAGGTTTCCCATTCCGTTTACCTGTTCACCGTTTTCAGGCACAGCGAGCATTCAATGACGAAAGCAAGATGGGGGTCCCTCGGGTTATCCCTGCTGGTGGTGGTTCTTCTTGTTATCTGGATGATGACCGGCGAAGTCAAAGTCTCATCGGACCAGGCGCCCGAGCGGCAGCCGGATCCGGAGGCGGAGCTGACAAGTGTCCAGGTGGATACACTGCAGGCTCGCCTGCACGAGCCCGGACTCCGCCTCCAGGGGCAGCTTGAGCCCTGGTTCTCCGTCAGTCTGAATGCCCGCGTGGCGGGGACTGTCGAGAAGGTGACCGCCGATCTCGGGCAAACCGTGAGCGATGGGCAGGTTCTGGCGCAGATCTCCGACGATGGCCGTCTGGCAATGGTCACACGTTGGCAGTCGAGGGTGGAAAAGCTCGAAGCGGATCTGGTGGCGGCGCGCAAGCTGCGGTCGGAAAACTTTACCTCGCAATCGCAGCTGCTGGGTCTGGAAAGCGAACTCGCCGCCGCCCGTGCGGAACTGACTGCAGCCCGCCTGGCCGTGGAGTACCTGACTCCCGAGGCTCCCTTCAAGGGCATCATCAATGCCCGGCACGTGGACCCCGGTACCCTGGTGCAAGTCGGATCACCGCTTTTCGAGCTGGTGCGTATCGACCGTCTGAAAGCGACCGGCCAGATTCCGCAGCAGTCGGTCAGCCAGATTGCCGTCGGGCAGCCGGTCCGGATTGATCTGCTGGACGGTGGCCAGCTCCAGGGCGTGGTGACCTTTGTGGCCAGCGCGGCCAACCCCGAGACCCGGAGTTTCGCGGTGGAGATCGCCGTGGAGAACCCGGATCTGAAGCGGGTCGCCGGTGGCAGCGCGAGCCTGCGGATTGCCCTGCCGGAAGTGAAAGCCCTTTTCATTTCTCCGGCCCATCTCAGCCTTGGCGATGACGGCCGTCCGGGCGTCAAATATGTGGATGAGAATAACCGGGTGGTCTTTGAAACCGTCCGATTGCTCAGTGTCTCCACCGAGGGCGCCTGGGTGACCGGTTTGCCTGACGAGATCCGTCTCATCACCCGCGGTGCCGGCTTTGTCAGTGAAGGTGAGCAAGTCAATCCGGTGGAACGTTCGGGTAACAGGGGCTGATCGGTATGCGGGCACTGATCTTTGCAGCGATGGACCGGAGCAGGACGACGCTGCTGACCCTGTTGTTCCTGATACTTGGCGGCATCGCGGCGTTCAACACCATCCCCAAGGAAGCCAATCCGGATGTCACCATCCCGATCATTTACGTCTCCATGACCCTGGACGGCATCAGTCCGGAAGACGCCGAGCGCCTGCTGGTGCGCCCGATGGAACAGGAGCTGCGGTCATTGGAAGGCATCAAGGAGATGCGCAGCACCGCCTCCGAGGGCCATGCCTCGGTGATGCTGGAGTTCGATGCCGGCTTCGATCCGGACATGGCACTGCAGGATGTCCGGGAGAAGGTGGATACCGCGCGGACCAAACTGCCCGAGGAAGCCGACGAGCCGCGGGTGAACGAGATCAATGTGTCCCTGTTCCCGGTGCTCTCGGTGGGCCTGTCCGGGCCGTTGTCCGAACGGGAGCTGATCACCATTGCCCGCCGGCTGCAGGACGCCATTGAAGCCATTCCCGAGGTACTGGAAGTGGAGATCGGTGGCGACCGGGAAGACCAGCTGGAAGTTGTGGTGGATCCCCAGGTGCTGGAGAGCTACGGCATTGATTTTGACCGGCTGGCCTCTCTGGTCGCCCGGAACAACCAGTTGGTGGCGGCAGGTTCCCTCGATACCGGTAACGGACGCATGGCCCTTAAAGTTCCGGGCGTGATCGAGAACATCGAGGATGTCATGTCCATGCCGGTGAAAGTGGACGGAGACACGGTGGTGACCTTCGGCGATGTCGCCATGCTTCAGCGCACCTTCAAGGACCCCACCGGCTTTGCCCGGATCAACGGGGAGCCGGCACTGGTGCTGGAGGTTTCAAAACGTTCCGGGGCCAACATCATCGAAACCGTGGACCAGGTCCGGGAACTGATCGAGCAGGCCCGCCCGCGTTTGCCTGAGAGCCTGGATATCCGTTACATCATGGATCAGTCGGACGAGGTGCAGGACATTCTCTCGGACCTGCTCAACAACGTGCTGACGGCCATCGTGCTGGTGATCATCGTGGTGATTGCGGCCATGGGCCCGCGCTCGGCGCTTCTGGTCGGGCTGACCATTCCCGGTGCCTTCCTGACTGGAATCCTGGTGATCTGGGGCATGGGGTTGACGCTGAATATCGTGGTGCTGTTCAGCCTGATTCTGGTGGCTGGGATGCTGGTGGATGGTGCAATCGTGGTGTCCGAGCTGGCGGACCGGAACCTGTCTGAAGGTGGCACCGTGCGCTCCGCCTGGGCCGAGGCAGCAAGCCGCATGGCCTGGCCGATCATTGCCTCCACCGCGACCACCCTGGCGGTATTCGTACCGCTGTTGTTCTGGCCGGGCGTGGTGGGCGAGTTCATGAAGTTCCTGCCGATCACCGTGATCATCTGCCTGAGCGCGTCCCTGGCCATGGCTCTGGTCTTCCTGCCGGTGCTCGGGAGCGTCAGTGGCGGGCGCCGGGCCCGTGCGTCCCATGCCGATGGCCGTATGATGGCCGGGTACCGGCTGGTGTTGTCCCGTCTGCTGCAATTTCCAGGGCTTACGCTGGTGGGCGTGCTGGCCGTGATCGTGGTGATCTACGCCGCCTACGCCCGCTTCAACCACGGCGTGGAATTCTTCCCCAGTGTGGAGCCGGATTCGGCCCAGGTGCAGGTTCGGGCCCGGGGCGATCTCTCGGTCTGGGAGCGCGACGCTATTGTCCGGCAGGTTGAGCAGCGTCTTCAGGGGATGCCCGAGGTGAAGGCGCTCTACGCCCGCTCCATGCTCAGTAACAATACCCGGATGGCGCCGGATGTCATCGGGGTGTTGCAGTTCCAGTTCACCGACTGGTTCACCCGACGGCCTGCCAGCGCGATTCTGGAGGATTTCCGGGAACGGACGGCCGATATCCCCGGCGTCGAGCTGGAGTTCCGCAAACAGGAGGGCGGGCCGGCCGAGGGCAAGCCGATCGAGATCCAGGTCAGCAGTCGTGATTCCGCCCAGCTCAACGGTTTTGTGGATGCCGTCGAGGAACGCATGCGTACCCTGGACGGGTTCGTGGAAATCGAGGACGACCGCAGCCTGCCGGGCATTGAATGGCAACTGAAAGTGGATCGGGAAGCGGCGGCGCGCTTTGGCACCGACGTGCTCAGTATCGGCAGTGCCGTGCGCCTGGTTACCAACGGCCTGGTGCTGGCGACCTATCGCCCCGAGGACGTCCGGGACGAGGTGGACATTGCCGTGCGGGTC
The DNA here is from genome assembly GCF_003315345.1 of Marinobacter pelagius. Taxonomy (GTDB): domain Bacteria; phylum Pseudomonadota; class Gammaproteobacteria; order Pseudomonadales; family Oleiphilaceae; genus Marinobacter; species Marinobacter pelagius_A. Next base: position 414,678 of record NZ_QNRO01000001.1, read on the forward strand.
CCCAACAACTGGAGGGAACTGGATCAGTTACAGCGCCAGACCATCAATACCCCCCGGGGCCAGGTGCCGCTCTCGCAATTCGTCACGCTCGAACCCGGGAACAAGACCGGCAGCATCGTACGGGTTGACGGTCAGCGAACGGTAACCATCAAGTCTGACCTGGCGCCGGGCCGCCAGGTGGATGAAATGCTACGGGTGTTGCAGGAACAGATGCCAGAACCCCCGGAGAACGTCACCGTTGCGTTCGCCGGGGAGAGCGAGGACCAGCAGCAGGCGGCGTCGTTCCTGACCACGGCGTTCCTGGTCGCCATCGGCCTGATGCTGCTGATCCTGGTGACCCAGTTCAATTCCCTGTACCAGACCTTCCTGATCCTCTCGGCCATCGTCCTGTCTACTGCCGGTGTCCTGATCGGGTTGCTGCTCAATGGCCAACCGTTCGGCATCGTGATGGTGGGGATGGGGATCATTGCCCTGGCGGGCATCGTGGTGAACAACAACATCATCCTGATCGACACTTACAACCAGATGCGTCGGGACGGGTTGTCACCCTATGAATCGGCACTGGAAACGGGCTGCCTGCGTTTACGGCCGGTCCTGCTGACTGCGATCACGACGGTTCTGGGCCTGATGCCCATGGTGCTGGGCATTAACGTCGATCTGCTCAGCCCGTCCCTGGGCCTTGGTGCGCCGTCCACCCAGTGGTGGACTCAGCTCTCCAGCGCCATTGCCGGAGGCCTGGGTTTCGCCACCATCCTGACCTTGCTGCTGACACCCTCCCTGCTGGTACTGGGTGAGAAAACCGGGCGGAAGGTGCGCCAGATCACCGGCCGGTTGCAGCCGGAGGCGGGGTAGAGCCATGACCAAAGGCAACCCGCTCCTGGAACTGTACCGTGACGAACAGCTGCTGGTGGTCCACAAACCTGCTGGCCTTCTTGTGCACCGAAGCCCGATCGACAAACATGAAACCGAGTTTGCCCTGCAGTACGCGCGCTCGCTGAACGGGGGCGAGCATGTCTATCCGGTGCATCGTCTGGACCGGCCTACGTCGGGGGTCCTGGTGTTTGCGCGGGATCCTGACACCGCCCGCAGCCTCGGCCTGGCCATGATGTCCGGGGAAGTGGGCAAGACCTACCTGGCCATGGTTCGTGGCTGGCCACCCGGCGAGGGCGAGATTGATCACCCGCTGCGGGAAGAGCCGGAAGACCGGCGGCTGAAAGGACAGGAACAGCCGGTCCGGGAGGCACGGACACGCTACCGAACCCTGGCCACCGCCGAGATTCCGGTTGCCATCGAGAAATATCCGTCCAGCCGCTACGCCATGGTGGAGCTGTACCCGGAAACCGGCCGCAAGCACCAGCTGCGCCGGCACATGAAGCACATCAGTCATCCCATCATTGGCGATGCCAACCACGGGCGCGGGCGTCACAACCGTTATTTTGCCGAGCGTTTCGGGGAAGGTCGGCTGATGCTGGCAGCCACCCGGATGGGTTTTGCCCACCCGGTGACCGGCAATCTGATGATTTTCGAGGCTCCGCTTGAACAGAGTTTTCTGCAGGTGATGTCGATATTCCCGGGCTTCCGTTACCCTCCGGCCGACGCGGTTCCTTCCGCCTGAACCTGCTGAGCCTGCTGCCAGAGTCCCGGCCAGGGCTGCTCCGTTTCAAGGGCAAAGGCAAGGTCCAGCAAGGTGGCTTCCCCGCCGTGCCTGCCCATCAACTGGACCGACACCGGCAAGTTGTCCTCCGTCAGCCCCGCCGGCAGTGAAATGGCCGGTGCACCGGTGGCATTGGCCAGAGGGGTGAAGTTGACGTATCGGGTGAGCCGGTCGAACAGGGTCTCGAAGGGCACATCGGGGCTCAGATGGCCCAGGGGCGGCGTGGTGTGGCCCAGCACCGGAGTCAGTACCGCATCATAGCCGTCCATGGCCCGGGCATAATCCTTCGCCGAGCGCCTGAGCCGCCACAGGGCACCGGGTAAACCCCAGAAGTTACGTTTGAACATCGTCGCCAGGCCATTGGTGAGGCCATCCACCTTGCGCTTGTCGAAGGCCGGGTTGAGCAGTTTGTGGCCGTTGGCCTTCACTCCGAAGGCAAGGAGGGCCCAGTACAGGGCAAAATCATCCGGGAAGCTCTCAGGCACCGGCACGGCAACGGGGACCACCTGATGGCCCAGGCGTTCCAGCCGTTGGGCGGTGTCCTCCACGGTGTTCCGGGTTACATCGTCGGTCCGGTGGCCATTGATCGAATCGACCACCAGTCCGATTCGCAACTTTCGGCCGGAGGGTCCGTCAACCCGACCTACGCGAGGCAGTTTCGGGTTTCGGAACCAGAGTTCGGCCTCGGCCAGGAAATTCGCGGTGTCCCGTACCGAACGGCTGACAATGCCATCGCTGATGATGTTGATGGGCAGGGAATGAACCGCATCGTTGTCCACCAGCCGGCCCCGGGTGGGCTTGAGTCCCACCAGGCCACAGCAGGCAGCGGGGATGCGGATCGAACCGCCTCCGTCATTGGCGTGGGCCATCGGCACCACGCCGGCAGCCACCAGGGCGGCGGAGCCACCCGAGGAAGCGCCTGTGGAGTAAGCCAGATTCCAGGGATTGCGGGTCGGTTCGGCGTGGGCCGGCTCCGTTGTGGCGTTGAATCCGAACTCGGGCAGGGAGCTCTTGCCAAGGCAGACATAACCCTGAACCAGCAGCTGCTGGGCAAAAGGGCTGGTGTCCTTTGCGGTGTTGTCGGGGATGGCGGCCGAGCCGTGTCGGGTGGGTAGCCCGGCCACGTTGAGGTTGTCCTTGATGAAGGTGGGCACGCCCCGGAAGAACCCTGGATTGCCGCCCGGGCGTTCATTGTCCAGACGCCTGGCCGCTTCCAGGGCCAGATCATAGTTTTCCGCCACTACGCCATGCAGCTCTGGCTCGACCAGCCGGGCCCGTCGGATCGCCGCTTCGGTTACCTCGGCATTGGAGACTTCCCGGCGGCGGAGTCGTTGCGCGATGCCAGTGGCGTCGTCATGCCCCAGGGCGTCAGCGGAGAAGGCGTGGACACTCTCTGGCAGGTCTGGGCTGGACATGGGATAAGCTCCTTGAGAATTCTTCTGCAACTCTATCCCAATCCCTAACGTGACGACATGTCATTTCAGGTAGTAAAAAGACACTTTTCATCAGTGGTTTCAGATAATAAGCTTGCAGATCAATTCTGCATTAAGCGCACCTGATGGATCTTATCGAACCGCTGGTCAGGCATTTCCTGGGCATCTTTTTCCTGATGATCGGCCTGCAATTCGCCGGCCGGACGCTCGGGCTCTATGACCGGCTCAAGTTTTCCCATATTAGTTATGGCAAGCGTGGCTCCGCGCCCTGGTGGCACCGCCATACCTTCAACCTGTTCCGTGCGGCTATCCTCGGCGTGTGCGTGGTGCGGATGTTTGCGGACATTGATCCGTGGTTGGGAGTGTTTGGCCCGCTGTACCATTGGCCGGTGTTGCTGGTGGGAATGCTGTTGCTGCTGGTGTCCTTTGCCGGCATAAACTACCTGCAGGCCTACATGCATGAGGACTGGCGCTCCGGCATTGACGCCGGGGAAGGGCGCCAGAAACTCATCACGCAGGGCCCGTTTGCCCGCAGCCGCAATCCGTTGTTCCTGGCCGTCATCACCGGCCAGCTGGGTTTCTTTCTGGCATTGCCCAGCGTCTTTTCCCTGGTTTGCCTGATTACCGGGGTCACGGTGATCATGAGGCAGGCGAGGGAAGAGGAGAAGGCTCTGGCACGGCAATTCGGCGAAGCCTACGAGCAGTACCGGAGCCGGGTGCCTCGCTGGTTCTGAGGGTTAACCGGCTTTCTTGCGGGCCTCCTTGATCACATCGTAGGCATGGCTGATCTCGCGGGTCCGTTCCTCGGCCATTTCCCGCATGCTTTCGGGCAAACCCTTGCCGGCGAGTTTGTCCGGATGGTTTTCACTCATCAGTTTGCGGTAGACCTTCTTGATTTCCTCGTCACTGGCGGACGGTGATACGCCCAGTGCCTTGTAGGCATCGTCGAGCTGGTCGCTGGTGGAGCGCTGGCCGGCGCCCGCCTGGCCGGCATGGGCACCGCGCAGCATGGCTTCCAGCTGGTCGACCTGGCTCTCCGGCAGTCCCAGCCGGCGGGCAATACGCACAAGCATCTGGTGCTCTTCCGGATGGACCACGCCGTCGGCAGCCACCGCGGACACCTGTACCTGGAGAAACATCTGCAGCAGGGCCGGTTGGCGGGCACTAACCCGCATGAACCGGTCCAGCTCGGCATCCAGGTCAAAACCCTCTGATTTGCCCCGGTTGAAGGCCTGTTTGGCGGCTTCCCGCTGCTTATGATTGAGCCGGAACCGCGCGAACATGGACTCGGCCATCTGGATCTCGTCCCGGGTGACCACGCCGTCAGCCTTGCACAGCGCCCCCATCACTGCGAACACCGACTCCAGGAATCCACTCTGGATGTTCTGAAGTTTCCCGATCAGGCGGGCCTTGGCGCGGTTGAACAGAAACGCGCCGATGGCGGCACCGATAAGAAATCCGGTGAATTTTCCGAATGCATAGCCAATCAGGCCGCCGATAATGATTGCAAACAGCATCAGGTTGTCCTTGGTCCAGCGAAAATACGACTTGAGAATATACGTGTTTTTCAGTTCCGATTCATGAACTGGCTTTCATCCACCTCATCGATCTGTTCCGGTAGAAGGTGTTGCTCACCATAGCGCCGGTAGGTGCCGGAGCGCACAAACAGCTCAAAGGTCTCGCGATCGATGTGGCCGTTATTCACCATGCCGGCCATGATAGCCAGCGCCTGGGTCAGGGTCTTGCCTTCCTTATACGGGCGGTCGACGGCGGTCAGTGCCTCGAACACATCCGCCACGGCCATGATGCGTTCCGGGATACCCATCTGCTCGGCGGTCAGGCCGCAGGGATAGCCCTGGCCATCCATCCGTTCATGGTGAGTGCCGGCAAGACGGGGCACATTAGCCAGCCGGTCGGGCAGGGGCAGGGCGTCGAGCATGCAGATGGTCTGCACGATGTGCTCGTTGATCTTGAAGCGCTCCTCAGCGGTGAGGGTGCCCTTTGCCACCGTCAGGTTGTGGATTTCGCCCCGGTTATAGGCATACTCGGGCAGTTTCATGTCAAAACCCCAGACATTGCGGGGATCGTCCTTCTCAACCGGCGGGCGGTGATCGCCCCAGGGCTGGAGATGCTCGGGCTTATCGGCCAGCAGGTGCTCCGTGACGGGCAGGGGTGGTTCGGGGACATCAGCCAGTCTTTGCTGTTCATCGGTGGACAGGCCCAGGCGGTCGCTTAAATGTCTTTGCCAGGTCTGTTGGCCAATGGCCCGGATGCGTTCGATGTCCTGGTGACTCATGGATTCGCCACCCTTGTTGGCCCGGGCCAGGAAGGCAAACTCTTCCTGCAGCCGGGACCGGGTGCGGTCACGCTGCTCGCGGGCAACGGCCTCATTCTCGCCCTCAAGGATCGCCTGCAGGTAGGTGATCTCGGCGTCCCTGTGCAGTACCTCGAAGCGGGTGCGGATCTCGTGAATGCGATTGTGTAGGGTTTCCAGCTTCACCGCCTTGTCCACCACGTATTCCGGGCTGGTGATCTTGCCGCAGTCGTGGAGCCAGGCCGCCAGTTCGAATTCATGGCGTTCGTCATCGCTCATGGAGAAACCGGCAAACTGGCCTTCGTTGCTGGCCTCGGCTTCCGCCAGGATCATCTGCGCCAGTTTCGGAACCCGTTCGCAGTGCCCGCCGGTATACGGGGATTTGGCGTCGATGGCATTGGCCACCAGCCGGATGATGCCTTCCAGCAGGGCCTGCTGGCTTTCCAGCAACTCCCGTGTCTCGATGGCCACGGCGGCGGAGCCGGCGATCTCATCGACAAAGACGATGAGGTCATCGCTGAGGTGGGTGTGTTCTCCGTGCTCCATTTCGATCACCAGCACGCCCACCAGTTTTTTCCTGCGGTTACGCAGGATCGCGAACACAGGATGGCCGCCGATATGCTGACGTAGTTTACGAATCAGGTCGCTGTCGTCGATGCTGGTGTTGATGTTTTCAATGCGGTCAGGGAGTTCGGAGTGCTGGTCCACGGCCAGGCGCAGCTCCTGCTCCTGTTTGCTGAACAGGTAGATGCCACCGCGCTCCTGGCCGACGATGTGGATGATCTGTTCGAGGATATCCTGCAGCAGCTGGTTCAGATCCTGGCCCCGGTTCAGGACCGAGGCAATGTTCTGGAAGCTGCGGATGGTGCTGGACATGTCGTCCAGCGCCACGCCCAGCTGATGGGCTTCGCGGATGTGGGAGTCCGAGCGAACCTGGGTATCGAACCGGAAACGGGACAGCCTGCCAACCTGTTCGGTCAGCCTCTCCAGGGGGCGCCCTACGCGCCGGCCAAGGAACCAAGCGACAACGAGCAGAGCGATACCAATGCCCCCGGCGATCAGGGTTTGCCGGGTCAGCGCGGCCCAGACATCGGCCAGCAATTCGTCCGAGGGAATGGCCACGGCCACCTGGAGCTGTTCGTCCGCCAGAGCGTTCAGCGGTTCCCGAATGCCATACCAGGTCTTGTCTTCTGCATTGAAAAGGCGGACCGGCGTTCCGGCTACCGGCTGTCCACCCTGGTCCAGTACCGTTGAGATGACGTTACCTGCTTCCGTCCGGCCGGAAGAATCGGCGAGCACCTGGCCCTGCTGGTTGACGATCGCAATGCGGGTGCCTGGTGTCTGGCGCAGCTCGTTCAGATGACTGCTCAGGTCGGTGACGGTGACATCGATGCCGAACACGGCCGAACCGGCTCCGGTGCCGAAGTCGCTGCTGCGGTGCGAGAGCGTGAGGCCGGTTTCCTGGGTGGTGAAGAACACATAGGGAGCGGAAAGCTCGGTCTTGGGGGAGTCTGCTGCCGCCTCGAACCAGGGTCGCGTTCTCGGGTCAAAGGTGTAGTTGGGCACCTGTCTGCGAGCGATCAGTTCTATCCCGGCATCGTAGAACTGCCACTCGCCGGTAACCGTGCCGGCTTCCCGGGTGACGGTCTGCAGCAGGAAGTGGGTGCCGTCAGGCGCATCCGGGAACTGCAGGGCGCCGGAACTGCGAACCTTGCGCAGCAGGAAGAAATCCCCGTCGCCCCAGCCGGCATAGACAGCACTGACAATGTCGCTGCTTTGCAGTATGTCGGCCAGTACGTCGAGGCGTTCAATTCGCTCGTCGTTGGTCAGGCTCGTGGCCAGGGGATCATGGCTCAGAACGGCGAGGGCCGTTGAGGGTGGGGCGGTGATGGCATTGATACGGTCATCGACACTGACCGCCAGCTGCCTTGCGGTAGCGCTGGCCGCCGAGACCTTGGCGCTCTCCATGCCATGGAAACTCTGCCCGAGAAGCACCAGGGCAAGCACCAGCATGCCGGAGGTAATCGCCGAGGCAATCAGTAAAGCCAGGGAAATCTGGGCCGACTGGCTCTTGACGTACATCGTTCATCCTTACTTGAAAACCCGGTTAAAAGGGTAGACTGTTTAGTCGGAACTTTCCGGTTTTTCCATACAAAGTCGTAAGTTATGACACTTGATCTGTTTGATGGCGAGGGCGTTGAACCACGCCGGGAAACCATTGCCGAAGGCGCGGTTATACTCAGGGGATTTGCAGGTGAGGTGGGGCAGGGATTAATGGCCGCCATTGATTTGGTCGCCTCACAGTCGCCGTTCCGCCACATGGAAACTCCGGGGGGCCATACTATGTCTGCCGCGATGACCTGTTGTGGTGAGTTTGGCTGGGTCACCGATCGGCGGGGTTATCGCTACGAACCCCGGGATCCGGTCACCGGGCAGGCCTGGCCCCGAATGCCGGAGCTGTTTCTGAAGCTCGCATCAGAGGCAGCGGCGGAGGCAGGGTTCGAGAATTTCGTGCCGGATGCCTGCCTGATCAACCGCTACCAGCCGGGGGCGAAAATGGGTTTGCATCAGGACCGGGACGAGCGGGATTTCAGCCAGCCGATTGTGTCGGTGTCGCTGGGTCTGCCCATTGTCTTTCAATTTGGTGGGCCGCGGCGCAATGACCGGCCGGTGCGAGTGCCGCTCGCCCATGGTGATGTGGTGGTCTGGGGTGGCCCGGCCCGGCGCCACTATCACGGAGTCCTGACCCTGAAAGCGGGTGATCACCCCCTGACCGGCGCCCACCGGTACAACCTGACGTTCCGGAAGGCCGGTTAACCTCCGCCCGGCTACTGAAACCACGCAACCGCCAGGCCAGCCACCAGGGAGACCACCATCGGCCCGCCTACGAGCAGTCCGGTCCGGCGGTTACCGATGCCCCAGGCCATGCCTGATTTCACCAGGTTGTTGACGGCAGCGGCCAGGACGATCCCGACAACAGCAGTGCCCATCGCCAGGGAGTCGTTGGACATGCGGGTGAGTGACAGGGTGATGGCATCGACATCGGCGACACCGGAGCTGGCCGCCAGCAGATAAATACCGGCATTGCCCAGCCAGTTCTTGAGGAATTCACCAAGCAGGAGAATGGCGGTCAGCAGCATGCCGAACACCAGGGCCGAGGTCAGGTCCAGCGGGTTTTGGTTCAGGGTCGGCTGGGAGACTTTCAGTTTTTCCGAGTTGCGGCGCCAGATGAGCAGGGCCGGACCATAAAGCAGGGCTGTCATGATCACAACCGGCCAGATCAGCAGCGGCAGCAGATCGCGGTTGATGACAAAGCAGTACACCAGGATGCGGGGAAACATGGTGCCGCAGGCAATCAGGATACCGGTGGCAAACTGCGGGCTCAGTTCCGGATTACGGGCCGACTGCCGGGCGAAATGCAGGGTCAGTGCAGTGGACGAACTGAGCCCGGCAAACAGGCTGGTAAAGAGGATGCCCTTGCGGGCGCCTGCCACCCGGATTGCGAAATAGCCGACAAAGGAGATGGAGGCAATCATTACCACCATCCACCAGATTTCTCGGGGGTTCAGCACCCCTCCGGGCCCCATGGCTTCATTCGGAAGCAGAGGCAGCATCACGACGGAAATCAGCAGCAGTTTCAGGGCCGCATCCAGTTCGTGGGCCTTGAGTTTGTTGACCCAGCCGTGAATCTCCTCCTTGTTGTCCAGAATGATGGCAGTAACCACAGCCGCTGCTGTCGCCATGACCGGGTCCACGACCACGGCGATGGTGCCGAAACAAAACGTCAGCACCATGCCGACCATGCCTGTGATGCTGAAGTTGCGGATGTGCTCCAGCCGTTCGCTGTAGGCAACAATGGCCATGGCCACGACACAGACCAGCAGGACCGGGAAGGCCCATTCGGTGATCTCCCGTGCCAGTACGCCGGAGACGCCACCAAGCAAGCCGATAAGGGCAAAGGTCCGGATGCCGGCGATGCGCTCTCCGGACTTCTGCTCCCGGGCATCCCAGCCCCGTTCCAGGCCAATAATGGCACCGAGGAGCAGGGCAACCGCAAGGTTGATGATGGTCTGGTTGGACGTGATGAACTGGCTCGCTACGTCATCCATGTCTGGGCAGAAACTCCGGATTTTGCTGTCGCTGGGGATTAATTCGACGGGCCTTTTTCAAGAGTTTTACTGTAATGGCAGGTGTTTGCAAACCCGCCCGGAGGTTCTGTTGATGTTGCTCATGTCTCTCCTGATAAATGCCGGGATTTGTTTGACTTCGAACAGGCGGCAGATAAGGTGGTCATTGGCATGAAACGGACACAAAAACGATCATAACGATTCCGAAGGCGAGGTAGACATGTTGAATGTAGTGGCCTGTATTGATGGCTCCCGCGCGGCACCGGCAGTGTGTGATTACGCAGCCTGGGCAGGGCGGCACATGGATGCGCCCCTGTTACTCCTGCATGTTCTGGATCAGGAACGTTATCCGGCGGAGCCGGACCTTGCCGGCAGCATCGGCCTCGGTAGCCGGGAGCACCTGCTGGATGAGCTGGCAGATCTGGATCGCAAACGGGCAAAGCTTGCGTTGGAGCACGGCCACCACTTGCTGGACGAGGCTGAGCAGCGTGTCAAAGAGGCCGGCATTACCGACGTGACCAAGCGCCAACGGCATGACGAGCTCACCGAATCCCTGCTGGCACTGGAGAACCAGACCCGCTTGCTGGTCATGGGGCTGCATGGCGAGAGCAGTTCAGACCGGGACATTCACATCGGCAGCCAGCTGGAGACGGTGATCCGCAGTGTCCATCGGCCCATTCTGCTGGTGCCGGATGAATATACCGAGCCCAGGAGTGCAATGCTGGCGTTCGATGGCAGCGCGACGGCCTTCAAGGGTGTCGAACTGTTGGCGGGCAGCCCGGTATTGAAGGGCATGCCGTTGCACCTGGTGATGGTCGGCCCCGATACCAGCGATCGGTGGGAGCAGCTGAAAAAGGCGGAAAGCATGCTCTCGGGACTGGAGAGCGAGATTACCCTCGCGATCCGTGCCGGCGATGTTGAACCGGCCCTGCATCAATACCAGGAAGAGCACGATATCGACATCCTGGTGATGGGGGCTTACGGCCACTCGCGTATTCGTCAGTTCCTGGTGGGCAGCACCACCACAACCATGCTCAAGACGGCACAGAAGCCCCTGGTTATCCTGCGCTGATTCGCACTTCTGTGCCCTGATGGCCGGCCCTCAGGTCACATTCCCGGCGGCAACGCCGGACGCCCAGGCCCACTGGAAATTGTGGCCGCCCAGATGGCCGGTGACATCCACCACTTCCCCGATGAAGTACAGGTTCGGCCGGTCCAGGACCGCCATGGTCTTGGATGAGAGTTGGCGGGTGTCGATGCCACCCAGGGTGACTTCGGCTGTTCGGTAGCCCTCGGTGCCCGCCGGCTTGATGGTCCAGTCTCCCAGGGTTTGGGCGACGGTTTCGATATCGGCGTTCTTGTACTCCTGTAGCGGGCCGGTCCAGCCGTGGAGCTCGTTGAAAGCGCTGGCAAAGCGTTTCGGCAGGTACTCGGCCAGATACTGGGCGACGGTGGTGCGGGGTTTTTGCTTGCGCAGACCCATCAGGTCGTCCTCGATCCGTCGGGTCGGCAGCAGGTTAATGCTGATGTCGTCGCCCGGAAACCAGTAACTGGAAATCTGCAGCATGGCCGGGCCGCTCAGCCCCCGATGGGTGACCAGCATGGGTTCGCGAAAGTGCTGGCGGTTGCACTCGGCGTCCACCGGGCTGCTGATTCCGGCCAGCGGCGCCAGCTGGGTTTTCAGCTCCGGCTGGAGCGTGAAGGGTACCAGCCCGGCGCGGGTGGGGAGCACTTCCAGGCCGAATTGCCGGGCGATCTCGTAGCCGAAGGCGGTGGCGCCCATGGTCGGGATCGAGAGCCCGCCGGTGGCAATTACCAGGGATTCGCAAGTCAGTGCGCCACTGCCGGTTTTCAGGTGGTAGCCCGCATCTGTCTCATTGACGGAAGTAACGGACGTCTTCAGCCGGATTTCGGCCCCGGCCCATTCACACTCGGTCAGCAGCAGGTTCAGGATGTCCTTGGCGCTGTCCCGGCAGAACAGCTGCCCCGGGGCTTTCTCCTCGTGTTCGATACCGTGGCGATCCACCAGTTCCAGGAAATCCTGAGGGGTATAACGCTTCAGCGCAGAAATGCAGTAGTGCGGGTTATCAGACAGGAAATTGGCCGGCGTGCTGTTCAGGTTGGTGAAATTGCAGCGCCCACCGCCGGACATCAGGATCTTTTTCCCGGGCTTGTTGGCGTGGTCGATCACTAGTACCCGGCGCCCCCGGTAGCCCGCGGTGGCGGCGCACATGAGCCCGGCGGCACCGGCGCCAATGATGATTACGTCGTAGTGGGATGCCGAGGATGCTGTCATTACTGCCCGCCGGTGTGAGTGAACGGCGGGCAGTATATCAGTCTCAGGGCAGGTGTACGGAACCTTCCATGTAGAACGCGGCCTGGCCGGCGATATCGATGCGCTCGCCCTTCAGTTCACAGCGCAACAGGCCGCCCCGGGCTGACAGCTGCCGCGCCTCAAGGGACGATTTGCCCAGCTGGCTTGCCCAGTAGGGTACAAGCACGCTGTGGATGGAGCCGGTCACCGGGTCCTCGTCGATACCCGCGCCGGGGGCAAAATAGCGGCTGACAAAGTCGCAGCTCTCGCCCCGGGCGGTGATGATCAGCCCCTGGTTGCCGAGGGACTTGAGCTTGCGGAGATCGGGCTCGGCCGACCGGACCGCCGCTTCGTTTTCCAGCACCACCATGTAGTTGGTGTCGTTGGGCACGTAGAACGCGGTCTCCGGTGCGCTCTCGAGGGCCTCGTGGATGATGTCGGGTGTCTGGCGCTCCTCGAAGGCCAGGTTGGGGAAGTCGAGCACGAGCCAGTCCTTGTCCCTGCGAACGCCCAGATGGCCGCTCTTTGACTGCAGGATGATTTTCTCCCTGGCCCAGTCCAGCTTGTTGAAGATGACCCAGGCGCTGGCCAGCGTGGCATGACCGCAGAGGGGCACCTCCACCGTGGGCGTGAACCAGCGGATGTGGAAGTCGGCTTCATCCGTCTCGGGCAGCCGGACCAGGAAGGCGGTTTCGGACAGGTTGTTTTCCATCGCCAGGGCCCGGAGGGTGTCATCCGGCAACCATTGGTCCAGAGGCATGACAGCGGCCGGATTGCCGCCGAAAACACGGTCGGTGAAAGCATCGACCTGGAAGATCGGGTGCATCATCGGTTTTTCTCCTCGAGTGTGCGTCCAGCGTAATCATGGGCCTTGTATCTGGCAAACTGTTCCAGTTCGCCCTCGCTGTACAGGTGCACCTCAGGCGTGGGGCGGCCGAGTGTCAGAATCCTGTGCCCGTGGCTTGCCCGGTGGATGGTGAACCCGAGGTCTTCCAGCCATTTCCGGGTGACCTCCGGCCGGATAGTGCCCAGGGGCAGGGTGGGTGATGCCAGTCCCAGTAGATCCTTGCGGGTAGAGGCAGGGATGTCCGGGAGCAGGACAGGAACGGCTGAGTGCCGTGCAGGAACAGTGGCGGATCCCATGGTGAAACTCCTTCTTCTATGAGCTTGTCATCATTGTCCTGCTTCGCTGACAGGCATAACAGATTCAGTTAATCTGTTTTTGAATCGGTACAGATGAGTCTCACACCAGTCTGTACCGATTCATTTGCTGCCGATCTGTACTGCCCCATTGCCGGACAGGTCTGGTGCAATAACAAGGGAGATACAAGGCAGGAGGGAGACCGCATGGGCGTTCTATACAGCCAGGTGGCGGATCAGCTGCAGGCGCTGATCCAGGAAGGGGTGTACCGGCAAGGCGACCGGTTGCCCGGTGTACGGGTATTGAGCCGGCAGTTCGGAGTGTCGATTTCGACGGTATTGCAGGCCCACCAGACCCTGGAGGCACGGGGATACCTGGAAGCCCGGGAGCGCAGCGGCTATTTCGTGCGCCTGCCGGTCCAGGATGTGCCGGAGCCCAGGATGCCAAAGCACCGGAGCCGGCCGGTCCCGGTGACCGCGCGGGAAATGACCCTGGATCTGTGTGCGGATGAGCAGAAACGCATGGTGCCGCTGGCCACCGCGATTCCTCACCCGGATTACCTGCCTGTACGGCAGATCCAGCAGAGCACGCTGTGGGCGGCACGTCGGGGCCTGGAAACCCTGGATTATGCCTTTCCCGGCAAGGAATCGTTCCGCCGCCAGATTGCCCAGCGCATGGCGGCAATCGGCGTGCCGGTGACGCCGGACGATATCCTGGCAACCAACGGCGCCCAGGAAGCCATCATTCTGGCCCTGCGGGCGGTGACCCAGCCGGGGGACATCGTGGCGGTGGAGTCGCCGTCGTTTCCCGGTATTCTCCAGGCGCTGGAAGTGGTGGGACTGCGAGTTATTGAAATTCCCACCCATCCCTCGGAAGGCCTGAGCCTCGAGGGCCTTGAGTTGGCCTTGGAACAGTGGCCCCTGAAGGCCTGTGTGGTGGTGACCAACCACAGCAATCCCATGGGGGCGCGCATGTCCGATGAGCGCAAGAAGCAGCTGGTGTCCATGCTGGCGGCGGCCGATGTGCCTCTGATCGAGGATGATATCTACGGCGACCTGTACCACACCGGTGAGCGGCCCCGGCCCGCCAAGGCGTTCGACCGGGCTGACAACGTGATCTATTGCAGTTCGTTTTCCAAGACCATTTCCCCGGGCCTGCGCCTGGGCTGGATGATCCCTGGCCGCCACATGGCCAGCACAAGTATTTCGTGAACCTTGCGACCTCCTCGATTCCCCAGCTGGCGGTCGCCCACTTTCTGGAGCAGGGCGGCTATGATCGGTACCTGCGGTCAGCGCGGCAGCACTACCGGGAAGCGACCGAGCGCATGCGCTCGGCGGTGGCCCGCTCGTTCCCGGAAGGCACCGCGGTGAGTCGGCCCCAGGGCGGGTTTGTACTCTGGGTGCAGCTACCGGAGGGGGTATCCGGAACGGAGGTGTACCAGCGGGCAAGGGCGGAGAACATCAACGTGGCGCCCGGCCTGATGTTCTCCACCACCAACAAGTTCGATAACTGCCTGCGCCTGAACGGCGGAAATCCCTGGACCGGCACCATCGAAAAGGCCGTCGCCAGGCTAGGTGCACTGGTCCACGAGGAGATAGGCCGCTAACGGTCGCGGCGCAGATCCAGTGGATCAACCAGGCCCGCCGCAATGGCGATGCCGGTCACGTCCGGAAGTCGTTCGGCGCCCAGGCGTTTCATGACCCGGGCCCGGTACAGGTCGATGGTCTTGACACTGACTCCCAGCTGATCGGCGATCTCACGGCTGGTGTAGCCCTGGGCCAGCGGCAGGAAGACATCCCGTTCCCGCCGGGTGAGGGTATCGATCAGTGCCTCGGTGCGGGCATTGCCGTGGAAACGCTGGCCGCTCTGGCGCTCCTGGAGCGCCTGCTGGACGCTGTCGAGCAGCAGCTGCTCGTTGAACGGTTTCTCGATGAAATCAAAGGCGCCGGATTTGAAGGCCCGGACCACGATGGGTACATCCGCGTGGCCGGACACGAAAATGATGGGCACCTCCAGCCCCCGTTTCTGCAGCTCTTCCTGCACGTTGAGGCCGCCAAGCCCGGGCATCCGCACATCCAGCACGACACAGCCGGCGTTGGTCTGCCCCACCGCATCGAGGAACTTGCGGCCATCGCTGTAGGCCTCGACCCGCAGCCCCACTGACTCGAGCAGCCACTGGGTCGACTCGAGCATGCCGGCGTCGTCGTCGACCACGTAGACGGTGGTGGGCGGGTTACTGGGTGATTCAGTCATTCCGGGAAATCTCCGTTGTTGCAGTCTTGTTCTTGTTTCCGCTGGCGGGGAAGCGGCAGGTGAGGGTAAGGCCACCGGTCTTCGCCGGCCTGGCATCCAGGAAGCCGCCAAAGCCTTCGATAATGGAGCGGCTCATGGACAGGCCAAGGCCCAGACCCTGGGGCTTGCTGGTGTAAAAGGGCTGGAACATCTGGCGAATTTCCTGCTCGCCCAGCCCGTCGCCCTGGTCGGTGACTTCGATCAGGGTCTCGTTGCGTTCATTGATACGGGTGGTCAGTATGATCTCGGCCGGGTTTGCCTGATCCGCGCTGTCTGCCTTCCGGGCCTCGACCGTCGCTTCAATACCGTTACGGATAAGGTTGATCAGGACCTGCTCAAGCAATACCGGATCGGCAGTGATGACCGGAGCGGCGTCAGACAGGCGCTCCCGGATCCTGACCCGGCTCTTGTCGGCTTCCCACTGGCAAAGTCGGGCCACATTGCTGACCACGTCGTTGAGGGAAATGGGTGCAGTTCGTTTCTGGCCCTTGCGCAGGAAAGCCCGGAGCCGCTTGATAACTTCCGAAGCCCGGTTGGCGTGGTGCACGATCTTTTGCAGGCCATCGTCCACCCGGTCCAGGCATTCCGGATTGGTTTGGGCGTTCTTCAGATAGCGCTGGCTGGCACTGGCAAAGTTCACGATGGTGGCCAGTGGCTGGTTCATCTCGTGGGCGATACTGGAGGCCAGTTCGCCCAGGGTTGCCAGTCGTGCGGCATGGGCCAGTTCGTCCGCCAGTCGCCGGCTGTTTTCCTCGGATTCCACCCGGGCGGTGATGTCCCGTGACACGCTGATGACTTCCACCACCGCACCGGTGTAGGTCTCGCGGATGGCGCGGCTGGCGATCTCGAACCAGCGCTTGCTGCCGTCCCGGTGCAGGATCTCCAGGGTCAGGGTGGCGTAGCCATCGTCCCGCAGGTGGTTACGGGCTTCCACCAGCTGCTCGACCACGTGATCGCCCCGGAACACCTCTTCCAACGGCTTGCCCCGCAGCTCCTCGGGCCAGTAGCCGAGCAATCGCCATGATGCCGGTGTTGCATCGATGAACCGGCCGTCCGGGGCGTGACGGGAAATCAGATCGGTGGTGTTCTCGGTAATCAGCCGGTACAGGCGGTTGGACTGCACCGCCTGCTCCCGGGTGCGAACTTCCTCGGTGGCATCCCGGCCCCGGAGCAAGACCTGGTTGCTGGCCTGATCGGGTATCAGCGTCCAGAGCAGGATATGGCCGGGTATCCGGGATTCGACATTCTCGATGGCCCGGTTCTGCTGCAGGGAGGAATGCACCAGGGCCTGCGTATTGACCGGGAGCAGGTCCACCGCGCTTTCAAGGCCGGCACTGCTCACCAGGTCGATAGCGCTGCGACTGGCCTTCAGCAGGGCAGAGTGCCTATCAAGGACCAGACCGGGTTGCGGGTCGGCGTTCGGCAAACTAAATACCGTATCAGGGGGAAAATCGGTCATATCATCGTTGTTATAGTAATTGCACTATAATACCTTGGTGTAGTTTCTAGTATTTGTCCCATCAAATACCATTTTGACCAGCGTGAATTATAGCCAGATTAGCGATTTTCCTGAATACGCCATAAGAACAACAGAGCTCCAAGAGGAACCCGTTATGACCTCGATTTTTGACCAGGGCCTGGCGCCCGTCGATGCCAACTACGCCGTCCAGTCGCCGATTGATTTCATCGAGCGCACCGCGAGTGTTTATCCGGAATACCCGGCCATCATTCACGGCGCGATTCGTTACAACTGGGCACAAACCTATGAGCGCTGCCGTCGCCTGGCCTCGGCCCTGCAGGGGCGCGGGATCGGTCGTGGGGATACCGTCGCCGTGATGCTGCCGAATATCCCTGCGATGGTGGAATGCCACTTCGGCGTGCCCATGATCGGCGCCGTGCTCAATACCCTGAACGTGCGCCTGGACGCTGACGCCATCGCTTTCATGCTCGAGCATGGAGAAGCCAAGGTGGTGATCGCGGATCGCGAGTTCGGTCAGGTCATCAAGGATGCCATTCGTCACCTGGAGCACAAGCCGCTGGTCATTGATGTGGATGACCCGGAATACGGTGAGGGCGTGCAGGTCAGCGATCTCGATTACGAGGCGTTCCTGCAGGAGGGTGACCCGCAGTTCCAGTGGAACTTCCCCGAAAACGAGTGGGACGCGGTTTCCCTGAACTACACCTCCGGTACCACCGGCAACCCCAAGGGCGTGGTCTATCACCACCGCGGGGCTTACCTCAATGCCCTGGGTAACCAGGCCGTCTGGTCCATGGACATGCATCCGGTCTATCTGTGGACCCTGCCGATGTTCCATTGCAACGGTTGGTGTTTCCCCTGGACCGTTACCGCCATGGCCGGCACCCATGTTTGCCTGCGCCGGGTGGACCCGGAGAAAATCCTGCAGCTGATCCGCGATCACCAGGTCACCCACATGTGCGGCGCGCCGATCGTTCTGAATGCGCTGCTCAATGCGCCGGCAGCCGCCAAGGCCGGGATTGATCACGAGGTGAAATCCATGACCGCCGGTGCGGCGCCCCCCGCCCAGGTGATCGGGGCGGTAGAAGAAATGGGCATCAAGGTGACCCACGTTTACGGCCTGACTGAAGTGTACGGCCCGGTAACTGTGTGTGCCTGGAAGTCCGAGTGGGATGAGCTGCCGCTGCATGACCGTGCCCGGAAAAAGGCACGCCAGGGCGTTCGCTACCATACCCTGGCCGGCACCATGGTCGGTGATCCCAACACCATGGAACCGGTGCCCAAAGACGGCAAGACCATCGGCGAGATCTTCCTGCGCGGCAACACCGTGATGAAGGGTTACCTGAAGAACCCGAGCGCCACCGAAGAGGCCTTCCGTGGTGGCTGGTTCCACACCGGTGACCTGGCGGTGTGGCACGAGGACGGTTACCTGGAAATCAAGGACCGCCTGAAGGACATCATCATCTCCGGAGGAGAGAACATCTCCACCATCGAGGTGGAAGATACCCTGTACCGCCATCCGGCTGTGCTGGAAGCTGCGGTGGTTG
Source organism: Marinobacter pelagius (assembly GCF_003315345.1). GTDB lineage: Bacteria > Pseudomonadota > Gammaproteobacteria > Pseudomonadales > Oleiphilaceae > Marinobacter > Marinobacter pelagius_A. The sequence continues at coordinate 432,977 of NZ_QNRO01000001.1, forward strand.
CCCGTCCGGACGAGAAGTGGGGCGAGACTCCCTGCGCGTTCATTACCCTGAAGCCGGAAGCCGGCGAGGTCAGCGAAGAAGAGATTATCACCTTCTGCCGCGAGCATCTGGCCCGCTTCAAGGTACCGAAAACGGTCGTCTTCACGGAGCTGCCCAAGACCTCCACGGGCAAGATCCAGAAGTTCGTGCTGCGGGATCAGGCCAAAGAGCTGGACTGATCTGCTGACCGTCTGCGCCAGCCCGGCGCAGACAGTTATTCCCTCTGTGTGTCCTTGGGAGGTATCGGCATGGCCATGCCTCCCTTTTTTGTTCTCTTCGGCTGTCGGCGCTTTGTCATTTAATGACAAAGTGTCAGTTATTTTGCCCGGATACCTTCCGTCGGTTTCGTGATCGGGTTTACACTGAGCCTCTGGTTACGTTTTGTCCGTTGTTGATTGCATAACAAAAACATTCCCGACAACAGGAGGCCACCATGTCAGTCAGCTCGACCCCGGAAGGGGTGTCTGTCTCACCCCGGCACATCCATTTCGATGTCAGCGAGGATCTGAAATCCTTCTGGCATGGCAACGACGCCTTCCGCACCGCCTTTTTCAATGCATTGTCGCTACAGTTTCCCGATGGCGAGCAGCAGTTCATCAATGCCGTGCGCCTGTATCGGGACCGGATTGACGATCCCAAGCTCAAGCAGGAGATCCGGGGCTTTATCGGTCAGGAGGCTCTGCACAGCCGCGAGCACAAGAGCTACAACGAGGCACTGAAGTCCCGTGGCTATGACATTGATGCAATTGACCGGCGCTTCCTGAAGCACATGGAGTGGGTAGGAAAGTTGCCCCCGAGCCGGCAGCTGGCGGGCACCTGCGGCGCCGAGCACTACACCGCGGTCCTGGCCAATGCGATCCTGAAGAACCCGGAGTGGATGGAGGGCGCCACGCCTGCCATGAAGCAGCTCTGGCGCTGGCATGCCATCGAGGAAACCGAGCACAAGTCCGTCGCATTCGATGTCTACCGGGCCTGCGTGGGCAATGAGCGGCTGCGCCGGATCGTGTTCCTGTTCGTGACCTGGAATTTCTGCAAGTACACCTTCCTGAATACCTGCAGCCTGCTGCGCACCGACGGCAAGCTCTGGAGTGTCCGGACCTGGCTGGGCGGGCTCAATTTCCTGTGGGGCAAGCCCGGGGTCATTCGCCAGTGCCTACCCGAGTTCCTGGCCTACCTGCGCAAGGACTTCCACCCCTGGCAACAGGACAACCGGCGGCTGCTGGCCGAAAACCTGCGGGAACTGGAAGGTCTGGGTGTGCCGAATTGAGCGGGTGCTGAAATTCCGCCCCGCTTATGTAAAACTTGGCGACTCAAAATAACGATAAAATAAAGGGCGTTCCCGTCGAGGAATCGTCCGCAGCTGGAGAGTCTCACCATGCGAGTAGGTTTGATCGTTGATTCCGCGTGTGATCTGCCCTATGAGTTCAGTCGCAAGCACGACCTCTTTATCCTCCCCGTGACTGCTGTCATCGACGGCCAGACCTACATCGACGAACACGACCCGGTACGCACCCAGGAGTTCTACCAGAGCGGGCTGCTGCAGAAAGGCCATCATGCCGAGACCCAGGCCTTCACCGAGGAACAGATCCATGACCTGTTCATGGAGAAAATCGTCACCCAGTTCGACGTTGCCATTTGTGAAACCGTCACGCGAAGCCGCAGCCTGATTTTCGAGAACGCCACCAAGGCGATGAACAGTGTGCTGGCCAGCTACGAGAAGGCCCGGGCAGCCGCCGGCCGGGACGGCAAATTCTCCATGCGGGTGATCGATAGCAAGCAGATTTTTGCCGGCCAGGGGCTGCTTGCGGCCCATACCCTGAGATTGATCGGCCAGAAACTCTCCAAGAACGCCCTGCGCCATGAGGTGGAGTCTTTCACCGACAAGATCTACACCTGCGTCATCCCCAGGGATCTGCACTACATCCGAGAGCGTGCCCGCCGCCGCGGCGACAAGAGCATCTCGGCCCTTGTCGCCTTCCTGGGCAAGGCACTCAACATCACGCCGGTGATTTTCGGGCAGGGCGCCGAGGGCCAACCGGTGGCGAAAACCCGGAACTTTGACGTGGCCGTGGAGAAAGTCATGAACTACGCGGCGGCGCGGGTCGATGCCGGCCTGCTGACGCCTTACGTCAGCCTCTCCTGCGGGCTGACCTGGACCGAAATCGAAGACCTGCCCGGCCTGAACCGGTTGCGGGATGCCTGTGAGCGCAACGGCGTGGAGTTGCTGCTGTCCCAGATGGGGATCACCAGCAGTATCTACGTCGGTCCGGGCAGCCTGTGTCTCGCCCTGGCGGCAGACCCTCATACCTTCAACGATTTCCAGTAACTGCGGGCACGGTCCTGTCGATGCTTCCTCAGCTGCTTGGCCTGTCCGCATCCGTGATTCCGTAGTTTGGGCAAACCCCCGGAGGCTGGCTTCGTGTTAGCCTCGGGGTTGCTGTTTCCATCGCCCACAAGGATTGAACCTATCATGACCAAGTCCGCTGGCACTCTGGCCGAAAGGCTGTACGAAGAGCATGTCCGCCATGAGATGGCTGCCCTGAAGGGGGCCAAATTGAAGAAATTCCTCGAGCGGGAGCTGGACGAGCTGCTGGACCATGCCGGACGGATCACCCTGAACCGGGTAGCCGGCATTGATCAGGTGATGGGCGTGATCGAGCGCGTCGTCGTCGACATGGAGCTGGATGCCGGCATCCCCGAGCTGGCGGCCGAGATGGCGACGGAGGTCATGAACTCGCCGGTCCAGGCCGAAACCACGCTGGGGGAAATCATCTCCCGGGAGCAGGCCACCGGATTCCTGGAGGAGGCTCTTGAGCTGCGCCAGCAGCGGGAACGGGTCATCAGCGAGATCATGGCCCATCCGGTCTACCAGGAACTGGTGTCCAATGTGGTCTATCACGGGCTGGTCAACTACCTTTACGAAGACAACCTGATCGCCCGCTCCGTACCCGGGGTGGGCTCCATGATGAAGTTTGGCAAGAAGGTGGCCAACCGGGCGGTGCCGGGCCTGGACGAGACTTTCGAGCGGCGCATCAAGGCCTGGCTCGCGGACAGCCTGCCCGGCCTGATCGCACGCAGCGAGGCGTTCCTGCACCGGGCGCTCAGCGATGACGAACTGCGGGACAGCGTGATGGCCGCCTGGGTGGCGGTGGAAGACAAGACCATCGCTGAGCTTCGTGAAGGATTGGGTGACGTCGAATTGCAGGAGTTCGTGGTCCTTGGCTATGAGTTCTGGTTGCAGTTCCGCAAGACCGGGTACTTTGAAGGCTGTGCCCGGGCCGTGGTGGAGCACCTGTTTGCGAAATATGGCGACCGGCCGGTGACAGACCTGCTGAATGATGTGGGGGTCACCCGCGAGGTGATTCGCACCGAAATCGAGGCCTACGGGATTCCGGTTATGGACGTCCTGCGGGAAGAGGGCTATCTTGAGGCCCTTGTGCGGCGCAGGCTTTCCTCGTTCTATCGTTCTGCGGCGGCGAAGAAACTACTGGCCGGGGAGGAGTAGCGACAAGCCCCGGTAAATTGGGGGTAGCGTGTTTCCTGACCTGATCTGGACCTATCTGATTGCCATAACCTTGCTGACCATCACGCCGGGCGTGGACACCTTGCTGGTGTTGCGCAATACCGGGCGGGGTGGCCTGAAAGACGGTTGTGTCACCAGCGTGGGTATCTGTAGCGGGCTGTTCATCCACGCCACACTCTCCGCGCTGGGTATCTCCATACTGTTGGTGGAGACGGCGTGGGCCTTCAACGCCCTGAAGTGGCTCGGTGCCCTGTACCTGGTGTGGCTTGGCATCGGTTCCCTGCGCCAGGCGTTCCGGGGCAGGGTGGAAACCGCCCTGGTCCAGGTCCGGGAAGCGCGAAGTGCCAGCATGGCCGTGTCACTGCGGGAAGGATTGCTCTCGAACATCCTGAATCCCAAGACCGCGCTGTTCTATATGGCGTTGCTTCCCCAGTTCGTGGATCCGGCGGGTAACGCCTTCCAGCAGTCGCTGGTCTTGGCGGCCCTGCATTTCGTCCTGGCCATGGTGTGGCAATGCGGGCTGGCCTGGATCGTGGCCACCTTTCGCCACCTGCGGGCCAGTGCGCGGCTGAGCCGGGCACTCAATACCCTCACCGGCGGGTTCTTCGTGGCCATGGGCGCAAAGCTCGCAACCACCTGAGCAAAGCGACAGCCACCGACCCATAAAAAAGGGAAACCGCGGCTTCCCTTTTCGATCCGTAACCGGAACTCAGCGCTCCAGATACTGCAGTTTGTCGGGCTTGCCGTCCCATTCCTCGGCGTCCGGCAGAGGATCTTTCTTCTCGGTGATGTTCGGCCACTTGGCGGCCAGATCGGCATTGATTTCCACGAACTGGACCTGATCCGCCGGAAGCTCGTCCTCGGAGAAGATCGCTTCGGCCGGGCACTCGGGCTCACACAGCGCGCAGTCGATGCACTCGTCCGGGTCGATTACCAGAAAGTTCGGGCCTTCATAGAAGCAGTCCACGGGGCAGACTTCCACGCAGTCCGTGTATTTGCACTTGATGCAGTTATCAGTAACGATAAAAGCCATAGTCAGATCCCTGGTCGTAGAGTGTTCAGTCTCATCAGGAGCCGGATAGTGCGAGCCCCTACCTTATAATTTAGTGCGCGATATTGTAGGGAGCGGTCCCTGAAGGGGCAAGCCTTCGCCTGCTATATCCTTATTACATAGGTCATTTCCGCGCAATTTTCCTGTTATTTATTCATTAACTCCCTCAGCTCGTAAAGCCGGTTCAGGGCCTCTCGCGGCGTCAGGTCATCGAGGTCCAGCTTATTGAGTGCTTCTTCCACGGCGCTGGGCTCGAGGCTGGCAAACATATCCCCCTGGAGCACAGGTTCGCTCACCGTCTGCCTGGCTTTGGCCGGGCTCCCGGAATGGCCGGACTCGGGCTGCTCCGGTACCCGGTCAGTCACAGGGGTACTGGGTGTGGCACTGCCCTCGAGATGGCTCAGCTGCGCCTTGGCATTGCGGATGACATCCTGGGGCACGCCCGCCAGTTGGGCGACCTGCAGGCCGTAGCTCTGGCTGGCGGGGCCATCATGAACATTGTGAAGGAAGACGATGCTGTCGTCGTGTTCGGTGGCGGTCAGGTGCACGTTGACGGCATGCTCCAGATCATCAGCCAGCTGGGTCAGTTCGAAGTAGTGGGTTGCGAACAGGGTATAGCAGCGGATGTTCTTCGCCAGGTGCTCGGCGGTGGCCCAGGCCAGGGACAGCCCGTCAAAGGTGCTGGTGCCCCGGCCCACTTCGTCCATCAGTGCCAGGCTGTGCTCGGTAGCGTTGTGCAGGATGTTGGCGGTTTCGGTCATCTCCACCATGAAAGTAGAGCGGCCACCGGCAATGTCATCGGAGGAGCCCATGCGGGTGAAGATGCGGTCCACCGGTCCGAGCACCGCCCGGTTGGCGGGCACGAAGCTGCCGGTGTAGGCCAGCAGGGCAATCAGGGCCGCCTGACGCATGTAGGTGGACTTACCGCCCATGTTCGGGCCGGTAATGACCAGCATTCGCCGTTTGGTATCCATCAGGAGATCGTTGGGCACAAACGGTTCGTCCAGTAGCTGCTCGACCACCGGATGCCGGCCTTCCTCGATGTCGAAACCCGGCTGGTCGGTGAATTCCGGCGCGGCAAAACGCAGGGAGGTTGCCCGTTCGGCGAAGTTGCTCAGCACATCCAGCTCCGACAGGGCCTGGGCGGCATCCTGCAGCGGTGCCAGCTGCTCGGCGACGCTTTCCAGCACTTCGTCGTAAAGGGCCTTTTCCCGGGCCAGTGCCCGGCTCTTGGCGCTCAGGGCCTTGTCCTCGAATTCCTTCAGTTCCGGGGTGATGAAACGCTCGGCATTTTTCAGGGTCTGCCGGCGGATGTAGTCTGCCGGAGCCTGGTCCGATTGCGCCCGGCTGATCTCGATGTAGTAGCCATGCACCCGGTTGTAACCCACCTTCAGGGTGCTGATGCCGGTGCGTTCCTTCTCCCGGGTCTCCACATCCAGCAGGTACTGGCCTGCGTTCTCGCTGATGTTGCGAAGCTCATCCAGCTCCTCATCAAAGCCCTCCCGGATGACGCCGCCATCGCGGATCACCACTGGCGGGTTGTCGATGACGGCCCGTTCCAGCAGGTCGGCCAGCTCCGGATACTCACCGATGGTGGTGGCCAGCTTGACCACGTGGTGGGAATTCACCGGTTTCAGGGCGTTCTGGAGGTCCGGCAGGGTCTGGAAAGCATCCCGGAGCCGGGCCAGGTCCCTGGGGCGTGCCGATCGCAGTGCCACCCGGGCCAGAACCCGTTCAATGTCGCCCACCTGTTTGAGCAGGTCGTGCACCGGTTCGTAATGGAAGCCGTCGAGCAAGGCAGAGACCGCCTGCTGGCGCTGGCGGACCACGTCCACGTCCCGGAGCGGGCGATTCAGCCAGCGGCGCAGCTCGCGGCCGCCCATGGCGGTGGCGGTGCGGTCCATGACCCAGGCCAGGGTATGCTGGTGGCCGCCCATGAGGTTGGTGTCGATTTCCAGGTTGCGGCGGCTGGTGGCATCGAGGATCACCGCCTCTTCCCGGCGCTCCCGGGTCAGCTTGCGGATATGGGGCAGGGCGGTGCGCTGGGTTTCCTTCGCGTACTGCAACAAGCAGCCGGCGGCGCAGATGGCCAGGTGCAGGTCTTCGCAGCCGAAACCGGTGAGGTCGCGCACCTGCAGCTGCTGGGTAATCACCCGGTGAGCCGTGTCGCCCTCGAACAGCCAGGGGCCCTGGCGACGGATGCCGGTGAACCCTTCGAGGATCTCGCCGTATGGAAAGTCCTCGCTGATCAGGATTTCCGCCGGGCGCAGGCGTTGCAGTTCGCCCTGGAGTGCTTCCAGCCCGTCCAGTTCCGAGACCGCAAAACGCCCGCTGGAAATATCCAGGGAGGCGAATCCGAACTGTTCCCGGTGGCTGTAGATGGCCACCAGCAGGTTGTCGCGCCGGTCCTCGAGAAAGGCATCGTCACTCAGGGTGCCGGGCGTGACGATCCGCACCACCTGCCGCTCCACCGGTCCCTTGCTGGTCGCCGGATCGCCAATCTGTTCGCAGATGGCAATGGATTGACCCGCCCGGACCAGACGGGCAATGTAACTCTCGGCGGAATGATACGGCACACCGGCCATGGGAATCGGGTTGCCACCGGATTGGCCGCGGGCGGTCAGGGTTATGTCCAGGAATTCTGCGGCCTTTCGGGCGTCTTCGTAGAACAGCTCGTAGAAATCCCCCATGCGGTAGAACACCAGCTCATTGGGATGCTCGCCCTTGATTTTCAGGTACTGCTGCATCATCGGGGTGTGCTTGGAGAGATCGGTCTGGGCTACTGACATGGATGGGTCCGGTTGCCTTGCTTTTGGATGAAGCCGTGAATTGTAAGAAAATAACGGCGGCGATGAAATGAAGGGTTTGTATCCCCATTTACAGGAAGGAGTGGATCATGGTGGCGAGCGATCAGGAACTGGAACAGGCCGGCGATCGTCTTGGTAAACTGCTGCAGGAGCAGGGGCGGACCATTGCTACGGCAGAGAGCTGTACCGGCGGCTGGGTGGCCAAGGTGCTCACCGATCGCGCGGGTTCCTCCGCCTATGTGATAGCCGGCCTGGTGACCTACAGCAACGGCGCCAAACAGGCCTTGCTCAGGGTGTCGGCGGATACCCTGGAGCAGCATGGCGCCGTCAGTGAGCCGGTTGTCCGCCAGATGGTGGCTGGCGCGGTTCAGGCTGCCGGGGTGGATGTGGCCGTGGCGATCAGCGGCGTGGCAGGCCCCGGTGGTGGCAGTCCCGACAAGCCGGTGGGGACGGTCTGGTTTGCCTGGGGCAGCGGTCTGGACCAGACCGAGGCCGTGGTGAAACACTTCGACGGTGACCGGGATGAGGTGCGCCGACAGTCGGTTTTGTTTGCATTGCAGGCAGTTACCGGCTTCCTTGAGGGGGCGTGACAATTTTCTTGATCCGGTTCACGGGATGAGGGGTTGGTCTCCCCGTTCGCTTGTGTTTTAATACTGTTCAAATATACAGGGAATCTGCTGGATGAGCACAGTGGTTTCCCTTCCGGATTCCGCTGCCAATACCTTGGAAAGACCTGGCAGCCCAGTCGACAAGGGGTTTTGTACCGATGGAAGACAACCGCAAGAAAGCACTTAGCGCAGCACTGAGCCAGATTGAACGCCAGTTCGGCAAGGGCGCCGTCATGAAGATGGGGGATCAGCCCCGTGAAGCCATTCCTGCGGTGTCCACCGGCTCCCTGGGGCTGGACGTGGCTCTGGGTATTGGTGGTCTTCCTTACGGTCGAATCTGCGAGATCTACGGTCCGGAGAGCTCCGGTAAAACCACGCTCACCCTGCAGGTGATTGCTGAAGCCCAGAAGGCCGGCAAAACCTGTGCGTTTGTGGATGCCGAGCATGCCCTGGATCCGGTCTATGCCGAAAAGCTGGGTGTCAACGTCGACGACCTGCTGGTGTCCCAGCCGGACACCGGGGAACAGGCCCTGGAAATCGCAGACATGCTGGTTCGCTCCAACGCCGTTGACGTCATCATCGTTGACTCCGTAGCCGCCCTGACGCCGAAAGCGGAAATCGAAGGTGAAATGGGTGACAGCCACGTTGGTCTGCAGGCGCGACTGATGTCTCAGGCACTGCGTAAGCTGACCGGTAACGTCAAGCACGCCAACTGCCTGATGATCTTCATCAACCAGATTCGCATGAAGATCGGCGTCATGTTCGGTTCCCCGGAAACCACCACCGGTGGTAACGCCCTGAAATTCTATTCCTCCGTGCGTCTGGACATCCGCCGCATTGGTTCAGTGAAAGAGGGCGACGAGGTGGTCGGTAACGAGACCCGCGTCAAGGTCGTGAAGAACAAGGTATCGCCGCCGTTCAAGCAGGCGGAGTTCCAGATCATGTACGGCAAGGGTATCTACCACATGGCCGAAGTGCTGGATATGGGTGTCAAGGAAGGCTTCGTGGACAAGTCAGGTGCCTGGTACTCCTACAACGGCGACAAGATTGGCCAGGGCAAGGCGAACGCCTGCAAGTTCCTGGAAGAGAACATGGATATCGCCAACGAGATCGAGGCCAAGGTTCGGGACAAGCTGATGCCCAAGCCGGAAAAGAAAGAAGCGGCCGCTGAAGCGCCGGCGGAAGCCAACGGAGAATTGCTCTAAGGTTCCGTTTGTCGGGGGAGGATGCCATGAAGCGACTGCTCATTGTTGCCCACGCGCCTTCCCCGAATACCCTCCGTCTGCGGGCCGCTGTCGAGAACGGCGCCCGTCATGAAGACATCGAGGCGGTCGAGGTGGTGGTCAAACCACCGCTGGAGGCCGGTCCCGATGACATCCTCTCCTGTGACGCCATCATCCTGGGTACCACCGAGAACCTGGGCTACATGAGTGGCGCGCTGAAAGACTTTTTTGATCGCAGTTACTATCCCTGTCTCGAGAAAACTCAGGGCTTGCCCTTTGCCTATTACATCCGCGCCGGCCACGATGGTACCGGTACCAATCGCGCCATCGAGAGCATCACTACCGGCCTTCGCTGGAAACTGGTGCAGGATCCGCTGATCTGCCGCGGGGAATACCGGGATGAATTCGAGGAGCAGTGCCGGGAGCTGGGCATGTATGTTGCGGCCAGTCTGGATGCGGGGCTGATCTAGGGCGCTTGTCTGGCTAGCCGGCGAGACGGTTGTAGAAGCCCTCGATGCGGGACAGGGCGTTGTCCATGGCCCGGGAGTAGCCTTTCTTGTTGAGGCAATAACTGAACTGCACGCTGACCCGGTAACCGGTCTGGAACGGCTGGCAATCCACCACCCGCGCGCCGACCCGTGACTCGCTGATGTATTTACCTTGCAGGTCGAGAAACAGTCGCGCGCCCGGCGCCATCGGGCGAGGGCATAGTACCGCCATGCCGTAGCGGTTGAGATCAAGACAGCTGACCGCGATGACATTCCTGCTTCGTCCAAAGAAGCCCCGTTCCTGCATACGCACCCTCAGGCACGAAGCCGGATAGCGGTCCTTGATTCTGCGATCGGCGGAATCATTCGTCATAACTGGGCATCCATTGCGATTCTTGTCTTGTGTCGGCCTGAACCATGGCCGGGTGAAGAAGTTTAGTGCCGGGATCGGCGGCTGAAAAATGACCAGATGTGGTTTTGTGCGCTGGTTAACAAAAGCCGCCGGAGCCGTGGCCGCTAAAACTTTAGCCGAAACGCGACATGGCGGCCTGCAGAATCTACAATGGGCGGCCAAATACCAGATGATAAATCATCAACGCATTCTGACTGTTACAGGAACACACATTGAAGTCATTGCCTCTGCATCAGCTGTACAAGTCCTGCGTACTTAAAGACCTGCCATTCAAAACCACCCGGCAGCTGGAACCCCTGGCGGAGATTGTCGGCCAGAACCGGGCCCAGGAAGCCGTCCGGTTCGCACTGGCAATGCCCCATGGCGGCTACAACGTCTATGCAGTCGGGCGTAACGGTCTGGGTAAGCGCACCATGATGCTCCGCTATCTGGAACATCATGTGGATACCGAGCAACAGAGCCATGACTGGTGCTACGTCGCCAATTTCGAAGAGCCGCGGGTGCCGAAACTGTTGCAGTTGCCGGGCGGCAAGGGTACCCAGCTCAAGCAGGACATGGAAAAGCTGATGTCGCGCCTGGTCAAGGTCATTCCCCAGACCTTTGACAGTGACAGCTTTCTGGAACGCTCCGAACAGCTCAAGAATGAGTACGCGCAAAAGCAGGAAGAAGAACTCGAAAAAGTGGCTACTCAGGCCAAGCGCAAGAAGGTGCGGCTCACGGTCTCGACGCCCGGGGGCTATCGTCTGGTGGCGATGAACGGTGAGGAACCGCACACGGCCGAGACCTTCCAGGCGCTGACCCAGGAGCAGCGGGACAAGTTCGAGGATTCTATCAACAAACTCGAGAAGAGACTGCGCCAGGCCCTGCGCAAGATTGCGGACTGGGAGCAGGAGTACGCCGAGAAGCAGCAGGCGCTGAACCAGGAGACTCTGGAGGGTATTTCCGGTCACCAGATTGATGAGCTGATCGAGAAGTACAAGGATCTGTCCGGTGTGGTCGGGTACCTGGAAGCGGTGCGTGCCGATCTGGTTGAAAACCTGGACATCTTCCTGGAGGACAACGACGAACAGGCGGCCATCGCCTATGCCTCCCTGGACAAGAAGATGCCGCGTCGTTACCTGGTCAACCTGCTGGTGCACCAGAAAACCAACGAGGTACCGGTGGTGGTCGAGGACAACCCCACCTATCACAACCTGTTCGGCTACGTGGAGAACGTCACCTACAAGGGCACCGTGTTCACCGACTTCTCCCTGATCCGGCCGGGCAGCCTGCACCGGGCCAACGGGGGCTATCTGCTGATGGACGCCATCAAGGTCCTCGAGCAGCCCTTTGTCTGGGACGGTCTGAAGCGGGCACTGCGTTCACGTTCCCTGCAGATCAACTCCCTGGAGCGCGAGATGACGCTGTCCGGGACCATTTCCATCGAGCCCGAGGCGGTGCCACTGGACGTGAAGATTGTGCTGTTCGGCGATCGGGAAACCTGGTTGCTACTGCAGGAATACGATTCCGAGTTCGCGGAACTGTTCCGGGTGACGGCGGACTTCGAGAACGAGATGTACCGCACCGACGACAGCCAGTTGCTGTACGCCAAGTTCATCGCCAGCCTGGTGGTGGAGAAAAAGCTGCTGCACTGCTCCAACAAGGCGGTGGCCCGGATCATCGAGCACAGCGCCCGCATGGCGGAGCATCAGAATCGTCTGTCCCTCCATGCGGCCGACATTGCCAATCTCCTGCGGGAATCGGATTTCTGGGCCCGCCAGGCCAAGGCCCGGCTGATCACCGAGGTGCATGTTGAACGCGCCCTGGAAAGTGCCCGTTACCGAAGCAGTCGGATCCGGGATCAGTTCTACGATTCAATCCGCGATGGCTCCACCCTGGTCACCACCACGGGCACCTGCGTGGGCCAGGTCAACGCATTGTCCGTACTGTCCACCGGTGGCTTCGAGTTTGGTCTTTCCAACAGGGTGACAGCGACCTGCTACTATGGAGATGGCGGGGTCATGGATATCGAGCGTGATGTGAAGCTCGGTGGCAACCTCCATTCCAAGGGCGTGATGATTCTCACCTCCTGGCTGTCCTCCCTGTTTGCCGTGGAGGATCCGATGCACCTTTCGGCCAGTCTCACCTTTGAACAGAACTATGGTGAGGTGGAGGGGGACAGCGCGTCGTTGGCGGAACTGTGCGCGCTGGTGTCATCGCTTTCCGGTGTGCCCGTGCGGCAGGACCTGGCTATTACCGGCTCGGTCAACCAGTTCGGTGAGGTGCAGCCCATCGGTGGCGTGAACGAGAAAGTCGAAGGGTTTTTCGCCACTTGCCAGCTCAAAGGCGGGCTCACGGGGACCCAGGGCGTGGTCGTTCCCGCCACCAACGTCCAGAACCTGATGCTCGACAGCGAAGTGGTCCAGGCCGTCCGGGAAGACAAATTTGCGGTCTACGCTGTTTCCCACGTGGAGGAGGCCATCGCGTTGCTGCTGGGTCGCCCGGCGGGCAAGGCCGACAAGAAGGGCCGGTACCCGAAGCAGAGTGTTTTTGGCATTATCCAGCAACGGCTTGAGAAAATGCGTGAACACGAACGCCAGGAACACGCGAAAGAAGAACATAAGGATCCGTCAATTCACTGACCGGAAACGACAAGAAAACGGACAGGAGAGAATACACCCATGACTGATATCCAGCAGACGGTATACGTAGTAGAGGATGACGAGGCGGTGCGGGATTCGCTGGAGCTACTGTTGAAATCCGACGGTAAGCCGGTGAAAACCTATGAAAGCGCCAATGCCTTTCTCAAGGATTATTCCGACAAGATGGCCGGCTGTATCGTGCTGGATATCCGGATGCCCGGAATGGATGGCATGGAGCTGCAGAAGAAGCTGAACGAGAAGCACTCGATCCTGCCGATCATTTTTGTCACCGGTCACGGTGATGTTCCCATGGCGGTAGACGCCATGAAAGAGGGCGCGGTGGACTTCATTCAGAAGCCCTACCGCGAGGAAGCCCTGCTGGAAAAGATCGAAGCTGCCCTGGAGCAGGATCTCGAGCAGCGCAAGACCCTGGACGAAAAGCAGGAGATCATCCGTCGTATCAAGAGCCTGACGCCCCGGGAGCACGAGATCATGGACCGGATGATCGCCGGTCAGGCGAACAAGGTGATCGCGATCGAGCTGGAGATCAGTCAGCGCACCGTGGAGATCCACCGTTCCCGGGTCATGCACAAAATGGGCACCCACTCCCTGGCCCATCTGGTTCGTATGGTCTTGTCCGTAAAGGACCTTATCGACTAACCAGGGTGGCACCGGCATCATAGCCGGACGTTTCTAACCGGCCACGTTTGTATGACTGAAGCTGTCTGCGAGAACTCCGAGGTGACGGTTCTGCTGGTTGATGACAACCCGCAGAACCTGAAAGTCCTCTACGAAACCCTGAAAGACAAAGGCTACCGGCTGCTCATTGCCAATGAAGGCGAAAAAGCGCTGGACCTTGCCCACCGGCATCAGCCGGAAGTGATCCTGCTGGATATCATGATGCCCGAAATGGACGGTTACGAGGTGTGCCAGCGCCTCAAGGCCGATCCCCAGACGGCTGATTGTGCCGTGGTATTCCTGTCCGCACTCGATGACTTGCAGGCCAAGGTCAAGGGTTTCAATCTCGGCGGCGCCGATTACATCTCCAAACCTTTCCAGTCCCAGGAAGTCATTGCCCGGGTCAAGACCCATGCCCGCGTCATCCGGCTCGAGCGGGAATTGCAGGCCCGCAACCGGGAGCTGCAGGGTGACCAGGCCCGGATTCTCAATTCCATCAGCGAGGGCATCTACGGGCTCGACGAGAACGGCATCATCGAGTTCGCCAATCCGGCTGCGGGCGAGATCGCTGGCGTTCCGGTTGACGAGCTGATCGGCCGCAACTTTTTTGACGCCCATTTTGCCACCGCATGGGACAACCCGGACGGACTGCCGGTTCAGATGACCTGCCGCCAGGGCCAGGCGGAGGGCCAGCGGGATATTCGCATGTTACGCATGGACGGTTCCGGCTTTCCGGCCGAGTACCGCGCCACGCCCAAGCTGGATAACGACGAACTTCATGGGGCTGTGGTGGTGTTCCGGGATATCACGACGGAACTGGAGAGCGAGCGGGAACTGCAGGAGGCCCGGGAACTGGTCCAGGAACAGCGTGATCAGCTGGCCCATACCTCGCGCCTGACCACCATGGGTGAGATGGCCGCCGGTTTTGCCCACGAGGTGAATCAGCCGCTGACCGCGATTACCAATTATGCCCGGGTCGCCAAACGCATGATGGGCAAGGAATCCCCGGATCTGTCCCTGCTGCAGGAAACTCTCGACAAGATCGAAGCCCAATCCCACCGGGCCAGCGAGATCATCCGCCGGATCCGTCGGTTCATGAAGAAGCCGGCGACCGGCAAAGAAGTGCTTTCGGTGCCTGCCCTGCTGGAGGATACCCGTCAGTTTGCGGAAGTGGACATGCGCAACAATGAAGGCGGTATCGAAGTTACCGTTGACGAGGAACTGCCTGAGGTTCTGGCCGACCCGATCCAGGTCCAGCAGGTAGCCCTCAACCTGATCCGCAACGCCCTCGAAGCCACGCGCTCGGCCGATTCATCGGTACCGGTGGAAGTCAGTGCGCGCCTGGCCGGAAACAGATGTGTGCGGGTCGAGGTTCGGGACCATGGTGTCGGCCTGCCGGAAGAGGCCGAAGAGAAGCTGTTCCATCCGTTCTACACCACCAAGGATGAGGGTATGGGAATCGGGCTGGCCACCTGTCGCTCGCTGATCCAGGCTCAAGGTGGCGAAATCGGCTTCGAGCGCCCCGAGGATGGCGGCGCCCGATTCTTCTTCACTTTGCCGGTTGCCGGTGCCGAGGGCGAGCCCTGCAAGGCGTCCGATAGCGCCGGCGAAAGCAAAAGCGAAAGCTAGCCCGGATTTCTCATAGCTACTCAGCAAGTCTCGCAGACTAGGCGGTTTACCGCCATGACCGCTCCGGTGCGGCTATTATTGGCTAATTGTTGATC
>NZ_QNRO01000002.1 GCF_003315345.1 Marinobacter pelagius
GCGGTTAGTGTTGGTTTTTTGTGTAGGAGCTTGAAATCATAACACTTTCAGCCGCTTCTTCCTTCCTTACGCTACCTTCTCATGAGAAATCCGGGCTATGGCCGCAGTTTTATCGACTTTCCCGCGGATACGGATTTTGTCCCGGAAGGGAGCTACAGCACCGATAACCTGATCCTTACCGCCAACAATTACTTCGGCAACGTACAGTGGATGATCAGTGGCATGAAGGCCCAGAACAACGACCAGCGCGTTGTCGAAGGCAATGCCACGGCCGCCGAGACCGGCGTTCACACCATGTTGGCCTACCATGGTGACAGTTTCTTCGGTGTTTCCGACGGCAACTTCAAGGTTGCGGTGATGCACGGACAGGGGCTGGGGGCCGAGGCCAAGAATATCGGCGCCGATGGCGACCTGCACGAGGACGCGGTCAGCACCCGCGTCGGGGTGTATGGCACGACCTATCTGAGTGACAACTGGCGTCTGGCGCCGGCGATTCTGGCGGAAACCAGCGAAGACCGTTATATCAAGGGTGATGAATACCAGTGGCTGACCCTCAATGCCCGCCTGGCCCAGGAGTTCAATGCCAATTTCGAGATGCAGTATGAGGCCTCCTGGCAGACCATGGATATTACGCCTATGGGCTATTCCGGTCGCAACGCGGTAGAGGGCGACTACAGCCGTTTCACGGTCGCGCCGACGTTCAAGCCCCAGGTTGGTGGTTTCTGGAACCGTCCGGAGATCCGGGTGTTTGCCAGTTATTCCACCTGGGACGATGAGCTGGACACATACGCCGGTGGCGATGCCCTGGGTGCGGACAGCGATTTTGCCAGCGGTCAGTGGACCTTTGGCACCCAGATGGAAATCTGGTTCTGAGCTGAATAACAACAAGACGAGGTAATGATTATGTCCCGTTTTACGATCAAGCACCTGATGCTCGGTGGTGCGGCTGCCTGCCTGCTGGCTGGCGGCCTGCAGGCCAAGACTGTCACCATCTCCTGCGGCGCGGTGGGCGCTGAACGACAGCTATGCGAGGAAGGTACCCGGGCCTGGGAACAAAAAACCGGCCACGAGGTGCAGGTGGTATCCACCCCGAACTCGGCTACCGAGCGTCTGTCCCTTTATCAGCAGTTGCTCGCCGCCCAGTCCGGCGATGTCGATGTGTTCCAGATCGACGTGGTGTGGCCGGGCATGCTGGCCAACCACATGGTGGATCTTTCGGAGTACACCGAAGGCGCCGAGGACAAGCATTTCCAGTCCCTGGTCCGCAACAACACCGTGGACGGCCGGCTGGTGGCCATGCCGTGGTTTACCGATGCCGGTGTGCTCTATTACCGCAAGGACCTGCTCGAGAAATACGACCAGCCGGTGCCGGAAACCTGGGAGCAGCTCACCGAAACCGCCGAGACGGTCATGCAGTCGGAACGTGAAGCCGGCAATGACAAGTTCTGGGGCTTTGTCTGGCAGGGCCGGGCCTACGAGGGCCTGACCTGTGATGCCCTGGAATGGGTGGCCAGCCACAACGGTGGCACCATTGTGAATGCCGATGGTGAGGTCACCATCAACAACCCGCAGGCCCGGGAGGCCCTGGCCCTCGCCAGTACCTGGATCGACACCATCTCCCCCCGTAGTGTCCTGAATTACACCGAAGAGGAGGCCCGTGGCGTCTTCCAGTCCGGCAACGCCCTGTTCATGCGCAACTGGCCTTACGCCTGGAGCCTGGCCCAGAGTGCCGATAGCCCGGTGAAGGGCAAGGTCGGCGTGGTGGCACTCCCCACGGGGGGCGAAGACGGTCGTCATGCGGGCACTCTGGGTGGCTGGCAGCTGGCGGTCTCGAAATACTCGGATAACACCGCCCTGGCCGCCGATCTGGTGCGCTACCTGACCAGTTACGAGGAGCAGAAGCGCCGCGCCATCGAAGGCAGTTACAACCCCACCATTCCGGCCCTGTACAAGGACGAGGAAGTGCTGGCTGCGGTGCCGTTCTTCGGGGAGCTGTTCGAGACCTTCAAGAACGGCGTTCCGCGCCCGTCGTCAGTGACCGGTGAAAGCTATGGCCGGGTCTCCAACGCCTTCTTCAACAGCGTGCACGACGTGCTGTCCGGTGAGGCGGAACCGGAGCAGGCACTGAGTGGCCTGGAGCGCGAGCTCCGTCGCCTGGGCCGTCGGGGCTGGTAACTCGCCATGACACATTCAACCCCGGCACCCGCAGAAACCGAAGCGCTCGGCACCTCGCCGACCGCTTCGTCTCCTGCCCGGCGGCGGCCGAGCAGAGTGCACCGCCAGCGCCTGCGTGCGGCATGGCTGTTCCTGATCCCCATGCTGCTGGTGCTGGCTGCCGTGGCGGGCTGGCCCCTGCTGCGCACTATCTGGTTCAGCTTCACCGATGCCAGTTTTGCCAGCATCAGTGAATACAACTGGGTGGGGCTGGAAAACTACCTGGTCTACGACGACGGTATGTGGTTCGGGGTGCTCGCGGACCCCGCCTGGTGGCAGTCGGTGTGGAACACCCTTTTCTTTACGGTGGTCTCTGTGGGCCTGGAAACGGTACTGGGTCTGATCATTGCGTTGACCCTGAACGCCCAGTTCCGGGGCCGCGGGTTGATCCGTGCTGCCACGCTGATTCCCTGGGCGGTGCCTACCATCGTCTCGGCCAAAATGTGGGGCTGGATGCTGCACGATCAGTTCGGAATCATCAATGACCTGCTGATGACCCTGGGCATCATCGCCGAGCCCCTGAACTGGACCGCCAATGCGGACCTGTCCATGTGGGCGGTGATCATGGTGGATGTCTGGAAAACCACCCCGTTCATGGCCCTGCTGACCCTGGCGGCCCTGCAGATGCTGCCCTCGGACTGCTATGAGGCGGCGAAAGTGGATGGCATCCATCCGGTCAAGGTGTTCTTCAGGGTGACCCTGCCGCTGATCACTCCGGCGCTGATGGTGGCCATCATCTTCCGGGTCCTGGATGCCCTGCGGGTGTTCGATGTCATCTACGTGCTGACCTCCAACAGCGAGGACACCATGTCCATGTCGGTCTACGCCCGCCAGCAGTTGGTGCAGTTCCAGGATGTGGGTTACGGCTCGGCGGCGTCCACCGTGCTGTTCCTGATCATTGCGCTGGCGACCATCACCTATCTCTACCTCGGCCGCAAACAGATCGGAGGTGAGGCATGAACTCCCGTTTGCTGAAAAGAATCGCCGGCAAGATCGGGTTTACCATTCTGCTCGTGGCGATCCTGCTGTTTACCGTATTCCCGTTCTATTACGCGATCCTGACCTCGTTCAAGAGTGGCTCGGAGCTGTTCACGGTGGAGTACTGGATCAGTTCGGTCGACTTTGCCAACTACGCGGCGGTACTGGGGCAGGGCTCGTTCGTAAAGAGCATCTGGAACTCTGTACTGGTGTCCTTCGCCACAGTGCTGATTGCCATGGGGTTCGGCCTGACTGCGGCCTACGCCCTGGGGCGGGTGCAGTTCCGGGGCCGTAGCGCGGTGCTGATGATCGTGCTCGCGGTCTCCATGTTCCCCCAGGTGGCGGTGCTGTCCGGCCTGTTCGAGGTGATCCGTGCCATGAACCTGTACAACGATCCGCTGGCACTGATCTTCTCCTACACCATTTTCACGCTGCCATTCACGGTTTGGATCCTGACCACCTTCATGCGACAGCTGCCGAAGGAGCTGGAGGAAGCCGCCATTGTGGATGGCGCGTCGCCCCTGACCACCCTGTTCAAGGTGTTCGTTCCGCTGATGTGGCCGGCCATGGCCACCACCGGGTTGCTGGCGTTTATCGCCGCCTGGAACGAATTCCTGTTCGCACTCACCTTCACCCTCACCGACGATCAGCGCACGGTTCCTGTGGCCATTGCCCTGATTACCGGTGGCTCCCAGCACGAGTTGCCCTGGGGCAACCTGATGGCGGCCTCGGTGATCGTGACCGTGCCACTGGTGGTGCTGGTGCTGATTTTTCAACGTCGAATCGTGTCCGGCCTGACGGCGGGCGCGGTCAAAGGTTAATCAAGGAGTTTTCTGTATGACCCAGCCATGGTGGAAAGGTGGCATCATCTACCAGATCTATCCCCGCAGTTTTATGGACACCAACGGGGATGGCATCGGTGACCTCAAGGGCGTCACCGAGAAGCTGCCTTACGTGGCCTCACTGGAGGTGGATGCGATCTGGCTGTCGCCGTTCTTCACCTCGCCGATGAAGGACTTCGGTTACGATGTTTCCGACTATCGCGGTGTGGACCCGATGTTCGGCGATATGGCCGACTACCAGACCCTGGTAAAGGAGGCCCATCGGCTCGGCCTGAAGGTCATCATCGACCAGGTGCTGAGCCACACCTCCGACGTCCATGCCTGGTTCGAGGAAAGCCGCCAGAGCCGTGACAATCCCAAGGCCGACTGGTTCGTGTGGGCCGATCCGAAACCGGACGGCACGCCGCCGAACAACTGGTTGTCGATCTTCGGTGGCAGCGCCTGGACCTGGGACAGCCGCCGCGCCCAGTATTACCTGCACAACTTCCTGGCCAGCCAGCCAGACCTGAATTTCCATAATCCGGACGTTCGCCAGGCCCAGCTGGACAACATGCGCTTCTGGCTGGATATGGGCACCGACGGTTTCCGGCTCGATACGGTGAACTTCTATTATCACAGCCAGGGCCTGGAGGATAACCCGCCGGTGCCGGCGGATCAGCCCAAGACCTTCGTGGCCAGCGGCGTAAACCCCTATACCTACCAGCGTCATGTGTACGATCTGAGCCAGCCGGAAAACCTGGATTTCCTGGCGGACCTGCGTCAGCTGATGGACCAGTACCCGGACACCACCCTGGTGGGTGAGATCGGTGACGACAAGCCACTGGAGCGTATGGCCGAATACACCCGGGGCGATGGCCGGCTGCACATGGCCTACTCCTTTGACCTGCTGTCCGACCGCCATGGTCCGGACTGGGTCCGCGACGTGGTGCGCCGGTTCCAGTGCGGTCTGGGCGAGGGCTGGCCCTGCTGGGCCCTGAGCAACCACGACGTGGTCCGGGTGGTGTCCCGCTGGGGCGAGGGCGTGGACGATCCTGCGGCCTATGCCCGTGTTCTCATGGCCCTGCTGCTGACGCTGCGCGGCAGTGTGTCCATGTACCAGGGCGAGGAACTCGGTCTGCCCGAGGCCCGGGTGCCGTTCGAAGCCCTGCAGGATCCCTATGGCATTGAGTTCTGGCCGGAATTCAAGGGACGTGACGGCTGCCGGACACCCATGCCCTGGACGCCGCAGCCCGGCGCCGGGTTCACCACCGGTGATCCCTGGCTGCCCATCGACCCGGCCCACCGGGAGCTGTCGGTTCAGGGCCAGGAGCAGGACCCGGACTCCACCCTCAACCGGGTGCGAGAGCTGATCCGGTGGCGCCAGCAACAGCCGGCCCTGGTGGAAGGAGACCTGGAGCTGTTTGAGGACACCGGCGATGCCCTGTGCTGGGTTCGCCGAACGGATGAGCAGAGCCTTCTGGTTGCCCTGAACCTGACTGGCAGGGAGATCCGGACGCCCTCGCCCCTGGCTGTCGGCAAGGTCGTGAGAGAACCCGGCTTCGAGGGCCGTATCGAGGGCGGCGACCTGGTGCTGCCACCCTACCAGGCCCTGTTTGCGGAACTTTAAACTTCGGAGCGCCCGGCCGGAGCCGGGCGATCAACAGAGGAGTCTCCACCATGGCTTGCGTGGAACTGAAGAACATCAACAAGACCTTTGGTAAAGAAGAGATATTGCCCTGCGTGAACCTGCGCATCGAAGACGGGGAGTTTGTTGTCTTTGTCGGTCCGTCCGGTTGTGGCAAGTCCACCCTCCTGCGCCTGATCGCCGGCCTGGAAGACCCCACCGGTGGTGACATCGAAATTGACGGCGAAGTGGTGACCGAACAATCCCCGAAGGAGCGGGGTGTGGGCATGGTGTTCCAGTCCTATGCCCTTTACCCCCATATGTCCGTGTACGAGAACATCGCCTTCGGGCTGAAACTGGGCAAGGCCAACAAGGGACGGATCCGGGAGTGGGTGGAAAAGACCGCCCAGGTCCTGCAGCTGGAGAAACTGCTGGACCGCAAACCGAGGGAGTTGTCCGGCGGCC
Source organism: Marinobacter pelagius (assembly GCF_003315345.1). Lineage (GTDB taxonomy): Bacteria > Pseudomonadota > Gammaproteobacteria > Pseudomonadales > Oleiphilaceae > Marinobacter > Marinobacter pelagius_A. The sequence continues at coordinate 6,103 of NZ_QNRO01000002.1, forward strand.
AGCGCCAGCGGGTCGCCATTGGCCGGGCCATGGCCCGGGAGCCCAGGATCATGCTGTTCGATGAGCCGCTGTCCAACCTCGATGCCAGCCTCCGGGTCCAGATGCGTACCGAGATCGCCAAGCTGCACGACCGCCTGCAGTCCACCATGATCTACGTGACCCATGATCAGGTGGAGGCCATGACCCTGGCCGACAAGATCGTGGTGCTCAACAAGGGCAATGTCGAACAGGTCGGTACTCCCTATGAACTCTACGAACATCCGGCCAGCCTGTTTGTTGCCGGCTTTATCGGGTCACCCCGGATGAACCTCATGCCGGGCAGGATCGCCGCAGGTGCCGGCAGCGACAGGACCCAGGTCGACGTGGATGGACTTGGTACACTGGCGATCAACCGTGATACCGCAGAACTGGCACAGGGCGACGCGGTCACCGTGGGCGTCCGGCCCGAGCACTTTCACCTGGAAGTCTCCGGCCCGGATCAGGGTCTCGAGGTGGTCAACGTGGAGTACCTGGGCAACGAGGCCTACGTTTACATCGAGTTGCCGGTCATGGAAGAGTTGCTGGTGGTGCGTCAGCCGGTACCCTGTGAGATCACGCCCGGGCAGCGAGTGGTGTTGAGTACCGACGCGGACCTGGTTCACGTCTTCGACAGCAACGATCGGGCCCTGGCGGCCCATGCGCAACAGCCCGAGACGGCCGGGCTGGCCGAGGCGGCAAGCCGTTGACCACAGACACACACCGTTGGAGAAGCCATGACCGTCAGTAACACGCCGAAACGGTTAACCGTGAAGGCAATGGCCGAGAAACTGAACGTCTCCACGGCCACCATTTCCAATGCCTTCAACCGGCCGGATCAGCTCTCCGAGGCCAAGCGCCGCTGGATTCTTGAGGAGTGCAAGCGTCTGGGATACATGGGGCCGAACGCCGCAGCCCGCAGCCTGCGGACCGGACGCACCGGTATCGTCGGGGTCATGCTGGCGGACAACCTGGCCTACAGTCTGACCGACCCGGTGGCCAACGAATTCCTGCACGGGGTGGCGGAAGTCCTCGACCGCCGGCAAATGAACATGCTATTGCTCTCCAGCCACGATGAACAACGCAGCCGCCTGCAGGAATCGATGGTCGATGGCTTCATCATCTACGGCTGGCTCAAGCAAGAGGACACCTACGAACGCCTGAAACAGCACGGCAAGCCCATGGTGGTGGTGGACTTTGACCTGGAAGGCTGTACCTGGGTCAACATCGATAACTACGATGGCGCCCGCCGCAGCGCTGAGCATGCCCTGCGCACGCCGCCGGAACAGGTGGCCATTCTGGGCCTGAGGCTGGTGGACACGGATCGGGTCTGCCGGATCCGGGACCGTGAGCTGTTCAGCGAGACCCGGGCGATATCGGTGCGACGCCTGAACGGCTATCTCGATGCCCTCGAGGCGGCCGGCTACCGGGTGCCGTCGGAGCGTATCTGGTCGACACCCACCAACACCCATCAGGATGCCTACCAGGCTGCGCGGGAGGCACTCACCAGCACGCCCCGGCCGGATCTGCTGCTGTGCATGAGTGACCGGATCGGTCTGGCGGCCATCCAGGCGGCATTGCAGATGGGGCTCAGGGTGCCGGACGATGTCCGGGTGGTCGGCTTCGACGGCATCCCTGAAGGCGCCAACATCCATCCGTCCCTGACCACCGTCTATCAGCAAAGCGCCGAAAAGGGCCGGGTGGCGGCCCGTATCTTCCTCGGCGAGCAGGAGGACCGGAATGTCCTGCTGCAGACCCACTTGCTGGTGCGTGAGAGCTGCCCTTAACTGTTCAAGAGGTTCCAGAAGATGTGCGATGTTCTGTGCTTCGGCGAAGCACTGATTGATATGCGGGGTGAGCAGGGCGAGGGTGGTGTACATTATGTACCGCAGCCCGGAGGTGCCCCGGCCAACGTGGCGGTGGGTGTTGCCCGTCTGGGCGGGCGCGCCGGGTTTGCCGGCCAGGTGGGCAACGATGTGTTTGGTCAGATGATTGTCCGCGCGCTGTCCGGTTACGGGGTCGACACCTCCCTGTTGGCGACGTCGGACTCGTCACTGACTGCACTGGCAGTGGTATCACTGGATGCGCAGAGCGAACGCAGCTTCAGCTTCTACCGAACCGTCACGGCGGACCTCCTGTACCGCTCGGATCAGTTGCCGGAGACTGCGCTGAAGGCCGCCCGGATCTTCCACCTGTGCTCCAACACCCTGACCGAACCGGCGATTCGTGACACCTCGTGGCGCCTGGTGGAACGGGCCCGCCAGGCCGGCTGCCTGATCAGTTTCGACGTCAATTTCCGGACCGGCCTCTGGCCGGTGTGGCAGGACGCCCCGGAGATCATCGGCCAGCTCGCCCGTCAGGCGGACATCGTCAAGTTCAGCCGGGAGGAACTGGAGCAGTTGTATGGAGAGAATGCCAATGCGCTGGTGGACACCCTGCGAGAGCAGGGCGTGCCGCTGCTGGTGGTATCGGATGGTGCCGCCACCCTGCGGGCGTTCGCGGGCGGGGAAACCTTGCGGGTTGAGCCGCCACGGGTCAGCGCCGTGGATACCACCGCAGCGGGGGACTCCTTCGTGGCGGGACTGCTCTTCCGGCTCTGGCAGGACCGGGTTTCCGGCGCCGGCTTCCGGCAATGGCTGGCGCGAGAGGGTGAGCTTGCCAACGCCCTGGAATTCGCCAGCCGCTGCGGTGCGGTAACCGCAACCCGGTTCGGCGCGTTCGATGCCTTGCCAGAACCAAAGGATCTGAAAGCCGTTTCTAAATGACAAAAAGGCATTAAAGCTGCCTTTTAACCCCCTCATTCTTGACTATAGTTAAGTTCAGGTATCGTTCTCAGATCCAGCAGCGTGCGGGAAACGTACCTACCCATACCAACAACAGCAAGAAAAGGGGGTGTCCATGCTCCTGCAACATGCCTTCGGTCTTTTCACGCACCCCGATGAAGAGTGGGTGTCCATTCGCAAAGAACACGAGACGCCGCGACGACTGTACGTGGCCTACGTTCTGGTTCTGGCGGCGATCGCTCCGATCTGTGCTTACATCTCGACGGCCTATTTTGGCTGGACGGTGGGCAACGAACGGTTGATCAAGCTGACGGAAATCAGTGCCCTGCAACTGAGTGTGTTGACCTATCTCGCCATGCTGGTGGGGGTTTTCGCCCTGGGTTACGCGATTAACTGGATGGCGAAAACCTACGGCGCCCGGGAAGAACATGTGCCGTCCAACGGCATTGCTCTGGCGGCCTACTCATGCACTCCGCTGTTCCTGGCGGGCTTCGCCCTGCTGTACCCGGTGCCTTGGTTCAACGCGATCGTGTTCCTGATTGCGGCCTGCTACGGTGCCTGGCTCATGTACGACGGCCTGCCGATCGTCATGGGTATCGAGAAGGAACGGGCCGTCATGTATGCCGGTGCCTTGCTGACCGTGGCCCTGGTGATTCTGGTGTCCACCCGTGTCGGTTCCGTCATTCTCTGGAACTTCGGCGTCGGCCCGGTATTCGTCAGCGGGTGAACGGCGACAGCATCGTCAAACTACTATGAAGCACAAATTAAGGGAGCCGGCGGGCTCCCTTCGAGGTTCTGGCAGCGGGGGTCAGTTGCCGTCGTCGATCCGCAGCCCTGAACTGTCACCCATCTTGCCCTGCTCCAGGCGAATGGCCACTTCCAGATTGTGTCTGGAGTCGGCGTTGGCAAAGGCTTCATCCTTGGTAATCTTGCCCTGGTGATACAGATCCAGAATGGCCTGATCGAAGGTCTGCATTCCCATCTCCCGGCTCTTTTCCATCACCTCGCCAATGCCTCCGATCTCACCCTTGTTGATCAGTTCCCTGATGTAGGGGCTGGACAACATCACTTCCACCGCCGGAACCCGATTGCCGTCGACGCTGCGTAACAGGCGCTGGGAAACCACTGCCCGAAGGTGCAGGCTGAGATCCATGAACAGCTCACGGTGGGCCTCGTCCGGAAAGAAGTTGACGATGCGCCTCAGGGTCTGGTCCACGTTGCTGGCATGCAGAGTGGAGATGCACAGGTGCCCGGTTTCGGCGTAGGTCAGGGCCTGTTTCATGGTATCCCGGTCTCGAATCTCGCCAATCATGATCACATCCGGAGCCTCCCGCATGGCTCGCTTCAGGGCATCCGAGTAGGAGTGGGTATCGACGCCCACTTCCCGCTGGTTAATCACGCTCATGCCATGACTGTGGGTATATTCAATGGGATCCTCAATGGTGAGGATGTGGCCACTTCGATGACGGTTCCGGTAGTCGATCATCGAGGCCAGCGTGGTGGACTTGCCGGAACCGGTGGCGCCCACCACCAGGACCAGTCCGCGGGGTTCCATGATCAGTTGCTCCAGGATGCCGGGCAGGCCGAGGGATTCGATCGATGGAATATCGTTCTTCAGGTAGCGGATCACCATTGCCACCTCACCCCGTTGCCAGAACACATTCACCCGGAATCGGCCGATGTGATCGACGCCGATGGCCATGTCCAGCTCCAGATCCCGCTCGAACGCGGCCCGCTGCCGGTCGTTCATCACTGAATAGGCCAGTGCCTTGACGGCACCGGGCTGAAAGGGGTTCTGGGTCAGCGGCCTGGTCTGGCCTTCGATCTTGATCATCACCGGTGTGCCGGTGGAAAAGTAGAGGTCCGATGCGCCTTTGTCGGCCATGACCTTGAGGTATGCGGGCAACTCCATAAAACTGACTCACTCTCTACAGTTCAAAGTCCACATATTAGCCCAGAGTCCCCGGATGTGCCCGGCCGGAGCGTCAACGGGCTCCGGGCCGGAGTGCCCGTTTCTGCTCAGGCGGTGGGCAATCCCCGGGTAATGGCCGAGGGATCTCCCCGGCCTTCCACAGCAGCCAGTTCGGCGGTGGACAGCCACTCGCCCGGCGGTTGCTCCATGACCTGGGCGCAGGCGGCCAGAACGTGGCCCCAGGAACACTGGTTGGCAAACAGCATGCCGGCTACGTTCAGGGTGCCCCCCTGATTGATGTAGCCCAGCACACGGGCGTGACTCATCTCGGGGAACAGGGTATGGAGGTGCCCGCGGAAGACCTCCGGGCGCATGTGGGTCAGGCAGACCCGGCGCTTAAGGCGATGGGGGAAGAGCCGTTCCCGCTCGAACTCGGAGACGCAGACCGACGTCTCGTGAGCATCCCGGGGCTGGCGGAAACGGCCGGGCTCCTGAACATAGACCAGCCGGAAGGGGGTGCCGGTCTCCCGCAGGCGTTCGCAGGCCCGGATGGCTTCGGACAGCTGATAGGCTCCGTTGGCGATCAGCAGCAGCGGTTCCCCGGCACAGGTGTCCTCATCCACCACCAGGGCGCCTTGCCGGGCCAGGGTGTCGGCTTCGCTGGCGTCAAAGACACAGGGGCGCTCCCGCTTGGGCACCACCATGCAGGTCAGTCGCCCGCGGTCAGTGTAAACCGAGGGCAGGACAGCCAGGGTACTGTTGTAATCCGCCGGGAAGATCACCCGGGAAACGTCGTTCATCTCGCCCAGCAGGTTCTCGCAGAAGGTGGTGTCCTGGTGCGACTGTTCATTCTTGCCGTTCTCCCAGGTGTGAGACGTGGCAATGACCGGAAAGCCAAGCCAGCGCGCGGGCCGGCCGACGGCTTTCTGGTGCCTGGCGAAAATCAGTTCCTGGCGGATCGCTCCCAGCATCTTGACGCAGAAAGCCTCATAGCTGGCCACCAGGTTAAGCCCGGCCTTGTTGGCGAGGCAGGCGGAAATCACCGCTTCCTCGTTCAGCACGGTGATGATCTTGCCTTGGATATCTTCCTGATCATTCTCGGGATCATTGACGCGGTGCTTGAGCGCTTTGAGGATGCCGGTCAGCCGGTTGCTGGCAAGTTCGTCCGGATTGCCGACCCTCGGTCGCAGGCAGGGATTTTCTGCCACCAGCGCGCGGAAAAAGTGATCCACGGCCTTCATGGGCGAGGATGACGGATCGCGACACGGAGCAAGCCGGGGAATGACAGGGTCCACCGGATTGCGGCTGGCCAGGGGGTGATCACGCTCCAGGGGCCGGTTCTGCAGATCATGCTCACCCAGTTGCCGGACCGCCCGCCGGAGCTCGTCCGGATTGACCCAGAGGGGTGCGATGTGAGTATGGAACAACTCCCTGGCTCGGGCGTCGATCCGGGGATTGCCGGGCAGGGGGAGGTTATGGGCGGCATTGCTGCCGGCGCCGTAGAACCCGTAACCCTTGACGGTTTCGGCAATACCATAGGGTATGCGTACCGGGTAGTGTATCTCCCCCCTGAGCGCCGCCTCGCCATGATCCCTCAGAGCCTCTTCCATGAACAGCAGGGCGCAGACAAAGGCCGCCGGGTCGCGGCCGTCGAAGCGGACCGGGTCAAAGCCCCGGTGGCCCAGGTGGGCTTCGAACCGCTCGAGCCCTTCCCTGGTGCCCAACTCGGTCCGCTGCTCAATGCGCCGGCCATTGGCGATCATGATCGGCAGAACGAGACCGCAGTCTTCCTGGCGCCACCACCTTGGGATCCAGTCACTGCCCCGCTGCTCCTCGGCAGCGCCATCGGAAAGGAATGCCACCAGGGATTCGTCCGGCAGCGGCATGTGGGCGTACTGCAGTTCCGCGAACCCGAGGTAACCGCCCTCGATGATACCGCCGGCGGTGTGCGGGTTGACGTGGCTGCCGACCGGCGCTGCCATGGCACCATCGGGTTTCTGCCGGTAGCTGTAGAAATCGTCGGCCAGATGGGACAGACCTTCGATACCCTGGTACCGCTCCCTCTGCTCAGCGTGGAGATTGCCGGTCAGCACGTTGAGTGCATCCACCGCGGCCACGCAATGGCCCTGGCCCATCAACCAGCTCCGGGTCTCACCCGTCAGGTTGTTCAGTGCCAGGTAGGCGGCGTACGCAGGAACCATGTTAAGGGCGCCGCCGGTATGGCCCTCCGGGCTGGTTTTGAAATCCCGGGGACTGAGCGGGGCTCCGGTGATATCCACGCGTCGGCTATAGGTCATGTGTACCACCAGCCACAGGCCGGCGCTGGTCAGGCGATCCAGTGCCGCGAGTTTGCGATAGACCGCTTCGGTGTCCGGCTGCAGCCCCCGTTGAACCAGGCGCTCGGCCAGCAACTGGACCTGGGCACAGGTGGAATCGGTGTGCCGTATCACCCCGTAACCACGGCGCCACAGATCGTACTCCGGGCGGGAATGACCGGTGGTCGGCGCCGGCTGGGATTGTGTTGGCGATGGCATATGATGCCTCCGTGGCTGGGAAGATCTGTCAACGATTGTAAAAGCTGGCATCGCCGGACCGCTTGATGCAGGTCATTCGGAACTGCATATTGTTTTCGACGGGTTTTTTGAGGTTAACTGCCGAATCTGAGATCCTGAATCGATCATTCCTGAAGACCTGGAGGCTGCCATGACCGACGACAAACGACGTCAATACTCTTCTCCCGTGGTGGATGGCATTGGCAAGTCCGCCAGTCGGGCCATGCTCCGGGCCGTGGGCTTTACCGATGAGGATTTCCGCAAGCCCCAGGTAGGCATTGCCTCGACCTGGAGCAATCTCACGCCCTGTAACATGCACATCAACCGGCTGGCCGAGGAATCCGCCGCCGGTGCCGACGAGGCGGGCGGCAAGTCCCTGATCTTCAATACCATCACGGTGTCCGACGGTATCGCCAACGGTACCGAGGGCATGAAGTACTCCCTGGTTTCCCGTGAGGTGATTGCCGATTCCATCGAGACCACTGCCGGTTGCGAGGGCTTTGACGGCCTGGTGGCCATCGGCGGCTGCGACAAGAACATGCCCGGTTGCCTGATGGGGCTGGCGAGGTTGAACCGGCCCTCAGTGTTTGTCTACGGCGGCACCATCATGCCCGGCAAGAACCACACCGATATCATCTCGGTGTTCGAGGCGGTCGGCGCCCATGCCCGGGGTGACCTGGACCTGATCGAGGTGAAGCAGATCGAGGAAACCGCGATACCCGGTCCCGGTTCCTGCGGCGGGATGTATACCGCCAACACCATGGCGTCGGCTATCGAGGCCATGGGCATGAGTCTGCCCGGAAGCTCGGCCCAGAACGCGGTTTCCGAGACCAAGGAGGAGGATTGCCGGGCCGCCGGTGCGGCGGTATTGAACCTGTTGGAAAAGGGTATCCTGCCCTCGGATATAATGACCCGGGAGGCGTTCGAGAACGCAATCACCGTGGTCATTGCCCTGGGCGGTTCCACCAATGCGGTGCTGCACCTGCTGGCGATGGCCAGCACCATCGGTGTGGAGCTGGATCTGGAGGACTTCACCGAGATCGGCAAACGGGTGCCCGTGCTGGCGGACCTCAGGCCCAGTGGCCACTACATGATGTCCGAGCTGGTGGCCATTGGTGGTATCCAGCCCTTGATGAAAATGTTGCTGGAGCGGGGGCTGTTGCACGGTGACTGCCTGACCGTGACCGGCCGGACGCTGTCGCAGAACCTGGCGGACGTGGAGCCCTACCCCGAGGGCCAGGACATCATTCATGCCTTCGAGGATCCCATCAAGGCCGACAGCCATCTGCGCATTCTCTACGGTAATCTGGCGCCCACCGGTGCGGTGGCCAAGATCACCGGCAAGGAAGGCACCCATTTCACCGGTTGCGCCCGGGTCTTTCATTCCGAGGAGGAGGCCCAGGCCCGGATCCTTGACGGCTCCGTGGTGGCCGGAGATGTCCTGGTGATCCGTTACGAAGGCCCGAAGGGCGGCCCCGGTATGCGGGAAATGTTGAGTCCTACGTCCGCGATTATGGGCAAGGGACTCGGTAGTGATGTGGCGCTGATCACCGATGGCCGTTTCTCCGGTGGCAGCCACGGCTTCGTGGTCGGCCATATCACCCCGGAGGCGGCGGAGGGCGGCCCCATCGCGCTGGTGGAGGATGGCGACACGATTACCATCGACGCCGTTGCTAACCGCATCGAGCTGGACGTGTCGGAAGCCGAACTGGAGCGCCGGCGCCAGGCCTGGCAGGCACCGCAGCCGAGGGTGATCCGCGGGGTGCTGGCCAAGTACGCCCGGACTGTAAGCTCCGCCTCCAAAGGTGCGGTCACAGACCTGCCCTAATCCGCCTCCGGCAGCACCGGTGGCCCCCAGTAGTAGCCCTGGCCATGCAGGCCGGGGAACTGCTGGAGCCAGATGGCGATGGCTTCGTCCTCGACCCCTTCCACGACCACATCCAGATCCAGGCTCTCGCCCAGCTCCAGGGCTACCCGGAGAATCCGCTGGCGCTTGGGATAGCGCATGATGTTTTTCAGGAAACTCCGGTCGATCTTCAGTTCATCCAGGTCGAAGGTAGCCAGAGTACCGAGCGAGGAGTGTCCGGCGCCAAAATCGTCGAGAGCAATCCGGAAACCGGTACCACTGAGCAGGCTGATGGTTTTCCGGGCAATGGCGGGATCACTCATCATGGCGGTTTCGGTAATCTCCAGAATGATGTTCTCCGGTGACAGGCCGTGGCTACGGGTGATACGGGCGGCAACCCTGTGAAAGCCGGGCTGGGCAAGATCCTTGGCAGAGATGTTGACCGAGACGGAGATGTGCTGGCCGAACCGTTCGCGCAGGGCGGCAAAGTCCTGACAGGCGCGGTCCAGCACCCACAGGGTCACCGTATGGATGATGCCGACCTCCTCCGCCAGGGGAATCCACTGGTCTGGCGGAACCCTGCCGAACTCGCCGTGATGCCAGCGGATCAGTCCTTCCAGAGAGTCTGTCCGGCCATCCCGGATGTTCACCTTGGGTTGGTACTCCAGCCACATTTCACCGGCCTTCAGAGCCTCCTCAACATCCAGGATCAGCATTTGCTGGCGGTACAGGCCGCGGGCGACCGAGGGGTCATACACCGACAGCGGCCGGGAGTCATCCAGCGAGGCGAATCCCGCGGATGACAGGATGGTGGTCGCATCCCTGCCGTGCTCGGGGGCATGCGCCAGGCCAAGCTTGGGAGCCCAGGAAAAGGAGAACCGGCCTTCCCGGAAGTTCTTGCCCAACCATCCGGTGATGGCATCAAGCGCCGGATCCTCCAGCCCTGCGTTCGGGTCCCGATAAAAGGCGAAGGCATGGTTGCTGGTGTCGAGCGTGGCCAGACCCTGGCCGTTGATGGTAATCAGACGGCCGCCCAGGCAACGTTTCAGGACGCTGTTCAATTGTCTGAGGTATTGCTTCAGCAGGTCTTCCGCCGTGTGGTAGCCGAGCGCCTGCTCGAGCTCGTTGAATCTGGCCAACCGGACGATGCACAGGGTATAGGGTGACTGGCTGCTGTTAATGGCCTGCAGCGCCTCTTCCAGGACGGGGCGGTTGGGTTTTCCGGTTACCCGGTGGGTTTTCATCAGCTGGTCGTATTCCTGTTCGATCCTGGTTCTGAGCTGCCGTTCCTGACGAACGCGGATATCGGATCCCATTCGGCGCTTGCGTTCCTGCACCAGTAACCGGCCAACGCCGCTGGTCAGGATCAGTGAGCCCAGCGCTGCCCCCAGGAAGAAAGCAGAGTCGGTCAGGGTGTTGACCGGGAGCCAGCCGATGGTACGCAGGGACGTTATCGTTGCACCCAGGAGGATGACCAGGATGGACATGGCAAAATAGCGGCCGTAAACATGGTGCCGGTGCCAGAAGGCCAGAGCGCAGATAAAGGCGCCGCCCAGAACGCTGGTTACCAGGAAGCTATCCTGGCCAATCAGCTTGATGGCAAAGGGGGCTGCCAGCAGATGCAGGCTGCCCAGCAGACTGAACGTGCGCAGAAGCCTGGCCGAGGACCTGCCAACGGACAGAAAGTGAGGAGTGAACTCACACAGGGCAATCAGGCAAAGGGGGAGGGTGATCCCCAAAAGCGCATTCAATTCAGGGTGGTAGGGCCACAGTAGCCAGAATCCCAACCCGTCCATCACCAGCTGACTATGAATGACGGCCACCATGAGTACGCTGAGCCAGGCCAGCCCCGGACGCCGGAGCCGGACCACAATGCTGAGATTCAGTAACAGCGCGAAAACCAGGAGGCCTGTAATGAATGCCTTCCAGACCAGTTTGGCGGCACCCTGGCTGGCCACTTCGTTCGCAGTGGCCAACGAAACGGGAAGGAGCACGGGCCCGTTATTCTGCACCTCCAACAGCAGAGTGGTCCGACCGGGTTGCAGGGTAACGGGCCAGATCCACTGGGGCAGGCCAACATAACGGTGATCGAACGGGTAACGATCGCCCAGGATCGCGAGCCGCTCAGTGCGTCCGTCCGGATGGACCAGTGCGGGCTCCAGGTGGTCGAGGTAAGGGGCGGACACGATCAGCTTCCGCTGAGCTGACGTATCGGAGTTGTTTTCCAGCTGAAGACGGTAAGTGACAGGGCGGTAGGGGTAGCCCATGCCGGATTTTTCAGGATCGACCCGGGTCCAGCCGTCTGGCGAGGTCCAGGACCGGCTGGCAAGTATCGTCGTCAGTGACTGGATCCGGTAAGCCCACTGGGGAGAGATGGAAACCGGGGTGTCTCCGGGCGTTTGCTGGATACCAGATAATTCCCGGGCGCCGCTGCCAGGTGCGAGCCAGAGGGTGGCGGCCAGCCCGTAGGTGACGCTGGCAATCAGCATCATCAGGGGCAGCCACCGTTTCAGCCAGGTCGCCGGGAATCGCAGAGTGGAGCCGGGGGCTCGCGCGTTGGCATGACTTTGGGCTTGCGAATCCATCCGGGGTTTCCTGGGGGCCGAAAATGCGGATTGTTACAGTTCGGCTACGTTTGGAAATGAATTGTAATAGCATGAATTAACTGAAATTTTACAGATTTTTAAGTTGTTTTGCATGTGCTCGCCAGTACGCTTCAGGGAAAATGTGACATGTCAGACATTCGTCTCCGCTGATATAGTGGGAGGCTATCACCGAGGCTCGATACAGGGGGAGCAGTGACAGGCACGATCGGGAAATTGAAAAGCGGGGCGTTGCTGCTTCTGCTGATGGTCCTTGTGACTACAGTGCACGCCGGTACGGGACCGAATCTGGCGTCGGTTAACGCCGCGGTGGCCCGCGTTGGTGACGATAATTTGGTCTTTGGCAAGAATGCGGACCGGCAGGTCCCCATCGCCTCCGTCACCAAGCTGATGACCGCCCTGGTGGTGCTGGAATCCGGCGAGCCCCTGGATGAACCGCTTACCTTCCATGAACGTCACACCCCTGCGGCCAACAATGCCTACACCCGGATTCGTGTGGATTCGACCCTGTCCCGCTCCGAGGTGATCCGGATCGCGCTGATGTCTTCGGAGAACTTCGCCGCCTATACGCTCGCCAGCAATCATCCCGGCGGTTACGACGTTTTTGTGCAAGCGATGAATGAAAAAGCCCGGGCTCTGGGGATGTCCGGCACCCGGTTCGTGGATCCCACCGGTTTGTCAGCGCTCAATGTTTCCACGGCCTCGGATCTGGTTCGTCTGGTCAATGCCGTCCTGAAACATCCGGAGATCCGGGAGTATTCCACCACCGGCTATTACCGTGCCCATTTCCGGAACCCGAGATACAGTCTGTCCTTCGGCAACACCAATCCGCTGGTGCATAGGGACAGCTGGGGCGTCGAGTTGAGCAAGACCGGTTACCTGTCCGAGGCGGGGCGCTGCCTGGTGATGGTTTCAGACATGAACGGTGAGAAGATCGTGACCGTCCTGCTGGACTCCCTGGGCACCCGGTCGCCACTGGGGGATTCCGGGCGCATCAAACGCTGGCTGGATACCGGTGAGCCCGGTAGCGTCGCCAAGGCCGCCCGCCGCTATGAGCAGGAAAAGAATGCGGCCTATGCGGTTGCCGGCAACGCCCCCTCCACAGTGAACTGACAGGGACAGACCCGAGCCATGATCGAGATCTTCACCACCGGTGGCACCATCGACAAGGTGTACTTTGATGCCAGCAGCCAGTTCGAGATTGGTGATTCACTGTTGCCCGAACTGTTGTCTGAATCCAACATCCACGAGGGCTACCGTGTCCACGAGGTGTTGCGCAAGGACAGCCTGGATATGACCGATGATGACAGGGACAGGATTTTCGATGCCGTGGCCGGTTGTGAGGGGCAGAAGATCCTGATCACCCACGGTACGGATACCATGGCCCGGACGGCGGAATGGCTGTCGTCCCTGATCGACCGGACCATCGTGCTGTTCGGAGCCATGCAGCCGGCGCGGATGCGCCGTACCGACGCCCTGTTCAACCTCGGCTTCGCCTGGTCAGCGGTGCAGTTGCTACCACCGGGGGTCTACATCGCCATGAACGGCGAGGTGTTCGAGGCCGGCGCCGTTCGCAAGAACCTCGAGGCCAAACGCTTCGAGCGGATCTGATCAGTCCTGACTGACGCTGGCGATCTCCTGCCTGGTCAGGGCGCGGTACTCGCCGGGTGCAAGCTCCGGATCCAGGACGATGTCGCCTACCCGTAGCCGGTGCAGCGCCACCACATGATTACCCACCGCTGCCAGCATGCGCTTGACCTGATGATAGCGCCCCTCGGAGATGGTCAGCTCGATCACCGAGTCATTCACCCGCTTGACGGTCGCCGGGCGGGTTTTCCTGTCCTCATTGCGCAATAACACCCCGGCGGTCAGTGCCTGCTCCGCAGCTTCGGTCAGCGGTTCACCGAGGCTGACCCGGTAGGTCTTCGGACAATCGGTCCGGGGGGAGGTGACACGATGGGACCAGTGGCCGTCGGTGGTCAGCAGTAACAGGCCGGTGGTGTTCAGGTCCAATCGTCCGGCCATGTGCAGGTCCCGGGCAAGTTCGGCCGGCAGAAGATCAAGAGCGGTCGGATGCTCGCTGTCAGTGGTCGCACTGACCACACCCTCCGGCTTGTTCATCATCAGATAGCGCTCGCCGGGCAGGTTAAGGAGTTCGCCGTCCAGACTGACGCGGGCATCATCGGGAATTTTCCGGTTGGCGGTTTTGCATACGGCCCCGTCGACGTTAACGGCGCCGGTGCCAATCGCCCGCTTGGCCTCCTTCCGGGACAGTTCGGTGCAATTGGCGATGAACTGGTCGAGGCGCAGATTCATCAGCAGGTCTGTCCCGGTGCCGGAGTGCTCAGGGTGGCGAGACAGAGCACCTTGCTCTGGCCGGTCAGCCGAGCCCACAGCTGTGCCAGGGCCTGGTCGCTGACGGACGGTCTCGGTAGCCGGCTGCTGGTGATGGGCAGGAACTCGCTGCCATTATGACGGGCCACCACGAAGGTGAAGGGATGGGCGCCGGGCAGACCAAGGCGGATGTCCGTGGCGGTGATCCGGTCGCCGTCGGTGGCATAGTCCAGAAAACCGCCGGTGAACCACTCCAGGCGACGTACTTCCGGCAGGTCGGCCACGGAATCCGCCAGCTGCGGATCGCGGGGAAAGGTTTCCAGGGTCAGCGGCTGGTTACCGTCGAGGAAGCCGGTAACGATCTCCACCCGCTGCTCGTCATTCATGGCGGTGGCCCGCCACAACACCGTGTTGAACGGCATGGGCTGGACCATCAGCCGGGCGTTCTCCATGCCCGCCTGCGCCAGCACGGGAGTGACCCGCTGGGTAATGATCTGTTGCGCGGCCAGGGTCCAGCCGAGGTAAACGGTGGACAGGACCAGGCCAACGGCGAGCGCCCTCTGAGCAGGCGGCCGGATCAGGAACAGTATGCAGCCTGCCAGCAGTGGCAGGGTGTAGGCCGGGTCGATGATGAATATGCTGTTGATGGCAACCGGTCCGCCAAACGGCCAGAACAACTGGGTGCCGTAGGTGGTAAAGGCATCCAGTATCGGGTGGGTCAGCAGGACGAGGCCGGTCAGCAGCAGCCATCGTCGGAAGTCCAGTTGGGGTTTCCAGCGCCACAGCAGCCAGGCCAGCAACAGTGCCAGCGGGGCCAGGACGAAGAGCGAGTGGCTGAAGCCGCGATGCTGGGTGAAATTGGCCACGGCGGAACCGTAGTCGATGACCACGTCCAGATCGGGCAGTGTGCCGAGCGCACCGCCGATCAGGAGTGCCGAGCGTCCCAGGGTCTTGCCCGCGACCGCACCGGCAATGGACGCTCCAAGGGCAACCTGGGTAATGGAATCCATGGTGTTTTCCGACCTCTGCCTTACGTATCGAATCAGTTACCGGTAGATACGTTCAGTCTGGCCAGAACGGCTTGCCCGGGATAGCCATCGGCAACCATGCCGGAGGCAGCCTGGAACTTGCGAATGGCCGATCGTGTGGCCGGACCGAGGATGCCGTCCGGTTTGCCGGTGTCAAAACCCCGGTCAGTCAGGGCTTCCTGCAGTTCCATGATGTCGTCCCGGGACAGCGCCGGTGCATCCTCCGGTGGCGGGTTCTGCAGCTTGCCGGCTCCCGCCACCCGGTCCGCCAGGTGGCCTACGGCGATGGCGTAGAATTCGGAACGGTTCCAGCCCATGATCACCCGGAAATTATCGTAGACCAGAAACGCCGGTCCCTGATGCCCCGCAGGCACCACGAGCTTGGCCTTGATGTCAGCGCGGGACAGGGCGTTGCCAAAGGCATCGGTGATCCCCATGTTGCGCCATTCGGTCAGCGCCAGGCGGCGGCCATCGGCCAGGTTGTAATCAAAGTTATCGGGCAGCAATACCTCGCGTCCCCAGCGGTAGTCCCCGTCCCAGCCCATGGACTGCAGGAATTTTCCGGCAGACATCATGGCATCGGGGAGGCTGTTCCAGAGATCCCGGCGGCCATCGCCATCGGCGTCCACCGCATGCTGGAGAAAGACCGTGGGCATGAACTGGACGTGCCCCATGGCGCCGGCCCAGGAGCCTTCCATCTGGTCAGCGGGTATCGCGCCCTCATCGATGATTCGCAGGGCGGCGATCAGCTGCCGGGTGAAGAAGGTGCTCCGGCGGGCATCACAGGCGAGAGTGGTCAGGGCGCTGGGCACAGACATCTTGCCGAAGTAGCTGCCGAAATTGGTCTCCAGGCCCCAGAACGCCACCAGGTAGGGTGCCGGAACACCGGTTTCATCCGTTACCCGCTGCAGCAGGTCCCGGTGCTCGGCGAGCATCTCCCGGCCCTTGCTGACCCGGGCCTCATTGACCCGACGGTTCAGGTAATCGGCGAAGGTGGTGGTGAATTCCGGCTGCCGGCGATCCAGTTCGATCACCCGGTCCAGGTGTTCCACCTTCGCCATGACCTGGCTGGCGGTGGCCTGGCTGACTCCGGCCTCGATGGCCTGTTGCTCAAGTCTCGCCTTGCACTCGACAAACGCCTGCTGGCTGATTGGCTCGGCCTGGTCCTGGGCAAGGGCGGTGCCCGTCGCCGGAGCCAGGATGCTGGCAATGATCAGGGCCAGCGGCCCGCGGGATTTCCTTGAGAGAGTGAAGCGCACTCGATACCTCGAACCGGATAGTCTTGGATGGAAGCTGTTGTTGTCATGGTAGCGTGTTTTCAGGGCGTGAAAACACCGCAATCACCAGTAGGGCATGACAATTGTTTAAGCTTCCGGTTCCCCGGGGTGCTGGTCAATCGTTGCTGGCCGGTTCCGGTACCCGCTCGACCAGCCTTTCCCTCGGGAAGTGGCAGATGAACTCGCTGCCCTCGCCAATCCGGCTGCGGATCTCCAGGTTGCCATCGTGGTTGAGCAGGACGTGCTTGACGATCGCCAGACCCAGGCCGGTGCCGCCGGTATCCTTGTGGCGGCTGGGATCAGCGCGGTAAAAACGTTCCGTCAGCCGGGGGATATGCACGGGGTCGATACCTATGCCAGTGTCCTTGACCGAAAGATGCGCGCCCTCCCGGTTGGTGGTCCAGGAAACCGTGATATGCCCGTTGGCCGGCGTGTATTTCACGGCGTTGAACACCAGGTTCGAGAAGGCACTTCGCAACTGGTTCTCGTCACCCCGTAGCAACCGGTGGTCGCCGATATTGACGGTGAATTTGTGCTGCTTGTCGCCACTGAGCGCCCTGGCGTCGTGACAGATCTGCTCGATCAGGGCGTCGACGTCGGTCAGGGCATCGTCCACCGTCTGCTCGCCGGTCTCGATCCGGGACAGCAGGATCAGGTCAGTGATCAGGGCCTCCATCCGCGAGGACTGGGCGGCCATGGTATTGATGGCCCGCCGCCACTTGGGAGGCAGTTCGTCGGCGTGGTCCACCAGGGTTTCCAGGTAGCCGCTGATCACTGTCAGCGGGGTACGCATCTCGTGGGACACGTTGCCCACGAAGTCCCGCCGCATCTGCTCAAGCTGGTAGAGGCGGGTGACATCCTTGGCGACGATCAGACGGTCGTCATCGCCGAACAGGCTGATCTGGATCTGCAGATGGATGTGGGGCTTGGCCGGAGAGTTGATCTCCAGCGGGTCCCGGTAGTCCCGCGAATCAAAATAGCTTTTGAACGAGGGGTTGCGGATCAGGTTATGGATGTACTGGCCCTGGTCGGTATTGCGGCGGAAACCCAGCAGGTACTCGGCGGAACCGTTCCACCACTCCATCGCGCCCCGGGAGTCGGTCATGATGACCCCGTCGCGCATGGCGTTGGTGGACTCCTGTACCCGGTTGATACGGGCCCGCAGGCGGTCCTGGGTGCGCAAATGGTTCTGGTGCAGCTTGTTAAGGCCATCGAAAATATCGCCCCACATGCCAATGCTCTGGGGCGCTTCATCGGTGCCGCTGGGGTTGGCCAGCCATTGATAGAGGCGACGCGCCTGGACCAGGGTCCACCACAGGTAGACCACCAGCCCGAAGGTCAGGCCCCACAGCGGCCGATCGAAAATGAAGCCCACCAGCGTCGTAACGGCGAGCCCGGCAATGATTATCCGCAGGTAGCGTGACCAGTTGTGGTGCATCGAAAGCTGCCTTGTGTCAGTTCCGGCCTGATGCAGAATGAGTGGCCGGCAGTGCTTATGCGGCTCTGGTGGAGAAGCGGTAACCGGTTCCCCGAACCGTCTGGATCAGGTGGTCGTACTTGTCTCCCAGCGCCTTGCGCAGCCGCCGGATGTGGACATCCACGGTGCGCTCCTCGACGTAGACGTTGCCGCCCCAGACCTGGTCCAGAAGCTGGGAGCGAGTATAGACCCGTTCCTGGTGCGTCATGAAGAACTGGAGCAAACGGTATTCAGTCGGGCCCATGGTCAGGGCGCCTTCCTCGGTGGTTACCCTGTGGCCAACCGGGTCCAGGGTGAGGCCCTCCACTTCGATTGGCGAGTCGACGCCGGGCGGGGTGGCGCGGCGCAACACGGCCTTGAGGCGGGCAACCAGCTCGCGGGGGCTGAAGGGTTTGGTGATGTAGTCATCGGCTCCCACTTCCAGGCCCTGGATCTTGTTGTCTTCCTCGACCTTGGCGGTGAGCATGATGATCGGAATGTCGGCGGTGGCTTCGTCTTTCTTCAGCCGCCTGGCCAGCTCGACGCCACTGGTGCCCGGAAGCATCCAGTCGAGCAGAACCAGATCCGGTTGCTTGTCGACAATCAGGGCATGGGCTTCCCGGGCATCCGCTGCCTCAATGTAGTCGTAATCTGCCATTTCGAGGGCTACGGCAATCATTTCCCGGATAGGGGCCTCGTCATCGACGATCAGGACAGTTTTTCCATTCATGGGTTTGTAACCTGTGTCAGACCTTGATTTGTTGCTGCCTCATTACAACGTCGAAGTATGACAAGTATATGACAGCCTCAGCTGAACAACAGGTCGATCACCAACCCGGCAAAGATTGCAAAGCCGGCCCAGTTGTTATTCAGGAACGCCTTGAAACAGCCCTCCCGTGCCCGATCCCTGGCCAGGTACTGATGGTAGGCAAACAGGCAGGCCATGACGGCGACCCCCAGATAGTAGAACACGCCCAGCTCCGCCCGGTGGCCAACCATGACCAGGATCAGGATGACCAGGGCCTGGAGCATGCCGATGATGGCCTTGTCGGCATCCCCGAACAGGATGGCGGTGGACTTGATGCCCACCTTGAGGTCATCGTCCCGGTCGACCATGGCGTAGAGGGTATCGTAGGCCACGGTCCAGAGTACGTTGGCGGTGAACAGCAGCCAGGTCAGCTGGCTGAGTTCGTTGGCCTCCGCCGCCCAGGCCATGGGGATGGCCCAGGAGAAGGCGGCACCCAGGAAAAGTTGAGGCAGGTGGGTATAGCGTTTCATGAACGGATAGATGAACGCCAGGATGACTCCACCAAAAGACAGGTACAGTGTCAGGGTGTTGGTGAACAGAATCACCATCAGGAACGAGATCAGGCACAGACCGGCAAACAGGGCAAGGGCCTCCCAGGCCTGGATGCGCCCGGCCGTCAGCGGCCGGTCTTTGGTGCGCTTGACGTGTTTGTCCCAATCCCGGTCGGCAAAGTCGTTGATGGCGCAGCCGGCGGCACGCATGAAGAACACGCCCAGGGTAAAGATAATGATATTGCCAATACCGGGATTGCCGTCGCCGGCGAGCCAGAGTGCCCAGTAAGTGGGCCAGAGCAGGAGCAGTGAGCCGATGGGGCGATCGATTCGCAGCAGTCTGGCGTAATCGGTCAGGCGGCTCTGGACGTGGTCGGGCATGGCGTTCGGGATCATGGCGCGCATCCGGTTGCAGCAAATGGAAAAACGGAAAGATCTGCGGATTATAGCCAGCCGGTTCCGGCCAGTTAAAGGTCGGGCTCAGGAATACAGGATCGGCAACAGGTATTCGCCCACCAGCAGGGCGTGATTTCCGTCATGGAAGATCGAGCGTCGGGCCAGGCGAGGTTGCTCGCTGCCCTGTGGCGCACACAGTCCGGTTTCCAGAGGGCCCCGTTGCCAGCGGGGGCTGCTGAACAGGTAGGCGCCAAGGGGTTTGTTGCCCAGGTTGCGCAGGATGCGGTTTCGCCCCTCCAGGCAGCCCAGGGGGATGATGGTGCGGGCCAGCACCCAGGGGCGCCCGTCCCCGCAGAGCCGGACCTCGCGGATCCACGCCTGCTCACGCTCGGGTATGGCCAGCCGTTGCGCCTCTTCGAGGGTGGGGCGGCCGAAGCCTTCCCGCTGGATCTCGACGTGGAAGGATTCGCGGCATTCTTTCTGGAGGGCACGGGTAAACGAGCCCTCCAGCTGCAGCCAGTAGCGGGCCGGGCCACGAACCTCTGGGTTGCGAAGGCTGGCTGCGGCAAGGGAACGGTACCAGCGGGTCAGGGGAATGCCGGGTTGGTGCTCAGAGTCCCTTGACGGCATAGATCCCGGGGGCGTTGCGCCAGTAGCCTTTGTAGTCCATGCCGTAACCGAACAGGAAGCGGTCTTCCACTTCCAGGCCGGTGAAGTCGGCCTTCAGGCCGGGGCGGGCCTTGCGGTCGTGCTGCTTGTCCACCAGTACCGCGGTCAGCACCTCGGCTGCACCATGGGCCAGGCAGTAGTCCGCAATCGCGCACAGCGTAGTGCCTTCGTCGAGAATGTCATCGACGATCAGTACGGTACGGCCATTCATGTCGGCCTCGGGCTGGAGCTTCCATTCCAGGATGCCGCCGGTGGTTTCCTGGCGGTATCGGGTAGCGTGAAGATACTCGGCCTGGACCGGGAAGGTAAGCCGGGTCAGCAGCTGGCCGGTGAGGATCAGGCCCCCGTTCATTACACAGAACAACAGCGGATTGCTGTCCTTGAGACGGGCGGTAATGTCGTCAGCCAGATTGCCGATGGCAGCCTGTACCTGCTGTTCGTCAACCAGGCAGTCGGCCTCGGCCATGACCTGGTTCATTTCGGCGACGGTATCGGTCATAACGGTCGGATCCTGTCTAAAACGGGCGATTATACCGGAGTGGCTGGTCAGAAGGGAGGGGCGGTTGCGGGGGCCAATATCTGTATTTATGGCTATTGGCAGAAAACTCTCCGGGTGGCCGTCCGTAATGGCATTGGTGTCGGGGAAAGCGGCCGGTATGATTACCCGTAAAGCCATGGTGGCCTGCAATGACAGCAGTCAGTAGCCGGGAACAGGCAAAAATAACTTGCGTGTACGATTGTCGGACAATTAACATGCGCGCAGCGATTCAACTATATGCGAATGTTCGGGGAGAGTATTGATGAAAAAGTGGCAGTGCGTGGTCTGTGGACTGATCTATGACGAAGCCGAGGGCTGGCCGGAAGACGGTATTGAGCCGGGTACCAAATGGGAAGATGTACCCGAGGACTGGGTGTGCCCGGATTGCGGTGTGGGCAAGGAAGACTTCGAGATGATCGAGATCGGTTAACGCACGGGAGTACCGCTATGTCTGAACAGGCCCCCATCGTTATTGTCGGGACCGGTTTGTCCGGCTACTCCCTGGTCCGGGAGCTGCGGAAACAGGACAAGGACACCCCGGTGGTCATGGTTACCGCTGATGACGGCGTCAGCTATTCCAAGCCGATGTTGTCCACCGGATTCACCAAGGGCAAGGATGCCGATGGCCTGGCCCAGGCGTCCACCGAGGCCATGGCGGAGCAGCTCGATGTCCGGCTCCGGACCTTCACCACGGTGACCGGTATCGATCCCGAGGCTCACGAACTGATCCTCGGCGATGAACGACTGAAGTACAGCAAACTGGTGCTGGCCTGGGGTGCGGATGTGATTCGCCTGACCATTGCCGGTGATGGCCAGGAACATGTGTTCTCCATCAATGACCTGATGGACTATCGGGCCTTCCGCGGCGCGCTGGCCGATGGCCAGCGGGTGGCAATCATGGGTGCCGGTCTGATCGGCTGCGAGTTCGCCAACGATCTGCGCAATGGCGACTACGAGGTGGACGTTATCGCGCCATCGGAAGTGGTGATGCCGGGCCTGTTGCCGGAGCCGGCCGCCAATGCCGTGCAGCAGGAGCTGGCAAACCTGGGTGTCCGGTTCCACCTGGGGACCGTGGTCGATCGGATCGATCGTCAAAACGGTGGCGTCCGGCTGACCCTGGCCAACGGCGAGAGTCTCGAGGCGGATGTTGTCCTCTCTGCCGTGGGACTGCATCCCCGCACGGGTCTGGCCGAAAGCGCCGGTCTGGATGTTGGCAAAGGCATCAAGGTGAACCGTGCCCTGGAAACCTCCGCCCCGGATATCTATGCCCTGGGGGATTGCGCCGAGGTGGATGGCCATGTACTGCTTTACGTGCTGCCACTGATGGCCTGTGCCCGGGCGCTGGCCAAGACCCTTACCGGCGAACGCACAGAAGTGAGTTATGGCACCATGCCGGTGATGATCAAGACCCCATGCTGCCCGACCGCCGTGTGCCCGCCCCCGTCCGGGGCCGACGGCCAGTGGGAAGTGGAGACCGAGGGTACCAGTGTCCGTGCCCTGTTCCGCAATGGTGCGGGAGAGGTGTTGGGGTTCGCAGTGACGGGTCGCTTCGCCGTGGAAAAACAGGCGCTGGCGAAGGAAGTACCGCCCATCCACAACTGAGCCCGTCATGGCCTGTGGTAGCGGCGTCATCACAGGCCATGCCTGCTTGTCATTGCGAAAAAGCCCTACTTGGGGTAGAAAACCTCTTCGTGAGCTAATTAATTGACAGGAGCAGGCATGCTAGAAGTCACACAGAAGCTGGTGGAGCTGCTGGACCTTTCGCCCATCGGCGACGATCACTTCCAGGGCGACAGTGAGGACCTGGGCTTTCCCAACGTGTTCGGTGGCCAGGTTCTCGGCCAGGCGCTGATGGCGGCCAGCCGCACCGTTGAGGGTCGTCTGTGCCACTCTCTCCATGCCTATTTCCTCAGGCCCGGCAACCACAGCATGCCCATCGACTATGAAGTGCAGCGGGTCCGGGATGGCGGCAGCTTCTCCGTACGCCGGGTGATCGCCCGTCAGGACGGCAAGGAAATTCTCACCGGCTCCATGTCCTTCCAGGGTGAGGAACCAGGCTTCGAGCACCAGTTCGATATGCCCGATGCGCCCGAGCCGGAAAGCCTCAAGTCCGAACAGGAGCTGGGCCGGATCCTGGCACCACAGGTGCCCGAGCGCTTCCGGGAGACCCTGACCCGGGACCGGCCCATCGAGATCCGCCCGGTGGATCCGGTCAATCCGTTGCAGCCGGAGAAGCGTCCGCCCTACCGGCAGAGCTGGTTGCGGGCCCAGGGTCCGCTGCCGGAGGACCCGGTACTGCACCGGTGCCTGCTCACCTACGCTTCCGATTTCCATTTCCTGGCCACGTCCATGCAGCCCCATGGCCTGACCTTCACCAGCAAGAACATGCAGGTGGCCAGTCTGGACCACGCCATCTGGTTCCACTGGGATTTTCGCATGGACGAATGGCTGCTCTATGACAAGGACAGCCCGAGAAGCTCCGGTGGTCGGGGCTTCAACCGGGGCAACTTCTATAACCGGGACGGCGTGCTGGTAGCATCCACCACCCAGGAAGCGCTGATCCGCAAACGTTCCTAGTGTCCCGCCCGGACACTAGCCCAGTTTGCGAGAGGGCTGGCGGCCATTGGCGTTGAGCCAGTCCAGGAACTCGTCCACCGGCAGCGGCGGTGTCACCAGGTAGCCCTGGATCATGTCGCAGCCCATGTCTCTCAGCAGGTCCGCGGTCGCCTGATCCTCCACGCCTTCCGCCACCACCTGGTAGCCCAGGTTGTGGCACATATCGATGGTGGTCTGGACGATGACCCGGTCTTCGGCCTGGCTGGGCAGGTCGGTGACCAGGGAGCGGTCGATCTTGATCTCGCTGGCGGGCAGCTGCTTGATGTACGACAGCGAGGAGTAGCCGGAGCCGAAGTCATCGATGGAAACCCGGATTCCGGCGGCATTCAGGGCATTGAGGGCCTCCAGCGAGTTGGCCGGGTCCAGCATCATCGAGGTTTCGGTGACCTCGAAGGTGACTGCGCCCCGGTGGCCATCGTACTGATTCATCAGGCGCTGCACATAAAGGGAGAAATCCGCCTCCCGCAGGTTGTTGGGCGAGATGTTGGCGGACAGCTCCAGATCCCAGCCCTGCTCCAGCAACTGCGTGCGAAGGCGCAGTGACTCTTCCAGCACCCAACGGGTCAGCGGCTTGATCAGCCCGGTCTGCTCAGCCAGAAGGACGATTTCGTCAGGGCTTGCCGTCTTCTGGCGCCCCGGCCACCGTATCAACGCCTCCATTCCCACCACCTGGCCTGTGGTCAGGGACTGCTTGGGTTGCAGGTAGAGCGCCAGCTCGTGGCCGTCCAGGGCCTTGCGCAGTTCCGAAACCATGGTCAGCCGATCCGCGCTGTAGGCATCCCGGGACGGCTTGTAGTAGGCCATGCCCCGATCCCGGGCCCGCTCGGAGCCCTCGGCGATGATGGCACGACGGATCAGGGTATTGGCGTCGCTGCCGTGGTCCGGGAAGATGGCCACGCCCATCCGCAGGTCCAGCGGAACCTGCATGCCCAGGTAATCGATAGACTGGCGCAGGCTGTCCAGACCGGTGACCACGGCCCGGGGCGCGGCTTCGGCCAGGGTGGCATCGACGATGAAGCCGAAGGACTGCTGGTCAAGGGAAGCCAGGAAGTAATTGCGCTCATCGGTCTGCTCGACCGGGAGGGCTCCCGGTATGGTCTGGACCACCGAGTTGTAGTGCAGGGCCGCCAGTTCCAGGATCCGGTCGGTATTGCGGTGGCCAAGGGTTTTGGTGACCGAAGGCATGTTGTTCAGGTGCACCACGGCAATGCCGTAACGTTTTTCGGGATGCCGCATGATGAGGTCATTGAGCATCATCTCGAAGCTGCTGCGGTTCGGCAGGCCGGTGAGAGGGTGGTGCAGGGCCTGATCCATCAGCCTTAGTTCCACGCTTCGGCGGGCTTCGAGGGCGCGAAGCTCCGCTTCCCGGGCCAGTACCTTGTCCTGGCGTTCCTGGTAGATCCTGCTCGCCATGGCCAAGGCGAGCAGGACGGCCTGCAGGGCCGAGCCAATCTGCATGGCATAAACGCTCAGGAAGCTGTTGGGTAGCAGCCCGTACTTGTTGGCTGCGGTCACCGCACTGCCCAGGGTCAGCGCACCCCAAGCCAGGGTGTAATAGATTGCCTGCCGGTTGCCCCGGAGCCATTGCTGCGGGCCGAGCAGTGTTAGCAGCAGGCAGCTGGGTATGGTCAGGGCGACTACCAGACGGATCGCGGTGTTGTAGTCGGTCAGGAAAGTGGCCACCGCCGCGATGGTATTAAGAATAATGGCGAAGCTAACCACCCGGGCGGTGGCGGGGCTCTGGTTCCTCAGCTGGAGAAACGCATGGGCAAACCAGAGTGTGAAGACCATGGCAAAGGGAATGCCCAGCACCATGGACCGGTTCTGTATCTCCGGATTGGCCGGCCACAACAGCTGGTAGGCGATGCCATTCAGGCTGCCGATGATCACCAGATAACCCAGGGTGGAGAGCACGTACAGAAGGTAAATCTTTTCCCGCAGCGCGATGAAGATGAACAGGTTGAAGCAGATGACGGTAATCAGGATGCCGTAATAGACGGCATGGATCAGATCCTCGAAAAACGCGCTCTCGAAGAAATCCTTGTCGTGCCACAGGTGCACCGGCACCTGCACCGCTCCACTGGTGCGCACTTCCAGCAGGATCTGCTGGTTGGCTTCAGGCGCATGATCGAAGCGGAACAGGAAGTTGCGATAGAGTACCGGGCGTTCGAGGAAGGGCAGCCGGTCGCCGGCCGTGGCCTCGCTTACGATCTCACCGTTTTCCACCAGGAAGAAACGGATGTGGTCCAGATGGGCGTAACCGATTTCCAGCAGATTGATATCGCCCCGCTCGGGAACCGGGAAGCGCAGCCACACGGTTTTTCGGATATAACCGAAGTTCGGGCTCGGGTCTTCCAGTGACTGCCAGCCGTCCATCTCCAGAGCCTGCGACGGGGTTGCCGGTGAGTCCGGGTCGGTCAGCAGGAAGTCCATGTCCGGACGCACGCTGTTGCCAGCAGCAAAGGATGGGACTGCCAGGACCGACAATACTATCAGGGTGAAGAGAAGCTGGAACGGGCGGGTCGGGGTCACAGGTTGTCGCATTTCTTATCATTGTCTCCCGAGTATGGCCCGTCGTTACCAGTGGCTCAAGCGCCGGATCGACCTTCCATGCGTTTGTTGCAACCGCTCAGAGCTTCTTGATCCAGTCCCGGACCCAGGGCAGCGCCTTGCCTTCCGGTTCCATGGTTTCCATGGCATCGATACGCAGGGTGTCTCCCACTTTCCGGGCGGCGGTCTCATACAGGGCTTCTTCCATCAGCTCGCCGGCTCCGCAAAAGGTGTCACCGTAGGAACTGTCGCCCAGCACGATGATGCCGAACGGGCGCCCGGGTTGCTGCGGCAGTTGCTCTCTCAACTCGACATAGAAGTGCAGCAGGTTCTCCGGGATCTCGCCCTGGCCCGTGGTGGAAGTGCAGACCAGCAAGGGCTCGTCGTTGGACGTGATATCCGGGAGCTTCGGATTCTCCAGCACCGTGACCTGGTGGCCGTCGGCCTCGAGTTCCTTCCGGATCTCCCGTGCGGTCATCAGGGCGCCGCCGTAAACGCTCCCGACCAGAATTCGGATTGCTGTCATTGTCAGTCCTGTGAAAGTTGCCTTATTCGGACCCTGTGCCCGAGTCGCGCCTGATCATAGCGATCGAGGTGCCCGCTCTCAAGCCGGCGAACCCATGGGGTGGTCCTCACCGCGGCTGCGAACCCGTGGCGCGATCCGGTTGCGCCCTGCGTCCTTGGCGTTATAGAGGTTGAGATCGGCCTGTTTGAGCAGTTCATCGATGGAGGCCGCCTTGGCGATGGAGCAGACCCCGGCACTGATGGTGACCGGCAGGCAGTGGCTCTTGAACCGGAAGTGTGCTTGGGCGACCTCCGCCCGCAACCGCTCGGCCAGGGTGAGGGCCTGGAGCAGCGACGTGTCCGGAAGCAGCAGCAGGAATTCCTCGCCGCCCCAGCGGGCGGCCAAGTCGGTCTGGCGGACGACGTCCCGCAGCAGGGCCGAAAACTGGCGCAGGACGGCGTCGCCGGCGTCATGGCCGTATTCGTCATTGATGCTTTTGAACAGGTCCAGGTCAATGAGCACGATGGAGAAATGGTGCCCGGCCCGCTGGTACCGTGAAAACTCGCTGGCCAGCCGGTGTTGTATGTCCCGACGGTTGGACAGGCCGGTCAGTTCGTCGGTCCTGGCGGCGTGCTCGTGAGTCACCACCAGTTCCAGCAGTTCATTGCGGGCCCGGAGTCGTCCGGCCTCCAGTACGAAACAGAAGATGGATTCGAAAGTGAGGGTGGCAAAAAAGCGGATCTTGAAGTCACTGGAATACTCCGCAGTGACAAACGGCAAGTCGGGGAACTGGAACACCACCGCGGCCACCAGGTAACAGATGAGCAGAACCACCGTGCCGGCTTTCAGGCTGGTCAGGAAAAACAGCAGCGGCGGAAAGACATAGAACCACAGTGGACCGGTATTGCTCTCGCCGCCGGAGGCGATCAGGTACGCGAACAGCAGGCCCACCACCACAATCAGGCCGCCTTTCTGGCGCACCCCGTTACCGCTCAGGGCAAAGTACACCATGTTCAGTCCCACCAGGACGGAACAGGACCAGAGCACCCAGCTATGCAGCGTGTGCCCGGAGTACCATGCCTTGAGCCCGATACCCAGCAGGAAAAGGATGGCCGCGAACGACAGCCACGTCAGCAACCTCGATACCTGCGCATCCTCGCGCGCACCGGCGGCCTGGTGGCTGATGGACTGGGACTGATTCATAGGAGATTCAGGGTTTTATTGTATTTTTTGGCGTCATATCTGGTCATTATGCGCCAATTGGTGGCGCGTTCGCGGTTCTGGATCACAGTTGCGGATGCTGCGTATCCATATGACCGTCAGGTTTCAATTTAGTGACAAAAAAATTATAGTTGCCGCGCGGCCCAACGGCCTGTTTACATTCCGACCAAATGAGACCTGATCTGTTATGGCCCGTTCAACCGGATTCCTGGATACCGTCCTCACCAGCCCTTCCACGGAAAGATACAGGGTCGGAATCAGCCTGCTGTTCCTTCTCGGCATCTGGCTGACTGTTGGTTCTTTCAGCGATGGAATGCCCGGCAGCATGCTGTTGATGGCTGCGGCCGTTATCGGTGGTTACATGGCGATCAACATCGGTGCCAACGATGTCGCCAACAACGTGGGCCCGGCGGTGGGCTCCGGAGCCCTGTCCCTGGGGGCGGCGGTCCTGATAGCGGCAGTCTTCGAGGCTGGCGGGGCGCTGGTTGCCGGGGGTAATGTGGTGTCCACCATCAAGGGCGGCATCATCGACCCGTCCACGCTGGACGATGGCCGTGCCTTTATCTGGCTGATGACCGCGGCACTGCTGGCGGGCGCCCTCTGGCTGAACCTGGCTACCTGGATGGGCGCGCCGGTCTCCACCACCCATTCCATCGTTGGTGGCGTCCTGGGGGCCGGTATTGCTGCTGGTGGCTGGGGCATTGCCGACTGGGCGGTCATGGGCAAGATTGCCGCCAGTTGGGTCATCTCGCCGGTGCTCGGCGGGGCGCTTGCGGCCCTTTTCCTGTTCGCCATCAAGAAAACCGTTCTCTACCGCCAGGACGTGGTGCCGGCGGCCCGCACTTTCGTGCCCTGGCTGGTGGCTATCATGGCGTGGGCCTTCGGCACCTACCTGATGATCAAGGGCGTCAAGAAAGTGATCAAGGTCGACTTTCTCGAGGCTTCCCTGGTGGGCCTGGTCGCGGCTGCAGTGGTCTTTATGGCGGTGCGCACCCTCGTGGGCCGCAAGGCGTCCACCATGGAGAACAGCTCCGCCGGGGTAAACACCCTCTTTACCTGGCCGCTGATCTTCGCCGCTGCCCTGCTCAGTTTCGCCCACGGTGCCAACGACGTGGCCAACGCCATCGGTCCGCTGGCGGCCATCAATGATGCCCTGGCAGGCGGCGCCGTCGTTACCTCTGCGGCCATTCCGTTGTGGGTGATGATGGTCGGGGCCCTGGGTATTGCCGTCGGCCTGATGCTGTTCGGACCGCGCCTGATCAAGACCGTGGGCAGCGAGATCACCGAGCTGGACAAGACCCGGGCCTTCTGTATTGCCCTGTCCGCGGCGCTGACCGTGATCCTGGCGTCCCAGCTGGGGCTGCCAGTCTCCTCCACCCACATTGCCATCGGCGGTGTCTTCGGTGTCGGTTTCCTGCGGGAATACCTGAAGCGCAACTACGCAACCCAGTTGCACAAGATCATCGAGCACCACGACCCGGACGAGCAGGAGCGCCTGAAGCCCTTCCTGGACGATTTCCGCAATGCTTCGGTGGAAGAGATGGAGAGCCTGCTCAAGCAGGCGAAGAAACAGAAGCAGCAGGTGCCGCTGTCCAAGTCCGAGCGCAAGCGCCTGAAGAAGATCTACAAGGAAGAGATGGTCAAGCGATCACACCTGGTCAAGATTGCCGCCGCGTGGATCATTACCGTGCCGGCCTCTGCCATCATGGCCGCGATCCTGTTCTTCACTCTTCGGGGCTTGTTGATCTGACCGGGCTGGTTGTATAAAGCCAGTTTGGTCATACTATCTGAAAAAGGGGGTGTCTCACCCCCGAGCCTATCTGTCCGGGGAGTGAAGTATGAGTTCATCCGTTGAAAGCCGTCAGGCGAAGATGATTGACGAGCTGAGGACCTTCATCAAGAAGGTGCTGAGCGATCCGACCATTGCCGTGAAGTCCATGGAAATCGCCCGCAAACACCGCGGCCAGCCGAACGCCAACGAGCTGATTGCCGAGGAAATCAGTGCCAGCACCAATATCCGGATTCCGGAGAATTGGAGCGAGGCGGACCGGATGTTTCTGGATATCATCCACGATGTGCTGGATGACGAAGAGGCGCTTTACTGATCAAGATGTTGTGAGTCCCCCCGGTAAGGTCTGGCCAGGGCCGAATGCTTATGATTGGTCTGACTGAACCTCGGAGCGGGGAAGGGGGAAGGATCTCCCGAAACCGTGCGGAGCCATGGATGGCGGAGCCGAGCGTACAGGGACGTATTCACAGCGTGTTTTGGGAGATCCTTCCCCCTTTCACGCGGACTTAGGTTAACCCGCCTTGCTTTGAGGCCTGTCTGGCACCCCCAGAATCAGGCCTGCCGTGCGCTGGGCTCGTGCTGCTTGAGGACCGCGTCGGCCATCTGGTGCAGGATGGTCATCTCGTCAGAGATCCCTTCTTCTTTCGACAGCTCACGCTGTTCCTTCAGAATATCCGCCAGGATTTCCCTGGTAGTCAGCGGGTTGGCCAGCACCACACGGAAAACGATGCAGGGGAAGTGGTAGTAACGGGCCGGCTCCAGCCGGGTCCGGGAGACGAACGCCTTTCCCCGCTCCCGCTGGGTTTTCTGGATAAACTTGGTGATCCGGTTCAGACAGGTGTTCAGTTTTTCCGCCTGTAGCTCATCGGCGACCGCCAGCGCTTGCTGCACGTCCTCCGGGCAGTAGCGGTAGGTGAGGATGTTCAGTTCCGGCTTGGTGACCAGCTCGAAATCCGCCTCCGCATTGATCATGTCCGCAAAGGTGTGGGCCTTCTCGATACCCTGGTCGATCAGGATCTCGTAGCCCTCGCGGCCGAGGATCTTCAGGCCGGAATGGATCAGCATGGACATGCCGGGCCGGGAGCCTTCCAGGGTGGTGCTGCCAAGGTCCCGGGAGCCCTTGCGGATGATGTACTGGGCATGATGCTCTACCGCGGTTGGCAAGGTAGGGTCCTTGAACACCACCAGGCCGGCGCCCATGGGCACGTATAGCTGTTTGTGGGCATCGAAGGTGACGGAGTCCGCCTTCTCGATGCCACGCATCAGGGTCTTGTAGGTGCGGGAGAACAGGGTTGGCCCGCCCCAGGCGGCATCCACGTGGAAGTGGGCGCCGAACTCCCGGGCGATATCGGCCACTGCGTCCAGCGGGTCCACGTTGCCGGTTTCGGTGGTACCGGCCACGCCGCAAATGGCCATGACCTTGATCTTCTGCTTCTGCAGCTCCAGGCACTTGTCCCGCAGGGCATCCGGCTGGATACGATTCTCGTCATCGGTATCCACCGGCACCAGGGCATCACGGCCCAGGCCGAGTACGTCGGCGGCCTTGCGCAGGGAGTAGTGGCCGCGGCGGGACACCAAAATGGCAGCACCTTCATACCCGTAGTATTTCAAGGCCCGGAACAGACCTTCCTGGTGCAGGCCACGGAAGCTGCCCTCCGCCGGGAAGGCGCGGTTGCGGGCGACCCACAGGGCGGTCAGGTTGGCAATGGTGCCGCCAGAGCACATGACGCCCAGGGTGTGGCGGGGGTCGTGCATCCACTTGCGGTAGAAGGAACCATCCTCCTGGTACACCAGCCGATGAATCATGCCCAGCACCTGGCGCTCCATGGGCGTAAAGGCCTTGGAGGTTTCGGTCTTCACCAGGTTCTGGTTCAGGGCGATCATGATCTTGGACAGCGGCAGCATGAAGTACGGCAGTGCCGAGGTCATGTGCCCGATGAACGCCGGGGATGCAGTATGTACGGAGTTGGCCACGAGCTTGTCCAGCAGGAACTGGGCCTGCTCGGACACGAACACGGGTTTCTCCGGGATGTTGTACTCGGCAAAGTCTTTCTCGACTTCCGAGAGGTCCCGCTCGACCGCAACGATATGCTCCTGCAGGAAGCCTGCAAGATTGCGGGAGATGTCCTGGTCGATACGGCTGAGAGTGGATTCCGGTGCCTCGGGCACGGTGAATACACGGTACATCGCCTCGACCGAGGCCTGGGCGGATTTTTTCTTTCCGGTCATAGGCACCACACAGAATCAGTGGTCGTCCGCGGGGCTGGTTCCGGATGCCCCCCGGATTCGGCCGGATCCATGTCCGGCATTGGCAAACTGTAAACCTGCATCTGGCAGGTGCGCTGACGTCCCTGAGGGGCGGTAGTATACGGCCTGGCAGGCGGCTGCGCCACACGCCACTGCTCCGGGGCCCCCGGGGTCAGAGAATTTCGCGCTGCACTTCCAGTATGGCAGCATCTATGCGGTCCTGGATGGCTTTTTCAACCAGGTCCAGGCGTTGGCTGATCTGCTGGGAGGAGGTGCCCAGGGCGGCGACGGTCCAGGTGGCGCAGTCGAGGGCTTCCTGATCGGCGGTTTCGGCCACTGCCAGGTCCGGTTCTTTGCCCCAGACGGCGCGCAGGGCGGTGAATACCTTGCGTTTGGCTTTGAGGTCTTCGCAGCCATAGAGCTGGAAGTGCAGTATCATCACGCCTACGTGGGGGGTGATGACGGGCTGTTGGGGGTTGCTCTCTTTGAGCAGTTTTCGGAGTGCTTCAGACATAGGTATTCCGACTAGGGTGCAGGAACCGGTGAGGGATGGCTTTTCAAAACCCGCTCCTTCGGCACGTCCCTGTGACGCTTGAGCTCCGCCATCCATGGCTGCGCACAGTTTTGGAAAGCCATCCCTCACCGGTTCGCCAACAAATCAGGTGGAGTCTCCGGGGCTGGGAATCAGAATGGCCCGGGAGACACACCAATTAGCCTACTACAGGCGTCGCCCGTTTGATAATGGCCGCGGCGTCGGTGCCCGAGGGCAGGTTGCCGTAGTTCATGCCGCCGTTGCTTTCCAGCCGGGATGCGCAGAAGGCGTCAGCCACGGCGCTGGGAGCGTTGCGGATCAGCAGGGAAGCCTGCATCGCGAGAGCCATGCGATCCACCAGGTTGCGGGCGCGGTACTGGAAATCGCTGATGTCGGCGAAGTCGTTCTGCAGCTGTGCCAGGAAGCGGTCGAAGCGGGCATCGGCGCCTTTGGCTTCGGCGGCCTCGCGGAAGAAGGCTTCGAGAGTGTCGGGTTCTTTCTGCATGGCCCGGAGGGTGTCCAGGCACTGGACGTTGCCGCTGCCTTCCCAGATGGCGTTGACCGGGGATTCCCGGAACAGGCGGGGCATGATGCAGTCTTCCATCACGCCGCTGCCGCCGATGCATTCCATGGCCTCGTAGGCATGGTTGGGGGTGCGCTTGCAGATCCAGTATTTGCCGACCGGGGTGGCCAGGCGGGCCAGCAGGCGTTCGTGTTCCTGGTCCTGGTTGTCCAGGGCGCGGGCGATGCGCATGGTGTAGGCCAGCGCTGCTTCACTTTCCAGGACGAGGTCGGCCAGGACGTTCTGCATCAGCGGCTGGTCGATCAGGCGGTTGCCGAAGGCGCTGCGGTGGCGGCAGTGGTGGGTGGCCTGGGCCACGGCCTGGCGCATGCCGGCGGAGCTGCCGATCATGCAGTCGAAGCGGGTCATGGCGACCATTTCGATGATGGTGGGTACGCCGCGGCCTTCTTCGCCGACCATCCAGGCCAGGGCACCGCGCAGTTCCGCTTCGCTGGAGGCGTTGGCGACGTTGCCCATCTTGTTTTTCAGGCGCTGCACCTGCCAGGGGTTCTTGGTCCCGTCCGGGCGCCAGCGGGGCATCAGGAAGCAGGACAGCCCGCCGGGTGCCTGGGCCAGTACCAGGAAGGCATCGCACATGGGGGCGGAGACGAACCACTTGTGGCCCACCAGTTCGTAAGCCTGGCCGGGGCCTTCGGTGCCGACCGGGTAGGCAAGGGTGCTGTTGGCCCGGACATCGCTGCCGCCCTGTTTCTCGGTCATGGCCATGCCGATGGTGACGGAACTCTTTTCGGTGTGCGGCACGTTGCGGGGATCGTAGCTGTTGGCCAGGATTTTCTGTTCCCATTCCCGGGCCAGTTCCGGTTGTTTGCGGATCGAGGGGATGGCGGCAAAAGTCATGGTGACCGGGCAGCAGTGGGCCGCCTCGACCTGGGAGTGCATGTAATACCTTGCGGCCCGGGTAACATGGGCGCCGGTGCCGGGGTTGGTCCAGGGGCTGCTGTGCAGGCCGTTTTCCAGGGCGATGCGCATCAGTTCGTGGTAGGACGGATGGAAGTCCACTTCGTCGATGCGATGGCCGAACCGGTCGTGGGTATTGAACACCGGTTTGTTGGTGTTGGCTCGAAAGCCGAGATCGATGGTGTCAGCCTTGCCCGCCAGATCGCCAAAGGCGCGCAGGCTCTCCACGGCGTGGCCGGCGCCTTCCCGTTCCGCAGCCTCCCGGAGGGCCTGGTCGTGGTCGAACAGGTTGTAGTTCTCCAGTGCCGGCGGCTGGTTGGTGACTTCATGGGTCACCGCAAGGTAGCGGTCCCCGGTGAAGGGTGCGCTTGCTTCGGGCTTGGGCTGACGGGCGGTCATGGCTACCTCCTGGTGCCGGTCAACCCCTGCATGCAAAAACGGATGATGGAGTCGACCAGTTTGTTTTTGTCGATATCGGCAATGGTTATCTGGCCGGCCAGCGTCGGTGACAGCGGGCCCACCAGGCTTTCAGCAATGGCGCCGACCAGGCAGGTACTGCTCTGGCGGGCGTCCTGATCCGGAATGCAGCCTTCCTCGATGCCGTCCCGGATCGCCTTTTCAAACAGTTCGGCGTAGGCCCTGCGGTAGACCAGCCGTTCCTCTTCCAGTTTCGGGTCCACCGGCTCGGCAATCAGTGCCCAGGCCATCATCGGCCCGCGCATGGCCCGTTCCGCGAATTGGCGGAGCGCGGCCTCAAGCCTGACGGCGGCATCCCCGTCGGTATTCAGGGCTTCCGCGACCTTGTCCACTTCGCGCTGGGTGGCGGTCCGGAAGATTTCAGCAAACAGGTCCTCTCTGGATTCGAAATGCCTGTAAATAGTTCCCGTGGCAACGCCGGCCAGGCCCGCAATGCGGGTGATACGGGCACTCCGGAACCCTCCGTTGGCGACGCATTCATAGGTGCAGTCGATGATGCGTTGGCGTGCCTGCGCCTTGCGCTGGCGCATTTTCTCCGTTTCGCGATAGGCCATGCCGGCTCCTTATAAGCAGTGAATCATTATTCATTTCTTGTGTCAACGAATCAGGGTGCGCGTCCCCAGTTATTTTGCCATGTAAAATCATGGGCTTATTTTAGGTTACAAAAAATTACAAAAAAGACGTTGCCAGGAAATAGCGCGGTAAACAAAACGAGATTATAAAGACGCCAAGACGAGGCCGCAGGCGGTATTTTCGTCGAAACAGAGTGTGTTCGCCCGCTGGGGTTGGACATCACTTTCGGATCTGTTTTCGTTGATGGAGAGAAGACCATGAGTGAATTCGACGAAAGCAAC
The DNA here is from genome assembly GCF_003315345.1 of Marinobacter pelagius. GTDB lineage: Bacteria > Pseudomonadota > Gammaproteobacteria > Pseudomonadales > Oleiphilaceae > Marinobacter > Marinobacter pelagius_A. The sequence goes on from NZ_QNRO01000002.1 coordinate 41,082, forward strand.
CTGGAGCAGTCAGGAAACTGGAGCAGCGACAGCGACGACACCCATTCCGTCGCCGGTCGGGCCCGGGTACGTGCGCAGCTGGAGGCCGATATTGCAGCCTTCTTGCAGCAGGGCGGCCAAATCCAGCAAGTGGATACCGCCTTCCGTTCCGACTCGCCTCGCAAGGTGGAAGTGGGATTCAACAATCGTTCCCTCTGATTTCGGCCAGGGGCGGAGCTACTCCGCCCCTTGTCCCGTGATCGGCCGTTCCCCGATATTTTGCTGCTGATAATAGCAGCTGGTTGAGTATTTGGCCGACTCTGTCCGTTGCCTCATGCGGGCCCTGTTGTCATATATCTGTCACCGATCCCTGCTAGTGTCCTCCCGGCAACTGCAACCACGGGCCCTTGCCGTGTATCATGGCGAGAGCAGGCGTTCCGGCGCCAGGCAACCAGTCCATCCCTACACTGTTGCTTTACCAGGAGGTTACCCGTGCCAAGTCCCACATCCCGTTCGTTCCCCGCGACCCGTTTGCGCCGCAACCGGGCCAGTGACTTTTCCCGCCGGCTGGTCCGGGAAAACCAGCTGACGCCGGACAACCTGATTTATCCGGTCTTCGTGCTGGAAGGGGAAGGGCAGCGGGAGACGGTGCCGTCCATGCCCGGTGTGGAGCGCCTGAGCATTGACCTGCTGGTCGAACAGGCCGCGGAACTGGTGGATCTGGGAATTCCGGCGGTGGCGTTGTTCCCGGTGGTGCCGGCGGACAGGAAGAACCTGTCAGGCTCCGGTGCCTGGGATTCTGACGGCCTTGCCCAGCGGGCAGTGCGTGCCCTGAAAAAAGCTTTTCCGGAGCTTGGGGTCATCACCGATGTGGCACTGGATCCGTTCACCACCCATGGCCAGGACGGCATCATCGATAATGACGGCTATGTGCTGAATGATGTCACCGTGGAAGCCCTGGTGAACCAGGCGCTTTCCCACGCCGATGCCGGCGCCGATGTGGTGGCTCCCTCGGACATGATGGACGGCCGCGTTGCCGCTATCCGGAACGCCCTGGAGACCGCCGGTTATGTGAACACCCGGATCCTGGCCTATTCTGCCAAGTATGCGTCGAGCTACTACGGCCCGTTCCGGGATGCGGTGGGTTCCGCCGCCAACCTGGGCAAAGGCAACAAGGCCACCTACCAGATGGATCCTGCCAACAGCGATGAAGCCCTGCACGAGGTGGCGATGGATCTGGCCGAGGGCGCCGACATGGTGATGATCAAGCCCGGCATGCCTTACCTGGACATCGTGTACCGGGTAAAGAAGGAACTTCAGGTGCCCACCTTCGTTTACCAGGTGAGCGGTGAGTACGCCATGCACATGGCAGCGGCGGAGAATGGCTGGCTCGATGGCGACGCGGTGATGATGGAGAGCCTGATGGCCATGCGCCGGGCCGGCGCTGACGGTATTCTGACCTATTTTGCGGTTCGGGCCGCCCGTTTGATGCGGGAACAGCGGCGCGGATCCTGACACACTGGAACGCAGCCCCGGCCGATCGGGGCGCAAGTGCGGAATCGAGGAACGATGACAACTGAAACAGCAAAAACACAGGCGGTGGTGGACGGTGACCAGAGTATTCCGGCGCCGGTGGAAGTGCCTCCCACCGGTGAAGAGATCAATCTGGATGCCAGCGAAAACTACTTCAACCGGGAGCTGAGTCTGCTGCAGTTCAATTACCGGGTGCTGAAGCAGGCTCTGGACACCACCCATCCTTTGATCAACCGCCTGATCTTCTGCTGTATTTTCAGCAGCAACATGGACGAGTTCTTCGAGATCCGGGTTGCCGGTCTGCGCCAGCAGATGAAGTATGGCCGGGAAACCATCGGTGCCGACGGGATGATGCCGGAGCAGGCCCTCAGCGAGATCAGCCGGGTCGCCCACGAGTACATCCACGAACAGTACGACATCCTCAACAATGTCCTGATTCCGGAAATGGAACGGGAAAACATCCATTTCGTTCGCCGCCGGGAATGGACGCCGGAGCAGGCCGAGTGGGTGCGCAACTACTTCGAGGAAGAGATCCTGCCAGTGGTCAGCCCCATCGGACTGGACCCGTCCCACCCGTTCCCGCGCCTGGTCAACAAGAGCCTGAACTTCATTGTTGAACTCGATGGCAAGGACGCGTTTGGCCGGGAGACTGGCATGGCGATCGTGCCCGCACCGCGGTCCCTGCCACGCCTGGTGCGCCTGCCGGACGAGGTCTGCAATGGCGGTGACAACCTGGTGTTCCTGTCGTCGATGATCCACGCCCATGCCGACGAGCTGTTCCCCGGCATGGAAGTGAAGGGGTGCTACCAGTTCCGCCTGACCCGTAACGCGGACCTCGAGCTGGAAGATGACCTGGAAGACCTGGCCTCGGCCCTGCGTGGTGAGCTGCTTAGCCGTCGTTTCGGTGATGGTGTGCGGCTGGAGGTGGCCGACAACTGCCCGCAGGAGCTGGTGCAGTTCCTGCTGACCGAGTTCGGTCTGACCGAGCGGGATCTGTACCAGGTACATGGACCGGTGAACCTGACCCGGCTGATGGCGGTGGGAGGTCTGGTGGACCGGCAGGACCTCACCTATTCCGGGTTTTCGCCCTCCATTCCCCGGCAGATCCGCAGCAAGGAGTCGATGTTCGACGCCATCCGCAAGCGTCCGATCCTGCTGCTGCATCCTTACCAGAACTTCAGCCCGGTCGTGGATCTTCTGCGCCAGGCCGCCAAGGACCCCCAGGTACTGGCCATCCGCCAGACCCTGTACCGCACCGGCGCCGATTCCGAGATTGTCGAGGCCCTGGCGGACGCCGCCCGCCGTGGCAAGGAAGTTACCGCCGTCATCGAGCTGCGGGCGCGATTCAGTGAGGCCGAGAACCTGGAGCTGGCCAGTCGGCTGCAGGAGGCCGGGGTGATCGTGGTGTACGGCGTGGTGGGCTACAAGACCCACGCCAAGATGATTTTGATCGTGCGCCGTGAAGAGGGTCGCCTGCGTCGCTATGTGCATCTGGGGACCGGTAACTACCACGCCGCCAACGCCCGGTTGTACACCGATTACAGTTTCCTGACCTGTGACGAGTCGATCGGCGATGATGTCAACAAGCTGTTCCAGCAGCTCACCGGCATGGGCAAGGCCCTGAAGATCAAGAAGCTGTTCCATTCGCCGTTCACCCTGCACACGCGCCTGTTGAGTCTGATCGACCGGGAAGCGGGTTTCGGCGAGAAGGGCCGGATCATTCTCAAGTTCAATGGTCTGACCGAGATCCAGCTGATCAAGGCGCTGTACCGGGCGTCCCAGGCCGGTGCCAAGATCGATCTGATCATCCGGGGGATCTGTTGCCTGCGCCCGGAAGTGCCCGGGCTGTCCGATAACATCCGGGTCCGTTCGATCATCGGCCGGTTCCTGGAACACACCCGGGTCTACTATTTTGGTAACAACGGTCGCCCGGAGGTGTACTGTTCAAGTGCCGACGGCATGGAGCGGAATCTGCTCAGCCGGGTGGAGACCGCCTTCCCCATCGAGGACCCGGCGCTGGTGGCGCGCCTCCGGGAGGACCTGGATACCTACCTGGCCGACAACTGCCAGTCCTGGATGCTGCAGCCGGATGGCAGTTACATCCAGAATCAGCCGGCCGAGGATGAGGAACGCTTTGCATCCCAGCTGGTCCTGCTCGAGCGACTGACGGGCAAAACCTGACAAACGGAGGCGCCAGTGAAGCGCGCATGGATTGTGGCCGGTGTGGTACTGCTGGCTGGTGGAGGCATCCTGCCCTGGGGCGTTGGGTACCTGACCGAGCATCAGTGGCAGCGGGCGGTCACCGAGGTGAACGACACCCAGCCGTTCATGCGGGTGGACACCCGAGATTACCAGCGCGGCATACTGGGCGCCGAGGTACGCGGCACGCTGGTGCTGCAGGATCCCGAAGCCGGTGAGAACCGCCCCCTGGAATTCGTCGCCCACGTCACCCACGGGATTACCGGTAGCCTGATGACCTTCGAGCCGGCCGACGGCTGGTCCTCAATGGAGGCTGACTGGTTTCCGGGCGAGGATCCCACATTGACCCTGGAAACCCGGCTCTGGGGTGAGGTGACGCTGAAGCTGGATCTGCCCGAGTTGATGATCTCCGATCCGGATATGGATGTCCGGGTTGTGGGCCTGCAGCTGGACCAGTCCCTGGAGCACCTGAGTGGCGATGTCTGGACCGGGCAGGGGGAACTGCGGCTGGATTCCCTGGGGGTCTCCCCGGTCGGCGGCTCGCCGGTCAGTCTGTCGGACGTGATTGTCACCAGTACCAGTGAACCCCGGGACGACGACACCCGCCTGGATTCCCGGGTCGAGTTCAACCTGGGTCAGGTGGAGGTCTTGGATGGGACCTATGGTCCGCATCGGCTGGTCTTTGCCCTGGACAACCTGGAGGTCGCCAGCTGGAATCAGTTGGCGAACGGGATGGCTGAGCTTCAGGCCAACACCCTGGAGGGCGGCCAGAATACCGGGTTCGAGCGGCAGATGCAGGCCATGGAACAGGTCAACCAGGCGTTTCGACGCCTGGCAGCGGCAGGTTTTTCCATGTCCATTCCGGAGCTCAGTGTCGCCACTCCGGAGGGTGATATCCGGGGCCAGATGGAAATCCGCCATCCTGAACTGGATGCAGAGCAGGCGTCGTCAATGCTGCTGGTGATGCAGGGGCTGACCGGGGATCTGAACCTGACCCTGCCGCTGGCGCTGGCCGAGCAGCACCCGGCGGTGATGCTGCAGTTGGCGCCGCTGATCAAGCAGGGATTGTTGGTCCAGGAAGGAGACCGCCTGGTGATGAAGGGGCAGATGGAAGATCTGCTGCTGACGGTGAACGGCATCGAGATTCCATTGCCGCCCCTGCTCTGACTCATTCAGGCGCAGATACAGAAAAGCCCCGGAATCCGGGGCTTTTCTGTATCTGGTTGCTCAATCCGGTTACTCAGTTGCCGGTCAGGCTATGGTATTTCTCCATCAGCTGTTCGCGGCTTTCCGGACGCTCGGGATCCAGCGGAATGCAGTCCACCGGGCATACCTGCTGGCACTGCGGTTCGTCGTAGTGGCCAACGCACTCGGTGCACTTGTTCGGGTCGATCACGTAGATCTCATCACCCGGGGAGATCGCCTCGTTCGGGCATTCCGGTTCGCAGACGTCGCAGTTGATGCATTCGTCGGTAATCATCAGGGCCATCTTGTGGTTACCTCAGGCTCAGTTGAACTTCTTTTTCAGAGCGGCCTCAACGGAGGGATCGACGAATTCTGATACATCTCCGCCCAGGGAGGCGATTTCCCGGATCAGAGTGGAGGAGATATAGGACAGGTGGTTCGAGGGTGTCAGGAAGACGCTTTCCACTTCCGGGGCCAGGCGGCGGTTCATGTCCGCCAACTGGAATTCGTACTCGAAGTCGGAGACGGCGCGCAGGCCCCGCAGGATGACGGTGGCACCCTGTTCCCGGACGAAGTCGGCCAGCAGGTTGCTGAAGCCGGTGACGGTCACATTGGGGAGGTGGGCCGTTGCTTGTCTGACCAGTTCGCAGCGTTCTTCGAGGTCGAAGAGGGGCTGTTTCTTGGGGTTGTAGGCGACGGCGACGACGATTTCGTCGAACATGCGGCCGGCGCGTTCGATGAGGTCGGTGTGGCCGTTGGTGATTGGGTCGAAGGTGCCCGGATAGATGACTTTGGACATGCACAGCTCCTTTCTTCGCTGGGTGCAATCATATCAGCATTCCTGGTTGTTCTGTAGTTGCCGTGGGTGGGATTCCGGGGCTTAGGAGTGGGGGAATTAACTTCGTGGCTGGGCCAATCGGATGGGGCTTTCCGGAAACCGCTACGAGCACATCCCTGTGCGCTTGGCTCCGCCATCCATGGCTCCGCACATTTCCGGAAAGCCCCATCCGATTGGCCCGGCGAACGGTGTTGCAGGCCGCCCCGACTTCCTGGGAAGAACGGGACAGGCGTGCCGAGCCGATCAGGTCTTGAGGCGATTGGCCAGTCTTGTGCTGTTCCGCGCCGAAAGCGCATACACCGACAACTGCGGGTTCGCACCGATGCTGGTCGGGAAGATCGAGGCATCATGCACACTCAGGTTGCCGACGTGGTGGTGTTCCCCGAAGCCGTTGACGACCGATTCCTCGGGATTGGCGCCCATGCCGCAGCCGCCCATCTGGTGGGCGGTGAACAGGCGGACGCGGTGCAGCTCCATGGGGAGTTGGTCGATGGCGGCTTTGGCGTCGGCTAGGGTGGTGTACCAGTCGGAGTCCAGGTGCATGAGGCGGACGCGTTTGGCGCCGGCGGCGAACTGGATTTCGGCCATGGTGTGGAAGGCGCGGCGCAGGCCGTCCCAGAGGTAGTCGGTAACCGGGTAGTCCAGGTAGGGGCTTCCGTCGTCGCGCAGGCCGATGGTGCCGCCGGGGCTGTCGGGGTGGAAGCCATCCCGGAGCAGGGCGATGACGGAGTTCATCCAGGGCAGGCGGGCCATGGTGTTGATCTGGATGTCGCCGTGGCCGGGGATGACGCCGCTGGACATGGCCGGGTGCAAAGGGGGCACCTCGAGTTTGTAGCCTACCGGGCCGTCGACGCCGCCGCTGAAGTTGAAGTGGTCGGAGTAGATTGACTGGGGCGCGCCGTAGAAGGGTTCGACCTTTTCCGGCATTTCCGCGACGCAGGCGTTGACCGGATGGATGAAGGAGCGTTTGCCGATGCGGTTGTGCGGGTCAGGGATATCGGAGCGCAGCAGCAGGCCCGGGGTGCCGATGGCGCTGGCGGCGGCAACGAAGTGCCGGGCTTTCAGGGTGACCGTGACGCCCGAGGGTGTGATGCCGTCGGCGGCCATGGCACTGGCCTGGAGGTGGTCGACCCGGTCCTGGTTCATCACCAGTTTGTCCGCCCGCAGGCCGTGGATCAGGTGGGCATCGTTATCCAGAGCCCCCGGGACGGTGGTTAGCAGTGCGCCCTGTTTGGCGTTGGTGGGGCAGCCGACGCCGCAGTAGCCCAGGTTCCAGCAGCCTTTGACGTTACGGGGAATAACCTGCCAGCTGTAACCGAGCTGTTCGCAGCCCTGGCGCAGGATGTCGTTGTTGACGTTGGGCTTCACCGCCCAGGGTTCCATGTTATGGCGCTGTTCCCGGCCGTCGAACCAGGGCGCCATGGCGTCCGGGGCGAGGGCGTCTAGGCCGAAGCGTTCGGCCCAGTAGTTCAGAGTGGCGTCCGGGGTGCGGAAGCTGCTGGTCCAGTTCACGGTGGTGGAGCCGCCAACACAGCGGCCCTGGAGGATCGCAATGGCGCCGTCTTTGGTGACCCGGCTCATGCCCTCCTGGTACAGGCTGGCGTAGGCGCTGAGTTCGTCCATCTTGAAGTCTTTCTGGTAATACAGCCGGCCCTCTTCCACCAGGATGACGGACAGGCCGCTTTTGGCCAGGATCTCGGCGGTGGTGCCGCCACCGGCGCCGGTGCCGATCACCACGACATCGGCTTCAAGGGTGCGATTTTCAGTCAGGGTAGCGCCATCGGTGACTTTCCAGCCGGATTCCAGGCCCTGGGCGATTCGATCTTTTAACTGCATGGTTGGCTCCGTCAATCAGCTGGGGGTTACGCGTTCTGGAATTGGGGTAAGGCATCCACCGCCCATTGCGGCGGTCCCGGGTAACCGGAGAGATGCCAGAAATCCTCGTAACCATAGAACGCCACGTTGCTGATCTTGGTCAGGGCGATGTAGCCGTTGTTGAACAGGCCGATACCGCTGGTTCGCCAACGCTCGAGGAAGGCATTGGCTTCTTCGGCGGTAACGTTGGGCCAGCTGGACCAGACCCGGGCGATGGTGACGCGGGTCAGGCCGAAATTGAGCAGGTCAAACAGGCGCCGGAGTTCCTTCTGGTTGGCCGCGCCGAAGTTGTGGATGCCGGCATCGATGCGCTCGATGGTGCCCGCGATTGCCATGCGCCGCGCATGTGGCTGCTCTGGCAAACCCGGACCAATCATCGCCGGTAGCAGGGCTTCGAACAGCTGGATATCGTCCGGGGTCAGGAAGCGGAATTCGTAGCTGGCGTCCATGCGGGTGCCCACGGCACTGATGCGACCGGCGGGCGTGGAACCGCAGCCGCTGAGGCCCGCGGTGACACTGACGGTACCCAGGAATAATGCGCCACCGAGCCCGGTTTTCAGGAAGCTGCGTCGGTCGAGGTTGGCAAAATCAGAGGGGACTGAACGTACTTCAGGATTATCGTTCATTGCTGCCTTCTCTTTTTGTTGTTTGAGGGCGTTTATCCGGAGTCTGATCGTCGAGGTCTGGAAGGGCTTTCCGAAACTGTGCAAAACATGGATGTTTTGCTCAAGCCTACATGGACGTATTCACGGCGTGTTTCGGAAAGCCCTTCCAGACCTCGGCAGCCCCCGAGGGTCAGCGAATAAAGAAGCGGTAAACAAGTCGATGCATAGCCGTACCGTGCGGGGCATAGACATACTTGCCGCTGTTGAACTTCTGCTTGGTGAAGATCGCCCGGTGATGAGAGAAGGTCAGGAAGCCTTCGCGGCCATGGTAGTGACCCATGCCGGAATCCCCGATACCACCGAACGGCAGATCGTCCTGAGCCACATGCATCAACGCATCGTTGATGCACATGCCGCCGGAGTGGGTATTCTCCACCACGTGTTGCTGCTCATCCTTGTCGTAACCGAAGAAATACAGCGCCAGCGGGCGCGGACGGTCATTGATGTAGTGGATAGCCTCATCCAGGGTGCCGTAGGCCACCACCGGTAGGATCGGACCGAAAATCTCGTCCTGCATCACCTTCATGTCCGGGTTTGCTTTCAGCACCAGAGTCAGCGGGATCTTCCGGGTGCCATCCTTCAGATCCTCCCGGGCCGGATTGATCTCGATCAGCTCCGCACCTTTCTCCCTGGCATCTTCAAGGTAACCCTGCAGACGCTCGTACTGGCGCTCGTTGATGATCGCGGTGTAATCGTCATTGTCCCGCAGGCTCGGGTACATTTCTGCGAAACGGGTACGGTACTCGTCCACAAAAGTTTGCACCCGGTCTGCCGGGCACAGCACATAGTCCGGCGCCACGCAGGTCTGCCCGGCGTTGAAGGCCTTGCCGAAAGCAATGCGCTGGGCGGCGTCCTCCATCGGAACGTCCGGGGAAACGATGGCCGGGGACTTGCCCCCCAGTTCCAGGGTCACCGGCGTGAGATTCTCCGCTGCCGCGCGCATCACCATCTTGCCGACCGACGTGGAGCCGGTGAACAGCAGGTGGTCAAAGGGCCGGGAGGAGAAGTCGGCGGCCACATCTGCCTCGCCATTGATCACTGCGACCAGGTCCTCGGCAAAGTTATCCTCGATGATTTCCTTGAACAGCGCCGAGGTATGCGGGGTGTACTCGGACATCTTGATCATGGTCCGGTTACCGGCGGCCAGGGAGGCCACCAGCGGGCCAACCGCCAGGTACAGGGGATAGTTCCAGGGCACGATCACGCCCACCACACCCTTGGGCTGGTAGTGAACCTTGTTGCTGGCGGGCTGGAACAGCACCGAGACATGGCGCTTGGACGGCTTCATCCAGTCAGCGAGGTTCTTAAGGGTGTAGTTGATACCCTGGATCGACGGCATCACCTCGGCAATCAGTGATTCATCCCGGGAACGGCAGCTGAAGTCCCGGTCAATGGCTTCCACCAGCCGGTCCTGGTTGCTGAGCAGGACGCGTTTCAGTCGCTTCAGGTTGTCCTGCCGTTCGGTCAGCGACGGCGCGGGATTGCCCCGGAACGCCTTTTTCTGAGCTGCGAAGACCCGATGGGTATGCTGGATGTGTTTCTTGCTTTCCGTGAGCTGAACGACGGTAGCAGCCATGACATTCTCCCCTGGGTAACCGGCACCGGAGCCGGCAACCTGTTTTGTGGTGTGGCCAAAAAACAGCCAGTTTGCATCAGGGAGTATTATTAGAGTATATACTCTAGGCAGTCAAGCAAGCGCCGATGGCCGATCGGGCCAGTCGACCGAAAGACCACTACAAGTGCTCACAACCTTATGAAAACCAGAGACAAAATCCTCCTGGCCAGTCTCGAACTGTTCAATGAACGGGGCGAGCGCAACGTCACCACCAACCACATTGCCGCCCACCTGGCGATCTCTCCCGGCAACCTCTATTACCACTTCCGCAACAAGTCGGACATCATCTACGAGATCTTCCTGGAGTATGAAAAGCTGGTGGATTACTACCTGGATATTCCCCGGGACCGGCCACTGACCCTGGAGGATCTGACCTTCTATCTTGAATCCGTCTTCGACGGCCTCTGGAGTTACCGCTTCTTCCATCGGGACCTGGAGTATCTGCTCGACAGCGACCCCCGCCTGCGCAAGGACTACCGGGAGTTCACCAACCGCTGCCTGGCGGCCATCAGCCAGATCTTCGAAAAGATGTCGGAGGCGGGGATCATCGAGCCGCAGCCCGAGGATCTGCGCTCGGCCATGTCGCTGAATGTCTGGCTGGTGATCACCAACTGGATGGCTTTCCTGAAAACCGCCCATGCGGCGGATGAGCCAGCCAGTCTCAGCCTCACGGAGCTCAAGCAGGGCATCTACCAGGTGCTTACCCTGGAGATTCCCTATCTGACTCCGGGATACCGGGAACAGGTGATGGCCTTGCGGGAAAAGTACCGGCCGTCGCTTCCGGAGCCGACCGGTACAGGTGTCTGAGCCGAACAGAGTAAGTAAAAGGCGAAATATTGATCAAAAACTGAGCGATTCGGGAACTTCCTGCGTGGGCGCCAATCATATAAGTGACGTTGGGAATTCGGACATTCCTTGCGTCTCCTGAGTGAGTTCTCAGGTTTTAGCACGTCGCAAACCCTGACGTTTCACCGGTCTGTCGCTTGGCAGACCGGTTTTTTTATGCCAGTTCCGGCGATTCCGCCTCCAGCCATTCTGTCAGTGCCTCCCGACACTCCTCGACGCCCCGCTTGGAGGTGGCGGAGAACATGATCAGGTGCTCAACGCACTGGTAGTTCTTCAGCTGTTTGGCAATGCCCAGCATGGCGGTCTTGGCCTGGCCGAATTTCAGTTTGTCAGCCTTGGTGGCAAGAATCATCAGCGGAAGGTGGTTATGTTCGCACCATTCCACCATCATTTGGTCGAAGTCGGTCAACGGGTGGCGGATGTCCATGACCAGGACCAGCCCCCGCAGACACCGCCGGTCATTCAGGTAATGGCCCAGGTGTTGCTGCCAGTCGTCTTTCATGTCCCGGGACACCTTGGCATAGCCATAGCCCGGCAGGTCCACCAGCCGGCATCCTTCCCGGTTCAGGGAGAAGAAGTTGATCAGGCGGGTGCGCCCGGGAGTCTTGGAGGTGCGGGCCAGCTTGCCGTTGGCGGTGATGGCATTGAGCGCGCTGGATTTACCGGCGTTGGAGCGGCCGGCAAAGGCAACTTCCGCCCCCAGATCGGGCGGACACTCGTCCAGCCGGGATGCGCTGATCAGGAATCGGGCGCTGTTAAAAGAGATGGATTTTTGAGTCAGATCAGGGTCCACAACGGTTGGCTTTCCTTTGGATTTCAGTTATTGGCGATTAATGTATAATGCTACACCAATTCCGGGCGGCGCGCTGTGCGTGGCCGCTTTCAGTCCCGGTTTTGAGCCTGCCTGGTCAGCGCCTGCCGGCTGCATGATGAAGAATACCTTTAAGATGAGAGAAGCGGAGCGAGCATGAAAAAACTGATCGCAGGAGTTGTTCTTGGTGTAAGCCTTACAACGCTGGCACACGGAGCAGGAGATCCTCAGGCAGGTGAACAGAACGCAGCGGTATGTGCAGGCTGTCATGGTCAGGGCGGCCAGAAGCCGGTGATGGGGGTGTACCCGAAGCTGTCCGGACTGGGTGAGGTCTATCTTTTCAATCAGCTGAAAAACATCAAGTCCGGCGACCGGGCCATCCCGGAAATGACTGGTCTTCTGGATAACATGTCCGAGCAGGATCTGCAGGACCTGGCGGCGTACTTCGACAGCCAGGACATGATCGTTAGCCAGGCCAGCCCGGATACCATCGACCAGGGCGCAGCACTCTACCGTGGCGGCAACCTGGCGACCGGTGTGCCGGCGTGCGCGGGCTGCCACAACCCGCAGGGCAAGGGTAATGAGCCGGGTGGCTACCCCGCGCTGGGGGGGCAGAATGCGGAGTATGTTATCAAGCAGCTGAACGCTTACCGCGACGGCTCCCGTAACACCGGTGCCAACGCTGCCATCATGATGGACGTTGCTGCCAAGCTGACCGACGCCGAAATCCAGGCTGTCGCCAACTACGTTTCCGGTCTCAACTGATATCGGAATGTGTTGTTGAAAAACCCCGCCCTGGCGGGGTTTTTTGTTGGTTGCTTACCATGCTGTAATTCACCGCTGTCGGCCCCGTTGTGGAACTTTTGCCGATTGCTGGGTCATAATCCCTCACAAAATGCATTCAGGAAATCGGAGACATTGAATGATCAGATCACTTGGAGTGGCAGCTTTTCTGGCGATGGCCGTCGCCGTTACGGGAACCGCCAGTGCCCAGAGCTGGGAAGAAGGAGTTCACTACCGCAAGCTTGAGACGCCGGTGCGAACCGCAAGCGAGAGCGGGGTCGAGGTAGCCGAGGTGTTCTGGTATGGCTGCCCCCACTGTTACAACTTCAAGCCGCTGGCCGAGGCCTGGGAGGCCGATGCACCGGATTACGTGAATTACGTCCGTATCCCGGCCGCCCTGGGCCAATCCTGGGAGCCCCATGCCCGGGCTTTTTACGCCCTCGAAGCCATGGGTGAGCTGGAGAAGGTGCATGATGCTCTGTTTGACGCCCTGGCGGGTGAGCGCCGGCCCCTGAACGATGGTGAATCCCTGGCGGATTTCGTGGCCGGCCATGGCGTGGATCCGGAAGAGTTTCTCAAGAACTACAACAGCTTCGGTGTGAACGCGAAGATGCAGCAGGCCCAGGCCAAGATTCGCGGCGCGCGGGTTACCGGTACACCGACTATGCTGGTTGATGGGAAGTATGCGGTGACGGCTTCCATGGCCGGTGGTCACGAGGCCGTACTGAAAGTTGTGGATTACCTGGTAGAGAAGGAAAACAACGCCGGGCAATGACAGATAGCCCGGTGGCACGGCCTTGCCACCGGGCCTTACAGGCAGGAAGAGACTGCCGTCCTATGTACAAGCGTATTCGCAAACAGATCGATGGATTTCTCAAATCGGAGCAGGAGCCGCGAAGTCGTTGCTCCGGCTTTGAGCATGTGCCGGAATTTGAGCCCCACCGCCATATCCGGCTGCTGACCTTCAATATCCAGGTGGGTATCAATACCACGTCCTACCGACACTATGTGACCCGCAGCTGGCAGCATGTCCTGCCCCATCGCAACCGTATCGAGAACCTGGACCGGATTGCCCGGCTGGTCAGCAATTACGATGTGGTGGCGCTGCAGGAGTGTGACGGCGGCAGCCTCCGCAGCGGCTTTATCAATCAGGTGCAATACCTGGCCGAGGCGGCCGGGATCCCCTACTGGTACCAGCAGTTGAATCGCAACATGGGGCAGATCGCCCAGCACTCCAACGGCCTGCTCAGCCGGTTCCGCCCGCTGGATGTCACCGAACACCGGTTGCCGGGGCTGATTCCCGGGCGGGGTGCCATCATTGCCCGTTATGGCGCGAAAGAGGATCCCCTGGTACTGGTGCTGATGCATCTGTCCCTGAGCAAGGCCGCGCAGCAGCGGCAGTTGGGCTATATCCGGGAGCAGATTGCCGATTATCAGCATGTGGTGCTGATGGGCGACATGAACGCCCACGCCGAGCAGCTTCTGACCCGGACCCCCCTGAAGGAAACCGACCTGGTTCCCTTGCCGGAGACCGCGCACAGTTTCCCGAGCTGGCGGCCGGAGAAGGCGCTGGATCACATCCTGGTCAGCCCGAGCCTGGAAATCCGCCGGTCCGAGGTGGTGAGCTATCCGGTTTCCGATCACCTGCCCATAGCCATGGATGTGGCGCTGCCGAAGGGCTACCTGGAAACCTTCTGATGATTATTACAGGCACAAAAAACCCGGCAGCTGCCGGGTTTTTTGTGAAGGCCGGATCAGGATTACTTGATCTTGGCTTCCTTGTACGCAACGTGCTTGCGGACAACCGGATCGTACTTTTTGATCTCGATCTTTTCCGGAGTGTTACGCTTGTTCTTTTTGGTCGTGTAGAAGTGACCAGTGCCTGCTGAAGATACCAGCTTGATTTTCTCGCGCATGATGCGGCTCCTTATACCTTCTCGCCGCGGGCACGAAGATCGGCCAGCACAGCGTCAATGCCTTTTTTGTCGATGATGCGCATGCCCTTGGTGGATACGCGCAGCTTCACGAAACGCTTCTCGGATTCAACCCAGAAACGGTGGTTCTGCAGATTCGGCAGAAAACGGCGACGAGTGTGGTTCATCGCGTGGGATACGTTGTTACCGGATACCGGACGCTTACCGGTAACCTGACAAACTCTGGACATACTTGCCTCCGACCTGAGCAGTGGTCTCAATCAATACGAATTCGTTTTTAATGCGTCTCTGGTTGCCGGGGAGCCAGTTTGCTCCCTGTTCGCGCCTTTAAACGGAACGCTGCCTGCCAGACGCCGCCAGAAAGGGACGCTTTTATACCAGAACTCGCCACCCAACGCAAAAAATTGTTGGGAATTTGGCCAGTCGCCGGGGCGTCATTTTACTGACAGTCACATCAATCCTCTTTCGGCGAGGGATATTACCTCACCGTGGCCGACAACCATATGGTCAAGAACCCTGATATCCACCAATCCCAGCGCTTCTTTCAGGCGTCGGGTCAGGGAAATGTCGGCCTGGCTGGGTTCGGCCACACCCGAGGGGTGGTTATGGGCAAAGATGACCGCAGCGGCATTGTCCTCCAGGGCCTGGCGAACCACCTCCCGGGGATAAACGGCGGCGCCGTCGATGGTGCCCCGGAACAGTTCCCGGTACTGGATGACCCGGTGGCGGTTGTCCAGGAACAGGCCGGCAAACACTTCGTGGGGATAGGTCCCCAGGCGGCTGGTGAGAAACCGGCGGGTGTCGGCCGGTGAGCGCAGCGGATCCCCCTGGCGCAGCGGTTCGTCCATCACCCGCCGGGACATCTCCAGGGCAGCCTGCACCTGGGCATACTTGGCCGTGCCCAGACCCTTGACCTGGCAGAATTGCCGACGGGAGGCGGTCAGCAGCCCGCGCAGGCCGCCGAACTCGTCAATCAGGTGCCTTGCCAGGGCCATCACCGGCATGCCGGCAGTGCCTGTGCGCAGAAAGATAGCGAGTAACTCGGCGTCGGACAGGGATTCGGGGCCGTGCGCCAGCAAGCGCTCACGAGGGCGCTCGTCTGCCGGCCAGAGTGAAGTGGGCATGCCTGGCTTCCTTGCATCTGTTGGTGGTTGTGCGGTGCTTCCTGCACCGGGAATGGCGTCTCAGGGTTACAAAGGTTACTCGAAAAAGTAACATTCGGTAAATGTTAAGATTTCCGGCCTGGCTGTTACTGATAACCGGGCGTGCTATCTTATAACCCTTTTCAATATAAGGAATTGTGGAGCCGGTATGGGCGCCAAACGAATTCTGTTGGGAGTGACCGGTGGCATTGCCGCCTACAAGAGTGCCGAACTGGTGCGGCTGCTGAAAAAGGCCGGCTGTGAGGTTCGAGTGGTGATGACCTCCGGGGCCGAGGCGTTCGTGACCCCGCTGACCTTCCAGGCGCTCAGCGGTGAACCGGTCCGGACCTCGTTACTGGACCCTGAAGCGGAAGCCGGCATGGGCCACATTGAACTGGCCAAGTGGGCCGAGCAGGTGGTGGTGGCACCGGCCTCGGCCGATTTCATGGCCCGGCTGGCCAACGGCCTGGCAAATGACCTGCTGACGACCGTCTGTTGTGCCACCGATGCGCCTATTGCCCTGGCACCGGCAATGAACCAGGCCATGTGGCGCAATTTCCGGACCCAACGCAACCTGGCGATGCTGAACGAAGATCCTCAGGTTACGGTCTGGGGCCCCGATCAGGGCGATCAGGCCTGTGGCGACACCGGTCCCGGCCGGATGCTGGAGCCGGAGGCGCTGGCGTCCCTGATTCTGGATGAGCGCCAGGGACCGCTGAGCGGCAAGCGGGTGGTGATTACCGCGGGCCCGACCCGGGAGCCGCTGGACCCGGTCCGGTACATCAGCAACCATAGCTCCGGCAAGATGGGCTATGCATTGGCCGGTGCCGCCCGGGCCGCTGGCGCCACGGTCACTCTGGTCAGTGGCCCGGTGACCATCGCGCCGCCGGTGGGCGTGGACGTGCGGCCGGTGATGACCGCCCAGGACATGCTCACCGAATCCATGGCCGCGGTGGATGAGGGCTGTGACGTTTTCATCGCGACCGCGGCGGTGGCCGACTATCGTCCGGAGACCTGTGCCGGTGACAAGATCAAGAAAGCCACCGAAGCCATGTCCCTGGCGCTGGTGCGGAACCCGGATACCCTGGCCACGGTGGCCGGGCGTGCCGACGCTCCGTTTACCGTGGGCTTCGCGGCAGAAACCACCGACGTGGCGCGCTACGCCACCGACAAGATGGCCCGCAAGAAGCTGGACATGATCGTTGCCAACGACGTTTCCGCGCCGGGGCTTGGTTTCAACAGCGACAACAATGCGGTCACCGTGTTCTGGCCCGGTGGGCAGGAGCAGATCGGGCCGGACAGCAAACAGACCATCGCCACCCGTCTGGTGGCCCTGATTGGCGAACACTTGGAAGCAACTTCATGACCAAAAAGACCCTGCAGGTCCGGATTCTCGATGACCGGATCGGTACCAGTATTCCTTTCCCCGAGTATGCCACCGAAGGTTCCGCCGGACTGGATCTCAGAGCCTGCCTGAAAGAGCCGCTGGTGCTGGAGCCCGGTCAGACCCAGCTGATTCCCACTGGGTTGTCGATCCATATTGCCGATCCCTCCCTGGCGGCAATGATTCTTCCCCGCAGCGGGCTGGGGCACAAGCACGGTATCGTGCTGGGCAACCTGGTCGGCCTGATCGATTCCGATTACCAGGGCGAACTGATGGTGTCCTGCTGGAACCGCGGCAATACCACTTTCACCGTCAAGGTGGGTGAGCGGATCGCACAGCTGGTCCTGGTGCCTGTGGTGCAGGCCGACTTTGAAGTGGTGGATGAATTTGATGCCAGTGCACGGGGCGAGGGTGGCTTCGGCTCCACCGGGAGCCATTGATTAATCCGGGTTCATGCCGGTCTATTCCCGGCCGGCTATACTTGGCGGGTAACTGCCTGTTCAGGACGAAAAATAACATCGCGGGATAGACTATGAAGTTCGGCTGGAAGAAGGCTTCAGAAGACACGTCAGATGACAAACCGGCGAAAAGCGGGAAGGCAAGCAAAGGCAGGGCCAAGGCTTCCGGGCCCCGTCTCAGGCGCCTGACTTCAGTCGCTGCCAGCCAGGCGCTGATTGTGGTGCTGGCGGGAATTGCCTCTGTCGTTTTGCTGCACTTCATGGTGGTTCAGCCATCGGGCAGCGAGCGCCTGTTGGTGCAGCAGAGCCATGAGGTGGAAGCGGCCGCCCAGCGACTGAACCGGTATCTCGAGCTGTTGCAGCAGAGTGTCGAGGGGCTGGCGACCCAGGCTTACGTCCGGCAGGCGCTCCAAAGCGGTGAATCCCTTGCGGCGGCCGAACAGCAGCTCGCCGGAGCCCTGCCCGGTATCCAGGCCGTGTACCTTTTTCCTTACGGAGCGATTCCCCGTTCGGCCGATGACGATGCCCTGCTCGGGTTCGCCGGCCTGGAACTGGCGCGGGCGGCGGAAGCCGGAGACAAACTCTACCCGGATGCCTTCCCGCGGGAGAACCGCTGGTTTGTGCAGATCGCCACTCCGGTCCGCAACCCCGGCGCCGACACCATCGCCGGCAGTCTGCTGATGGTGTTCGAAGCCTCGCGGCTGCAGCCGCTGCTGTCCGTGGTCAATCCGCAGTTGGGCGGACAGCTCGCCCTGGTACAGACCGTGTCCGGGACCGCCCGGACTGTTGTCAGCCAGGGCTCCGGTAACGGCGAGGCGGTCAGCCGTCCCCTGATCAATCCTGACTGGTCGGTGTCCTATCGGCCAGCAAGGGTGCCGGCACCCCCGGTGGACATGGTGGTCATCGCCCTGATGGTGGTTGTGCCGGTGCTGATCGCGGCCATTGCGGTGTGGCTCCTGCTCGGCAGCGCCCAGCGCAGTCTGCGGCAGGATGTTGCTGCCCTGGTCCAGTGGGCACAGAAGGTGTTCGGGGGCGAACGCTCGAGGCCTCCCGGTTTCCGATGGGACATGATTGCCTCCACCGGAGAGGTGCTTTACCGGTTATCCCAGGCTGTCGACAAGCGCCTTGCCCGCGCCTCCGCCCCGTCGCCCGCCGGGAAAGGGAGCGCTCAGGCCAGGACCGCAACGGAGGAGGAGCCACTGTTCCAGGACAAGGACGTGCTCGACATCGACATGATGGACGGGGATGAGGATGTACTGGGTTTCAGCGGTGATACCGGCCCCCTGCAGGATGAGCCGGCTCCGGACGCTGCGCCGGCTGCAGCTCCGGCCGTGCAGCTGTCTCCCGAGATCTTCCGGGCCTACGATATCCGGGGCATTGTCGGTGAGACCCTGTCCGAGGATGTGGTCCGGGTCATTGGCCAGGCCATCGGCTCCGAAGCGGTGGACAAGGGTATCGGCGCCCTGTGTGTCGGCTATGACGGCCGCCACTCCAGCCCCGGGCTGGCCGATGCCCTTACCCAGGGAGTAACGGCGGCCGGCTGCAACGTTATCCGCATCGGCGCGGTACCCACGCCGGTGCTTTATTTTGCCACCCATGAGTTGCAAACCGGCTCCGGGGTAATGGTCACCGGCAGTCATAACCCGGCCAACTACAACGGTCTGAAGATCATGCTCGGTGGCGAGACCCTTTCCGGGGAGGCCATTCAGCAGCTGTACCAGCGGGCCGAGTCGGGTGATCTGACGAGCGGGCAGGGTGAGGAGACCACCGAGGATGTGCGCCGGGCCTATCTGGATCGGATCGTGGGCGACATCGCCGTGGCTGCGCCCCTGAAAGTGGTGGTGGACGCCGGTAACGGCATCGCTGGCGAACTGGCGCCCCTGCTCATCGAGGAGCTGGGCTGTGAGGTGGTCCCCCTGTACTGCGAAGTGGACGGGGATTTCCCCAATCACCACCCGGATCCCGGCAAACCGGCGAACCTGGATGATCTGATCGCCCGGGTCCGGGCCGAGGGTGCCGATCTCGGTGTTGCCTTCGATGGCGACGGTGACCGGCTCGGCGTGGTGACCAATACCGGCAAGATCATCTGGCCCGACCGGCTGCTGATGCTGTTCGCCCGGGATGTGGTGTCCCGCAATCCCGGCGCCGACGTGCTCTACGACGTCAAGTGCAGCCGGCGTCTGGCCAATGTCATCTCCGAGGCCGGCGGCCGGCCGATCATGTGGAAAACCGGCCATTCCCTGATGAAGGCCAAGATGAAGGAAACCGGCGCCCTGCTGGCCGGTGAGATGAGCGGCCATATCTTCTTTGGCGAGCGCTGGTACGGCTTCGACGACGGCCTCTATTCTGCTGCCCGGTTGCTGGAAATTCTCGGTATTGAGGATCGCCACTGTGACGAAGTGTTCGAGGATTTTCCGGAGGATGTCAGTACCCCCGAGCTCAATGTCGAAGTGACTGAAAGCAGCAAGTTCGCCATCATTGAGCGCCTTGCTGCCGAGGGCGATTTTGGTGACGGCAACATCAGTACCATCGACGGTATTCGCGTAGACTACGCCGATGGCTGGGGGCTGTGCCGGGCCTCCAATACCACGCCGGTGCTGGTACTGAGGTTCGAGGGCGAGACCGAGGAAGCCCTGGACCGGATCAGGAATGTGTTCCGGGAGCAGCTGCAGCGGGTGGCTCCCGATATTGTGACCGATTTCTGACAATTTCCGATGTCCGCAAGCCCGGGCGGGTGATCAACATTTTGCAAAGGTAAGGAACAACATGGCGCTGGATCGTGAAACAGCAATGCAGGTGGCTTCAGTACTGAGCCGGGGCCTGCCCTATATCCAACGGTTCACCGGCAAGACGGTGGTGATCAAGTATGGCGGCAACGCCATGGAAAACGAGGAACTCAAGAGCAGTTTCGCCCGGGACGTTGTGCTGATGAAGCTGGTCGGCATCAACCCGATTGTGGTCCATGGTGGCGGCCCCCAGATCGGGGAACTGCTGGAGCGCCTGAACATCGAATCCCGGTTCGTCAATGGCATGCGGGTCACCGACTCCGAAACCATGGATGTGGTGGAGATGGTGCTTGGCGGCCAGGTGAACAAGGAAATCGTCTCCCTGATCAATGCCCATGGCGGCACTGCGGTCGGCCTGACCGGCAAGGATGCCAACCTGATCCGGGCCCGCAAGCTCGAAGTGGTCAACCGGTCCCCGGAGCTTGAGCGGCCGGAGATCATCGACATCGGCCACGTGGGTGAGGTTGCCAGTGTCAACGTGGATGTCATCGAGATGCTGACCCGCAGCAATGTCATCCCGGTGATTGCCCCGATCGGGGTAGGGCCCGACGGTGCCTCCTATAACATCAATGCCGACCTGGTGGCGGGCAAGGTGGCCGAAGCCATGAAAGCCGAGAAGCTGATCCTGCTGACCAATGTATCCGGCCTGAAGAGCAAGGACGGCAAGGTGCTTACCGGGTTGACCGCGCAACAGGTGAACGAGCTGATCGAGGACGGCACCATCCATGGTGGCATGCTGCCCAAGATCCGTTGCGCCCTCAGTGCCGTGGAGAACGGTGTGCGCACTTCCCATATCATTGATGGACGGGTTGCCCACGCCTGCCTGCTGGAAATCTTTACCGATGAGGGTGTTGGTACCTTGATTTCCCGCAACTGATCCACCCGAGGAGTTTCCGGATGAAGCGGCTGCTGACCCTGCTGATTGTGCTGGCCTTGTTGACCTTTGCGGCCTTCAAGGGCGCCGTCTGGTGGTTGACCGACCAGCGTATGGCGGAAGCCCGTCTGGCCCTGGACGATTACGGGGTGCTCGAGCGGGGTACCGTGGGCTCCGGCATGGACGGAAGGCTGGTACTGACCAATGCCCGGTGGCAGGACTTCCGTCTGACCCAGCCGCTGGAATCGGGCCGGGTCGAATTCGATGCCGGCTCGCCATTGGCCCTGCTCACGGCCCTGGCCGATCCGGACAACCTGCCGGCACAATGGTCACTCCGGGCCGAGGGCCTCGGGCTGGTACTGGACGCCAACATGTTTCGGAACTGGGTGACTGCCGAAGGCACCAGTGTTGAGGGTGATCCGGCGCTTCTGGTGCTGCCATGTGCGCCGGATCCGAGGCAGCAACTGGGTAGTGGCGATCTGATGCGCATGGGCATCACCGGCCTGGCAGGCGAGTTTCTGGTGCAGCAGACGACCGAAGGAATATCCGCCGAACTGAACACCGCCGGCACCGGAAGCCTGGAAGTGGACTGGCCCGGTGCCCGGATTGACCTGATGGCACCGGCAGACACCCTGGCCAGTTCCGATCAGCCGATGACGGTTATACTCAGGGATGGCGGCCTGATGCGCCGGATTGCAGCCTATTGTTCCCGGGAGGCGGGCCTGGATACCATGGAGTGGGCACGCCGTGCCACCGGAGCCCTGGAGCAGGGGCTGAACGCCCGGGGGTTGGCGCCCAGTGAACAGTTGCTTGCCCTTTACCGGCAGTGGCTGCTGGAGGGTGGCGAGCTGAATCTTGCTATTGAGCCATCGGAGTCGTGGCTGGGTATCCCGGTTCGGGATCCGGATGCCGAAGCTCAGGAGCCTGGCTGGCAAGTGGCATACAATGGAGCGAGTGTTCCGGATGTATACCTGGAGGCCTTGCCGCCGGAGCCCGCGCCGGTCGATGAAGCCGCCGAGCCGTCCGCCGACATTCGCGAGAATCCCGCGGTGGCGGGGTGGTATACCGAGCCTGTGGCAACAGCCGGCTCGTGGGTCGGTCGCCGGGTCCGGGTCACCCTCTCCAATGACAATGTGGTGGAAGGGCGCCTGGTGAGTGTCTCCGAGCGCGAGCTGGAAGTGGCCCGGGTGGTGGCCGGCGGCGAAGTGGCCTACCCGATGCTGCTAAGCGCTGTATCGGGCTTCGAGGTCTGGCGTCGTGGCCGCATTGAATGACACCTGACCTTCCTTGATCATTCTTGTTCACCCCGAACGGGGCTGAGAGGATACTATGGCACAGTCCGCAGACACCAAAGCGGCGGTTCCGGAGCTCAGGGACATGCTGGCCCGGCTGATTTCCCTGCCTTCAATCAGCAGCGCCTCGCCCGAGTGGGACCACAGTAATGAAGCTGTCGTTCGCACTCTCGCAGAATGGCTCGAACCCCTCGGCTTCGTGGTGGAAATTCTCGAAGTGCCCGGCATGCCCGGCAAGTTCAATCTCATCGCCACCCTGGGAAGGGGCTCCGGCGGGCTGGTGTTGTCCGGCCACACCGATACCGTGCCTTTTGATGACAAGCGCTGGCACAGTGACCCCTTCACCCTGACCGAGCGGGATAACCGCTGGTATGGCCTGGGTACCTGTGACATGAAGGGTTTCTTCCCACTGGCGATCGAAGCCGCCAAAGCCTATTCGGATGCGTCACTCAAACAGCCGCTGATCATTCTGGCAACGGCGGACGAGGAGAGCTCCATGAACGGCGCCCGGGCCCTGGCCGAGGCTGGCAAACCCAAGGCCCGATACGCGGTCATCGGCGAGCCCACGAGTCTCAGGCCGGTGCGGATGCACAAGGGCATCATGATGGAGCGGCTGAAGTTCGAGGGGCAGTCCGGCCATTCCTCGAATCCGGCCCTGGGCCGCAACGCCATGGAGGGTATGCATGAGGCCCTGACCGAACTGCTGACACTCCGGAGCCAGTGGCAGCAGCAGTACCGGAACCCCAACTTTGAAGTCCAGTTTCCCACCCTGAACCTGGGCTGCATCCACGGTGGTGATAATCCCAACCGGATCTGTGCCCAGTGCGAACTGCATTTCGACCTCCGGCCACTGCCGGGCATGGCCATGGAGGACCTGAGGCAGGCGATCCTGGCCCGGGTCCAGCCGGTTGCCGAGCGGCGGGAGTTGGGGCTGGTCTTTGAGCCCCTGTTTGACGGGGTGCCGCCATTCGAGACACCGGCTGATGCGGTACTGGTCCGGACCTGTGAAAAACTGACCGGCCACACCGCCCATGCGGTCGCCTTTGCCACCGAAGCACCCTGGCTCCAGAAGCTGGGTCTGGAAACCCTGGTGATGGGGCCTGGATCGATTGACCAGGCGCACCAACCGGATGAATACCTGGAGCTGACCCAGCTTGAGCCGACGGTGCGGATACTCCGGGGACTGATCGAGGAGTTTTGTCTGTGACGGAGAAGCGGAATTGAAATCGAACGAATGGTTGCACGGTTTCCGCCACTCATCGCCCTATATCAACGCCCATCGCGGCCGGACCGTGGTGCTGACCATTCCGGGCGATGCCATTGAACACGGCAACTTTATCAATATCATCCATGATATTGCCTTGCTGAGCAGCCTGGGTGTGCGCCTGGTGGTTGCTTTTGGCGCCCGACCACAGATCCAGGCCCGCCTGGACAGTGCCGGCGCCGAGTCCCGGTTTGACCGGGGGCTGCGGATCACCCCCGAACAGCATCTGCCGATGGTCATGGAGGCCATTGGTGGTCTACGTGCCTATCTCGAGAGCCAGTTGTCCATGGGGCTGGTCAATTCACCCATGCACAATGCCCGCATCCGGGTCAGCAGCGGCAATTTCGTCACCGCCCGCCCCGTGGGCGTGCTTGACGGTGTCGACTTCGGTTACACCGGCCGGGTCCGGCGGATCGATGCCAGTGGTATCGAGAAACTTCTGGAGCTGGGGCATATCGTGATCCTGCCGCCCATGGGCTATTCACCCACGGGGGATAGCTTCAACCTGTCCTATGAGGATGTCGGCAGCCAGGTTGCGGCCGCGGTGCAGGCCGAGAAGCTGATGGTATTCATCGACGATCAGGGATTGCTGGAGGAGGATGGCAGCCTGATCCGGGAGCTGTCGGTCCGGCAGGCCTCGGAGCGCCTGGCGGCAGGGACGGTTACCGGACACGATGCGGATCTGCTGAAGGCTGCATGCGATGCCTGCGTCAAAGGCGTGCGCCGGGCCCACATCATCAGTTACGAGGAAGACGGGGCGCTACTTGGTGAACTGTTCACCCTGGATGGTTCCGGCACCCTGGTCAGTGGTGACAATTACGAGAAGATTCGTCAGGCCAGGGTGGAAGACCTCGGTGGTATCCTCGAACTGATCCAGCCCCTGGAAGAGCAGGGGATCCTGGTGCGGCGCTCCCGGGAAATGCTGGAAACGGAGATTGACCGTTTCGTGGTGGTAGAGCGGGACGGAACCATTGTCGGTTGCGCCGCCCTGTATCCCTATCCTGAGGAAGGCGCCGGGGAGTTGTCCTGCTTTGCGGTCGATCCCTCCTATCGCCGGGCCGGCCGGGGGGATGAGTTGCTGGCGATGATCGAGAAACTGGCCCGGGGCCAGGGTATCCAGAAACTGTTTGTCCTCACGACCCAGACCGAACACTGGTTCCGGGAGCGAGGATTCCTGCCTTCCAGTGTCCAATCGCTGCCGGGCCCCAAGCTGGCGGCCTATAACAGCCAACGCAATTCAAAGGTTTTCTGCAAACCTCTGTGACAGCCGCTCCAGGGCGGCTGTGCGCTGATCCGGCGGACGCTGACCCAGCTCTTCCACCGCCTGGTAGAAGGCCGGGAAGTCGTGATCATGGTCTGATAGCAGCTGGCGGAAGCCGGGTACGAACTGGTTGTACTGCCGGAACAGGGCCAGGTTGGCGTTGTTGAGGGTGACCGGGGCCGGGCCGAATGGACCGGGCTCGGACCAGGTGTCTGACAGTTCTGCGTAATCGTCAGCAAGCCGCGTGAGGATTTCCTGCTTTCGTGTCCGCAGGTTGTCCGGAACCAGGGTGTCCGCCTGCCTGTAGAGTCTCTCCAGACTGCCGGTGGCTTCGCGAACCAGCGCCAGGGTCTGGTTCCGGCGTTCCAGTCGGGCCAGGGCCTGCTCGAACCGGTCCGCCTCGCCCCGCTGGCTCAGCCACAGCCGGAGCCCCTCCAGTTCCATCGCGGTGGCAAAGCTTTCGTTGAAGGTGGTGTCCTCGGCAATGTAGACCACCCGGTGGGCCAGTTCGTGGAACATCAGGGCGACCATGCGATCCTCACTGAGGCGGGTAAATCCGCTGTGCAGGGGATCGTCGAACCAGCCCAGGGTGGAGTAGGCGGTGACACCTCCGATGAAGGTGTCATAACCGTCCGCCCGGAACCGTGTCTGCTCCTCTCTGGCATCCTCCAGGCTGAAATAACCCCGGTAGGCCTGGCACCCGACAAACGGGTAGCACCAGCGGTGCGGTTCCAGGGAGAATTCAGGGACCGCCACCAGATTCACCACCACCCAGGGGCGCTCCAGCTGCACGTATTCCAAAAAGGCATCCCCCACTGGCAACGCCAGTTGCTCACGGGCAAACTGCCTTGCCTCAAGTGCCAATGCCAGTTTATCCCGGATATCGGCCGGTGTTTCTGCGTTACCGATAACCTTCGGCACCGGTTCGGCACGGGTCATCAGGCCGAAGTGACCGGTAATTGCCTGGGTGTAGTAGCCAATGGTCGTACATCCGGTCAGGCCGGTTATCAGTAGCAAAAGAAGATAGATCTGACTAAGCTGTTTCATGGATCTGGGTGTTATACTCTGGCCGGTTTCCATTCGGGATCCCGCCACTATATTACAGCCATAATGCCCATAGTAGCCGGTGGCTTTATCCACCGTTTCAGGGACCCAAACCGGGCTCGGGTTGCTCCAGGGTCGGCTGGTGGTACGAAAAATCAGGTTGTTCATGGAATCAAGAGAACGTCGTAGAAGTCCCCGCCAACCCATCAAGCTGGCTGCCCAGATCGATCTGGGCGCCGGTGAATCCTGGCCTTGCCAGATTGCGGACTTTTGTGCTGAAGGTCTGTTTGTCCGCTATTCCGGCGACACCTCCCGAAAGCTGGACCAGATCCTCGCCCGTGGTTCAAAGCCGGAACTGATCGTGCGTTTCCGGAGTGCCGATGGCCTGCGTGCCCATGAGCTGCACGTCAGCATCGTGCGCCGCATTGATGGTGCCATGGGGGTGAACTTCACGCGCTCCAATCCTGAGGCGCTCGACGCCATGATTGCCCAGTGCGGTGGCTCCCGGCATCAGGAACGCTCCTCCCTGCAAGCGCCCAATGACCGCATCCAGTTTGTCCTGCACCAGTGTGCCAGGGCCGTCACCCAGTTCATCGAACCGCTCATGGATGCCTGCTTCGTCCAGATGGTTGCAGGCCTGAAACAGGCCGCCCAGAAAGCCGCCAATGACCAGATGGCCAACGAATTCATGGATGCCTCGGGCCAGATTCAGGCCCGGCAGCGGGTGATCTGGCACCACATGTCGAGAAGCCTGGAATCGCCGCTGAAGCCGGCCCCCAAGGGTTTCCCGGGCTCGGAACTCTCCATCGTAGACAAGGGCGAATTCGAGGACTGGCTGACCATCCGGGTGATGGTGACCAAGGCCGATACCCAATACCGCGGGGACCTGCTGCAGTTGAAGCTGCGCCTGGACAAGCTGGGCATCGCCAATGCCACCGGACATCACAATCCACTGGGGCCGGCACTGGTGTGCGAGGCCTTCCATGCCGGCCTCAGCCAACTGAAGCTGTCCCGGGACGTGGAGAAGGTCAGTCTCAAGGTGTTCGAGCAGACGGTGTTGCAACAGCTGGGTCCGCTGTATGAGGAGCTCAACAACATCCTCATCCGCCACGGGGTGTTGCCGGACCTGGACCTGAGCAAGTACCTCAGCGAGAAGACCGTCACCAAAGCAGAACCCAGAAAAGCGAAACAGCCGGAAGTGCGCACCGAGGAACCAAAACCGGACAGCAACCGGGTACAGCCTATCCGGGAACCGGCGACCAGCCGGAGCGGGGCTTACGCCGGGCGCGCCGGCCAGGAGTTCCGCGGCTATTCCCAGGCGGCCCAGACTGCCTTCGCCACGGTTCGCAACCTGATTTCCACCCTGTCCGCAAGCCGGCTTGCGGGCGGTGATGCCGAACCCATGCCGTTCCCTCCCAATGCCCAGCCGTTGTCAGCGGGTGAATTACAGCGAGAGCTGCAGCAGCTTCAGCTCCAGGCCCGGGAAGCCGTGGCGGAGGATCTGCCCCTGAAGCAACGGGTGGTGGAGCGGGTTCGCGAGAGTGGCGACCACCGGTTGAACGAGGAACAGCAGGAGACCCTGGATGTGGTCGACCGCTTCTTCCGCAGTGTAGTGGAGAGCCCCAAGCTCAGTGACTATGCCCAGAGCCGGCTCCGGCAGCTGGAGGTGCCGGTCCTCAAGGTGGTCATGCGTGATCCGGCCTTCTTCGATGATCAGGATAGCCCGGTGCGCGGTGTCATGAACCGCCTCGCCCAGCTTGGTGTTAAAGGTGGCCGGGTGAATCCGGTGGTGCAGCGCCGGGTGGATGAACTGATCCGGAAGATCAACACCGACTTCGAGCAGGACACCGGAGTCTTCGAGCAGACCGTCCGGGAGCTCGATACCCTGATCGACCGTCAGAACCTGGTTTACCGTCGCAACGTCGAGCGGGTCACCGCCGCTGCCGAAGGTGCCCAGAAAGTGGCGGAATCCAAGAAGGCGGTGGCCGAGGTTCTCAACCAGCGGTTGGCGGGCCGCAAGGTACCGAAGGCGGTCCTGAGCCTGCTTGACGGCGGCTGGCGGGACCTGCTGTCGCTGACCTGGATCCGCCAGGGTCCGGACAGCCAGTTGTGGCAGGATTACCTGGCGGTGATCGATTCGCTGTTGGCCTTTGCCGACGATCCGGGCAGCAGCATCAATCTGCCGGAGTTGCTCAGGGTGATCCAGGATGGCCTGGCGTCGATTTCCAGCAACCACATGCCCTCGTCCCAGATCCGCAATGAACTCAAGCAGTTCCTGGTGCGCCGCCCTGATCAGCAGCCGGAGCTGGTAGAAGTACCGCCGGCCCGCACGGCCGAAGAGGAGCAGCGGGAACTTTCAGACCGTGAGCAGCGCAGTCTCCAGCGCTGGATCAACCGTGCCCAGCAACTGCGGACCGGAGACTGGTTGCGGGATCAGGAGAATCCCGACAAGCCCCAGTACATCCGGCTGGTCTGGGTTGCCCGGGGCTTCAGTCGCTTCGTGTTTGTGAACCACCAGGGGATGCGGGTGGTGGAACTGGAGCTGGAGGCGCTGGCCCGGCAGATGCGCAAGGGCATCATCGTGCCGGATAACCAGTACGAACGCCCGCTGGTGGATGAGAGTATCGATCGCATGGTGCGCAAGGTCTATGATCAGCTGTCCTGGGCGTCCACCCACGACGAGCTGACCGGTCTGCTGGGGCGGCGGGAATTCGAGCGCATGCTGGACCAGCAACTGGCCCGGCGGGAAGACGAGCGGACATTGGTGCGGCTGGATCTCCGGCGCTTCCGGATTCTCAATGATACCGCCGGTTACCAGGCCGGGGACGATGCCCTGAAGCAGGCGGCCGATCTTCTGTGCAGCCATGTGGGCGACGGCATGCCGGTGGCTCGCCTGGCCGGCAACGAGTTTGCGATGCTGGTGCCGGGAGAGGATGCCCGGGAAACCGCCGGCAACCTGATCAAGGCGATCGAGGCCGCCGAGTTCAGTTTCAGTGGTCGCAGCTACCGGTTGTCTGCCAGTGCCGGTATCGTCCCGACCCTGCCGGGCCTGGTGAACGCCGAGCGCTGGCTGCGGGCGTCGGAACAGGCACTGGCTGCGGCCAAACAGCAGGGCCATGGCCAGGCGGTGGAATACGTGCCGGACGAGCATGATCAGTCCCGTCAGGAACAGATCGCCGCCAAGGTCGCCAGCCTCGGAGACCTGAACGAGGAGCGCATGCTGCTGCGGTGCCAGAAGATCATTCCTCTGCACGGCCGGACCTCCATGTCGCCCCAGTATGAAATCCTGATCAGCATGTATGACGACGCCGGCACCCTGATCACGGGTCGGGATTTCGTCCGCATGGCCGAGCGTTATGACCGCATGCAGGCGGTGGATCGCTGGGTGGTCGGGCAAATGCTCGACTGGCTGCGGGAGCGACAGCCGGATCCCCGCCACCTCGGTGGTGTGTGTATCAACCTGTCCGGTTTCAGTCTGAATGACCAGTCCCTGCTGGAATTCATCTACGAGAAGCTGAGCCAGAAGGACGCACCTATCGAGCGCATCTGGTTCGAGCTCACCGAGGCGTCCGCCATCAACGATATCGACGCGGTGGCGGAGTTCATCCGCGAGATGAAGGAACTGGGCTGCCGGTTCTGCCTGGGCAATTTTGGCAGTGGCCCCAGCTCGTTCAATTTCATGCGCTCCCTGCCGGTGGACCTGATCAAGATCGACAGTGCCTTCACCAGCCAGCTCACCACCAGCGAGACGGACCGGGCCATGGTGAGGTCCATGGTGGAGATGGCGCACTACATGAAGCGGGAGGTGATCGCCTCCCGGGTTGAATCCCGCGAGGTTCTGGATATGCTGAGGCAATTGGGCGTGGATTACGCCCAGGGATTCGTGGTGGAGAAGCCCCGTTCCCTCGACAGCCTTCTGTAAACCGGAACAGGCGGAGCCCATGTCAAAGCGTCATCCGATCATTGCCGTGACCGGCTCCAGCGGTGCCGGCACCACGACCACCGGACAGATCTTCAGCCGGATGTTCGCCAGTGAGGGGCTGCGCCCGGCCATGGTCAGTGGTGACAGCTTCCATCGCTACAACCGGGAGCAGATGGCGCGGCTGGCCGCGAAAGGCCAGTTCGGTGAGCGCAACCACTTTGCCCTGGCCGCCAATCATATCGACAAGCTCGAGGCGCTGTTCTACGACTATGGCCACACTGGTAATGGCCGTTACCGCCGGTATGTCCATGACGAGGACCACAGCCTGATTGCCGCCGGCCACAAGGCCGGGACGTTTACGCCCTGGGGGCCGGTGCCGGCAGACACCGACCTGCTGTTCTACGAGGGGTTACACGGCGGGGTGGTGAGCGACAACTACAACATCGCCCAGTATGTGGACCTGTTGATCGGGGTGGTCCCCATCGTGAATCTGGAGTGGATCCAGAAGATCCATCGGGATACCCACAAACGGGGATACAGCCAGGAGGCGGTGGTCCAGACCATCATCAATCGCATGGACGACTACGTCCACGATATCGTGCCCCAGTTCTCCCATACCCACATCAACTTCCAGCGGGTGCCATTGGTAGACACCTCCAATCCGTTCGTGGTCCGGGATGTGCCCACCGAGGACGAGAGCATGGTGGTGATCCGGTTCCGGGATCCCTCGGAAGTGAAATTCACCCAGCTGCTGCAACTGATCGCCGGCAGCAGCGTGTCTCGCCACGATACCCTGGTGGTGCCGGGACCGAAGATGGCGCTGGCCATGGACCTGGTGCTTCGGCCCATGGTCCAGCGCCTGATGAGCCGACGCACCTACGGCTGAAGCCTCAGGCGGTCAGCCTGCCGTCCCGGTAGTCCCTCAGTGCCTGCTCGATTTCCTCGCGGGTGTTCATCACGAACGGACCATACTGCACGATCGGTTCACCAATGGGCTTGCCGGCGATCAGCAGCAGGCGGGCGCCGCTGGCCCCGGCAGTGACGGTAATCCGGTCACCCTCACCAAGCACGCTGGCGGCACTGCGCCGCAGGGCCTGATCGCCAAGGCGGGCTTCCCCTTCGTACAGGTACAGCATGGCGTTGTGGCCCGCGGCTACCGGAAGCGTTACCTGACCTTCTGCGTCCAGGTGAATGTCGGCGTACAGCGGCTCGGTGCTGCCACCGGTCACCGCACCCTGATGGCGGGTACCGTCCAGGGTCAGCTCTCCGGCAATCAGTTTGACTCGAGCGCCAGTGATGGGGATCTCGGGAATGTCCTCGGGCTGGATGTCCCGGTAACCGGCATCGGTCATCTTTTCTGCCGCCGGCAGGTTCAGCCAGAGCTGGAAGCCCCGCATCACGCCCTGTTCCTGCTGGGGCATTTCCGAATGGATGATGCCCCTGCCTGCGGTCATCCACTGGACACCTCCATTGCGCAGATCCCCCTGGTTCCCCAGGTGATCCTCATGGAGCATATGGCCCTCGATCATGTAGGTGACCGTCTCGAAGCCACGGTGGGGGTGGGAAGGAAAACCGGCAATGTAGTCGGCCGCCTCGGCGGAGCCGAATTCATCCAGCATCAGGAACGGATCCATCCGCACCGACTGGTGTTGGCCCAGGGAGCGCTTGATGCGGACACCGGCACCATCAGAGGTTTCCAGTGCGGGAATGGTCTGTTTAACGGAGCGAAGCGTCATCTCGTCCTCCTTGCGTTCACATATGTCTGTATTAGACACGGGAGTCCGAAGAGATGAAAACGCAGAATTCTGGCGGGGCAGATCAAAAAAACTGAAGAAGCGGCGGCGGCCCGGAAAGACCACCGCCGGAGGGATTATTCCACGTTCCGGGAATAGAAAATTTCCAGCATTTCCCGCCGCAGGCGATCCTCGATGGACTGGGCTTCGGCCGGATCCAGGTCACTGGCATTGACGCCGAACACGTAGTTATCCAGGTTGAAGTTCTTCAGCATCATCTTGGTGTGGAAGAGGTTCTCCTGGTACACGTTTACATCGATCATCTGATACGCGTTCTGGGTATCCTCGGTCAGGTAGTTCTGGATCGAGTTGATGTCGTGATCGATGTAGTGCTTGGTGCCGTCCACGTCCCGGGTGAAGCCGCGCACGCGATAGTCCACGGTGACCACGTCGGAATCGAAGCTGTGGATCAGGTAGTTCAGCACCTTCAGCGGCGAAATCAGGCCGCAGGTGGACACGTCGATATCCGCCCGGAAGGTACTGACGCCATCGTGGGGATGGCTCTCCGGGTAGGTGTGCACGGTCACGTGGCTCTTGTCCAGATGCGCTACGATGGTGTCCGGCAGCGGGCCCGGGGATTCCTCGTTGTTGGCTTCGCCATCGGTAAGCTCATGCTCGGCAATGAGCATGGTGACGGACGCCCCGTGGGGCTCGTAGTCCTGGCGGGCGATATTCAGGATGTTGGCGCCGATGATCTTGACCACATCGGTCAGGATCTGGGTCAGACGCTCAGCGTTGTACATCTCGTCGATGTAATCAATATAGGCTTCGCGTTGTTCTTCGGTCTGCGCGTAACAGATGTCGTAGATGTTGAAGCTCAGGGATTTGGTCAGGTTGTTGAAACCGTGCAGCTGGAGTTTGGTTTCCATGCTCAGCCCCTCCGGACATTGGAGATGAATGACTGCAGGGCACTATCTTGAAGTGTCAGCCCTGCCGAGGCCGCCACCGACTACTGACCGGGTGACTCATTGTTCACCTTTTGCGCAGACCGGCGGAGAAGGCGCGTATTATGCACACCGCGAGTGACGTTGAATAGTATCTGCAATGACATTTTAGCATCCGTAATTGCCGCCGGTTCCGGCTGGCTGGACAGGCCTTACTCCGCTTCGCGGATTTCGTGGCTGTGGGTGATCTCCACTCCGGCCTTTTCCAGCATGATCGAAGCGGAACAGTACTTCTCCGCTGACAGGCTCACAGCCCGCTGGACCTGTTTTTCCTTGAGGTTGTGCCCGGTCACCACAAAGTGCAGATGGATTCTGGTGAACACCGCCGGCACGGCGTCGGCACGTTCTGCCTCGAGTTCCGCATGACAGGCCGTCACATCCTGGCGACTCTTCTTGAGGATACTCATCACATCAAACGCGGAACACCCGCCCAGTCCCATCAGCAGCATCTCCATGGGGCGGGGGCCCAGGTTCTCGCCGCCATGGTCGGGGGGACCATCAATCTGTACGCTGTGGCCGCTGCCACTGGTAGCCCTGAAGCTGGCATTGCCGGTCCAGTCGATGGTTGCTTTCATGTCGTGATGGTCTCCGTTGGTCAGAACTGGATGTGATAAGGCCGGATGCTAGCACAGTCGGAATCCCCGGGCAGCCGCCGAAAACGGTATCGAGGTCAAGGAGTGCGCTCTTTCCGGTTGCCCGCCATTGGCCTTCTTGTTATAAGTTGGCGTGTTTTTGAAGAAAAATTAACGAACCCGCAGGGAAAGCCGGGTGAAGAATAACCATCGGGACCCGCCAGTATCTGAGGAGGCATGACTCGCACTATGGCTACTATCGTCAAGCCGGTTGAGCAGAAAACCAAGCACCTGGACTATTTCCTGTCCCAGTGCCACCGCCGTCGCTACCCCGCCAAGAGCACCATCATCTACGCCGGTGACAAGAGCGATTCCCTGTTCTACATCGTCAAGGGTTCCGTCACCGTGATCATCGAGGATGACGACGGCCGCGAAATGATCATGGCGTACCTGAATGCCGGGGATTTCTTCGGTGAGATGGGCCTGTTCGACAACATGGATTCCCGCAGTGCCTGGGTGAAGGCCAAGACCGAGTGCGAAGTGGCCGAGATCAGCTACACCAAGTTCCGCGAGATCGCCCAGCAGGATCCGAGGGTGTTGTACTTCATCGGCGAACAGATGGCCTCCCGCCTGCGTCAGACCACCCGCAAAGTGGGCGACCTGGCGTTCCTGGATGTCACCGGCCGGGTCGCGCGCACCCTGCTGGACCTGTGCAAGGAGCCGGATGCCATGACCCACCCCGATGGCATGCAGATCAAGATCACCCGCCAGGAGATCGGCCGGATCGTCGGCTGCTCCCGGGAAATGGTCGGCCGGGTGCTCAAGACTCTGGAGGATCAGGGCCTGGTGCGGGTCAAGGGCAAGACCATGGTGGTGTACGGCACCCGTTAACCTGCCTGGCTCACTGCGAATTCCCTGATTGCGTCCGCCACCGGGCCGGGCGCAGTCAGTGGCGCCCAGTGCGGCGCGTCCACTTCCTTCCTTGTCAGCTTTCCTGTCCACCGCACCTGCTGGTCAAACAGTTGCTCCCCCACATAGTTATCCCCTTTGGGAATGATCAGCTGCACCGGGCACCGGGCGTGGCGCAGTGCCGGGCGCCACAGCCGGGGCAGGAAATTGGCACGATAGAGTTTGACGCCGAACATGCCATCACCCTGCTGCAGTTCGCTGAAGCGGGCATCGGCAATGCCTTCGTATTTCTGCAGAATGCCCGGCCAGACCCGATCCAGTCCTAGCCGCCAGAGGGTTTCGGGCACCACCGGTAACTGGAACAGGAACACATACCAGGAACTGGCCAGTTGCCGGAGCACTCTGGCAGTGCCCCCGCCCCGCAGGTGCGTCGCCTGCTCCCTCAGCCAGTAGCCGACATGATCCAGGCAGGGGCCGGAGATCGAGGAGTAGGAGCGGATCCGATCCATGAGCGGTCCGGCCGTCACCGATTCCCAACTCTGGATCGACCCCCAGTCGTGAGCCGCCAGGTGAAAGGTGCGGCCGGGCAGCAGCTGATCGACAACGGCCTCAAGATCCCCCGCCAGTTGCTGGAGCCGGTAGTCCCGGGTCTTGCCGGGTTTGTCGGAAAGTCCGGCGCCCCGGACGTCATAGCGCACCAGGTAAAAATCCGGAACCAGTTGCTCGACGACCCGGTCCCAGACGTGGTGATTGTCCGGGTAGCCATGAACCAGTACCAGGGCTTCGTTGCCGGGGTCGCCCTCGGTGACGGCATGGAGCGTGATAGTGCCTCTTTGCACGCGATGGTGGACCCGGTTCATGACGTCTCCTGTCGGTGGGCTTCGGATGGATTCAGTGCTTACAGGTTAAACGCTGGGGTTGTTACCGGCTGCGGCCAAAGAGGCCATAGCTCGTGCCCGGGGTGTCAGTCGACGATGGCAACCGACTTCACCTGCATCCAGACCCGCTGGCCGGGTTGCAGTGACAGGGTGTGAACCGACCGGCTGGTGAGTCGGGCCAGGAAGGGGGTATTGCCCGCCATGAGCCGGACCATTGACGTGCCCGGGCTCAGGTCCGCGGCAATTTCATCGATGGTGGCCGGCACCAGGTTCTGGGTGCTCTGTTCGGTGAGCTGGCTGAGGGCAATACTGATGTCCCTTGCCAGTACCTGCACGCGGATCCGTTGGCCGGTGGCGAGTGTGTCGTCATCGCGCAACCACAGGTGGCCACCGTCGAAATCTGCCCGGCATAGATGCCATTGCTCATCCCGCTGGCCGATGACGGCATCCATGATCACGCCGGCGTCCTCCTCGAGGCCGAACGGCTGGTCGGTGCGGGCGAGGGTCTGTTGCAACGGTCCCTCGGCAACCACCTGGCCGTTATCCATCATCACGATGTGATCGGCAAGCCGGGCGACCTCCGCAGTGGAGTGGGACACATAGAGAATTGGAATGGCCAGGGAATCCCTGAGGGTTTCCAGGTAGGGCATGATGTCCTGCTTGCTGCGCGCATCCAGGGCCGAGAGCGGCTCGTCCATCAATAGCAGGTCCGGACTGGTCAGCAGCGCCCGGGCAATGGCAACCCGCTGGCGTTCACCGCCGGACAGGCGCTCGGGCATGCGGTCCAGCAGGTGGTCAAGCCCAAGCCAGCTCACCGCTTGGTCGAAGCCTACCTGGCGCCGGGCCTCCGGAATGCGACGGAAGCCGTAATTGAGGTTCCGGCGCACGCTCAGGTGCGGGAACAGGCTGGTTTCCTGGAACACATAGGCCAGGGAGCGCTGGTGCACCGGCAGGCTCCGGGAACCGTCCTGCCAGGTTTCACCGTTGACGGCCAGGGCGCCCTCGGCGGGCTGGAGCCCGGCGATGCACCGCAGCAGGGTGGTCTTGCCGCAGCCTGAGTGCCCGAACAGCGCGGTGACGCCACTGCCCGGCAGATCGAGGTCGACGTCGAGCCGGAACGGCCCGAAACTGCACCGGAAACGAGCCTGTACTCCCCGGGAAACGGTCATTTCATCACCCCGGGCTGAAGGCGGCCGTTGAGACTGTACAGGCTCAACAGGACGATAAAGGAAAACGCCAACATGCCGGCGGCCAACCAGTGAGCCGAACCATAATCCAGGGCCTCGACGTGATCATAGATGGCCACTGACAACACCTTGGTTTCACCCGGAATATTGCCCCCGATCATCAGCACCACGCCGAATTCACCCACGGTATGGGCAAAGGTCAGCACCGCCGCGCTCAGGAAGCCTGGGCGCGCCAGCGGCAGGACCACAGTGAAGAAACGGTCCCGTGGCGACGCCCGGAGCGTGGCGGCCACTTCCAGCAAGCGCTGGTCAATGGTCATGAAGCTGTTCTGCAGCGGTTGCACGGTAAAGGGCAGGGAGTAGATGATCGAGGCAACCACCAGGCCCTCGAAGGTAAACGGCAGCAGGCCAAGGCCAAGCTGTTCGGTCAGTCGTCCCACCAGGCCATCGGGCCCCATCACGATGAGCAGGTAAAAGCCCAGCACGGTGGGCGGCAACACCAGGGGCAGGGCGATGAGGGCGGATACCGGTTGCCGCGACCAGTGCTGGCTGCGGGCCAGCCACCAGGCCAGAGGGGTGCCGATGATCAGTAACAGTAGTGTGGTGATGCCTGCCAGTTTCAGTGTCAGCCAGACGGCCTGCCATTCCGGGCCCATGAAATCTCCGTAGCCTTTGTCAGCCGGGGTCAGGGCTCCGGCGTGTCACCGGTATCGTAGCCGTCTTTTTCGATGATTGCCCGCGCTTCTTCGCTGCCGAGAAATTCCAGCCAGGCCCTGGCGGCTTCCGGGAACTTGCTGCGGGCCAGGAGGATGGCCTGCTGGTCGATGGGCTGGTGTAGTGAGGCCGGGACCACCCAGTTGGCACCGCTCGCGCCGTCCCAGGCCCGAAGCTGGGCGAGGGCGACAAAGCCCGCCTCGGCATTGCCGGTGGCCACGAACTGGAAGGTCTGGGCGATGGAATCACCGCGGACCAGGCGCGGCAGGACCGTGTCTTTCAGATCCAGGGCGTCGAGCACTTCCATGGCAGCGACGCCATAGGGTGCCGTGCGGGGGTTGCCAATGGCCAGGCGGGGGCCCGTGCTGGCGGCGAGATAGGCCTCGGGGTCCTGGAAGGCGTCTTCGGACCGGCTCCAGAGCACCAATCGACCACGGGCGTAAGTGAAGCGGCTACCGGCGACCCCCAGTTCCTGCTTTTCCAGCAATTCCGGGCGTTCCCGGTCCGCTGCCAGAAATACGTCGAAGGGGGCGCCCTGGCGAATCTGGGCATAGAGCTTACCCGTTGAGCCGTAGCTGGCCCGGATCTGGTGGCCGGTATTCTGCTCGAACACGGGTATCAGCTTTTCCATGGTGCCGGTGAAGTTCGCGGCGACCGCTGCGGTCAGCATCTCGGCACTGGTGGATACGGCAAGTGTTGCCAATAACAGCCCCGCCAGGCCGGTACGGAATCTCCGCCAGGTCCGGTGCCGGCGGGAATACGCATTAATAGGTGCAGCCATGGGTCCTCGGCGTTCAGTTCAGTGCGGTAGTACTGGGACAGGATCATGCCACAGGCCGGAGACGTATTCGAACCCGGATCACTCGACGTGGACAACAGGCCAAGCCTGTCCGGGGTCAGTCCCGGATCTCTCGGGACTCCAGGGAGGCATCCGGCCGTTGCCATTCCGGGGCATGCCAAAGGTGGCTCAGCCGTGACCAGATGCCGCCGGGGCGCGCCATGTCCCGGAACAGGTCCACGTACTCGTGGGTCCAGAGTGCCAGCAGGTTGTTCGAGGGCACCGGCCGGGTGATGCCATAGTCGGGCGGTTCCTTGGCGTCCTCGTCAACAAAGGTTCCGAACAGCCGGTCCCAGACAATCAGGGTGCCGCCATAATTGCGGTCAATGTAGCCGGGGTTGCGGCCGTGGTGGACCCGGTGATGGCTGGGGGTATTGAACACCCGTTCGATCCAGCCGGGCAGCCGGCCCACCAGGGTAGTGTGGATAAAGAACTGGTACACCAGGGAAAAAGCATAGGCGACCCCGATCCAGACCGGATTGAAGCCAATCAGGGCCAGGGGCAGGTAGAAGATCCACATGCCGTTGAAGATGTTGGTGGCATTCTGGCGCATGGCGGTTGAGAAGTTCATCCGCTCGGAGGAGTGATGCACCACATGGGCGGCCCAGAACCAGCGCATCCGGTGGCTGGCCCGGTGCATCCAGTAAAAGCAGAAATCCACGCCAAGGAAAGTCAAAAAGCCGGTGAACCAGTTGAGTTCAAGATCGAAAAGCCGGTAGTGATAGCACAGGGCGTAAACCGGGAAGGCAATCACACCGGCAAACAACAGCTCGGTGAGCTGGTAACCGGCACCGAGCGCAAAGTTGCGAACCGCTTCCCGGGCATCCATCAGCCGGGTATCGTGGCGGATTTTCAGGTATTCCCAGACAGTCACCGCGATGAAGACCGGCGTGGCAAACACGAAGATCAGCTGGCGCTCATCCAGGGCCAGCCAGGGCGCAACCTGCTGCCAGAGTGCCATCAGGCCGCTGTCTTCGAACACGGCCTGCATCATGTCCATCAAAGCCATAACCTGCCCCGATCCAGTCATTACCTGGCCTCTATATTGGCACAGGCGGGCAGGATTGCATTGTCGGTTTGCGTCAGGCCCATTGACGTTTTACGCCAGTTTCCGGATTAGCGCTGGCGGTGTTCCCGGTACAGGCGGGCCAGTGGCTCGATCTGTTCCTGCCATTTGTCGAGCGTGTTTCTCATGTCCGGCAGCAGCCGCTGCCGCTTTGGCCAGGGCACCGGGTATTGCGGTGGCTGGAACAGCGGCGCGAACAGGGCGCCGGCGGCGAGGTCGGCGCGGGAGAAATGGTCGCCGGCCAGGTAAGGCTGGCGCTGGTAGGTATCTGCCAGTTCGGTGAGCAGGGTTTCCAGAACCAGCTGTGAGGCATCCGCCGTTTTCTGGTTGATCTTCATCCAGTCACGCATGATCTCATCGACCCGGCTGAAGGCGAGACTCAGCAGAATACGGTTATAGAAGGGCGTGCCGGAGGCCAGCATGGGAACTGCCAGCTTGGGGCGCTGCAACAGGTAATGATAGGCCCAGCAACGTACTGCCGGGCCAGCCTCGTCATCCAGGCGTTGTTCCCAGGCGAGGGCCTGCTGCCGTATAGCCGGATCGGACGGCGTCAGCGGGTGCTCCGGAAAGGTCTCGTCCAGGTAGTCGATGATTGCGGAAGAGCCCTGGATGATCTCGCCATCGTGGTCCAGGACCGGGACCGAGGAGGCCTTGCCGGTGAGCGCTCGGATGGTCTTGACGTGCTGGCCGGGCAGCAGGCTCACTGGCTGGTAGCGGATACCTTTGTAGTCCAGGGCCCAGCGGGCCTTCTCGCTGTAATGGGAAATGGCGAACTGGTAGAGCCGGACGGTCATGGCAGCAACCTCAGAGGTATGAATCAGGTCAACTACCATACCGCCGAATCCGGAGCTCGGCCAGCAGACCTGCGTCATGGCGGTGCCGGTGCGACCGGCTTACAATACCCTTCTTGTCATCGGGATCAACGGAGAGATCATGTTTGTACGATACCGCACAGGGACAGCTGTTCTGATCATCGCCGGACTGCTCGGGGGCTGTGCCGCCAGCGGGCCGTCCGGGGCCGGACCGGAGCCGCAATCGGTCTATCACTGTGGCCAGATGGAAATCCGGGTCACCCCCGGGGAAGACCAGGATTTGCTGGGAATCGATTTCCTGGATCGTCGGTTGCTGCTCAAGCCCGCCAAGAGCGCCTCCGGTGCCCTGTACGTGGCGCCGGGTGAGGATCAGACCCGGTTCTGGAGCAAGGGTGAGCGGGCAACGTTGACCATCCGGGGCGAAACCTACCCGGAGTGCCTGGTGCCCGGGGCGGTGGAGATGCCGTTCGAGGCCAGGGGCAATGAGCCGTTCTGGCGAGCCGTGGTTTCCGGTACTGAACTCCGACTTGAGCGCCCTTTCGAAAAGGATGGCGTGAAGCGGCTGGAAGTGGAAAAGGTAGTGGCTGACCGCCATGGCCGGGAATTCCTGGCCAGAGGCGACGATCTCAATGTCCGCCTTACGGTGGCCCGCCAGCTATGCCAGGA
Source organism: Marinobacter pelagius (assembly GCF_003315345.1). GTDB lineage: Bacteria > Pseudomonadota > Gammaproteobacteria > Pseudomonadales > Oleiphilaceae > Marinobacter > Marinobacter pelagius_A. Next base: position 81,151 of record NZ_QNRO01000002.1, read on the forward strand.
CAGCATGTCCGGCGCCCAGTATCCGGCCCAGACCCGGCTGACGGTGAACGGTCAAACCTACAACGGCTGCGGCGGTGATCCCCAGCGGTTGCTCCGGGGTGCGGAGTGGGTGGTGGAGGACATTGCCGGGGCCGGTATTATCGACAGTTCCCGGGTTACCATCCGGTTCCTCCCGGACAACCGGGTAGCGGGGCGCGGATCCTGCAACCGCTATAGCGGAAGCTACCGGCTGACCGGCGAAGGTATCGGGATCGGTGCCATTGCCTCAACCCGGATGGCCTGCGCAGCGGCACTGATGAATCAGGAGGCCCGCTTCCTGGAGATACTCGGTGAGGTTTCCCGGGTACAGATCGGGCGCGAGGGGCAACTTCGGCTGAGTACACCCTCCGGTGCAACCGTTACCGCGTTTCAGTCCACCGCAGGCACGCCATAGCTTGCAAGGATCTCCGTCAGGCGGCCTGATGCCCGGAGCTCCCGGATACCACGGCTGAGCGCGTCGGCCAGTTCTGCCGAGCGGGGGCTGGCGGGGGAAAAAGCGATGTAAACCGGCGTATCGTAAAGGGCGCCCGCCATGCGCAGTTGGACACCCGGCAGCTGGTGCTTGAGCGTCCATGCCATGACGTCCCGGTCTTCCGGGAGAACATCGGAACGGTCCTCCAGAATCAGTTTGATGGCGCGCTCCAGGGGCGCCGGCCCCGAGAGAATCCATACCCGTTTCTGGTTGTCGCGGTTACGCTGGATGTAGTCATCCAGTTCGGGGGAATAGGAGTAGCCGTTGAGGGCAACCAGAGTCTGGTTCTGCAGCGAATCAATGCCCCGGTATTGCCAGTCCTGTGCGGGCTGGGTGTACAGTTCGATATGGGAGATGCCCAGGGACTCTTCCGGGAAGATGAAGCCCGGAGCGTCTGACGTGAACGCACCGATGACGCCATCGATATAGCCGGCTTCGGCCTGCTCCAGTGCCCGCGCCCAGCTCATATTGACATACTTTAACTCGAGTCCGGCCAGCCCCAGGGCTTCCCGGGCAAGGTCCACCATGTAACCCTCGGACGCAGACCCGGAAACGCAGTTGTGGGGGCACCAGGGATCGGCGGCCAGCACGACGATCGGGCTTGTCGGCTTCGGGGTGTCTGTGCCGGGTAAGGCGGTGGACTGGATCTGTTCGGTCGGGGAACGGGATGGCTCTTCCGGTGAGCAGGCGGAGAGAAACAACGTCAGCAGGAGAAGGAAAGCCTTGGGCATTGGTCGGGACCGGTTAACCGCAGGTGAGCGGCGACTGCCTTCATCATAGCCCCTCGCCCGCGGTTTGTAACCATCCCTTTGCTAGGCCCGTTGGCGTGACTCTGTTGCAGCCGCCGTCGGTACCAGGGCTTTGGTCAGATCCTTCATGTGCAGGGATCCGACCTGTTGGCCATCCCGGACCACGCGGAATGCCAGTTCGGTATCGCCACCGGAGCGTTCCAGCACGGTTTCGAGGTTGTCCCGTTCGGAGATGTCGCCCGCGTAGTTGTCTTCGGCCTCCGTGCCCGGCTTCATGACCGAACGCACCCGCAATACCCGGGCCCGGTTGATGTCGGAAATGAAGTCAACGATGTACGGATCGCCCGGATTGAGGAGAATCTCCTGGGGGTCGCCCTGTTGCACCACTTCACCATCCTTGAGGATGACCAGGTGGTCGGCCAGCTTGAGTGCCTCGTCCAGGTCGTGGGTGATGAACACGATGGTTTTGTGCAGCTCCTCCTGCAGTTCCAGCAGCAGGTCCTGCATGTCCGAGCGGATCAGCGGGTCGAGCGCTGAAAACGCCTCGTCCATCAGCATGATCGGAGCGTCAGAGACCAGCGCCCGTGCAATTCCGACCCGTTGTTGCATGCCGCCAGACAACTGGTGGGGGTACTGGTTCTCGTTGCCCTCCAGGCCGACCCGAGCCAGCCATTTGCGGGCGTCAGCCTCGAAATCCGAGGTGGTGTAACCCCGGATGGCCTTGGCCATACCGGCATTCTCCAGCACCGTTTTGTGGGGGAGCAGGGCGAACTTCTGGAACACCATCGACATGCGCTCCCGCCTGAGCTTGCGCAGCTGCTCCTCGCTGTAGCTGAGCACGTCTTCGCCATCCATCCGGATCTCCCCGGCCGTCGGCTCGATCAGGCGGTTGAGGTGGCGGATCAGCGTCGATTTTCCGGAACCGGACAAGCCCATGATCACGGTGATTTCACCGTCCCGCATATCCACATTGATGTCCCGCAGGCCGAGGACATGATTCTGCTGTTCCAGCAGGTCGGCCTTGTTCATGCCCCGGCGTACATACTCCAGGGCCACGTCGGGATCCGGGCCGAAGATCTTGAACAGTTTTCTGATCGAAATCTTGATGTCGTTTGCCACGAGCGTGTCCTCACTGCTTCTGGGATGCGTTGATGCGTGCGAGCGATGCCTTGGTGACCCGGTCGAGGATCACCGCCAGGATGACGATGCCCAGGCCGGGCGCAGACACCAGAGAGGCAATCACGACCATGGCAAGGCTCATCATGATGGTCTGGTTCACACCGGCCATGATGTTCGGCAACGCCAGCGGGATCTGCACCTTGTAGAGCTTTTGCCGTGGCGTCATGCCGAAGGCATCGGCCGCCTCGATCACATCCTTGTCCACCAGCCGGATCCCCAGGTTGGTCAGGCGGATAACCGGGACAATGGCGTAGAGGATAATGGCGATGCCATAAAGCTTGGACTCGGTCACGCTGAACAGGAAGATCAGCGGAATCAGGTACACGAACGGCGGCAGCGTCTGCAGCATGTCCAGCACCGGGATAATGAGCCGTTGCAGGGTGTTGCTCCGGGCCATGGCGATCCCGATCGGCACGCCAAGCAGGACGCACAAGAAGGCGCAAACGAAGATAATGGCCAGGGTCTGCATGGCGTAGTCATAGTGATCGATGAACGCCAGCAGTACGATGCTGCCGCCAACGAACGCCATCAGCTTCCACGATTTGGTGACCAAGTAAACCACCGCGAGCAACAGCGGTATGACGATCCACCAGGGGGTGTTGAGCATGGCGTACAGGGCGCCATCCAGGAACCAGCTCAGTGGCTGCGTCAGTGGGTCAAGCACCAGGCTGAGGCTGTCCTTGATGGCCAGAAACCCCTGCTCCAGCCCTTTCGTCAGCTCCCGCGACTGGGGAAAGGCTGCGCAGGATTCGTTGAGTGCATCCATCGAGGGGAACGGCGCGTCCCAGATCGATTCCGGTTCGGTGTTTTCGCCCTTGGTCTTGGCCAACAGGTCGGCCATAGACATCGGGGCATCGCTCTGGCCTTGCGAGCACCACTCCTCGAGCCCGAGTGATGAGAATAACGAATCGTAGGTTGCCATCAGGGGTCAGCCTCTCCTGGGTATCTGGAGTCGGTTGGATTACAAAGAGAGCCCGGGACGGGCCGGAAAGGGCGCCCCGGGCGGGGTGGGTCGATCAGTTATCGAGAATGGCTGCCAGGTTTTTCCGGGCCGAGTCGTTCAGCCAGGTGGACCACTCGTCGCTGTTGTTGCTCAGATAGTACACAGCTGCTTCCTCGCCGGACGCGTTATTCGCGTCCATCCAGGCCAGGATTGAACTCATGGTTGAGGTCTGGAATGTCAGCTGGCTGAGCATCTCGGCCACTTCCGGTTCACGCTCCTGAAAGTCCGTAGTCACCGAAGTCAGGATGGTGGCCGCCGGGAAGTCCGAGACACCGGGGTTATCGGCATCAGGCGTCTGGTTCTTCTGGTGCACTTCCGGCTTGACTTCGCCGAGGTCAACCCGGGTCATGTCGTACTTGCCCAGTGGCACGGTCGGGCCCCAGTAATAACCGAACCAGGGTTCTTCGTTCTGGACTGCGGAGGCCATGGAAGAGGCCAGGGTTTCACCTGAGCCGTGGTTGAATACTTCGATACCGGACTCTTCAAGATCCAGGGCGCGAAGCAGGTTGTCATTGACCACGCGGCAGCCCCAGCCATCGGGACAGTTGTTGAAACGACCGCCCACCAGTTCCGGGTTGGCCATTACACCCTCGATGGTTTTGAGCTCGGGATGTTTCTCTGCCAGATAGGTGGGGATCCACCAGCCTTCAACACCACCCGGCTTCAGCACCTTGGCCAGGCGCTCAATCTTGCCCTGTTCCTCCAGGCGCAGGTACGCCTCGCCGGCAGAGTTCAGCCATAACTCGGTGACGATATCCGGCTCACCGTTTTCGGCGACCGAGGTAACGGCCGGAACGGTATCGGAGGGAACAATGGTGACGTCGCAGCCATAACCTTGCTCCATGATGAATTTGGCGACGTTGGTAACCACCGTGTTGGACGCCCAGTTCATCTCGGTGATGGATACTTCACCACACTCATTGGCCTGGGCGATGCCGGGAATTGCCGCCGCACACAGGAGCGCGGCAGAAGTAAACTTCTTCATGGTTACTTCTCCTTTGGGGTTGGTAACGCAGTAGAGCGCTTACAGGAATGACCAAACTGCGATCGCACGGGATCGGAGGGAGGGGTTGTTTCTGGAACTGTTACTGCGTTCTTCAAAACAAGATTTCTCGACAGAATTCCCTTCCCAGCATAAGGAAATTGAATCGAGATTCAAGGAAATGGCCAAAAAGCGTCGCGTTTGCCGTCACATTTATGGCGTCACTGTCAACATTCTGTAGCTTCAGGTGGTTATCTTGAAAGGTTGTTGGCTGGAGGTGTGTGCATGACCGAATTGCGTGATCTGACCCCCCACACGGCAATTGCCGATGAGCAATCGCAGCGGGGGCAGCGACAGCGAAAGCAGTTGAGAACCTTCCTGCCTGAGATGACGGCACTGGAACGGATGCTGGCCGAAGCACCGACGCAGGTGGAGAGCCGTGTGGTTGATCATGTCGACCTGGACGATCTGCAGTTGCCGATCTACCGGGTTGATATCGGTTCGCCGCGGCCGGAGGCCCCGGCGGTATTGCTGGTCGGGGGCGTCCACGGGCTGGAGCGGATCGGTTCCCAGGTGGTCATGGCCTGGCTGGATGGCGTGCTGAAAAGGCTGGCCTGGGATGAACAGCTGGCGGCGCTGTTGGAACGGGTTCACGTGACGGTACTGCCGATTCTCAACCCCGGCGGGATGTACCTGAATCAGCGCAGTAACCCCAGCGGTGTGGACCTGATGCGTAACGCGCCGATCACCGCCCAGGACCGCAGCGCCTTCCTGCTGGGCGGGCAGCGATTATCCGGGAGACTGCCCTGGTATATCGGCGATCCCGAGCAGGGCATGGAGGTGGAGAATCAGGCCCTGGAAACCGTCATCCGGGAACTGTTGCCGGGACGATCGTTCAGTGTTGCCCTGGATTGCCACAGTGGCTTTGGGTGGCAGGACCAGATCTGGTTTCCCTACGCCTACCGGCGGCGACCCATGCGGCGGATAGCTGCGGTGATGGCCCTGAAGCTGATCTGGGAGCAGGCCTACCCGAACCACGATTACAAATTCGAACCCCAGTCACGGCATTACCTGACCCATGGCGATCTCTGGGACTACTTCTACAAACAGATTAACCGGGATAATCCGGGCGTGTTTCTGCCCCTGACCCTGGAGATGGGGTCCTGGCGCTGGATCCGTAAGCGCCCGCGGCAACTGTTCCGGCTCGATGGCCTGTTCAACCCACTTGTGCCCCATCGCCACAAGCGGGTGCTACGCACACACCTCACCTGGATCGACTTTCTGCTCAATGCCGCGGCCAGCCACCGGAACTGGTTGCCGGAGCGGGAACAGGAGGCCATGCTGAGGGAAGCGGCGATCATGCATTGGTACCGGGATTCGATCTGACATGCACTGGATACTGTTGCGGGGACTGACACGGGAGCAGGCGCACTGGGGGGATTTCCCGGCGGCGTTGCAGTCCGCGTTTCCTTCGCACCGGTTCCATGCCGTTGACCTCCCGGGGACCGGTATCCATTACCGGCAGGACAGCCCCGATACCATCGAAGGTATCCGCCGGCAGGTTTGCCGGCAGGTGAGCCACATTCCCCGGCCTATCGGCATCATCGCGCTTTCCATGGGCGGGATGGTGGCACTGGACTGGGCTCAGAACGCGGAACTCGGGGAAATCCAGCAGCTGGTGATGATCAACACCAGTTCCGGGTTCAGTCCGCCCTGGCAACGGATGCGGCCGGTGGCCTGGCCCCGGGTGCTTCGGTTGCTCTCGCGGCGGGAGCTGTTTGACCGGGAGCGGGATCTGTTGCACCTGACCTCCAACCGGACGGTGCCCCTGTCATTGGCCAAACGCTGGTACAGTATCCAGCGCCAGCGGCCGGTCAGCCTGGCCAACGCCTTCAATCAGCTGCGGGCCGCGGCCCGCTTTACCCCGGCGCCCCATCGACCATTACCGGATGCCCTGCTGCTGGCCAGTCGGGGGGATCGCATCGTGCATTTCAAATGTAGCGAAGCCCTGGAATCCCGCTGGCAATGGACCCTCAGGCTGCATCCCGACGCCGGGCATGATCTTCCTCTGGACGAACCCGGGTGGATACTGGAGCAGATCCGGACCTGGCTGCCACGGAGTTAGTTCGGGGCTACTTAACAGTTGCTTGACGCAACTGTTTTTTGCGGTCAGTCTCTGTGCTGTTCTCAACAATCACGTTCATCCATCCAACACCCGGAACGGAGCCGATCCTGATGAAAATCTTTGAAACAAAAACTGCCCCGAATCCCCGCCGAGTGCGCATGTTCATGGCCGAGAAGGGCCTGCTGGACGAGGCCGAATTCGTGGAGATCGACCTGCAGAAGGGCGAGAACCTGACACCGGAATTCGTTGCTCGTAATCCGATGAAGAAAGTGCCGGTGATGGAGCTGGATGACGGCGCCTGCATTGCCGAGACCATGGCCATCTGCCGCTACTTCGAAGAGGCCTACCCCGATGCGCCGAAGCTGCTTGGTGAAACGCCCCTGGAAAAGGCCCATCTGGAGCAATGGCTGCGCTGGATCGATTTCTACTTCTTCATGCCCACTGGCATGTGCTTCCAGCACACCACCGGGTATTTCAAGGACCGGATGAACCCGATCAAGGAATGGGGTGAGGAGTGCGGCCAGGGTGTGGAGAAATTCATGCACTTCCTGAACAAGCATCTGGAAGGCAAGGACTACATCTGCTGCGACCGGTTCACCGCCGCCGACATCAACGCCTTCACCACCGTGGCCTTTGCCCGGGTAGTGAACATCCGCATCAAGCCTGAGCAGACCAACCTCCAGGCCTGGTACGACCGTATCAAGGCCCGGCCGTCAGCCCAGGCCTGAGTGGCCTGAGCCGGGAGTGGTCCCGGTTTCTTTGCCCGGGGCCATTTCGACCCGGTTGCGGCCGGCGGCCTTGGCACCGTACAAGGCGTTGTCGGCCCGGGTGATCAGCTGTTCCGGCGACCGCTCGCCGTCGAAGCAGGCCACACCCAGACTGATGGTTTGCCGGATCCGGGTGCCGTTCAGCTGCATCGGTTGATCGGCCATGGCCGCCCGGATCTTGCGGGCCACTTCCCGGCCACCGGTCGGCCCGGTTTCCGGAAGCAGAACCAGCAGCTCCTCGCCGCCCCAGCGGCAAAGGACATCTTGCTGGCGCAGGCAGGCGCTCATCCGAACCGCGGTTTCCCGTAGTACCAGATCACCCACTTCGTGGCCGTGGCTGTCATTAACCCGTTTGAAATTGTCCAGATCGCCCATGATCAGGCAGAAGGGTCTTTCGTCGCTGCGCCGGGCCCGATCCATCTCGTGACGGATCACGGGCAGGAAGGCATGGCGGTTGAGCAGTCCGGTAAGCTGGTCGGTGGTTGCGAGCTGTTTTACTTCCTGTTCATTGAGGAACTGATGGTTACCCAACCGGCGCAGGGCTTCGGAGGTGACCAGGCCCACCGCCAGCATGGCCGTCGGGCCAAACAGGTGCGGGATCAGACGGACCGGATGAATGCTAAGCATGGCTGCGGCCAGAACAAACAGCGCCAGCGGAAGCAGGAACTGCAAAAGCCAGTCCCGCAGCCCCCGGGTGGCCATCATGGTGACGCCAAAAAAGCTGATCATCAGGCCCGCGCTGACCTGGGACAGGTCTTGGGGTTTGTTCTGGAAATAGACCAGGAACAGGCCGAGCATCATCAGCATCAGCGACGTCGACATCATTCTGAGGAATACTTTCGGATGCCAGTTCGGCACGCCGGTATAGTGGGACAGCAGCGCCAGCCCGATGCTGGCGTAAACCGGCAGTCGTAAGAGATGCTCGAGCGACCACGGCCCAGGCGGCCGGACGCCCCGAAGCTCGTGGCTTAGGTGGTACGCAACCATGATGGCCAGCAACAGCCAGGAGCCAATGATGGCAAACAGCCGCTCCCTTTGGCGCTGAAAGTCACGGTAAGCAGATTGCCACTCGGCAGGAATGTCCGGATTGGTCAGTCGCACGGGATGGTGGGGCTCCGGATAATGTTCGGGTCAATTATCAATATTCATTCACGGAGTACCCCCGGGACAAGTTCCAATAAGAGATATACCCTTCAGGGTATTCACCTACGCTGACCCTGATTCAAGTAACGATGGAGTGACAGATGACCGTATCCGCCCGTCTCGATTGTGCCCTGGGCAAGATTGACGAAGCCAATCGTGCTGACCCGAACCGGGAAGTGGTAGGCGGCGAAAGCCTGCCCCGGGAGCTCGCCTACAGCCAGCACATGACCCGGTGGCTGTTCGAGCTGGAGCCGGAACCCTCCGAGCGCATGCAGATCGCCTGCCGGGCGCAGCATATCGAACGCTGGACCATGCCCCGGAGCGAGTTCGGCGAGGGCCGGAAGAATTACTACCAGTGGCGTCAGGCCTGCGGTCGCATGCACGGTCGGCGGGCGGCGGAAATCATGGCCGAATGCGGTTATCCCGAGGAGGAGTGCCTGCGGGTGGAGACCATCCTGACCAAGCGGGAGCTGCGCCAGGATCCGGACACCCAGTTGCTGGAGGATGTGGCCTGCATGGTATTCCTGGAGCGCTATTTTGCGCCGTTCTACGAGGAAAAGCCGGAGTATGACCGGGAAAAGTGGCTTCGGATTGTGCGCCGGACCTGGGGCAAGATGTCGCCCCGGGGGCATGAGGCGGCTCTGAAGCTTGCCAGCGGGATGCCGGCTCATTTACTGGAGCTCTTGAAGGAAGCTTTGAATGATTCAGTAGGCTGATCTTGGTGCACAGGCCGGTGGGTAGGGCCGGCCAAAATACGCTGTAAATACGTCCCTGTACGCTCGGCTCCGCCATCCATGGCTCCGCACGATTTTGGCCGGCCCTACCCACCGGCCTGTATAGGCATCGGAGTTGGCGTTCTCAGAAGAAAAGTTCTCGTAGCTTATTCCCGGGCTCTTCGGCCCTCATGAACGATTCCCCTACCAGGAAACCGTAAATACCACGGCTGGTCATGGCTTCCACATCGTCCCGCGTCATGATCCCGCTCTCGGTGATCGTCAGCCGGTCCTGACCAATCCGCTCGTGCAGTTCGAATGTGGTGTCCAGTGACACCTCAAAAGTATGCAGGTTCCGGTTGTTGATGCCGACCAGGGGCGTTTCCAGGGTCAGTGCGTCGTCCATCTCTTCCGGATCGTGCACTTCCACCAGCACATCCAGCCCGATTTCCCGGGCGATGCCTTCCAGTTCCTGCATCTGGTAACGGGTCAGGCAGGCGGCAATCAGCAGGATGCAGTCGGCGCCAATGGCACGGCTTTCGTAGACCTGGTAGGGCGCCACCATGAAATCCTTGCGGATGACCGGCAGGCTGCAGGCAACCCGGGCGGCTTTCAGGTAGTCCTCGTGGCCCTGGAAGAAGTCACGGTCGGTCAGCACGGAAAGGCAGGCCGCGCCGCCTTTCTCATAACTCTCGGCGATCTCGGCCGGCACGAACGGATCCCGCAGGATGCCCTTGCTGGGAGACGCCTTCTTGATCTCGGCAATCACGGCAGGGGTCTGTTGCTCGATGCGTGATCGCATGGCGTCGGCAAAACCCCGGGCAGGTGCCTGGTCTCCCGCCATGGCCTTCAAATCGTCAACGGTGACGCGGCGTTTGCGTTCGTCGATCTCCTGCCATTTCCGGTCAACGATTTTTCGAAGGATGGTAGGAGTCTTATTCAGATGTCTGTCTGTCATATCAGGCCCGTAAATAGTCTGCGAGAGCGGAAGGGGAGGAGCTTTCCAAAACTGTCTGCAGCCAGGGATGGCTGCAGTCAAGCCCTACAGGGACGTACTTGCGGGCGTGTTTTGGAAAGCTCCTCCCCTTCCGATCGACCTGCTGCGAAGTTAGCAGGCCGGTATTAAAAACACTGGGAAAAATCAGCCAGTTCGGACATCTTGCCCGCAGCCAGCCCCGATCCCATGGCATCCAGCGCCATCTCTACGCCGGCCTTCGGGGTATCCGCCAGGCCGGCAATGTAGATGGCCGCACCGGCGTTCAGGGCGATCAGGTCCCGCGCCTTCTCGGTGATCTCATCGTGCTCCCGGCCAAATGCGGCCTTGATCAGGTTCAGAGACTCCTCGGAAGAACCCACATCGAGACCCACCAGCGACTGGCTCTTGATGCCGAGATCTTCCGGAGTGATGTCATACTCGGTGATATCCCCGTCCTTCAGTTCCGCCACATGAGTAATGGTGGCCAGACTGATCTCATCCAGACCGTCCTTGGAATGCACCACCATGATGTGCTCGGCACCCAGGCGCTTCATCACCTCCGCCATCGGACGGCACAGCTCCTTGGTGAACACACCCAGCAGCTGGCGCTTGACCCCGGCCGGGTTGGTCATCGGGCCGAGGATGTTGAAGATGGTCCGGCAGCCCAGCTCCTTGCGTGGACCGATGGCGTGCTTCATGGCGCCGTGGTGGGCCGGAGCGAACATGAAGCCGACGCCGATCTGCTCCACGCAACGGGCCACCTGCTCCGGAGTCATGTCCAGGTTGATACCAGCCTTCTCGATGAGATCCGCGCTGCCGCTCCTGGATGAAACGCCCCGGTTGCCGTGCTTGGCGACATAGCCGCCGGCTGCGGCTACCACGAAGGAAGCGGCGGAGGAAACGTTGAACAGATTGGCGCCGTCGCCGCCTGTACCGACGATGTCCACCAGTGGTTCCGCGTTGACCGTTACCCCGGTGGCCAGCTCGCGCATGACTTCGGTGGCGCCGGTGATCTCGTCAATGGTCTCGCTCTTGAGGCGCAACCCCATCAGGAAAGCCCCGATCTGCGCATCGGTGGCCTCGCCGTTCATGACGATGCGCATGACCTCTTTCATTTCCTCCCGGGAAAGATCCAGGTTGGAGGCGATCCGGTTCAGAGCTTCTTTCATGTCCATGGAGAGTTGGCCTCTTATTTGTTTGTTCTCAGGAAGTTGCGCAGCAGTTCATGGCCCTGTTCGGTCATGATCGACTCCGGGTGGAACTGCACGCCTTCGATGGGCAGAGTCTTGTGGCGCACACCCATGATTTCCTCGATGGAACCGTCATCATTGCGGGTCCAGGCGGTGACTTCCAGGCAATCCGGCAGGGTGCCCTGGTCAATGACCAGGCTGTGGTAACGGGTGGCCTGTAACGGATTGCTCAGCCCCCGGAACACGCCACTGTCCTTGTGATAGACCGGCGAGACCTTGCCATGCATGACCCGGCCGGCCCGGACGATATCGGCACCGTACACCTGGCCGATGGCCTGATGCCCGAGGCAGATGCCGAGGATGGGCAGCTTGCCGGCAAAATGGCGGATGGCCTCCATAGAGATGCCGGCTTCGTTCGGCGTGCAGGGGCCCGGTGAGATCACCAGTCGTTCGGGCTTGAGGGCCTCGATCTGCTCGATGGTGATTTCGTCGTTGCGGTACACCTGCACATCGGCACCCAGCTCCGCCAGGTACTGCACCACGTTGTAGGTGAAGGAGTCGTAGTTATCGATCATCAGCAACATAATCCGTTCCTCCGCCTCAGTGGTCGTAATTGTTGTAGGTCATGGCCACGGCACGGAATATCGCGCGGCCCTTGTTCATGGTTTCTTTCCACTCGAGGCGGGGAACCGAGTCCGCCACCACCCCGGCACCAGCCTGGATGTGCAGGGTGTTGTCCTTGATCACCGCGGTGCGGATGGCAATGGCGGTATCCATGTTGCCGTTGAACGAGAGATAGCCGACTGCGCCGCCGTAGACGCCGCGCTTGACCGGCTCCAGTTCGTCGATGATTTCCATGGCCCGGATCTTCGGGGCGCCGCTGAGGGTGCCGGCGGGCAGGGTGGCCCGCAGTACGTCCAGGCAGCTGGTGCCGTCTTTCAGTCGGCCGGTCACGTTGGAGACGATGTGCATGACGTGGGAGTAGCGCTCCACGATCATCTTGTCGGTGACCTTGACGGTACCGGTTTCCGAGACCCGGCCGGCGTCGTTGCGCCCCAGGTCGATCAGCATCAGGTGTTCGGCAATTTCCTTCGGATCGGCCAGCAGTTCGTTTTCCAGCGCCTTGTCTTCAGCATCGGTGGCGCCGCGCTTGCGGGTGCCGGCGATGGGCCGCACAGTCACCTCTTCATCCTCCACCCGGGCCAGGATTTCCGGGGACGAACCGACAATGTGGAAGTCGTCCAGATCCAGGAAGTACATGTACGGCGAGGGATTGAGGACCCGCAGCGACCGGTACAGGTTCAACGGCGGTGCCTCGAACGGGATGGACATCCGCTGGGAGATGACCGTCTGCATCACATCGCCGTCCAGCACGTATTCCTTGATCCGGTCGACGGCGGCCTCGAAACGGTCCTGGGTGAAGCCGGAGATGAAATCACCCTCATCCACGGTCTTGCCGCGCAGGTGTTCCGGAGTGCGGGGGGCATTGGCGTTCTGCCGGTGCAGCCGTGCTTCCAGCTCGTCAATGCGGGCCTGGGCCTGATCGTAGGCGCCTTCGGTGGCCGGATCAACGTGGACAATCAGGTGCAGTTTGCCGCGCAGGTTGTCGAACACCACGATCTCGTCGGAAACCATCAGCAGGATGTCCGGGGTTCCGATCTTGTCCGGCGGGCAGGAATGGCGCAGTCGCTTTTCGATGTAGCGCACGGTGTCATAGCCGAAATAGCCCACCAGCCCGCCATTGAATCGCGGCAGTTCCGGCAGGTCCGGGGCGTTGAAGCGCTTCTGGTACTGGTCGACGAAGTCCAGTGGGTCGTCCACCTCGGACTGCTCGATCACCTCGCCGTTGCGGCTGACTTCAATGCGGTGGTCATAGACCTTGAGGATTTCCCGGCTGGGCAGGCCGATGATGGAATAGCGGCCCCACTTCTCGCCACCCTGGACGGATTCGAACAGGTAGGAATAGGGGCCACTGGCGAGCTTCAGATAGGTGCTCAAGGGCGTATCCAGGTCCGCCAGGACCTCGCGATACACGGGGATACGGTTAAAGCCGGCGTGGGCGAGCTCGGAGAACTGCTCGGGTGTCATGTGTCGGTTTCCTGAATTCTGATCTGCATTTGCACGGAAGGGCCGGATGCCATTCCGTCGGGTGGTACGGTCTCGACAGGCGCGCGCCCGTCAGCCGCAGGGCCTGTTCAGCCGGTGCGCCATCGCCACCATCGTGTTGCGCGGGTTGTGAGGATGCCTCGCGCTGCAGTCAGATTCAGTCCCTGCACGGCAGGAATCTCCCGATACCAAGTGTTCAATGAAACGTCCTTGTGAGATTACAAAAGCTCGGCCAGTGAATCAACAATCGCGTCGGCCCCCAGAGTTTCCACCGATCCCCCGAAGTTGTAACCATAACGGACGGCCACGCAGGGAACGCCGGCAGCAATGGCGGCGTTCACATCGGCCGCGGAATCGCCGACCATGACTGTAGTGCCGCGGGTGCCGCCGAGCTGCTCCATGGCATGCAGCAGCGGGCCCGGGTCCGGCTTCTTGACCGGCAGTGTGTCGCCGCCGATGCTCAGGTCAAACCAGTGGTCCAGGTCCAGTTGCTTGAGCAGGGGCGCCACGAACTGTTCCGGTTTGTTGGTGACTACCGCCAGTCGGCAGCCACTGTTTTTCAGGTGCGCCAGACAGGCTTCCACCCCCGGGTAGACCCTGGAATGCTGGCCGTTGATCCGGCCGTAGTGATGGAAAAAGATCGCCAGGGCGTCCTTGAACAGCGCGTCGTCCTTCGGCTGCGCCGGTTCCCAGTCGGTCTTGCCGGCCAGGGCTCGGCGCACCAGAACCGCGGCGCCGTTACCCACCCAGTCCCGGACCTTGTCGATGCCCGCGGGGGTCCGGCCCAGGTGCTCGAGCATCTGGTCCACTGCGGCGGCCAGGTCCGGCGCGCTGTCTACCAGGGTGCCGTCCAGGTCGAACAGGGCCACGCCCGGCCAGCGGGCGTTGAACAGGCCTTTGAGACTCATCCGCCGATCACCTTGCGGGCCTGCTCCAGTTCTGCCCGCATGTCGTCGATGGTGGCCTTGTAGTCCGGAGTGTTGAAAATGGCAGAACCGGCGACAAAGGTGTCGGCACCGGCTTCGGCAATTTCACGGATGTTATCGGTTTTTACGCCGCCGTCGATTTCCAGGCGGATGTTGAAGTTGCTGGCGTCGATTTTCTTGCGGGCTTCCCGCAGCTTGTCCAGGGTGCCGGGGATGAACTTCTGGCCACCAAAGCCCGGGTTGACCGACATCAGCAGCACCATGTCGAGTTTGTCCATGACATAGTCCATGTAGCTCAGCGGCGTGGCCGGGTTGAACACCAGGCCGGCCTTGCAGCCGCCGTCCCGGATCAGTTGCAGGGAACGGTCGATGTGGTTGGACGCCTCCGGGTGGAAGGTGATGTAGCTGGCGCCGGCATCAATGAACATGCGGATCAGATCATCCACCGGAGACACCATCAGGTGAACGTCGATGGGCGCGGTGACGCCATGCTTGCGAAGGGCCTCGCAGACCATGGGGCCGATGGTCAGGTTTGGCACGTAGTGATTGTCCATCACGTCGAAGTGCACCACATCGGCACCGGCGGCCAGCACATTGTCGACTTCCTCGCCCAGGCGGGCAAAATCGGCGGAGAGGATGGATGGGGCAATCAGATACGGATTCATGATGTCTCTCTCAGTGGTGTTCGATAGCAGTTCGGGGTTGTACGGAATCCGGAAGCTCCGGTTCCGTCCGTGCCGTTCAGTCGCTGGCCAGTTTACCAGTTTGGGCCGGTGTTTTCGCCGCCAGAAGA
The DNA here is from genome assembly GCF_003315345.1 of Marinobacter pelagius. Classification (GTDB taxonomy): domain Bacteria; phylum Pseudomonadota; class Gammaproteobacteria; order Pseudomonadales; family Oleiphilaceae; genus Marinobacter; species Marinobacter pelagius_A. The sequence continues at coordinate 96,314 of NZ_QNRO01000002.1, forward strand.
TCCGCACCTGTGCGTAGTCGCGCCGGCCATCGGTACGCCCCGTCGCGGGGTAAGGCTCATACCTGGTGGTTCCGTTGCTTGATCAGCTCCCAGGCTTGCTGGTAGCGCAACAGCTGCTCCTTGGCGATGGTCAGCTCCCGGGGTGACAGGCCCTTCTGGGACAGTTTGTCCGGGTGGCATTCCGAAACCTTGCGACGGTAGGCCCGCTTGATCAGGGCCAGTGAGTCCCGGCGGGTTACGCCCAGTAACTGGCAGGCCTGGTCATAGGTTTTCGGGCGGGAAGGTGTGTCTGCAGCGCGCACCCAGACCTTGCTGGCATAACTCTCCAGGATGTGGTCGCCGACGCCCACCGGTAGGCCCATCTGATCGATGGCGTCTTCGCAGCGGTAACGGCGGGGCTTGCCGGGCGGCCCCTGGATCTGCGCCGCATGACACAGGCAGATGGCCACGGTCAGCGCCGGGGCGGGCCATAGCCGGCGGGTGAGGCGCAGTGACAGCCCGCGCAGCGGCGGCAGATCCTCGGCTTTCTTGCCATGCTGGAACCACTGGATCGCCCGCTGGCGCTGGCGCCCGGACAGGTTCAGGGCCCGGATCAGTCCCTCGGCGTAGTTGATGTCGGCTTCGGTCACCCGGCCATCGGACCGGGCGATATAGCCGAGAAAATAGAACAGCGGGCGGCGGCACCACCTGGGCAGCCGGACCCGTTCAATAAAGGTAGCCGCCTGGTGTCCGCAGGCTGACAGTTCCCGGAGCAGGCTGCTGAATTCGGCCTGGAGGTGGGACGGGAGTGTCGGGCTGCCGGTGTTCTTTGGCATGTTGTGTCAGGCCTCTTGCGCAGACAGCCGGCGGTCCAGCTCCCGAAGGCGCTCCGGCGTTCCCACATCGACCCAGCCGCCTCCGTGGTAGCGTCCGGCAACCCGCCCCCGGGCCATGGCCCGGCGCAGAATTGGCCCCAGTTTTCCGGCGTTATCGTCGAAGCCGGAAAACAGGCGGCGATGCAGCAGGCTGATGCCGGTGAAGGTCAATTTGTGGGGGCCGTCACTAGCCAGTTCGCCGGATTCCTGCAAGTGAAAATCACCCTCGGGATGGTGAGGACGGTTATCGGTGACCACCAGCACCGCATCCCGGTTGGGGTCCGGCTCCAGCTGGGCGAGGGGAAAGTCGGTCCAGATATCGCCATTGATGACCAGGAACCAGTCCGAACCGGAGGCCGTGAGCAAGGGCAGGGCCCGGACAATGCCGCCGGCGGTTTCCAGGGGTTCACCCTCGCGGGAGTATTCCAGGGACAGCCCGAAACGCTCACCCGTACCCAGGGTGTATTCGATCTGGTCGCCGAGCCAGGCATGGTTGATCACCACTTCCCGGAAACCGGCCCGCTTCAGGTGTTCCAGATGATGCACGATCAGCGGCTTGCCGCCGGCGCTGAGCAGGGGTTTGGGGGTGGTCAGGGTCAGCGGGCGCATACGTTCACCCTTGCCGGCGGCCAGGATCATCGCTTTCACAGCGGGGTGTCCTCCAGTGCCGGGGCCGGGCCGATCTTCTCCTCGATCAGCGGCATCACCGTATCTGTCAGCCACTCATGGAAATGGCGCAGGGCCGGCTGGCGGGCGCTGGCCCGGATCAGGTAGTTGACGGTGCGGGGGATGTCACCCAGATAGCCATCCTTGCCGTCGCGGATGGCCAGCCTGGCAAAGATTCCGGCGGCCTTCAGGTGCCGCTGCATGCCCATCAGCTCGAACCATTGCCGGAAGGTGTCCGGGTCGGCGTGGTGCAACCCTTTCTCAAGGGTGGCCTGCCGGAAGGTCTCAAGCCACCGGCTCACGTGCTCTTCCGGCCAGGACACGTAACAGTCCTTGAGCAGGGAAACCGCATCGTAGGTGACCGGGCCGTGGACAGCATCCTGGAAATCAATGACGCCCGGCCGGCCGGTTCCCGGGCGGATCAGCAGGTTCCGGGAATGGTAATCCCGGTGTACCGTCACCTCCGGCTGCGCCAAGGCGCTTTCCCGCAGGAAGGCAAAGGTGGTATCGAGCAGGCATCGGTCGCCGTTGTCCAGCGCCATGCCCAAGTGGCGCTCGAGCAGCCAGTCCGGGAACAGGGCCATCTCCCGGTCCAGCAGCGCGGTATCGTAGGGCGGCAACGGGTAGTCCGGGGGTGAGGGCAGTTGCTGGATCGCAACCAGCTCATTCAGGGCTTCCCGGTAGAGTGCATCGGCGTTGTCTTCGGTCAGTCCGGCCAGCATCAGCTGGTTGCCAAAGTCCTCCAGTAGCAGGAAGCCCTGTTCGAGGTCCTCCGCTTCAATGGCCGGTACCGCCACGCCATGACTGTACCAGTGCCGGGCAATCGCCAGGAACGGAACGCAATCTTCATGTTCGGGGGGCGCATCCATGATTATGAACGGAGTCTGCTCGCCGTTCTGCTGCCGGCGCCATACCCGGAAATAACGGCGGAAGCTGGCATCCCCGGAGACGGGTTCCGCCTCGGCATGCTCGAAACCGGAAAATTGCCTGACCCAACGGGTCATTGACTGCTGGCGCGTGTCCATAGGGCTGGTTGTTTGTCCCGACATATTTGTTGGCATTGATTTCAAAAGTTAGCAGAGGAGTATAAAGGGGGTAAAACGGTTTTACAGCGGAGTTTCCGTTAACAAGCTGCAAGGGCCCGTGTAAACTAGGCGGCTCGAATTCAGGCCCCGAAATCCATTTTCCGGAACAGGAATCCTGCCACCGTGCAATCCGCCATCTGCTGTCCGAAGCGACCGGCCCGCCGGTTGTCTGGCCGGATCCGTCGGATTTCCGGCGCAGCCCTGGCTACCCTGTCGGGGCTGGCCCTGACGGCGCCGGCTACCGCTCAGGGCACTGCATCGCCGTCGGCTGCGGAAATCGACTGGCGTCCCCGGTCCGAGCTGCCCGCCGAGGTTCGGGACCGGTTGCCGGTGTTCTGTGAGGGTGGCTACCTTCCCTCTGGCACCGGAAATGTGGATTCTTCCTTCAGCGGTCCGGGCGCCGACGCCGGAGAACCGCTGGAAGCCAGTGGCCTGAGCGCTCGCTACGAGATTGACCGTGAGCTTTACCTGCAGGGTGATGTCCGCCTTCGCCAGGGCGCCTTCGAGGTCACCGGCTCGGAGGCCCGCTACGACCAGCAGGCCGGAGCGGTTTCGGTCAGTGGTCCACTGGTAAGCCGGGGCAACGGATTCCTGCTCACGGGTGAGTCCGCGGACTACAGCCTCGAGAGCGGGCGCTTTGACATCAACACTGCGACCTTCCTGCTGCACGGTCCGGAAATGCGGGGCAATGCCTCCAGTCTGTCGCGAATCTCCGAAAACCAGGTGCAGATCCGCGATGGCCGGCTGACCACCTGTGGCCCCGGACAGAATGACTGGGCGATCGTGGCGTCGGACATCAAGCTGGACCGGGCCGAAGGCTTCGGCACCGCCAGGCATGTTCGCCTGGAAGTGCTGGATGTTCCGGTGTTCTACTGGCCCTGGGCGAGTTTTCCCATCGATGACCGCCGCAAGACAGGCTTTCTCTACCCGCAGTTCGGATCCTCCAGTGCCGGCAGCGGTGCGTTCCTGGCGGTGCCCTATTACCTGAACCTGGCGCCCCACTACGATGCCACCCTGACGCCCCAGTACATCCATGGCCGGGGTCTATTCAACGAAGCGGAAGGGCGATACCTGAGCCGGTTTGGCGAGAGCGTGCTGCAGGTGGGCTACATCAACGATGATTCCGCCTTCGCGGAAGAGAATCCGGGCGAGAGCGGCGAGCGCTGGGCACTGGATGCCAGCACCCGGGCAAACTTTGGTCAGGGCTGGACCGGCTACGGGGATTATTCGGTGGTCAGCGACAATGACTACCTTTCGGATCTCAACCGCTCCCTGGAAATCAACCAGACAACCCATCTCCGGCGCCGGGGCGGCGTGCGTTATCGCAGTGCCAACCAGTACTTCGAGACCTATCTGAACGATTACCAGACCATCAGCGAATTTATCGCGGATGAAGACAAGCCCTACGCCCAGCTGCCGGAAGTGTTGTATGGAGGAACGGTCGAGGCCGGCTGGCTGGAAGCCGGGCTTGAGAGCCAGTACACCTGGTTCTACCGGGACAACGATAACCTGACCGGCCTTGATCGGGCCAACGGGCAGCGTTTCCGCGCGGTGCCGGAGCTGGCAGTGCCGTTGCGTTCACTCTGGGGCTTCAGCCGTCCCTCCATGAGCGTTGATTACACCCGGTACGAACTTGAAGATTACAGCCTCGGCGATGGCAGCTTCGATCGGTCTGTCCCGATAGCCGAATGGGATAATGGCCTTTATTTTGACCGGCGCTCGGAGTTGTTCGGGGTACCCTACAACCAGAGCCTGGAGCCGCGTCTGTATTACGCCTGGGCCGATGCCGAGGCGGATCAGAACGATATCCCCGATTTCGATACATCGATCAAGAGTTTCCGGTTCGACCAGCTGTTCGAACCGGACCGTTTCAGTGGCGGTGACCGGGTGGGCGATACCAACCAGTTGACCGTGGCCCTGACCAGTCGCTTCAATGACCTGGTTACCGGGGCGGAAAGGGCGCGGATCAGTATCGGCCAGGTTCAATACTTTGAGGACCGGGATGTAACGCTGTTCGGTGCCGGCGGCAGTACCCGGAGCCGGTCGCCGCTGGCGGGAGAGCTGGTGCTCAGTCCGCTGGACACCCTGGAGATCCGCTCCTCCGGCCTGTGGGATCCGGATACCGGCGAGACCGAGGAAGGTCGCAGTCAGCTGACCTTCCACTCGGAAGATTACCGATACCTGGCCAGCCTCGGGCATACCTATAGCAAGGATGAACTGGAACAGTCGGATATTGCGGCGGTTGTTCCGGTCTCAGACCGTGTTAGCCTGATCGGCCGGTGGGTTTACGATTCCGGGCTGGACCGGACGGTGGGATCGCTAGCCGGGCTTGAATACAACAACTGCTGCTGGAGCGTCCAGGTAGTGCATCAGAACTATCTGACCGACGACCAGCAACTGGATACCCGCCTCCTGTTCCAGATCCAGCTCAAGGGGCTTGGTGGCAGTGGCGGTGCCTCGGCCCGGATCTCCGAGGCAATTTACGGGTTTGACGAAAGGGAGCGCCGGCGTTTCGGAACTCCCTGAGCCTTGGCCGGACCAAGACCGCAGGCCAACGGTATAGACCATTTTTGATACGAGGTGATTATGAAGGCGACCTTTCGCCAGGGTGTGACAACCTTTCTGATGTTCCTGATGCTGACGCTCTCCGTGTCGGCCCAGGCCGAGCGCAAACTGCTGGATCAGGTTGTTGCCATTGTCGACGATGACGCAATCCTGCAGACCGAGCTGGAAGCCCGGATCAATACCATCATCAGCCGTCTGCAGGCCCAGGGTACCGGCCTGCCGCCCCGGGATGTGCTGGAACAACGGGTGCTCGATCAGCTGATCACCGAGTCCATCCAGCTGCAGATGGCCGACAAGATGGGCATGCGCATCAGCGACAACGAGCTGAACGAAACCATGGACAACATTGCCAGGCAGAACAACATGACCCGTGCCGAGTTCGAGCAGCAGCTGGCCGCGGAAGGCGTGAGTTACCGCCAGGCCCGGGAGCAGATCCGCAACGAGATGCTCACCAGTCGCGTCCAGCAGCGGCAGGTGGGTAACCGGGTGCGGGTGACCGATCGGGAAGTGGAGAACTATCTTGAGGCCCAGGAAGCCCAGGGGGCCAACTCCGCCGAGTATCGACTTGCCTACATATTTATTGAAGTTGACGATCCGGGCAGCGAGGCCTCGGTGGAAGCCGCTCGCAAGAAAGCGCAGAACCTGCGTCAGCAAATTGTTGACGGTCGCGATTTCCGGGAGGTGGCCGTTGCCGAATCCGATGCCAGTAACGCCCTGGAGGGCGGAGACATGGGGTGGCGTACCGAGAATCAGCTGCCTTCGCTGGTCGCGCCGGTGGTGCCCGAATTGGCGCCCGGTGAGCCGTCGCCAGTGCTGGAGAACAACAGCGGTTTCCACATAGTGATGGTCATGGACAAGCGGGGTGGCGACCAGAAGCAGCTGGTTCGCCAACACAAGGTCCGCCACATCCTGGTGCGGCCATCCGAAGCGCTTACCGATGCCGAGGCCGAGGCGAGAGTTCGTGATCTGTACCGGCAGCTTGAGAACGGCGCCGATTTCGCCGAACTGGCCAGAGAGTACTCGGACGATCCGGTGTCCGGCTCCGACGGCGGGAACCTGGGCTGGGTGAGCCGGGGGCAGATGGTACCGGCGTTTGAGCAGGCGATGCTGGAGGCCGACATCGGCGAACTCAAGGGGCCGTTCCGTTCCCGGTTTGGCTGGCATATCCTGCAGGTACAAGAGCGCCGCGAGAAAGACGTGACCGGTGAGGCACGGGAATCCGATGCCCGGCAGGCGATTTATCGCCGCAAGTTCGAGGCCGAATTGCAGAACTGGCTCCGGGAGATCCGGGACGAAGCCTTTGTGGAGTTCAAGGGCGAGTATGCGGATGAAAGCCCGGCCGATGAGGCGGCAGGCGCGTCATCATGACTGATTCGGTGATCCTGGCACTGACCGCGGGTGAACCCGCCGGCATCGGTCCCGAGCTGTGTCTCCAGCTGGCACTGGAGCCGCGCCAGGCCGGAATTGTGGTGGTCGCCAGTGAGGCGTTGTTGGCCGAGCGTGCACGGATGCTTGGTATTGAGGTGCAGCTCCACGTCTGGCAGCCGGGAACACCGCCGCAGATGGAGCCGGGGCACCTGTCGGTGTGGCCGGTGGAGGGCTGCCAGAACCTGGCCGCCGGCAAGACCGACCCCGCCAACAGCCGCTACGTGCTCACGACCCTGGAAATTGCTACCCGCGCCTGCCTGAACGGTGACGTGGATGGCATGGTCACCGCCCCGGTCCACAAGGGGGTGATCAACGAGGCCGGTATCGCGTTCAGTGGTCATACCGAATTCCTGCAGGAGCTGTGCGGCGTCGAGCGGGTAGTGATGATGCTGGCCACCGACGAGTTGCGGGTGGCCCTGGTTACCACCCATCTGCCACTCCGGGACGTGGCCGATGCCATCACTCCGGAGCGGCTGAGCCAGGTGACCCGCATCCTGGATGCGGACCTCAGGACCTTCTTCGGCATCAGCGAGCCCCGAATTCTGGTGGCCGGGCTCAATCCCCACGCCGGCGAAGGCGGGCATCTGGGCCGGGAAGAAATCGAGGTGATAGAGCCCAACCTTGAGAAATTGCGGGGCGAGGGTATCAACCTGACCGGTCCACTGCCGGCGGACACCCTGTTCACACCGCATTGGCTGGATAACGCCGATGCAGTGCTGGCCATGTACCATGACCAGGGCTTGCCGGTGCTCAAGTTCCAGGGCTTCGGCCGGGCGGTGAACATTACCCTGGGTCTGCCCATTGTCCGCACCTCGGTCGACCATGGCACGGCGCTGGACTTGGCGGGAACCGGCAAGGCCGATGCCGGTAGCCTGCATACCGCGATTCGCGTGGGTGAACACATGGCACGGTGCCGGAAGGTGGCCAAACAAGAGAGCAAGTTGTGAGTCAGAAAGGCGGCCATCAGGCCAGAAAACGTTTTGGGCAGAACTTCCTGCACGATCCGGGCGTGATCGAGCGCATTGTGCGCGCCATCAATCCCAAGCCGGAAGATGCCATCGTCGAGATCGGCCCCGGTCTGGGCGCCCTGACCGAGGAAATCCTGGCGATCAATCCGCGTCTCCAGGTGGTGGAGCTGGACCGGGACCTGATCCCGGTGCTGCGCACCAAGTTTTTCAACTACCCGGAATTCCGGATCCACGAGGCGGATGCGCTGAAATTCGATTTCAGCCAGCTGGTGGAGGACCGGCCGCTGAGAATCATCGGCAACCTGCCGTACAATATTTCCACGCCGCTGATCTTCCACCTGCTCGGACAGGCCGGTGTGGTCCAGGACATGCATTTCATGCTGCAGAAGGAAGTGGTGCAGCGGCTGGCGGCGGTGCCCGGCGACAACAACTACGGCCGGCTGGGCATCATGGCCCAGTACTTCTGCAAGGTGCAGCCGCTGTTCGAGGTGGGCCCGGGCGCGTTCAAGCCGGCGCCGAAAGTGGATTCTGCCATTGTTCGCCTCGTGCCCCACGAAACGTTGCCACACCCGGCCAAAGATTTGGCGACTCTGCAGGCCGTGGTCCGCACCGCGTTCAATGCCCGGCGCAAGACTCTTCGCAAGGCCCTCGGTGGCATGATCAGCGCCGGGCAACTGCAGAGCCTGGGTATCGATGACGGTCTGCGCCCGGAAAACCTCAGCCTGGCGGACTACGTACACATTGCCGACTTTCTCTATGACCAGAAATCCGGAACCGGCGATGAGGTAAGTAATGACTGATTACGCCATCGGCGACATCCAGGGCTGCTATGAACGTTTGCGGGATGTCCTGGACAAGGTGGATTTCTCGCCCTCCCGCGACCGTCTGTGGGTCGCCGGCGACCTGATCAACCGGGGGCCGTCCTCGCTCGAGACCTTGCGGTATATCGAGAGCCTGGGCGACAGTGCGGTGGTGGTTCTGGGTAACCACGACCTGCATCTGCTGGCCGTGGCCCTGGGCGGCCATGCGCCGAAACGCAAGGACACCCTGCAGGATATCCTGGATGCCCCGGACTGTGACCGGTTGCTGCAATGGCTGCGCCGGCAGAATTTCTGCGTTCACGACCAGAGGCGCAATTTTGTCATGGCTCACGCCGGCCTGCCCCATATCTGGAGTGTGGCGGACGCCGTCAGCTATGCCCGGGAGGTCGAGGCAGTGATCCGCAGTGACCAGGCGGAGTATTACTTTACCCACATGTACGGCAATGAACCCGAGCGCTGGGATCCCGGTCTGACCGGTATGAATCGCTGGCGGATGATCACCAACTATTTCACCCGGATGCGTTTCATCGCCGGGGACGGCACCCTGGAGCTGGCGACCAAGGAGTCGGCAGGCAATGCCCCCGAGGGTTTTGAGCCCTGGTTCCGGTTCCCCAGGCAGGACGATGTCCGGGTCATCTTCGGCCACTGGGCTGCGCTCGAGGGTAATACCGGCAGTGACCGGTTCATCGGCCTGGACACCGGCTGTGTCTGGGGTGGTGTGCTGACGGTGATGAATCTGGATACCGGAGAGAAAATCCACTGTGACTGCTGAAGCATCCCGAACGACGGGGCCTGTATTGCGCTGGCCGCTGGTTGCTGGCGCCCTGTTTGGTCTGCTGGCGGTCATGGCCGGCGCCTTTGGCGCCCACGGCTTGCGCCAGATGGTGAGCGAGCGGGCCCTGGAGGTGTTCCAGACCGCCGTCACCTACCAGATGTACCACGCCTTGGCACTGGTACTGGTTGCCGTGCTGGCGGGCCTCGGCGTGTCCCGCCGATTGCTGGGAATTGCAGCCGGGTTTTACCTGGCCGGCATCCTGCTGTTCAGCGGCAGTCTGTACCTTCTGGTGTTCACCGGTTATCACTGGCTGGGACCGGTGACCCCGTTGGGTGGTGTATGCTTCATTATTGGCTGGGGGCTGCTGGTTACCGCAGGCCTCCGGCGCCAAGGCTGAATCAATGCGAGGTTTGACAGCGACATGCAGGTAGAAGTAAACGGCGATGCGATGGAACTCCCGGACGGCGCCACCGTCGAGGTCCTGATTGAATCCCTGGCCCTGACCGGCAAGCGACTGGCAGTGGAAGTCAACGAGGATATCGTGCCCCGCAGCCAGCACCCCGAATTCACCCTGAACCCCGGCGACCGCGTCGAAGTGGTTCATGCCATTGGCGGTGGCTGACCCGATTCCCTGCACGCTTTACAGGCGGCCACGGCCGCATCCTGATTGTAAATCCAGACTACCCGGAAAGGTTATGACCGATACTCCCGAAGTTCAGCTCCCCGAAGACAAGCCCCTGGAAATTGCCGGCCGCGTCTACCAGTCCCGATTGCTGGTAGGCACCGGCAAGTACCGGGACATGATGGAAACCGGCCACGCCATCGAGGCCAGCGGCGCCGAGATTGTCACCGTTGCCGTGCGCCGCACCAACCTGGGCCAGAACCCGGACGAGCCCAACCTGCTGGATGTGATTTCCCCGGAGAGTTACACCATCCTGCCCAACACGGCCGGTTGTTACACGGCAAAAGATGCGGTGCGCACCTGCAAGCTGGCGCGGGAACTGCTGGACGGCCACGACCTGGTCAAGCTGGAAGTGCTCGGTGAGGAAAAGACCCTGTACCCGAACATGACCGAAACCCTGGTGGCTGCCGAGGAGCTGATCAAGGACGGCTTCAAGGTCATGGTCTACTGCTCCGACGACCCGCTGCTGGCCAAGCGCCTCGAAGAGATGGGCTGCGTGGCCATCATGCCCCTGGGTGCACCCATCGGCTCCGGTCTGGGCATCCAGAACCGCTACAACATCAAGCTGATCGTTGAGAACGCCAGCGTGCCGGTGCTGGTGGACGCCGGCGTCGGCACCGCTTCCGACGCCACCATCGCCATGGAGCTCGGTTGCGACGGCGTACTGATGAACACCGCCATTGCCCAGGCCCGGGACCCCATCAAGATGGCCAACGCGATGCGCCTGGCCATCGAAGCGGGCCGCGAAGCCTACCTGGCCGGGCGCATGCCGAAGAAGATGTATGCCAGTGCGTCCTCGCCGATTGATGGTACGTTTTTCTGAGATTAGGTGTGAAAGTGGGGTCAGATGAAGGCTTTCATCTGACCCCGGGGTACGACATTAACTCCGAGCCCGGAATGTGAAAAAGGGGGCTGATGAAGTCCTTCATCTGACCCCCTGTTCAACAAAACGTCGATCATAAAAACCAAAACTCAGAGCGCTGTAGTCCTGTCATGACCGATCAAAAACCCAGTCGCCGCGAGGCGATCCTTCACGCCCTGGTGGAACTGCTGGAAAACGACCCGGGCGCCCGCATCACCACCGCCGGCCTGGCCCGCACCGTGGGTGTGACCGAAGCGGCCCTCTACCGCCATTTCCCCAGCAAGCGGAAAATGTTCGAAGCCCTCATTGAGTTTGCCGAGGAGGCGGTGTTCTCCCGCTGCCAGGTGATCCTGCAGGAGCAGGAGGATGTGCGGGCGCGTCTGCAACAGCTGGTACACCTGGTGCTGGTGTTCGCCGAGCGCAATCCGGGTCTGTGCTGTGTGCTCACGGGTGATGCCCTGATGGGGGAGAACGAGTCGTTGCGCAAGCGTGCCTCCCAGTTCTTCGAGCGTCTGGAGACCCAGGTCCGGCAGGCCCTGAAGGAAGGCGAAATCCGCCAGGGGCTCCGGCCACGGACCAGTGCCGCCCGGGGTGCGGATTTTGTCATGGTGTTCGTGGAAGGCCGCATTCAGCGGTTTGTCCGATCTTCGTTTTCCCGGTTGCCGTCTACTGATTTCGAGGAGAGCTGGGGGCTGGTTTCCCAAGGTGTTTGGGGCTGAGTTCGGGGGTATCTGTTACCCGTAGCCTGATAGTTTCGGTGGTAGGGCGAAGGCGGGAAGGGCTTTCCCGGAACCGCTACAAGCACGTCCCTGTGCGCTTGACTCCGGCCATCCATGGCCTCCGACATTCCGGGAAAGCCCTTCCCGCCTTCACCTCCAGAGCTTCCGAGATATCGCTACTTCGTTAGCTGGCTCGAGTTAGTTGTTCCTCTATTCTTGCGATCCCCCTGTTGTACGACCGGCCCGGGTGGGGCTTCCCTTCACAGAATGTTGAAGGCCAGGGATGGCCTGAAACAAGCGCACATGGACGTGCTCGTAGCGGTTCTGTGAAGGGAAGCCCCACCCGGGCCGAACACCCAACTGGCAGGCTAGGAAACGAAGCCAAAAGGCCGAACTCCCAAGCGTCAGTCATACCCCGAGGCAGACCGGAGAATGGAGCGAACCGGCTCCCAGACCGCAGGCGCCGAAATCAGGATGTCGCGGCCCCAGAGATCGGCCGGATAACCCGCCGGTACCTCGCCGAAGTGGCCGGCCGTGGCGCCGGCTTCCTTGGCGATCAGTCGGGCTGCGGCAAAGTCCCAGGGGCTGACGTTTTCGTAGTAGATGTCCAGACGGCCACAGGCCACCCAGCAGATATCCAGGGCCGCCGAGCCGATGCGGCGGAGGTCCCGGCACTGGTGGATCATGGCATCGAGGCGGCGGACCAGGGGTTCCAGGTTGTCCTTGGTGTAGGGGAAACCGGTGGCGAACAGGGATTGCCGGGGCTCGGTGGCGCCGCTGTGTTTGATTGGTTTGCCGTTGAGGGTAGCACCTTCGCCCTTGGTGGCCCGGAAGGTTTCGCCGGGGAAGGGGGCATGGACCACGCCGGCCTGGACTTCGCCTTTTTCGGCATAGGCAATGGAGACAGCCACCTGGGGGTGACCGTAGGCATAGTTTACCGTGCCATCGATCGGATCCACGATCCACAGGGGCGTGTCCAGTTCTTCCGCCTGGGACAGGTCTGGCATGGTTTCTTCCGACAGGATGCGGTGGTTGGGAAAGCGCTTGCGGATGGCGCCGGTGATGAACTCGTCGGCCATTACGTCCGCGTGAGTGACCAGTTCGGTCTGGTGCTTGTAGTCGGTGCGGAGGGTGTTGTCTTCCCGCTCACGGCGGATCAGTTCCCCCGCTTCACGGGCCAGGGTTTCGGCAAAATCGGTGATATCGCGAAGGGAAACGGAAGCAGACATGGCGCCCTCATTGATCTTGAAGAGTGAGGGCGCCAGTCTAACACGATGGTGTTACAGGCTCTGCAGCCAGCGCTCCATCTTGTCCATGGCCAGGACCAGGCGCGGGCAGGCCTGTTTGACGAAGGTGTCGTCCAGTTCCTGCTCGGCGTAATCGCCACCAGCCAGTGCCAGGGCGTCACCACCATCGAAGTCGACGAAGGCCAGGCGCGCGCCCAGGTGATCCGGCACGAAGCCGAAGTCGCTGGAGGGCAGAATGGCCACGCCGGTGTTTTCCAGCAGGGCGGTGCAGAAGGCCTGGGAGGTCTTGATGTCCTTGCGGGCCAGTTGCTCGCGGAAGTTGGAGAAGTCCGGGAACAGGTAGAACGCACCCTCCGGCTTCTGCACCACGGCGCCCATTTCGCTCAGGCGGCGGTGCATGTATTCGCCCACGACCTTCAGTACGCGACGGGACTGTTTCAGATACTCGTCGATATCCTCACCCCCCTGGAACGCGGCAATGGCGGCGTGCTGGATTGGCGCGCTGGTGGCGGTGTAGGTCTCACTGGCAATGATCGCCATGGCATCCTGCAGCGGGCGCAGCTCGGGCGGGAAGATGAAGGTACCCAGGCGCCAGCCGCCGGCGCCGGCCCACTTGGACAGGCCGGTGCTGATGATGGTGCCTTCCGGATAGTAGCGGGCAATGGACTTGTGCTTGCCTTCGAAGTGCACTTCCCCGTAAATCTCGTCCGAGAGCAGGATCAGCTTGTACTTGCGGGCGACGTTGGCGATCGCCAGCAGCTGGTCGTCGGTGTAGGTGCAACCGGTCGGGTTGGACGGGTAGTTGAGGATCAGGATACGCGGGCGCGACGGGTCGTCCCGGCAGATGATGTCCAGTTCCCCGGCGGTCAGCTGCCAGTTGTTCTCAGCGTGGGTCGGTAGCCAATGTACCGAGCGGCCGATGATCCGGGCCTGGGGCGCGTAGGAAACCCAGCTCGGACGCGGGATCAGCAGGTCGCCGTAGTAGGCCAGCTGCAGCATGAACAGCAGTTCCTTGGAGCCCGGGCCGATCAGGACATCTTCCCAGGTGCAGCGCATGCGCTCATTGCGGTTGATGTAGCCGGCGATGGCTTCACGCAGGCCCTTGAGGCCTTTTACCGGCAGGTAGTCTTTCTCGTGAGCGTGGGCCTTCAGTGCATCCACCACGCGATCGGGAACCGGGAACGGCGATTGCCCCAGGCCGAGCTTGATGATGTCTTTTCCTTCGGAACGCAGCTGGTTGCTCAGCTCGTTGATGCGGAGGGTGGCGGAGGGCTGGATGCCCCGGACGTTCAGGTTAATCGCGTATCGGTGGTCTGTTTGGATGTCCATTGTTCCGGTCTGTTGGTTGGAAATGACCCGCACAGTATAGGAAACCCAAACATATCTGTGACATCCACGCGGATAGGTGATTGCCGAAAACCCGGGGCCTACTTTGGTCTTGTCCGGTCTGGCTAGCGTGCCCGGACCCAGACCTCAACCCGGCCGTTGCGCTGGCTGCCCCGACCGCCAACCGGCATGTAATGGCCATAGCCGGTGTAGGCCACGTCGGGGATTTGCTCGGCGGCCAGTGCCTTGCGCACCGACAGTGCGCGCAACTCGGAAATCATCTGGGCCCGCAGTTCGTTGCTCTGCTGGTCGGCAAAGCCGATCAGCATCAGGTCGTCGGCGGTTCTGCCGGTGTCGTCGAGATATTGCCGGACCCGTTGCAGATCGCGAAGTGCCTTGTTGTCCAGTTTCGTGCGCCCCTCGGCAAAACGGAAGTTCACGGTCAACCGGTCATAGCGCTCGGTCAGCCGGCGGAAGGACTCGGGAACGGAATCATCAAATTCAGGCCGGACCGCAATCGGGTTCTGGGAAATGAAGCCGGATTTTGCCACCAGCTCCTGCCCCGGGCCGGCCAGGGCGAAGTCGATCAGTTCGGAGACCAGTTCGTTGTCAGGACTGCCAGGCGTGTACATGAACAGGCGGCGGGCCAGAGGGTAGTCCTCGCTGGCCACGGTCAGCTGGTTGGGCCTGAGGGCCGGGGCGTCGCCCTCGGAGATGGCCAGCACCTTGCTGTTGCGAACCGATGCCAGGCCGGCAAAGCCGATACCGGATGGGTCCCGGCTGACGTCATCGGACAGCTGGTCGTTGGACTCATAGCGAACGGCCGAGGGGGCCAGGGCGTATTTCTTGCCAAGCACCAGGGACTTGAACGTGTCCCAGGTACCGGAACGGTCGTCCCGGGCATACAGTTTGATCGGCCGGTCCGGGCCACCGACTTCGGACCAGTTGAGAATGTCACCGGCATAGATCCGGCCCAGGGTATCGATACTGAGCTGATCCACGGGGTTGGACGGGTGCACGAGAATGGCCAGGCCATCAATGGCGATGACGTGTTCGCTTTCCAGCGATGTCAGGTCCGCCCGACTGCGAAATTCCTCGACCTCCCGGGCCTTCACCGGTCGTGAGGACGCCCAGACATCGGCCTCACCAGAGGCCAGTGCCTTGTAACCGGTACTCGAGCCGTGGGCGGCCACCAGAACCTCAATGGCCTTGCCGTTGCCCCGGGCCACAATGCGCTGCTCGTTCTCACGCCCCGTGGCTTCGGTCCGGACCGCTTCACCGGTGTGTTGTTTCAGGTATCCGCTGACCAGCATCGGGGCCAGGGTGGCGCCGACGGTGTTGGAACCGTGAATTTCCAGCTCGTTTGCGTGAGCGGTTGCGCCATGGAGGGCCAGGGTCAGGACGGCCAGGGTTGCCAGGGCCTTGGGGGAGAGCAGTCTTCGCATTCTGATGGTGCCTTGTGGAGGTTAATACTCGAGGTCGGCAGGAAGAATGCGACAGAAATATGACAGTCAGGTTTCAGTGCTGTAACCGTTTGTTGCCGAAGGGGGAAATGGTCAAAAACGGTGGGGTTCGAGCTCCATATTGAGTATCGTCGAGCCCAGCATGATTACCCGCCCGGTGTACCGTTCCTCCCCGGTGGAGGTGAAGTCGAACAGGAAGCGCCGCCACACTCTCAGCCTGCCCTGGTCGTCCCGCTTGAACCAGAGGCCGCGCAGGTATACCGCATCGTCCAGCAGTTCGACATCCATGGTTTTGCAGTAACGGCGCGCCGCCTGAAGCACGAAATCTTTGATGGCCTTGGCACGCCACCAGTACCAGGCGGCAAAGCCGGCCAGAAAGAGCCAGAACAGATTTCCCAGAGTCACAGCCAGTTATATTCCCAGAAAGCAGGTCGGAAGGGGCTTCAGGTTACATGATTGCGTGCCGGCTTGAAATTGTCGGGCCCTGTTAGGCTTTGGTCGTAAATGCCGGTGGTTCTGCAAAATATGGCTTGGCAGACGACAGGTGGGCGATATGCTTATCCTCCCAACCGATTGGCCACGGCCACGGATATAACAAGAAAGAGAGTCCGCCATGCAAGCAGTAGAACCGCAGGACTTCAGGGCGCTGGTGGAACATCATCCCCGAGCGATCATGTTGTCTACCACCGAGCCGCGCATTGCCTACGTCAATCGCAGCTTCCAGGCGGTCACCGGTTATTGCCAGGATGAGGTCCTCGGAGAGCCACCTTCGGTGCTGAGTTCCGGACTGCATTCCTGGGACTTCTACCGGGGCATGTGGGAGAGCATCCACACCAACGGACGCTGGGAAGGGCTGATCTGGAACCGTCGCAAGAACGGCGAAACCTACCCGCAATGGCTGTCCATCTATCCCGTGGTCCAGGGCGCCCGGAAGTTCTACGCCGGCGTTTTCATGGATGTGGGGGATCCGGCGGCCGGGGACGAGCGTCTGGCCTCCCTGGCCTATTACGATCCTTTGACGGAGCTGCCCAACCGGTCCTTGTTCCAGGAATTCCTGAGAGCCCGGGTGGACCGCCGTCAGGGTGCGGTTGCCTGCTTCGGGGTGCTGTTTATTGATCTTGATTTCTTCAAGTCGATCAACGATCTCCACGGACATGACTGCGGCGACCAGGTGCTCAAGGCAGCGGCCCGCTGTATCCGGAGTGCCCTGAGGCGCAACGACGTGCTGGCCCGCCTGTCGGGGGATGAGTTTGCCGCGATTGTCGAGGTGGAGAACGACCTGGAACTGGAGAACATCGGCGAGCGACTGAACCGGGCGTTCCAGGATCCGGTCCGGGTGGATGGCCGTGAGTATTTTCTCTCTGCCTCGGTGGGCGGGGCGATGTTTCCGGACCACGGGCGAACCAGTGCCGACCTGCTGCAGAACGCCGACCGGGCCATGTACACCGCCAAGGTCGCCGGCCGAGCCTGCTTCCGACTATACAGTGCCGTGGAGAGTGAGCAGGGGCGACGGGAACAGCGCTTGTCCGAGGCCCTGATCGCCGCCCTCAAGACCGCCCCGGAACAGTTCCGGGTGGTCTACCAGCCCCAGTTTGACCTGGCCACGGGGCGTGTTGTCGGTTTAGAGGCGCTTTTCCGGTGGTTGCATCCGGAGTTCGGCGAGATCTCGCCGGCGGATTTTATCCCCATCGCGGAACATCGGGGCCACATCCATGACCTGACCGAGCACCTGTTGCGTTGTGTCCAGTCGGATCTCGACAGTGTCTCCGGGGAACAAATGCCCCACGGATTGCGCCTGGCCATCAATATTTCCGCCCGGCAGATTACCGACACACGTCTGGACCAGGTGCTGGGTCCCTTCTTCGACCGCCTGGCAGCCCTGGGCTGGCGTCCGGAGCTGGAAATCACGGAGACCCACCTGATGAGCCTTTCCAGTCGCTGTCTGCAGCGGCTGCGCAGGTTTGGCGAGCAGGGTGTCGGTGTGGCCATCGATGATTTCGGAACCGGCTATTCCTCCCTCGCGTACCTGCACACCCTCCCGGTGCAGGTTCTGAAGATTGATCGCCAGTTTACCCGGCAGCTGGGAACCGATGCCCGGGACGCGCGCATTGTCTCGGCTATTCTCGGTATTGCCGAGGCGCTGGGGCTGGAAGTGGTGGCCGAAGGAATCGAGAGTGAGGAACAGCTGGAGAAGTTGCGCCAGCTGCGGTGCCATCGGGGCCAGGGCTACCTGCTAGGCAAGCCCGTTGGGTGGAGTCAGATTGTTGCTGTTCTGATTGATGGACATCAATTCCAGTATGATTTTGTGGCTTCGTGAGCCGGTGATTGCAAAATATGGCTAGGGTTTCGGGGCAATTTCCAATAAAAATAGCAAAGTCCCTCAAGATTGTGTGGTTTTATGTCCCGGGAACCCTTGGCAACCGTTGAACTGGACGGCTTCCTCCGCCTGAATCGCGCCTCACTGGCAGAGTTTCAGGCTGCCTTGCGATTATTGGCGAGCTTGCCGTCGATCCAGTGCCACTCAACAGACGACAGTGATCTGGCCGTTGGCGCCCTTTATGTCGTCTCGTCTGACCAGGGTAAGGTCCTGTGCCTGTCAGTGGATCAGGCATTGACTATTACCGGCTGGGACTCTCCCGTGACCCTGTGGTTGCGGGTCCTGGCCGGTCGGGTGCGTATAGGCGGGAGGTGTGCGGCGCCAGTCGTTCATACTGAAGCCTGCTGTGTCGGCCCGGGGGCGTTGACGGTGCGCCTGGCCGCAGGCACCCGATTGGTGATGGTTATCCCCTCGGAGCGGTCGACGTTACCCGAGGGGCAAGCCTCTCGCTGCGTCTCCAGCAGTATGGTCCGTTGCCTGATTGACCCCTTTCTTCTCCAGGCAAGGTTTTTCCTGGACAGTGAGCAGGCGGAAACGCGCACCCGGCAGTTGCTTGCGCGTCTGGTGGAGCTGGAGACCACTGGGCAGGTTCTCGGCGGGCAGGCATTACCGACGCTCGACCGGCGGGTAAAACGAGCGATAGACTGGATCCGGCGTGAATCGGACTGGCAGTTCGACCTGCATTCATTGGCGAGCCATGCCGGGGCCAGCGAGCGCAACCTGTACTACCTGATGAAACGGGAGACCGGCGTTACACCTTACCGTTTCTATCAGCATTGCCGGCTGATCCGCGTGCGCCGCCGGCTGGTGGACTGCCAGTGCGAGGTGCCCCATATTTCCCACTATGCGGCTGACGAGGGCTTCAGTCATCTGGGGCGCTTTGCCGCGCTGTACCGTGAGCATTTCGGCGAACTGCCCAGCGAGACCATTCAGTGGCGGCGGGCACTCCTGGACCGGGCGGCCGGCAGACAGGCCAGCTGAGTCATTTCCTGATCCCCCAAGAAAAAGCCCGGTTACCTTTCGGTGACCGGGCTTTTTTCCGTTACGGCTATCAGTGGCCTGTTGCCGGTTTGCCGGCTTCGGGCTCTTCACCATATTCATCGGCGGCCGAACCGTGATGATCCCGCGCCAGCAGTATGTAGAAAGCCGGCAGCACGAAGATGGTGAACAGGGTGCCGATACCAAGACCGGCACTGATGGTCAGCCCGATGGCGAAACGGCTCTGCGCGCCGGGGCCGACGGCAATCAGCAGCGGAACCATGGCGAAGATCAGGGCCAGAGAGGTCATTATGATTGGCCGCAGACGGATGGCTGCCGCCTCAATGACCGCCTGAACCTTGTCCAGGCCGCGCTCCTTCTGCAACAGGTTGGCGAACTCCACGATCAGGATGCCGTTTTTGGACACCACCCCGATCAGGGTGATCAGCCCCACCTGGGTGTAAATGTTCATGGTGGCGAAGCCCAGTACGATGAAGGCCATGGCGCCGGCAACGGACATGGGCACGGATACCAGGATGATGAACGGATCACGCCAGCTCTCGAATTGCGCTGCCAGTACCAGGTAGATCACCAACAGTGACAGGAAGAAGGTGACCATCAGGGCGCTGCCCTGGGTCGCCAACTGGCGCGTCTGGCCGGTATAGTCGTAGCTGAATCCTTGCGGGAAAACATTCTCTGCAGTCTGTTCCATGAACGTCATGGCATCGCCCAGGGCCACGCCCGGCATCACCACTCCTTGCAGGGTCAGCGAGTTCAGCTGATTGAACTGGGTCCGGTTGGACGGCTCGACATCATGGCTGAAGCTCACCAAGCCCCCCAGGGGCACCAGCTCGCCGGTGTCGGTCCGGATGTGGTAATCGTTCAGGGCCTGCTCATCCAGCCGGAACTGCTGGTCGACCTGGGGAATGACCTGGTAGGAACGGCCTTCCATGCTGAACCGGTTGATGTATCCGCCGCCCAGCATGCTCGAAAGCGCCTGGCCTACGTCCTGCATGGATAGCCCCAGGTCGGCAACCCGGTCACGGTCAACATTGATGCGGGTGATCGGCCGGTCAAAGTTGATGGACTTTTGCAGGAACATGAAGTTGCCACTGGCCATGGCCTTGCCGAGCAGCTCATCCGCCACCTGGTCCAGCTGCTCGTAGCTGCTGCCGGTGGTGATCACGAACTGGAACGGTAGGCCACCACCGGAGCCCGGCAGGGATGGGCGGGGGAAGACCGCAGTCTGCAGGCCGGTCACTTTCTTCAGCTCCGCGTTGAGCATGGGCTGGACTTCGAACTGGGTGACTTCGCGCTCGCTCCAGGGTTTCATCTTGAACCCGCCGAACACCGCGTTGGGACTGGTGATGCCGAGAATCATGAAATCCTCGTTATAGCCCGGGACGGTGGTCATCCGGTTCTGGACTTCCTCGCCATGCTCGCGCAGATAGTCCAGAGTCGCGGTCTGGGGGCCCAGACCCTGGTAGAACAGGATGCCCTGGTCTTCGGTGGGCGCGAGCTCGTTCTGGCTCATCGTCACCATGAAGTAGATGGAGCCCAGTACCACCACCGCAAAGAATACCACCACCGATTTGGTCTGCATCAGTGATGCCAAAGCGGACTTGTAGCCATTTGACAGGCCGTTGAAGGTTTTCTCGACCAGGACCTCGAGCCGGCCGGGGTTGCCGTGAGCTTTGAGGACCTTGCCGGAAAGCATCGGTGACAGCGTCAGCGCCACAATGCCCGAGATCACGACGGTGCCGGCGAGGGTAAAGGCAAATTCGGTGAACAGCGAGCCCACCAGACCGCCCATGAAACCGATGGGCGCGTACACCGCCACCAGGGTGGTGGTCATGGCGATGATCGGCACAGCCATTTCCCGGGCACCGTTGATGGCGGCATCAAAACGGGATTCGCCTTGTTCGATGTGCCGGTGCACGTTTTCAACCATGATGATGGCGTCATCCACAACCAGGCCGATAGCCAGCACCATGGACAGCAAGGTCAGCAGGTTCAGGGAGAACCCGAACATGAGCATGATGAAGGCACCGCCGATCAGGGACAGGGGCACCGCCACCGAGGGCACCACCGAGGCGCGGATCGAGCCCAGGCACAGGAACACCACCACCAGTACGATGACCAGTGCTTCGAGCAAAGTTTTGATGACTTCGTTGATGGAGTCTTCAATAAAGTCGGAGGCGTCATAGGCGAGCCGGACATTCAGGCCCGATGGCAGCTGGCTTTCTATATCCGGAAGCGTGTCCTTGACCAGACCGGCCACTGTCAGCGGGTTGGCTCCGGGCGCCAGTTCAATCGCAACGTAGGTGGCGGGCTGGCCCTTGTACAGCGCCAGCTCATCATAGGTTTGCGAACCCAGTTCCACGCGCGCGATGTCCTGGAGCCGGATCTGCGTGCCGTCCCGGGTTTTCACCACCAGGTTTCGGAACTGGTCGGGGTCGGCCACATCGGTATCGCTGGTCATGGCGATTTCAACATACTGACCCTTGGTGTTGCCCACCGCAGCCTGGTAGTTGTTGGCCCGGAGCTTGGCAACCACTTCGGTCGGTGTCATGTCGACCGCGGCCAGGCGCTCCGGGTCCAGCCACACCCTCAGCGCAAACTTGCGGCCGAACAGGCGGGCCTTGCCGACACCGGAGAGTGCCTGCAGCTTGGGTTGTACCACCCGGGTCAGGTAATCGGTGATCTGTGGTACCGCCAGTTCGGTGCTGTAGAAGGCGATATACATCAGCGCCGTGGAGTCACCGGTGGTGGAGGTGATCACCGGGTCCTGGGCTTCGGCCGGCAGCACGTTGCGCTGACTGGCCACTTTGGCCTGGATTTCCGCCAGGGCGGCATTGGCGTCGTAGTTCAGCTCCATCTTGGCCTGGATGGTGGACACGCCCTGGGAGCTGGTGGAGGTCAGGTAATCGATACCGCTCGCTTCGGCTATGGCCTGCTGCAGCGGCGTGGTGATGAAGCCCTTGATCAGGTCGGAGCTGGCCCCCGGGTAGGCGGTGGTGACCGTTACCGTTGTGCTCTCAAGTTCCGGATACTGCCGGATCTCCATCTCCATGGCGGCCCGGGCCCCGAGCAGCAGGATCAGGAGGCTGACCACCGTCGCCAGTACCGGACGGTGGATGAATATGTCGGTAAATCGCATTATTCAGACGCCTCCTGATTTTGGTCGGAGCCTTCCTGGATTTCGACTTTCTGCCCGGCCCGCAGTCTCAGCAGGGCCTTGGACACCACGGTCTCACCGGCTTCGAGGCCGGAAAGAATGGCCACCCGGCCGTCACGGGTCTGGCCGGTGGTGACCGTACGACGTTCCACGATCAGCTTGCCATCGCCATTTTCGGTCACAACAAATACGAAGTCCCCATAAGTGTTATAGGAAATAGCGGTGCGGGGAATGGTGACCACCTCTTTGTCTTCCGGTTGCAGTGTCATCACCGACGCGAACATCCCGGGGCGCAACAGGTTGTCGGGATTGCTGATTGTGGCCCGGACCCGAACGGTTCGGGTTTCCGGGTTGACCGAGGTGTTGATGGCACTGATCTCGCCCTCGAACCGACCCTGGGGCACGGCCGCGACTGTGACCTCCACTGGATGGCCGGTGTCAATATCGGCGAGGTTTTTCTCCGAAAGGGTGTAATCGGCGTAGATCGGGTCAAGCATGTTGATCTCGACGATGGGTGTGCCGGTGGCGATATACTCACCCTGGTCAACCATGCGGATGCCCACCGTGCCGTCAAACGGTGCCCGGATAATCTTCTTGTTGAGCTGAGCCTCGGCCTCGTTTACCCGCGCACGGGCGGCATCGTAGTTGGCTTTGGCCTGGTCATACTGGGACTGTGATACGGCCCGCCTGGGAAGCAGGTCAGACACCCGCTGGAACTCCTGGGCGGCAAGCTGGGCCTCGGCTCGCCGTGTGCGCAGGGCCGCTTCGTCGATTTCTGCATTCAGGCGGATAAGAACATCGCCCTTCTGGACAGTGTCGCCGGACTCGAAGTTGATACTTTCAATGACGCCGGGCACCTCGTTGGCAACCGCGATGCCATTGACGGCTTCAATACTGCCGACGGCCTTCAGAGATGGTGTCCACTGTTCGGTGCGCGCATCGGTGGCGGAGATCTTTGCCGGCGGTTGCGGCTGGGACATTTGCTCCTTCATTTGGCCGAACTGGTAGAACTTGTAGCCAAAGATGCCACCAAGGACGACGCCAAGAAAAATAATGACAATGATGAAGCGGGAAGCAGTGCGCATAGTTCAGACCCTGGAATCTGTATCCATTGAGTGTTGATGCCTCGGATCAACACAGGTGATATTGGAGGCGGTTATTTTTCCGTAAAACGTAGCATCCTATAAAAAAACGAGAGGGCTTGTCACCGTTTTGACAGCCTTTAAGACTAAATTCAGAAAGCAGATCGAAAAGCAGTATCCAGGGGGCGCAATGCGCTACCCCCGATTGCCGGACACTGGCATTTTCCATATCGCAGGTGACACAATTACGACCGCATGCCAAAAGGGGATTAGCCCATGCAGTGGATTCTCGGTCTGGCGCTGGCCGCGGCCGTTTTCGTTATTCTTAAACGCTGGGGCGCATTGACGCCGGAAAAGAAAAAAGATGCCGTCTGGAAGAGCGTTCTGGTGGTCGGTGGTGCCCTGTTGCTGTTCATGGTACTGACTGGTCGGGTTCATGTCATTACCGCCGCCATTGCCGCGGTGATACCCCTGCTGCGCAAGGTGCCGGCCCTGTTGAAATATGCTCCGGCCCTGGCCCGGATGATGGGCAGGGAGATCCCCGATCCGGAGGCTGATTCACAGCAGCAGGCCGGCCAGAGTCCGCCATCGGCCAGTGATATGTCTGAACGCGAGGCCTGTGAAATACTGGGAGTGGAGCCCGGCTGCCCGAAGGAGGACATCATTGCCGCCCATCGCCGGTTGATCCAGAAACTGCACCCGGACCGGGGCGGCAACGATTACCTCGCCGCCAAGATCAACGAAGCAAAACAGGTGTTGCTGAAGAAGGTCCGGGCCTGAGTCAGGGCACAATCTCTACCTTGACCTCCACGCTGCGGCTGCCGGAGCGGTTGCTCTCCACCTGGTAGGCGATGCCACTGTCACTTCGGGTGCCGCTCCGGACTACGCTGCCCAGAGAAACCCATTGCCCGGGCTCCACCCGCCGGATCGTCAGCAGCGCTTCCGTCTCATAGCCCTGGATCTTGGCCGGATCCTCCTCGAACGAGACAATATTCAGTTCCACCGCCTGGCTCGAAATAACCTGAGCGCTGACCAGAAAACCGCTCCGGGTCTCCACCTGCTCGAGAAATGCCGCCGGATTCCGGCCTCCACGAATGGCGATGGGCAGGGTGCGAATCTGGCCGGAGGTGATGTGGGCGGTCTGGCCATCCTGAACCAGCAGGGTCCGCTGCTGGTTGCTACCGGTGCTGGTGGTCTTGCGCTCAACGGTCACAGCGACGTTCCCGTCCCGGGCTGAGACGCCCGCCCCCGAGCGTTCGCCACCGACTTCTTCACGGATCCTCACTGTGATCCGAAGCTGGGCGGGCGCTACGTCCAGTGACTCCACCAGAGTGCCGATCTCATCCAGCAAATGGGGCTCGCCCCGCACCATCAGCTGCTGTCCCCGGGCAGTCACCGTAACCGGGGCATTGGCATACAGGTCCCGGATCTGGGCGGCCACGTCTTCAGCGGAGCGGGCATCCAGCTGGTAACTGCGGGTCTCGGTCTGGGCATGGGCAGACACGGAAGTGAGCCAGATGGGCACGACCATGACCAACAGGACCAGTAAACGGCTCAGGCTGACGTGGAACGAGGGCATATGCACTCCGCAAAGACAGGGTAAACGGAAAAACTTTGGCCTCCGGGTTGCCAAGGCGGAAAGCGGAGGTATATATTGAAGAGCATGAAGACCACAAACGCGACCTGTCAATTGAATGTTCTGCAAGCTTTCGGGGTAAAACCGATGGCTGCGGTCGCTGCCGTGTTTTTTTGGTGGTTTGGTTATGGCTTTTATTTTAGCCAGAACCCGGGCCGCCTATAGGATTTTGATCCGACGAATTACGAGGAAGGCAGCCCGGCAGTAACCCAGGCTGCCACCGGACTCGAAAAAGCCCCGACTGGTAGCCCAGCTGGGGCTTTTTTGATTCTGACCAAGGGAAACGGGAACACCGCTATGAACATGCCACTGAAAGCCGATGCGCTGAACGATGCTGTTGCGGCAGCAGACAGCCACCGACAGGAAACCGCCCTGCCATCACCGGAACAACTGCGCCGGGAATTTCCTGCAGCACCGGATCTGTTGGCTCAGGTGCAGGGCTATCGACAGGCAATCCGGAATATCCTGCAGGGCAGGGATGACCGGACCCTGATCGTGATGGGACCGTGTTCCATTCACGATGAGCGGGCCGCACTGGATTACGGTCGCCGCCTGAAGCAGCTGGCCGATGATGTCAGTGACCGCTTCCTGATCGTGATGCGGGCATACCTGGAGAAACCCCGGACCACTGTGGGCTGGAAAGGTCTGCTGTACGATCCGGAGCGGAACGGGCAGGGGGACCTCCAGCAGGGGCTGGTACGTTCCCGCCAGCTTCTGCTGGAACTGGCCGGGCTCGGGTTGCCCCTGGCCACCGAGGCCCTCAGCCCGTTCGCCATGGATTATCTCGGTGATCTGGTCAGCTGGAGCGCTATCGGGGCTCGCACCACCGAATCCCAGATCCACCGGGAAATGGTGAGCGGTCTGCCCATGCCGGTCGGTTTCAAGAACGGCACTGACGGCGGGATCGCGGTCGCTACCAATGCCATGAAATCTGCGGCCCATCCGCACCATCACCTGGGCGTGTCCGCCACCGGGGCGCCGGTGATGATCTCGACCCGGGGTAACCCGGATACCCATCTGGTGCTCCGCGGCGGCCGGGGAATGACCAACTACGATGCGGACAGCATCGCCGCTGCTGTGGTAGGACTGGAGCAGGCGGCTCTGTCCACTGCCGTCATGGTGGACTGCAGCCACGACAACGCCTGCAAACAGGCGGAGCGCCAGATCGATATTGCCCGGGAAGTCCTGGCCCAGAAGCGGGCCGGTAACACCCATATCCGTGGACTGATGCTGGAAAGCTTCCTGGAACCGGGGCGCCAGGATGATGGTTGCGAGCTGCTCTATGGCTGCTCGATCACCGATCCGTGCCTGGGCTGGGAGCAGACAGAGGCTCTGATTCGCTCACTGTAGACAGCAGCAGTTGCGCAGCCAGGACCAGTAACACTCCACCCATGATCCGGTCCAGCCAGTGGCCAAAGCGATTGAAGGCCTGGCGGACCCGGGGCAGGGTGAAGAACACCGCCACCAGGGCAAACCAGGCGCCGGTGGCCACCGCCATGTAGATGCCATACCCCGCCTGCACCGCCAGGGGCGTGCCGGGGCTGATCACCACCGAGAACAGGGCCACGAAGAACAGTGTTGCCTTGGGATTGAGAGCATTGGTGAGAAAGCCGAGCCGCAACGCAGCGAAGGCTGACTGTGCCGGAGCGTTCCCGGTCTCCACATGAATACTGCCGGCCCTGGCCCGGAGGCACTGCAGGGCAATCCATGCCAGGTACAGGGCCCCGACCACTTTCAACACGCTGAACAGCATCACCGACTGTTTGATCAGCAGACCAATGCCCAGCAGGGAATAGGTCACGTGCACCAGAATGCCGGCGCCCACCCCGACGGC
This sequence comes from Marinobacter pelagius, assembly GCF_003315345.1. GTDB lineage: Bacteria > Pseudomonadota > Gammaproteobacteria > Pseudomonadales > Oleiphilaceae > Marinobacter > Marinobacter pelagius_A. The sequence goes on from NZ_QNRO01000002.1 coordinate 122,860, forward strand.
ACTCAGTAACGCATTCCTCCGGCTCTGGCACAGGGCCTGCCTGAGCATCACGGCAAAATCCGGCCCGGGGCTGACCACAGCCAGCAGATGAGCCACGACAATGGTCAGGAATTCTGGCCAGTACTGAACCATTCGCTATCTCCCGTCGAACCTGTTGGCAGAAACCGGTAAGGGTAGGTCATTTTCCCATGGCTGTCCTGCCGCGATTGATCTGTTGGTTTACGCCGGCCCCCGGGCTGCTTCTATACTGGAAGAAAACAGATCACCAGCGAATTCATGGGATCCGGCCCACCTGTGCCGGCTGAGGAGGCATGTTGTGAAAAAGCACGAAGTGGATGTGGCGATCATTGGGGCAGGGACGGCCGGCATGGTGGCCTACCAGCGTGTACGCAAGGCAACAGACAAGGTCGTACTGATCGAAGGGGAGCAGTACGGTACCACCTGCGCCCGGGTCGGCTGCATGCCCAGCAAGTTGCTGATTGCGGCTGCAGAACGTGCCCATGCCATGGTGGAGGCGGAGGAATTCGGTATCTCGCCGGGAGAGGTTTCAATCGACGGCCGCCGGGTCATGGAGCGGGTGCGTAAAGAGCGTGACCGCTTTGTCTCGTCGGTGGTGGCATCCGTCAAGGGTTTCCCGGAACCTCACCGGTTGATGGGCCATGCCCGCTTTGTCGGCCCCAACCGCCTGATAGTGGGTGATGGCGTGGAGGTCCATGCCGAGCGCATTATTATCGCCACCGGTTCCCGGCCAAACATTCCGGGCTTTCTGAAGGAGGCCAAGGATCGCCTCGTCGTCAACGATGACCTTTTTGACTGGGACGACCTGCCGGATTCGGTGGCGGTCTTCGGGCCGGGTGTGATCGGTCTGGAGCTGGGACAGGCCCTGAGCCGCCTCGGTGTGCGGGTGCGTATGTTCGGCGTTGGCGGCGCGATCGGCTCGATCCAGGACGATGCCATCCGTGACTGCGCTCTGGAGACCTTCAACCAAGAGTTCCCGCTGGATCCGGATGCCGATGTTACCCATGTCGAGCGGACCGATGAAGGGGTGGCCGTGACCTTCAAAAACGGCTCGGGCGAGCCGGTGACCGAGACCTTCGATTATCTGCTGGCAGCCACGGGCCGCCGTCCGAACGTGGACAACCTGGATATCCAGAATGCTGATATCGAACTGGATGATCGGGGGTCACCGGTGTTCGACGAGTACACCCTGCGCTGTGGCGACAGTCATATCTTCATCGCCGGGGACGCCAACAATGACCGTCCCCTGCTCCACGAGGCTGCGGATGAGGGGCGTATCGCGGGAGACAATGCTGCCGCCTGGCCGGATGTGCGTACCGGACTGCGCCACGTTCCCCTGGGTGTGGTGTTTACCGATCCCCAGATCGCCTCGGTGGGCCTGACCATTGATCAGGTCGACAAACAGTGCCATGGATGTTTCGCGGTGGGTGAGGTTTCCTTTGCCGACCAGGGGCGCAGCCGGGTCATTGGCAAGAACCGGGGGATTCTCCGGGTCTATGGCGAGCATGGCAGTGGCCTGTTCATGGGGGCGGAAATGTTCGGGCCGGCGGCGGAACACATTGCCCACCTGCTGGCCTGGTGTGCCCAGAAACGGATGACCGTCAGTGAGATGGTGGCGATGCCCTACTACCACCCGGTGATCGAGGAGGGGCTACGTACCGCGCTCAAGCAGCTGAACCGGAACCTGCAGATCGGACCGGAGATCGCCGACGAGTGCCTCGAATGCGGGCCGGGAGTCTGACCGGCCCTTGATTTCAGTCAGCAGGTGCTGGGCTGATTGTGGGGTAGGGTGTTGTCCGAGCCCCTTGCATTACGCAGGCGGCGAGCCCATATCTTCTCGTGGAAGAAGTAGGCCACGGTGTTGATAGCCGGCTCGACCATGGCAATCAGGCTGCCCACAATGATGTCTCCTGTGAGCAGGTAAGCCACTGTGAAGGCAACGATAAAGTGGGTGATGGCGAAGGTGATTGTCTTCAGCAAGGATTGGTCACCCTTCGAACCATGGTCGTGTACGAACAGTTTCAAGGCACTCATGATTCGCTCCGCGTGTGTGGTCTTTAGATCTCATTTAAGAGCAAGTGAGAATTATTGTTAAATAGATTGTTTCAAGAAAATTGATAGTGCCGGGCTATAGCTTTGCCATTAGCTGTATAAGTCTGGGCTATGGAAGAGATTGTCTGATACAACTTCACGGATCTTGTTGGCCCGCTTAAAGTGGGGCATATAGATTTTAGACAGCGTCAAGGAGGTACGTAATGAGCAAGAATTTCATTGGTCTGGATAACGGGAAAACCGTTGAGTTGGCGGACGCCCTGAACGATCTGTTGTCCAACTACCAGATCTTCTACATGAACGTCCGTGGCTATCACTGGAACATCAAGGGCGAGAATTTTTTCGAACTGCACGCCAAGTTCGAGGAACTGTATGACGACCTGCTCCTGAAAATCGACGAGATCGCCGAGCGGGTGCTGACTCTCGGTCACCGTCCGGCCCACGCCTACAGCACCTACATGGAACGCTCGGAGATTCCGGAGCGTAAGGATGTCTCCGATGGTCGCGAAGCAGTGGAGAATATCGTGGAAAGCTTCGGCAAGCTCATCGGCAAGCAGCGCAGCCTGCTGAGCCTGGCCGGTGACGCCGAGGATGAAGGTACCGTTGCCCTGATGAGCGACTATATCTCGCAGCAGGAAAAGACGGTGTGGATGTATCGGAGTTACCTCGGGAAGTAACCTCGGGTGTTGTGAAAATGGCGGCCTGCGGGCCGCCATTTTTTGTGCCTTAGACTGCCACTTCCAGCGGCGGCACCTCCCGGTGGAGGAACCACTTCTCGGTCACCACCTTGCGAGTGAACCAGTGGGAACGCATCAGCGTACTGGCCAGTGGTGTCTTGAGCCAGTCCGGTACCTGCCAGCCCTGTTCCGTGTCCGACGCCCGGTTGCCAAAGCGTTCGGCAATGGCATCGCCATACACCTGCAGGGATGAGGCGGAATAATCCGTCGCCTTGCGAAGCACCTCGGCAGCGAGCAGGGCGGATTCCACGGCGGGGCGAATGCCCTCTCCGCTCTGGGTATAGGCCAGACCGGCGGAGTCGCCAATCAGGATCACGCCGTCGTCGACCAACGGGCGCTCGGCGTGGGCATACAGCAGGTAGGCGTGGCCCTTGAAGCGTCCGGGCAGGTCGGCAGGGATGCGGCCGCTGGTTTTCATCTCCTCGACGAATGCCTGCAGATGTTCGCTCAGTTTGTGGTTGTCCTCACGGCCCAGCCCGATATTGAGATAGTTGCCCTTGCGGAACACCCAGGCGTAGCCCTTCAGATCCCGGCAGAACCACAGCTCCGGGGTGTCGCCCCGGGCCTGGCAGACGCTGGCCTGTTCGTCGGTCATCTGGAATTCCACTTCCTTGGCCGCCACGACCGTTTCATGGCTACCCGGGCCTTCACCCAGCAGGCGGGCAACGGGGCAGAAGTGGCCGCCGGCACCGACGATCAATGGCGCCTCCCAGGCCTCGTTGACGACCCAGTTACCGTCCCGGCGTTCGATGGATTTCACCGGAGTGCCCAGCTGTCGGGTGGCCGTTGTCACCCGGTCCAGCAGGTAGTTATCGAACTCGCAGCGCCGGATGCCATAACTGACCACCTCGCCATGATCATTCTCCACCGGTGCCTGGCCCATCATGCCGATCCGGAACCGGCGGATCGGCTGAAGGGTTCGGCCGTTACCATAATCTGTCAGATCGATATCCAGTTCCTTCATGACCGCCGGAGTCACCCACCCCGCGCAGGTCTTGTCCCGGGGAAAGTCCTGTTTGTCGATGATCAGGATCCGTTTGCCGGTGTTTTCAAGGGCCTTGGCCAGGGTTGAGCCGGCAGGGCCGGCCCCGACGATGATCAGGTCGTAGTAATCCATCAGGCCTCCTCCGGGGCTGCCGGGAAGGTGTAAAGGTCACCCCGGTTTTGTGGCAGCTGGTTGTTGCCCCCGTGGGTGAACACCACCTGGAACAGTTGCAGTGACCCGGCACGGAAGGCCGCGATGGAGCCGGCGAGGTAGAGGCGCCAGGCCCGGGTGAAGTGCTCGTCGTACATGTCCGCAACCTTGTCCTGACTGGCCTCGAAACGCTCCATCCAGTGTGACAGCGTCTGGGCGTAGTGCAGCCGGAGATTTTCCACATCGATTACCGAGAAATTGCTGTGCTCGCAGATTTCCATGAACTCGCCAATGCTGGGCGGGTAGGCGCCCGGGAAGATCCGCTTCTCGATCCAGGCGTTCATCAGCATGGGCCGGTTTCGGCCGATGCTGTGGAGCAGGGCAATGCCATTGGGCTTCAGGCTGCGCTTGATCAGCTCCGACAGCGCCGGGTAATTCTCCTTGCCCACGTGTTCGAGCATGCCGATAGACACGAAGGCATCATACTGTCCTTCGATGTTTCGGTAATCGTCTTCCACATAGGTGATGAGCCCATCCAGTCCCTGGCGCTCGGATTCCTGCCGGGCGTAGGCCAGCTGTTCCCGGGAAATGTTGTAGGAGTGCACCTTCACACCGTAGTTGCGGGCCATGTAACGGGCCAGACCGCCCCAGCCACAGCCGGCCTCTACCACGGTCATGCCCGGTTTGAGACGCAGCTTTCGGCACACATGTTCCAGCTTGGCAAGCTGGGCCTGTTCAAGGGTCAGGTCCGGCTCTTCGTAGTAGGCGCAGGTGTACTGCATTTCCGCCCGGTCCAGCCAGAGCTGGTAGAATTCGTTTCCGAGATCGTAATGGTGATGGATGTTTTCCTTGGCTTCGGTAATGCCGGTGGAGCGGGGGTTGTGGTTTTTCCACAGCGCGTCCAGCCAACGGGGCCACTTCTCGCGCGCCGCATGGACCGCCCGGTACAGGGTTTCCATCAGGTCGGGCAGGTCGCCCTCGATATCGAGCCGGCTGGCGGCGTACAGATCGCCAAAGGCGAGATTGGGGTTGGCAACCAGTGAGTACAGTGCCTTGGGGTCTTTCAGGTGAAGAGTAAAGCTGGCTTCCTGCTGCTCCGGTTCGATCACATCACCGTTCCAGAGCCGGAACCTGACCGGCGGTGAACCGGCCATGCGCATCAGCTTGGTGACCAGCCAGCGTTCATAACTGTGTGGCTCGCGGTCAACCCGGGTGTCGGCCAGTGGCAGGGTCAGAACGTGGGCTTTCTGCTCTTTTTCCGATCGTTCGGTTTTCCGGGCAGTACTCTCAGTCATGGGGTTCCCCTTCCCTCGGTTACCTGTCTGAAATGAGTGACTTCCGTTCAGTATAGAAAACGATCACAAATTGTCAGGTTGGTTCCGCTCGGGCATAAAAAAACCGGGCTCGAAAGCCCGGTTCGTCAGGGAGCCGCTGGCTCAGTAGGTTGCGCTCATCCCGAACCATTCCGGGAAGATGACGATCAACGCCAGCACGAATATCTGTATGGCAATGAACGGAATGATGCCTTTGTAGATATCCGTGGTTTTCACCTCCGGTGGTGCCACCCCCTTCAGATAGAACAGCGAGAACCCGAACGGTGGCGTCAGGAAGCTGGTCTGCAGGTTCATGGCGATCAGGATGGCGAACCACAGCATGTTGATGCCCATGGCCTCGGCCACCGGCGCCAGGATCGGGACGATGATGAAGGAAATCTCCACGAAGTCGATGAAGAAGCCCAGCACCAGGATCACTACCATGGCCAGGATGATGAAGCCCCATTGCTCGCCCGGCAGCATGTGCAGCCAGTCTTCCAGCAGGTAATCACCGCCGGTGTAACTGAATACCATGGAGAAGGCCGTGGCACCGATCAGGATGGCAAAGACCATAGCGGTCACCTTGACGGTATCTGCGGCGCTGTCCCACACCATCTTGAACGAGAACTGGCGATAGATGATGGCCAGAACCACGGCACCGACGCCGCCGAGGGCTGAGGATTCGGTGGGGGTGGCAATGCCGGTGAAGATCGAGCCCAGGACCACCACAATCAGTGCCAATGGCGGAATGATTGCCAGCAGAGCAGAGCCGATCTCCTGCTTGCGAGAGCGGGTCGGGTCTTCCGGCATGGCCGGAGCGGTTTCCGGCTTCAGGCGGGTCATGATCAGGATGTAGATGATGTACAGACCGATGAGCACTACACCCGGCCAGACTGCGGCCTTGAACAGGTCACCAACCGGCAGGCCCAGTACGTCGCCCAGAATGATCAGGATAATAGACGGGGGCACGATTTGCCCCAGGGTACCGGAGGCGCAGATAGTACCGGTGGCCAGACGCTTGTCGTACTTGTGGGCCAGCATGACCGGCAGCGAGATCAGGCCCATGGCCACCACGCTGGCACCGACCACGCCGGTAGAGGCTGCCAGCAGGGCGCCCACCAGGATGGTGGAGATGGCGAGGCCACCGGGCAGGCCGCCGAACAGGCGCCCCATGGAGGTGAGTAGCTGTTCCGCCAGACGGGTGCGTTGCAGCACCACACCCATGAAGATGAACAGGGGAACTGCCATCAGCACGGTATTCTGCATCACACTCATGATGCGGAACGGCATGAAGGCAAACAGGTCCATGCCCTCGGCATAGATGCCGAAAAACAGGGCAACGCCGCCGAAAGTGAATGCCACCGGGAAACCGATCATCAGCATGAACAGGGCAACACCGAACATAATCATACCGATCATGCGAGACCCTCCCCGCTGTGTTCCACTTCATACTGCTTTTCACCGGAAAGTACCCGTATGGCAAAAGTCGCCATATTGAGTCCCGCCGTCCCGATGAAGAAAGCGGTAATCGGAATCACTGACTTGATGATCCAGCGATGGGGCAGGCCGCCGGGATCGCCACTACCTTCGCCCATGGCGTACGAATCAAGAGCGAAATTGTAGCCGTAGGTACCAATGAGATAGGCGAAGGGAATAACGAAAATGATAGCTCCGACCAGGTTGACCCAGGCCTTGGTCCTGTTGCTCCAGTTGGTGTAGAACACATCCACGCGCACGTGGCCATCCGTGCGCAGCGCGTAGGGAATACCCAACAGGAAAACCACCGAGTAAAGGTGCCATTCCATTTCCTGCATGCCGATAGAGACAGTGTTGAAGGCGTAGCGTGCCACTACGTCGTAAAAGACGTTTACTGCCATCAGGATCATTGCCACGCAGGCGATCCATCCGCAGATTTTCGAGAGCCATGCCAGGCCCTCGTCCAGTTTGATAATCCACCGCATCAGTGAGGTTCCTCCGCCAAGCGGGCTGGCGACTTTTCAGTTGCTATAAACGACAAAACCGGGACCACTCTGAGAGCGATCCCGGCTCCGTTACTGCCGATATCTTACTCGACTTCGGCCATGGTGTTGAGATAGGCCCGTGTGGAGATGTCGGTGTAGGCCCGGGTCTTCTCGAGGTACTCTTCCTGGGACTCGATAATACGAGACGCCAGTTCGTTGTCCGCTGCCGCTTCCTTCAGCAACTTCTCATTAGCTTTAACCATGGCCTGGAAAACGTCCTTCGGAAATTGCTTGATCTGGACGTTCGGGTGTTCTTCCTTGATGTTGGCCCAGGCGTCTGCGTTGGCGTGCTGAGAGTGAACCAGCATGTCATAGGCGGACACACGCATGGCGGTTTTCAGGATCGCCTGCAGATCCTCGGGCAGTTCGTCCCAGGTCTTCTTGTTGACCAGGAACTGCAGCTCAGTGGCCGGCTCATGCCAGCCGGTGTAGTAGTAGTCGGCAATCTGCTGGAAGCCCAGACGGAGATCCAGGGCCGGTCCTACCCACTCAACCGCATCAATGGTGTTGCGCTCCAGAGCGGTGTACAGCTCACCCGGCGGAATATTGGTCGGGCTGACGCCCACTTCTGCGAAGACTTCCCCGGCGAAGCCCGGGATCCGCATTTTCAGGCCCTGCAGGTCTTCGAGAGAATTGATTTCCTTGCGGAACCAGCCGCCCATCTGGACACCGGTGTTACCGCCCGGGAAGGACAGCATGTTGTGGGGCTCATACACTTCCTGCATCAGCTCCATGCCATCGCCATGGTAGAACCAGGCATATTGTTCGATGGCAGTCATGCCGAAGGGCATGCTGGTGAAGAACAGAGTTTCTGGAACCTTGCCCTTCCAGTAGTAGGACGCGGAATGGCCCAGGTCGTACTGGCCGGCCTTGACCATGTCAAAGACGCCGAGAGGAGCCTTGTGCTTGTTGGCAGAGTCGATGCGGATGCGCAGGCGGCCATCGGACATTTCTTCGGCCAGCTCGGCAAACCGTTTGGTGGTGTCACCGAAGATCGGGAAATTCGGTCCCCAGGTTTCCGCCAGTCGCAGTGTGTAGGTTTCCTGAGCGAGCGCCTGTGTGGCGGCAAAGGTAGTTGCCACAGCCAGCACAGCCGCGGAAAGAACAGAACGGATCTTCATTGCTCTTCTATCCTCTTGTCATTTTTATCGGGTGTTTCGTTCCCTGTAGGGATGAACAACTCCATATGTTAGTTTACGGTAGCAATTATTGCGCCCGAACGGAACGAATTAGTCTGGATCATTATACTTAGGTCGTACGTATTAGACGTCGTCCATCCTTCCGATCTGGCTGGCCAAGCGCATGGCCTCATGCTCCTCCAGGGATTTCAGGTCTTCCAGGAGCGCCTTGGCCTCGGGGATTTCGGCCTTGCCAATCAGTGAGTCGTACAGATCCATGACCTGATCGTGGAAATCGAAGATCTCCTTTTCGATACCGGCGAAGTCGAGATCCTTGTAGTGGATGTCGCAGGTGCGGTTGCGTTCGATCGGCTTGTGGACACCATAATCGTAAAGCCTGGTGCGCATTGCTTTCGGGTCGGCCTGCTTCTCGTATTCGGCCACCGCCTTCTCAAGCAGGCTCTCGTGGGTGCTGATGTAGTCCAGTAGCGCGCTGGCACGTTCGTTCGGGTGTTGTCCCGCGGATTCCTTCAGGCAGCGGGCAAGGTGGGCATGCAACTGGCGCGTCCAGTCAATCAGGTCGGCGAAGGTTTTGATTTCCATGGGATCTCCTGTTTACCTCAATGCAAGACTCTTCTATGGGTGAGTCTAGTTAATAATCCGGTGTAACATGACAGAACAGCTTAACGATATTGTCCAGTCCTGTCCTGTAAACGGGCACTGTGCGGGAGAAGGACGACCATGACGACACCACTGGGCATAATCGAAGGGTTCTACGGTCCTCTCTGGACCTGGGCGGAGCGTCGCAGCCTTGTGAAGTCACTGGCACCGCACGGTTACGAATTCTATCTGTATGCCCCAAAGGCGGATCCCTTTCTCCGACGCCGGTGGCAGGAACCGCATCCACCGGCAGAAGCCGCTGAGCTGGCTTCGTTCGGTCAGTTCTGCCGGGAACACGGGGTACGCTTCGGTGTCGGGCTCAGTCCCTATGAGATTTTCAATCGTTTTGATGATGAGGCGCGCGGCGCGCTGGCGCGGAAGTTGGCGGGCCTGGAAAAACTGGGCCTCGACGAACTCGCCATTCTCTTTGACGATATGCGCACGGATACCCCGGATCTGGCACGGGTCCAGGCTGATATCGTGGCCTGGGTCCGGGAGCATACCGACGTTCCCCGACTCAGCGTCTGCCCCAGCTATTATTCCGACGATCCGGTGCTGGATCGCGTTTTCGGGGATCGGCCGGCCGATTACCTGGTCACGTTGGGTCGGGCGCTTGACCGTGACGTCAATATCTTCTGGACCGGAGAGGAGGTCTGCTCCCGGGAAATTTCGCCGGGCCACCTGAAGCGGGTGGGTGATCTGCTGGGACGAAAACCCGTGCTCTGGGACAACTACCCGGTCAACGACGGCGACCGCATGTCCCAGCATCTGCATTTGCGGGCCTTCACGGGCAGGCCGGCCGCCAATGCCGCCCACCTGGCCGGACATGGCATCAACCCCGCCCTGCAGCCGACCCTGACCGCCATTCCGGCAATTACCCTGGCTGAATCCTACCGGCGGGGGCCGGATTACCAGTATGGCCAGGCATTCCTGCATGCTGCCCGGGAGCTGCTGGGCAGCGAGCTTGCCCATCAGCTACAGGCCGACCTGCTGGTGTTGCAGGATGGCGGCCTTGGGCGGATCGGCGATGAGAAACGCCAGAGTCTGCTGCACACCTACGACGCCTTCGACCACCCGGCCGCCATTGAAGTGATGCGCTGGCTGATGGGGGAGTACCGGGTCACCGATGAAATGGTAGCGACCCAGTAACTGTGAGGGGTAATCCTCAGCGCAGATAGTATTCGACAGTGGAAACCACGCGCACGGTCTTGACCGGCTGCTGGTCCTCGCGGATGCCGGGAGCCTGGTCCCGGGCCAGGATCTGGAACACGCCCTGGTTGGCCCGGCGCAGGTCGCCCAGTTCCGCGTCAGCATCCCGGGCGAATTGCAGGGCCGCTTCCCGGGCCGAGGCAGTGGCCTCGGCAATCATGGCCGGTTTGATCTCGTTCAGGCCGCTGAACAGGTAGGTGGGGCCGCCTGGGCCGTAATCGGAAGAGAGCACGACGCCGGAGTCCACCAGGTCACTGACGTTCTGGGCGGCCTGGCGGATACGGTCGATGTCCGAGCTGCGCACCATCAGGGTCTGGTTGATGATGAACTTCTGCTCGGTGTTGTTGCCCGGATAGGGGTTGGCGCGGGTGTCGGTGACATCCAGTCGCAACAGCTCCACCGCGGTTTCGTCGATGGCCTGTAATTTGAGGAAGGCCATGATCGCGTCCCGGCTGTCACGGGCCCGCTCCTGGGCCTGGCTGAGAGTTTCACCCGTGGCAACAAAACGAATGGGCCAGAGCGCCAGGTCCGCCCGTACTTCCTGTTCCGCAACGCCCTTGACGGTCACAAAACGATCCGCGGTACGCAGCCCGGTCAGGCCGTCGCTGAGCAACGAGGCGGCAATTATGGCGCTGATGCCCAGAATCAATGCCGAGACAACTTTCATACCCGCTCCTTGTATTCCGAGGCCCTGGTTTGCGGGCCTGCTATCCTGATTATCAGGCAAGACTACCGGGAACCGGAGAGCCGGAAAAGGGGAGTTTCATGACACAGGTTTCCATTGAATGTGTGCAGGGCAATATTGCCAGCCAGCCGGATATCGATGCCATCGTCAATGCCGCCAACGCACGGCTGATGCCGGGCAGTGGCGTGGCCGGAGCCATTCATTCGGCCGCCGGCCCCGGGCTGGCACAGGAGTGCCGCCAGCTGGCACCTATCGAGCCGGGGCAAGCGGTGATCAGCGGCGGTCATGACCTGCCCAACCCCCATGTGATCCACTGCCTGGGTCCGGTTTATGGCGTCGATACGCCGTCGGACGAGCTGTTGGCGGATTGCTATCGCAACGCCCTTGAGTTGGCGGACCGGCATGGCTTGTCGTCCATCGCCTTTCCCGCGATTTCGACCGGGGTGTTTGGTTATCCGATTGATGAGGCTGCCAGGGTTGCGGTGAACGCTATACGCAAAGCCGTGCCAGGGCTCACCTCAGTGCGTCTGATCCGTTTGGTGCTGTTCAGCGAGGATGATCTTGAGGTGTTCCGGGCGGCGCTGGCCGCGGATTCGTCCAGAACCTGAAGGGTTACTCGCAGTCGGCCGGTTTCCGGTTGGCGAAGCGGGCTTGCATGGCCTCACTCTCGCGTTCCGGATCGCGGAATTCCTCGGGCAGGGGCTGGATGAAGTACAGGTAGTCCCCCTTGGAGCGGTTGGCCTCCAGGGGCACGTTGGCTTCCTCATCGGGCCAGAACACCGGGGTGATCACGGCGATGGAGAGTCCCGGTGCCCGTTGCTCCAGTACGGCCACGGTACCGAGCCGCTCCTCGCTGTGGAAGGTGCCGGTGGTGTGCAGGATCTGATGGCCCGGGTGGTTTGCCCGCGCGTCCAGAATGGCCCTGGCCATGGTGTTATCCCGGAGCAGTTGGGCCTGGTAGGTGTTGCGCATGCGCTCCGAAAGCTTGCCATCCCCGGTGCCGTGGCTGCCGCCGATGGCCTCGATAAACTTTTCCTTGTACGCCGGTGTATCGAGAAAGGGCCTCTCGGGCAGAAGTGCCCGGGTTTCGGGGGTTAGGGTCTCAAGGTAGCCCGGGCCCTTGCGGCCGACGCAGCGCACCACATCCGCCGGGGCATTGGCGGCAATCACCGGCAGCCGTCGTTGCCGGGCGAATTCCACCAGCGGGCGGTAGGAGGCGCGGTAATTGTCCCAGGCTTCGGCATCCTCGATCATTTCGGTTTCGCCAAGGCCCCCCGCCAGGAAACGGTCGAGTACGTCCTGGTGATTCACATTGAACTGCTCCATGGTCAGGGCCTGGCGGGGGTTCCGGCGGAACAGGGCCTGCTGGAGGCGGGCCTGCAACAGGTGTGAGGCATGATGGCCGTGATACTCACCCACCACCACGATATCGGTGTCGGCCAGTCGTCCGGCGAGCTGCTGGACAGTCAGCGGTGAGCCGGTTTCCGCGTCGATCACGCGGGCGTCATACTGGCTCTCGGGGGGTGTGACGGAGTTTGGTTCAGATGGCATGGCAACACATCCGGTGACGGATAGCAGTATCAGAGGCAGGGCAGGCAGGCGAAGTTTCATAACCAGAGTATACGGCCTTTGGCTCAGTCGGTTTTCTGCTTTTCCTGTTCGCGCCAGTCCGGCCCCAGTTTCGATTCCACGTATTCGCGGATGAACTGGCGGACCTTCTGGGACGGAGTGACGTCTTCCTGTTTGCAGAGGGCTTCAAACGCGGCTTTCTTTTCCGGATCGATCAGGAGCGTCAGCCGTGCGGTGCGGTTTTCCATGGTGTGTTCGGACCCTGTTTCAGCGATTGAATGGTTGGCATGTTAATTTGGTTAACATTGAATGTACAGATTATGAGCATATAATGTAAACAAACCACTTCAGAAGTCGAGTTACCATTCATGCCCCACCGCGCCCATCTATTCTCTCTGCGAATTGCCCATGCCTTCCGCGAGGCCTGTGTGAACGAGCGGTATACCGGGCGACGCTTCGGCCGGGACGTGATGGCAGGCATTACCGTGGGGATCATCGCGATTCCCCTGGCCATGGCCCTGGCCATCGCCAGCGGCGTTGCGCCCCAGTATGGTCTATATACCGCGTTCATTGCCGGTTTCATCATTGCCCTGACCGGCGGTAGCCGTTACAGCATTTCCGGCCCGACCGCGGCGTTTGTGGTCATCCTCTATCCCATTGCCCAGGAATACGGCCTGGGTGGGCTGTTACTGGCGACCCTGATGTCCGGCATCCTTCTGGTGATCATGGCCCTCATGCGGTTGGGCCGGTTCATTGAGTATATCCCCGAGTCGGTTACCCTGGGATTTACCGGCGGCATCGCCGTGGTCATCGCGACCCTGCAGGTGAAGGACTTCTTCGGCCTGCCGGTGGCTGCGATGCCGGAACATTACTGGGACAAGCTGGCTGTGCTGGCGGAAGCGCTGCCTGCTGTGGATGGCATGAGCACCCTGGTGGCGGTTGCCACCCTGGCGGTCATGCTGATCTGGCCCCGCCTGCGCACACCCGTGCCGGCACACCTGCCGGCGGTCCTGGTCGGTAGTGGTCTGGCCCTGTGGTTCAATGCCAACGGTGCGGGTATCGAGACCATCGGTTCCCGTTTCAGCTACCTGCTGCCTGATGGTAGCGAGGGCGCGGGTATTCCGCCGTTCCTGCCGGAATTTGTCTGGCCCTGGCAGCAACCGGGGCCGGACGGCCAGCCGCTCGGGTTGTCCTGGGATTTGCTGCGGGAGTTGTTACCTGCCGCTTTTGCCATCGCCATGCTGGGGGCGATCGAATCGCTACTGTGTGCGGTGGTGCTTGATGGTATGTCCGGCAAGCGCCACAGCGCCAATAGTGAGCTCATGGGGCAGGGCCTCGGCAATATGGTGGTGCCTTTCTTCGGTGGCATTACCGCGACCGCCGCCATTGCACGCTCCGCCGCCAACTTTCGTGCCGGTGCCGAATCTCCGGTGGCGGCGATGATCCATGCTGGCGTCGTATTGCTGGCGCTGGTCTCGCTGGCAGGGGTTCTCGCCTACCTGCCGATGCCGGCCATGGCCGCCTTGCTGGTGATGGTGGCCTGGAACATGAGTGAGGCACCCAAAGCCGTGCACCTGCTGAAAACCGCTCCCCGCAGTGACGTGCTGGTGTTTCTGACCTGTTTTGGCCTGACCGTGGCCCTGGATATGGTGATAGCCATTACTACCGGGGTCCTGCTGGCGGCGGTGCTGTTCATGCGCGAGATGGCACAGATGACCCGGGTAACCGACATCACCAAAAGCGGACGCATCGCCCGGGAGGAGCTGCCCGAGGGCTGGCAGGTATTCAAGATCAACGGCCCGCTGTTCTTTGCCGCCGCTGACCGGATCTTTGGTGAACTGGCGGAGCTGTCACGCCAGGCCCGGGGCTTCGTTCTCTATATGGACGGCGTCACCATCCTGGATGCGGGCGGTATTTCCGCACTGACCAAACTGATCGATACCTGCCGCGCCAGTGGCAGCCAGGTGATAATTGCCGACCTGCAGTTCCAGCCCCTGAAAACTCTGGCCCGCGCTGGCATCAAGCCGGAGGAGGGAGTCAGCCGGTTCTATCCGACTCTGGATGCGGCCCTGGCTGCGGTGCGCGCCGAGCGGGGGTGAAGGGCTGTCTCTACGGATCGAGGTCGTAGTTACAGAGGCCAGTGCAGTTGCAGGTTGCCGCCACCGAACTCCGATTCGTGCAGGTAGAACGTCGGGTTCAGGGTCAGCACGGCTCCGTCTTCAGGGGAAAGGATCATCTCGAAGGGCAGTGCCAGTTTTCCAATAAAACCGTCAAAATCCCTGTCGGTTTCCTCTTCAAAGCTCTGCCGTATGTGGGCGTGTCCCAGGTACACCGCGGGTCGCAGGCTTACGCCGGGCGTGAGAGGCAGGGAAAACTCCCCGAAAACCGTCGGTTCACGCCGGCGAATCCGGCCCTCGTCGTTCAGGGCCCGGCCGAAAAAGCCTTGTTCGTCCAGGTCCCGGTAGGCAATCCCGAACCCTGGCTGCAATCGGTGAGCGGTGAAGGTTGCTCCAGCGAGCAACTGGAGATGGTTGCGGTCGAAACCGGAGCTCCGGTCCTCGCCCTCGGCAAATAGCCGGTAATCCCGGCGGGTGCGCTCCCCATCGACCTCCATTGTGATCAGCCAGTTGACGACCTGTTGGCGATGGCTGAAGGCGGCCCGGACACTTTCGCTGTCTACTTGCAGGCTTTCCTGCCGGCTGATGAAGGAGGATTCCGGCGTCAGGGTCATGGATACCGTCGTGCCCAGGTCCGGTTCGACACCACCGCGGTGCCACTGGATAAACCAGGAGTGGGGGAAAGTTTCGAACTCGTCCGGTGAATCGGTCTTGCTGTTGAAATACGCATCCGGGAGGATCCAGCTGGCGTGCAGCCAGCTGTCGTTCGTGAGACGGTGGCGGGCGCTGAAATAGATGTCGGAAACCGATTTGTCGGAATACACATCGCCCTGCAGCCAGAGTTCGGTATTGTTGGCGATGGCTTGCCGGAACCCCACCAGCTGGCGTTGATAGGCACCGTCCAGATCCTCGCTGCGCTGGATGTCCAGCAGGAAGCCGTTGCGGTCATTCCGGAACCCGAAGTCCTGGCGAAAACGGAAATCGTAATAGAGCCGGCGGCTACTGACACTGCCGCCGGTGCCCCGGATCCCGTTATCGACCGCAGTGGGTAGGGGCTGGCTGTGCCGGAACGTGAGTTCGTTCAGGAACCGTTCCTTGTCGTAGGCCTCATCCCGCCCTTCTACCACGGCCTCGGCCCGCCAGGGTTGGGCGATGTGGGCCGTGTCCGCCCTGCCGAAATCCGGCAAGATCACCAGAATCACCAGAAGGGCCGTCCAGCCTGTTGATTTCAAAGCGGGAATAGCTGAGGCTTCCATGGCTCACCTCCATGAGCACTTTGCTCTATCCTAAGGGAGCATGACTGAATCAGGCAAAGGGAATCCCATGCTGCCATTTCGTGTTGTTGATCGCGTCAAGTTCATTGTAGAGCGCCAGCTGGTGAAGGGGGCGGGTTTCCAGTTGCTGGTGGTCGGGATTTTCATCGGGCTGATCTCGCTCATTGGCGGAATGCTGGTGGTGCCCCAGGGCGGTGAATTCGAGGATGCCGGGTCGGCGATCTGGTGGGCGTTCCTGAGACTGACCGATCCGGGCTACCTGGGGGACGATGTCGGCACCTGGCAACGGATCGTTTCCACCCTGTTGACGGTGTCCGGCTATGTGGTGTTCATGGGTACCCTGGTGGCAATCCTGACCCGTTGGCTGATCGCCAAGATGCAGGACCTGGAGCGTGGGCTGACGCCCGTGACCCTGAAGAACCACATCGTGGTCCTGGGCTGGACCAGTCAGACCCTGCCGCTGTTGTCAGAACTGCTGGGCTCATCCGGGCGCATGCGACGGTTTCTCGAACAACACGACACCCGGAAACTCAGTCTGGTAGTTTTGTCGGAGGACGCCTCGGCGGAACAGGTCCATGAACTGCGCATGGAGCCGGGTATCGGCAGGCGGTTCCGACAGATCATTCTGCGCTCCGGTTCGGCCATCCAGCCGGACGCCCTGCATCGCGTGGCGTGCCTTGATGCGGCCGCCGTCATCGTCCCCAGTGCCGCCCATGAGGCTGGCAGCCTGGTGACCTCGGATGTGGAGACCGTCAAGGCGTTGCTCTCAATTGCTGCCCAGGCCAGACATCTGCATGCGCCCCTGCCGTTCGTGGTGGCCGAGATCCAGGATGTGCGCAAACATACTGTAATTGAAAGAGCCTATCCGGGTGCCGTGGAAGTCGTTGCCGGAGACGCCACGATCAGCCGTCTGATGGTTCAGAACATCCTGCATCCGGGCTTATCCGAGATCTATAACGAACTGCTAACGGCCGGTTCGGGTAACGAGATCTATGTCCGTGGTGGCGAGTCCATGGCCGGTTTGTCCATGGGCGAAGTTGCGGCGGCCCGGCCGTTGGCAATTGTCCTGGGGCTGCTGAGGCGCAACGGAAAGGGTTGGAACGTGGAGCTTCTCGCGCCCTCGGAGACCCGCATCAATGCGGACGACCGGGTCGTCCTCATGGCCCGGGATTACTCGGAAACCGAGCCGGACCCCAAACGCCAGGCCTTGCCGGATATCCAGCGCGGGCGGGCAAAACTCACGCCTCCCCGGCCTGCGGCGGCACCCCGGCGTATCCTGGTGTTGGGCTGGAGCCGGCGGGTGCCGAGCCTGGTCGCGGAGTTTGCCAGTTACCGGCACCTTGCCTTTGAGCTCGACCTGGTTTCCGTGGTGCCGGAAAATGAGCGCACCCAGGCAATCAATGCCTATGTCGGCAGCCACAATACGGTTGAGTGCCGTCAGGTCGAGGCCGATTACATGGTCGAAGGTGAATTGCGGCGGCTGCAGCCGGACCGGTATGACGCCATCCTGTTGTTGAGCAGCGACCGGCTGGCTTCCGGGGAGGAGGCGGACGCCCGGGCGATGGTGGGGTACCTGGTACTTGAGGACATCCTGGCGGAAGCTTCCCGACACCCCCAGCTCATCATGGAGCTCAGTGATCCGGACAACCGGCAGCTGCTGTACGGGCACAAGAGTGAAATGATGATCAGCCCGATGATTCTCAGCCACATCCTGGCCCAGGTGGCCCTGCGCCGGGAACTGAGGATGGTGCTTGAAGAGTTGTTCACTGTGGGGGGCGCCGAAATCCAGTTCCGGGATCCGGCGGATTACCCGCTGCCGGCGAGTGTCGATTTCCACCTTCTGGAGAAGATCCTGGCTCGGGAAGGCGAACTGGCGCTTGGTATTTTCCGGCAGCGGGCCGACGAGTATGGCCGTCACCTCTGCCTCAACCCGCCACGGCGGGACTACCTCGATATCCAGCCCGGAGACCGCCTGGTGGTGATTTCCCAGACTGGCCAGGTTGCCTCGTAAACTCTGTATTTCCGGGTTTTTCTTCGGCTTTTCCTGCACCAGATCAATCATTCATGAAGAAAATGCCGAAAATAATCTATATAAATTTCAATTATAAATTTGAACGTACTAGAGTACTCGTCATCGCCAGCGAGCTGATCATAAAGTGAGCAGGAAGCTGGCTTCGGCTGATGCTGAAAAGTGTCTCCGCACATGATCAGAAAACCAACGTAGAAAGGATGAGACCCATGCCCTACGCACAAGACGTTGACCAGATCGCTTCCCTGTTGAAGCAGCACCCGACCTGGAATGCAATCAACCCGAAGCACGCCGCTCGCATGCGCGCCCAGAACAAGTTCAAGACTGGTCTGGACATCGCCAAGTACACCGCCAAGATCATGCGCGAGGACATGGCGAACTACGACAAGGACACTTCCCAGTACACCCAGTCCCTGGGCTGCTGGCACGGCTTCATCGGTCAGCAGAAGATGCTGTCCATCAAGAAGCACTTCGGCACCACCAAGCGTCGTTACCTGTACCTGTCCGGCTGGATGGTTGCCGCCCTGCGTTCCGAGTTCGGTCCGCTGCCTGACCAGTCCATGCACGAGAAGACTGCCGTTTCCGGCCTGATCGAAGAGCTGTACACCTTCCTGCGCCAGGCAGACGCCTGGGAACTGAACCACCTGTTCCGCGCCCTGGAAGAAGCCGAGAATGCCGGTGACAACGCAAAGGCCAAGGAAATCGAGCAGCAGATCGACAACCACAAAACCCACATCGTGCCGATCATTGCCGACATCGACGCCGGTTTCGGTAACGCTGAAGCGACCTACCTGCTGGCCAAGAAGATGATCGAAGCCGGTGCCTGCTGTATCCAGATTGAGAACCAGGTATCCGACGAGAAACAGTGTGGTCACCAGGACGGCAAGGTCACTGTTCCGCACGCCGACTTCCTGTCCAAGATCAACGCAGTTCGTCTGGCGTTCCTGGAGCTGGGTGTTGACGACGGTGTGATCGTTGCCCGTACCGACTCCCTGGGCGCAGGCCTGACCCAGAAGCTGGCCGTTACCGACGAGCCGGGTGACCTGGGCGACCAGTACAACAGCTTCCTGGACGGTGACTACATCGAGGATGCTTCCGAGATCAACAACGGTGACGTTGTGATCAAGTCCAACGGCAAGCTGATGAAGCCGAAGCGTCTGGCTTCCGGTCTGTTCCAGTTCCGTCCGGGCACTGGCGAAGACCGTGTTGTTCTGGACTGCATCACCAGCCTGCAGAACGGCGCTGACCTGCTGTGGATCGAAACCGAGAAGCCCCACGTTGGCCAGATCGCCGGCATGGTTAACCGCATCCGTGAAGTGGTGCCCGATGCCAAGCTGGTCTATAACAACAGCCCGTCCTTCAACTGGACCCTGAACTTCCGTCAGCAGGTGTTCGATGCCTGGAAGGAAGAAGGCAAGGACGTCTCTGCCTACGACCGCGACAAGCTGATGAGCGAAGAGTACGACAGCACCGAGCTGGCCCAGCTGGCCGACCAGTGGTGTCAGAACTTCCAGCGTGACGCGTCCCGTGAAGCAGGTATCTTCCACCACCTGATCACACTGCCGACGTACCACACTGCAGCCCTGTCCACCGACAACCTGGCCAAGGGCTACTTCGGCGACGAAGGCATGCTGGCCTACGTTGCGGGTGTCCAGCGCAAGGAAATCCGTCAGGGTATCGCCACCGTGAAGCACCAGGACATGGCCGGTTCCAACATCGGTGATGACCACAAAGAGTTCTTCGCAGGTGACGCGGCTCTGAAGGCCGGTGGTAAGGACAACACCATGAACCAGTTCGGTTAATCAACCGGTTCCTGTTGTCTCGGTGAGGGCTCAGGCGCTCACCGGCTCCCAAAGACCCCGGGTAGCATAAGCTGCCCGGGGTTTTTGTTTGTCTGTCCTGTCCGCAGGGCCCTTTGTCCCAGGGGGTTCTGTCAAACCCCCTATTGTCGGGCTATGGTTGCTTAAAGGGCTTTGCATCTGGATGCTGCTTATTCATGTTGTCTGAACAATGGCTGATCTTTCTGATTCTCGGGATCACACTGGGACTGTTCATCTGGAACCGGTTGCGGTTCGACGTCGTCGCCATGCTGTCCCTGCTGGCGGTGGCCATAGCAGGTCTGGTTCCCGCCGATGAGCTGTTTTCGGGGTTTGGCCATCCGGCGGTGATCACCGTTGCGGCGGTGCTGGTAATCAGTCAGGGACTGGTGAATGGCGGGGTAGTGGATGCCGTTGCCCGGCTGCTGGCCCGGGTGGGGCGCAACGCGGTGCTTCAGGTGGTGACGCTGACTCTCGTTGTCGCCCTGTGCTCCGGCTTCATCAACAACGTCGGGGCTCTGGCGCTGTTGATGCCGGTAGCGGTCTGGATGTCCCGGCAGGCCGGGCGCTCGCCTTCCCTGTTATTGATGCCGCTGGCGTTCGGCTCCCTGTTGGGCGGCACCATGACCCTGATCGGTACTCCGCCAAACATCATTATTGCCAGTTACCGGGAAGCCGGCTCCTTCGGGCTGTTCGACTTCGCTCCGGTGGGCCTGGCCGTTACTGTGGCGGGTATCCTGTTTATCGGTCTGGTTGGCTGGCGACTGACGCCGAGGCGCGACGACCCTGCCGAGGGCGACAAACTGTTCAGTGTCGGTGACTATGTGACCGAGCTTCAGGTTCCGGAAGGGTCTGACTACGCCGGCAGTACCCTGCACAATCTGCTGACCACCGGAGATTCCGAGAAAAGCCTCGTGGTCCTGGCGCTGATCCGGGGCGACAAGACATCACCCGCGCCCTCGACCTTTACCGTGCTCCGGGAGCAGGATGTGTTGCTGGTGGAGGCGGATACCGACAGTCTGCAGGAATTTCTGGATCACACCGGCCTGATACTGCCCCACACGGTCTCGGAGGAAGATGAAGAGGAGGGTGAGGGCCTGCGGGATGCCGAGAAGCAGCTCGCTACCGGCGATGTGCAACTGGTGGAGGCGGTGATCAGCCCTTCGTCCCGGTTGATCGGACGCACTGCAAACCGCCTGAACCTGCGGGAACGTTATGGTCTGAATATCGTCGCGGTGGCGCGCCAGGGCCATCGGTTGAAGCAGCGGCTGGCGGATATCCGGCTGCGCTCCGGCGATATTCTTCTGGTCCAGGGTTTTGAAGACAGCCTGACCGGCGCCCTGAAGACCCTGGGATGCCTGCCGCTGGCGGAGCGTGGGCTGACCCTCGGGCGGGAAAAGAATCTGGTGCTGGCCGGTTCTCTGTTCGCCGCCGCCATCCTTGTCATTATTGCCGGATGGCTGACGCCCCCGGTGGCGCTGGTGGCCTGTGCCGTCATGATGGTGCTTGCTCGTCTGCTGGATGCCGCAGAAGCCTACCGTGCCATCGACTGGTCGGTGATTGTCCTGCTGGCGGCGATGATTCCGGTGGGTCGGGCCCTGGAAACCACCGGAGGGGCGGAGGTCATCGCCACGCAGATACTCGCGATAGCCGAGGGGCAGGCGCCCTGGATGGTGCTGACCATCATCCTGGCAGGCACCATGTTACTGTCCAATGTGGTCAACAATGCCGCGGCGGCAATATTGGTGGCGCCGATTGCGCTGGGCATCGCGGCCCAGCTGGGACTGGCCTCCGATGCCACACTGATGGCGGTGGCAATCGGAGCCTCCTGTGCCTTCCTGACCCCCATCGGCCACCAGTCCAACGCCCTGGTGATGGAGCCCGGAGGTTATCGCTTCGGCGACTACTGGCGGCTGGGCTTGCCGCTCTCGGTGATTGTGACCGCCGTTGCGGTGCCGATGATTCTCTGGGTCTGGGGCTAGGTCATCTGACGCGGGTAGAGCCGTCGTATCGATAGACAGGTAAACGGCGGCGTCTGCCACCGGTGGTTTCATGTCTGTTATCCTTTTCCAAAGCATTTTCCCGGGGATCCGAACCCATGCAATCTGACGATGTAAAAGCCAACCTCCTGGCAGAGCTGGAGCAGGCCCGTGCCCGGACCGAACGCCTGATCTGCACCTTGCCCGAAGATAAACTTGATGTGCCATATCACCCCGGCGTTAATCCACCACTCTGGGAGATGGGGCACTCCGCGTTTTTCTACGAGGTCTTCGTATTCAATCTGCTGGATGGCACATCCAGCTACGATCCGGCCATGGACGATCTGTGGGATTCCTTTCATGTCGAACATCGCGACCGCTGGCGGTCCGACCTGTTCCCGGGCCGGGACAAGACCCTCGCCTACTTCCGTACCATCTATGACCGGATGGCCGAACGCATCCACAGTAAGCCGCTGACGGACGAGGACCTGTACCTATACCGTTATGCGATCTTCCACCAGAACATGCACATAGAATCGCTGATCTGGTGTCGGCAAACGGTGGCTTACCCGGCGCCGCCGGATTACGTCGGCGATCGCCCGGCCCCGTCAGAGCCGGTTTCGGGAGATGCAGAGGTGCCGGCCGGTCGCTGGTTCATTGGTATGCCGGGAAGCTCGGAGGCATATGCGCGCGAGGACTTCGCCTTTGATAACGAGAAACCGCGCTTTGAGGTAGAGCTGGATGCCTTCCGGATCAGTCGGACGCTGGTCAGCAATCGTGAATTCCGGGCTTTTATTGACGATGGCGGTTACCAGCGTCCCGAGTTCTGGTCCTTTGGTGGCCGCAAGTGGCTGGAAACAGAGCAGGATGTAAGCCTGGTGCATGGCCTGGAAGAACCACTTCTGCGTGCCCCCAGGCATCCGGTGTACTGGCGCTGGCATGAAAACCAGTGGCAGGAGCGGCTGTTCGACCAGTGGCAGCCGTTGAACCCGGACGCTCCGGTGACCCATGTGACCTACTGGGAGGCCGAAGCCTGGTGCAACTGGGCGGGACGTCGCTTGCCGACCGAATATGAATGGGAGGTGGCGGCGCTGGCCAATCGATCGGGAGAGACCTTCCGCCGTTTTCCCTGGGGCAACGAGGCGCCGACTCTGCAGCATGCTGATATGGATGGCAGCAACCAGGCCCAGAACCCGATCTGGGACTATCCGGCGGGCGAGAGCCCGTTCGGTTGCCGGCAGATGATCGGTTCGGTTTGGGAGTGGACCAGCAACCAGTTCCTGCCCTATGACGGCTTCAAGGTGGACATGTACCCATTCATGTCGACCCTTCAGTTCGGCGACCACAAAGTCACCAAGGGCGGCAGCTGCGCCACCTCATCGAACCTGATTCGCGGCACCTACCGGCAGGCTTACCTGCCGCTGCGCAATGATGTCTTTACCGGGTTCCGGACCTGTGCGCTCTAGTGTTCGCCCGGATGCTTATTGGCGGACGGGGACTTGTTGAGGATGTGGCTGGCCAGGGCCACCCCGGTTTCGTTCATGGTGAGGTAGGCGTCGTCGGCGCCCGCCTGGCGAATCTGGCGTGCCTCGTCGGTGAACATGGTGTGGGCAACTATGTAGCCCTTGAAGCCCATTTTCCGGAGGGTACGGGCGGCAATCAGTTTCCCCTCGATGTCACCGAGGGCCAGGATGACCGCTTGCACTGCCGGCATATGCAGGGCATTCCAGAATGAGGAATCCTCGGCATCGGCGAAGACCACGTTGCGTCCTTCTTTCTGGTGTTGGAGCGCTTTGGCCGGATCCGAGTCCAGCCCCATGAGGTCGGGCTCCTGGTCCTTCAGCCAGTCGTATGCCGCGGTCCCGGTGCGACCCATGCCCATGATCAGGACCCTGGTATTGCCGAGGGAGATCGGTTGCTCGTCCGGATGGTGTTTGCGGCTCTCGAAAGGATCAAGTCTGTGTGCCAGCCGCTCGTAAAGTGAATGGGCAAAACGGTTCAAAGGTGCCGAAAACAGGAAAGACAGTGCCACGGAGATGGCCAGCGGCACCAGCCACTGGGGCAGGGCAATGCTGGCGACAATCAGGCCGAATTCACTGTAGTTGGTCAGGGCGAGCGAACTGAGGAAGCCACTGCGGGCTCGCAGGCGGAAGGCAAGAAGCAGGAAGAAAAACAGGATGCCTTTCAGCGGCAATACCAGCGCAGCGACCACCGCAAAGATCAATGCCTGACCGTCCGGCAGGCCGCCGATACCGATCTGCAGGAAAAAACCCACCAGGAACATTTCCTTGACGCTCCAGAGCGACTTGGCCAGTTCCTGGGAACGTGGGTGCTTTGCCAGCATGGCGCCGAACACCAGAGCTCCGAGCTCCGAGCTCAGCCCCACCGATTCGAATCCATACCCGCCAAGTACCAGTGCGAGCAAAAGTCCAAGGAGGACCAGCAGCTCGTCGTGACCGCTGGCATCAAGCAGGCGGAACAGCAGCGGCCTCAGTAGCGGCAGACCAAACACAATCAGGGCCCATTGGGAGGGTGTCTGGCCGGCGGCCAGGCTCATCACCACCAGGGCAATCAGGTCCTGCATGATGAGGATGCCGATAGCCACCCGGCCGTGGAAGGCCCGGAGTTCGCGCTTGGATTCCAGCACCTTGGCGGCCAGGACCGTGGACGAGAAAGACAGGGCTACCGCCAGCATGAGCGCGGTTTGCCACTCCAGGTCCATCAACAGAACCAGTCCGGGGGCAAAAACGGCGCAGGTGATGGCAAAATGCAGCAGGCTGCCACCAATGACTTCAGGGCTGACGATGGAGCGTAGCTTCAGCTTCAGCCCTACGGTGAACAGCAGGAGCAGCACGCCCAGGTGAGCGATATGGCCAAGCTCGTCCGTCGCCTCGATGGTTAGCTCTGTGGTAGCCGAAAGGCCACTGAGCACAAAGCCGGCGGCCAGGTAACCGACCAGGGGCGGCAAGCCCACGGACTTGACTGCAAGGCCAAGCACAAAGGCAAACGAAATCCATATCGCTTCAGGCATGGGTACGACTATTCAGTTGAGAAGGCAATGACTGCAAGGCTACCGTTTTTCAGGAACCGGGTGTAGTCGCAGAAGGTGTTAACGGACAGATCCGGGCGTAAAAAAGCCCGGCGCTAGACCGGGCTCCAAATCTCGCAATGTCGATCGCTTTCGCGCCGGATCAGGCCTGCTCCCGCGCAATCGCCCGATAGGCGATGTCCTTGCGGTAGAACACACCATCCCACTGAATCTTGCCAGCCAGCTCGTAGGCCCGTTTCTGGGCCTCGGTGACGCTGTTGCCCAGGGCAGTGGCGCACAGCACGCGGCCACCGCTGGTGACAACCTGGTCGCCATCAAGCCGGGTACCGGCGTGGAACACTTTCTCGCCCTCGACTTCCGTCTCCGGCAGGCCGGAAATGACGTCACCCTTGTTGTAGCTGCCCGGGTAGCCTCCGGCTGCCAGCACGATGCCTACGGAGGCGCGGTCGTCCCACTCGGATTTGCACTGGTCCAGCTTGCCGTCAACGGCTGCCTGGCACAGCTCCACCAGGTCGGACTTCATGCGCAGCATGATCGGCTGGGTCTCCGGATCACCGAAACGGCAGTTGAATTCGATCACCTTGGGGGCGCCATCGTTATCAATCATCAGGCCGGCGTACAGGAACCCCTTGTAGGGATAGCCTTCGGCAGCCATACCCTTCACGGTGGGATAGATCACCTCATCCATGATGCGCTGGTGCACATCGGCGGTAACCACCGGTGCGGGGGAATAGGCACCCATGCCACCGGTGTTGGGGCCAGTGTCACCGTCGCCGACGCGCTTGTGGTCCTGGGAGGTGGCCATGGGCAGTACGTGCTCGCCGTCCACCATCACGATGAAGGAGGCTTCCTCGCCCTCCAGGAATTCCTCGATGACGACCCGGCTACCGGCGTCGCCGAAGGCATTTCCGGCCAGCATGTCGCGGATGGCGTCCTCGGCTTCCTCGAGGGTCATGGCGACAATCACGCCCTTGCCAGCGGCCAGGCCGTCAGCCTTGACCACAATCGGGGCGCCCTGTTCACGTACGTAGGCCAGGGCTTCGTCGACATCGGTAAAGTTGGCGTAGGCGGCGGTTGGGATCTGCTGGCGCGCCAGGAAGTCCTTGGTGAAGGCCTTGGAGCCTTCCAGTTGGGCGGCACCGGCGCTGGGGCCAAAGATGCGCAGGCCGCGGGCCTCGAACTGGTCCACCACGCCGGCCACCAGGGGGGCTTCCGGGCCGACGATGGTCAGGCCGACGTTATTGTCAGCGGCGAAGTTGGCCAGGCCCTCGAGATCCATGACGTCGATATCGATATTTTCCAGGCCTGGCTCCCGGGCTGTACCGGCGTTGCCCGGCGCCACGAAAATCTTGTCCGCATCCGGAGACTGGGCAGCCTTCCAGGCCAGGGCATGCTCGCGTCCGCCACTGCCGATTACCAGAATGTTCATGAGCTTGTACCTTGTTAAGTCGGGGTCAGAAGAAGGCTTTCTTCAGACCCCAATTTCATTCCATCGCCGGGGTCTGATGAAAGCTTTCATCTGACCCCATCTTCAAACCCGGGGTCAGAAGAAGGCTTTCTTCAGACCCCGGGTTCAACGGTCAGTGCCTGAAATGCCGCATACCAGTAAACACCATGGCAATGCCATGCTCGTTGGCGGCGTCAATCACTTCCTGGTCACGCATGGAGCCGCCGGGCTGGATCACGGCGGTGATGCCGGCAGCCGCTGCGGCGTCGATGCCGTCACGGAACGGGAAAAACGCGTCCGAGGACATCACCGAGCCCTTCACTTCCAGGCCTTCATCCGCGGCCTTGATACCGGCGATCCTGGCGCTGTAGACCCGGCTCATCTGGCCGGCACCAATGCCGATAGTACGGCCGGCTTTGGCGTAGACAATGGCGTTGGACTTGACGTACTTGGCTACTTCCCAGGCGAACAGCAGGTCGTTCAGTTCGGCTTCGCTGGGTTGGCGCTCGGTGACCACTTTCACGTCTTCCATGGCGACCATGCCCAGGTCACGATCCTGCACCAGCAGGCCGCCAGTCACGCGCTTGTAGTCCAGCGCTTTGGCACGCTCACCATCGAACTCGCCGCAGGCCAGCAGGCGCACGTTCTTCTTCGCGGCAACGATTTCCACGGCTTCCGGTGCCACGGTCGGCGCGATGATCACTTCCACAAACTGGCGATCGATGATGGCCTTGGCGGTTTCGGCGTCCAGCTCACGGTTGAAGGCAATGATGCCACCGAAGGCGGAGGTGGGGTCGGTGGCAAAGGCCAGGTCGTAGGCCTGGCGGATGTCGGCGCCGATGGCGACACCGCAGGGGTTGGCGTGCTTGACGATCACGCAGGCCGGATCAGCGAAGGGCTTCACGCATTCCAGGGCGGCGTCGGTGTCGGCCACGTTGTTGAAGGACAGCTCCTTGCCCTGCAGCTGCTCGGCGGTTGCCACGCACGCTTCCTTCGGATTGCGCTCGGCGTAGAAGGCGGCGCGCTGGTGCGGGTTCTCGCCGTAGCGCATGTCCTGAACCTTCACGAACTGGGCGTTGAAGGTGCGGGGGAAATCGGCGTTGTCGTTGTCCGGGGTGCGGCCGCCCAGGTAGTTGGCGATCGCGCCATCGTAGCCGGCGGTGTGCTCGAAGGCCTTCACAGCCAGGTCGAAGCGGGTGCTGTAGCTCAGCTCGCCGCCGTTGTTATCCAGCTCGTTCAGGATCCGGCGGTAAGCGGAGGCATTGACCACGATGGCGACATCGTTGTGGTTCTTGGCCGCGGCGCGAACCATGGTGGGGCCACCGATGTCGATGTTCTCGATGGCGGTGGCCAGATCGCAATCCGGTTTGGCCACGGTATCTTCGAACGGGTAGAGGTTTACCACCACCATATCGATCGGGTTGATGCCGTGCTCGGACATGATGGCATCGTCAGTGCCCCGGCGGCCCAGGATGCCGCCGTGGATTTTCGGGTGCAGGGTCTTGACCCGTCCATCCATCATTTCCGGGAAACCGGTGTAGTCGGACACTTCGGTGACCGGAACATTGTTTTCCTGGAGCAGGCGGAAGGTGCCGCCAGTGGAGAGCAGTTCAATGCCGCGGTCGGTCAGGGCACGGCCGAAATCGACAATGCCGGTTTTGTCACTCACGCTGATGAGCGCGCGACGGACGGGGGTGTTAGCCTGGTTTGCCATGGGTCACTTTCTTCGCTGGTCAGATAAGCCGGATGACGTTGCGAGGTTGCAACGACCTCGTTGTAACGAACAAGGGCCTCGCGAACGTGATCCGGGAGGCCCTTTTGGGGTCAGGTCAGATTATAGCAGACCGTATTGCTTGAGCTTCTTGCGCAGGGTGCCGCGATTCAGCCCCAGCATGGTGGATGCCTTGGTCTGGTTGTTGCGGGTGTATTTCATCACCTGCTCCAGCAGTGGGGCTTCCACTTCCGACAGTACCAGTTGGTAGACGTCGGTGACGGGCGCGCCATCCAGTTGCGCAAAG
Source organism: Marinobacter pelagius (assembly GCF_003315345.1). Lineage (GTDB taxonomy): Bacteria > Pseudomonadota > Gammaproteobacteria > Pseudomonadales > Oleiphilaceae > Marinobacter > Marinobacter pelagius_A. The sequence continues at coordinate 151,107 of NZ_QNRO01000002.1, forward strand.
TAGTTCTTCAGGGCAACTTCAACGCTGTCACGCAGGGTGACGCTGTTGCCGCTGCTGTTCACCGTTTGCAACTGATGAAGGTCATCGTTGGCCGGGGTGCTCAGGTTGTCGTTTGCCAAAGTCTCAGCGGTCATGCTGCGAATACCTCTCCATTTCGTAAGCCTGCAAAGTACTGTTCGATGCTGTCTTTCTGCTCCAGCGCGTCTTCGATGGCGTTGAAGCGTTTACGGAACTGTCTGCTCTGATCGTGGGACTGCAGGTACCAGCCCACATGTTTTCTGGCGATACGCACGCCCATCTTTTCGCCGTAAAAGCTGTGCAGCTCGGCCAGGTGATCGGTGAGGATCTGCTCTACCTCGTCCAGGGGCGGCTCCTGCAGGTGCTTTCCGGTCTCCAGGTAATGGAGTATTTCCCGGAAGATCCAGGGCCGGCCCTGGGCGCCCCTGCCAATCAGCAGGCCATCAGCGCCGGTGTGGCTGAGCACCTTCAGAGCCTTCTCCGGTGAGGTGATGTCGCCGTTGGCGAACACCGGGATCTGCACCCGGGATTTGACTTCGGCAATGGTGTCGTATTCCGCGTCCCCGTTGTACTTGTCCGCGCGGGTACGACCATGGATGGCCAGGGCCTGAATGCCGGCATCCTGAGCCATCCGGGCAATGACCGGTGCGTTGCGGTTGTCCGAATCCCATCCTGTGCGCATTTTCAGCGTCACCGGAACTTCCACCGCCTTGACGACGGCTTCCAGGATCTCGCGGACCAGTGCCTCATCCTTCATCAGTGCGGAGCCGGCGGCCTTGTTGCACACCTTCTTGGCCGGACAGCCCATGTTGATGTCGATGATCTGGGCGCCGAAGCCGGCGTTCTGTCGCGCGGCATCGGCCAGCATCTGCGGATCACCGCCGGCGATCTGGACCGAGCGTGGCTCCGGCTCGCCTTCATGGTTCAGCCGTGTCCTGGATTTGCGCGTATGCCAGAGCTTGCTGTCCGCTATGACCATTTCCGATACCGCAAGACCCGCACCCATCCGTCGGCAGAGTTGCCGGAAGGGGCGGTCGGTCACACCCGCCATGGGTGCAACGATGAGCGGATTGGGCAAAGTGTACGGCCCGATTTTTGCCGTTGGCAGCATGATCTGAGTCCGTGTCACAGCGGATTGAGCAAGGATCGGAATGGATCGATTGATCAATTAGTGATCGGTCCGATTCCGAAGGGCGCTAATGATACCGTCGGGGCCCCTTCGATTGAAGGGGCTTGACAGTGAAAAAAGCTGATTATTTTTCGTTCTTTCTGGTTGACTTTTGTTCGTTGTGGTGGCTGCGCAGCCATTCGCCAAGTAAATACTTGCTTACGCGATCAGGGTGAGTACGGACGGAAGTTCAGGTTGTAGTTGACCGCATCCCGACCCGGATCCCGGATGCTGATGGCGATGCGTACAGGCGTGTCCGTTGGCATGTCCTCCAGCTCCTGCGCTTCACCGGCCAGATATTCGTCAGGGGTGAACACGCTCTGGGCAACGACGTCGCCATTGAGGTTGGAGAAGGTCAGCGCAATGGCCGGGAAGGGTTGTTCGAAATCCGCCCGGTTGATGATGACGGCATCCACCAGCAGCTGGCCCCGGTTCTCAGGATCGGTACGAACCACCAGCTTACGGCTCTGGATGGCGTCCACATTGACCAGGGGCTTGAGTTCACAGCCGGCCAGTTCACAGCCTTTTTCATAGAATGGACGCAGCTCGGGAATGGCCGACAGGCGATCGAACTGGAACCAGGTCACCTGGGCCACCAGAACACCGATCAGGGCAAGTACAATCAGGCTCCAGAGGATGGTTCGGGCCTTGCCGCCGCGCCCCTTGTTGACCGAAACAGGCTCGCGCCGGAGGTCGCTGAATGGACTGGTCGCGCGCAGGGATTCTGCAGCGGGCGCTTCCGTGCGTTCGGGACTGAAGCCGGACTCGACGGGCTCCTCAGCGGAGGTGTCGGTGGCGCTGAAGGCCGGCTCCGGCGCAGGTCGGGAGGCTCTCCGGGGTGGTTCCTGGGCGGGTTCCGGCTCAGGTTCTGCGAACTCGGGCTCGAACTTTTCGGGTTCAGGTTCAGGCGCTTCGGGCTCGGGCTCGCGGGCAGAGAAGGTGGGGGGCGCTTCATCCCTGGAGGGTTGCGCCGGAGCGGGCTGTTTCGGCTTGCCCGGTTCCCGGGACTCCTCGTCCTCTTCGAGGATCGCCTCGGCCCAGCTTTCGTCCACTTCTTCCGGCTCGGAGTCCGCATCGGCATCCCGGAAGCCAGACTTCTCGTTCTGATTGATGGAAAGGAAGCTGTCGCTGAGTTCGTCGTCCGAGAATGACAATTTCGAGCCGGCATAACGGCCTTCCTCGGCATCCTCATCGGGGTTGTCGGCAAACACGAAGTCTTCTTCGGTGGTCAGGCCGGAAGGCTCGGATTCTCCGGCCGGGGGCGCCGGAGGCTGGGTAGAGGTGGGCAGGACCCGGTGTTCAATGGCGTTGAACACCTCCATGCAGTTGCCGCAGCGGACTTTGCCCTTGGCGACGCCAAGCTGTTCATCGGAAACGCGGAAACGGGTATGGCACTTCGGGCACTGTGTCTGCAGGCTGCTCTGGGTCATGCTTCGTTCCTGAAAGCGGCTGTACTACTACGAGTGTGGGAGTTTAGTCGCTATCGTCCGGTTCGTCATCTGTCCTTGCGCCGTCCTGTGAGACGTATCCACTCTTCGCGTTGCTCCGGCTCGTCCATGATGAACCACGGCTCGTAGGCCTCCATGACTTCCCGGGCCTGGTTCGACAGGATGCCAGAAAGCACCAGTTCGCCGCCGGGGCGGGTCAGGGCTGCCAGGTGGGGCGCGAGGCCTATCAGCGGCTGGGCCAGGATGTTGGCCAGCATCACGTCGCAGCGGGTATCCGGTTCGTCTTCCGGCAGGTACAGGTCCAGTCGGGATTCGTCGACGCCGTTGCGTCGGGCATTCTCACGGCTGGCTTCCAGGGCCTGGGGGTCGGTGTCGACACCAATGACGTGATCGGCACCCAGCAGCAGTGCCGCCAGGCCCAGGATGCCTGAGCCGCAACCATAATCGATGACCTGCTTGCCCTGCACGTCCTGGCCGTCCAGCCATTCCAGGCAGAGTGCGGTGGTGGGGTGCGTGCCGGTGCCGAAAGCGAGACCCGGGTCGAGCATCAGGTTGGCCGCTTCCGGATCCGGGGCATCGTGCCAGCTGGGAACAATCCAGAGCCGCTCGCCGAACCTCAGGGGCTGGAAATCATCCATCCAGGCCCGCTCCCAGTCCTTGTCTTCCACCAGGGTTACCTCGATCTCCGGCAGGGACTGCTGGGTCTGCTGGTGCCAGGCATCGCGGACGTCCGCGCACAGCTGGTCAATGTCACGATCGGACTGGAACAGACCGGTCACCGTGGTCTGGCTCCACAGGGGCGTGGTGCCAGGGTCCGGTTCGTACAGGGGCTGGTCGGCAGCATCTTCCATGGAGACGGCGTCAGCGCCCATCTCCATGAGCAGATCCTCCAGCTGATCCGCATTGTCCGGATCAGCCGGGATCTGGAGTTGTATCCAGGGCATGGTTATTCCCGCATCAGTTTTTCCAGGTAGTGGATGGTGAAGTCTACCTGTTTGAAGCCACCATCGCGTACCAGTCTCCGATGCAGGGGCTGGTTGGTCTTGATGCCCTCGACCACCATCTCGTCCAGGGCGTTTTTCATGCGCCGGCGAGCGATCTCGCGATCATCACCCCAGGTAATGAGCTTGGCCACGAGCGAATCGTAGTACGGCGGCACGGTGTAGCCGCTGTACAGGTGGGAGTCGACGCGGATGCCGTTGCCGCCGGGCGCGTGGTAGTGCTTGACCTTGCCCGGGCTGGGCACGAAGGTCTTCGGGTCCTCGGCGTTGATCCGGCATTCGATGGCATGGCCTTGTATGTGGATCTCATCCTGGCTGTACTGCAGCGGCAGTCCGCTGGCAATGCGCAGCTGCTCGCGCACGATATCCACGCCGGTAACCATCTCGGAGACCGGATGCTCTACCTGGACCCGGGTGTTCATCTCGATGAAGTAGAACTCGCCGTCCTGGTACAGGAACTCGAAGGTGCCGGCGCCCACGTAGCCGATTTCCTTGCAGGCATCGACACAGGCTTTCAGGGTTTTTTCCCGGGATTCGGCATTGACGTTCGGTGCCGGCGCTTCCTCGATCACCTTCTGGTTACGACGCTGCATGGAGCAGTCGCGGTCGCCCAGGTGGATGACGTTGCCATGCATGTCCGCCAGTACCTGGACTTCCACGTGGCGCGGCATTTCCAGGAATTTCTCCAGGTATACGGTGGGGTCACCGAAGGCGTTGCGGGCCTCGCTCTGGGTAATCTGGATCGCCTTGAGCAGGGCTGCCTCGGAGTGAACCACCTGCATGCCCCGGCCACCGCCGCCGGAGGCGGCCTTGATCATCACCGGGTAGCCGATCTTCCGGGCAATCTGCAGGGTGCGCTCGTCGTCATCGGTGAGTGGGCCGTCGGAGCCGGGCACGGTGGGTACGCCGGCCTTTTTCATGGCTTCGATGGCGGAGACCTTGTTACCCATCAGGCGGATGGTTTCAGCCTTCGGGCCGATGAAGCGGAAACCGCTTTTTTCGACCTGCTCGGCGAAGTCGGCATTTTCTGCCAGGAAGCCGTAACCGGGGTGGATGCCCACCGAATCGGTCACTTCCGCCGCACTTATGATGGCGGGGATGTTCAGGTAGCTGTCGGTTGCGCTGTTCGGGCCGATGCACACGGATTCGTCGGCAAGACGAACGTGCATCAGTTCCCGGTCCACCTGCGAGTGTACAGCAACAGTCTTGATGCCCAGCTCCTTGCAGGCACGCAGGATGCGCAGCGCGATTTCACCGCGGTTTGCGATCAGAACTTTTTCTAACATGGCCATGAGTAACAATCACCCAGTTCAGGAAATGACGACCAGGGGCTGGTCAAACTCCACCGGCTGGCCATTTTCGACCAGGATTTCAGTTACAGTTCCGGCCTTGTCAGCCTCGATCTGGTTCATCATCTTCATCGCCTCGACGATGCAGACCACGTCACCGACGTTGACGGTCTGGCCAACTTCCACGAATGCCTGGGCGGTGGGTGACGGTGCCCGGTAGAAGGTACCGACCATCGGGGAGTTCAAGGTATGGCCGGACGGACCGGCCGGGGCAGCGGGCTCTTCTGCAGCGGGAGCCGGGGCAGGCGCGGGGGCTGCTGCCTGGGGTGCCGGTGCGGGCATATGGCTCACGTACTGGGTGCCGGCGGCCTGTTCGCGACGGCGGGAGATGCGGACAGAATCGTCGCCTTCCTGGATTTCCAGTTCCTCGACGTCGGATTCCTCCAGGAGCTCAATGAGTTTCTTGATCTTGCGAATATCCATAGTTAATCCAGTCCCGTTGTGTCTGATCTATCGGTGAATTCGTTGCAGGGCTGCCTGCAGGGCGAGGTCGTACCCCTGGCTGCCCAACCCGCAGATAACGCCAATGGCGATATCGGAAAAATAGGAGTGATGGCGGAATGGCTCCCGCGCATGCACGTTGGAAAGATGCACTTCGATAAAGGGGATCCCGGAAGCCAGCACGGCATCCCGGAGGGCGATGCTGGTGTGGGTGAAGGCGGCAGGATTGATGATGAGGAAATCCACCCCTTCGGCCCGTGCTTCATGGACCCGCTCGATCAGTTCGTACTCGGCGTTGGACTGAAGGTGGAGCAGGTGGTGACCCTTTTCGGCCGCTTTCGCCTTCAACCGGTCATCGATGTCCTTCAGGGTCTCGTAGCCGTACACCTCGGGCTCACGGGTGCCGAGCATGTTGAGGTTGGGGCCATGGAGCACGAGAATGGTGGACATGATTACGCCTGCCTTGCTGTCTTTTTAACAGGATCGCCGAAAATCACGGCATTTTCCCACAATGGTGCGTGCTTGTTTTCCTCAGATCAACACTTTTTGACAATCTTCCGTGTTGGCCATTGGTCGTAAAAAGACAGCGCTGGCAATCGAAACGGGATCTTTCCGCTGATGACAATCATTGTCGGCAAGGACAGGGCCGACTTCCATACGACGTTGGTTTCATAGCTGAAGGTAGGGGCAGCGGGCCGGTCCGACCCGCTGAGGGTGCGGGTCAGGGGGTGTCCGCGCTCACGCAGTTACGGCCGGCCTTCTTGGAGGCATACAGCGCACGGTCGGCCCGGTCGCACAGTTCCTGGGCGGTTTGCCCCGGCTGCAGGGTGGCGACGCCGCAGCTGAAGGTGACATTGAACTCGCGGTCCCCCGCGCGCTGGCGCAGCTCCGAGAATCGCTCCCGGATTTCGTTCAGCACATTGCGGGCATCACTGGGCCGGGTGTCCGGCAGGATGATGGCAAACTCCTCGCCGCCATAACGGCCGACATGGTCGGTCTTGCGCAGCCGCTGTTTCAGGAACATGGAAAGGCTGCGCAGAACCCGGTCGCCGATCGGGTGGCCGAAGGTGTCGTTCACCTTCTTGAAGTAGTCGATATCGATCATCGCGAAGGACAGAGACTGGTCTTTCTGCCGCGCCTTGGCGATTTCCTGATCCAGCAGGTGCAGGGTATGGGTGTGGTTGTACAGTCCCGTCAGACTGTCACGGATCATCAGCGCCAGCAGCGAACGGGCCCGCCGGCCCCGGTTGTGGATGGTCGCGATCAGGTGCTTGGGATCAATGGGCTTGGTCAGGAAATCGTCTCCGCCCAGGCTCATGGCATGGAGCTGTTTGCTGACGTCTTCCTCGGCCGAGAGGTAGATGATGGGCACGCTGTGAAAGCGGTCCTGCTGGCGGATGACCCGGGCAATCTCCATACCGGTGCAGCCGGGCATGTACATGTCCAGGATGATGATTTCCGGAGAGAATTCGTCCAGGGCATGAATGATCTGCATCGGGTCGGTGATGATGTGGGCGGTCATGCCGGCCCGCTTCAGCACCGTTTCCATGAACTTGGCCTGGGCCCGGGAATCGTCCAGCACCAGTACGCGGTAAGGCTCGACCGTATTGCCGTGGGTATAGGTCTCGATCTTCTCGATCAGCTGGCCCGGATCGACAGCCGGGTAGAAGAATTCCTCGCCCCCGCATCGTGAGGCCCTGAGACGGGTTTCGATGGAGCCATCCTCGTCACTCACGAAGATAACCGGGATCGGAGTCTCGTGGCGTTCCTGCAGGTGCTCGATGATGCCTATACCGGCATTCGTGCTGCCGCCGAAGCTCACATCCATCAAGATGGTTTCCGGTTTGCTCAGAGCGCAGGCTTCCATCAGGGCATCCGCACTGGTAAAGGCCGAGGCCCGGAAGCCGAAAAATTCCAGCTGGCGGATCAGGCGGGCGGCCATCTCTTCATTTTCCAGCGCGACGTAGATCGGAGTCCGCCGGTATTGCTGGGGGGCGTCGGTCTTGTCCTTGTCGGTTCGGCGCAGGGTGCTCTGGCACAGCTGTTCCATGGCATCCTGGAGCTGCGGCCACAGCGCCTCGTCCGGAGCGCTGTCTGCAGGCCAGCGGGTCATGAGGTCGAGCGCTTTCCGGCCGGCGTCCGCGTGGCCCTCCATCTCGAAACGCTGGGCGTAGCGCACCAGTTTGTCGGTGGCACTGACCAGTTCGGCGCGGTGGGAGGCCGCCAGGCTGTGGTCGGAATGGATCTTCTGCCAGGTGTCGAGGACAATCCGTGCCTGGGTGGTTACACGTCGGGCAAAGTGTTGTCTGAGTTTTTCTTTCTGGCTCTCGTCGTTCATGTTACTCCGGCCCGTCCTTCACATGATGTCCGCCCGCCCGGTGGGGACGAATTTTTTAACCTTGGTGCTTTTACAGAGTCTATAGTGTTTAAAGTGGTCGGCGTAGGTGGCGCAATGTAAATGTTTGTCAACTCTGGGGTGCAGGTCACAGTTGCTGCGTCGACTGTTGCAGCCCCTCCGGAGCAATTCCTTATGGCATGGAAGCAGAGTCCGCAGTCTGCGCGGAACCAGGCGGGAATGATTACCCTCCGTACCCTGCTACTGCTTTTTACCGGTAGCCTGCTGGTGTTTGTGCTTGTGGCGGGTTTCGTGACCAGCTTCGGCCATTTTCGGGGCTATGTGTCCGAACAGCTGACAGGGCATGCCCGGGATGGTGCCACTGCCGTCGGGCTGTCGCTCTCCAATGCCATCGACGGGAGTGATCCGGTCGCCTCCGCGTCCCTCATTGACGCGGTCTTTGACAGCGGGCGATACCTTCGGGTGATTTACCTGAATCATCAGGGGGAAATCATCGCCGGCCGGCGGAAATCACTGGATCAGATCGGTGTGCCAGCCTGGTTCCGCTCGGTGGCGCACCTTCCGCTGCCGGTTGCCGAAGCGGAGGTTGTGCGGGGCTGGCGCAGGCTCGGAACGGTACAGGTGGTCAGTGATCCAGGGCGCGCGTACCGGGACCTCTGGCGCATTACCAGCGGGCTTGTGGTTGCCGTCCTGATAATCGGAGCCGTAGGTCTGTTCGCCCTCTTTTTGTTGCTCAACCGGACCCTGCGACCGCTGGCGGCCCTGGAAGAACAGGCCCGGGCATTGGGCAATCGTGAGTTCCGGCGTCATGTCACCATCCGGTCAACCCGGGAGCTGAACCAGGTAACCGAGGCCATGAACCGGATGTCGGACGATCTGGGGCATTTGTTCGAAGGGCAGGCAAAGCTGATCCAGCATCTGCGCCGATTGAACAATGAAGATCCGGTGACCGGGCTGGCCAGTCGCAATGCCTTTGACCAGCGTCTGAAGGTCGAGGTGGAGTCGGAGGAAAAGTCGGCGCCGGGGATGCTGATCCTGATCCAGCTGTGGGACTTTGCCGGCTTCAACCAGGTCCATGGCCGGGCCGAAGGGGACCGCCTGCTGGTGCGAATTGCCGTCGAGCTTGGACGCTTCACGGGTCGGCATGCGGGCAGTTTTGCCGGCCGCCGGACCGGGGCTGATTTTGCCCTTTACCTGCCCGGCGCCATGCCGGCCGACGCCAGCGTCTGGTGCCAGGACCTTGTCGCAGAGCTCGACAGTGTCTATGCCGACCTTGCTTCCTCCATGACGGTAGCCGTGCACGCCGGGCTTGCCCGGGCCGGTGCCGGGAGAAGCGCCCGGGAGTTGATGTCCGCTGCAGACGAAGCGCTCAGGAAGGCCCAGTCGCTGGGAGACAGTGGTTACCAGCTGGCCAATGGCGAGCAGGAACATCATCACAACCTGGAAACCTGGCGGGTCATCCTGACCGAGGCGATAGGCAAGCAGCGGTTCTCGTTGTGGGTGCAACCGATGATCAGCGAACACACCGAGTCGCCACTTTATCACCAGGTCTTTTCCAGGCTGGAGACGCCGGAAGGTGAACTCAAGGCCAGCGTGTTCGTGCCCATGGCAGAACGGTTCGGGCTGGTCGAGCAGATCGACCGACTGTTGATGAAGCGGGTGCTGGAGCGCCTTGCTCAGCAGCCTGGCCAGCAGCTGGCGGTATCCCTGGCAGGTGCTTCGGTGGCCAGCGAGACCTTCCGGCAGGATCTGTTGGCCTGGCTGGAGCAGTCAGGTGACAGCGCCCGGCAGCTTTGGATCGGGGTCTCCGAGCAGACCATCCATCATCATCGTACTGCGGTGGGCCTGCTGGTGCGGGCCCTGGGGCGGATCAATGTGCCGGTTCTGGTGGACCGGTTCGGGGTGGGAGGCGTACCCTTCAGCTATCTCAGGAATCTGAGGTTTCAGGCGCTGCGTATCGATAACAGCTTTATCCACGATATCGACAGTCACGAGGAAAACCGTTTCTACCTGGAATCAGTGATCGGCATAGCGCACCGGCGTGGCGTCCGGGTCTTTGCCACCGGGGTGGAAACAGCGGCGGAGTATTCGGTGTTGTGCAAGCTGGGTATCGATGGCGCCATGGGGTACCATTTGGGTCGTCCATTCGCTGCTGACCAACAACCGCAAGGGGATTAGGAGTCTTATGCCAGGCAAATTCAGACAGTTCTTCAGGGATCGGAAAGAGGATGTTCAGGATTACGCCGGGGGCAGCGGCGTCGTTGGCCGGTTCATCCTCGCGGTGCTGGTGATTTATCTTCTGGCTGCTGTGGCCATCGGTATCTACTGGAGCGATGAGCCCGAAACCTTCTCAGTACGCGAAAATACCCGCGCTGTTGCCAACGCCCTGGAGCGGGAGCCGGTGACCGGTTTTGCCACTACCTCCACCATGATCCGGATTGCCGAAACCCTGCTGGATAAACCCGGTGGCTACATCTCCAACGACATTTTTCCGCCGGGATTATGGCTGGATAACATTGCCAATTGGGAGTTTGGTGTGCTGGTCCAGCTCCGGGACCTGTCCCGGGCCATGCGCCGGGACATTGCCCGTTCACAGAGCCAGTCCTCCGAGGATCCTGATCTGGTTATCGCCGAGCCCCAGTTCCACTTTGACAGCCAGAGCTGGGCGATCCCGTCCACCGAATCCGAGTACCGTCGCGGGATCAGCGCGCTCAAGCGTTACCTGAACCGCCTGTCCGCCCCGGAGCAGGCCGATGCCCAGTTCTTTGCCCGGGCCGACAACCTGAACAGCTGGCTGGCGGATCTGGAGACCCGGCTGGGTAGCCTGTCCCGGAACCTGGGGGAAAGCGTTGGTAAGGCGTCCGTTTCTGATGCGGTAGCCAACGTGGATGCGGACAATCCGCTGGCCGAAGAGACCGGCGGTGCTGAAGTGCAGACCCCCTGGACCAAGATCGACGACGTATTCTATGAGGCCCGCGGTAGCGCCTGGGCGTTGTTGCACATCTTCCGCGCCATTGAGGTGGACTTCCGCAAGGTCCTGGTGGACAAGAACGCCATGGCCAGCGTGAAGCAGATCATCATCGAACTGGAGGGCACCCAGGGCCAGATGTGGAGCCCGGTTATCCTCAATGGCAGCGGCTTCGGCGTGCTGGCCAACCACTCCCTGACCATGGCCGCCTACCTGTCCCGCGCCAACGCGGCGATCAGCGACATGCGGGATCTGTTGTCACGAGGCTGAGGCAGTCCCGTTTTCGAGCACAAAAAACCGGGTTCCAGGACCCGGTTTTTTGCATCTGAAGAGTCTTGCCGATCAGCCCTTGTAGGCGTTGATGGCGTCTTCGATGGCTTTCTTGGCGGCTGCGGCGTTGTCCCAACCTTGTACTTTGACCCACTTGCCCGGCTCGAGAGTCTTGTAGTTCTCAAAGAAGTGCTTGATCTGGTCACGCAGCAGTTCCGGCAGGTCAGTGATTTCCTTGACGTCGTGGTAGGTGGTGGTCAGCTTGTCGTGCGGAACCGCTACCAGCTTGGCATCGCCGCCGGCTTCGTCTTCCATGTTCAGAACGCCGACGGGACGGGCACGGATGACGGAGCCTGGCTGTACCGGGTACGGGGTGACCACGAGTACGTCCAGGGGGTCGCCGTCGTCGGCCAGGGTGTGGGGGATGAAGCCGTAGTTGGCCGGGTAGAACATCGGGGTGGCCATGAAGCGGTCTACCAGCAGGGCGCCCATGTCTTTGTCCAGTTCGTACTTGACCGGGGAGCTGTTGGCCGGAATCTCGATGGCAACGTAGATGTCTTCAGGCGGGTTTTTGCCTGCGGGGATGTTGTCGAATTGCATGTGCGATCCTTCCTGATACGTTGAGGTACGTTTAACTGCGGCTAAAAAGTGGGCGCAATTATACGGGAGTCTCTTGCAGTTCGAAACTAAACCTTGGTCGTTGAGTTTGGAGTTGGTTTTTTCGGCGTGGGTGCAGGCGTCTATCTGGCAGGACCTTCCGAAAAACGCCCGTGAATACGTCCCTGTAGGGCTCGGTCGCGCCATCCTTGGCGCTCCACGTTTTCGGAAGGTCCTGCCAGATAGACGCCCGAACTTTTGCGGTGCACCTACAAAGCGATGCTGAAAAGTTCGAATTGAGCGGCACAAGCGGTTAGCACATTCGCTGCGGGGGCCGTGCCAGTGGCTGCTCCAAAACTGTTGAGGGCCATGGACGGCCCGAAACAAGCGCACATGGACGTGCTCGTAGCGTGTTTTGGAACAGCCACTGGCACGGCCCCTGCCCCGCAACTAGAAGGCTACAATTTGATCTGCTTGGCAATCAGTTCCTTCATGATCTCCGTAGTGCCGCCGCCAATCGAAAGGATCTTGGCATCCCGGTACAGGCGCTCCACCACCGACTCCCGCATGTAACCCATGCCACCGAACAGCTGTACCGCCTCCCGGGTGACCTTCTCGCAGACGTCGACCGAAAAGTTCTTGGCCATGGCCACCTGCTTGATCGGGTTCTTGCCGGCCTGCATCAGGGCCGCGCAGCGGTAGGTGTATTCCCGGGCCACGTCGATCTGGGTGGCCATGTCCACCAGCTTGTGACGGCTGACCTGAAAGCCGGCGATGGTGCGGCCGAAAGCCTGGCGTTGTTTGGTGTAGTCCAGGGCGGCTTCGTAGGCGAGCTGGGCGGTCATGTAGGCCATGATGGACAGGCTCAGGCGTTCGGCCAGAAAGTTGCTCATGATCGCGATAAAGCCGGCGTTCTCGGCTCCGATCAGACGGTCGGCCGGTACCCGGCAGTCTTCAAAGAAGAGTTCGGCGGTGTCGCTGGCCCACCAGCCCATCTTGCGGAGCTTCTTGCCGGTGGAGAAGCCCAGCATGTCGCGGTCGATGAGCAGCAGGCTGATGCCGCCATGTCCCTCGCCGCCGGTGCGGACGGCGACAGTGTAGTGGTCGGCGCGCATGCCGCTGGTGATGAAGGTCTTGCTGCCGTTGACGATGTAGTGGTCGCCGTCCCGGACCGCCCGGGTTTTCAGGTTGGCGACGTCGGAGCCACCGCCGGGCTCGGTGATGGCCAGGGCGGAGATTTTCTCGCCGCGCAGGACCGGGGGCACGATCTGTTCCCGGATTTCTGGTTTGGCCCACTTGGCCACCGGGGGCAGGCCGATGTCCAGCGAACCCAGGCCTGCGACCAGGCCGCCGGAGGTGGAGCGCATCAGTTCTTCGGAGACAGCCACTTTCAGGAAGATATCACCTTCGCCGGTGCCGCCCAGGGCTTCGGGAAATCCGATGCCGAGCAGGCCGGCGTCGCCCGCTTTCTTGTACAGCTCCCGGGGAAATTCGCCCGCCTCTTCCCAGTCGTCGATGTGGGGCAGGACATGAGTCTCGATAAATTTCCGGGCACTGAGGCGTGCCTGTTCGTGGATATCATTGAAGTATTCGGACACGGTCGGGCTCCCTGTGGACAATCGTGAATAGAAGCAGTGTCACTCAAAATCTGGCACCAAGCAAGCGCTTGGTTTGTGCTTCGGCCCAAACAAAAAGGGCTGGCCCGGAAAGCCAGCCCCTCAGGCAGTCGTTAATCAGGCGCCCTTGCGGGGAATACTCTTGACGCCCTCACTGGTGCCCAGCAGTAACAGGTCGGCCGGGCGGCGGGCGAACAGACCGTTGGTGACCACGCCGACTATATTGTTGAGCTGTTCTTCTACGTGGATCGGCCGGGAGATGTCCATGTTGTGGACGTCGATGATGATGTTGCCGTTATCGGTGACCACGCCCTCACGGTACACCGGATCGCCGCCGAGTTTGACGATTTCCCGGCCTACGTGGCTTCGGGCCATGGGGATGACTTCCACGGGCAGCGGGAACTTGCCGAGCACGCCGACCATCTTGGATTCGTCGGCAATGCAGACAAAGGACTTGGCTACTGCTGCGACGATTTTTTCCCGGGTCAGGGCTGCGCCGCCGCCCTTGATCAGTTCCAGGCGTTCATTGGTTTCGTCGGCACCGTCCACGTAGAACTCCAGTTCACCGGCGCTGTTGAGGTCATACACCGGAATACCGTGGCTTTTCAGGCGTTCCGCGGTGGCTTCGGAGCTGGCCACGGCGCCGTCGAACTCGTTCTTCAGTTCGGCCAGCATGTCGATGAAGAAGTTGGCGGTGCTGCCGGTACCCACGCCGACGATGCTGTCGCTGTCGAGGCGGGGGGCGATGTAGTCCACGGCGGCTTTGGCCACGGCCTTCTTGAGTTCGTCCTGGGTCATGTCGGGCTCCGTCTGCAATTCCGGATGAAATTTACGGTCATTATAGCGGCCTGTGAGGTCTGCTTATAGACGGCTGCCGTGCAAACTTCCTACACTGTGGGTTTTTCCCGCACATTCACCAAGCAATCGGAACCACTATGCCGCAACGCTATATCAAGAAGATACTCGATGCGCGCGTCTATGACGTGGCCATCGAAACACCCCTGACTGAAGCCCGTAGCCTGTCCAAGCGCTTTGCCAACAACATTATGCTCAAGCGCGAAGACCTTCAGCCGGTGTTCTCCTTCAAGATTCGCGGCGCCTACAACCGGATTGCCCAGCTGTCTGAAGAGCAGAAAGCCAAGGGCGTGATCTGCGCCTCCGCCGGCAACCACGCCCAGGGTGTGGCCATGTCCGCAAAGGAACTGGGCATCAAGGCGGTGATTGTGATGCCTCAGACCACGCCGGACATCAAGGTGAAGTCGGTGCGGGACCGGGGTGCGAAAGTGGTGCTCAAGGGTGACGCCTTTGATGAGGCTGCCACCCACGCCCAGGAACTGATCAAAAAGCACGGCTACACCTATATTCCGCCCTACGATGATCCCGATGTCATCGCCGGGCAGGGCACCGTGGCCATGGAGATGATGTGGCAGTTCTCCCAGCCCCTGCACGCGGTCTTTATCCCCGTGGGTGGCGGCGGTCTGATTGCCGGCATGACAGCCTACATCAAGTACCTGCGCCCTGAGATCAAGGTGATCGGTGTCGAACCGGAAGACTCTAACTGCCTGCAGGCGGCCATGAAAGCCGGCGAACGGGTGATCCTGGATGAAGTCGGGATCTTTGCCGACGGGGTGGCGGTACGCCAGATCGGCGAGGAGCCCTGGAATATTTGCAAGGATCTGGTGGACGAGGTCATCACCGTCACCACTGACGAGATCTGCGCCGCCATCAAGGACGTGTTCGAGGATACCCGTTCCATCGCGGAGCCGGCCGGCGCACTTTCCATCGCCGGGCTCAAGAAGTACGTGGAGCGGGAACAGCTGGAAGGCGAGAACCTGGCAGCGGTGCTCAGCGGCGCGAACATGAACTTCGACCGCCTGCGCTACATTTCCGAGCGCACCGAGATCGGTGAGAAGCGCGAAGCTATCCTGGCGGTCACCATCCCGGAGAAGCCGGGGGCGTTCAAGACCTTCATCAACGCCCTGCACAAGCGCAGTATCACCGAGTTCAACTACCGGTATGCCGACGATCAGAAGGCCGTGATTTTCGTGGGTATCCAGATCCAGGCCGGCGGCCATGGCCGGGACGAGCTGGTGCAGGAACTGCGGGAAAGCGGCTACTCCGTGGTCGACCTGACCGACAGCGACCTGGCCAAGCAGCATATCCGCCACATGGTCGGCGGCCATGCCCCGAGCATCAGCAACGAGAAGGTCTACCAGTTCGAATTCCCGGAGCGTCCGGGGGCGTTGCTCAAGTTCCTGATGTCCCTGGGAACCCGTTGGAACATCTCCATGTTCCACTACCGTAACCACGGCGCGGCTTACAGCCGGGTCCTGTTGGGTGCTCAGGTGAACGACGAAGAAGAGCCGGATTTTGAAAAGATGCTCGACAAGGTCGGTTTCCGGTATGAGAACATGACCGATAATGAGGCCTACCGATTGTTCCTGGGAGCGGGGAACGGCGGCTCGACATAACTCGGGGCTGGAGGCGGGCGGAGGTTCTCTTCCCGAAACTGTGCGGAGCCATGGATGGCGGAGCTCAAGCGCCACAGGGACGTGCTTGAGCGGGTTTCGGGAAGAGAACCTCCGCCCGCCTCCGAAGGCTACGCACAGTTTCGGAGCCCCCCTCGAGGCATAGCCCCCCTGCCTCTCGGGAATTCTTACCGAATTTTAATCAGTCAAAAATTGTAAAATCAGAGTTAAGTGTTAGTCTTTCGTCTAATTCTCGGAAGCGAGAATAGCTCACTGATTTTCCGATAATTTACCAACCGCGTTCGAGGAAGAATAAAAATGGGTGGCAAGCCTGACATCATCAAAGCCATCGTGCTGATTTTTGCTGTCGGCCTTGTAGTAACCGGATTTACCTCTATCCACGCTTCGGAAGACAAACCCCGCTACCAGGATAACGTGACCATCAGCGCCCTTCAGGCCGGAGCAGACCGCCTGAACCGGTAACAGCGCCGGTCCGTTACCACGCTGTGCAGGGGCACATCCCAGGGCTCTATTGGCAGCGCTTTCACTCTCTGGAAATCATGGGCCAGGCCAATCAGCTTGGGGGCCAGCCGTGGCCGTAGCCGGCTGAAGGCAAAAGTCCGGTCATAGAATCCTCCGCCCATGCCCAGGCGCCCGCCATTCTCGTCAAAGCCCACCAGTGGAAACAGCACCGCATCCAGCGCCCAGGCCGGGCGACGCAGCCCTTTGCTGAACGCCGGCTCGGGAATACCGAAGCGGTTTGAAGTCAGCTCCACCCCGTCGTAGTAGGGGCTGAACACCAGTTTGCCGATATGAATCGGATGCAGCACAGGCAGATAGAAATTCACACCCTTGCGGCGGGCGATGTCCATGTAGATGTGGGGATCGATCTCGCCATCGTTGGGCAGGTAGACGGCCACGTGCCGGGCACGGTGCAGGTCCGGATTCTTCAGAAGGTTCAGCGCCAGGTATTCCGAGGCCTGCATCTGTTCTTCGAACGACAGCGAACGCCGCCTCTGGCGCAGGTGTTTGCGCAGCTGGCTTCGGTTCAGGTTATCAGGGTGGGATTCGAACGGTTGGGGAGGAACAAACTTGCTCAAAATAAAGCTTCCCGGGCTGCCGTTATCGGATGTGGCCCTTGAACCCAGAGTTCAAGGTCGGTGGCCGCTGTGACATATTAGGCTTTCCCCTGTCGGGGACGTGCTCACAATGCCCTGAAGTAGCCACCTGGGTAGTGCGCATCGGCTCGAGGACGTATCCGACCATCGCGAACAGCCCAGGAAGTTGGTCTCATTATACGGGCAGGTCCGGGGCCAATTGCAACACCTGAACCCTAATCAGTGCCCGGAATTTTCCCCGAGGGCATCGTCGAGCTTGCTGTCCATGGCCTTGAGAATCGAGCTGGTGGCGTCGGACATGGAATCCTGCTCCAGCAGCTCGTGGGTGATGTTGAGCGCGGCCATCACGGCAATGCGTTCAACGCCGAACACCTTGCCGCTGGAACGGATTTCCCGCATTTTGTGGTCCAGATGCCTGGCGGCGCGAATCAGGGCTTCTTGCTCTTCTTCCGGGCAGGCAACCAGGTATTCCTTGTCGAGAATCTTCACCTCAACGGTGGTGGATTGCTTAGACATCAGTGGTGCTCCAGTGCCCGCAGGCGGCCAATCATGGCTTCGATCTTGTTTTTGGCAAGATCATTCTTGTGTACCAGCTGAGCCCGCTCTCGGTTCCAGTCGTCCTGGAGCTCCCGCAGCATGGCGTTATCCCGCTCCAGTTTCTGACAGCGTTCGATCAGCTTGTCCAGCTTGTCCGCTAATGCCTGTACTTCGGACTGTTCCATGGCGTGCCCAACATCGTTTGTTATGAATGCAAATAACTATAAGTGTGGACGCTAAGTCGGTCAATTTACAGGGTTGTCATAGCGGCCCGGGCGTGACGCCGATCACTCGCCGATCTCACCGAGACCCTGGGTACGGGTCCGGCGCCAGGTGGCGAACGCCGGCAGCAGGCCGACCAGTGCCGCGGCGGCCGGTACGGTCGCGAGCAGTGCCCATTCGGTCGGGTTCAGGGGCCTGAGCGTCAGGTTGATCCCGTAGTTGTCCAGTAACCAGGGGGCAACGCCCGTGAGCAGGCCGGCGCCCACGGCCAGTGCGAGCAGGCAGGAGACCAGCGCCAGGGCAACACATTCGATCACGTGCAGGGAAGCCACCAGTCCCGTTGAGGCGCCGGTGGCCCGGAGCACTGCAATCTCGTGGGCCCTTTGGGCCTGCAGGGTCAGCAGGACCGCCACCAGTCCTACCAGGCTGGTGATGACCACGAAGCCGGTAATGCCTAGCAGGGCTTTCTCAAACTGTCCCATTAGGCGCCACAGTTCGCTCAGTGCAACACCCGGGAGAATGGCGGACAGGGGTTCCTCTGCCGACTGGTTCAGGGCACGCTGGAGCTGGAAGGTGAGTACGGGGGACTTCAGCCCCACGTAGGCGGCCGTTATGGCGTCCGGGGTAAAGGTCATCCCCCGGGTTTTTTCCGGGGTCAGCGTTCGTCCCGGAATCGCCACGCCGGATTCCCAGCCCACATGCATGGCCTCCATGCCTTCCAGGCTGATGTACACCGCCTGGTCGACCGGCGTACCGGTGGCCTCGAGAATCCCGGTGATCCGGAACGGGGTGTCCTCGTGATTGGAGAAGCTGGTCCTGCCGCCGCCGTGGGAAAGGATGACCTCCTCGCCGGGCTGATGCCCGAGCTCCCGGGCGACGCCGGCGCCGAGCACGACGTGGAACACGTCACTGAACCATTCCCCCTCGGCCAGGTTGACCGGCTGTTCCTGGCCATACCGGAAGTGTTCGGGGAAGTTGCTGTCCGTGGCCACCACCCGGTAGCCCCGGTAACTGTCGCCGAGGGAGATGGGAATCAGCCAGTCGATTCGTTGGTCTTCCTGAAGTCTCTGGAAGGTGGACCAGCGGATGTTGTTGGTGGCATCGCCGATGTGGAACACGGTATACAGAAGCAGGTTCAGCTGGCCGCTGCGGGCTCCGACGATCAGGTCGGTGCCGCTGATGGTGCTGGTGAACGACTGCCGGACTTCCGTGCGCAGGTACTGGATGCCCAGCAGCAGGCTGACGCTCAGGGTGAGGGTCAGGCACACCAGGGTCAGGACACGACGCCGGTGCCAGAGGCTTGCCAGGGCCAGGGAGAAGGCCAGCCGGGTTTTCATGATTCAGCTCCCAGATGGATCAGATGTTGGAAATGCCGGCTCAGGCTGCGGTCATGGCTGACAAAAATCACCGAGGCACCCCGCTTGTCGGCCAGCCCGAGCAACAGGTCCAGGAAACGATCCCGGTTGTCGGCATCCAGTGCCGATGTTGGCTCGTCTGCAAGGATAATGCCCGGGCTGCCGATCAGTGCCCGGGCCGCGGCTATCCGTTGCTGCTGGCCAATGGAGAGGCGGGTTACGTTGCGATGCCAGTGATTCTCGGGGATGGCGAGCAGCCCGAGCAGCTCTTTGGCAGCGGAATCCGGGTCGGGGCGGGTTTGTTCAAGGCGAACGCGGGACAGGCGGCAGGGCAGGGTAACGTTGGCCAGGGCGCTCAGGTAGGGCACCAGGTTGAACTGCTGGAAAATGACGCCGATGTGGTCAGCCCGGAACCGATCCCGGGCGCCGGAGCCCAGGCGCTGCAATTCGGAACCGAAAATGCGGACGGACCCGGAGTGGGGTGCCTGCATGCCCGACAACAGGCTTAGAAGGGTACTTTTGCCGCTGCCACTGGCGCCTTGAAGGAACAGATGTTCCCCACAGGGAATGGTCAGGTCCGGAAACCGGAGCATGGGTTGAGTCGCGGCCCATTGGAAGCCGAGGTCCCGAGCCTCGAGGGCAAGCTCTCCGTCTTTAGCCGGATTGTGGCGGGTTTCTGTCGTGCTGGTCATGTTGGCGATCGTTGTCCCCGGTGTATGATACCTGCTGGTCCGGACCCTGAACCCCAGGAGTAACCTCGTTGATGTTTCATGTTTTCCTTTCGTACCGTTTTGCCGGCATGGTCCTGGCGGCCTTGCTCGGATTTGCCTCCGTGTCCGTAGCCGCGGAGCCCAGGGAGATCGACTGGCTCGAACTCATGCCTGCCGAGGATCTGGCGCTGCTGGAAAATATGCCAGAAGTCGAGCATGAGGGCGACGGCCCGGCCATCCTGCCGGATGAAATCATGACCGGGCGCGTGGTGCCGGAAATGGGTAATGTGGAGGGGCGAATTCCCGGCTTTGTCGTTCCGCTGAAAACCACCAACGACATGAAGATCCTGGAATTCTTCCTGGTCCCTTACTATGGCGCCTGTATCCATGTGCCACCGCCTCCGCCCAACCAGATCATCCACGTGAAATACAAGGAGGGCTTCTACCTCGAAGCCCTGTATGACCCGGTGTGGATCGAAGGCACCCTGGTGATCGAGCGTACCGAGAACGAGATCGGCACCTCCTCATACTCCATGGAGGCCCGGAGTGTGACGCCTTACACCGAGTAAGTTATTGCCCCAGTTCGACCGCTTGTTCACTATGCTCCAGGCGTGTAGCGCCCTGTGCCATGGCGCCCGCCCACTGCACGTCCAGGTGCTCAAGGCGTTCTAGCCGGGTGGTGAGCGGGGTAATCAGGGTAGTGGCATTCTGAACGCCGGGGCACGTCAGCGTCTGGATGACTTCAAAGGCTGAATGGCCGCTACCGTGATCCTCGTGCTCGTGTTCGTTACCCTCGTGGTGCTGTTCCTGTTCCTGTTCCTGTTCCGGGCCGCTGTGATGCACTTCCGAGCTGATTACGGTGCAGGTGCCGTCCGGGGTATCGATCAACGGTGTTCCGGCAAACCAGTCATTGGCTTGCTGCAGCGCCCGGGTCTGGGCTTTGGTTCTGACCTCGTGCTCGAAGCCCAACACGTTGTAGGCGGGTGAGACAAACATCACCTCTACCTTGTTGCCGTCAACCGCAAATGACAGTTCGGCGTGACCATGCTGGTGGGCGCCGGGGTTTTCGCTGGCAGCGGCTGCGCCGGCGAGGAGGGACAGCGGAAGTAGCAGCAATCGGTATCCGAATCGTTTCATCATGCTCTCCAGTAGTAGATGTTATGTTATAACATATTGTGATTTCCCGGCGGCAAAAGCAAGCGACAAGTGCCTTGGTGTCGCCTGAATGCTAGGATAGGAACTTCATTCAACAACACAGGGTTGTCTTGATTCATGTCCGAATCCGACACTTCTTCCGGCGCCGCCCGCGCCGCAGAATTCGAACGTTGGGCCAATGTGTTTACTGCCCATCAGGCTTTCAGTCACCCCTCGGAACTCCACGGCGCACTGTGTGGTCGGCTCGCCGCCGGTTCCCGTATCCAGGAACCTGAATGGCTGAACATGGTGTGCGAGCACATGGGGCTTCCGGAAGACGCGGCTGAAGAATCCGACGACCTGGCGCCCTTCATGAACAAGGCTTACGAACAGACCCTGGCGCTCTTGCAATCGGCCGACATGAGTTTCCATCCTTTGTTACCGGATGACGACTACGCCATCGAGCAGCGGCTGGAAGCTCTGATTTCCTGGGTGCGCGGTTTCCTTGAGGGCATGGCCCTGGCCGCCGGAGAGTCCCTGGGCCAGGCCCCGGACGAGATCCGTGAGCTGATCGAGGATATGGTGGCAATCAGCCAGCTCTCCGAGGATGAGGAAGCCGACGAGGAAAGTGAGCAGCAGCTGCTGGAAATCACCGAGTATGTCCGGCTCGGGGCCCTGGCCGTGTTTACTGAATTCAATGCCCCGGAGAAGCCGGCCTCCAATTCGCCGACCCTGCACTGAGCCGGGTCCAGACCTATGGGAGAATCTATGTCGTCCATGATACCCGTGAAGGAGTTCGCCGAGCGCCGCCGTAAGCTGATGGAGCGCATGGCGCCGGATAGTATCGCCATCCTGCCAGCGGCCCCGGAGCGGGTGCGTAACCGGGATGTACTCCACCCCTTCCGGCAGGACAGTGACTTCCAGTATCTGACCGGCTTTGGTGAGCCCGAGGCGGTGCTGGCCCTGATTCCCGGTCGCGAACATGGCGAGGCGGTGCTGTTCTGCAAAGAACGCCACCCGGAGAAAGAACTGTGGGACGGTTTTCTGTGTGGTCCCGAAGGCGCTATCGAGCGGTATGGTCTGGACGATGCTTTCCCGATTTCGGATATCGACGACATCCTGCCGGGTATGATCGAAGGTCGCAGCCGGGTCTATTATCCCCTGGGCAAGGACCAGAGCTTCGATCACCGGGTCATGGAGTGGGTCAAGACCCTCCGCAGCAAGGTGCGCACCGGCGCCCATCCCCCCGGAGAGTTTGTGGCTCTGGAGCACCTGCTCCACGACCTGCGCCTGTACAAGAGCGCCAACGAGATCAAGGTGATGGCGAAGGCCGGCAAGATCAGTGCCGAAGCCCATCGCAACGCCATGAAACGGGCGCGCCAGGGTGGTTTTGAATACAACCTGGAAGCCACCCTGATCCATACCTTCATGGAACACGGCGCCCGGTCCACCGCTTACCCCTCCATCGTGGGCGGCGGCGCCAATGGCTGCATACTGCATTACATCGAGAACAGTGCGCCCCTGAAAGAGGGGGATCTGGTGCTGATCGATGCCGGTTGTGAACTGGAATGCTACGCCTCGGACATTACCCGGACCTTCCCCGTCAGCGGCAGGTTCAGCCCGGAGCAGCGAGCCCTTTACGAAGTGGTGCTGGCGGCCCAGTACGAGGCCATTGATGCCGTGCGGCCCGGTAATCACTGGAACCATGCCCATGAGGCAGCGCTCAGGGTGCTCACCCAGGGGCTGATCGATCTCGGCCTGTTGTCCGGGAATGTGGATGAGGCCATCGAGAAGGAAGCCTATAAGCCTTTCTTCATGCACCGCACCGGCCACTGGCTGGGTATGGATGTGCATGACGTGGGTGACTACCGGATCGGAGAGGCCTGGCGGGAGCTGGAGCCGGGTATGGTCCTGACGGTGGAGCCCGGCCTGTACATCGCCCCGGACAACACCAGTGTGGACGAGAAGTGGCGTGGAATTGGCATCCGCATCGAGGACGACGTGGTGGTAACCAAAGACGGTTGCCGCGTGCTGACCGAAGAGGTGCCCAAGACCATTGCCGAGATTGAAGCGTTGATGGCGGACTGACACGGTGACCGCATCCGAGACTGACCTGATTATTGCCGGTGGCGGCCTGGCTGGCGCCACCCTGGCCCTGGCGCTGGCCCGGACCGTGCCCGAGCTTCGGGTGACGGTAGTGGAGACCTTCCCGTTGTCTCCGGATGCCCTGCCGGAGGACTACCAGCCCAGTTATGACGCCCGTTCCACAGCGTTGTCCTGGGGTTCCAGGCTCATTTTTGAAGAGCTGGGACTCTGGTCGGCGCTGTCGGAACACGCCACGCCCATCCGCCATATCCATGTTTCCGATCGCGGCCATTTCGGAGCCACCCGACTGCATGCGGAAGATCATCACCAGCAAGCTCTCGGCTATGTGGCCGACAATCGCTGGATGGGGTTGTGCCTGATGCGGGCGTTGCTCGATACCGGTGTGCAGTGGCAGGCGCCGGCGGAGGTTATGGACATGACTCCGACACAGGACGGTGTTGACGTGCTGATCCGCAAGGACGGCCAGGAGGAGCGAGTCTCCGGGCAATGCCTGGTGGTGGCCGATGGCGGCCGTTCCGGACTGCGGGAAAAGCTGGGCTTTGTCACACGCACCGAAAACTACGGGCAGAATGCGCTGATTGCCAATGTCTCCACCGGTGAGTCCCACCAGTTTACTGCCTATGAACGCTTTACCGGCGATGGCCCGATGGCGCTGTTGCCCCACGGCTCGCCCCGCCGGCCCGAGAACCAGTCGGCGCTGGTGTGGACCCTGACCGATGAGGCCCTGGCGGAGGTGCTGGAGCTGTCGGATGAGCAGAAGTGCCGGCGTTTGCAGGAGCGGTTTGGCTGGCGGCTGGGTCGGTTCACCCGGATCGGCCAGTGCAGCCACTACCCGTTAAAGCTCACCACCATGGATGAGGTCGTACGCCCGGGCGTGGCGCTGGTGGGCAACGCTGCCCATGCCCTGCACCCGGTGGCCGGGCAGGGCTTCAACCTGGCCCTGCGGGGATTGATGACCCTGGTGGAACAGTTCCGGCGGGCGGTGGACGAGGGCTGTTCGATTGGTGAGCTGTCGGTGCTCGGTGAATACCAGCGGCGCCATCGCCGGGACTGGCAGCAGACGGTACAGTTCTCGGATTCTCTGATCCGGATCTTCGGCCAGTCGCTGTTAACCGTGGCAACAGCACGGGATGCCGGGCTGGTCGGGCTCGACCTGGTGCCCGGCGCCAAGCGCTGGTTTGCCCGAAAAGCCATGGGCATAGGCGGCCGCAGGGCGGTTGTTCCATCAGTTTCCACAGCGACCAGTGAGGATTCCCGCCATGATCAGTAATGCCGACACCCGCTCCTTCGATATTGTCGTCGTCGGTGGTGGCATGATCGGATCGGCCCTGGCGCTGGGGTTGTCCCGCCAGGGCTGGCAGGTCGGTCTGGTCGAAGGTGCCTCGCGGGACACATTACTCGCGGCGGTGGAGCCCGCCTCAACGGTGGAAGGCTTCGAGCCCCGGGTCAGTGCCATTTCCGCAGCCAGTCAGCGGCTGCTGGAAGAGCTGGGGGCCTGGTCTGGCGTGACGGCGAGCCGCCACTGCGGCTACCGGGAAATGATCGTATGGGATGGTGATGGTACCGGCCGGATCCATTTCGATGCCGCTGAACTGCATGCCCGGGCGTTGGGCACCATCGTCGAGAATCGCAACATCGTCCGGGCCTTGTTCCGGAAATTGCTGGCCAGTGAGGTAACGCTATTTGACGGGGTCCGCGTGCGGAGCTGGTCCCGGACGGAAGGCGTTGAACTGGAAGACGGTAGCCGGCTGGCGGCCCGGCTGGTGATCGGAGCCGATGGCGCCAACTCGCGCCTGCGCCAGTGGGCGAGAATGCCCACGCGGGAATGGGATTACGACCAGCAGGCCATTGTCTGCACGGTGCGGACGGCCCAGAGCCACCGTTATACCGCCTGGCAGCGGTTTTCCCCTGGCGGTCCGCTGGCTTTCCTGCCGCTGCTGAATGAACATCTTGATGAACACTTCTGTTCCATTGTCTGGTCCCAGGATACCCCTGAAGCCCGCCGGCTGATGGCCCTCGGTGATTATGATTTCCGGGTTGAACTGGAGCGGGCCATCGAAGGTGAGCTGGGCAGTGTGACTGCGGTTTCCCGCCGTTTTGCCTTTCCCCTGCGGCAGCGCCATGCCAAGGATTATGTGGCCGATGGCTTGGCCCTGGTGGGGGATGCGGCCCATACCATCCATCCCCTGGCCGGCCAGGGTGCCAACCTGGGGTACGGGGATGTGCGGACCCTGCTTGATGAAATGAAACGGGCGAAGTCGCTTGAGCTGGTTCCGGATGATGAACTGGTTCTGGCCCGCTATCAGCGCCGCCGCAAAGGTGAGAACCTCACCATGATGGCGGCCATGGAGGGCTTCAAGCAGTTGTTTGCCCGGGATGAGTTGCCCCTACGCTGGCTTCGCAATGCGGGCATGCGCTGGCTGGACCGGCTTGGGCCGGTCAAGAACCGTATAGCCGCCGAGGCCATGGGCCTCGCTGATTAACCGATAGAGCCACCAGAACAAGGGATTTTCCCATGGCAGGAAGCAGTCTGCTCGCACTGATCGACGACATCGCCACCATCCTCGACGATGTCTCCCTCATGACCAAGGCCGCCACCAAGAAAACCGCGGGGGTTCTGGGGGATGATCTGGCGCTCAATGCCCAGCAGGTCACCGGCGTGAAACCGGCCCGGGAATTGCCCGTTGTCTGGGCGGTAGCCAAGGGGTCCTTTGTCAATAAGGCGATCCTGGTGCCAGCCGCGGTGGCCATCAGCTACTTTGTACCCTGGTTGGTGATCCCGCTGCTGATGCTCGGCGGTGCGTTCCTGTGTTTCGAGGGCTTCGAGAAGCTGGCCCACAAGTTTCTGCACGGCAAGGAGGATGACGCCCACAAGCAGGAATTGCACGAGGCCCTGAAGAATCCGGATGTCGACCTGAAGGTGGTGGAAAAGGACAAGATCAAGGGCGCGATACGCACGGATTTCATCCTGTCGGCGGAAATCATCGCCATCACCCTGGGTACCGTCACCGGGCAGGGCATCGGTATGCAGTTCCTGGTGTTGACGGTCGTGGCGGTCATGGTCACAGTCGGGGTTTATGGCCTGGTGGCCGGTATCGTGAAGCTGGACGATGGCGGACTGTACCTGAGCCAGAAGGACAGTGGTTTGGCCCAGCGCCTCGGCGAAGGCATCCTCTGGCTCGCCCCCTACATGATGAAGACCCTGTCGATCCTGGGCACCATTGCCATGTTCCTGGTGGGCGGTGGCATTCTCACCCATGGTCTGCCACCGGTCTACGATGCCATCCACCATTTCGCCGAAGGCTTTGGTGGTATCGGCGCCACGCTGGTGTCCACCCTGGCTGATGGCCTGTTCGGGGTTCTGGCCGGTGGCATCCTGGTCGGGGTACTGACGCCCCTGATCAACTGGTGGCAGAAACGCCGCGAAGAAGCTGCGAAAGGGTAGGCTGCGGGTTATCGGCAGGCGTCAAACAGCCGGCTGACCAGCACCGGCACGGCGGTTTCCACGCGGAGGATCCGGGGGCCGAGATGGACCTCCTGGCAACCGGCTTCCTCCAGTTTGCCGACCTCGTACGGGGTGAACCCTCCCTCGGGCCCGACACAGAGCACGGCCGGTTCATCCAGGTGCACAGGGCAGGGCGTGGGTGTACCGGGATGGGCCACTAGTGCCCGCTTGCCGGCGAGGATGCCCGGCAGCTCGTCTTCCACGAAGGGTTTGAACAGTTTGCGGATGTGAACGGTCGGCATCACCGTATCTTTGGCCTGCTCGAGGCCCAGGGTCAGGTTTTCCCGCAGGTTGTCCTCCGACAGCCAGGGGGTCTGCCAGAAACTCTTCTCCACCTTGTAGCTGTTGATCAGCCAGAGATCCTTGATACCGAGGGAGGCGCAGGTCTGCAGTACCCGGCGGAACATCTTGGGCCGGGGCATAGCCAGGATCAGAGTGAGCGGCAGCGGGGTTGGCGGTAGTTGGTCCAGCGTCACCTGCAGTTCCGCTTCGGTGTCCGTCAGCCGGATTACCTCTCCACTTCCCATCAGGCCATCAACGCGACCCACAGGAATGTGGTCACCAGCGGCGACCTTCAGTACAGACTGAAGATGGGTCAGCCGGCGGCCGGTCAGCACGGCCCGGTCCGGGGTGACAAAATCCTCTGCAAACAGCAGTGCCAGGTTCATTCGCCGGGGAATTCTTCCGTATCCTCGCTGGCTACCTCACGGCGGGCCAGGCGGCCGAACAGGATGCCGAACTCGAACAGGATCCACATGGGGACGGCGAGCAGGGTCTGGGAGATGATGTCCGGGGGAGTCAGCAACATGCCGATGATGAAACAGCCGACCACCACGTAGGGACGCTTGGCGGCCAGGTCGTCCGGGGTGGTGGCGCCGGTCAGGATCAGCAGCACCGTGGCGATCGGGATCTCGAAGGCCACCCCGAACGCAAAGAACATCTTGAGCACGAAATTCAGGTAGCTGCTGATGTCCGGCAGCTCCACAATGCCCTCGGGTCCGATGGCGGTAAAGAACCCGAACACCAGTGGAAACACCACGTAATAGGCAAACGCGGCACCGGCATAGAACAGGATCACCGAGGTGAAAAGCAACGGGAATGCCAGGCGCTTCTCGTGGGCATATAGCCCCGGGGCGATGAAGCTCCAGAGCTGGTAGAGGATGATCGGGATCGCGGCAAAGACCGAGAGCACCAGCGCCAGCTTCAGGGGTGCGAAGAAGGGTGAGGTGACGTCGGTGGCGATCATGCTCTGGCCAACCGGCAGCAACTCCCGGATCGGTTCACTCAACCAGAGATAGAGTTCATTGGCGAAGGGATAGATCGCGGCGAAACAGATCACCACGGCCAGCACCATCTTCAACAGCCGGTTGCGCAGCTCGAGCAGGTGCTCGATCAGTGGCATTTCCGGTTGTTGTTCGGTATGGATCTGGTTGCCGTCTGGCTGTTGGGTCATGAACGGTTATCCGACGGGCCTGATTGGGTCTCGCGTTCACCGGAGGCTTCGCTGGACGGTTCCGGTGTCTTGGAGTCCTGGCTGTTTCTGTCTGCGCCGGAGGAATCCGTTTCCCCGTCTTCACCGGCCATGCGGCGTGTTGCCGGCGCAGGCCTGGGCTTGCGGGTTTCGTCGTCGGCCAGGATCATGTGCTCGTACTTCTTGGCCTCATCCAGAGCCCCCCGCACGGTTTTCTGCACATCGTCCAGGCCGACATCGCCCGCTTTGCGGAGTTCCTCGCGCAGCTCCTCGGCTTTCAATTGCCGGTCAAGCTCGGAACTGAACTGGCCGACCATACGGCGCGCTGCCCCCACCCAGCGCCCGGCAGCCCGGGCGGCCGTGGGGAGCCGTTCGGGGCCAAGCACCAAAAGGGCAATAACGCCGCAGATCAGCAGCTCAAGGAAGCCGATATCGAACATTCAGCCAGGTCTCAGCTGTGGGTTTTTTCCCGGGGCTTGTCTTCCGCTTCAGCCTGTTTGGGCTCGGCCTCGGACTTTTCTTCCAGGGAGTCCTTTTCGTCCTTCGCGGTGTCATCGTCATTCATGGACTTCTTGAAGCCGCGAATAGCGCCACCGAGGTCGCTGCCGATGTTCCGCAGTTTCTTGGTTCCGAACAGCAGGATGACAATGCCAAGTACGATCAGGAGTTGCCAGATACTGATACCCATGCGGGGTTCCTCATTCTCATTGTTTCAGTTCAGAGACATTGTACGTTAACGGAGCCGTCATGCGGAAACCCCCGAAAGGGGTAATACCTGCCTACTTGCTCCGGGATGCCTTTTCTTCCAGTCCTGACAGGTCGAAACGCCGTGCCAGTTCGTTCAGGACGTCGTCTGGTCCGAGTCCCAGCCGGGACAGCATGACCATGCTGTGAAACCACAGATCAGCGGTCTCATAGACCACATCCGAGGTTTCGCCGCTGTGCTCGGCATCCTTGGCAGCCAGCAGGGTTTCGGTGCATTCCTCACCGACCTTTTCCAGGATCTTGTTCAGCCCTTTGGCATGCAGGCTGGCGACATAGGATGACTCCGGGTCTGCGTTCTTGCGGGCTTCCAGTACCTGGGCCAGGCGTTCCAGTACATCACTCACGGGCTGCTCCTTACTTGTTGCCATAGATTGCGTCCGGATCCTTGATCACCGGATCCACCGCAACCCACGCTCCGTCCTTCAGGGTACGGTAAAAACAGCTGCGTCGGCCAGTATGGCACGCAATGCCGCCTTTCTGCTCGACTTTCAGCAGAATCACGTCCTCGTCGCAGTCCAGCCGGATGTCCTTCACCACCTGTTGGTGGCCGGATGTCTCGCCCTTGCGCCAGAGCTTGCCACGGGAGCGGGACCAGTACACCGCATGACCTTCTTCCGCGGTCAGCCGGAGGGATTCCCGGTTCATCCAGGCCATCATCAGGATCTCGCCGGTTTCGGCATCCTGGGCAATGGCCGGGACCAGACCGTCCTCGGTCCAGCGAATGGCATTCAACCAGTCAGGGCTGTCGACAGTAGCGGAGCTTTTTTGCATTTATGTGAATCCCGGTTTGTCTTGTGGTTTAACGGCCGCCGCGCAGCACCAGCGCGCCGGCGATGGCCAGCAGGGCCCAGCTCCATGCCGGCGTGTTCTCGACCCAGGCCCGGGCCTCGGGCTGGGTGCCGATCACCGCCGCAGCCACCAGTACCACAGCCAGGCCGGCCCGGCGCCAGCGTCGCTCGGTGCGGGCCTGCTGCTGCCGCAACAGCTCCAGTGTATCGCGGTTTTGCTGTTCGGTGGGCCCGGCATGCCGCATCTGCAACAGGGCGTCGTGGATCAGTTGCGGCATCTCCGGTGACTGTTCGAGCCAGGAGGGCAGGTGAGACTGCAGCGACTTCAGCAATCCGGAGGGGCCAATGCGCTTGCGCATCCAGTCCTCGAGGAACGGCTGGGCGGTGCTCCAGAGATCCAGTTCCGGATACAGCTGGCGGCCCAGGCCTTCGACATTGAGCAGGGTTTTCTGCAGCAGTACCAGCTGGGGCTGGACCTCCATATTGAAGCGCCGGGCAGTCTGGAACAGCCGCAGCAGGAAGTGACCGAAGGAGATGTCCTTCAGGGGGCGTTCGAAGATCGGCTCGCACACGGTGCGGATGGCGGCCTCGAACTCGTTGACCCGGGTGTCCGGTGGTACCCAGCCGGACTGGATATGCAATTGCGCCACCTGGCGGTAATCCCGGCGGAAGAAGGCCAGCAGGTTGCGGGCCAGGTAGCTCTGGTCATCCGGGGCCAGGGTGCCGACAATGCCAAAATCGATGGCGATGTAGCGCGGGTCTGCCGGGTTGGACACGTCGACGAAGATATTGCCGGGGTGCATGTCGGCATGGAAAAAGCTGTCCCGGAACACCTGGGTGAAGAAGATTTCCACGCCCTTTTCCGCCAGTACCTTCATGTTGACCCCGGCGGCTTCCAGCGCGGGTGCGTCGGCGATCGGAATGCCGTGGATGCGTTCCATCACCAGTACCGACTTGCGGGTGTAGTCCCAGTCGATAAAGGGGATGTAGATCAGCGACGACTTCTCGAAGTTGCGGCGCAGCTGGCTGGCGTTGGCGGCCTCGCGCTGCAGGTCCAGTTCATCGTGGATGGTGGAATCGTAGTCGGCGACCACGTCCACCGGGTGCAGGCGCTTGCCCTCGGACCAGTACTTCTCCAGCAGGCCGGCCATCAGGTACATGAGGGCCAGGTCCTGGTGAATCACCTTTTCGATGCCCGGCCTCAGCACCTTGACCACCACACGCTGGCCGTTGGGCAGGGTGGCGGCGTGGACCTGGGCCACCGAGGCGGACGCCATGGGATCAGGAGAAAACTCCGCAAACAGTTCGGATACCGGCTTGCCCAGGGAGGTTTCGATGATGTTGCGGGCGGTGTCGCTGGGGAAGGGCGGTACCCGGTCCTGGAGCTGCTTGAGGGACTCGGCCATGTCGTCCGGCAGCAGGTCGCGCCGGGTGGACAGGATCTGGCCGAATTTCACGAACACCGGTCCCAGCTCTTCCAGGGCCAGACGCAACCGGTCGCCCCGGCTCAGTTTCGGCTGCGGGAACAGGTGCCAGGGAGCCAGCAGGAAGAACACCTTCAGGGGTGTCGGCAATTCGGCGATGGGCAGAAACGTGTCCAGGCGGTAACGGCAGAATACCCAGGCAATTCGGAACAGGCGTCTCAGGCGGGTCACGGGTTCTCCGGTTCGTCAGTGATTTCGCGGTCTTCCAGCAGCCGGAGCCGGGCTTCCAGGCGCTCGGTGCGCAGGCTCAGCTCATCGATATCCCCGAAGGTGGCTTCCAGTTCCCGGCGCCCGGGTAGCGTGCGACTCTCCTCGTGGAGGTATTCCTCGATGTTCGCGTTCATGGAGCGGACCGCTTCCCGGCTCCATTTCACTGCATGGCGCAGGCGTTTGCCAAGGAAGTGTGCCGGCACGTCGCCGATATGCCGGGCCATGGCGGCTTCCCAGTCGGGATCCAGCTGGTTCAGGGCCCGCTGGAGCTGGTGGGCGAGGCCGGTATCGCCATCCACAGCCAGCCGTCCGTCCGCAAATACCCGGTCATCGCCCACGGCCAGGGCGGCAAAGGCCAGCGGCCGGCCACTGATCCGCAGCGCTGGTTCCATTGGAGGCTGGCTGCTGACCTGAACCCGTTCCCCGGTCTGGTCGAGGGTATAGGTCAGTGGTACCGGGGCGGTAATATCCAGCTGCACCGGGCCCGTCAGTGCTTTGACCAGGGACTGGCGACCGGCCGGGTCCAGCTCGAGTGCCCGGTTCAGGGCATTCTCGATGATGGCGCTGGCGGCAGCCTGCAGGGTCGGGCCCGGAAACATCAGGGCTTGATTCCCGCGTGCAGGGCGACGATGCCGCCGGTCATGTTGTAGTAGCGGCAATTCACCAGGCCGGCGTTCTCCATCATGCCCTTGAGGGTTTCCTGATCCGGGTGCATGCGGATGGACTCGGCCAGATACTTGTAGCTCTCGCTGTCACCGGCGATCAGTTGACCCATCAACGGCAGCGCGTTGAAGGAGTACATGTCGTAGGCCTTGTTCAGCAGCGGGTTGGTGGGCTTGGAGAACTCCAGCACCATCAGCTTGCCGCCGGGTTTGAGTACCCGGGCCATGTCGCGCAGGGCCTGATCCTTGTCCGTCACGTTGCGCAGGCCGAAGGCGATGGACACGGCGTTGAAGTTGTTGTCCGGGAAGGGCAGGTGCTCGGCATCCGCCTGCACGTATTCGATATTGCCGGCGTAACCCCGGTCCATCAGCCGGCTGCGGCCGACCTGGAGCATGGAGGCGTTGATGTCGGCGAGGACGACCTTGCCCGATGGACCCACGAGATCTGAGAATTTCATGGTCAGGTCGCCGGTGCCCCCGGCGATGTCAAGGACCTGGTGCCCCGGGCGCACTCCGGAAAGCTCGATGGTGAAACGCTTCCAGAGCCGGTGAATGCCCATGGACATGAGGTCATTCATGAGGTCGTACTTGCCCGCCACGCTGTGGAAGACCTCGGCCACCTGGCCGGCCTTCTGGCTTTTCGGCACGTTGCGGAAACCGAAATGGGTAACGTCGTCCTGGCCGTTTCTGGAACCGTACGCATTGGCTGGCGTTTGCTGCTCGCTCATGGGGGATGTCCTGTCAGAATCTGAACCCCGTATTCTAACGGTTGGCGGGGTGGCTACAAGTTTAATACCGCCTTACACTGTAAAACCGTTTCAATTTGGAAGAGAAAACTGATCCATGTCTGTCATCGATGTTCATCGCCCCCATTCCCTGGACAAGGAGCACGCCCGCCAAGCGGCAGAAACCCTGGCCCAGGATCTGTCGAAGCAGTTCGATGTGCATTATCAGTGGGAAGGTGATGTCATGAAGTTCAAGCGCAGTGGCGTAAAAGGCCACCTGAACATCACCCCGGATGACCTGCATATCCGTCTGGAATTGGGCCTGATGCTGCGGCCGTTCAAGCACCGCATCGAGCAGGAGATTCACAGCCAGCTCGACAAGATCATCCAGGCCTGACGGCTCAGAGGTCGCCCGGTAGCTCGAAAGGCGCCGGGTGGCCCGCCAGAATCTGCTCCATTACTCTCCGTTCCCGCCACACCAGCCGTTCAATCAGGCCATCGACATTGTCCATCTTGCGAAAGGCACTGTAACCGCGGTGCAGAAAACTGTGCAGGTCGCTCAGGTCCGCCATTTCCGCCGGTGTTTTCGCCATGGACAGCAGCCAGCCCAGGGTGCGGTTGCGCACGTAGCGGTCCAGCTGCTGCCCGACCTCGGCAACCAGTTGAATCTGCCTTGACCGGTCGTCCAGCCGCCGGCTTGCCCGGTAGGCCTCGCAGTAGACCGTGGTATCCAGTTCCGCCACCGGCTGCCGGTTCCGGTCGAGCAGTTCGGCCAGTTCCAGGTCCAGCTCCTGGGTCACCAGGTTCAGCTCCACCAGCCCGGCAAAGGTATCCAGCAGGTTGTCCGGCAGCCATTTGACCATTTTCGGGAAAATCCGGTCGATGTTGTCGTCCCGGCGGGTCATGCCGGCGGGTGCATAGAGATCGGTGAGTAGGAATTCCAGGCCGGGGCGGTAGGCGGGATGGTCATACAGGTCCTGGTGGGTGGCTTTGAGTCGTCGGGCCTGCCAGTCCGCCACCCTGAAAGTGTCCTCTGCCAGCGGGTGCGCCGACTTGTGCTGCCGGAAGTCGTGGTACGCCAACAGCAACCGCTGAAGCCGGCTTGCCGCTTCGGAATGAACAGGGGTGGCGACCAGGCGGTCACGGTACATGGGGCAGCTCCGCTAAACCGTGGATGGGGGCGCCAGTTTAGCGGAGCGGAACCGGAGATGCAGCAGGGTCATCCCTGGGCGGTGGCCGGCAGGTTCTCGAAGCCGGGGACCCATTCCTTGCTGTCCAGGGTAATGAAGTGGCTCGGTGCTTCGGTTTCCACGATCCGCATGGTGGTCGGGCTCTGCCGGGCGCTGGCCAGCATGGCGGAGCGGTCCAGGATCCGGTCCACCGCCGGGATCAGGAAGGTGCCGTGGCGGATATGCTGGTACACCGAGGTGTCGGTCCGCGTCATCCAGTCCATGATATTCTCGATGTTGCGGACAATGGTCAGATGGTCCTTGGTGGCGGAGAACAGCTTACTCAGCAACTGCTTCTTCCGTGGATTCATCTTGCCGAAGAAAGTCTGGCCGTAGGCGGACTGGGGCGCACTGTTGATCAGTCGAATCAGCCAGGGCCACATGCCATGACTGACCGGCTCCAGCAGCATGGTCACCAGACCGTGCAGCCGTCCCTGGGGAAGTACCGGGGCCTCGAGTACCACTTCCACCTCCTCGTAGAGTTCGGGCCATTGCTTCATGGCTTCGAGGATCACCGCGCCGCCGCGGGAGTGGCCGTGCACACGGATGTTACGGGTGGTGGGCAGGTTGGCCAGGGACTGGTTGAGGATGCAGGCATCGTATTCGATGGTGCCTTCCAGATGCTTGATGGGCACTTCCCAGTCCGGAGTCTCGGGTGTGACGCCGTTCACCGGAATGTGGTAGTTGCTGCAGGTCAGCAGGATCAGTTCGGTGGTGGCCCGTTCGTAGGCCTGGGTGAAGTAGCAGTGGTTCTCGAGAAAGCCGTGCACACCAATAACCGTCTGCTCCGCCTTCCCACTGTGGTTGCGGACCGAAACAGCACCCTTGCCCACGCGATAGACGCGCCCCGAGAACATCTCGGAGTAGGCGCTCTCGATGGGCTTGATCAGCTTGCGAACATGGCTCGCTTTCATACCTGCTCTCCCCCCAGCACTGCAAATGTCGGTTATTGGTATTGGTTTGTGCTGGTAACCTTGTTGTACCGCGATGGTGGCGGGCATTTATTGGCGCCGGATACACTTTTTTCGGCATTCCCCGGCCAATAGACAGGGGATCGCGCCCGCTAATAACCATTGCATCAAGGCTTATAACCAGTATAGGACTGAACAGTTACTCACGTGTAATTTTTTGTAACCGTGTGCGGCGCTCGCCGTGTGGAGCCGTTTCGGGTTGTCTGGCACAATGCGGTGTTCGGTTTTTACGTACCATTGGATGTTACTGACCCCGGGGACCCTCAGGTTTGAGTCAAGCGCAATCGCATCTCCTGCTGCCCGCAGATT
Organism: Marinobacter pelagius; assembly: GCF_003315345.1. GTDB lineage: Bacteria > Pseudomonadota > Gammaproteobacteria > Pseudomonadales > Oleiphilaceae > Marinobacter > Marinobacter pelagius_A. The sequence continues at coordinate 186,108 of NZ_QNRO01000002.1, forward strand.
CGGCCTGGCTGGCACTGGAGCGCCCGGATAATCCGATGACCATTACCGTGATGCTGAGGGTCGATGGGCTCACCGCGCCCCGGTTTCGTGAATTCCTGGAGGTGTACTGGATTGCCTGGGAGCGCTTTGTGCATCGCCCGGTGCAGAGAGGCCCCGGCTGGTGGTGGCAGCGGGATGCCGAGTTCGATGTCCGGCGTCATCTGGACGTGGTCATCGAGCGCTTCTCAGAGGAGGGGCTGCAGGAATGGGTGTCCGCCCGGCTGAATGAACCCTTGCCGCTGTTCCGTCCGATGTGGAAGTTCTGGCTGGCACCCAATGCCCCCGGCGGTGCCGCGCTGGTGTTACGGATGCACCATTGCTACGCCGATGGCCTGTCCCTGCTGGGGATCTTTGACCAGCTCTGCCCGGCCTCGCCGAGGCAGCACCCGGCGCTCTATGGCGCGCCGGAACAGGGTGAGTTTTCCCGCTGGACCACCGCCGCCCAGGCCTGGCTGGAACAGTTGGTGCCGGGGCAACAAGACCGGGAACCCGGGGCCGATGAGTCCCGATCGGCGACAGCTTCCTTGGAGTACGCGGGGCAGGCCCTTGAGCAATACGCCCAGAAAGGCCTGCGCTTGCTGAACGAAGTCACGGACTTTCTGGTAGAGCCCGAAGACTCCCCCTCCGAACTCCGGCGGCCGCTGCTGGGCAGGCGTCATTGCCGCTGGTCGACACCGGTCCCGCTCGAGCGCTTCGGTGCCATTGCCCGGACTACCAACGTCACCATCAATGATGTGTTGCTCAGTTGCGTGGCAGCCGCAGCCCGGCCCAGATTGGGGCTGAGTGATGACGAGCTGGAACAGGCGGTCATGCATGCCGCGGTGCCGGTGGATATCCGTGGCCGTCTGCCGGAGGAGCTGAAACCGAAGCCCGGAACCCTGGGAAATTACTTTGGTACTGTGTTTGTACCGCTGCCAGTGGATGGCGAAAGCCCCCTGGAGCGGCTGTACCGGATCAAGCAGGAAACCCGCCGGCTGAAGAAAAGCTGGCAGCCGGGCATTGCCTGGGGGCTGGCCTCCACCGCCTCGGTGATCCCCGATCCGTTGCGCCAGCCCATCGCCGATGTGTTCTACCGCAAGGCGTCGGTGGTGGTGTCGAACGTACCCGGCAAACGGGAACCGCGCTATCTCGCCGGCTGCCGGATCACCGAACAGATGTTCTGGGTGCCGCAGGCCGGCGATATCGGTGTCGGTATCAGCATCGCCAGTTACGCCGGCCAGGTCCAGTTCGGTGTGGTGGCGGACGAGTCGGTGATGTCGGATCCGTCGTCGTTCCTGGATGACTGCGTGCAGGAGCTGGACCGTTTTCCGGGTGGGTCGTAATCCCGAAATCCATTCTGGAGATTACGACTTAAGTGCCGGTTCGCTGGTGATTGACTGTCAGCGGCATCGTGAATTGACCGCGCGGTATGCTGAAATCAATGGCTTACGATGACTCACCCGGTTCGATAAAAAGCACGGAAGTCGCATTGGCTGGTTAAGGGGATACTGTAGAATCTGAAGAAACCCTGAAACCTTTGGAGCCGGTGACCATGAGGCCAGCGACGACCCTGCCGGCAGTCAGGGTGGCAAGTGCGAGCGTGCGAGATCCGGTGCTGGCGGCCACCCAGCTTGCCAGCCAGCTGAACCACGAGCACCTTGGCTGTGTCCTGTTCTTCTGCTCCGCCGAGTACGACCTGGAGCGGCTCGGGCCGGCACTGGACCGTGCCTTCCCGGATGCCCGTATCTGCGGCTGCACCTCGGCCGGGGAAATCACCCCGGACGGTTATGGCCGGGGCTGTATTACCGCCATCGGCTTTGACCAACGTTATTTCGCCATCGATTGTGCCCTGATCTCGGAGCTCAACCGTTTCACACTCCAGGATGCCCAGGGCGTTATCGACGGCCTGCTGGCGACCTGCCGGGACGCCAGGCTGGCCCCGGTGAAGGGTAATACCTTTGCCATTACCCTGCTGGATGGCCTGTCCAGTCGGGAAGAGCTGGTGCTCACCACCCTCAATTCCGCCCTCGGCACCATTCCCCAGTTCGGCGGCTCGGCCGGCGACGACGAGCGCCTGGCCAATACCCACGTGTTTTTCGACGGCCAGTTCCACACCGGAGCGGCCACGGTGATGCTGGTGAATACGCCGCTGGATTTCCGGGTGTTCTCTACCCACCACATGGTGGACCGCAGCGAGAAACTGGTGGTCACCGATGCCTGCCCGGAGAGCCGGACCGTGTATGAACTTAACGCCGAGCCGGCGGCAGAGGCGTATGCCCGGGCGGTGGGTGTCAGCGTCGATGCCCTGGACCGTAAGACCTTTGCCCTGAGGCCGTTGGGCGTGAAGATCGGTGGCCACTATTTCGTCCGCTCGATCCAGCGGGCCAATCCGGACGGCAGCCTGACTTTCTATTGTGCCGTCGAGACGGGCATTGTGATGACCGCCATGGAGCCGGAAGGCCTGCTCGACAGCGTACGGGAGCAGATCGAAGCCTCCGAGCGGGTGGTGGGCGCGCCGCTGGTCACCATCGGCTGCGACTGTTTCCTGCGGCGGCTGGAGGCGGAACTGACCGGCGAGGTGGACGCGGTGTCCGAGTTCATGCGGCATCACAAGGTTATTGGCTTCAACACCTACGGCGAACAGTTCGACGGCATGCATATCAACCAGACTTTTACGGGGGTGGTGATTGGCCAGCCGGATGCCTGCTCGGGAACACCCTGAGGATCTCAAGGGAGAGCTGAAGGACCGGCGCATTGCCGAGCTGGAGGCGGAAAACCAGCGGCTGCGCCGCATCCGTGATGCCCTGATCGTACGGGTGGAATCCGGTGTCGCGCACAAGCCCGAGCCCTACGCGGCGTTCGAGCACTCGGTCATCCTGGCCGAGCAGGTGCGCGAGCGTACCGAAGCCCTCAACCACACCATGGAGGAGCTCAAGGCCAGTAACAAAGCCCTGAGCCGGGCCCGGGAGGAGGCGGAAACCACCCGCCAGCGACTCAGTGATGCCATCGAGAGCATCGCCGACGGTTTTGTCCTGTTCGATCGCCAGCACCGGCTGATCCAGAGCAATAGCCGGTTTCGAAGTTACTGGCGCCATGCCGGTGTCAGCCCACCCGAGGCGGGTACCTCCATTGAAGACGTGAAGGCCAGGGCGGTGGCCTGTGGCCTGATTGTCGAGGAGCACAGCCACGAGGAGTCCGAAGGCACTGTATTCCTGCTATCCAACGACCGTTGGGTCCAGATGACCGAGCGGCCGACCCGGGAGGGCGGTCTGGTGGTGTTGTATTCCGACGTTACCGACGTCAAGAACAGCGAGATGGCGCGTCGGATCAAGGCTCTGGAAGAGAGTGAGCGTTGGATCCGGGTGGTTACCGACCATGTGCCGGCCCTGATCGCCTATGTCGGTGCGGACATGACCGTGCAGTTCTGCAACAAAGTCTACGAGGCCTGGTACGGACGGGAGGGTGCGCCCCTGTTGGGGCAGCGTCTGGATCAGATTCACAGCCCGGAGTTTTACCAGCGATTGCTGCCCCAGATCAGGGAGGTCCTGGACGGCCACAACATCACCTTTGAGCTGGAGGAGACCGGTGATGCCGGAGAAGTGCGTTACATGCTGCGCTCCTACGTCCCGAATTTTGACGAGTTCGGAGATATCGTCGGTTTCTTCGTGCTGATCCGGGACATCACTGACCGGCGCAAGACTGCTCTGGCGCTGGAGCAGGCCTACGACAACCTGGAACGCCGCGTAAAGGAACGCACGGCGGCTCTGACCGGCCTCAATAACCAGCTGCGCCAGGAAATCGCGGAGCGTGCCGTGGTGGAGGCTCGCCTGCGGGATGCCAAGCAGGAAGCCGAGCAAGCCAACCTGTCCAAGACCAAGTTCCTGGCTGCGGTCAGCCACGACCTGCTGCAGCCGCTGAACGCTGCCCGCCTGTTCACCAGCGCCCTGCAGGAGCAATCCTTCGGGCCCAGGGCGGAGGGACTGGTGCGTTCGGTCAGTACCTCCCTGGACGATGTCGAGAACCTGCTGGGTACGCTGGTGGACATCTCCAAGCTGGATGCGGGCGTGATCAAGCCGGATGTCACTGCCTTTGACCTGCGGGATCTGCTCAATAACATCGCCCGCGAGTTCCGCCAGATGGCGCTGGCGGAGAACCTGCAACTGGACTTTGTCCCCTCGTCAGCGGTGGTGGAGTCCGATTCCCAGCTCCTGGCCCGGATACTGCGCAACTTCCTCACCAACGCCATCCGCTATACCAGCTCCGGTCGCATTCTGCTCGGTTGCCGGCGGAGCGGAAACCATATCCTGTTGCAGGTCTGGGATACCGGGCCCGGGATTCCCGAGGACAAACTCACGGAAATCTTCCAGGAGTTCAAACGTATCCGGCCGAGTGGTTCGCAGACGGACAAGGGGTTGGGCCTGGGTCTGGCGATCGTGGACAAGATCTCCCGCATGCTCGGCCATGAGGTGACCGTGTCCTCGGTGGAGGGCAAAGGGTCGGTGTTCAGCGTACAGGTCCCCCTGGGCCAGCTGAAACCCCGCCGGCCAGGCGCCGATAACGGGATGGGGAACAGTCTTGATGACGGCCTGAGCGGTGCCCGTGTGTGGGTCATCGACAACGACCAGGCTATCTGCCAGGGCATGAAAACCCTTCTCGAGGGCTGGGACTGCCGGGTAGTAACGGCGGTGTCCCTGGAGGATCTGGAGCAACAGCTGTCGATCGAGTCCTGCCCCGTGGATCTCATCCTGGCGGATTACCATCTTGATAACGACGAAAACGGTGTGGATGTGGTGGGGGAAATCAACCGCCGACGGGCGGTTCCGGCGCCGGTGCTGATGATCACCGCCAATTACACCAACGAGTTGAAGCAGCATATCCGCGAGCTGGGCTACCTGCTGATGAACAAGCCGGTGAAGCCGCTGAAGTTGCGGAGTGTGTTGAACCATGTGATTCGGGGGTGAAACCGAGGGCTTGAGTGAAGGAGGGGTCAGAATAAGGCTTTCTTCAGACCCCGGAGCAAGCCCATGGTCTCGCCAAACTCAGGGGTCTGATGAACAAGTTCATCTGACCCCATATTCAAACCGAGCACCAAACCCTCCTACTCAGGGGTCTGATGAACTTGTTCATCTGACCCCATGTTCATAACTGGCCCCGGATTCAAAGTCAGCGCTTCAGATACTGACTGAAATCCACATCACTGGCCGACAGAATCGCCTGCACCCGATTATGCACCCCAAGCTTGCGAAGAATGGCGGACACATGAGCCTTCACCGTCGTCTCGGCAATGTTCAGGTTATAGGCAATTTGCTTGTTGGATTCCCCTTTGGACATGCGCTCCAGAACCAGCAACTGGCGGCGGGTCAGGGAGTTGAGCAGTTCCGGCGAGACCGGCTTGTCGTCGCCACGGCTGCGGCGATGGCTGCTTTCCATGCCGGTGCGGATGATATCGGAGGGCAGGTAGACATTGCCGTTGAGGATCTGCTGGATGGCCTCGGTCATCCGGGCCCGGGGTGAGGACTTGGTGATGAAGCCCACCGCGCCGTAGGTAATGGCTTGCAGGACCACCTGTTTGTCTTCTTCGGCGGAGACAATCACCACCGGGATACCGGGTGCCTCATTGCGCAGGGTGATCAGGCCATTGAGGCCATGCATGCCCGGCATGTTCAGATCCAGCAGGATCAGGTCCAGGTCATCGTGTTCAAGGGTGATTTCCAGAGTGCTTTCGAGATCATCGGTTTCGATAATTTCACTCCCGTCGAAACCGGAAGAAATTACACTGCTGATGGCCTCGCGGAACAGTGGGTGGTCGTCGGCAATCAGAATCTTGTAAGCCGGCTCCATGAGGGACTCCGTCTGTTTACTTTTTATTGGAATCGGGACTGGATCAGGCCTAATGATAACGGTTTTCCGACGGTAGTGCGCACGAGGGTGGTTGCAAATGAGTTCTCTGCGTCAGAGGTGGTTGGTAACCCTGGGTTTTTCATTATTATGGTGGTCCATTACCAACAACAATAACGAAGGAGTAGTAACGTGGAATCGAGTCCACTGATCTCGATCGGCCTTCCGATCTCTCTTTTCATCATCATGGTGGGGATCGGTCTGACCCTTACCCTCAGGGATTTTGGTCAGGTGACCATGAACCCCAGAGGGATGATCGTTGGCACCATCGCCCAGATACTCCTGATGCCCCTGGTGGCCTTCGCCATCGCTCCGATGCTGGGGCTCGGTCCCGCGCTGGCGGTCGGCCTGGTGATTATCGCCGCCTGCCCCGGCGGAACCACCTCCAATCTTTTCGTACTTCTGTCCAGGGGCAATATTGCCCTGTCCATCCTGCTGACCGTTTCCGCCAGCCTGATTACCATTGTCACCCTGCCGTTTTTCACCAACTACGCACTCCAGATGCACTTCGGTGAGGGGGCGGATATCTCGCTCCCGGTCGGCAAGACCATTGCCATGTTGGTGATTATTGTGTTGCTGCCGGTCGCCATTGGCATGTTCATCCGGACCCGCGCCCCCGAGCGTGCCAAAAAAGCCGAGGGTATGGTCAGCATCTTCGGTGGTCTGGTACTTCTGGCGCTCATCATTGCGTTGATGTACGGCTCCCGCGACCGCCTGCTGGAACTCCTGGTCCAGGCCGGTCCGGCGGCTTTCCTGCTCAACCTGATCGGGGTGGCCATCGGGCTGGCCAGCAGCCGGCTGTTCGGCTTGTCACAACGGGAATCCCTGGCAGTCGCCGTGGAGCTGGGCATCAAGAATGGCACTATTGCCCTGATGGTCACGCTTACACTGCTGGAATCCTCCGAGATGTCCATTCCCGCAGTCGTCTATAGCGTCATGATGTACGGCTTCGGAGCCATCCTGATCATGATGGGGCGGAGGCTGGTTCCGCTTGCCCCGTAGAGTCCCCAAAACTGGCGGCTGTGAGCTGTTCCGCACTCATCGCTCGCCGCATACCCAATTTTGGGGATGCGCAGGGAGTTGGAAATTATTAAGTATTACTTTCGGTTATTCCAACAACAGGAAAAATTATGAAAGTAATCAAATTCGGCTCCCTGGCTCTGGCAGTAGCACTCAGTGGCTGTGGCGGTAGTGGCTCCTCTTCAACTACCGTGACTGAAGACACCACAACACCGGAAAACACCAAAACGGGCATCTTCACGGATAGCGCAGTCGCCAACATCCGGTACCAGACTGCGACCCAAAATGACTTTACCAGCGCTCTCGGGGAATACGAGTACGTTGAGGGTGAAACGGTAACTTTCAGCATTGGCGGTATTGAGCTGCCCCCGGTGCCGGCAACCGGGCGCGTTACCCCCGCTGACATGACCGCCGAGGACAGTTCTGCTGACCAGCTGACCAATATCCTGAGGCTCTTGCAAAGCCTGGACGAGGATGGCAACCCCGATAACGGCATCACTATCACCGCTGAAACCCACACGGTACTGGAAAATGCGCTGTTGGTGGTGGATCAGCCCGCTGCCGAATTTGAAACGCAGTTTGAGAATGAAGTCGCAGCTACGGTCAGTAAAACGCTGATCAGTGCCGAGGAAGCCGAAGCGCATTTTTACGCTTCCCAGCAGGCTGACCTGCGTGGCAGCTGGATTTTCGTGGAGCCCGAAGGTGAAAGCGCCAACGGTAAGGGCCCGAATGGCGAAGAAATCAATGTCCTGACTTTCCTGGACGATGGCACCTACATCATTGCCCACAAGTACGGCGACGACGAGCAGTTAGCGGCGACAGCGGAATGGGGCACTTACACCTGGGACCCGGCAACCGGGGCACTGACCCTCTCGGTGCTTGGTCAGTCAGATGGAAATGGCGGCCTGTGTCCGGGCCTGGCAGCGAATGTGGGAGACTGCACGGAAACCGTTCAACTGGTGGGCGACGAGTTGCATTTTGCCAGCGAGGCCGGGTCAGCGACTCCGTTCCAGTCCATCAAGGATGTTAATAACCCATACGTGGGTGCCTGGTATTTGCCAGAAGGAGAAGGCTTCAATGTGCTGACCATTCTGGATGCCAGCCATTATGTGGTCGCCCATAACGCCAATGGCGAGGTGTACTCGGGTGATGATCTCGTAGCGGTTTCCTCCGAGTGGGGTACCTACAGCGTTACCAATGGAAACTTCGAGGTTACCGGCGTAGAGACGGAAACGGATGGGCCGGGCGGGCTTTATGACGCCAGCGGTGCAGGCGGCCTGACCGCCGCAACGGAGGTGGCCGGTTATGGAGATCTGCAGTTTGCGCCGGCCAGTGAAAGTGGCTTTGCCTTCCGCCGGGTTGGTCGCTTCAATGTGGAGCTGAGTGATCTGGCCGGCAATACCAGTAGCATGATTGTCGAGCGTACTGGCGGTGTCTTTGCTAACGGAACGGACAAGTCATTTGAGTTTGATCTGGTGGGTGAGGGTGCAGCCGCCGAGGTCATCCTCTCAGGAAGTACAGGCTCGGTCACCTATCTGGCCGATAATGAAGAAACTGTCATTGACTTCTGGACTGTGAACGCCGGCGGCACCCTCGTCTACGAAGAGACCAACCAAAACGATTTGTCCACGGGAGGCTGGGTGTTTGCCCCCATCAGGACCGCCGACGGCAAAGAGTGGGCACTGGTGGATTTCCGGCATATTGATGGTGGAACTGATAGTCTGCTGGGCTTTTTTGTCAGTGAGCTGAGGCCGCTGCCCTAATACTCTTGCAAGGCTTTACAGGTGTGAAAGTAAAGGGCGAAGTCATAGAAGTTCGCCCTTTACTTTCAAGTAGCTGATGATTTTTAGCCCAAAGCCCGAACCAGCATGGACACCAGCTCGGTCTGTTTGCGATAGCCGTTTTTCGCCAGCAGGCTCTTGATGTGCTGGCGGGCGGTGTGGATGGAAATCTGTTTTCTCTCGGCGACATCGCTGGCACTCAGGCCCTGGGCCAGGTCTGCCGCAACAGCGGCTTCCGCCGGAGTGCACTGGAACAGTGTCTGGAGCCTCTCCTGATCCGGCTCCAGCGAGGAGTCAAAACAGAACAATTCTGCCAAAACACCGTTATTTTCGGCGCTATCGGCGATCAGGGGGGTTAGGCAGACCGCGATACGTTCATGGCCGCGACTGGTGAATACCGTTTGCGGCGAAAGCATGCCTTTGTGTGACAGGACGATGCAGGTGGTAATGGCATCCTGAAGCTTGCGGGTAACGCGACGGTCTGCGCTCTGCAGTCGCTCTGAATCAGTAATGGACAGGCTGGTGCTGTTTTCCATAAGCGCCAGAGCCGCGTCGTTGGCCTGGGCGATATTGCCCAGTGCGTTGAAGACGATGAGCGGCTTTTTGACGTGGTTGAGTGCCATCGCCAGGTTTTCATTATCGCTGCGGGTCTCGTACAGCTTCAGATGCAGGGCAACGGCGTTCTCGATATGGGGCGCCAACAGGTTCATCTGTAGAAGTTCGTCATCCGTGTAGGGGCCGAATTCCCTGTGCCGGTTGGCCATGAACACCACACTGGTGCCGTTCTCCTGTGTAACCAGCATTCCCGCACTATCGCCCATACCAACCTGCTCGGCCCAGGCACGGCTTTCCGGGCCAAGAATATCGAGAATGGTGCGACTGGTGTCACCACGAAGAAAGGAGTCGAACTGCCGTGGAGGAAGCTGGCGATAACGGGTCAGGGCTTCATCCCGTTCCGGGAGATCACTGTTGATGTACCACTCTTCAAAGCCCTCCGGGTAGCCGAAAGTCCAGCCGTACACCATGCGCTGAGGATTGTTGGTGAGCCCCAGGATGCCACCTTGCAGGGCTTTGAATCGATCCTGGAAGGCATCAAAGAAAGGCTGGAAACCGGTATTGTCATGCAGGCAGCGGTACAGGGTGCTGACGAGTGTGTTATAGGCCTGAAGATCCTCGCCTCCCAGCGAGGGAAAAGGAAAAGCGAGTTCACCTGCGGACTCCGGAGAGCCGGGAATGTTCGGGTTTGTCACATCGACGGGCCCTTTCCGTCCGGGCATTCACATCCCGCCGCTCGGCGTTATATGAGGCCTGACTGTTCTTGATCAGCGTCAAGAGACGCAGTTGGATTGGGATCAGCTTAGTCGAGTCAGACATCTGAGAACGTAAAATAAGGTTAAAAAAATTCCGGGCCCCAACTTCGTCACACTCGCGAAGCGTCAGGATTCGCCATCAGCGGGTATGACCTTGGGCGTGCATCTACTACCAAGGAAGGAGTTTTTCGCCTCTATCGCATCATTCACGTATCCCGGATCGGGGTCTACATTGAATGGGTTAACGCGAAAGGCCGCGTTGCCCTGCGATAAACACAACAAGAGGTCGATAACATGATCTACGCACAACCCGGAAAAGAAGGTTCTGTCGTCTCCTTTAAGTCCCGCTACGAAAACTACATTGGTGGTGAGTGGGTGGCACCCGTCAAAGGCGAGTACTTCGAAAACATCACGCCGGTGACCGGTGAGGTGATCTGCGAGATTCCCCGTTCCACCGCCGAAGACATCGATCTGGCGCTGGACGCAGCACACAAGGCCGCGCCGGCCTGGGGCAAGACCTCGCCCACCGAGCGTTCCAACATCCTGCTGAAGATTGCCGATCGCATCGAGGCGAACCTGGAAAAACTGGCGGTTGCCGAAACCTGGGACAACGGCAAGGCCGTTCGTGAAACCCTGAATGCCGATATCCCGCTGGCTGCCGACCACTTCCGTTATTTCGCCGGCTGTATCCGTGCCCAGGAAGGCCACATGGGTGAGATAGACCACAATACCGTGGCCTATCACTTCCACGAGCCGCTGGGTGTGGTTGGCCAGATCATCCCCTGGAACTTCCCGCTGCTGATGGCGGCCTGGAAGCTGGGCCCCTGCCTGGCTGCCGGTAACTGCACCGTGCTCAAGCCGGCCGAGCAGACCCCCGCCAGCATCCTGCTGCTGATGGAAATCATTGGTGACCTGCTGCCGCCGGGCGTACTCAACGTGGTGAACGGCTACGGCATCGAAGCCGGTCAGGCCCTGGCCACCAGCAAGCGCATCGCCAAGATTGCCTTCACCGGTTCCACCCCGGTGGGCTCCCACATCCTCAAGTGCGCTGCCGACAACATCATTCCGTCCACCGTGGAGCTGGGCGGCAAGTCCCCGAACATCTACTTCTCCGACGTCATGCAGGCCGAGCCTGAATTCGTCGACAAGTGTGTCGAAGGTCTGGTACTGGCGTTCTTCAACCAGGGTGAGGTGTGCACCTGCCCGTCCCGGGCACTGGTCCAGGAAGACATGTTCGAAGAGTTCATGCAGAAGGTCATCCAGCGCACCAAGGCCATCAAGCGCGGCAATCCGCTGGATACCGACGTTCAGGTGGGTGCCCAGGCCTCCAAGGAACAGTTCGACAAGATCATGTCCTACCTGGAGATCGGCAAGCAGGAAGGCGCCGTGGTGCTGACCGGCGGCGACCGCGAGCATCTGGATGAGGAGTTCAACAACGGCTTCTACATCCAGCCGACCCTGTTCAAGGGCGACAACAAGATGCGCGTGTTCCAGGAAGAAATCTTTGGCCCGGTAGTGGGTGTCACCACCTTCAAGACCGAGGAAGAAGCCCTGGCCATCGCCAACGACACCGAGTTCGGTCTGGGTGCCGGCCTCTGGACCCGCGACACCAACCGCGCCTACCGCATGGGTCGTGCCATCCAGGCCGGTCGGGTCTGGATGAACTGCTACCACGCCTACCCGGCGCACGCCGCCTTCGGTGGCTACAAGAAGTCCGGTGTTGGCCGTGAAACCCACAAGATGGCGCTTGAGCACTACCAGCAGACCAAGAACATGTTGGTCAGCTACGACACCAACCCACTGGGATTCTTCTGATAGTCCCATGTAATAACAGGGTCAGATGAAGGACTTCATCTGACCCTCACGATTTTGCCTGCAGGGTCTACACTTACCTCAGCAACCCCAGGGAAAAGGAGACCCAGCGCCATGAGCAATTCCGATACCGGACTGACCAACCACGAAGTCACCATCTGCCTGGACGGTGGCGCCGTACTCGGGCCATTCAACGCGACCTGGACCAAGAACGAGGGTGGTGATGTGCGCGAACTGGTCCGTGAATACGATGCCTTCCTGCAGGGAGAGAAGCAGCAACGCTTCAAATTTCACCTGCACGATACCTATACCAACACCGTCCACACCCTGATCCTGAATTTTGGGCAGGTGACGGGGATCTGCGACCATGTCCGCCTCCGAAGCCACGCCAACGACTGAACGGATTGCGCAGTGATACGGACGCGAGGTGGTTTCGTAACTGCGGGTAAAACCTCAACGTAAACGGACGGACAGGAGGGAACATGAGCGAATTCAGAACGGAGAAAGACAGCCTGGGTGAGGTCCATGTGCCCGTCGATGCACTCTGGGGCGCCCAGACCCAGCGAGCCGTCGACAACTTCCCGGTCAGCGGCCAGCCAATGCCGGCCACGTTCATCAAGGCGGTGGCGCAGATCAAGAAAGCGGCTGCCGAGGCCAATACCAGCCTCGGGCTGCTCGATAACGCGCGGCGCGATGCCATCGTCCAGGCCTGCGATGCCCTGATCAGCGGCGAATATGCAGACCAGTTTCCGGTGGATCGTTACCAGACCGGATCCGGCACCAGCACCAACATGAACGCCAACGAAGTAATCGCCGCCCTGTGCCGGAAGGAAGGCGTGGATATTCATCCCAACGATCACGTCAACATGAGCCAGAGTTCCAACGATGTGATCCCGACGGCGATCCACGTCAGTTCGGTGATGGCCGTGAAGGAATCCCTGGTGCCGGCACTGACCCACCTGCGCGGTGTTATCTACGAACGTGAAGCGTTGTTTTCCGAGCAGGTGAAAACCGGCCGGACACACCTGATGGATGCCATGCCGGTCACCCTGGGCCAGGAACTGCGGACCTGGCGCGAGCAGTTGGCGGCGGCCGAGCAGCGCCTGGAAGCCGCAACCGAAGAGCTGATGGCAGTACCGCAGGGTGGCACTGCTGTGGGCACCGGTGTCAACGCCGCGCCGGAGTTCGCCGGGCAATTCGTGAAATTCCTCAAGAGCAATACCGGTTATCCGTTCCGGTCCCTCGAGCACAAGTTTGTCGGCCAGAGTGCGGTGGATGCACCAGTGGCGCTGTCATCCCAGCTTCGGGGCGTGGCCATCGTACTTACCAAGATCGCCAACGACCTGCGCTGGATGAACAGTGGGCCAATCCATGGCCTGTCGGAAATCAGTCTTCCCGCGTTGCAGCCGGGCTCCAGCATCATGCCGGGCAAGGTCAACCCGGTCATTCCCGAATCGGTGGCCATGGTGGGTGCCCAGGTGATGGGGCTGGACAGTGCCGTCGCGATCGCCGGCCAGTCCGGCAACTTCCAGCTCAACGTGATGTTGCCGCTGGTGGGTGGCAACCTGCTGGATATGGTCGGTCTGTTGAGCAACGGGGCTACCATCCTGGCAGATAAGGCCATTAAGGATTTCTCCGTCAACGCGGACAACCTGAATGCCGGCGTCGGCCGTAACCCGGTGCTGGTCACCGCCCTGAATCCGGAGATCGGCTACAGCCTGGCGGCGGATATTGCCAAGGAAGCGTACCGGACCGGTCGCCCGGTGATTGACGTGGCCGAGGAACGCAGTGGCCTGAGCCGTGCGCGACTGGAGCAGTTGATGGACCCGTTGAAACTGACCCGGGGCGGTCTGGACTGACAAGCAGAAAGGAGCACTGGCAGTTGCTGTTATCGCTGGAGTTGTACGTGATGCTGGTGCTCGCCAACGGCGCCCCCGTGGTGGCTGCACGGATACTCGGGGAGCGTTGGGATCAGCCGGTTGACGGTAACCGGCTCTGGTCCGATGGTCGGCCGATGCTGGGAAAAAGCAAAACCTGGCGGGGGCTGGTCAGCGGCTGCCTGGCGTGCGCCCTGTTCTCCCTCGTGACCGGGCTGGGCTTTATGTTCGGGGTAATGTTCGGGTTTTTGGGGTTGCTGGGTGACATGATCAGCAGCTTCATCAAACGCCGGAAAGGTTTGCAGTCCAGTGCCCGGGCGCTGGGCCTGGATCAGATCCCGGAAGCGGCCCTGCCCATGTTTCTCGCAATTGTCTGGTTGCCGGTCGGGTGGGGCAGTGCCTTGCTGGTGGTCGTCCTGTTTACGCTCTCCAACATCCTGCTGTCTCCGCTTTTGCACCAGCTCGGAATTCGCGACAAGCCCCACTGAGGCAGGTTACTGCGGGCCCCGGGTCAGGGTGTGGAGGGTGACCTCCGGCGGGCAATTCAGCCTGACGTTCAGCACTGAAGTTCCGGCGCCCGGGGAGGTGTAGCCCTGCATGCCGTTGACCTGCCAGTAGCCGCGACCCAGGTGCCGTGGGCAATCGGAGTCAAGGGTCACCGGAATGCCGCCGGGCAGGCAGATCTGGCCACCGTGGGTGTGGCCGCACAGGAACACGTCGTAGCCGGCGTGCGCGGCTTCGCGCCAGATTTCCGGGGTGTGGCTGAGCAGGATGCTGATGGCTCCGACGGGGATGTTGTCCCCGGCCCGGTGCAGGTTGTGGACCTTGTAGAAATGAGCATCGTCCACGCCAGCCAGATACAGCTTCTGGCCATTGCGTTCCAGGGGGACCATCTCGTTGAGCAGTAACTGGTACCCCATGTCCTCCAGGGCAGGCACCATGCGGATGCTGTCGTGGTTACCCAGCACTGCGTAGGGCTTGCCCCTGATCGCCGCGCGCAGCCTGCCCATGCCCGCCAGGGCCTCATCCACCGGGCCCCAGGTCAGGCGCCGGTAATCTCCGGTCAGTACACACAGATCATACTCAAGGGGCTCGATCTGGCGAATCACCGCCTGCAGGTTCGCCTCGTCCATATCCACGTGCAGGTCAGTCAGATGCAGGATACGGTAGCCCTCGAAAGCCTCCGGGAGGTCGGGAATAACGAACTGGTTGTGGACCGTGGCGAGTTTCAGGGTATTGGCCTGGGCCCGCCGGAACAGGCCGACGCACTTCAGGCAGAAGCGGATCAGCCCGGGGGCATTGGTCAGGTTTTCCAGGTGAAAGGAATGGTGATCCTTGCCGAAGACCAGGGCCTCGGACTCTTCCTCAATGCCAAGTCTCTGGCGTGCGTGTACCGGCCCGAGGCGCAGGCTGAGGCGATACTCCAGCAGTTCATTCTGGTTTTCAGGTGCACGAGCCCTTGCCGTCATTATTCTTTCCTTGATGCCGAGCGGGTTCTGGCTGAGTGCCTGCGATAAGCAATGGCAAACCCTGTCTTTCATTATGGTTGGCTGATGGGGGGATGCAACTGGCCAGGCGCGATGTTCATGTTCGGTAATGGAAGTCCCGGTTTGGGATTTGTTCGTAAAACTCTTTAAGCTAGACGTAAAGACATTCAATCCAGAGGTGACTATGACAGAGTCATGCAATATACGGGGCCTGACCGTGCCCCGTAGCCGCTTTCCGGACCCGGAACGGGATCTGCCTTCTGGGGCTGGTGAGGCGCGCGTGGTGCTGGCCGGCGGCTGTTTCTGGTGCGTTGAAGCGGTATTTCTGGCGATGGACGGCGTCAGCCAAGTGACCTCCGGCTATGCCGGCGGCAGTGCGGACACCGCGAATTACGAGGCGGTCTGTACCGGTACCACCGGCCACGCGGAGGTGGTGGAGATCCGCTATGACCCGGCAAAGGTCAGCTATGGCGAGCTTTTGAAAGTGTTCTTCTCCGTGGCCCACGACCCGACCCAGCTTAACCGCCAGGGCAACGATCGGGGCACACAATACCGCTCGGCCATTTTCTATGAAACGCCGGAACAGAAAACCTTGGCGGAGGCCTACATCCACCAGCTGGATGAAGCGGGCGTCTATCCCGATCCGATCGTGACCAGCCTGGAGCGGCTGGCGGCCTTCTATCCGGCGGAGGAGTACCATCAGAACTTTGCTGCCCGGAACCCCTACCAGCCCTATATCATGGCGGTGGCGGCCCCCAAGATGGAAAAACTGGTGGACAGCTACGGCGACCGTTTGAAACCTGAATTCACCGACAACGAACCGGGCCAGGCCTGAGGAGAGAAGTTATGACCGTATCCGCATCAGGTTACGACCTGACGCCCTTGACGCAGGCTCAGGTGGACGAAAAAGCAGCGGATCTGACGCCGGATGAGCGGCGCGTGTTGCTCGATCACGGCACGGAGCACCCGTTCTGTGGCACCCTTCTGGATAACAAGAAGGCCGGTGTGTACCACTGCCGGCTGTGTGATCTGCCCCTGTTCAGTTCGGACTCGAAATTCGACTCCGGCACCGGCTGGCCAAGTTTCTTCCAGCCCTTTGACCCGGACCATATCCGGTACCTGGAGGACAGCAGCCTGGGCATGACCCGCACCGAGATCCGGTGCCCGCGCTGTGACAGTCACCTGGGGCATGTATTCCCCGATGGTCCGCCACCGACCGGGCAGCGCTATTGTCTGAACTCCATAGCCATGGTTTTCAGAGAGAAGAACTGAACGCGAATAAATCAGGGTAGAGAAAACGGGGCGCAGGCCCCGTTTTGTGTTACTTGCCGCCGGTCACTGTCGAAACGTAATGGGCGACAGCCTTGATCTGTTCTTCCGACAGACTTGCCTCGAACGATGGCATGACGCCAACGCCCTGGGTCACGGCCATTCTCACCTGGTCCTCGGTGGGTTTGAGGTCGTCCAGGTTCGGCCCGATTGCACCGGCAGAACCGGCATCGGCGAGCGTGTGACAGATAGTGCAGGAGGGTTGGGCTTCCCGGGTGAAAACATTCTTGCCCTGGGTGGCCAGTTCATCTGCTGAAGCGTGGAGAGAAAAGGTCATCAGGCCTGCGATGGCCAATACAGCTTTTTTGTTCATCTGGTATGGATCCGATAATGATAATGACGGGGCGGCTGGTTCTCCCTGGTCAGCCGCCCCGGATGGTCAGCTTACAGTGACGGTCACTCCGTGATCCTTCCAGCCATTGTGCCCGTAGCCGCGCTCGTTCTCGGTACGGCCTTCCGGCTGACTGTTGCCTTCGACATCGGTCGCCTTGCTGACAATACGATGGTCACCGGCTGAGAGATCTGCGGCCATGACAAACGGACGCCAGGCATAGGGACCCAGATCCGGTCCCAGGAACTGCGCCTGCTTCCAGCTCTGGCCGCCATCGGTAGAGACTTCCACTTTGTCCAGCGACTTGGTGCCGCCAAAGGCCACGCCATAGATCATGTTGCGACCTGCCCGGCCGGTTTCCAGGGGGGCGGTGACCCAGGACTTCACGTTCATCTCCCACATGGACGGCTGGTCGGGAGACCCTTTCTTGCCCACATCACGGATACGGTAACCGGACGCCTGGATCTTGGCGTCGGTCTGGCTTTCGGTGAAAGCGACGTTCTTGACGTACTTGACGTTGTTCACGCCGTAGAAGCCGGGAACCACCATCCGCAACGGACCGCCATGGGCCAAAGGCATGGGTTCGTCGTTCATCTCCCAGGCCAGCATGGCAGAATCCATTGCGTGCAGCGGAACCGACCGTTCTACCATGATGGTCTTGGGGTCAATGCCATCGGGCAGGGATTCGCCGCCGGTGCTGGTGATGTATTTCATGCCGTCTGCAGGGCCACCGAGGGCCTCGACAACGGTTTTCAGGGGAACGCCGGTCCACATGACACAACCAGCGGCGCCGACTGACCACTGGGTACCGCTGGCGCCGTGGGGGAAGAAGGCCCGGCCGTTACCTGAGCATTGAAGCACGGAGGCCACGGTGGTGACACCCATGGTCTTGAGTTCGCCGATGGTAAGGGTGCGCGGGTTCTTTACACCCTCGATGTTTACTTCCCAGGCATCCCGATCCGCCACGATCCCTTCAGGAGGAGCTGGCAGGTTGTTGCGCACGAACAGGCGGTCACTCGGAGTGATCACCCCCTGGCCGATAGCTCCGCGCTGGGTTTCCATGGTGTTGGTGCTGTGGACAATGAGTGCATTGCGCTCTTTCCATGTCACGTAATCCGGGAGGGTCTTGGGTTCTTCGCCCCGAGCCAGTGGCGTAAAGCCCAGCAGGCTCACCGCCGCCATGGCCCCGGCGCTGCCCAGCAGCAAGGTTCTGCGCCCGGGGTTTTCGAGACCGGGGTCGTTGGGCCCCCGTGTCATCTCGTTTGGGTATTTCATGGTGCCTCTCCTTTTTGGTCTTGTACGAAGGCAGTGCCTTCCACGGCCAACAGGCCGCAGTTATATCCTTATTATTTATAGGCTCAGTTTAATAATTGAGCAATGCAAATTCTCACCGTTATTCACCGGCTATAGGACCCGCTATAATTCGCCGCGCATGACAACACGATGACCCGTAAAGGACAGAGCAATCATGATCCGACTGAAACTCAATCCGCTGACCGAATCCGCCACGCTTCTACGTCGTGCCGGGGTGGTGCTCGGTTCAGTGGGACTGACTGCCCTGTACTCACTTCTGATCCTGCTCCGGGCCCTCTTCGGCAAGCTGGACCGCCGGATCGTCGACCAGTACTGCCGGGAATGGTCGGCAGCTTTATTGCGGCTGGTGCGTGCCAACCTGACGGTGCGGGGAGAGGTGCCGGATTTCGGGGATGGTCGGCGATACATCATCATGTGCACCCACGCGAGTCACTACGATATCCCGGTCAGTTTCGTCTCCCTGCCCGGCTCCATCCGGATGCTGGCGAAGAAGGAGTTGTTCAGTATTCCGCTGCTTGGCCAGGCCATGCGCGCCGCCGAGTTTCCGTCGGTGGACCGTTCCAACCGCAACCGCGCGGTCCGGGACCTTGAGAAAGCCAGGGATATGATGGAAAGCGGTATCGTGCTCTGGGCCGCACCGGAGGGCACCCGCTCACCGGATGGTAAGCTGCTGCCGTTCAAGAAAGGCTGTTTTCACCTGGCTCTTGATACCGAGGCGGTGATCGTGCCGGTGGCTATCCGGGGTATTCACCAGGTACTGCCGGCCAGAACCTGGCAGATCAACCTCGGGCAACCGGTGGATGTGCGCGTGGGCGAACCGCTGGATATGGCGGGCAGGACCAAGCCGGACCTGCCGGAAATCATGGCCGAGGTGCGAACCCGGCTGGAAGGCTTACTGGGAGACGGCGAGGCCGAGTGAGCCGGCCCCGCGTCGGATCAGGTAGCGGACGTTCCTGCCGCAACCACCGTTGTAAGCAGGTAGCCGGTATAGGCCACGTAGACTAACAGGAGGATGCTCCCATCCAGCCGGGTAATTCGCTGGCGCCACCCCGTCATGCCGAAGCCCATGATCAGCAGACCCACCGTCACCGCCAGCATCAGTGTCCAGTCCCGGTACAGCACCTCCGGATCCACTTTCAGGGGCTCGATCGCGGCCGCCAGCCCCACCACCGCCAGGGTATTGAAAATGCCCGATCCCAGGATGTTGCCGAGGATCAGGTCATGCTCGTTCTTTTTGACCGCAGCCAGAGCCGAAGCCAGCTCCGGCAGTGAGGTGCCAATAGCTACGATAGTCAGGCCGATCACCAGATCGCTGACCCCGAGGCTCTGGGCGATGGTCACGGCGCCCCACACCAGCATCCGCGAGCTGACCACCAGCAGCACCAGGCCGATCACCAGCCACAGGATGGCAGACTTCAGGGGCATGGGATGGGCGATGATCTCAGCTTCGGTCTCTCCGCCGAGCGGATCGTCCTTGCCACGGATGCCCTGGAAGATGGACCAGCCCATTACCCCGGCAAACACCAGCAGCAGGACAGCGCCGTCCAGCCTGGACAGGCTACCATCGATCAGCTGGGACCCGGCGATCAGAGTCAGGATCACCAGCAGGGGCAGTTCCTTGCGGATGACCTGGGAATGCACTGCGATGGGGGCTATGACGGCAGTCAGGCCGACAATCAGCGCGATGTTGGTGATGTTGGAGCCGTAACCGTTACCCAGTGCCAGGCCCGGGTTGCCGTCGGCCGCCGCCATGGCGGACACCGCGAGTTCGGGCGCGGAGGTGCCGAAGCCGATGATCACCATGCCGATCAGCAAGGTCGGCATGCCCAGATGTTTGGCGGTCGCCGCAGCCCCCTCGACAAACTTGTCCGCGCTCCAGACCAGCAGCACCAGGCCTGCGATGATCGAGCCAATAGCCATCAACATGATAAAACCTCAGTTTATGAATTTTCCAAGCATATAGACCCCGGCGTAGCCGAGGGTGTAGGCGGCCAGAAGATGGCCAAGATACCGCATGTATGCGCCGAAGGTCAGGCCTTCAATCTTGCTCATGGCTACGATGCCGGCCGCGGAACCGATGATGAGCAGAGATCCGCCGACGCCAACCGCATAGGTCAGCCCCATCCATTCTCCCGGTGTCATGGTGATGCCCGCCTTCAGGAGTGCAGCAGTCAGCGGCACATTATCAATAACTGCCGAGAAGATTCCCATCAGGTAATTGGCGTATAACGGGGGTAGCAGATCGTAGATGGCCACGAGGGAATCCAGGGCATGGATTTCCTTGAGCACGCCCACCAGCAGCAGGATGCCGAGGAAAAACAGCAGGGTCTCGAATTCGATGACCCGGATGTAATCGAGGATCGGGTCCAGGTCCGAGTCATTGCTCATGAAGCGGGAGACCAGGAACATGATCGAGAGGCCGAAGAGGAAAGTGAGAACCGGTGGAATACTGAACAGGGCATTGCCGGCAATGGTGCTCAGGATTGTTAACAAAAACAGGGCGCTGATCACGGCATCCACTTTCCGTACCGGCGTGGTGTTGGAACGCAGGGTCACAGTTCCTGTCAGTCCTCTTGAGAGGAAAATCGCGAGAATGAAAACAGTGATGGAGGCGGGGATGGCCAGGGTCAGCAAGGTCAGTATTTCCACCTTGTCCGCCAGGAAAATCATCAGCGTGGTGACATCGCCGGTGATCAGGGAAACGCCGCCGGAGTTCACCGCGAAGACCACCAGGGTGACGAACTGGAGGCGCTTTTTCAGCTCCAGATTCAGGGTCAGAATCAGGGAGCATGAGACTAAAGTGGCAGTTATATTGTCTGCTAAAGACGAGAAAATGAAACAAAACAAACCGGTCAGGAACAGCAGTCGTCGCTCGCTTACCTGCCTTGGCATGATCAGATAGATCACGTTTTCGATCATTCCCTTTTTGTTCAGGTAGGCGACGAAGGTCATCGCTGCGACCAGGAACAGCCAGAGGCTGGCGATTTCAGCGATGCTTTCCGTGAGCCCGGTGGTGATGGCCCCGGTCTGCCGGGGTGAGTCGCTGAAAAGGAATAAAAGCATCCAGGCCAGCGTGCCGAAAAACAGCGTAACCTTGGCTTTGTTGACGTGGGTGATTTCTTCAAAGATCACACCAAGCAGCGCCAGGACAGCAAGAATAATCAGAACAGCATCAAGAACGGACATTGGACATCCCGAAGGTGGTGACTCTGGCAAGGCCTCAGGCAGGCCAGAAAATACGCGCCGGATTGTAGACGTTTGAGCCGTAGGGAGCCACTGTCCGTAACAGACACACAGCACCGGAAGCACGTAGGCCCAAGGCCGTCAGGATCGCAACGGTTGACATTCGCAATTTATTATTTCGGCGAAAATCGGGATAATCGCGCGCAAATTCAGACCGGGAGCACACGGCAGCGTACTTTACCTGACGCGAGACCGGCTTCCGACAGGCGCCGCTGCTGATCGTGGCGGTGCGAACAGGTTCATTACTAACCAGGGTACAAACCAATGGCCGTTAGACAGGCAGACGTAGTGCTGGTCGGCGGTGGCGTCATGAGCGCCACCCTCGGCATGA
The DNA here is from genome assembly GCF_003315345.1 of Marinobacter pelagius. GTDB lineage: Bacteria > Pseudomonadota > Gammaproteobacteria > Pseudomonadales > Oleiphilaceae > Marinobacter > Marinobacter pelagius_A. Next base: position 207,859 of record NZ_QNRO01000002.1, read on the forward strand.
TGCTCAAACAGCTCGATCCGTCGCTGGACATCGTCATGGTGGAGCGTCTTGACCACGTTGCCCATGAAAGCACGGACGGATGGAACAACGCAGGCACCGGCCACGCCGGCTACTGCGAACTCAACTACACCCCGGAAACCGACGATGGCGACGTGGCCATCGAGCGGGCGCTGAAGATCAACGCCCAGTTCGAGGTTTCCCTGCAGTTCTGGTCCTACCTGGTCGAGCAGGGCGTTCTGCCCGACCCGAAGTCCTTCATCAACCGCACGCCACACCAGAGTTTTGTCTGGGGCGAAAAAGACGTGGCGTTCCTGAAACGTCGCCACGAAAAACTCAGTGCCCATCACCTGTTCCGGGAAATGGAATACACCGAGTCTCCGGATGTGCTGGAGGAGTGGATGCCGCTGGTGGTCAACCACCGCGACCCCATGCAGCGCGTGGCCGCTACCCGGATCAATCACGGTTCGGACGTGGACTTCGGCTCCCTGACCCGCAGCATGGTGAAGTGGCTGGAGACCCAGGACAACTTCGAGCTGATGCTCAGTTGTCCGGTGCACTATATTGACCAGCGCGACAACGGCCGCTGGAAAGTGCGGGTGAAGAACCAGAAGACCGGCGAACTGACCAAGCTTGAAGCCGGTTTCGTATTCCTGGGCGCCGGTGGCGGTGCACTGCCGCTGTTGCAGAAATCCGGTATCGACGAAGCGCGTGGCTACGGTGGGTTCCCGGTCAGTGGTCAGTGGCTGGTATGTGGCAAGCCGGACATCGTCGGGCAGCACAACTCCAAGGTCTACGGCAAGGCCCCGATCGGCGCGCCGCCGATGTCTGTGCCGCACTTGGATACCCGTATCATCAACGGTGAGCCGGCTCTGCTGTTCGGGCCGTTCGCGGGTTTTACCACCCGTTTCCTGAAACAGGGCTCCATCTTTGACCTGATCGGCTCGGTGCGTGCCACCAACCTCAAGCCGATGCTCTCGGTGAGCAAGAGCAATATGGACCTGACCCGCTACCTGATCGGCGAGGTGTTCCAGTCCCACAGTGACCGGGTGGCCTCCTTGCGTAACTTTTTCCCGGATGCCCGGGAAGAGGACTGGCAGCTCCAGATGGCCGGTCAGCGGGTACAGATCATCAAGGAGACCGAAGACGGGGGTGGCAAGCTGGAGTTCGGTACCGAGATCGTCGCGGCTAAAGACGGCACCCTGGCGGCCCTGCTGGGTGCCTCTCCTGGTGCGTCTACCGCAGCCAACGCCATGCTCGACGTGATCGAGCGCTGCTTCCCGGAGAAAATGAAAACCGCCCAGTGGCAGGAGCATATCCGGGATCTGGTACCGTCCTATGGCCAGTCCCTGGTGGAGGACGAAGCGCTGCTCAACAAGGTACGGGAGCGGACACTCTCAACCCTCAAGCTCGCCTGATATAACCAATCAGTATAGATAGGGCCGAAAACGCGGCGGACAGTGGGTCTAACCAGCTGTCCGCCGCGTTTTTTTATGCCCCCACCCACCACACCGGTTGCGATTTATCTCAGGAAGCCTAGGGTAAATAGACACCCAGTAGATTAAGGAGAGAGCCTATGAGTGAACACAAGTACGACCCGGACAAGGGGTACGTCGCGTTACTCGGCTGGAGTCTGAATGCCGTCGAGGCGGCGGACAAGTTTGATCGCCGGTACGTGGTGGTGGCTCCCGACTGGGCGGAGGCCTATTGTGAGGAGCACAATATTCCCTATGTGCCCTGGAACTTCGAGAGGCTCAACGATCGCTCCTTTGAAATCGCCCAGACCCTGAAGGAAATGGGCGTCGATGTTTCTATCCCCCTGTTCGAGGAGACCGTCGAGTGGGCGGGCGCTATCAACTCGGTTCTTATGGATAAACCTCGCCTGTTTGGTCAGGCCATGCTCCTACGGGACAAGGCGTTGATGAAGCGCCGGGCACAGCTCGGTGGTATTCGAGTGGGTATTTTCGAGGAAGCCCACGACCGGGACGACGTCATCCGGTTCCTGAAGCGGGTAAACCAGACCCTGCTGAAGCTGGACGGTGACCCCAACGACCCGATTCATCTCAAGGCCTTCGACAAGGCTGGTTGCCTGGGTCACCGGGTGATCCGTACACCGGACGAGGTGGATACCATCCCGGACGAGGAGTTCCCGGTGCTGATGGAGTCGCACCTGGATGGCTGGGAATTCGCCGTAGAGGCCTGGGTTCATAACGGTAAGATCCGGTTCCTGAACATTTCCGAATACGTCACCCTCGGTTACTCGGTGTTCGTGCCGGCCACACCGGATCTGGAGAAATACCGGGCGCAGATCACCAAGGAAATCGAAAAGCTGATCAAGACCTTCGATATCGACTTCGGTTTTGTTCACCCCGAGTACTTTGTCACCAGCGACGGCACCATGTACTTCGGTGAGGTGGCCTATCGTCCGCCCGGTTTCAAGGTGTTCGAGTTGCTGGAACGTGCCTATGGCTTCAATGCCTACCAGGGCCTGATCCTGGCCTTTGATCCCAAAACCACGGAGGAGGAGATTGCCGCCTTCTTCCCGAAAGAGGTGGTCGATGCCAAGGGCTATGCCGGATGCTTCGGGGTTTACCCAAGGCGTCGGGTGGTCAGCCGGCTGGAGATTCCGGAAGAAACCGAGAACGACGACTACTTTGAAAGCCACGAGCTCACCCCTCCGGTGGAGGAGACGGTCACCAAGCGCACCGCTTTCGGTACCCACTGGGGCCTGGTCTATTTCTTCGGTGATGACCCTTACCGGATGCGGGATTTGCTGAAACATCAGGAAGAGCTCGATTTCTATGTATAATCGGGAGAGCAATCAATAACAAACGGGTTTGGTGCAGGCCCTCAGGAGAACGTCGTTTGAACGATCACCAACCGGGCAGTGCAGCACCGGCAGTGAACTTTGACAAGCTGGTGCAAAGACTTGATGAGTCGATCCAGGCTCTTGAAGAAAGCCGGTCCTTTGCCAGGGCCGGCAAGCTCCCGCGGGTATTCGATATTGCCCGCCGGGTGCTTCTGCAGCCGGGTGGCTGCCAGGCGATTGAGGAGCGTGCGCAACGGCTGGAGCAGGCGGGTGTCTTCGCCGGCACCGACTGGGCTGAGCCGGGCATCCTGCTGCCGTCGCTGACCACCCACTCCCTTCAGAGCACGAATGCCGATACCGTGGTGGTTGAGGCCTTCAGCGAGTTGCGCCTGCTGGCGGTGGCCCGGGGGCTCTATCTGCACCCTTCGGTCTCCTCGGAACAGGCCCACCATTACCTGACCCAGGTCCTTGCCATCAATCTCGGCCTGCTGTTCGGCATGACCGGCGAAGCGGAACGGGAGCAGGGCAAGCTGGCCCTGATCAGCCAGGCGGTGGTCCAGTACGTGGCGCACCATATCGGTTATGAGCACGTGATCGACAGCCTGATCGAGGAAATCTGGCGCATCCTGCAGCAGCGGCCGATACAGGTCACCGATGTGCGCCGGATGATTACCCAGATCGCCCTGTGCCGGGCAGACCCGAACGCCGACCTTGGCAGCTCCGGCCGGGGTGCGGACCGCCTGATCTCCAGCCTCTATGGCCCGACCCGGGCCTGCAGCGAGGATCCCGGCACCGTGGTCTATGGCCAACGGCTGGAATCCATGGATGCCCAGGCCTTGCAGAACGAGGCCACCGGCTTTGCCCGGTCGATGCACGACACCGGTCTGGTATCGCCGTATCACGCCGCCTTCGTGCGTTTTATCCTGGAAGACCAGGATGCCTTGCTGAGCGAGGCCCTGGGCCTGTCCAGTACCGGCCGTGACTGCTTGTTGTGTTATCGGGAACTGGTCCACACCCTGATCTTTGAGGGTATTTTCCCGGAGACCGCCCAGGGTCTGTATGGTCTGGCGCTGATGCTGGAGCGGGGCATCCTGTACCAGCCACCGGTGGCCCCGGCGCTGTGGCGCCAGATCCGATTGTCCCTGTGTCCGGAAGCCCGCGAACGCCTGCAGCTGGCCTATGGCTACGAGCCGCAGCCGGCGGCCTGGCTGATCCAGGGGGTGCTGAACATGCTGGGCCAGCCGCTGGGTGTGGGGCAGGGCAACAATCCCACCTGTCAGTCGGCCCGTGCCCTGTCGATGTGGGCCTACAACGATCCGGACTACCTGCTGCAAATGGTGGCCTGGGCGGCCCGTGACAACGAAATCATGATGCACTTCGAGGGCAAACCGGTGTCTTCGGCACAAAGTGCCGGTGGTGTCGCCTCCGAGGTCACCCTGGATCTCGATCCGGTGTCCTTGGTGGTGGTGCCGCACCTGGATCGAATCTATGCCGAGATGGGCCGGCTCTGTGCTGGCCGTGAGGGTGATCCCCATCGCTGGGTGAACCCGGAGTTCCACGGCTGGTCCGCGGGTCGGGGTTTCGCTATCAACGTGGATGTGGGTACCGGCAAGCTGGATAACCCTGAGGGCTTCATTCGCCACTTCTATGCCAGTTACCACCCTTACTACAACGGCAACCAGCCGCTGATCCATCCCCAGCCCGCCGGCATTGCCGTCACCGACAGCGCGGCCCGGTTTATCGGCTGGCACGCCATCACCATCCTGCGGGTGGCGTTGGACCCTGAGGGCCAGATGCGGGTCTACTTCTTCAACCCCAACAACGACAGCGGCCAGAACTGGGGCGATGAGGTGCGAGTGAGTACTGCGGGCCATGGCGAGCGTTTCGGCGAGTCGTCCCTGCCGTTCGAGCAGTTCACCTCCCGGCTTTACATTTTCCACTTTGATCCGCTGGAACGGGGTGAGCCGGCGGATGTCAGCCAGGACGAACTGACCCGGGTGCTTGATGCGATTTACCGGAGCTGGGGCGTGGACCGGGTGCCCTCGGACAGTCTACAGGCCGAGCCTCCCCGCACCGACTGATTGCCGGCTGTGTCCGAAAGAATGCTATGCTCGGAGGCAAATCGGCCTGACGGGGAAGCAGAGTATGACCAACGCGCAAGCCACGCCGCATAACGGGGCGGAACTGTTCGTCCGGGCCCTCGAGAACGAGGGCGTAAAGTACATCTTCGCAGTACCGGGCGAGGAGAACCTGGATCTGCTGGAGGCGCTCCGGGAGAGCGATATCCAGTTGATCCTCAACCGCCATGAACAGGCGGCGGGTTTCATGGCGGCCACCTATGGTCGCCTGACCGGGCGGGTCGGGGTCTGCCTGTCCACCCTGGGGCCGGGTGCTACCAACCTGGTCACCGCGGCCGCTTACGCCCAGCTCGGTGGCATGCCCATGATGATGATTTCCGGGCAGAAGCCGATCAAATCCTCCAAGCAGGGGCTGTTCCAGATCCTCGACGTGGTGGACCTGATGCGCCCGCTCACCAAGTACACCCGCCAGATCTCCAATGCCAATACCATTCCGGCCAAGGTCCGGGAAGCGTTCCGGTTGGCCTCGGAGGAGCGCCCCGGTGCGGTGCACCTGGAACTGCCGGAGGACATCGCCGCCGAAGGGCCGGCACCGGACACCCATATCTTCGCACCCAGCGATGCCCGGCGCCCCTCGGCCAGCCAGAAGAGCCTGGAGATTGCCTGCGACATGCTTCGTGAGGCAAAGCATCCCCTGATCATGATCGGGGCCGGTGCCAACCGGAAGCGGGTCTCCCAGGCACTGATTCACCTGGTGAACACCACTAACATCCCGTTCTTTACCACCCAGATGGGCAAGGGCGTGGTCGACGAGCGCCACCCCCGTTACCTCGGCAACGCCGCCCTCTCAGCCGGAGACTTCGTGCACCGGGCCATCGACCACGCCGACCTGGTGATCAATGTCGGTCATGATGTGGTGGAGAAGCCGCCGTTCTTCATGCAGCCGGGTGGCAAGAAGGTCATCCACGTGAACTTCTCCGGGGCCGACGTGGACCCGGTGTACTTCCCCCAGCACGAGGTGGTCGGTGACATCGCCAACAGTGTCGAGTACATGGCGGAGAACTGTGGCATCTGCCACAACCACGACTTCACCCGGTTCATGGAAGTGAAGGCCGCCGTCGACCGGCACCTCCGGGACAAGGCCGAGGATGATCGCTTCCCGGTGATTCCCCAGCGCATTGTCCACGACGTGCGGGCGGTGATGCCGGAGGATGGCATCATTGCCCTGGACAACGGCATGTACAAGCTCTGGTTCGCCCGTAACTATCCGGCCTACGACAACAACACTGTGCTGCTGGACAACGCACTGGCTTCCATGGGCGCCGGACTGCCCAGCGCCATGATGGCGTCCATGCTGTACCAGGACCTGAAGGTGATGGCCATCTGCGGCGATGGCGGCTTCATGATGAACAGCCAGGAGCTGGAGACGGCGGTGCGGCTGGACCTCAACCTGGTGGTGCTGATCATCAATGACAGCGCCTACGGCATGATCAAGTGGAAGCAGGCCCAGGAAGGCCTGGCGGATTTCGGGCTGGATTACCGCAATCCGGACTTCGTGAAATACGCCGAATCCTACGGCGCCACCGGTCACCGGGTTTCGCGCACCGAGGACCTTCGTCCGACCCTGGATCGCGCGTTGGCCGCCGGCGGGGTTCACCTGGTGGATGTGCCCGTGGATTACAGCGAAAACCGTCGGGTGTTTGACGAGGAACTGGCGGAACTGACCAGCAGGCTTTAGCGTTGTATCATTGCGATCGATTTAACCGAAGGATGTACGCAATGATGTTCTCCCGATTCCCATGGCTGGCGGTGATCGCCGGTCTTTTGCTGCTGGCCGGTTGCAGCAAGCCTGAAACTCCCCAGGAAGTGGCGGCCGCCTTCTGGCAAGCCATGGCCGAAAACGACGCCGGTGATGTGGTGGCGTTGTCCACCTTGACGGATGAAAAGCAGTTTGACGCCTACAAGCGGGACTGGACCAACGCGGTTCCCTCCTTCGGCCGGGTGGTGATCGAGGAGCGGGAAGCCACCATCGTAACCCGCCTGCCCACAGAGGAAGGCACCGAAGGCGAACGGCTGGAACTGGAAACCTACCTGGTGTCCACCGCCGAGGGATGGCTGGTGGATTACCAGCGCACCGGCGATGCCATTCTCAATCCTTCCCCGTTCAGTGGCCTGATGGGCCAGCTCAACAGCCTGGGCGAGAAACTCTCCGCCAGCTTCTCCGAATCTTCCGAAGACCTTGAAGCCCGCATGAACGAGCTTTCCCGGGACTTGGAAGCTTATTCCGACGAGCTCCGGCTCCGGGCAGAGAGCGCCATGGAAGACTTCGCCGAGGCACTCCAGGAGGCGATGAAAGACCTGGAAGAATCCCTGAACGAATCCCTCGAGGATAACGACCAGGCGCCCCAGGAAGACCGGGTGATCCTGGAGCAGGCCTCACGGGATCTGGATCAGAAAGCTGAGGCTCTGGATGAGCCGACGGCAGAGCATCTGGCCGAGGCAACCCGGGCAGTGGCCGAGGCGGGAGAGAACCTGTCCCGTCTGAGCAGTGAGACCTGGGCGCAGTACCGGGATCATTGGGAGGCCCGGCTCGACGAAATCCGCGCCGATACCAGGGCCTTTTTCGAGGACCTGGGCCAGGGCTGAGTGCTGGCCCTGCGATCCGGGCTGGCCGGGGATCAGAAGAACAGGGTGATGCCTGAAGAAAGCTCGATGTTGTGGGTCAGCTGGGATTCCCGGATCAGGTCGCTGTCGAACATGTGGTCACGGAAGTCGACGTGTACCGTCAGCCAGTCCAGCAGCACGATGCGGAACCCGGTCCCGACGGTGGTGGTGAAATTGCTTTCGCCACCGAACTCGGTGTTGCCGACGCCACCGACCAGGTAGAACGCCGAGTTGAAGGTCAGTGAATCGCTGAAGAAGATCTCCCCGGGAAAGATGTTGTAGCCCACCAGGAAATCGTAGTAGCTGTAGTCCCGATCCTCGTCTGTCAGCAGGCGGACGTTGGCACCACTGAGTTCCTCGAAGGAGGTGAGGCCGGCTTCACTCATGCCGTAGTTGAACTGCAGAAAGAAATCCTCGGTGGCGTGGAATGCAGCGCTGACGCCAACAAGTGGTTCGCTGCTGAAGTTATCGATCGTCAGCATCCCGGCAAAGGCGCCAACCTCGAAAAACTCCGCATCGATATCCGCTTCGCTGATGCTCCTGGGCTCGATGTCAGGCTCGATGACCTGCACCGGCGCCGAGCCTCCCTCCTGCGCCTGCGCCGGCCCCATCGGCGACAGGCACAGCAGCCCGGTTAACAGCGCAGTACTGATAACCCGCGGCGTGCGGGTACTCAAAAGAAGGTGTTGAGACCGATTTTCCATTCGCTTAGACCTGTGCTGTCAGAATTGGACGACACCGAGTACACCCGGTACTCGGCCCGAATCAGGAAATTCCTGCCAATGTAGTAACCCAGTCCGCCGCCAAAGGTGACGCCATCGGCATCGCCGAGCTCGCTCAGCAGTACTTTCTGTCGGGCATCAAAGGAGAACTGGCTGTAGCCGGCGAGGGCATAGGGGGTGAGGGACCACTGGTGCAGGGGCTCAATCACCAGATTGGCGCCGTAGTAGTCGCTGGTTACGGACTGGTTATAGATTTTGCCCGCCTCCAGTTCGGCGCCCAGCCAGGTCAGGGGCCGATAGCCGGCGGTCAGGCTGAAACTCGGGGACTCCTCAAATATGCCGGCGGTAAAGCCAACCCGCCAGCTCGATTCCAGGTACTGGCCGTGGGTGATCTCGGGCAGATCCGCGGGAAGGCCCGTCGGTTGCAGCGTGCGACCGAGCTGCGTGGCCTTGGTCCAGCCGGTTTCGCCGGAAACGGCTTTCACCTTGTACCAGTTGGTTTTCCGTTTCAGGAGCTCGACCTGTTCGCCCTTTTCAATCACATGAAAAACCGGATAGCCCCGGCCGGGTGCCGTGTGCAGCTCGATAAAGGGATCCGCCACCTCCAGGACAGGGGCGGGATCCGCAGCCTGTGATACCCCGGGGGGGATTCCGGCGGTCAGCAACAGCGCCGTGGACAATGCCGGTACCCACCGGTTTCTGAAATCGCCCCGGCAAGACCGGCGCAATCGAGATGTGGTTCTGCACGTCATCCTGATCACCAGATTGACCACCCGCGTTAAATGTAAAAATACGTTAAACAATGTAAATAAATGTTTTTAAACAAAAAAATTTTGAATTGCGGGGAACTTTGGCCGCCATTCCGGCGTTGGGCAACTGTCACTTCGGTTTTTTGAGATGGCCTCCACAGAAACAAAATCAGAAGTCAAATCATTCGTTTTTATTTCGGGAACCTGTGCTAGCGTATTTCACACAATTTGACGATTGAAGCATTCCCGAAAAGAACCTGACTGCTCCAAAAGAAAGAGGCCGCGAAAAAGAGCCTTCGGAAGCAAAGTCGGGCAACCTGAAAGTCAGTCCCCTGAATGTTCATTAAGCGTTGTCGGTGTACGCCCCAGGCAAGCCGGCGCAGGAGCAGGATGGTGGCTTTTCAATTTAAAAATGGACTGAGTGGTGCTGCCGGCACCGTGTTGTGGAGCCGTCTTGGGATTCTGGTGGTGTTGTGCCTGGCCCTTGCGGCCGGGCCGGTCTATGCCGCCGAGCCGGCAAGCGGAGGCCAGGAGGAATCCGGAGAATCTGCAGCGGGCGTGGCCCTGGATCGCATCATCGAGACTCCGCTGTCCGTCCGGGAAAGCCGGGAGCGGGCGCAGCGGGCGGTGAACGAATTGTCCCGGGATATCCAGGATCTCAAACAGACCGTGGTCACCCTGAACAAGGATCTTCGCGTGCTCGAGGAAGATCTGCTGTTCCCGGCCAATACCCGGTTCCACGTTTTCGTTTCCCTGAATGTCGGTGAGTATTTCCGCCTCGAAGGGGTCGAGCTGCGCCTGGATAACCGCGTGGTGTCCACCTACCTGTACAGCGCCGAAGAACGCCAGGCCCTGGCGAAGGGCGGCAAGCACCAGCTGTACCTGGGCAATCTGAGCCCGGGTCAGCACACCCTGTCCGCGTTTTTCGTCGGCCAGGGGCCCAATGGCCGCGAGTACAAGCGTGGCAGCAGCCTGAGGTTCACCAAGGAGCAGGGCCCCAAGTTCGTCGAGCTGGCCGTGGCTGACTCCGAAGCCCGTCAGCAGCCCGAATTCATGGTCCGGGAGTGGTAAGCCATGATTCTCCGGCGCGCACTTCAGCAGGCAAAATCCCTCCGGACGGTAGCGGCACTGATGCTCGCTTTACCGTCGGCAGCGATGGTGTCGGCGTCCGAAACGGAAGCCCGGGATCTCAAGTACGGCGCGGTCCTGTTCCAGTACTACCAGCAGAACTATTTTGAAACCCTGGTCGAGTATGCCTGGGCCGAGGAGCATGGTGGCATCGCCAACCATGGTACCTACCCGGAGCTGCTCAAGGGCGGTGTCAGCCTGTCCTACGGTCTGGATGGGCAGGCCGAATCTATCTTTGACCGCCTCGCGGAGAGTAACCTCAGCGAGCCGGTGCGCAACCGGGCCCGGTTCTACCTGGGCAAGATGCAGTATCTGCGCGGTGAGGCCGACACCGCTGCCCGCAACTTGAACCAGATCCGTGGTGAGCTGCCCGATAGCGTCGATGCCGAGTACCGCTACCTGGCCGCGCTGGTCAACGTGAAGCTGGGCTATCTGGACGACAGCAAGACGGTGGCCGACACCATCAGTGAGGACAGCCCCTACGCGCCCTACTTCTACTTCAACCTCGCCATTGCCCTGGAAGGTCAGGGCCGCACCAGCGACGCCATCGGTGCCCTGAACCGGGTCCTGGAGCTTAACGACGGGTCTGCCGAACTGCAGCGCCTGGCGGATCGCGCACGCATGGCCCTGGCCCATGTCTACGCCAGTCACGAGGACAGCCTGAACGCAGGATTGCAGCTGGCCAGCATCAACACCACCGGTGCCTACTCCAACCGGGGCCTGCTGGGCGCGAGCTGGATGGCCATCAATGCCGGTGAATTCCGACGGGCCCTGGCCCCGCTGGACGTGCTGACTGCCCGCTCCCTGGCGCTGCCGGAAGTGCAGGAAGCCATCCTACTGCGCCCCCATGTCTACGAGCGCATGGGCCTCGAAGGTCGCGCCGCCAAGGGATTTATTGCCGCGGACCGGCAGTTCCGGACCACCCTGAGGGACCTGCAAACGGCTCGGGAGGGCCTGCAGGACGCCGATGTGCTGGAACTTTTTGTCCGCAACCTCGATGACGTGCTGGACGAGAGTGACTGGTTTGGCAAGGCGCCGGCCGTAGCGGTGAACCGCCTCTCGCCGTTCCTGGTGGAACTGATGTCGGACCACAGTTTCCAGTCGGTACTGAAGGATCTGCGGGATCTGTACACCATTCGCAACAACCTCGAGCGCTGGAAAGACCGCCGATCCGACTTTGACACCATCCTGACCGCCCGCGCCGGCAGTGCCGGTGGCCCGAGCCACGGCGACCGGGTACGCCTGATCTCCCGTTCCCTGGCCGATGCCCGGGATCGCCGCGAGGCCTTGAAGGCCCGCCTGGCCAGTTTGCCGAAAGACAAGCGAGAGTCCATCGAGTGGCTGCTGGAGGACCTCTCCTTCGAAATCACCCGGGCTGAAAGCGCGCTGGCCGCGCTCCAGGGCAGCAAGGCGCTCTCGGACAACAGCTATTTCGAGCGGTCGGTCACTCGCATGATGGCCGAGGTGGACGCCCGGCTGGTCCAGACCGAGGGTCTGATCGTTCGCCTGGAAGACGTGATGCTGGCGCTGGTTACCACCGAACTGGACATCCACGAGCAGCGGCTCAGGCAGTACCAGGTGGAAGCCCAGCTGGCCAAGGTGCGCATTCTGGACCGGTCCCTGCAGACACTGAATCCGGACGAGGAGGTGCCTGTCGATCCAGCTCCCGAACAGGCGCAAAGCCAACCGTCTCCAGAGGAGGGAAGCGGCGATGAAACGATCTAGTCTCCTCATGCTGGCGGTCATGGTCAGCGGCTGTGGCACCTTCCAGAATCCCTCGACCATTGCCAGTCTCCAGAAGGAACAAAAGCCACTGGAGGATGTGCCCCTGCCGAGGGTGATGCACGAAGACGTGCGCCGGGAATACCGGGAACTGCTGGAAACCATCGAGGACCGGCGGCTGTACGAGCAGATCGAGCGCCGGATTGCCAGCGTGTACATGCTGGAGGGGGATTACGATCAGCTGCGCGGCGTGATGCCGGGCGAGGATGGCTACTTTCCGGAAGCGATCACCGCCTATCACCAGCTGCTCAACAAGTACCCGGATTCCGAGCGCAATGCCGAGGCCATGTACCAGCTGGCCAAGGCTTACGATCTGGATGGCCGCGACCAGGAAGCCAAGGCCGTGCTGGAAGAGTTCATCACCGAGCATCCGCACTCACATCGGCTGGCGGAGGTGTATTTCCGCAAGGGCGATATCCACTTCCGGCACGAGGAATACGAGCAGGCCGAACAGGCCTACCGTTCGGTGGTGGCCATCGGCCAGGAATCCGCGTTCCTGAACAACTCCTGGTATCTGCTTGGCTGGTCCCAGTACAAGCTGTCCGATTACGACCGGAGCCTGATGTCCTTCTCCCGCGTCCTCGACCGGCTGGTGCCGGAGGACGGCAAGATCGAGAAGCTGGACAAGGTCAATCGCTCCCTGGTGGACGACACCCTGCGCATCATGAGTGTGGGGCTGGCCTATGCCGGCGGCTCCTCGAAGATCGACAGCATGTTCGCCAACCGGCCGGAGGCGAAGAAGTACACCTGGATTCTCTATTCCAGCCTCGGCCAGCACTACCTGGAGAAGGAACGGTATGAGGATTCCGCGTCCTCGTTCCGGGCCTTCGTGGTGCAGAACCCGGACTCCGAGCGGGCACCGGAGATGCACGCCGAGATGATCCGTGCCTATGTCGATGGCGAGTTCTCCCAGCAGGTGCTGCCGGAGAAAGAGAACTACGTGCGCAACTACGGCGTTCATTCCGAGTTCTGGAAGACCAAACCGGCGGAGGTGAAAGCCAAGGTCATTCCCAACCTGAAGACCTTCATCGACGAACTGGCCCGGCACTACCACGCCACCGGCCAGCGCCTGACCCGGGAACTGGCGGATGGCGCGATCAAGGCGTCTGCCGTGGCTGCCACCGAAGCCACTCGCCAGACCAGCTTCCTGAAAGCCGCCCAGTTCTACGGCGAGTTTGAGCAGACCTTCCCGAACGACCCGAAGGTCCCGGAAATGGTCTACATGCGCGCCGAAGCCGCCTTCGATGGTGGCGATTACCCCACCGCCATCACCCACTACGAGCGCACTGCCTACGAGTTCGGCAACTCCGAATTCGGTGCCGATGCCGGCTATGCCGCCATCATCGCCTACCAGAAAGAGGCCGAGCGTTTGATCGCCCAGGCGGGTAAGGACAGCGAGCGGCTCCGTGACTGGCGCAGCAAGGGCGTGGAGAGCCAGCTGCGATTCGTGCAGACCTTCCGGGATGACGAACGCTCCGGTGCCGTGCTGGCCAAGACCTCGGAAGAGCTGTTCGCCCTGGGCCGTTATGAAAAAGCCCTGGAAGTGGCCACCAGCATCGTCAGCAAGGCCGGTGAGGTGGATCGCGAGCTCAACCGCACCGCCTGGGGTGTCATCGCCCACAGTCAGTACGAGCTGGCAGATTTTACCGCGGCCGAGGCAGGCTACCGCAACCAGCTGCGTTTCATCGACCTGGACGACCCCGAGTTCAAGGCGGTTACCGAGCGCATGGCGGTCACCATTTACAAGCAGGGTGAACAGGCCCTGGCCGCCAAGGACCTGGAAGGTGCCATCGACCACTTCCTGCGTATCAAGGCGGTGGCTCCGAAGACCGACGTCCGCGTGGTGGCTCAGTTTGACGCCGCCACCCACCTGCTGACCCTCGAGGAGTGGGAGCCGGCCCTGACGGAAATGCTCGAACTGCGCCGACTGTTCCCGAACCACAAGCTGGCGAAGGACCTGGACCAGAAGATCGCCTGGACCTACGAGCAGGACGAGCAGTGGCAGATGGCCGCCAGCGAGTACGAACAGATCTACCGGGCCGACGACCGCGCCGACGTACGCCGGGATGCCCTGTTCCTGGCGGCGGAGCTGTATGAGAAAGCCGGCAACGAGGACCAGGCCCTGGAGTACTTCAAAAAGTGGGCCTTCGACTACGAGGAACCTTTCGATACGCGGATGGAAGCCCGTTACCACGTCGCCTACCTGTACGAGCGCCGGGACGACTACCACCGCCACCTGTACTGGTTGCGCCGGGTCATCGACGGCCACAACAAGGCTCCGGAGAACTGGCAGTCGGACCGCTCTGCCTGGCTGGCGGCCTGGGCCAACAACAAGTACGGCGACTATTGGCGCATCGAGTTTGATCGCGTGCGCCTGAAGCACCCGCTCAACAAGAGCATTCCACGCAAGAACGAGAAGCTCAAGAACGCCCTGGACCGTTACCAGCAGGCGGCCGACTACGGGGTGCTCGACCAGACCACCCGGGCCACGTTCAACATTGCCGATCTCTACGGCCAGTTTGCCCGGGAGCTGATGGACGCGCCGCGGCCCAGCGGACTGAGCCAGCTGGAAGCCATGCAATACGAGCTGGTGCTGGAAGAACAGGCCATTCCGTTTGAGGACCTGGCCATCGAGGTGCACCAGGCCAACATCGAGCGCTCCTGGAGCGGCACATTCAATCCCTGGATCGAGCGGAGTTTCGAGGCGATGGCCAAGCTCAACCCCGCCCGGTTCGACAAACAGGAAGTAAAGGTGGCGTATGGCGATGGCATCCGTTAAGGCATCCACCCCGGCCGCGTTGCTGGTGCTGACCCTGCTCTCCGGTTGCGCCGGAGTCCTGCCGGTCAAGCAGACCGAATCCGGGCCGAAAATGGTTGAATCCGGGCCCGCCCAGGAAGAACCGCAAGCCGATCCGGCCGAGAGCGGCGGCGGCGTGTTCCTGCCGCAACAGGCCTACGATGCCGAGGGCAAGAAAATTCCCTATGTGCCGGCACCGAACCCGTACACCCAGCAGCCGGCGCCCGTCCCGCCGGCGGCCAGGGCTGCTTTTGCCGATGCCATGGCCCTGATGAAAGACGGAGATCTGCGCATGGCCCGCAAAGGGTTCTGGGCCATGACCAAGGACTTCCCGGAGCTTTCCGGCCCCTGGGTGAGGCTGGCCGAGCTCGCGGAACAGCGGGAGAAGCCCGAAAAGGCCCGGGAGTACTACCAGAAGGCGCTGGAGGTGAACCCGGCCAACGTCAACGCCTATCTAAGCCAGGCGGTGTTCGAGCGGCGCCAGGGTGAATTTGCCAGGGCGCGGGACGCGTACCTGGCGGCCCTGGAAACCTGGAACGACTTTCCCGAGGCGCACCTGAACCTGGCCATCCTCTATGACCTGTACATGAACCGGCCGGAGGAGGCCCAGCCCCATTACGAAGCCTACGACTTCCTGACCGGCGGCTCGGACCCGAAAGTGGCGGACTGGCTCATCGAGATCCGCCGCCGCACCGGTATTGAAACCAGTTTTATTGATAACCCACCCCCGGAGCCGGAGGTGCCTGCCGAACAGGGCGCTGAAGGCGAGGCGGTCTCAGCGGATGCCACCGGCGGGGGCTCCCCGGAAACCGAAGAACAAGGCTAGGCGAAGAACAAGACTAGGAGAGTGCCATGGGAATGCTGAATCCAGGGGCCGGCTGGCTCGTTGCGGCGACCCTGTGTCTGGGTGGGGCGATTGCGGCTCCGGCCAGCGCCCAGGAGTCCATCGATCTGGAGAGTACCTTTGTCGGAGACCAGGAACAGCCGTCGGTGAGTTACTTCATCCCCTGGAAGCCACCAGAGGGGCCGGACAACCTGTACCGCTCGATCACGTCTGTGTCCGGCCGGGTATTCGAAGTGGTGGATCGGGACATACACGCCCGGACCATGCGCTTCTACGACGAACTTTCCCTGGAGGCCCCGAACGGGCCCTCTGGGCAAAGCACTAACTGAAAATCTGCAACCGAACGAAAAGAAAAGTCTGGAGACCTGCCATGAACGTTTACACAAGCATTGTTTCATTCTTCCAGGAAGGCGGCGCTTTCATGTTCCCCATCGCCCTGGTGCTGTTTGTCGGCCTGGCCATTGCGGTTGAGCGCTGGGTCTTCCTCAAGCGGGCATACCAATCCAACCGGGCCGCCTACAGCGAACTGTTGCCGCTGATGAATGAAAACAAATTCGATCAGGCAGAGCGGGCGGCCCAGTCCGGCAACTCCGCGATCTCCCGTCTGATTTCCGTGGGTCTCGACACCATGCGTGCCTCCCCGCGCCGGGATGACATCCACGCCGCCATGCAGGAAGGCGTGATGGAGAGCATTCCGCGCCTGTCCAAGCGCACCAACTACCTGTCCATCCTGGCCAACGTCTCTACGCTACTGGGGCTGCTCGGTACCATCATCGGTCTGATTGCCGCCTTCACCGCCGTTGCCAACGCCGATCCGGCGGACAAGGCCACGCTGCTGTCCCAGTCCATCTCGGTGGCCATGAACACCACCGCCTTCGGCCTGATCGCGGCGATCCCGCTGCTGCTCATCCATTCCCTGCTGCAGAACAAGACTCTGGAAATCGTCGAGAGCATCGAAATGGCCGGCGTAAAGGCCCTGAACACCATCGTTCGCAGCAACCGTCGCGCTGTTAACACGCGTGAGTCCGACGCCTGATCACAGCGGGTAATTCCTTATGTTTACAAAACGCAGAGAACAGGAAGAGGCGGATATCGACATCACGGCGTTCATGAACCTCATGATCGTGCTGGTGCCGGTACTGCTGATGAGTATGGTGTTCAACCATATCTCGATTCTGGAGCTCAATCTGCCCGACCTGACCGGTGCCCAGACCGCCAGTGCCGAGGAGAACCGACAGCTGGAAGTGGTGGTGCGGCAGTCCGGTATCGAGGTGTATTACCCCAGCGGTAACCTGGTCAAGACCATCGACAAGATTGAGCCTGAGGCCGAGGGCGAGGAAGCCCGCCACGATTTCCGCACCCTCTCCGAGGTGCTGCAGGAGATCAAACGCCGGCTGGCGGCGAAGAACATCGCCAAGAACGATGCCCTGCTGCTGTCCGAGCCGGGCGTTACCTACCAGTCCCTGGTGTCCACCATGGATACCCTTCGGGTCGCGAAGACCGTCGTGGTAACTGATGCGGTGGATGTCGAGCTGTTCCCGGAGATCTCCCTGGGGGACGCGCCGAAGAAGGGAGGTAAGTCATGAACGCGAACGACAAGGTCACGTCCTTCGGCCTCCAGAGCAGCGTCAAGACCTTCATGAAGCCGGCCAAGCTCAACCTGGTCTCGCTCATGGATATCTTCACCATCCTGGTGTTCTTCCTGCTGTTGAACTCCGGTGCCAATCAGCTGATCAAGGTCAACGACGTTTCCCTGCCGGACTCCACCGCCGAGGAACGCCCCAAGGAGACCACCGTGGTGACGATCACCGAGGACGACATCCTCGTGGATGGCCGCCCGGTGGCAACCCTGGATGAGGTGATTGCCTCCGATGGCCTGATTGATGGCCTGATGGAAGAGCTCACGTTCCAGGCCAGCAAGCGCACGGAACTGACCGAACGGGAGAAGAGCCTGGGGCGTGCCGTGACCATCCTCGGTGACCAGGAAATCCCCTACGCGCTGCTCAAGCGGGTGATGCTGACCTGCGCCAAGGCGGACTATCGGGACCTCTCCATGGCCGTTTCACGGGTATCCGGCAGCAGCGGCGCATGACAGGAGGGAATCGATGACAGCAATGACCGCAACACCTTATGACTTTTCATTGCCCTGGGACGCCAGTGGCGACGAAGACAGTCGCTTCAAACGCATTCTCAAGCGTTTGTTGCTGCTGCTCCTGCTGCTGGCGGTGATTTTTCCCTGGCTCCCGCTGCCGGAAATCGACCGGGAGGAGAAGGAGCGGATCCCCCCGACTCTGGCCAAGGTCCTGATCGAGCAACGCACAGTGGCCCCGCCACCTCCGCCGCCCGAGCCGGTGAAGCAGGAAGAGAAAACCGAGCCCACCGAGGCCAAGAAAGCGGCACCCGAGCCGGCACCGGCCAAGAAAGTGAAAAAGGCCCGGGAAAAGGTTTCGAAGATGGGCGTCGCGGCGTTCTCCAAGGAACTGTCTTCCCTGCGTAGCTCTCTGGATGTCGCCAAACTCCAGGCCCGGAACACCAACGTGAAAACCGGTGCCGCCGCCAAGGCCGCTCGCTCGGTATTGGGGGCCACCTCGGCCACCAAAACCAGTGGTGGGGTGAACAGCTCGGTAATGAACGATACCGGCTCCGGTACCCAGCTGGCCGGGAAAGGTTCCACCGCGGTGGAAAGCCCTATCGGCAACGGCTCCGGTGGTGGTGGCAGCGGTGCCAGTGGCAATGGGGGGGCACGCAGCTCGACGGTGGCCGGTGGCAGGGACATGGAATCCATCCGGCGGGTCTTCGAGCAGCACAAGGGGGCCATCTACGCGCTCTACAACCGGGCATTGCGAAGCGATCCCGGACTGCAGGGCAAGTTCGTCTTCCACATCGTGATCGAGCCGGACGGCAGTATCTCCGACATCGAGCTGGTGGACAGCCAGCTGGGCGACCAACGCCTGGAGCTCAAACTGCTGGCGCGGATCCAGATGATCTCGTTTGGCCCGGAAGACGTGGCGGCCACCCCCGTCAATTACAAGTTTGATTTCATGCCTGGTTGATGAAGGCGCCGGGCCCGGCCACCGCCGGGTACCGGTGCAACAGATGTGCAGGTGGAGAGAGACATCATGATCGGATTTAGCAGCGGATTGCGCCTCCTGGCCCTGGCCAGCCTCGGACTGGTCGGGCTGACCGGATGTTTTGAGGGACAGATCAGCGAAGGGCAGGAGGAAATCCTTTCGGACCAGCCCTTTGCCTATGTGGTCCGGGACTACCCGGACATGGGCGAGACCGCCTCGGTCAACGCCCGGCCGCCGCTGGACCCCCGAGCGCCCTATGCGTTCAAACCCGGGGCAAAGCTGATGGTGCGTGACCGGATTGCACTGAGCTCGGACGAACGCCACGTGCTGGCGGGGTATTTCGGCGGGGAATATGACGTCAAGGATCTGGATGTCTCACCGGACGGTGAGCGCATGGTGTTTGCCGCTCATGGCCCGGCGGACAGCCCGGACAACTTCACCTGGAACATTTTTGAGTACAGCTTCGCTACCGGTAAGGTGCGCCGGATCTTCGAGGACGATCTGGTGGCCAACGCCGGTGAGGACACCAACCCCACCTACACCAACGAAGGCCGGATCATCTTCTCCTCCAGTCGCCAGCATTCCCGGGGTGACTGGCAGAAGCTGGACCTGCGCGAGTACCTGGAAGACTTCGACGAGCCGGCCTCGCTGCTGCACTCGGTCAAACCGGATGGCAGCGAACTGGTACAGATCACCTTCGGTGAGTTCCACGATATCGAACCCAGCACCATGAATGACGGGCACGTGGTATTCATCCGGTTTGGTCGCATCTATGAAACCCTGACCGACTGCACCCTGGAAAACATCGACGACCCCAACTTCAACCAGCACCCCCACGGCGGCGGGTATGGCCAGGGCAATGGTGGTGGCTTCCCCTCCGGTCTTGAGGATCCGAAGGAATGGACCGTAGAGGACAAGTGCAGCGCGTCCCTGGCCGGTGAAGTCGAGGGCGAGCGGGTGTTCGTGGAAGACGTGCTTAGCATGTACCGCATCACCCCGGCCGGCGGTAACGTGCACCGTTACTTCGGCAGCCTGAGCGAGGAGTTCTCCGACGCTTCCTTCATCCATTACATGGACCCGATTCCGCTGGATGACGGCAACCTGCTGACCACCATGCGCCACCTCTACAACCCGATCTACGGCGGCGATGTGGTGAAGATCAACAGCAAGAACTTCTTCGCGGTCGGCAAGCCGGTGGACGAAAGCGTGATCGGCGAAGCCGAGGAATCCATGACTCCCGGGCTGGTCAACTTCTACCCCAACCAGGTGTCCCCGAATGGCTGGTACAGCGCCGTTGCGCCTTACAACGATGGCTCTGCCCGCTTGCTGGCAAGCTGGGCCCAGTGTCTGACTACCGAGGGCACCACCAGCACTCCCTGTGAGGGTAGCGCCACCACCGAGGACCTGGGTGAACCGCGATACGGCATCTGGATGGTGGACCCCACCGAGAACACCCGGTTGCCGGTAGTGCAGGGCCACAAGCAGGCGCTCTACACCGACATCGTGATTGCCGATCGCAACGAACTGGCCGAGCCCTACACCGGCGAGCGCCATGACCTGCAACTGGAAGACAACACCGCCCTGTTCGAGATCCGCAGTATCTACGATCTGGATGGTGCCGACATGGCCGAGCTGTACGACGGGGGTATCGAAACCCGTCGCGATCCGAGCCTGACCCACCCGGATGATCGGTCTGAGCGCTTTATCCGGGTGGTCGGTGTGCGCCAGATCCCCCCCGAGCTGGAACAGGCGATTCTAACCGATGAGACCCTGAATCCGCCCGATGGCCCGCAGCCACCTCTGGGCCTGACACCGCTGGTGGGCTCCGGTAACCGGATCCTCTATGACGTGCTGTCCTACGCTATGGTCGAGCCGGACGGCTCCGCTCTGGTCAAGGTGCCGGCGGACACCAGCTTCAGCTTCGAGGTGGTGAACAAGTACGGCAAGCGGGTGGATCTGATTGCCGCGCCCGACTACAACTACAACTACCTGATGCAGCATCCCCAGCCACTGCGTCTGGAGGAGGGCGAGAAGCTCAAATGCTATGGCTGCCACGACCCGGAAGTGGACATTCCCCACGCCCGCACCGATGTCGAACTGGCCTCCGCCAACCCGGGTGCACCAGGCGACGGCATGCCGTTCCCCAATGCCAATCCGCAGATCCGGGCCGTGAAGTGGAAAGACACCATGGCCCAGGCATTGGTGGACTCCCTCCAGGGCCTGCAGGCCACCTGGGCGGATACCATGCACTTCGAGGATTTCTGGACCAATCCGCCCGATCCGGCATTGGCCTTCGAGGTGCGCTACAGCGGCCTGAGCACACCGAAGCCGGTGACTGACCCCAGCTGTCTGACCAACTGGACCGCGGACTGTAAGGCCACCATCAATTACCAGGAGCACATTCAGCCGATCTGGAATGCCTGTCGAATCGATCCGAACACTGATCAGCTGACGTCCTGCCAGAACTGCCATCGGGCGGCCGAGAACAAAACCTGCCCGGACGGCGGTGGCGGTGGCGGTGCCAGCACCGATCTGCTGCTGGGCACCGGCAATGCCTCCTGGGATGGCCGCCAGCTCGAATCCTATGTCGAGCTGTTCGAACCGGATTACTACATCCGTCAGAGCGAGGGAGGTGACTGGGTCGAAGTGGCGGATTCGGAGCTTGCCACCATGTGCCCGGATGGTGTCCAGGGCGATATGACCGTCCTGCCAGACCCGGGCGTGTGCTTTGCCCGCCGACTGATGAGCGGCCGTGGCGCCATCGCCAGTGCCCGTTTCTTCAGCCTGTTCGATAACGACCCGGATGACGACGAGTACGAGGTGGAAACCGCCGAAACCGACGCCATCCGGCAGAGCCACATGGGCATGCTTACCGAAGCCGAGCTCCGCCTGATTGCCGAGTGGCTCGATACCGGCGCGCACATTTACAACGACCCGGACAAATTCGAATTCCCGACACAATAAAATAATAAGGAGACGTAACGTGACCATTGCTGTGACCCAGGAGGATGTAATTGAACTGGATCGATGGAGCGTGCCAGACCTTGAAATGGAACGGGACGGCTGGAGCGTCCCGCCCCGGGACAGCTGGCGGATTGACCGCCGGCTGCGCCAGACCCGGGTATCCGCGAAAACCAGCACACTGTTTACGCGGTTCAGCAGCCATTACCTGCTGATCCAGACCAACCGGCGCAAGAAAGACCTGCCGGAGCAGGTCATTGATCTGACCTTTGTCCAGGAGGAACCCAGGGAGATCCGGGATTACCGGCTTGGCCTCTGGCTCGCCGGCGCCATCTGCATGACCGTACCGGCGGCCCTGTATTCGGTCTTCCCGGCACCGTTGCCCTGGCTGATCGCGCCGCTGGTGCTGGCTGTTATCTTCATGTCGCTCGCCGTTCGCACTACCCGACATGTCTTTGAGTTCCGGGCCCTCAACAGCGATGTGGTGTTATTCACCATCGACGCCCGCACCCCGAGCCGCGAGCGGGTGGACCTGTTCCTGACCGAGCTCCGGGAAGGCATACTCCGTGGCCAGCGGCAGCTGCCCGAGGGCAAGCGGCGGATTCCCCTGGCTGTCGCGGAAATGCGCCGGCTAGCAGAGGCCGGAGTTATCGGAAACGACGATTACGAGCAGATCAAGCGCAACTGGTTTTCGATGTAATCGGAGAGTGGCGTTGGTGATGGGGGCAGGGACCGCCGCTGTCACCCCATCAACCCGGACACCACAAACCAGAAGGTCCCCAGGGTGACCGTCGTCGCGAACAAGGCCAGCAACCCGTCCCGCGCTATCATCGCCAACCCGAACGCCATCAGCGCCAGCCCACCACCATTGGCACTGAATGGCACCACCTCCATGGCCGGCATGGCCAATGCCACCGACACACACATCAGGGCCATCAGATATTGCCCCGGGCCCCGGGTGAGCCACACCAGGCGCGGCCTGGTGTACTGGTCCAGGTAGCGGGCCGGTTTCTCCATCCAGTCGAGACCTTTGATCAGCTTGTCCCGCCTGACCCTGCGGTTCAGCAGCGTTGATGGGAGCCAGATGGAGTGCCGCCGGAACATCAGCTGGCCCAGTGTCAGCAGTACCAGAAGCCCGAGCAGGGTGGGCACACCCGGAATGTCGCCGATCAGCGGCGCAATCACGATCAGTCCTGCTGCCAGCGTGACGGGGCCGAAGGAGCGTTCCCCGACCGCCGTCAGTATGTTTGCCACTGATACCTCGGTCTGGCCATCGGTGTGGGTGCGCAGGCGGTCCAGCAATTGCTCGAGGTTTTCCGGATCGTCCGGCTGGTTCATGGGGTGTGGTGTCCTCCGGTACTCAGAATTCGCAATCCCGGCCTTCCCAGTCCCTGAAACAACCGGTTTCGGACAAGGTCAGCCCGTCAATCTGCTTACGCAAGCCTGGTACCGCATCCTCAAGGGTCAGATCCGCCGACTCGCCACCCATATCCGTGGCAATCCATCCCGGATGGTAGATACCCACGGCAATGCCCTCGCTCTCAAGGTTCACGGCAAGATTGCGCCCGAGATTGATGGCCGCGGCCTTGGAGGCACGATAAATGAACCGGTTGCCAGCGGGCGATTGCTGCGAGCCCATCTTGCTGGCGATGATCGCGATCCTTGGGTTTTCACCAGCATCTTTACTGGCTCTCAGATTGGCCAGCAACGCCTGAACCACCAGAAAAACCCCGGTGACATTGACCGCGAAGGTCTGCGCCCAGTCCTCGGCGGCATAA
The DNA here is from genome assembly GCF_003315345.1 of Marinobacter pelagius. GTDB lineage: Bacteria > Pseudomonadota > Gammaproteobacteria > Pseudomonadales > Oleiphilaceae > Marinobacter > Marinobacter pelagius_A. The sequence goes on from NZ_QNRO01000002.1 coordinate 231,239, forward strand.
CCGGTTTCCAGTTCATCGAACTTGTCCAGCGAAACGCCGGCGTTGCAGACCAGGGTCGAGATCGGCTGTCCATCAAGCCGTTTGGCGAGCGCCTCGATACTGGCCGGATCAGTAACGTCCAGAGGCTCCATGCCAGGCGCGCTTCGGGCTGTTGCAATCACTGTCTGCCCGGCATCGCGCCATTGCCCGGCTAATGCCTGGCCGATGCCCCGGTTGGCGCCTGTGATGAGAATTGTCATGACGAAGACCTTTTGGCTTGGTAGATACGGATATGCGTGAGGCCTAGCAATACCAGCTTGGTCAGGTCAGGGGAAGTGGTCAGAGGCTACAGTTGTGGGGCAGGGTAAGGCTCCCAACGCTGAGAGCCTTTCGAACGAATGGCTAGAGCTTGGCAAAGGCCGCATCAAAATCCGCCGCGGCTGCATCCGTGAATTCAAAGGCATTGCGAATATAGGCAAGGGTATTCTTCTCGGTCTCGGTGACCCCGGGCCCGTCCTGCGCCGATTTGAACAACTCGGCCACCTCATCCTTGGAAAGCTTGCCTTCCCCGCGCCCCGTAGTGTGCTTGCGGGCCAGGTCCAGCAGTTCCTTCTCGTACTTCTGACCATCAATCGTTTCGTAAGCCATAACAGAATCAACTCCATGTAACGTCAATGCGACATCGCGATGCACGAAGGCTCCCTGTGCAGGCGGTGGGTTCGAAAGGTCGAACAACGAAATCGATCATTCAGAAAAATAGAAGCACAGGAAAAGGTGGTGTGCAAATTTTAAACAATGCGTGGTGATTGGATTGTGGGGTAGAAATGAAAAAGGCTCCCGGGTCGGGAGCCTTTTGGGTGTTTGGTGGAGACGGCGGGAATTGAACCCGCGTCCGCCAGTACTCAGCCTTGAGGTCTACATGTTTAGCGTCTCTCTATTGATTTAAGTTCAAGCGACCCGAGAGCCAGGGTGCAAGAACCGAGTTCTTTAAATCTTAGCCGTTAACCAGTGAACTCTGGGTAACGGAGCATCCCGTAAGCGATGACGTCCTGAGATGTTGCTTCCGGGCTACGGGCGACCCGGTCAGGACGACTAGCAGCTTACGCTGCTAGTGCGTAGTTTTCGTCGTTTGCGACTATTGCGTTGCAGCTTTGGATTAACGAGATTGGCTGCCATCTCGACATGCACTCAAGGGTTCGCCACCGGCGTCGAAGCCATGTCGTCCCCTTAGTTATCTCAGTATATGTGTCCGGAATACCGGACTTCAAGGGTTAATTGCGCTATTTATACCTACCCCTGCTCAGCTTGCTTGGCGCTGCACCGCCTCCGGCCGTCCGGCCAGAGCCGCGTGGCTCAGAGCCTGGAAGCTCTCCCGGAAATAATCCATTACGGCATCCGGATCAGCGTGAATCGCCTTGTCCACGGTGATGCCGAATTGCACGGTGCCGGCATAGCTGAGGATGCTCATGCCGATACCGATGGTGCCGCTCTGGGGCACCCAGAACATGGGCTGGGTCAGCTTGCTGCCCGCCAGGTACAGGGGCTCTTTCGGTCCGGGCACGTTGGTCAGCACGGCGGAGGCCTTGTTACTGAGCAGATCCAGAGCCCTTCGTTCGATAACATCGGGGCCCCGACCGAAGATATCAAGCAGGCTGTAGGTAACCTGGGCCTGATAGGAGCGCTTGAGGCGGTTCATGTTCTCCTGTACCTGGCGGAAGCACAGGAGAGGGTCCATTACTTCTACTGGCAACGTGACCAGTACCAGGCCGAACTTGTTGCCAAGGGTTTCTATGGGCTGATCGAGAGGCCGCAGGTTGAACGGCACGGCCACGCGAATTCCGCACTCGGGGATCGTCTCCTTATGGGCTGCAAAATGCCGCTGTAAGGCCCCGGTGACCGTGCAGAGCAGGGCATCGTTGATGGTGCCGCCGAGGGCCTTGGCGCAGGCTTTCACTTCTGCAAGATCGAGAGGGTCCGCCCAGGCCACCTGCTTGCGTCCGGAAAGCGGTTCCTTCAATCCGGTTTTGGGCTCTACAGGGGCCAGACCAAGCTTGAGCAAATCAAAGGCGACGCCGCTGGCGGTGGACGCCAGCTTCAGGGGGTAGTTGGGCTCTTCGCGAACAGATTGAATGAACAGTCTTGCCTGATTGGTCGCCGTTTGCGCGCTGTCCACGGCACGGTTCAGGAAGTTCTGGACGGCCGATCTCTGGCGGGGTTTGGAGCGACGCTTGCGGGTCACTTTGCCCAGCCTGGGTTCCGGCGTTTTATCGGTCAGTGACAGCATCACCCGCACCAGCGAGATGCCATCGGCGATGCAATGGTGAATGCGAATCAGCAGTGCGCCACCTTCGCCGTAATTGTCGATGTAGTGCATTTGCCAGAGCGGTTGCCGGAAATCCAGGGAGGTGCTGTTCATGTCACTGACCAGCTTCTGGAGCTCGGCTTTGTCCGCTTTGCCGGGCAGTGCAATACGGTGCAGGTGGTTGTCCAGGTCGAACAGCGGATCGTCCTGCCAGTAAGCCCGGTCTCCGGTGTCTATGACCCGTTGCCGGAACCGGTTGAAGCACAGGAATCGCTCTTCAAGCGTTTGCCGAAGCCGGCTCATTGAAACCGGCCGTTCCAGTGCCCATACCCCGCAGATCATCATGGGGTTCTGGGGGGTGTCCATGCGCAGCCACGCGCGGTCTACGGAGGACATGGGCGTCTGTTTGGGTGACATAAGCGGCTCCCTTTGCCATGCACCGGAATTCCCGAGTATAGGCCTGTTGGATTTCTGAACAAAGAGAGCAAGTATGCGACATACCCGTCGGCGCCGGCCATGACCGGCGTCAGGTATTTGTTAATCGAGGGGGAGCTGTATCAGACGTTGGCTTCGCGCAGGATGCGCTGCTTCTGGCGGTTCCAGTCCCGCTCCTTCTCGGTAGCGCGCTTATCGAATAGCTTCTTGCCTTTCACCAGTGCAATCTCGCACTTCACCTTGTTGTTTTTCCAGTAGAGAGCCAGCGGAATGCAGGTGTAACCGGCCTGGTTGACCTTGCCAACGATCTTGGCAATCTCCTTGGCGTGGAGCAGGAGCTTGCGGGTACGCGTCGGGTCTGCGATAACGTGGGTGGATGCCGCAATCAGCGGGGTGATGTGTGCGCCGAGCAACCAGGCCTCGCCGTCCTTGAGCAGGACATAGGCGTCCACCAGCTGTGCCTTGCCGGCGCGCAGTGACTTTACTTCCCAGCCCAGCAGGGCGAGACCCGCCTCAAAGCGTTCCTCGATGTGATATTCGTGCTTCGCCTTCTTGTTAAGCGCAATAGTATTGCTCGGCGTTCCGGGTTTCTTCTTGCTCATGAATCAGTGATCCGGGTTCGGATAAATGAACGAACGGCCGGGCTTGCCCCGGCAAAACGCGCATTGTAGCCCAGGACTGCCAGACCGGTCACGAAATCGCCGTAATCGTGACCGATCAGGCGTGCGACTTTGCCCGCATCAGCTACAATGGCGACGCAGATATTTTCAGGAAAATGCATGTCGACGCCGTACCAGACAGCCAACGGGGCCTTCACCCGTAAATCCACATTCTTCTGGGCCTCCGTGGGCGCAACGGTGGGGCTGGCCAACCTGTGGCAGTTTCCCTACCTCGCCAGCCTCCATGGCGGTGGCCTGTTCGTGCTGATCTATCTCGCCTGTCTCCTTCTGGTCACTCTGCCACTGATGGTGACCGAGTCCGCCCTGGGGCGTTATTCCCGCCACGGTATTGTCCTGGCCATGGATGGGCTTATCCGCAGCACGCGGTGCTCCCGCGGCTGGATGCTGGCCGGTCGGTTGAGTGTGCTGGCGGCGTTTGTGGTGCTCTCCTATACCGCGGTGTTCGGATCGATTGCCCTGGCGTACGTGTTCTTCGGGGCTATGGGGCGGTTGTCCTCCGGTCGTGAGGCGGAGGCGGCTTCTGTACTCTCAGGGCTGGTGTCGGACCCCGGGCAGTACCGCTACTTCATGGCCTGGCACGGGTTCTTCCTGCTGCTGGTGCTCTGGGTTTCCGTTCAGGGCGTGGCACGGGGGCTGGAGCGAACCATGCGGGTGGTGGTGCCGGGCGCCCTGGTGCTGATGCTGGCGCTGTTCGGGCTGGCGGCCTGGCAGGGCCGGGTCGAAGGTGCATTTGCCCACATCCTGGAAATGCGCCCGGAGGACGTTTCCTTGGGGAGCGTCAAAGCGGCGCTTTTCCACGCCTTCTATACCCTGGGGCTGGGGATGGGGGTATGGACGGTTCTCGGCACCTACACCACGCCTGATACACGCTTCAAGCGGTCGATTCTAGCCGTCGTATTGATGGATACCCTGGTCGCCATCCTGGCCGGCCTGATGATCTTTGCTGTCGCCAACGGAGGCACGGACTTTGACGGCGAGCGGGGCTTCAGTCTGCTGTTCGTCTCCCTGCCGGTCTCCCTGGCGCAGTTCCCCGGTAGCCAGCTGATCATTGCCTGCGCGTTCCTGCTCGTGGTGATGATCGTCTGGACCACTTCGCTGGCGTTACTGGAACCGGTGGTCGGCTGGTTGCGGGGGTGGACCGGGGCACCAAGGGGTATCTCGGTGGTGCTGGTGGGGCTGCTGGTCTGGGCGGCGGGGCTGGTGACGTTGCTGTCTTTCAACATCTGGGCGGAATACCGCCTTTACGGTGCGACCCTGTTCCGTTGGCTGGAGGTGTTCACCGGCGGCCTGCTGATTCCCCTGGTGGCGATCCTCATTGCCCTGTTCACTGGCTGGTGCCTGACCCGACGGCTGGCGCACCAGCTGATCGGCCGGACGCCGGGTCTGTTTGCCCGGGTCTGGTACTGGGATATGCGTGCCGTGTTGCCCGTGGTGGTGGCCTACGTTGGCATCATGTACACCGCTTTCTCCCTCAATAACCTGTGTGAGAATGGCGGTGCTGCGCTCTGGTGTGAGCGTCCCGCACCGCTTGTGCTGGAAATTGCACCGGATGGCTCGGAAGGAGCTGACTCCGGGCCGTCGGTTTCTTCGGGGCAGGGCAGCGAGGTTCGTTCTGAAGAGCCGGAATCTGCCGGCGGGGATGAGAAAGCCGGTTCTGAACCGGTGGATCAGCCTGAAAATGCCCCCAAAGAGGACGAGATCCTTTATCATAGCGTCTGATTCAGGCTGTACTTTTTACTGAGGAGCCCATGGCCCATCAGATTGATAAAACCGCACTTGTCATGCACTCCGCTGAACGCATGTTCCATCTGGTCAATGATATTGCCCGCTATCCCGAGTTCCTGCCCTGGTGTGCCGGGGCCGAGGTCCACGACCGGGGCGAGGAACAGGTGACGGCCTCCCTGGAAATCGCCAAGGGCGGTATCCGCCACCGGCTGACCACGCGCAACCAGCTGCTGATGCCCGAAGCCATCGAGATGAACCTGGTGGACGGGCCGTTCCAGAATCTGACCGGTCGCTGGCATTTCAAGGCGCTGGACGACAATGCCTGCAAGGTCATCCTGACCCTGGAGTTCGAATTCTCCGGTTCCCTGTCCCGGATGACGTTCGGGCCGGTATTCTCCCAGGCTGCCAATACCATGGTGGATGCATTTTGCCGCCGGGCCGACGAACTGTATCGGGGAGGAAACTGATGATTCAGGTAGAAGTGGCCTACGCTCGTCCGGACAAGCAGGAAATCGTGCCGGTGACGGTGCCGGAAGGCACGACCGCGCTGGAGGCGGTGAAACTCTCCGGGATTGCCGACATTTTTCCGGAGGTGGATCCGGATTCAACTGACATGGGTATCTTTGGCAAGGTGATCAAGGATCCGGGCGCCCATGAATTGCGTGAAGGCGACCGTGTGGAGATTTACCGGCCCCTGAAAATAGACCCGAAGCAGGCGCGCCTGAATCGGGCAAAGAAGAAGAGCGCCTGAACGAGATTCAGTAGGCGGGGGTTTCCTCAAGCAGCTTGGCTTCATAATGGGAAAAGCTATCACCGTCATAGTAGACGATGATGCGTTGCTCCCGGATGTCGCCGCCCCTTCGCTGGAATGTGTAGACGTAGTATTCCCGGGAGAGGTCCACCGGGTTGATTGTCAGCGGTGTGCCAAGCAGCGCGTGGACCTGGCTCCGCGGCATGCCGGCGTTCAGTGAAGTCAGCTCTTCATCGGTCACAATGTTGCCCTGCTGCACATTGATCTTGTACACGCCGGGAAACACACATCCGGTCATAAAGAGAGTGAGAATGAGAGCTGTGAGCTTTTGCATCGCCGGGGGAAATCCTCTATCTTGAAATCGCCTGCCAGAGGCAGGTGTGACACGGGTTGACCGTTAAATGGCGGCTTCATCATACCGGAAGCCGTGAGGCACACCAAAGAGCGAATAGTAACATGTCATCTGAAAACGCCGAATTACGAAAAGTCGGTCTGAAGGTCACTCTGCCACGGGTCAAGATCTTCAATATTCTGGAGAAGGCAGAAGAGCACCACCTGAGTGCCGAAGACGTGTACAAGAAGCTGCTTGAGCAGGGAGATGACGTGGGGCTGGCAACCGTCTACCGGGTGCTGACCCAGTTCGAGGCGGCTGGCCTGGTACTGCGGCACAACTTCGAAGGCGGTCATGCGGTCTTCGAGATGGCGGGCGATGATCATCACGACCACATGGTGTGCACCCAAACGGGTGAAGTCATCGAGTTCGTGGACGAGGTGATCGAGGAGCGCCAGCAGAAGATCGCCAAAGAACATGGCTATGAGATCGTGGATCACAGCCTGATTCTCTATGTGAAGCCGATCAAGGCCAAAGAAGGCGAATAAGTAGCGGACGAAAAAAAGGGGCAGGTGTATCAGCCTGCCCCAAACAGCTCTCAGGATCGAGAGGGGTAGAGGTTCTGGTTCGCCGTCAGTGGTGGGTCGCCTGCCCCTTGGAAAACATCTCCCGGGCGTGGGCAATGGTCTGCTCGGTCATGTCCACACCGCCCAGCATTCTCGCCACTTCACTGATTCTTCCCTTGTCATCGAGTGCCTCGATTTTCGAGAAGGTCGCGTCTTTTTCCGTAAATTTGCTGACAAACAGGTGCTGATGGCACTGCGCTGCCACCTGGGGCAAGTGGGTTACGCACAGCACCTGGCCGCTGCTGCCAAGGCTGCGTAGCAGCTTGCCGACCACTTCCGCGGTGCCACCACCGATGCCGACATCCACTTCGTCAAACACCAGGGTGGGCGTGGTTGAGGTCTGGGCGACCACCACCTGGATAGCCAGGCTGATCCGGGACAGTTCACCACCGGAGGCTACCTTGGCCAGGGACCGTGCCGGCTGCCCCGGGTTGGCGCTTACCAGGAATTCGATGTCTTCCATGCCGTGGGGTGCAGGTTGTTCGTCACTGTTGCGGTTCAGGTGGGTGACGAACTGTACTGACGGCATACTCAGCTGGGCCAGTTCTTCGGCAATGCGCTGATCCAGCTCCACGGCGGCCCTCTGCCGGGCTTCGGTGAGCTGGCTGGCCAGTTCGTCAAAGCTGGCGCGTTGTTTCTCCAGTTCCGATTCCAGTTGCTCGAGGCTGCCTTCGCCACCGTCGAGTTCGGCCAGCTCGCTACTCAGGCGCTCGTGCAGTTCTGGCAACTCTTCCGGGGTGATGCGGTGTTTGCGAGCCATCTGGTAGATGGCGCTCAGGCGTTCCTCCACCTCGGCGAGGCGGGCCGGGTCTGCTTCGTAATCCTCCACAAACCTGCGCAGGTTGTCGCCGGCTTCGGACACCTGGATCTGGGCCTCGTTCAGCATCTGGATGGTGTCCGCCAGGGCGGGCACCTCCACCGGCAGCTGTTCCAGTTGTTGCAGGGCCTGGCGGATCAGGTCCGAGGCACTGGTTTCCTCCTCGGTACAGAGCAGGGCGGCCTGGTGGCTGCTGTGCAGCACCGAATCCGCCTGGCTCAGCTGCGCCTGTTCCTGTTCCAGGGCGTCCTGTTCGCCGTCTTCGAGGGCCAGCCGGTCCAGTTCTTCCACCTGGTAGCGCAGCAGTTGTAGCCGGGCTTCGGCTTCATCAGCGTTCTGTTGCCGCTCGGTCAGGCGCTGTCGGGTCTGGTGCCAGGCTTTCCAGGCCGTCCGGGTATCGGTGGCCAGGGTTTCGATGCCGGCGAACTCGTCGAGCAGTTTGCGGTGGGTTTCCTTGCGCAGCAGGGACTGATGCTGGTGCTGGCTGTGGATATCCATCAGCAGACCGCCGAGTTCCTTCAGGTGTGCCAAGGGGCAGGGCTGGCCGTTGATATAGGCGCGGGAGCGGCCGTCCTTGCTGATTACCCGGCGCAGGATGCAGTCGTTGTCATCGTCCAGCTCGTGCTGGTCCAGCCACTCCACGGCTTCGGGAATGTCGCTGACGTCGAAGGTGGCGGTGATATCCGCCCGCTTGGCGCCATGACGGACCGCCCCGGCATCCGCGCGTCCGCCCATAGCCAGTCCGAGAGCATCAAGGACGATGGACTTGCCCGCACCGGTCTCCCCGGTCAGTGCCGTCATGCCCTTGTTGAACTGGAGTTCCACTCTTTCGGCAATGGCGTAATTGGAAACCGTAAGTTGTGTGAGCATGGATAACCTCCGCTCCCGATTCAGAATCCGTTGTTGAGTGCTCGGCGGTGCCTGTCTGGAATACTGGTTTTACATACAGTGACTGTGAATATATACAGGGTTTTTCCTGTTTGCAAACTGACCGGCGGGAATTTCTTAACGAATACGGAGCAAAATGGTTGAAACCGGCCGAGTGGGCCCCATATCCGTTCGCAAATACAGTTTTCCGGCTCGCTTCGGCCGGGAGCACATTTCAATCGGCCGTGTTGTCAGGCCGCTGGAGATCTAGCAGGAGAAGTCATGAGCACTGACGAGAACCGCAACGAACAGGCAGAGGAACTGAAGGAAGCGACCGAGGCGGCCGCCGAGGAAGCGCAGGCAGCCGGGGAATCCGACCCGGAAGGCGAGGAGGTTTCCGAGGTGGAAGCGCTCAGCGCCCAGGTCCAGGAGCTCAAGGACCAGATGCTGCGCACCCAGGCGGAAATGCAGAATGTGCGTCGCCGCTCCGAGATCGACGTGGAAAAGGCCCACAAGTTCGCTCTCGAGAAGTTCGTGAAGGAGCTGCTGCCGGTGGCTGACAGTCTGGAGAAAGCGGTGGAAAGCACCGAAGGCCAGGAAAACTCCGGTGAGCTGGTGGCTTCCATCCGCGAGGGTGTGGAAATGACCCTCGACCTGTTCCTCAAGAGCCTGGCGAAATTCAATGTCGAGCAGCTGAACCCGGTGGGTGAGCCGTTTGATCCGCAGCAGCACGAAGCCATGTCCATGGTGCCGGCGCCGGATGCCGAGCCCAACAGTGTGGTCAATGTTGTACAGAAGGGTTACCTGCTCAACGGCCGTGTGGTGCGTCCGGCGATGGTCATTGTGGCCAAGGCCGAGTAACGAAAAATTCGCCGGCAGGCTTGAAAAGCCGATTAAAGCGCCAATATAGCGAGTAAATAGCGAGAAGCCGGGGGCGACATACTCCGGGAAAGCATTCAGAAGATTTGGAGTGATTCGATGAGCAAGATTATTGGTATCGACCTGGGAACCACAAACTCCTGTGTGGCCATCATGGATGGTGACAAGGTAAAGGTAATCGAGAACGCCGAGGGTGATCGCACCACCCCGTCCATCATTGCCTACACCGATGATGGTGAAACCCTGGTTGGCCAGTCTGCCAAGCGTCAGGCGGTAACCAACCCGAACAACACCCTGTACGCCATCAAGCGTCTGATCGGTCGTCGCTTTGAGGACGACGTGGTCCAGAAGGACATCAAGATGGTGCCCTACAAGATCACCAAGGCCGACAATGGCGACGCCTGGGTTGAAGTGAAGGGCCAGAAGATGGCGCCGCCGCAGGTGTCTGCAGAAGTTCTGAAGAAGATGAAGAAGACTGCAGAAGACTACCTGGGCGAGAAAGTGACCGAAGCGGTTATCACCGTGCCGGCCTACTTCAACGACAGCCAGCGCCAGGCCACCAAGGACGCCGGCAAGATCGCCGGTCTGGAAGTGAAGCGGATCATCAACGAGCCGACCGCAGCGGCCCTGGCCTATGGCCTGGACAAGAAGAGCGGCGACCGCACTGTCGCAGTCTATGACCTGGGTGGTGGTACCTTTGACCTGTCCATCATCGAAATCGCCGACGTGGACGGTGAGCACCAGTTCGAAGTGCTGGCTACCAACGGTGACACCTTCCTGGGTGGTGAAGACTTCGACCTGAAGATCATCGAGTACCTGGCAGACCAGTTCAAGAAAGACAGCGGCATCGACCTGCGTGGTGATTCCCTGGCGATGCAACGCCTGAAGGAAGCTGGCGAAAAAGCCAAGATCGAGCTGTCCAGCAGCCAGCAGACCGACGTGAACCTGCCGTACATCACTGCAGATGCGTCTGGTCCCAAGCACATGAACGTGAAACTGACCCGTGCCAAGCTGGAATCCCTGGTCGAAGACCTGGTTCAGCGCAGCCTGGAGCCATGTAAAGTGGCTCTGAAAGATGCCGGCATGAGCGCGAGCGAAGTTGATGAGGTTATCCTGGTTGGTGGTCAGACCCGTATGCCGCTGGTACAGGAGAAGGTGAAGGAATTCTTCGGCAAAGAAGCACGCAAGGACGTTAACCCGGACGAAGCCGTGGCCATGGGTGCTGCTATCCAGGCGGCTGTACTCTCCGGCGATGTGAAAGACGTTCTGCTGCTGGACGTAACCCCGCTGACCCTGGGTATCGAAACCATGGGTGGCGTGGCGACTCCGCTGATCGAGAAGAACACCACGATCCCGACGAAGAAGTCGCAGACCTTCTCCACAGCGGAAGACAATCAAACTGCCGTGACCATCCATGTGGTACAGGGTGAGCGCAAGCAGGCGTCCGGGAACAAATCCCTGGGCCGCTTCGACCTGGCAGATATCCCGCCGGCGCCGCGCGGTGTGCCGCAGATCGAAGTGACCTTCGACATCGACGCCAACGGTATCCTGAATGTGTCCGCGAAGGACAAGGCCACCGGCAAAGAGCAGTCCATCGTGATCAAGGCCTCTTCCGGTCTGAACGATGACGAGATCGAGAAGATGGTGCAGGACGCCGAGGCCAATGCCGAGGAAGATCGCAAGTTCGAGGAGCTGGTCCAGGTACGCAACCAGGGTGACGCCATGGTTCACGCCGTGCGCAAGACCCTGAGCGAAGCCGGTGACAAGGTCAGCGACAGCGAGAAAGAGTCCATCGAAGCTTCTATCAAGGAGCTGGAGGAAGCGCTGGAAGGTTCCAACAAGGAAGATATCGAGGCCAAGACCCAGAAGCTGACCGAAGTGTCTTCCGAACTGGCCCAGAAGATGTACGCAGATCAGGCCGACCAGGCGCAGCAGACTGGCGGGCAGGAAGGTGCCCAGTCCCAGTCAGCTGACGACGCCGTCGACGCCGAGTTCGAGGAAGTCAAAGACGACGACAAGAAGTAAATCTGACGTACATCAGGTAGTTGGAAAACGCGGGGGCTTCCCCGCGTTTTCCGCGTTATAAATACAGGGTTTTATAGCATGGCCAAGCGCGATTATTACGAAGTTCTCGGTGTATCCCGGGACGCGGACGAGAAGGACATCAAGCGGGCGTACCGAAAGCTCGCCATGAAATACCATCCGGACCGTAACCCGGACGACGAAGACGCCGAGAATAAATTCAAAGAGGCCAGCGAAGCCTACGACGTACTGGCGGATTCCAGCAAGCGTGCCGCCTATGACCAGTTCGGCCACGCCGGCGTTGACGGCCAGGCCGGAGGCGGCTTCGGCGGCGGTGGCGCCAGCTTCTCCGACATCTTCGGCGATGTGTTCGGAGACATCTTCGGCGGCGGTGGTCGCGGCCGCAACACCCGCGGTGCCGACCTGCGCTACACCCTTGAGTTGGACCTCGAAGAAGCCGTCAAGGGCAAGAACGTCGAGATCACCATTCCCGGCCACGAAGAATGCGAAGCCTGTCATGGCAGTGGCGCCGAAAAGGGTTCCGGTGTCGAGACCTGTGGTACCTGTAAGGGTATGGGTCAGGTGCGCATGCAGCAGGGCTTCTTCGCCGTACAGCAGGCCTGCCCGACCTGCCGGGGCTCCGGCCAGATCATCAAGAACCCGTGTAAGGTATGCCACGGCCAGGGCCGGGTACGGAAAGAGAAAACCCTCTCCGTCAAAGTGCCGCCCGGTGTCGATACCGGTGACCGCATCCGCCTCTCCGGTGAAGGCGAAATGGGCGTCGACGGTGGCCCTCCCGGCGACCTGTACGTCCAGATCGCCGTGCGTGAACACTCTATCTTCACCCGCGAGGGTCGCAACCTGTATTGCGAAGTGCCCATTAGCATTGTGGACGCCACCCTCGGCGGCGAACTGGAAGTGCCCACGCTTGATGGCCGCGTGAAGCTCAAGATCCCTGCCGAAACCCAGACCGGCAAACTGTTCCGCCTGCGCAACAAGGGCGTCAGCCCGGTCCGCGGTGGCCCGGCCGGCGACCTGCTGTGCCGTGTGGTGGTGGAAACCCCGATCAACCTCACCAAGCGCCAGAAAGAGCTGCTGGAAGAATTCCAGCAAACACTGGACGGCAGCAACGGCACCCATCATGCTCCGAAGAAAACCTCCTGGTTCGAGGGTGTGAAAAGCTTCTTCGACGAAATGAAATTCTGAGCGTGAGCCAACCAAGGGAAAAGTGAACATGAGGGTAGCAATCATCGGCGCCGCCGGGCGCATGGGCAAAGTCCTGATTGAAGCCGTCGACGGCACCGAAGGCCTGGAGCTGGGTGCCGCCGTGGTCGAACCGGGTAGCAGCCTGGTGGGCGCCGACGCCGGCGAGCTCAGCGGCATCGGCAAAACCGGCGTGAAAATGGTCGGCAGCCTGGCAGACGCGAAGGACGACTTCGATGTGCTCATCGACTTCACCTTCCCGGATCTGACCCTGGAAAACGCCGAATTCTGCAAAGCCAACGGCAAGATGCTCATCATCGGCACCACCGGCATGTCCGACGCCGAAAAAGAGCAACTGGCCATGGCGGCAGAATCTATCCCGGTGGTATTCGCGCCCAACATGAGCGTCGGCGTCAACGTCGTCCTCAACCTGCTGCGCACTGCGGCCGCAACCCTGGGCGACGACTACGACGTCGAAATCATCGAAGCCCACCACCGCCACAAAAAGGACGCGCCCTCCGGCACCGCCCTGCGCATGGGCGAAGTGGTCGCCGACGCCCTCGGTCGCGACCTGAAAGAGTGCGCCGTCTACGGCCGCGAAGGCTTCACCGGCGAACGCACCCGCAAGGAAATCGGCTTCGAAACCATTCGCGCCGGCGACGTGGTCGGCGACCACACCGTCCTGTTCGCCACCGAAGGCGAGCGCATCGAAGTGACCCACAAGGCGAGCAGTCGGATGACGTTCGCAAAGGGTGCAATGCGAGCGGCGTTGTGGCTGAAGGGTAAGTCGGCAGGTTTGTACGATATGCAGGACGTACTGAATCTGAAGGGTTGATGTTGTTTGACTGCATGCTCGGAGGCGGGGGATTGGTATCTCTTTTCCGGGAATGTTGAAGGCCAGGGATGGCCTGAAACAAGCGCACATGGATGTGCTCGTAGCGGTTCCCGGAAAAGAGATACCAAGCGCCCGCCGGGCTCTCGGCCTAACCCGATTGAAGACATTTCTCGTGGACAGAAAGCGCCAAATTTCCTACAATAAGGCGATTTAACTGCACCAAGCGTAGCTTTGAGAAGCTAAAAGAGTTTTATGAAAAGCGGGACGGAGTCTCTACTCCCTCTCGCTTTTTTGCGACCTGAATTTGCGCTTGCGTTCCTGTTCGTGACGAACTTATCCGCCACTCGATGAGGATACAAGCCTTGAGCACACCAGCAATCCTTGCACTCGCAGACGGAAGCCTCTTCTACGGCACCGCCATGGGCGCTGACGGAGAAACCAGCGGCGAGGTGGTGTTCAACACCGCCATGACCGGCTACCAGGAAATCCTGACCGATCCGTCCTACTCCCGCCAGATCGTCACCCTGACGTATCCGCACATCGGCAACACCGGTGTCAACGAAGAGGATATCGAATCCGACCGCATCCAGGCCGCCGGCCTCATTATCCGGGACCTGCCCCTGCTGGCCAGCAACTGGCGCAGCCAGGGTAGCCTCCAGGACTACCTGCGAAGCAACAACATTGTTGGAATTGCCGACATTGACACCCGTCGCTTGACCCGCATCCTCCGGGACAAGGGTTCCCAGAACGGTGCCATCGTTGCCGGCGAAAATGCCACCGCCGAGCGCGCCCTGGAGCTGGCCAAGGCGTTCCCGGGACTCAAGGGCATGGACCTGGCCAAGGAAGTCACCTGTGACAAAACCTGGCAATGGAGCCAGACCGAGTGGAGCCTCGACTCCGGCTACGGTGAGCGCACCGAAGCGAAATTCAAGGTGGTGGCCTGGGATTACGGCGTAAAGCTCAACATCCTGCGCATGCTCGCCGCCCGCGGTTGCGACATCACCGTAGTGCCGGCCCAGACCCCGGCTTCCGAAGTGCTGGCCATGAACCCGGACGGCATCTTCCTGTCCAATGGCCCCGGTGACCCCGAGCCCTGCGATTACGCCATCAAGGCCATCCAGGAAGTGCTCGAGACCGAAATCCCGGTCTTCGGCATCTGCCTCGGCCACCAGCTGCTGGCGCTGGCCAGCGGCGCCAAGACCATGAAAATGGGCCATGGCCACCACGGCGCCAACCATCCCGTGCAGGATATCGCCAAGGGCACCGTGATGATCACCAGCCAGAACCACGGCTTTGCCGTGGACGAGGCAACATTGCCCGCAAACGTTGAGGCGACTCACAAGTCCCTGTTTGACGGCACGCTGCAGGGCATCCGCCGGACCGACAAGCCGGCCTACAGCTTCCAGGGCCACCCGGAAGCCAGCCCCGGTCCCCACGACGTGGCGCCCCTGTTTGACGAGTTTATCCGCCTGATGGAAACGCGATCCGCCTGACCGCGGATCGCCCCGGAAAGCTCACAGGCGCCGCGTTTTGCGCTGCAAGAATTCAAAAGTTGCTGACAGGTTTACCAAGACATGCCAAAACGTACAGACATCAAAAGCATCCTGATCCTGGGCGCCGGCCCCATCGTGATCGGGCAGGCGTGCGAATTCGACTACTCCGGAGCCCAGGCCTGTAAAGCCCTACGTGAAGAGGGCTACCGGGTCATCCTGGTGAATTCCAACCCGGCCACCATCATGACCGATCCGGTCATGGCCGATGCCACCTACATCGAGCCCATTACCTGGAAGACGGTCGAGAAAATCATTGAGAAAGAGCAGCCGGACGCGCTGCTGCCCACCATGGGCGGCCAGACCGCACTGAACTGCGCCCTGGACCTGGAAAAACACGGCATCCTCGAGAAGCACGGCGTCGAGATGATCGGTGCCAACGCCGACACCATCGACAAGGCCGAGGACCGGGACCGCTTCGACAAGGCCATGAAGAAGATTGGCCTGGAGTGCCCGCGCGCGGCGATCGCCCACTCCATGGACGAAGCCTGGAAAGTGGCCGAGGACATTGGCTTCCCGTGCATCATCCGTCCGTCCTTCACCATGGGTGGTTCCGGTGGAGGTATCGCCTACAACAAGGACGAGTTCGAGGAAATCTGTACCCGCGGCCTGGATCTGTCCCCGACCAACGAACTGCTGATCGACGAGTCCCTGATCGGCTGGAAAGAGTACGAGATGGAAGTTGTCCGGGACAAGAACGACAACTGCATCATCGTCTGCGCCATCGAGAACTTCGATGCCATGGGCGTGCACACCGGTGACTCCATCACCGTGGCCCCGGCCCAAACCCTCACCGACAAGGAATACCAGATCATGCGGAACGCCTCCCTGGCGGTCCTGCGTGAGATCGGTGTGGAAACCGGCGGCTCCAACGTCCAGTTCGGTATCAACCCGGATACCGGTCGCATGGTGGTCATCGAGATGAACCCGCGGGTGTCCCGTTCCTCCGCCCTGGCCTCCAAGGCCACCGGCTTCCCGATCGCCAAGGTGGCGGCCAAACTGGCGGTGGGGTACACCCTGGACGAGCTGCAGAACGAAATCACCGGCGGTGTCACCCCGGCCTCGTTCGAGCCGTCCATCGACTACGTGGTCACCAAGATCCCGCGGTTTACCTTCGAGAAATTCCCCCAGGCCGACGCCCGCCTGACCACCCAGATGAAATCCGTGGGTGAGGTCATGGCCATCGGCCGCACTTTCCAGGAATCCCTGCAGAAAGCTCTGCGTGGCCTGGAAGTGGGCTCCGAAGGCTTCGACGAGAAACTCGAGGACCTGGATTCCGAAAACTCCCGGGAAACCCTGACCCGCGAACTAAACGTGCCGGGCGCCGAGCGTGTCTGGTACATCGGTGATGCCTTCCGTGCCGGCATGAGTGTCGAGGACGTGTTCGCCCACACCAAGGTGGACCCCTGGTACCTGGTGCAGATCGAAGACCTGATCCGTGAGGAAGAGGCGCTGCGAAGTGCCGGCAAGGCCGATATCGACCAGGCTACCCTGTTCCGCCTCAAGCGCAAGGGCTTCTCCGACGCTCGTCTGGCCAAGCTGCTGGGCATCTCCGAAGTCAGCCTGCGCAAGCTGCGCCACGACCTGAACATCCGTCCGGTGTACAAGCGCGTGGACACCTGTGCCGCGGAATTCGCCTCCGACACCGCCTACATGTATTCCACCTATGAGGAAGAGTGCGAGTCTGACGCCAGCGACCGCGACAAGATCGTGGTCATCGGTGGTGGGCCGAACCGGATCGGCCAGGGCATTGAGTTCGATTACTGCTGTGTGCACGCGGCCCTGGCCATGCGTGAGGACGGCTACGAAACCATCATGATCAACTGCAATCCGGAGACCGTGTCCACCGACTACGACACCTCCGACCGGTTGTACTTCGAGCCGATCACCCTGGAAGACGTGCTCGAAATCATCTACGTCGAGAAGCCCAAGGGCGTGATCGTCCAGTACGGCGGCCAGACCCCGCTGAAACTGGCCCGGGGCCTGGAAGCGGCCGGCGTGCCGATCATCGGTACCAGCCCGGACGCCATCGACCGTGCCGAGGACCGGGAGCGGTTCCAGCAGATGATCACTCGACTGGGCCTGAAACAGCCGGAAAACGCCACTGTGCGCAGCCACGAGGAAGGCATCCTGGCGGCCCGTGAAATCGGTTACCCGCTGGTGGTGCGTCCGTCCTACGTGCTGGGCGGCCGGGCCATGGAAATCGTCTATGACGAAGAAGAGCTGGTGCGCTACATGCGCAATGCGGTGCTGGTCTCCAACGACAGCCCGGTGCTGCTCGACCACTTCCTGAATGCTGCCATCGAGGTGGACATCGACGCCATCTGTGACGGTGAGGATGTGGTCATCGGCGGCATCATGCAGCACATCGAGCAGGCCGGCGTTCACTCCGGTGACTCCGCCTGTTCACTGCCGCCGTATACCCTGTCCCAGCAGGTTCAGGACGAGATGCGCGATGCCGTGAAGAAGATGGCCATCGAGCTGGACGTGGTCGGCCTGATGAACGTGCAGCTGGCCTGGCAGGACGGGGAGATCTACGTGATCGAGGTGAACCCGCGGGCCTCCCGTACCGTGCCGTTCGTGTCCAAGGCCATTGGCGTATCCCTGGCTGCGGTCGCGGCCCGGGTCATGTCCGGCAAGACCCTGAAGGAGCTTGGCTTCACCCAGGAGATCGTGCCGAGCTACTTCGCGGTGAAGGAATCGGTGTTCCCGTTCAACAAGTTCCCGGCCGTTGACCCTATCCTGGGCCCGGAGATGAAGTCCACCGGCGAGGTCATGGGCCTGGGTGACAGCTTCGACGAGGCCTTTGCCAAGGCGGCCCTGGCCGTGGGTGAGCGCCTGCCGGACAAGGGCACCGCCTTCATGTCCGTGCGCGACGTGGACAAGCCCGGTGCTGCCAAGGTTGCCCGGGACCTAGTGGATGCCGGCTTCAAGATCATTGCCACCACCGGTACCGCCAAGGCGCTGGAAACCGCCGGGATCGAGGTTGAGCGGGTGAACAAGGTCCGTGAGGGCCGTCCGCACATCGTCGACGCCATCAAGAACGGCAAGGTGCAGCTGATTATCAACACTACTGAAGGTCGCAAGGCGATTTCCGACTCGGCGCAGATCCGTCAGTCGGCCCTGCAGACCAAAGTGACCTATACAACGACACTGGCGGGTGGCGAAGCCTTCTGCCGGGCCATCAAGTTCGGCCCGGAGCGTACTGTTCGTCGCCTCCAGGATCTACACGCAGGAAAGTAAGACTATGGCTGACAGAGTACCCATGACCAAGGCGGGTGAAGCCCGCCTCCGCGAGGAGCTTAAAAAGCTGAAGTCCGAAGATCGTCCGCAGGTGATTGCGGCGATTGCCGAAGCCCGCGAACACGGCGATCTGAAGGAAAACGCCGAGTACCACGCTGCCCGTGAGCAGCAGGGCTTCATCGAAGGCCGGATTCAGGAAATCGAAGGCAAGCTCGGCTCTGCCCAGGTGATTGACGTTACCACCATGGAGAACACCGGCAAGGTCATCTTCGGCACCACCGTGCACCTGGTGAACGTGGACACCGATGAGGAAGTGACCTATCAGATCGTTGGCGAGGACGAGGCCGATATCAAAAAGGGTAAGCTCTCCATCTCTTCCCCGATCGCCCGTGCCCTCGTGGGTAAGGACGAAGGCGATGTAGTCGCGATCCGTGTGCCGTCCGGCACCGTGGAGTATGAGATTGCCGAGGTGGAGTACATCTGAGGGTGTGAGTTGAAAACGGGGTCAGATGAAAGCGTTCATCAGACCCCAGAATCAGAGTCCGGGGTTCTAAAAAGGGTCAGAAGAAAGCTTTCTTCTGACCCCAGCTTGGCGGCCCCGGTTTGAGGTTAGGTTCAGCTCCGGGGTCAGATGAACGCCTTCATCTGACCCCATCTTCACCCCGAGCCCCGGCCCTAATCTAAGCCCCAAGCACAAAAAAAGCCGGCTACGGTCCCCCGCAGCCGGCTTTTTTTGAGCTTCGCTCAGTGCTTGTGCCGAAGCAGGTTCGACAGCTTCGGGTTCGGCTTTTTGGCCCGGCGCAGCAGGACAGCAATCTTGCCGATGGTCTGCACCACCTCGGCACCGGATGCCTCGCAAAGGGCGCTGATGGCCTCCTGGCGGGCTTCACGGTCCTGGCTTGCAACCTTGATCTTGATCAGTTCGTGATCGTTCAGCGCGCGCTCCAGTTCTTCCTGGAGTCCCTCGGACAGGCCTTTGTCTCCCACGATGATCACGGGTTTCAGGTTGTGGGCAATGGCCCGGTATTCCCGGCGCTGTTCCGGTGAAAGACTCATGATGTAATCTCTTTATAGGTGCAATTAACAAAAGGTCAGCGGCTTATTCGCTGGCATAATCGTATAATTAGCGGATTGTAACAGATCGTCCGGCCCCGCAAATGCTTGTTAACCCGTATCGACGGTGGACACAGGCGGTCTGTACCAGAAAGATTTAGAGGTAGGTTTGGCTCGGTCCAAGTCCAGCGATCGCCGGTGTGCACTTCGTTCAGGGTGATTTTACCGAGGATGAAGTCTTCGAAAGGTTGCTGGAATTGCTGGGTGACCGACAGGCGGATGTTGTAATTTCCAATATGGCACCCAATATGAGTGGTATGGTTGCGGTAGATATTCCGCGGGCGAGGTCGACTGAGATCAACCTGGTGGGGAAGGGATTCAAGGGGTGATGTGAGGTCCGGGCAGGTTAAGTTGAAGTTGGGGTCAGATGAAAGCGTTCATCTGACCCCGTCTTCGGACCCCGCCCCCGTTTTCAGGTCGACCCCGGTGGTCAGTCCTCTCTGCGGCCGCTACGGATGGGCCGTTTCTGGTGGACGAGCGTACAATTGGTGTAAGGTGTCGGAAAAGGTTGCTTTTGATAAGGCTTCCTTCAATTCACAGGTGATGATCCTTGAACGATATGGCAAAAAATCTGGTTCTCTGGCTGATAATAGCCGCCGTGCTGCTGATGGTGTTTCAGAATTTCTCTCCCACCACCACCGGCCAACAAGTCAACTATTCCCAGTTCGTGGAGATGGTCCAACAGGGCCAGGTTCAGCGGGTGACCATTGACGGTCTGGAAATCCAGGGTACCCGCGGTGACGGTTCCCAGTTCCAGACGATCCGGCCCCAGGTGTCGGATAACAAGCTGATGGACGACCTGCTCGCGAACAACGTCGAGGTGATCGGTAAGGAGCCTGAGCGCCAGAGCCTGTGGACACAGTTGCTGGTGGCGGCGTTCCCGATATTGATCATTATCGCTCTATTCGTCTTCTTCATGCGCCAGATGCAGGGCGGCGGTGGTGGCAAAGGCCCCATGTCGTTCGGCAAGAGCAAGGCGCGCCTGATGAGTGAAGACCAGATCAAGACCACCTTCGCTGACGTTGCCGGTGTCGACGAAGCCAAGGAGGACGTCAAGGAACTGGTGGACTTCCTGCGGGATCCGAGCAAGTTCCAGCGACTGGGCGGCAGCATTCCCAAGGGTGTGCTGATGGTCGGTCAGCCGGGTACCGGTAAGACCCTGCTCGCCAAGGCGATTGCCGGCGAGGCCAAGGTGCCGTTCTTCTCCATCTCCGGTTCCGACTTCGTTGAAATGTTCGTGGGTGTGGGTGCATCCCGTGTCCGTGACATGTTCGAACAGGCCAAGAAGCAGAGCCCGTGCATCATCTTCATCGACGAGATTGATGCGGTCGGTCGCCACCGTGGCGCCGGCATGGGTGGTGGCCACGACGAGCGTGAACAGACCCTGAACCAGCTGCTGGTCGAGATGGACGGTTTTGAAGGTAACGAGGGCGTGATCGTGATCGCCGCTACCAACCGTCCGGATGTTCTGGATCCGGCCCTGTTGCGTCCGGGTCGTTTCGACCGTCAGGTCGTAGTTGGTCTGCCGGACATTATTGGCCGTGAGCAGATTCTGAAAGTGCACATGAAAAAGGTACCTCTGGCAGACGGCGTAGAGCCGGTCCTGATTGCCCGTGGTACTCCCGGATTCTCCGGTGCCGATCTGGCCAACCTGGTGAACGAGGCGGCCCTGTTTGCTGCGCGCCGTAACCAGCGTCTGGTGTCCATGGAAGAGTTTGAACTCGCCAAGGACAAGATCATGATGGGCGCCGAGCGCAAGTCCATGGTGATGAGCGAGAAGGAAAAGCGGAACACCGCTTACCACGAGTCTGGCCACGCCATCGTCGGTCGTCTCATGCCCGAACACGATCCGGTATACAAGGTGAGTATCATCCCCCGCGGCCGTGCCCTGGGTGTGACCATGTTCCTGCCGGAAGAAGACAAGTACAGTCACAGCAAGCGCTTCCTGATCAGCTCCATCTGCAGTTTGTTCGGTGGCCGTATTGCGGAAGAACTGACCCTCGGCTTCGATGGTGTCACCACCGGTGCCTCCAACGACATCGAGCGGGCCACCAGTCTGGCCCGGAACATGGTGACCCGTTGGGGCCTGTCCGAGAAACTGGGTCCGCTGCAGTACGATACCGACAGCGAAGAGCCGTTCCTGGGTCGTTCAGCCGGCCAGTCACAGACCGTGTACTCGCCGGAAACCGCCCAGCGGATCGACGAAGAGGTTCGTAACATCATCGATACCTGCTATGAGACCGCCAAGCAGATCCTGGTCGACAACCGGGACAAGCTGGACCTGATGGCCGAAGCGCTGATGAAATACGAAACTATCGACCGCTACCAGATCGACGACATCATGGAAGGCCGCGAGCCGCGTCCGCCCAAAGGGTGGGGTGGCAGTGGTCCGGCCGGTGGTGTCCAGACCGGCGAGCCGGAAAAGGCTCCCGAGCCGAAGGGTTCCGATGATGGTCGCCAACCTGGTGTAGGTCGGCCGGCCGGAGAGCACTGACCCGCTCCCTGACCCACAAACAGGTCGATTTAATGCGCCGCCCGGACTCCGGGCGGCGTTTGTTTTTGGTATCGCTGAATGTTTTTCAGAAAAGGTTTGCTATGGAAATGAACTTTGCCGGGCGGGTGTTGGACATGTCCCGCTGTCATGTCATGGGAATTCTCAACGTTACCCCGGATTCCTTCTCCGACGGCGGAAAATTCAACTCCCGGGATGCGGCCCTGGTTCGAGCCCGGCAAATGGTCGCCGATGGTGCGGCGTTCATTGATGTTGGTGGCGAATCCACTCGCCCCGGTGCGGCCCCGGTGTCTTTGCAGGAAGAGCTGGACCGGGTCTGCCCGGTGGTGGAAGCAATCGCGGGGGAGCTGGATACGGTCGTCTCCGTGGATACCAGTTCACCGGAAGTGATGGCCGAGACCGCACGGCTGGGTGCCGGACTGATCAACGACGTACGCGCGCTTCAGCGCAGTGGTGCCCCGGAAGCGGCTGCTGCGGCCGGCATTCCGGTGTGCATCATGCACATCCAGGGCGAGCCGGGCACCATGCAGGACCGCCCGGAGTACCTCAACGTCCGCCGGGAGGTCAGTTCGTTCCTGACCGAACGTATGCGGGTGGCGGAGCAGGCCGGCGTGCTCCCGGAGAACATCCTCCTCGATCCCGGCTTCGGTTTCGGCAAGAGCCTGGAGCACAACCTGCAGTTGCTCGCCTCCATGGAGCAACTCCACATCCTGGGGCACCCCCTGCTGATTGGCATCTCCCGCAAATCCATGTTGGGCAAGATTACCGGTCGTGAGGTGGATGAAAGGTTGCCCGCAAGCATCGCGGCCGCGACAATAGCCGCCATGAAAGGTGCCAGCATCGTGCGTGTCCACGATGTCAGGGAAACAGTTGATGCCGTCAGGGTAGTGGCGGCCATGAAGGAGGCGGGTTGATGTCCGATCGCAAATATTTTGGTACCGACGGCATTCGTGGCCGGGTCGGTGAGTTCCCTATTACCCCGGAATTCATGCTGCGCCTGGGCTGGGCCGCCGGCCAGGCGTTCAAGAAAGATGGTCAGCGCAACAGTGTGCTGATCGGCAAGGACACCCGGTTGTCCGGTTACATGTTTGAGTCTGCCCTGGAAGCAGGGTTGTCTGCCGCCGGTGTGGACGTGAAGCTGCTGGGCCCCATGCCGACGCCGGCCATTGCCTATCTCACCCGTACTTTCCGGGCCTCCGCCGGCATCGTGATCAGTGCGTCCCATAATCCGCACCATGACAACGGCATCAAGTTCTTCTCTTCGGCCGGCACCAAGCTTGACGATGCCCTTGAGGCGGAAATCGAGCGCTGGCTGGATCGTCCGCTGGAAGTCTGCGAGCCCTCCGAGCTCGGCAAGGCATCGCGGGTGGATGATGCGCCCGGCCGTTATGTGGAGTTCTGCAAGAGCACGGTGCCCAATGAGTTCACCATGGACGGCTTGCATATCGTTCTGGACTGTGCCCACGGAGCCACCTATCACGTGGCGCCCAAGGTATTCCGGGAGCTCGGCGCCAAAGTATCGGTGATCGGTGCTGATCCCGATGGTCTGAACATCAACCTCGATGTGGGCTCTACCCACCTGGACGCGCTCAAGGCGACGGTTCTGGAAAAGAAGGCGGATCTGGGCATCGCCTTCGACGGCGATGGCGACCGGGTGCTGATGGTGGATCGTGATGGCTCCGAGGTGGATGGCGATGAGTTGCTGTACATCATTGCCTCCCAGCGCCATGCCGAAGGTCGGCTGAACGGCGGTGTGGTGGGTACCCTGATGACCAATCTCGGTGTTGAGCTGGCGCTGAAAGGCGCCGGTATCGATTTCGAGCGCGCCAAGGTTGGCGACCGCTACGTGATGGAGCGGCTGGTGGCGAATAACTGGGTGCTTGGCGGCGAGGGTTCAGGCCACATGGTAATCCGGGACTGCACCACCACCGGTGATGGCATTGTCTCGGCCCTGCAGGTGATGCTGGCTATCCACAAATCCGGCAAGCCCCTGGCGGAGCTGCGCCAGGGCATGGCCAAGCTGCCCCAGAAGATGATCAACGTGCGGGTGGCGGAGCGTTTCGATCCGCTGTCCCGTGATGACATCGTTACCGCCCTGCGTCAGGCCGAGGCAGAGCTGGGCGAGGCCGGTCGGGTCCTGCTGCGGGCCTCGGGCACCGAGCCGTTGATCCGGGTTATGGTTGAGGGCCAGGTCGAGGCGGACATTGTCCGGGTGGTCGAAGAGCTCGCCGGTGTGGTCGAGCAATCAAGCAGGTAATTTTGCGTTTTCAAGCGGTTGTGTGAGGGCAGGGACTGCTGTATAGTTCGCCCTCCCTTACGTTCGGGAAGAGTTATGCGTCGCAAGATCGTAGCCGGAAACTGGAAAATGAACGGGTCTGCGGACCTGGCAAAGCAGCTTGTCGGTTATGTGCGGGCTGAGGCGGGCACCCTTGATAATGGCGTGGAGGTTGTTATTATTCCTCCGGCCCTGTATGTCCGGGATGTGCTGGATCAGTCGGGTGATGTGCTCGGCGTGGGTGTCCAGAACGTAAGTCAGTGGGCTTCCGGTGCCTACACCGGTGAGACAGCCGCTGACATGGCAAAAGATCTGGGCTGTGGTTTTGCCTTGGTGGGTCACTCCGAGCGCCGCGAGTACTTCGGCGAGTCGGATGATGTGGTTGCCGCCAAGGTAGAGCGGGTTCTGGCCAGCGGTCTTACTGCCGTGGTTTGTGTTGGCGAGACGCTCGAGCAGCGGGAAGCAGGGCAGGCCAAAGCGGTTGTGGCTGCCCAGGTCAAGCAAGGGCTTGCCCGTGTGGAGGCCGGTCAGTGGTCGGATATTGTGGTTGCCTATGAGCCGGTTTGGGCCATCGGCACCGGCAAAACGGCCACCGCCGAAGATGCCCAGAGCATGCATGCGGCCATCCGCAAGGTGTTGGCTGAGATGGGCGCGCCGTCAGAGGATATTTCTCTGCTTTACGGCGGCAGTGTAAAAGCGGATAATGCGGCCGCCTTGTTCGCCGAGCCGGATATCGACGGCGGGTTGATTGGCGGTGCATCTCTGGTTGCAGAAGATTTTGTGAGTATTTGCCGGTCCATGCCGGCGGGTACCAAAGGTTAAAGGTTCGCGGGATTCGTTATGGATTGGATGGAAACACTGGTAGTCGTTGTGCACGTCGTCATTGCCGTCGCACTGGTGGGTCTGGTTCTGATCCAGCAGGGCAAGGGTGCCGACGCAGGTGCCGCCTTTGGTGGTGGTGCCTCCCAGACCGTATTTGGCAGTCAGGGTAGCGGTAGCTTCCTGACCCGTGTGACCACGATCCTGGCGATCGTGTTCTTTGTGACAAGTTTTTCGCTGGCGGTGTTCGCCAAGCAGCGCGCCGAAGTGGCAGGCGAGGCAGGTATTCCGGTCGTTGAGGAATCTGCCGAGCAGGCTCCGGCCGAGCCGGCTGCTGACTCCGCGCAGAGCAGCGAAGCCGAGAGCGGGAAGAGTTCCGATCTTCCTGAACTCGAGTAAGAGGTGTTGCCCGGGTGGTGAAACTGGTAGACACGCTATCTTGAGGGGGTAGTGGCGAAAGCCGTGCCGGTTCGAGTCCGGCCCCGGGCACCATATAGAAGAAAAACGGCTTGGATTTTCCAGGCCGTTTTTTTTGGTCAGTCCTTGACCAGTCCGGCCGGCGTCTCTATACTCCGGCGGATATTGGAGCCGGTGGGCTGTTCCCCGGTTTCCTGGCAGGCCAGGTGTCTGTCAGCAGGAGGTCATGCTCGTAGTGAGAGCGGCTTTCTGTGAGTTCTTGCGACAAAAGGCCCCAATTTCAGGGGCTTTTTGATTAAGGGGCCTGGCGCATCGGGCCCTGGTGCATAAAAAGGGCTGATCAACAGCCCTTTTTTTGTTTGTGGGGCCGGTAAAAAATTCCTGAAATGGAGATGGCATAACTTTGTCAGCCAAGATTAAACAACTGGAAGACCTCCTTCGGCCGATCGTCGAGGGTCTGGGGTACGAGTTCTGGGGGATTGAATTCCGTTCCCAGGGCCACCACTCCCTGTTGCGTGTCTTTATCGACGATGCCGAGAACGGCATCGCCATCGACGACTGCGAGAAAGTCAGTCGTCAGATCAGCGGTGTGATGGATGTGGAAGACCCCATCCAGACCGAGTACACCCTGGAGGTTTCCTCCCCGGGGATGGATCGCCCGCTGTTTCGCCTTGAACAGTACGAAGCCTTTGTCGGTCATCAGGTCAAGATCCGTTTGCGCATGGCCTTCGAGGGCCGTCGCAAGTTTCAGGGCCTGATCAAAGGTGTTGAAGGAGACGATGTGGTGATCGTGGTGGATGACCACGAATACCTGTTGCCGTTCGACAGCATCGAAAAGGCACACATCGTCCCGGTATTTGAATGAGTCGAATTGAAAAGTCAGTGGACGCACAGTTTATTTTGAGGGCAGGGCAATCCAATGAGTAAAGAGATCTTGCTGGTGGTCGAATCCGTCTCGAACGAGAAGGGTGTCGAGAAGGATGTGATTTTCGAAGCGATCGAGCTTGCGCTCGCCACCGCTGCCAAAAAACGCTACGAGGATGAAGAAGCGGATATCCGGGTTGCCATTGATCGCCGCACCGGTGAATACGAGACCTTCCGCCGTTGGCTGGTGGTCGACAACGACCAGGTTCCTGCCCTGGGGACTGAGCTGACCCTTCAGGAAGCGGAGGAAATTGATCCGAACCTGAAACCCGGCGACATGTATGAGGAGAAGGTTGAGTCCGTTTCCTTCGGCCGTATCGGCGCCCAGGCCGCCAAGCAGATCATCTTCCAGAAGGTCCGCGAGGCCGAGCGCTCCAAGATCGTCGACAGCTACCGCGATCGCGTGGGTGAGCTGGTTTCCGGCACCGTAAAGAAAGTGACCCGTGACAATGTCATCGTTGATCTGGGCGGCAATGCCGAAGCGCTGTTGCCCCGGGAACACCTGATTCCTCGGGAAACCTTCCGCATGGGTGATCGCGTTCGCTCACTGTTGCTGGAAATCCGCACTGACCACCGCGGCCCGCAGCTGATCCTGAGCCGGACCGCGCCGCAGATGCTGATCGAGTTGTTCCGCATCGAAGTGCCGGAAATTGCCGAAGACCTGATCGAGATCCGCGGCGCCGCCCGTGACCCCGGTTCCCGCGCCAAGATTGCGGTCAAGACCAATGACCGTCGAATCGACCCGGTCGGTGCCTGTGTCGGTATGCGCGGTTCCCGTGTCCAGGCTGTTTCCAACGAGCTGGGCGGTGAGCGTGTGGACATCGTGCTGTGGGACGACAACCCCGCACAGCTGGTGATCAATGCCATGGCGCCGGCCGAAGTGGCCTCCATCGTCATCGACGAGGACCGGCACACCATGGATGTGGCGGTAGCCGAGGACAACCTGGCCCAGGCCATCGGCCGTAACGGCCAGAACGTGCGTCTGGCGACGGAGCTGACCGGCTGGACCCTCAACGTGATGACCGAGGAAGAAGCCGGTGAGCGCCAGGAGCAGGAATACAACCGCCTGGTGGATCATTTCACCGCCAACCTGGATGTTGATGAAGAATTCGCCAGCGTGCTGATCGAGGAAGGCTTCACTTCCCTGGAAGAAGTTGCCTATGTCCCGATGGAGGAAATGCTGTCGATCGAAGGTTTTGATGAAGAAACGGTGACCGAGCTGCGCCGCCGCGCCAAGGACGTTCTGCTGAACCAGGCGCTGGCAAGTGAAGAGGCGCTCGAGGGTGCCGAGCCGGCTGAAGATCTGCTGAATATGGAAGGCATGGATCGGGCGCTGGCATTCAAACTGGCCGGAATGGGTGTTCGCACCATGGAAGATCTGGCCGAGCAGTCAGTAGATGATCTGCTCGATATTGAAGGTATGGATGAAGAGCGTGCCGGTCAGTTGATTATGACGGCGCGTGCCCCCTGGTTTGAAGACCAGGCTTAATTCGGGAGGAGGACCAGTATGGCTGAAGTAACGGTAAAACAACTGGCCGCAGATGTAGGCGCTCCCGTGGATCGTTTGCTGAAGCAGATTGTCGAGGCAGGCCTTGATGCCCGTTCCGAGAACGACGCTGTAACCAGCGATGAGAAGCAGCAGTTGCTGGCCTATCTGAGAAAGACGCACGGTGAGGCGGAGGCAGAGCCCCGCAAGATCACCCTGAAGCGCAAGACCACAACGACCCTGAAGGCGGGCAAGGCCAAGACAGTGAATGTCGAGGTTCGCAAGCGTCGCACGTACATCAAGCGCGCAGAATTGCAGCCTGAAGCGGAAGCGCCCAAGCCGGAAGAGAAACTCGAGGAGCAGAAGCCGGAAGAGAAACTCGAGGAGCAGAAGCCGGTAGAGGCCGCTGCGCCTGCGGAAGAAGCACCAAAGGTGGCTGCCGAAGCCGAAGCACCGAAGCCGGAGGCCGAAAAGCCGGCAGAGGCCGAGGTTGCCGCGAAGGAAGAAGCTCCGAAGGCCGAAGAGCCGGTGGAAGCGGCAGAGCCTGCCGTTGAGCCCGAGCTGCAGCCGGAAGAAGTGCCGATCCCGCCGCCGGAGAAAGAGGGCAAGGATCGCAAGCCCAAGAAGAAGAAAGAGAAGGGCCGTGAACGCGGTGAAGAACTCGAGGAAGGCAAGCCGAAGAAGAAGCAGGCTGGTCACCGCGGTCCTCGCAGTCGTCCGGTGGAAGAGCCGGTTGTTCTGTCCGAGGACGAGGAAGAGTCTGCGCCGCGCAAGTCGCTGCGTATGAAAAAGAAACCCAAAGAGAAGCGTCACGGCTTCGAGAGGCCGACCAAACCAATGGTCAGAGAAGTAGAGATACCTGAAACGATTACAGTTGGTGACCTTGCCCAGCGCATGGCCGTCAAGGCCGCAGACGTTATCAAGACCCTGATGGGTATGGGCGTCATGGCCACCATCAACCAGGCCCTGGACCAGGAGACTGCCATCCTGGTAACCGAGGAGCTGGGTCACAAGGCCAAGGCGGTCAGTGAAGATGCCTTCGAAGAGGAGGTTCTGAGCGAGATCACCGAAACCGCCGAGGGCAAAGAGAAGATCAAGCGGGCGCCGGTCATCAGCGTGATGGGTCACGTTGACCACGGCAAGACCTCGCTGCTGGACTACATCCGTCGCACCAAGGTGGCGGCCGGCGAATCCGGTGGTATTACCCAGCACATCGGTGCCTACCACGTGGAAACCGACCACGGCATGGTGTCCTTCCTGGATACCCCGGGCCACGCAGCGTTTACCGCCATGCGGGCGCGCGGTGCCCAGTGTACCGATATCGTTATCCTGGTCGTGGCGGCCGATGACGGCGTGATGCCGCAGACCAAGGAAGCGGTGGATCACGCCCGCGCCGCCGGCGTCCCCATCGTGGTTGCCATCAACAAGATGGACAAGGAAGAGGCCGATCCGGACCGTATCAAGAACGAGCTGGCGGGTATGGACGTTATCCCGGAAGACTGGGGTGGTGACACCCAGTTCGTACCGGTATCCGCGCACACCGGCCAGGGCATCGACGACCTGCTCGAGGCGGTTCTGCTGCAGTCAGAAATGCTGGAGCTGGAAGCCTCTCCGGACGCACCAGCCAAGGGTGTCGTGGTCGAATCCAGCCTGGAGCGTGGCCGTGGTTCGGTGGCGACCGTTCTGGTTCAGAACGGTACCCTGCGCCAGGGTGACATGGTTGTCGCCGGTTCCTTCTTCGGTAAGGTTCGCGCCATGACCGACGAAGCCGGCAAGCAGGTCAAGGAAGCCGGCCCGTCCATTCCGGTCGAGATTCTCGGCCTGAACGGCACACCGGATGCCGGTGACGAGTTCTTTGCCGTGGCCGACGAGAAGAAGGCCAAAGAGCTGGCCGAGTTCCGTCAGACCCGTGAGCGTGAGCAGCGTCTGCAGCGCCAGCAGGCGGCCAAGCTGGAAAACATGTTCGAGAACATGGGCAAGGACGAGGTCAAGACCCTGAACGTGATCCTGAAGACCGACGTTCGCGGTTCCCTGGAAGCGATTACCAAGGCCCTGCTGGATCTTGGCAACGACGAAGTCCAGGTCAAGATCGTCTCCTCCGGTGTCGGTGGTATCGCCGAGACGGATGTCAGCCTGGCAGCCGCTACCAACGCGGTTATCTTCGGCTTCAACGTCCGTGCTGACTCCGCTGCCAAGCGTCTGGTGGAGCAGGAAGGTCTGGATCTGCGCTACTACAGCATCATCTACAACCTGATCGATGACGTGAAGGCGGCCCTGACCGGCATGCTGGCACCGGAATTCCGGGAAGACATCGTCGGTATCGCCGAGGTGCGGGACACCTTCCGCTCACCGAAGTTTGGCCAGGTGGCCGGCTGTATGGTGGTTGAAGGCACCGTTTACCGGAACAAGCCGATCCGGGTACTGCGTGACAACGTGGTGATCTTTGAGGGCGAGCTGGAATCCCTGCGTCGCTTCAAGGACGACGTACCGGAAGTCCGTAACGGCATGGAATGCGGTATCGGCGTCAAGGGCTATGACGTGAAGGTCGGTGACCAGATCGAGGTGTTCGATCGCGTCAGGGTCGAGCGTAAGCTCGAATCTACGGGGGCCTGATGGCACGCGAGTTCAGCCGACTGGATCGCATTGGCGATCAGATGCAACGGGAGCTGGCCCAGCTTATCCAGCGGGAAATCAAGGACCCGCGGGTAGGCATGGTCACGGTCAATGACGTAAAGGTCAGCCGTGACCTGGGCTATGCCGACATCTATGTTTCACTGCTCTCCACCGAGGAACTCACCGAAGAGTCTCCGGAGGTCAAGGAGTCCCTGGCCGTCCTGAACAAGGCGGCCGGTTTCCTGCGTGGTCAGGTGGGGCGTGCGATGAAGTTGCGGGTGGTTCCCCACCTGCGCTTCCACTTCGACACCCTGCTCGGTCACAGCCGGAAAATGGACAAGCTCATCCGTGAAGCGGTTGGCGACAAGCCGGCCGTACCCCGGGATGACAATGACGATCCGGTCTCGGACAATCCGGAGCGAGACGCTTGAGCCGAAGACGCAAAGGCCGTGATGTAAACGGCATTCTGGTAATCGACAAGCCCCAGGGCGTCACCTCCAACGGTATCCTCCAGCAAGTAAAGCGACTGTATGGCGCGGCCAAGGCCGGCCATACCGGCGCCCTTGATCCGCTGGCCACGGGCGTCCTGCCCCTGTGTTTCGGGGAAGCCACCAAGTTCTCCCAGATGATGCTCGACAGCGACAAGGCCTACATCACCACGGCCCGGCTCGGTGTTCGCACCGAAACCGGTGACAGTGAGGGCGAGGTTGTCGAGGAGAAACCGGTGCCGCCTCTCGATGCGGACCAGGTGGAAGCCGTTCTCGAACGATTCCGGGGTGCCATCGAGCAGGTTCCTTCCATGTATTCCGCCCTCAAGCACAAGGGCCGCCCCCTGTACGAGTATGCCCGGGAAGGCATCGAGGTGGAGCGACCGGCGCGTCCGGTGACCATCTACGAGCTGACCCTGCTGGAGCTGCGGGATAATGAGATGGATCTGGCGGTCAGCTGCACCAAGGGTACGTACATTCGCTCACTGGTGGAGGACATTGGTGAGGCGCTGGGCTGCGGGGCCCACGTGAATGCCCTGCGCCGGACCATGGCGTCCGGGTTTACCCTGGCAAACGCCCATGACGTCAGTGAGTTGGAAGCCATGCGTGAGCGTGGCGAGAGCCTTGATGGCCTGCTCCAGGCTCCTGACAGCGCGCTGTCCATGTTCCCGGAGGTGCGTCTGGAGGGAAGTGCGGCGGTATCGATCTTGAACGGGCAACAGGTTAGAATAAGCAATCAACCTCTTGAAGGCTATGTGCGCCTCTACGGCGAGCAGGGCTTCATCGGGTTGGCAGAAGCTTTCCCGGAAGGCGAGAGGGTCCTGTTGGTCCCCCGTCGGCTGGTGAAAGGCAGCGCCGGGCGTTAGTCGAGGCGCTGCATAGCCGGGCTGTAGAGATGCGCGGTTCGGCCGGATTTATCAGCATCGCAACCAATGAGGTGAAATATGGCACTTTCTGCCAATGAGAAAGCACAGATCGTCAAGGATTTTCAGCAAGGTGAAGGCGATACCGGTTCCCCTGAAGTTCAGGTGGCACTGCTGAGCGCCAACATCAACAAGCTGCAGGATCACTTCAAGGCCAACAAGCAGGATCACCATTCCCGCCGCGGCCTGATCCGGATGGTAAACCAGCGTCGTAAGCTGCTGGACTACCTGAAGCGCAAGAACGCTGACCGTTACCTGGACCTGATCCAGCGTCTGGGTCTGCGTCGCTAATCCGGGTTTTCGACCTGGGGCCTGATCCCCGTGCTGGAACAGGCCGTCAACCGGTGGGCCTTCGGGCCCCCGGTTGAGCTTTTCTCAAGCGCAAAAAGCTGCAGTTGATTTGTCAGTGATACCGAAGGATTCCCTGTCGTAACCGAAAGCCGAAATTGATAGCAGGTTGTTGAAAAGCCCGGGCCGGATGGCATCGATGAGCCCTCCTCTTGACCGGGGTTTTGCAACAGCCTGTTAGCTTTCAGACGGGTTGTCCCTTCCGAGTATCACGCAAGCACCTGCAGTCAGATAAAAAAGGGGTCAGATCAGCTGATCTGGCCCCGGGTTCCATACTCTGGAGCTGACTTGAAAACGGGGTCAGATGAAAGCCTTCATCTGACCCCAGGTTCAACACTCCGGGTTCGGCCTGAAAACGGGGGCAGATGAAAACTTTCATCTGCCCCCCACCTTCACGGCAAACCCCGGATTCATGACTGAAAAAGCAGGAGTTTGTTGTGCATTTGCAACCAACCAAGAAAACATTCGAAATGGGTGGGGAAACCTTCACCCTGGAAACCGGCCGTATTGCCCGTCAGGCTACCGGTTCTGTATTGGTTTCTACCGGTGACACAGCTGTTCTGGGTACCGTTGTCGGTGCCAAGGAAGCGAAGCCGGGTCAGCCGTTTTTCCCGCTGACCGTAAACTACCAGGAGAAGACCTACGCTGCCGGTAAGATCCCGGGTGGCTTCTTCAAGCGTGAAGGTCGTCCTTCCGAAAAGGAAACCCTGACCTCCCGTCTGATCGACCGTCCGATCCGCCCGCTGTTCCCGAATGGTTACATGAACGAAGTACAGGTGATCTGTACCGTCATGTCTGCCAGCAAGGAACACGATCCGGACATTGCCGCGATGCTGGCCGCCTCTGCGGCACTGGCCGTTTCCGGTATTCCGTTTGACGGTCCGATCGGTGCCGCCCGTGTCGGCTTTACCGACGACAACGGTTACTTCCTGAACCCGTCCTTCGAACAGCTGGAAAGCTCCATGCTGAACATGGTCGTCGCGGGTACCGAAGACGCCGTGCTGATGGTTGAATCCGAAGCCGATGGCCTCAGCGAAGACCAGATGCTTGGTGGCGTTCTGTTCGCACACCAGCAGATGCAGAGTGCTATTTCCGCTATCAAGGAATTTGCCGCAGAAGTTGGCAAGCCGCGCTGGGAGTGGAAGCCGGAGCCTGAGAACACTGAGCTGCTCGAAGCCATCAAGGGCGAATTCAGCGGTGCTATCGAAGAAGCGTACGGTATTCGCGACAAGATGGCCCGCTACGAGCGTCTGGGCGAGATCAAATCCGCCGCGGTAGAGAAGTTTGCCGGCGAAGAGGAAGGTCAGCCGTCCGAGGAAGAGGTCAAGAAGTACTTCGGCAAGATCGAGAAGACCGTGGTTCGCCAGCAGGTTATCGATGGCAAGCCGCGGATCGACGGCCGTGACAACAAGACCGTTCGTCCGATCGAAATCGAAGTGGGCGTCCTGCCCAGCGTTCACGGTTCTGCCCTGTTTACCCGTGGCGAGACCCAGGCCATCGTGACTGCCACCCTCGGTACTTCCCGGGACGTGCAGATCATTGACGCCCTGGAAGGCGAGCGCAAGGATCCGTTCCTGTTCCACTACAACTTCCCTCCGTACTCCGTAGGCGAAGCTGGTCGTGTCGGCTCTCCTGGCCGCCGCGAAGTCGGTCATGGTCGCCTGGCCAAGCGTGGTGTTCTGGCGGTTATGCCGACCCTGGAAGAATTCCCGTACGCGATCCGTGCGGTTTCCGAGATCACCGAATCCAACGGTTCCAGCTCCATGGCCTCTGTCTGTGGTTCCAGCCTGGCGCTGATGGATGCCGGTGTACCGATCAAGGCGGCAGTAGCCGGTATCGCCATGGGCCTGGTCAAGGAAGGCGACAAGTTCGCGGTTCTGACCGATATCCTGGGTGACGAGGATCACCTCGGTGACATGGACTTCAAGGTTGCCGGTACCAAAGACGGTGTTACTGCCCTGCAGATGGACATCAAGATCAACGGTATCACCGACGAGATCATGGAAATCGCCCTGGAGCAGGCTCACGAAGCGCGTCTGCACATCCTGGGCGAGATGAACAAGGTCATCGCCGAGCCGCGTTCCGAGCTGTCCGATCGCGCACCGAGCATCACCACCATCAAGATTCATCCGGACAAGATCCGTGACGTGATCGGCAAGGGTGGCTCCGTAATCCGTGGTATCTGTGACGAGACCGGCGCCTCCATCGATCTGGACGACGACGGCAACGTGAAAATCTACGCTGACAACCAGGCGGCCGCCCAGGCTGCGGTTAACCGCGTCAAGGAAATCACCGCCGAGATCGAAGTCGGTGCCATCTACAAGGGCCGCGTTGAGCGCATTGTGGACTTCGGTGCCTTCGTCAACATCCTGCCCGGCAAGGATGGTCTGGTACACATCTCCCAGATCTCCGACCGCCGCATCGAGAACGTCACCGACGAACTCAGCGAAGGTCAGGAAGTCCTGGTCAAGGTACTGGACGTGGACAACCGCGGCCGCGTGAAGCTGTCCATGAAGGAAGTGAAGGAAGGCGAGCAGCCGACCGACTTCACTGACTGATAGCCAGCGGTAAAGACGGGGTCAGAAGAAAGCTTTCTTCTGACCCCTTTTTTGTGCCCAAAACTCCGGAGCCGGGCCTCCAAGTCGGGGTCAGATGAAGGCTTTCATCTGACCCCATTTTCACCTTCACCCAAAAACTCCAAAACCGCCTCCCGATAAGCCGGAATCACAAACGTCCCCCCGTGCCCGGTATCGGTCTGCAAAAACCGCTTCGGTTCCCCGGCCGCCTCATACAGCGCCGCCCCATGGTGAAACGGAATGATCCCGTCCCTAACGCTGTGAATCAGCATCACCGGCACCGGTGCAATGTCGTCGATCCTTTCCACACCCTCATATTCCGAGGGGATGGTCCAACTCAACGGCACCTGGAACGGCCAGGTCAGCCAGAAGGCATCCAGCTTCTCCCGGGCAATGCGCCGGAAGCCGGAAAAGGTGCCGTCGAGGATGATGCCGTCCAATGCCGGGCGTTCCTCCCGCTGCACCCATTCGCTGGCCAGGGCAATACCCAGGGCGCCGCCAAGGCTCTGGCCGAGGATGTGGATGGGCCGCCCGCCGACGTCATCCCGGTTGACCAGCCAGCGAAACCCGGTCTCCACGTCATGCAGGGCGCCTTCGATGTCCGCCTCTCCGGTGGAGCGGCCGAAGCCCCGGTAGTCGATGGTAAACACGTTGTAGCCCTGCTCAGGCAGCCAGGCGACATTCAGGATGTGGCTGCTGATGTTCTGGGCATTGCCGTGGAGGAAATACACCGTACCCCGGGGCTCATCCCCGTCCGTCTGGGCCGGCAGCCACCAGCCGTGAAGCCTCTCGCCGTCCGCGGTATCCAGATAGACGTTTTCGTAATCAAGGTTGAGCCGGTCCGGGGTGACATAGGTGATGTCATCGGGGTAGAAGAAAACGCTGCTGCAGCCGCCCTGAACAACCGCCAAAGCGGCAATCAGGGCGGTGAACAGCGTCTTCCTGAAACTCAGAAGTAGGCGTGTAGTCCGGCGTGCCATGTGCTCTGGTACCTGTCGAAATGGTCTTCACGGGTGAACTCGGCAAACAGGCTGAATTCCCGACCGATATGCCAGTTGCCCTTGATATAGGCCTGATCCTGGCGGTGCTGGCTGCTGACAATCCAGGCTTTGGTGCGGGCGCCGGCCATCAGGCTGAACCGGTTGTTCTGGTGCAGTATGCCGAGGTCCGCGCCCGGTGCGGCGTCATAGCCCCGGCGCAGGTCGTCGTCGATTTCCAGGTCTGCGGTGGCGAGGGCAAAGACCTGGGTGGAATCGCCGAGCGCCCAGCTGCCCCCGGCACCGCCTTCAAGGTAGGGCGCCAGTACCCGGTCATCGCCAGTATCCGTCCGTCTTCCGCCAAACCCGACCTGCCAGGACAGCGGTGAGAAGAACTGGTCCCTGGGGCTCAGGGAGCGGATTTCCACACCCACCAGTTGTTCTACCTGAAGCTCGTCATTGTCCGTGTAGTATCGGGCATCCAGACGCAGGAACTGCAGCTGTGCCCCGGGCCGATAACCCGCCGGCGGGTCCAGCACGTCGTGGTAGGCCGGCCGGAAGGTGAGCTGGGTGAATTCCCGGTGCGCCTGCTGACCGGCACCGAGGCTCACCCGGAAGGTGTCATGGCCCTGGTCATCGCGAACCTCGGGTTCCGGTGGTCGGGCGATGGTTTCCACACCGTCTATCCGGCTACGGGAGACCAGCAGTTCGTGGGACAAGGGCGCCGCATGCTCCCTGGGCCAGCCTTCGGCTTCGCTCTGGTAACGGACATAGTCGTAGGTAGCATCCAGCACCTTGGCCCGTTCCCGGCCATTCAGCTGTTGCACCTCGGGATCGTCGGGATCGACATAGCCGTTGGCGATCGCCGCTGACAGGGTCTGGTGCTCGTCCGGCAATTTCGAGATCCGGTAAGCCACCGAGGTGGCTGCCGAGGGCCGGTAATACACCTCTTCCACCAGATTCTTGTCCACCACCCAGCGGACCGTGTCCGAGGGAATGGCGTGAGTGCTCACTTCCCCCAGCAAGTTGGTGCCCGGGCGGGCCACGTCTATCAGCGCCAGCAGTCGGTAGGCGCAGTTCTCGTCGAAAAAGTAATAGTCGAAGTTCTTGTCCCGGATTTCCCAGGCGTGGGCCAGCAGCAGATCGACCTCGCTCTGGTCCAGGTTCAGGGTGTATTCCCACAGGTCCCGGTGTTCGATGTCCGAGTACAGACGGATCTTCTCGTAATAGGGCTGGACCGTGGTGATGCCCGGATAGCCGCCGAAGATGCCCTTGTAGGCAAACAGGATTTCACTGTCGTGGGCGGCGGCATCGGCGGCGTAGGAAATGGTGTTGGCCAGTAGCAGGTTGGTCTCCTCATCCTCCCGGGGCGGGTCCAGTCGCAGGAAGGTGTGCCCGAACATGGAGGAAGGGCTGTTCAGGTAGGAGGCTGCAAACACCAGGGTAACGGTTTCGGTATTCAGGGTGTCTTTCCAGTCCTCGTACCCCGGGCAGGATACTTCGGAGTCCGGCAGATCCAGGCGGTCCCGGAGCCAGGCATCCCGAGCCGGGAAGCGGCAGCGCGCATGATCGTTGCCCCCGCCGGGTTCCTGGATCGCAGCCAGGGTGGCTTCAAGCTCGGCCCGGGGCGAGTGCTTGCCGTTTTCGCTCAGGAAGAAAGCCGGATCGTCGGCCTGGCTCGTGTAACCGCCACCGAAGGTGTCGGTGTGGTAGTGGCCCAGTGTCAGCCAGGCCGGGTCCTGGTGCAGGTTTTCTGGAATCGTCTGTTGGTTGGCGTGGAGGTTGAAGCTGACGGCAAGGCAGAGAATCACTTGCCCGAAACGCACGGTCTGGCCCATGGAGAAGATTGATCCGGGTCGTTGGAAAATCGGTCAGGCGCCGTCCCTGGCGCCATGTCCTTCCTTGCGGTTAACGGTTGTTATGCCGCCACGTATTTGCTCAGAGCCTGGTCCTGCTCCAGCAGCGCAACGATGGCATCCACGGCTTCACCGGAAGTGGTGTCGGCATCCGGGAAGATGGTGGCGAAGTTGTCCTGGAGTACCTTGCGGAATGCGTCACGGTCGGCTTCTTCTACGCCCAGCAGTACCGCCAGGGTGTCGAGGTTTTCACCGGAGCCGCGGGACATGTCCCGGGCAACCTTGTCGATATTGCTGTCCATGTACATGGCCATGGATTGAACCGCCTCGTTGGTCTGACAGCCCAGGGTGCCGGTGGTCATACCGAAGGTCTGGTTACCGAAAGTACCGTTGGTGGTGGCGGCCAAAACGTGGGGAGCAATGCCGGATTGTCCTTTCCAGATCATGGCACCCACGCCGCAGCCCGGCTGGGCAAAAGCCATGGAGGATGCACCCAGAAGAATTGCACCTGCGATCAGTTTTTTCATTATCCACTCCTTTCTGTGGTTCTTTTGCAGTCGTCGCATTGATCTCCCGGCCGGCCCCATTGGGGACAGCCGGGAAGGAACGGCCCTGACAGGTCCTGTGGAGACAGGTAGACCGTTGGCTTGAGTATAGTCCAAGATCCGGATTCGCAAGTGAAAGGATTCGTGAGTAATTGATTTATGTCGGATTTTTCACGGTGACGGCGCTGGGATGTGTCTCTTTTCAGGCCATATGGACCAAAAAGCCGGGGCGTGTTGCCACGCCCCGGCTGTTCTGCCGATCCTTCGGATAGGCCGTCAGCCGCCGAGATAGGCGTTGCGCACGTCCGGGTTGGCCAGCAGGTTCTTGCCGGTGTCGTGTAGCCGGATCCGTCCGGTCTCCAGCACGTAACCACGGTCTGCCAGGTTCAGGGCCTGGTGGGCGTTCTGCTCCACCAGGAACACCGTGATACCTTCTTCCCGCAGGTGACCGATGATCTCGAAGATCTGCTGGATCACGATTGGCGCAAGCCCGAGCGATGGCTCGTCCAGGATGATCATCCTGGGCTTGCTCATCAGGGCCCGGCCGATGGCCAGCATCTGCTGCTCACCACCGGACATGGTGCCGGCGCGCTGGTGCTCCCGCTCCTTGAGCCGGGGGAACAGGTCGTAGACATGGTCCTGGCTCTTGCGGATCTCTGCCTTGGTGTTGAAGAACCCGCCCATATGCAGGTTCTCTTCCACGGTCAGACCGGAGAACACCCGCCGACCCTCGGGCACAATCGATATGCCGGAGCGCATGATCTGGGAGGTGGGCGCGTTGGTGATGTCCCGGCCTTCCAGGATGACACGCCCCGAGCTGGCCTGGGGGTTGCCACAGACAGTCATTAGCAGGGTGGTCTTGCCGGCGCCGTTGGCGCCGATCAGGGAGACGATCTCGCCTTTCTTGACCTCGACCGATACCCCGTGCAGCGCCTCGATTTTCCCGTAATGGGTATGAACATTCTCAAGTACTAGCATGGTTGGTCCTCAGGCCTCGCCCAGATAGGCTTTGATCACGTCGTCGTTCTGGCGGATTTCCTCCGGCGTGCCACTGGCCAGGGGGCGGCCCTGGTTAATGACGTTGATTCGGTCGGAAATACCCATCACCAGGCTCATGTCGTGCTCAATCAGCAACACGGAAACGTTATAGTCCTCTTTCAGGCTGACAATCAGCTGATCCAGTTCCTTCGTTTCCGCCGGGTTGAGGCCGGCTGCCGGCTCGTCCAGCATCAGCAGCTGCGGTTCGGTCACCATGCAGCGCGCGATCTCCAGGCGCCGTTGCTGGCCGTAGGCCAGGTTGCCGGCTTCCCAGTTGGCCATCTCGAGCAGGCCGACCCGGTCCAGCCAGTACCGTGCCCGCTCCAGGGATTTCTTCTCCCGTTCCCGATAATCCGGGGTTTTCAGCAGGCCGGCGAACAGGTTGGTGTTCAGGTGCCGGTGCTGGGCCACCAGCAGGTTCTCCACTACCGTCATTTTGCTGAACAGGCGCACGTGCTGGAACGTTCGCACCATGCCCAGGCGGGAAATCTTGTAGTCGGGCTTGCCCTGGATTTCCTGCCCCTGGAACAGGATCTTGCCGCCGGTTGGTTTGTAGAAACCGCTGATGCAGTTGAAAACGGTGGTCTTGCCGGCGCCGTTGGGACCAATGATCGAGACGATCTCGTGTTCCCGGACATCAACGGATACCTGGTCCACCGCCAGCAGGCCGCCGAAGCGCATGGACAGATTCTGTACTTCAAGCATTGTCTGTCACCCCTGCTCTTTGAGTTCGATTTGAATGCGACGCATGGGCAGCAACCCCTGCGGACGCCAGACCATCATCAGCACCATGGCGGCACCAAAGATGAGCATCCGGTATTCAGAGAACTCCCGGGCGAGCTCGGGCAGGATGGTGACGGCAATCGCAGCCAGGATCACCCCGACCTGTGAGCCCATGCCACCCAGAACCACGATGGCCAGGATGATGGCAGACTCCAGGAATACGAAGGATTCCGGGCTGATAAAGCCCTGCTTGGAGGCAAACACGGTACCGGCAAAGCCGGCAAAGAAAGCGCCGATGGTGAAGGCCGAGAGCTTCACTGCGGTACGGCTCATGCCCAGGGAACGGGCTGCGATCTCGTCTTCCCGCAGGGCTTCCCAGGCGCGGCCCACGGGCATGCGCATGAAGCGGCGGATCACCAGCAGGGTGAAGATGGCCAGCACCAGGGCAATCAAGTACAGGAAGATCACCTTGTGCTCACCGGAGTAGGCGATGCCGAAGGTCTCGTGGAAGGAGACGTTGCCTTCCTCCTTGACCCGGCGGCCGAACTCCATGCCGAACAGGGTCGGATCCGGAATGCCGCCGATGCCGTTGGGACCGCCGGTGAGGGTAGTCCAGTTGTTCAGCAGGATGCGGATAATCTCCCCGAAACCCAGGGTGACAATGGCGAGATAGTCACCACGTAACCGGAGCACCGGGAAGCCCAGCACAAACCCGAACAGGGCGGCAAGCAGGGCGCCGATCGGCAAGGCCAGCCAGAAGGAAATCCCGAAGTACTGGGACAGCAGCGCGAAGGTGTAAGCCCCCACCGCATAGAACGCCACATAGCCGAGGTCGAGCAGGCCGGCCAGACCAACCACCACGTTCAGCCCGAGGGCGAGCATGATGTAGATGAGCACCAGGGTGGCCAGGTCGACAGCCCCGCGGGACACGATGAATGGCCACACCAGGGCGAGCAGAATGATTGCTACAAAGAACACCCGTTCCATCAGCAGGCGCTTTTCCTGGGAGACCGGGCCGCGCTTGGCCAGCGGGTTGAGGTTCGGAACCCTGCCGAAAACACCCATGATGTTGTCGCGGAACAGCTGGAACAGAAAAACCGCAACGGCAGCCAGGAATACGTTGACGACGGTCGCGGTGGTAGCGCCTTCCAGGGTGACGGAGGTGCCCTGGGCAATCAGGTTCAGCCCCAGGATCGGATAGGAGATGATTACAGTGATAAATGCACAGAATAGTGCATGTTTCAGGTTGTGAGCAGCCATCAGATCTTCTCAACCTCCGGTTTGCCAAGCAGGCCGGTGGGTTTGAACAGCAGAATCAGGATTAGCAAGCCGAATGAGACAACATCCTTGTATTCTCCACTGAGATAGCCGGAGGTCATGCTTTCCGAGACTCCCAGGATCAGGCCGCCCAGCATGGCACCGGGAATACTTCCGATACCACCAAGGACGGCTGCTGTGAAGGCTTTGAGACCGGCAATGAAACCAAACAGGGGGTCGATGGAGCCGTAGTACATGCCGAGCAGGAGGCCTGCCACGGCTGCGAGGGCGGCGCCGATCACGAAGGTTGCCGAGATGATCCGGTTAGTATCGATGCCCAGCAGGTTGGCCATGCCCAGGTCCTGGGACACCGCCCGACAGGCCCGGCCAATTCTGGATCGGGAAATGAACAGGCTAAGTAGCGTCATGCAGACAAGGGTGGTCAGGAAGACCGTAATCTGCATGTAGGAGATCTGCGCCTGGAAGGTTGCTTCACTGCCGAACTGGATGCCACCGTCAATAAGCAGCGGAAAGCCGATGTTGCGTGAGCCCTGTGCCAGGTGAACGTAGTTCTGCAGGAAAATCGACATGCCAATGGCTGAAATCAGCGGGATCAGCCGGTGACGTCCTCGCACGGGACGGTAGGCGACCCGCTCCACGGCCCAGCCCATGGCGCTGGACACAATCATGGCGCAGACAAGGGCTACGATCAGGATCAGGGGAAGCCAGGCGATGCCGAGGGTGGCAAGTCCGGTAATGGCAATCAGTGCGGTGTAGGCGCCGATCATGTAGATCTCACCATGGGCAAAGTTGATCATGCCGATGATGCCGTAAACCATCGTGTAGCCGATGGCGATCAGGGCGTAGGCGCTCCCGATCGTCAGCCCGTTGATGAGCTGTTGGATGAAATAAAGGGTAGCTTCTGACATTGTTTG
The DNA here is from genome assembly GCF_003315345.1 of Marinobacter pelagius. GTDB lineage: Bacteria > Pseudomonadota > Gammaproteobacteria > Pseudomonadales > Oleiphilaceae > Marinobacter > Marinobacter pelagius_A. Next base: position 273,309 of record NZ_QNRO01000002.1, read on the forward strand.
TAACTCCGCAAGCCCGCCCCCTCCACTGCCGCAGTTACAAAGCCGGGATACTGGCTTTGCAGCCGGGAGCCTCGCGGGGAGCCTAGAAAAACACCTTCCCCCGGATCGCGGTGAGAAGGTGTTCTCATTATTACCGTCTGTTAACGATTTTGGCTTAGTTCAGAGGAGTCTTGCTACCATCGGAATGCCATTCGTAAACCACGAATTCGAAGGACTTCAGGTCGCCCTTCTGGTCATACTCGACGGTACCGATCGGCGTTTGGAAGGTGCCACTGCGGAGTGCTTCGGCCACTTCGAACGGATCGGTGGACTGGGCTTCCTCGATGCCCTCGGCGACCAGCTGAACGGCGGTATAGGAAGTCAGCACGAACGGACCTGAAGGATCTTCACCCTTTTCCTTGAAAGCCTCTACCAGCGCCTGGTTTTCAGCCTTCTGGTCAAAGCTCGGTGGCAGGGTTACCAGCAGGCCTTCGGCAGCCTCGCCAGCGATGGTGTTGATGTCCTTGTTGCCCACACCCTCAGGCCCCATGAATTTGGCATCCAGGCCGGCCTGTTGGGCCTGGCGGAGAATCAGGCCCAGTTCCGGGTGGTAACCGCCGTAGTAGACGTAATCCACATCCGCCTGCTTGAGTTTACTGATCAGTGACGAGAAGTCCTTGGCGCCGGCGGTGATCCCTTCGAACATGGCAATTTCGATGCCCTTGTCCTTGAGGGTGTCGCGGACTGCGGTGGCAATACCTTCACCGTACTGTTGCTTGTCGTGAACAACGGCGACCCGATCCGGGTTCTGGGCGGCAATGTAGTTGGCCGCGACCGGTCCCTGCATGCTGTCCAGACCGATGGTACGGAACACCAGCTCATAGCCGCGCTCGGTGATGTCCGGGCTGGTAGAAGCCGGGGTGATCATAAGGATGCCTTCATCCTCATAGATGTCGGAAGCGGGCTGGGTGGAGCTTGAGCAGAGGTGACCCACAACAAAGCTGACACCGTCGTTGACCATGCTATTGGCGACAGTCACAGCCTGCTTCGGGTCACAGACGTCGTCGTATTCGACAGCGACCAGCTCTTCGCCCATCACGCCACCGTTGGCGTTGATCTGTTCGATGGCCATACGGGCACCGGAGAACTGCATGTCACCATACTGGGCCACGGGGCCGGTCATCGGGCCGGCAATGCCGATCTTGATTTCGGCGGCTGCCTGGCCGGCGGCCATCAGGGCAACGGAAGTACTTACAGCGGTTGCGAGTTTTTTTACTGAGATTCTCATTAGGTCAGTCCTGTTTTGTTCAGGGTTATTCTTGTGTTCTCAGAGAGCAAACAAACACCACGGGCTGCCGCTTGTCAAGCCGGGCCGGCCAGTGTTTGTTCAGGAACACAACTTTTTCAAACGTGTCTGCATTGAAGACAGAAAGCTTCAATCTGGCAGAATGCTTGCAAAGCGTGTGCCTGACTGAGAAAAGTGTCACGCGTCCGTGCTGTTCTCTTCCTGATCCGGGAACACCAGTGTGCGGAAGCTTTCGTGTTCGCGCAACTGCTCGAAGCTCGGATCCACGGAAGCATCGTCCCGATAAGCCTCCGAAATATCGATGGCTTTCTCCAGGGTGCTCACGGCGTCCTCCCAGCGACCGATCTCGGCATAGGCGCAGGCCAGCTGGTAATGGGCGTGGCCGTTATCCGGGTCCAGTTTCAGGGCCCGGCGGCACAGGCTGATGGCCCAGAGGGGTTCCTGCATTTCCAGAACGGCATCGGCCTTGTAGCTCAAGGCTTCCACATCGTCCGGCCGGAGGTCGAGGATGCGGTCGTAGGCGGCGATCTTGTTCTGCTGGGAAGTCTCCTGGCTTGCCTTGAGCCAGAGCGAGTGCACCTCGTTGGTGCGTTCAATCTCGGCCTGGTTCTGGTGAATGATGTCGGACTTCTGCTGCAGTTGTTCTTCGATGGCCTTGAGGCGCTTCTCGTATTCCACAACCAGTTCGTTTACCCGTTTCTCCGCAACACTGGCCAGCTGGTTGCGCATATCCCGGATCGAGTTCCAGCCGATCACAACCAGAATGGAGGTGGCGCCGGCAATCAGGTAGAAGAAGTAGGTGACCGTATCGGTGGCGTAGGACATGGTCTTGTCGGCCACGGACAGCTCCTTGTCGACCACCTTCTCGATCAGCTCGGCGCGGGTGTCCATCATCTCTTTGCGCAGGGCCTTGCTTTCCTCCAGCAGGTAGAGCTCGATAAACGGCGTGTACATGGGTTCTTCCAGATCCGCCAGCGCGGCGGCCACGTCGTCGGAGGTGACGTCGTCGTCCATGGATGGCCGCTCTCCGGTGTCCTGGGCGGCCGCAGTCCCGGCCAGGAGAAGCAGGCACAGCATGGTGCCGGTGCGCATTGTCCTGAACAATGGCAAGAGCGAGAGGATGAATCGGTTGATCATGGTACTGCGTCCGTTTTGCGGTTTTGGAAAACAGCTGACCTTAGCATAGTGGCTGGCGGAAAAAATGCCGCAACGACAGTTTAAAGGGAGTTGGCGCGAAGTTAAGTGAAAGTGCCCACTTGCATTTAAGGGTACAAAGACCTCTAATAGTTAGAGGTATAAACAAGTGTTGAGTAGTTGGAGCAACTCTGTGGACAATTACGAACAGGTGCTGGTAGCGCTTCGCCGCGTCATCCGGGCAACGGATCTTCATTCCAAGCGGCTGAGCAAGCATGCCGGGCTTACCGGCCCGCAACTGTTGATCATGCGGACCATCCGGGATCTGGGGGAAGTGACCATCGGCACCATCGCCGAGAAAGTCAGCCTGAGCCAGGCCACCGTGACCACCATTCTCGACCGGCTGGAGCACCGTAAACTGGTCTACCGCGTCCGCAGCACCAAGGACAAGCGCAAGGTGCACGCCCACCTGACCGAGGAAGGCGCCGAGATCCTCTCCCGCGCCCCCAATCCCCTGCAGGAAGACTTCATCCAGAAGTTCCAGAGCCTGCACGAGTGGGAGCAGACCATGATCCTGGCCTCGTTGCAGCGGGTGGCGAACATGATGGACGCCGACGAAATCGACGCCTCGCCGGTGCTGACGGTGGGCTCGGTGTTGAAGGACGACGGCTGGAAGGAGAAGGCCTGAGGCGTGAAAATGGGGTCAGATGAAGGCTTTCATCAGACCCCGGCCTGGCCCCGGAGTGGGCGCGATTTCCGAGGTGTGCGGGGTCTGAAGAACGCCTTCATCTGACCCCACTTTCACCTGTCCCAGGCCCCGGCTTCTCCGTCAATGCACCGAAGACCCCTTCCGCGGCTTGTTCCCAAAACAAACCTGAAACACATCGTTATAGTGCCGCGCAAAGTTCACCGTGAGTCCCTCCTTGAGATACTCCGGCAGCTCTTCGTAATCTCCCCGGTTCGCCTCCGGCAGAACCAGGTTGCTGATCTTCTGCCGCCGCGCCGCGATGACCTTCTCCCGGATGCCACCCACAGGCAGCACCTGACCGGTCAGAGTCAGCTCCCCGGTCATGGCCACATTCTGCTGGGGCGCTTCCTTCCGGGCGATGGACAATAGCGCGGTGGCCATGGTGACACCGGCGCTGGGGCCGTCCTTTGGTGTCGCGCCCTCCGGCACGTGCAGGTGCACAAAGGACTTGTCGAAGAAGGTGGGGTCGCCCTTGTACCGTTTCAGGTTCGATGACACGTAACTGTAGGCGATCTCCGCCGACTCCCGCATGACATCGCCCAGCTGACCGGTCAGCTTGAAGCCGCGCTGGCTGCTGTGGATGCGGGAAGCCTCGATGCTCAGGGTAGCGCCACCCATGGCGGTCCAGGCCAGGCCGGTGACAACCCCGGTACCTTTCAGTGCCTTTTCCTTGCGGAAGGCGGGCTGCCCCAGGTACTCGGGCAGGTCCGCCACGCCTACTTTCACCGGCTGGTCCGGATTATCCAGCAGCTTCACGATGCCCTTGCGGATGATCTTGTGCAGCAGTTTCTCCAGGTTCCGCACACCGGCTTCCCGGGCATAGCCCTCGATCACCTGCCTGAGGGCAGCGTCGGTGACATTGAGCTGTTTCTTCAGCAACCCTGCCCGCTTGAGCAGCCGCGGCATCAGATGGTGCTTGGCGATAGCCAGCTTTTCCTCGGTGATGTAGCCGGACAGACGAATCACATCCATCCGGTCCAGCAGTGGCCGGGGAATGGTATCCAGCTGGTTGGCGGTGCAGATGAACAGCACCTTGGACAGGTCCATGCGGACATCCAGGTAATGATCGAGGAACTCACGGTTTTGTTCGGGATCCAGAGTTTCCAGCAAGGCAGAGGCCGGGTCCCCCTGGTAGGACGCACCGATCTTGTCGATCTCGTCCAGCATGATCACCGGGTTGGCGACCTTCGAATCCTTCAGGGCCTGCACAAACTTACCAGGCATTGCGCCGATGTAAGTGCGCCGGTGGCCCTTGATTTCGGCCTCGTCACGCATGCCGCCAACGCTGAACCGGTAAAACTGGCGGCCAAGAGCATCGGCAACCGAATGCCCGATGGACGTCTTGCCCACGCCAGGTGGGCCCACCAGTAGCAGGATCGAGCCACTGACTTCGCCCTTGAAGGTGCCCTCGGCCAGGAATTCGACGATGCGGTCCTTGACGTCATCGAGGCCGTCATGGTCCCGGTCCAGGATGCGCCGGGCCTCGGCCAGATCGAAATGGTCCTCGGAATACTGGCCCCAGGGCACCTGGGTGAGCCAGTCCAGGTAATTTCGGGTTACGCCGTATTCCGGTGAGCCCTGTTCCAGCACCTGCAGTTTCTGCAGCTCGTCCCGGAAGCGTTCCTCTACCGGCTCTGGTGGATCCAGCTTCGCCATGCGATCTTCGAAGCGCTCCGCGTCGGCGGTCTTGTCGTCCTTGGCCATGCCCAGCTCGCGCTGGATGACCTTCAGTTGCTCGCGCAGGAAGAATTCGCGCTGGTGTTTCTGGACCTTCTCGTTGACTTCTTCGCTGATCTCTGACTGCAGTCTTGCTACTTCCTGTTCCTTGCGCATCAGCAGCAGGACTTTTTCCATGCGCCGAAGTAGTGGCACGGTGTCCAGCACGTCCTGGAGCTCGGGACCGGGCGCGCTGGTCATGGAGGCCCCAAAATCAGCCAGGGGTGAACTGTCGTCCGGCCCGAAACGGGACAGGTATTGCTTCACTTCCTCGCCATAGAGCGGGTTGGTACGCAGCAGCTCCTTGATGGCGCTGATGATGGCCAGGGTATAGGCCTTCAGCTCGTCGGCGTCTTCCTCCGGCTCGCTCGGATACTCCACCTCCACCAGGTAAGGCGGTTTGCGCCGCAACCATTGAACGATGCGGAACCGCTGCAGGCCCTGGGCAATAAACTGGACCTTGCCGCTTTCCTTCTGGGCATGGTGCACACGCACGGCACAACCGATGGTTTCCAGTTGCTCGCTGGCGGGAATGCCCTGTTCGGCGTCGTGTTCCTCCACATAGCAGATGCCGAGCACGCGATGATCGGTCTCGCCCACGCGCTTGAGGGTTTCATGCCAGGGATCCTGGTTGACCACCACCGGCTGAACCTGGGCCGGGAAGAACGGCCGATTGGAAACCGGCAGCACATACATGCGCCGGGGCATGATCTGCTGGGGCAGGGCAAGGCTCTTGCTGTGCTCGTCCTTGCCGATGTACTCGGTCACGTCTTCTTCGAATTCCTCAAGGCTGTCATTGCGGTTGTCGTCATTCATGCCGTCGTTGCATCCCTCAAAGGTTGTCATCGCACGGGCGATAGTGAACAGTGGCCCGCGATCAGGTCTACTTGCGTATGTAGCGGCAGTTACGGCTATTTCAAGGATTTGGCTTGGCGGCAGTCCATAGAATCGTAGGTGGTCGGGAGCTTGATTTTCCCGCTGTCGGCCCCATGATCGAAGCAGATTCTTATATTCATTCAACGGTTTCAGGTGCCCAGATGAGCAACTCGCCCCACGTTTTCGACGCCACCATGGAGAATTTTCAGCAGGAGGTGATGGATGCCTCTGCCAACACGCCCATTCTGATCGATGTCTGGGCCGAGTGGTGCGCTCCGTGCAAGCAGCTGATGCCGATCCTCGAGAAGCTGGCCAACGAGTATGAAGGTGGCTTCAGACTCGCCAAGGTCAACGCCGACGAACAGCAGGAGCTGACCGCAAGCCTGGGCGTGCGCAGCCTGCCGACGGTAATCCTGGTGAAGGATGGCCAGGCCGTGGACGGCTTTAACGCCGCCCAGCCCGAAAGCGAAATCCGCAAGGTGCTGGACAAGCACGTGGAGGCACCGAAGGAAGATCCCTACGACGCCGCCCACCGCCTCTGGGAAAACGGCGACGTCGACGGAGCGCTGGAGATTCTCACCGAGCTGAACCGGCAGGACCCCGAGAATATGAAGGTCCTCATCGACCTTGCGCAACTGAAAGCGGAAACCGGAGATCTTGAAACCGCCGAGCAGGTCCTGGAAAGCCTGCCGCCGGAAGAGAAGTTGCAGCACCAGGCCAAACAGCTGGCCGCGCGCATCAAATTCATGAAGCAGGCCGGCGAACTGCCCCCGGTTGCTGAACTCCAGAAAAAACTGGAAGCAGACCCGAAAAACGCCGAAGCCCTGCACCAGCTGGCCTTGCAGCACGTGCTCAAAGACGAAAACGCCGAAGCCATGGACCTGCTGATCCGCCTGATGCAGGCCGACAGCACCTATAAAGATGGTATCGCCAAGACCACCCTGATCGAGCTGTTCGACAAACTCGGCAACAACAATCCGGACGTACGCACCTATCGTAGAAAGCTCTATACCCTGATGCATTGACGACGAGACCAAGCGGGGTCGAGTCAAACTCTGGGGTCTGATGAAAACCTTCATCTGACCCCATGTTCAATCCAGACCCCAAGCCATGCTAAAACTCCCACCCCAACCCGACCACTGCGAACTCTGCCACCGCCCCGTCCCCAAACTCACCCGCCACCACCTCATCCCCAAACACCTGCATCGCAAAAAGCGCTTCCAGAAACTGTTCAGCAAGGAAGAGTTGATCACCCGGACCCTGTGGGTGTGCCGGCCGTGTCATAGCGCCATTCACCGGGCATGCTCCGAGTATGAACTCGGGTTGCACTACAACACCCGGGACAAGCTGATGGAGCTGGAGGAGTTGCGAGTCTTCGTGGACTGGATCCGGGAGAAGCCAGCGGGGTTTGTGCCGAAGCGGGGGAGGTGAGGGATTGGGAATGTCGGGGTCAGATGAAAGCTTTCATCTGACCCCTTTTTTGCTGGTTACGGCTAATTAAAGCCAGCGTATCAACTCAGTTGACTTTGACTCGAACTGAGCGGCTATCCAGCCCTTTGCTCCTGTTGATGATATTTGTGCCTCGCTTATGAGAGAGTTTGATGGTTTCGCCCTCGTCAGAGTACGTCCCGTTTAGCTCCTGATAAGTGCACGTAGGGCCGCAAAATTCAGCAGGCAACCCCGGATCGTCATATGAAAGGGTTTCGTTGATGTTCTGGATCGTACAGGTGCCATTCTGAACGTAGAACTCCTCGCCTATTACAGAAATTCCAGTATCAGAGTACGTGATAGTGCGACTGACTGAGAGATCCGGGCAGGTTGACCTTTGGGAGGTGACTTCCCACGTGCCACGCATGTCCTTGGTATATTCGGCCGCTTCTTTTTTCAGAAAAGTGGTTTCAAATACGCCCCAAACTTCTGTGTTACTTTGTTGGGTTGAAGTGTTAGTGCTTCGATTCATATCCGTTTTGATCCGACGCATAGTGTCAGAACCAATGCTGTGCGAAAGCTCAACAACAGAGTAGTTGTATTCGTTTATGGTTTCATCGTTTCCATTTGTCCAGGAGCTGGTGGACTCGTCCCACGCTGGAATAACTTTGTTTAATTGGTCAAGAGTGCAAATGCCACCGGTGCACCCCATGCCGGGATCGGAAAGAGCGTCGCTTTCATAGGCACCTGTATGGTTAAGCTGTGTAATGCCGCAGTCTACCGGTGTAACGCTGGTATCCGGGTTAAGCTCATCACCGGTTACTGACAAACCATCAGTTGTATAGGTCCAGGTGGCTGTCCCTTCACACAGGATTTTCCCGCCTTGCTTGTACACTGTGGTTGCAATCCACTCGCCCCGAATATCGACTTCGTTGTTAGCCAGCGAGCTCAGAGTTGTCTCGAAATGTGTGTTAGCCGCCTCGGCGGTAACCAAAGCGTCTTTGCCTGCCTCTGAAACAAGGTTTTGCACACTTGTTTGCGCTTCGAATTGATCAGCGGGCAAATCGAAGTTGACTTCGGTACCGGTGGTTTCCGCAAGCACAGTGACATTGTCGGATATAACGATCCCGTCCGAGGGATCTCCGTTCTCATCCAGAGTCTGGAGGAAGCGCAGGATGTTCATGCTTTTGTCGGCGTTTTGGGCTTCGCCAACGACATCCAGCGGTGTCAGGACCGGCCCCGCTATGGACTGGCCAATCAGTGTGTTGCCGACGAGAAAGAAAATTTCGTCTCCATCTTTATATTCGAACTCACCTTCAGCCGTCGTGACTCCGGACCCTGACGAGGTAAAGTAACGCAGGCCTTGTACGGGGCTATCAACAAACTGGCCTACGGATTTCGTATCAGTCGTAGATGAGGGCTGTTCAGCCTGTGTGGAAGTTCCGTCCGAGGAGCTGCTGGAAGATCCGCCTCCACAAGCAACCAACCCTGAAGTTAATCCGGCAGCAATCAGCGCACGCAGCAAAGTATTTTTCTTGAACATCACTGTTTCCGTTGTCATTAGTAAGAGAATGGCAGCATTGCCTGGAATGCCACCTACTGCAGAGGGAGTGTCAGGCAGGGAGGAGTCCGGTGATTGGTGGGTCTTCCCTGATCAACACGCCCGAAGCCCGGTGTTCTATTAAGGGCTATAAGAAAGTAGGTTTTTCTCGTTACAGGCACAATTTGGGGTTTGCAAATGATTGTTAAATATCAATTTTCATTTTGGTTGATATTTAACAAGTCAATAACCAAAAGAGGTATTTGGTCGATCTGGGACAGGGGTTTGGGGATCCGGAATGAAAAAGGGGTCAGATGAAGGCTTTCATCTGACCCCGACTTTGACCCCGGCTTCGGCGCCCGACACCGAGTGGGGCTATCCCCATCTGGGGGCTGGCAACGAGTTCTTAGCCGTTGCCTTTCTTCATCTGCTCATACTCGTCCTCAAAGAAAAATTTCTCCTCTCCGAAGGCCGGTTCCAGCTCGTGCAGCCAGGTGGCCGTCTCGCTGTACTTGGCGAAGAACGGGCGTTGGACCCAGTCCGGGTTGCGGCCTTGGAGGAAACGCAGCACGAACACTTTCTCGCCCTTGATTTCAGTGATGCCCTGGATTTCCACCTTGCCGGGGCCGGCACTCATGGAGGGGCCACGGGCGGTGCGGGCCAGGCCGGAGACCTGCTTCATGGCCTCGCGGTAGATGTTGTAGGCCTCGGCCAGGGGTACCTCAAAGTAGTTCTTGGCGCCGGTGTCCCGCTCTACAAACATGTAGTAGGGGATGATGCCCAGTTTCACTTCCTTCTTCCACAGCTTGGCCCAGGCGTCGGCGTCGTCGTTCACGTGCTTGATGAGCGGGCCCTGGGCTCGGATCTCGGCACCGGTGGCGCGGATGCGGCGGATGGCTTCTTCCGCGATCTCGGTGGTGATTTCCTGCCAGTGGTTGTAGTGGGCCATGATGGCCACGTGCTTGCCGGCATCGACCAGCCTGGCGAACAGCTCGATCAGCTCGTCGGCATCCTTGTCGGTCACGAACCGGTACGGCCAGAAGGTCAGGGCCTTGGTGCCGATGCGGATGGTCTGGATGTGGTCGAACTCCGGCTCCAGCAGAGGCTCCAGATACTGGACCAGGTTCTTGGTCTTCATCACCATGGGGTCGCCACCGGTGACCAGCAGGTCGGTCACTTCGGTGTGCTCTTTCAGATAGCCATGAAGCTTCTCGGCTTCGGTGCTGGCCATCTTCAGGTCTTTGTCACCGACAAACTGCGCCCAGCGGAAGCAGAAGGTACAGTAGGAATGGCAGGTCTGGCCCTGGGCCGGGAAGAACAGCACGGTCTCGCGATACTTGTGCTGGACGCCGTCGAGCACTTCACCGTCCAGTTCCGGCATGTTCATTTCCATCTGGCCGGCCGGGTGCGGGTTCAGTTCGTCCCGGATTTCCTTGGCGGCGGCCTGGATTTCCTTCTTGTCAGCACCTTCCCGATGCAGCGCTGCCATACGCTCGAAATGTTCGTCCTTCAACATCCCTTTTTGAGGGAAGACAAGTTGGTAGATCGGGTCGTTGGGTACATTGTCCCAGTTGATCAGTTCGTTGATCACGTACTCGTTGACCCGGAATGGCAGCACGCTGGCTACCACTTTCATTTCAAACAGGGTCTCTTCGGGGAGATTCTGGATGATGTCGATCTTGTCGAGCTGGCGGTCGGTGTAGACCTTGAAACGCCGTTCCTCGAACTCCGTAACGGGAATCCGGTTCGGAAAGGTGACGATGGAGTTCATAGATCGCCCTCTGTTGTTGCCAATGACTGAAAAAGTGGTCGGACCACTTTCCCGCTGGTTAAAAATCGGGCAGGCAAGTATACATAAATCGGAATTTATTTTCAGGTCTAATTAAAAAATGTCGCCACGAGAGGGTGGGGCGACCAAGCAGATCTCTTAAAAGTCTCTGAATTTAAAGTAAAAATGACTCGAAGGAGGAGCGGGGTGAGCTTTGGATCGTTTAGTAATGCTATGAATTTACGGTGTGTTCGGAAAACTACGACCTTGGTCTGATTCTGGTTGTGTGGTGGTCTGAAAAAGGTCATTCTTGCGTAAGTAACCGCAATGTAATGTTGTTCGAAGGGTCATATGGGCCCATTTGATTGCGTTGCTCAATCAAAATGTAGTAAAAATACTACAACTTCGGGCGCATCAATGTGAGCGCGCTTTCGAATTCCTGGCTGGCCGCGGGCCAAAAGCCTGATTTCACAAGGCCTGCCAGGCAGGAAAACTTTGAAAGCTGTTCTATGCTTGGTGGAGGTTCCATGTACTGTCCTGCAGTACCGCCATCAGGCTGATACACCCATAACAATTACTCTGCATTTCACGCAGCTTATCGACACCGTATGCGCAGCGGCTGCTGATCGTGGCCCGCGCTGCACCTTTTGATGCCAAGGGGAGGGTTTGATGTACCAGGACGATGATCCCATTGAAACCAGTGAATGGCTTGACGCACTGGAATCTCTGATCGAGAACGAAGGCGTTGAGCGAGCCAAATACATTCTGGAGCGACTCTCCGAGCGCGCCAGCCGCGATGGCACCGAGTTGCCGTATTCCATCACCACGCCGTTCCGCAACACCATTCCGGTGATCCAGCAGGCCCAGATGCCGGGCGACCTGTTCATGGAGCGTCGTATCCGTTCCCTGATCCGCTGGAACGCCATGGCCATGGTGGTCCGCGCTAACAAGCGTCCGGGCGAACTTGGCGGCCATATCTCCACCTTCTCTTCGGCAGCCACGCTGTACGATGTGGGCTTCAACTATTTCTTCCACGGTGGCGACGAGAAGCGAGAGTCCGACCTGGTGTATTTTCAGGGGCACGCGGCGCCGGGTATCTACGCCCGTTCTTTCCTGGAAGGCCGTTTCGATGAGTCGCAGCTGGACAAGTACCGGGAAGAGGTGGATGGCGAAGGCCTGTCTTCCTACCCGCACCCCTGGCTGATGCCGGATTACTGGCAGTTCCCCACGGTTTCCATGGGTCTTGGGCCGATCCAGGCCATTTACCAGGCCCACGTCATGAAGTACCTGCACAATCGCGAGCTGATCGACATGGACGGCCGCAAGGTGTGGGGCTTCCTGGGTGACGGCGAGTGCGACGAGCCAGAGACCCTGGGTTGTATCTCCAAGGCGGGTCGTGAAGGCCTGGATAACCTGATTTTCGTGGTCAACTGTAACCTGCAGCGCCTCGATGGCCCAGTCCGTGGTAACGGCAAGATCGTCCAGGAGCTGGAAGGTGTCTTCCGTGGCGCCGGCTGGAACGTGATCAAGGTGGTCTGGGGCCGCATGTGGGATCCGCTGTTCGAGAAAGACGAAGACGGCATCATGCAGCGGGCCATGGACGAAATCTGCGACGGCGACCTGCAGAACTACGTGTTCCAGGGCCCGGCGTACACCCGCAAGGAATTCTTCGGCAAGTATCCGGAACTGGCCAAGCTGGCGGAGAACCTGTCGGACGATGATATTGCCAAGCTCAACCGCGGTGGCCACGATCCCTACAAGGTCTACGCGGCGTATCACAAGGCCGTGAACCAGGCCAACGGCAAGCCGACCGTCATCCTCGCCCACACCATCAAGGGCTATGGTTTCGGCGCGGCGGGCGAAGCCCAGAACACCGCTCACTCCCTGAAGAAGCTGGACAAGGACACCCTGAAGGAGTTCCGCGACCGCTTTGGTGTGCCCCTGAAGGACGACGAGCTGGAAGAAATTCCGTACTACCGTCCGGCGCCGGACAGCCCCGAGATGGTATACATGAAGAAGCGCCGGCAGGACCTGGGCGGCTTCTATCCGAAGCGTCGCAAGGACTGCCAGCCGCTGCAGATTCCCGAGCTGGATATCTTCAAGCAGGTGCTGGAGGGCTCCAACGGCCGTGAAATCTCCACCACCATGGCGTTCGTGCGCATTCTCACCGCCCTGGTGAAGGACAAACGCATCGGCAAGCGCGTGGTTCCGATCGTGCCGGACGAAGCCCGGACCTTCGGTATGGAAGGCATGTTCCGTCAGCTGGGCATCTACACTTCCGAGGGCCAGAAGTACGTGCCCCAGGACCGTGACCAGATCATGTACTACCGGGAGGACAAGAAAGGCCAGATCCTCCAGGAAGGCATCAACGAAGACGGCTCCATGGCCGCCTGGATGGCCGCTGCCACGTCCTACAGCACCAACAATTTCCCGCTGATCCCGTTCTACGTATTCTATTCCATGTTCGGCTTCCAGCGGATCGGTGACCTGGCCTGGGCTTCCGGTGATATCCAGGCCCGTGGCTTCCTGATCGGCGGCACCGCCGGCCGCACCACACTTAACGGTGAAGGCCTCCAACACCAGGACGGTCACAGCCATGTGCTCGCCAACACCATTCCGAACTGTAAGGCCTACGACCCGGCCTACGGTTACGAGATGGCAGTCGTGATCCGCCACGGTATGAAAGAGATGTTCGAGGACAACCGGAACGTCTTCTACTACCTGACCATCGAAAACGAGAACTACGAACAGCCCGCCATGCCGAAAGACTGCGAAGACGGCATCATCAAGGGCATGTACAAGTTTGAATCGGTGGAGACCAAGGGCCGCAAGAAGAGCCCACGGGTTCAACTGCTCGGCTCCGGCGCCATCATGAACGAAGTGCGCGAAGCCGCCCAGATGCTTAAAGATGACTGGGGCGTCGCCTCCGACGTCTGGAGCGTGACCAGCTACAACGAACTGGCCCGAGACGGCCAGCACGTGGAGCGCTGGAACCACCTGCACCCCGACGACAAGCCCAAGAAGGCCTACGTCACCCAGATGCTGGAGAAGCAGCAGGGTCCGGTGGTGTCTTCTACCGATTACATCAAGCTGCACTCCGAGCAGCTGCGGGCGTTCATCCCCAAGACTTTCATGACCCTCGGCACCGACGGCTTCGGCCGCAGCGATACCCGCGAGAAGCTGCGTAACTTCTTCGAGGTGGATCGCTACTATGTGACAGTCACCGCGCTGTCCGCCCTGGCCAAAGATGGTGAGATCAAGCAGGAGCAGGTTCTCGAAGCCATGCGCAAGTACGGAATCGATCGCAACAAAACGAACCCGGTGCTGAGCTAAGGAGACCGCCATGAGTGAACAGGAAATCAAGGTTCCCGATCTCGGCGGTGCTGATGAAGTCGAGATCATCGAAATCATCGCCAGTGCGGGGGATTCGGTTGAGGAAGAAGATCCGATTCTGACCGTGGAATCCGACAAGGCGTCGGTCGAACTGCCTGCGCCCTTCAAAGGCAAGATCACCAGGATCACCGTCAAGGTGGGTGACAAGGTCAGCGAAGGCGATGTCGTGGGCATGATGGAAGTCAGCGGTGACGCCGGTGGCTCCGAGGAAGCTGCCGATGAGGAGCCGGAAGAACCGAAGGCTGAAGAGAAATCCGAGGCGAAATCGGAAGAGAGCAAGCCTGCGCCGAAGAAGAAATCCGGCGGCAGCCGCAAGGAGACCGTCAAGGTCCCGAATCTGGACGGCTTTGATAATGTGCCGGTCATCGAGATCAACGTCTCCGAAGGCGACACCATCGAGGCGGACGATCCGCTGGTAACGGTGGAGTCCGACAAGGCGACGATGGAAGTGCCGTCGCCCTATGCTGGCAAAGTGGAAAAGGTTCTGGTGAAGGAGGGCGACAAGCTCTCCGAGGGTGACGATCTGCTGGAAATGACCATCGTCGAGGAAGGTGGCGAGGAAGAGGAAGCGCCGTCCGAGCCGGCGAAGGAAGAGAAAGCCGAAAGCAAGCTTGCCGAGAAGCCGAAGCAGGAAGCCGCGCCGCAGCCCCAGGGCTCCACTTACGAGCCGCCGTCACCGGGTGCCAAGGTCCATGCCGGCCCCGCCGTCCGCAAGCTTGCCCGCGAGCTGGGTGCGGACCTGACCCGCGTGAAGGGCAGTGGCCCGAAAGGCCGGATTGTGAAGGACGATGTCCAGGCCTATGTTAAGGGGCAGCTGCAGCAGGCCCAGCAGGGCGGCGGTGTAGCCACCGGCTCCGGCATTCCGGGTGTGAAGCTGCCGGACTTCAGCCAGTTCGGCGAGGTGGAACGTGAGTCCATGTCGCGCATGATGGCGGCCACGGCTACCAACATGCAGCGCAGCTGGCTGAACGTGCCCCACGTGACCCAGTTCGACGAAGCCGACATCACCGAGATGGAGAGCTTCCGCAAGGCCCAGAAGGCGGCGGGGGAGAAGAAGGACGTGAAGATGACGCCGCTTCCATTCCTGCTCAAGGCCTGCGCAGCGGCGCTGGCGGAACTGCCCCAGTTCAACGTGTCCCTGGACATGGAGCGCAAGGAGGTGGTTCGCAAGAAGTACATCCACATCGGTATCGCGGTGGATACGCCGCACGGCCTGATGGTTCCGGTCATTCGTGACGTGGACCAGAAGGGGCTGTGGGAGCTGGCGGCCGAAAGTGCCGAGCTGGCCCAGAAGGCGCGGGACAAGCAGCTGAAGCCTGCCGAGATGCAGGGCGCCTGCTTTACCATTACCAGTCTGGGTGGTATCGGCGGCACCGCGTTCACGCCGATCGTGAACACGCCGGAAGTGGCGATCCTCGGTGTCTCCAAGGCGGCGATGAAGCCGGTCTGGGATGGCAACGAGTTCCAGCCGCGGCTGATGCTGCCGCTGTCGCTGTCCTACGACCACCGTGCGGTGAACGGGGCTGATGCGGCGCGGTTTACCAACACGTTGACGCAGCTGTTGGGGGATATTCGGACCTTGCTGCTGTAGGTTGTAAGCTCCGTGCTGTGTGTCCTCCCAGCCTGAGAGTTGGGAGGCTCGACAAAGGCCGGGGCCGCGTTTCAGGACACGCTACGAGCACATCCATGTGCGCTTGTTTCGGGCCGTCCATGGCCCTCAACAGTCCTGAAACGCGGCCCCGGCCTTTGTCGTTCTGGCTTCTTGGAAACCTCACCAGTGCGTGCCCCGGGGTCTGAAGAACACTTTCTTCTGACCCCATTCTTGGGCTGATCCCCAAAGCTTTGGCGCTGATCTCCAAAACGGGGTCAGATGAAGGTTTTCATCAGACCCCTGAGCTGCAACCGGTCCCTGAGTTGGTCCAAGGAGAGCGGATCAGGGCAGAGCGTTAATTTGGTTTGCTCCCGCAAACAAAAAAGGCCCCGGCAATTGCCGGGGCCTTTCCGAGCTAACTTCTAAAGGAAAGAATTAGAAGTTGTATTGGGCCGCAAACATTACACGATTTGCGTCGCCATCATTACCGCCCACTTCCTCAGTCTTCAGGTATTTGTATTCAACACCCATGGTAACGCTCGGGGCTGGAGACCACATATAGTTCGCATGAATTGCCTGATTCGTTTCGGTCTCAGCGCGAACAGCTGCCAGTTGGCCGGCATTGCCAGCAAAGTCCTGTTCTGCGTCATCCCAGTCCATGGTAGCCATGCCGTAACCGATATTGATGCTCCTTCCGCCGCCGAGCGAAATACCGGTGCCGATACTTGCAGAATAGCTGGAGATAGTTTCAATATCTCCGTTCAGGAGGTACCCATCGGCACCATAGTAATTGTCACCCGTCCGCCACATGTAGCTGTTGGCACCGTCACTGTAGTTAACTGCACCCTGGATGGTGATCATGTCAGTCAGGGCAAATTTGCCAGCTGCGAACCCGGCGAAGCCAATTACGCTGTCGTCTGCAGTACCAGTGTCATATTCAACGTGATTAATGACAGCCCCCAGTGAATACGACAGCCTGCCAATGGAGTCTTCAAGCCTTGCAGTGATATCCGGCATACTGTTCTTTACTGACGCCACATCACCTACAGCTGGATCAACCGTCTCCTCCGCGATCACGCCTGTATCCGGATCGAGCGTAAACTGCGTTTTTGCCGGATTTACCTGGCTGAGGGATCCTTTGCCTTCTTCGAGTGATATAGACAGAGGCCCGGATGTATATCTGACCTGTTCGGTGCGATCCTGAAGGCCGGCTACGCCGGGAGTTCCGTCAAAGTCCAGAGTTGCAGTGTTCCCGACAAAGCTGTTGTAGTTTGACCAGGTGCGGCCTGCAAGCAAGCCTTTATAGGTCCCGTAACCGTGGCGTAACCGAAGGGATCCTGCTGAATTACCGGATCCACGGAAGTCCCCTTCGACAACCACAGCAACGCCGGATGAGTGGGTCGCCTTCACGCCCAGGCGGGTCTGCTTTGCATCAGCGCCGAAATGGCCTGTAACTTCGTTATCCTCAGCGGCACCAGTGTTAATTTTGCTGAAGTCGCCCGCTTGTGTTGATGTGGCGATGTTTTCATCAATGTCGTAACTTGCGTTCAGGCGGGCATAACCGTAGAGACTCGCCTCTACGTCATCACCAACGTTAAGAGTTACTGCGCTGGCTTGAGAGGCAACTCCCAAAACCGCCGCTGCCGCCGTCGCACGAATTGCCATTCTCAATTTGTCGTTGCTTTGCATCGTTGTTGTCTCCACACATTTGTTGTTGTTGGACCCAAGAACAAGGTAGTTACGAATCCATGACAATTCAAATAAATTCGTCATTTATTTAGACGAATGTCTATAGTCGATTTTCGTTGATATACAGACATCTGCGGTTGACCTTTCGTCGTAATGGTGAGCAATGACCTTCCAAAGTACATGCCTTACAGACAACACCTTTGCCTTTCTGGATATTGAAACCACCGGGGGCAATTCGTCCCATGATCGCATAACGGAAATCGGCATCCGGTTCTGGCGGGCCGGAGACGTGGTCGGTGAGTGGCAGACGCTGCTTAACCCGGAAACCAGGATTTCCCCGTTTATTGAACGGCTTACCGGTATTAGCAATGAGATGGTGGCCGACGCTCCGTTGTTCGTAGAGGTGGCTGACGAGCTGGAAGCGCGGTTGAAGGATTGTGTGTTCGTGGCCCACAACGCGCGGTTTGATTACGGCTTCATTAAATCCGAGTTCCGGCGGCTGGGCCGGATGTTTTCGGCACGGGTGCTATGCACGGTGAAGCTCTCCAGAAGGCTGTATCCGGAATTCCGGCGCCACAACATGGATGCGCTGATTGCCCGTCATGGCCTCGCGCAGGTTCAGCGGCACCGGGCCATGGGAGACGTGTCCGCGATGCTGGCGTTTTTCGAGCATGCCCGGAACGAGCATGGCGCCGAACCCATGGAGAACGCCATCCGGGAATTGCTGCAAAAGCCCAGCGTACCTTCGAATCTGCCGCCGGGCATCATGGATGAGTTGCCCCGTGTGCCGGGCGTGTACCGGTTCTACGGTGAGAACGATGTGCTGCTATACGTCGGCAAGAGCACCAATATTGCTCAGCGGGTCGCCTCCCACTTTTCCGGGGACCACAACTCCAGTCGTGGCGTGCGAATCTCGGAAAGCCTGCGGCGTGTGGAGTGGACGGAGACCGCCGGCGAGTTGGGGGCACTGCTACTCGAGCTGAAGCAGATCAAGGCCCTGAAACCCATGTTCAACCGTCGTTCCCGGGCGGCGAAGAATCTCGTGAGTATCGAGCTGACTAACAACGGGGCCGGCTACCTGCAGGCAAGATTGGTGCGGGAAATCGAGGCCCACCGGCTCGGGGACTATTTCGGACTGTTCCGCAGCAAGCGGGATGCGGAACGCGCGCTCAGCGGCATTGCCGCCAAGAACGATTTGTGCAACCAGCTACTGGGCCTGGAGCCGGAACACGAAGGCCCCTGCTTCCAGCGTACCCTCGGCCGCTGCAAGGGTGCCTGCGAAGGGGAGGAGGATGTTGTGCGGTACAACCTCCGAATGCAGATTGCTTTCCACGGCCTGCGCCTGACAACGTGGCCCTGGCAGGGGCCGGTCGGCATCGTCGAGCGCAACGAGAAGGCCGGGCGAACCGACATCCTGGTGGTCTACAACTGGATACACATCGCCACCGTGAATCACGAAGACGAACTCCAGGACCTCTCCCTGAACGGCCAGGCCGTGACCTTTGATCTGGATTCCTACAAACTGTTGGTCAAGGCACTGATGGGGCGCGACGGAAAGAACAGGCGCCTGATCGAGTTACCGCACACAGGTACTCCGGATGTGCTTATGCCCTGAGTGGCGTATTATGGAACCGTCCGCATTCGTACCTAGTGCGAATCTGAAACATTGCCTGCTATGTTAAAGCTTTAGATCCCGCTGAGAGAGATTTATGAACAAAGAGCCCGTTTCCCGCGAACTGTTTGATGAAGTCATGGTGCCCAACTATGCCCCCGGAAGCATCATCCCGGTGCGTGGCGAGGGCTCTCGCATCTGGGACCAGGAAGGTCGAGAGTTCGTGGATCTCCAGGGTGGCATCGCCGTAACCTGTCTTGGCCACTCCCATCCCGGGCTCATCGGCGCTCTCCAGGAACAGGCCGAGAAAATCTGGCACCTGTCCAACGTCATGACCAACGAACCGGCCTTGCGCCTGGCCAAGACCCTGTGCGACCTCACCTTCGCCGAACGTGTATTCTTCGCCAACTCCGGCGGCGAAGCCAACGAAGCCGCCTTCAAACTGGCCCGTCGCTATGGGTGGGAACACTTCGGTCCGGAGAAGAACGAAATCATCTCGTTCACCAACTCCTTCCACGGCCGCACCCTGTTCACCGTCAGCGTCGGCGGCCAGCCCAAGTACCTCGAAGGCTTTGAGCCGGCTCCGGGCGGTATCCACCACGCCGAGTACAACAATCTCGACTCCGTGAAGGCCCTGATCTCCAAAGAGAAAACCTGCGCCGTCGTGGTTGAACCGATCCAGGGCGAAGGCGGCGTAATGCCCGCCAACCCAGAATTCCTCAAAGGCCTGCGCGAACTGTGCGACGAAAACAACGCCCTGCTGGTCTTCGACGAAGTCCAGACCGGTGTTGGCCGCACCGGCCACCTGTACGCCTACCAGATGTACGACGTCGTGCCGGACATCCTCTCCAGCGCCAAAAGCCTGGGCGGCGGCTTCCCGGTAGCGGCCATGCTCACCACCGCCAAGATCGCAGCCAGCCTCGGCGTCGGCACCCACGGCAGCACATATGGCGGCAACGCCCTGGCCTGCGCCGTGGCCCAGAAAGTGGTCGACACCATCAGCCAGCCCGAAATCCTCAGGGGCGTAAAAGCCCGCTCCGACAAGCTGCGCAAAGGGATGATGGACATCGGCGAACGCTATGGCGTGTTCAGTGAAGTCCGCGGGGCCGGCCTGCTGCTCGGTTGTGTGCTGACCGAGAAATGGCAGGGCAAGGCCAAGGACTTCCTGAATGCGGGTCTCGATGAAGGCGTCATGGTGTTGGTCGCCGGTGGAAACGTAGTCCGTTTGGCACCGTCGCTGATCATCCCGGATCAGGATATCGAAGAAGCGTTGGAGCGCTTCGAAAGAGCAGTTGAGAAGTTGACGGCCTGAACCACAGTAGGCCGGAGCCCGGTCCCACCTCCCGGGAATGTTGAAGGCCAGGGATGGCCTGAAACAAGCGCACATGGACGTGCTCGTAGCGGTTCCCGGGAGGTGGGACCGGGCTCCGGCCGGCCAGGCATCTCCGAACTTGAAGGAATGCCCAGATCAAAAACAACAGGGAGCAACCATGTGGCTAGTCCGTCCGGCAACCCCAGCTGACCTGGAACCGATCCTGGAAATCGCAGGCACCCAAGGCGCGAGACTGTCCTCGACACTCCCGAAACAGCAGGAAGCCCTGGCCAACAAAATCCGCCATTCCCTGGACTCCTTCGCCGGCAAAACCAACGACGAAGAACCCCCAAGATTCCTCTTCGTCCTCGAAAACACCGAAACCGGCGAAATCCTCGGCACCGCCGGCATCGACGCACGCGCCGGTAACGGCCAGCCGTTCTACAACTACCGCCGCGACGCCCTCATCCACGCCTCCCACGAACTGGGCGTCTCCCGCCGCGTCGAAGTGCTCTACCCCAGCCACGGCCTGACCGACCAGAGCCTGCTGTGCTCCTTCGCCATCAAACCTGAACTGCGAACCACCGACGCCTTCGAACTGCTGTCCCGGGCCCGCCTGCTGTTCATCGCCGAACACCGGGAATGGTTCAGCAACCGCATGGTCGTCGAGATCCAGGGCGTCCAGGAAGAGGATGGCAGCGTGCCCTTCTGGGACAGCCTCGGGCGGCACTTCTTCAACATGGATTTCCAGACCGCTGACCAGTATTCGGGAACCCTCAGCAAGACTTTCATCGCCGAACTGATGCCGCCCAATCCCATCTACGTCACCCTGCTCAGCCCCAAAGCACAGGAAGCCCTGGGCCAGGCACACAAACTGACCGTTCCCAACCTGGAACTGCTGCAGCGGGAAGGTTTCCAGGCCGGCTGTTACCTCGATATTTTCGATGCCGGCCCGGTGCTCGAAGCCCGCACCGACAGCCTGCGAACACTGGTTACCAGCGATCGCAAGGAACTGCATGCCAGCCACGAGGACGCCGGGGAAACCTGCCTCATTGCGGCCGGTGAGGGAGAGGATTTCCGTTGCACCCTGACCCCGGTAGCCGTCACCCTTGGCGGAAAAGTACAGGTTCCGGTTCGCACCTGGCAGCTGCTCAACAAGAGCGCCGGCGACACGGTAAGGGTGGCGCCGCTATGACCCGGAATCGCAAACAGGAGGCTCGGCCATGCTGGTAATCCGGCCACTGCAGGAAAACGACCTCGACGATCTCTACACCATGGCGCTCAATGCCGGCAAGGGCCTGACCACCCTGCCAGCGGATCGCGAGCTGCTGCAACGCAAGATCGATCACGCCCGGGAAACCTTCAACCAGCGCTGCGCGCCGGAAGCCGGGCTGTACCTGTTCGCTCTTGAGGACATTGACACCGGCAAGGCCGTGGGCATCAGCGGAATCCAGGCCCGGGTCGGGCTCGACGAGGTGTTCTACAATTATCGGCTGAGCCTTACCGTCAACGCGTCGAAAGAGCTTGGCGTGCATGTGCGGACGCCGACCCTGCAACTGTCCAACGACATGACCGACACCAGTGAAATCTGCTCGCTGCTGTTGTCGAATGACTACCAGGGCGGGGGTAACGGATTGCTGCTGTCCCGGTGCCGGTTCATGTACCTGGACGAGTTCCGCAAGCACTTCTCCGAGAAGGTCTTTGCCGAAATGCGCGGTGTGTCCGACCGGAACGGGCAGAGCCCGCTCTGGGACGCGCTCGGGGCCAAGTTTTTCGACATGGAATTCAGTGAGGCGGACAAGCTCTCCGGACTCGGTAACAAGTCGTTCATCGCCGAGCTGATGCCCAAGTACCCCATCTATGTGCCGATGTTGCCGGACTCGGCGCGGGCAGTTATCGGCCGGGTGCACGAGAATACCGTGCCGGCCCTGAAGATGCTGCAGGCGGAGGGTTTCAACTTCAACGGTCTGGTGGACATCTTCGATGGCGGCCCTGTTGTGGAGGCGTTTGTACACAATATCCGCACCATTCGTGAGAGCGTGAACCGCTATGCCCTGGTCACCAGCAAGTCCATGGATCTGGAGGCGCCCCCGGCGGAGCGGGTGATGGTTTCAAACCGTTCATTCCGGGACTTCCGGGTAACCACGATGCCGGCGAAGTACATCGGTCCTGAGACCGTCCGGATGCCGCCGGAGGTGGCGGAAGCGCTACAGGTGCAATCGGGGGATTCAGTGCGCCTGGCACCCTTGAAAGAAGGAGGTTTCTGGCCCATTCATTC
This sequence comes from Marinobacter pelagius, assembly GCF_003315345.1. Taxonomy (GTDB): domain Bacteria; phylum Pseudomonadota; class Gammaproteobacteria; order Pseudomonadales; family Oleiphilaceae; genus Marinobacter; species Marinobacter pelagius_A. Next base: position 295,679 of record NZ_QNRO01000002.1, read on the forward strand.
CCATAGGGCAGGCGATAATGTTGATGAGGCATCCGAGAACAGAATCAAGAAGTACCGCAGCCATTCATCGTGGGACTGAGGCGCGGATGACAGGAACTCCAGGACCGGGAGGTGTGGAATTATGGCTAATCTGACAGGTGAAATCTTTATCGATGGCTTATGGCTGACCGGTCACGGTCTGCCTTTCGAATCCGTACAGCCGGTCACCGGGGAAACTGTCTGGGACGGCACTGGCGCCAACCTGGAGGACGTCGATGCCGCCATCCGTGAGGCCCGCAATGCCTTTGTGAAATGGCAACGCAAGAGTTTTGCTGAGCGCCAGGCGGTGGTTGAGGCGTTCCGAGACTTGCTGGAAGCAAACAAAGAAGAGTTGGCACACCAGATTGGGCGGGAGACCGGCAAGCCGCTGTGGGAATCCCGCACCGAGGTGGCCGCGATGATTGGCAAGGTGGCGATCTCCATCAAAGCCTATAATGAGCGTACCGGTTACTCCGAGTCCGATGTGGCCGGCGGCCATGCAGTATTGCGGCACCGGCCCCACGGGGTGGTCGCCGTGTTCGGCCCCTATAACTTCCCGGGCCACCTGCCCAACGGACACATCGTGCCCGCCCTGCTGGCAGGCAACACTGTGGTGTTCAAGCCCAGCGAGCTGACCCCGGGCGTGGCGGAAATGACGGTCAAATTCTGGGAGAAGGCCGGCGTGCCCGATGGCGTAATCAACCTGGTGCAGGGTGGCGCAGATACCGGCCGGTCCCTGGCGGGCCACCCCTTGATTGACGGCCTGTTCTTCACCGGCAGCTCCACCGTCGGTCACCTGCTGCACCAGCAGTTCGGCGGCCAGCCCGAGAAAATCCTGGCCCTGGAAATGGGCGGCAACAACCCGCTGATCGTTCAGGATGTGGCGGATGTGGATGGTGCGGTCCACCACACCCTCCAGTCTGCGTTCCTGTCGGCGGGACAGCGCTGCACGTGCGCCCGGCGATTGCTGGTGCCCAAGGGCAAGAAAGGTGACCAGTTCCTGGACCGCCTCGTTGAAGTTGCCGGCAAGATCAAGGTCGGTGAGTTCGATGCCGATCCCCAGCCGTTCATGGGCTCGGTGATCTCCGTGGAAGCGGCGGACAAGCTGCTGGCCGCCCAGGCAAACATCCTGGAGCAGGGCGGCAAGTCGTTGCTGGAGATGAGACAGCTCAAGCCGGATACCGGCTTGCTGTCCCCGGGCATCATCGATGCAACCGGCCTGGAGCTCACCGATGAAGAATTCTTCGGTCCGTTGCTCACGGTTTATCGCTACAAGAGCTTCGATGAGGCGCTGGAGCTGGCCAACAATACCCGCTATGGCCTGTCAGCCGGCCTGCTGTCCGATGACCGCAAGCTCTATGACCGGCTGGTGGAAGAGGTCCGGGCCGGCATCGTGAACTGGAACCGGCCGTTGACCGGCGCCAGCAGTGCCGCGCCTTTCGGTGGCGTCGGTGCCAGCGGCAATCATCGCCCCAGCGCCTACTATGCGGCCGATTATTGCGCCTGGCCCATGGCCTCCCTGGAGGCCCGTAAGAGCGAATTGCCCGAGAGCCTGGCCCCGGGCCTGACCTTTGACTGACGGAATGAGATCCATGAGCCAACACGCGGTGGAAGCGAACTTTGATGGCCTGGTGGGGCCCACGCACAACTATGCCGGGTTGTCCTGGGGGAATGTCGCCTCCAAATCCAACGTCCGATCGGTCTCCAACCCAAAAGAGGCAGCGCTTCAGGGCCTGGCCAAAATGAAGCGGCTGGCCGACCGGGGTTATGTGCAGGGCATCCTGCCGCCCCACGAGCGGCCGCATCTCCCGACCCTGCGGGCGCTCGGATTCACCGGCTCCGATGCGGAAATCCTGACCAAAGTTGCGGCCGAGGCGCCTTCGATTCTGGCGGCAGTTTCCTCCGCTTCACCCATGTGGACCGCAAACGCTGCAACGGTCTCACCCAGTGCCGATACCACTGATCATCGGGTGCACTTCACGCCAGCGAACCTGAGCGCCAAGTTTCACCGGTCCATTGAGCATGAGGTGACCGGCCGCGCCCTGAAGGCCATCTTCACCGACGAGAGCTACTTCGCCCATCACCGGGCGTTGCCGTCGGTGAGCCATTTCGGGGATGAAGGGGCGGCCAACCATACCCGCCTGTGCAGCGGCTACGGTGAGCCCGGTGTGGAGTTGTTTGTCTACGGCCAGATTGCCTTCAACGAGGATGCCCCGGCGCCCGTGAAATACCCGGCCCGGCAGACTCTGGAGGCCTCACAGGCAATCGCACGGCTGCATGGTCTGAAGGACCGGAACCTGGTGTTCGCCCAGCAGAACCCGGCGGCCATTGATGCCGGCGTGTTCCATAACGACGTCATTGCTGTGGGCAATGGCAACACCCTGTTCTACCACGAGATGGCGTTCCTCGAAGAGGAGCGGGTGCTGGCGGATATCCGTTCCCGGCTTTCCGGGGCGGAGCTGGAGGCGGTCAGGGTCAGCAGCACTGACGTGCCCCTGGAAGACGCGGTCGCCTCCTACCTGTTCAACAGCCAGCTTCTGAATACGCCGGATGGGATGTTGCTGGCGGTGCCGGGTGAGTGCCGGGAAATCGAATCGGTCAGCCGGTACCTGGATTCCCTGCTGGCCTCCGGCGGTCCGATTACCTCGGTGGAGGTGTTCGATGTCAAACAGTCCATGCGTAACGGCGGTGGTCCGGCGTGTCTGAGGCTGCGGGTGGTACTGACCGACGATGAGCTCAAGGCGATCAACCGGGGCGTGATCCTCACGGATCAGCTTTACGAGCGGTTGACGACCTGGGTGGAGGCGCACTACCGGGATGAGCTGTCCCAGGAAGAGTTGGGCGATCCCATGTTGCTGGAAGAGGTGCGCAAGGCACTGGATGAGCTGACCGGTATCCTGGGGCTCGGCTCGATCTACGACTTCCAGCTTTGAGCTTTCACCCTTATGCGCTGATCGATGAGGTCAGCATGTCCATGGTGTGCCGGATGAGGGTGTCGGCGGAGAAATCGCTGGTGCCCTCGGCCATTTCCGCCTGGCATAACAAGATTACCCCGTGCAGGGCGCCCCGCAGGTAGAGCGCGGTCTCCATGGGATCACGAATCCGGTCGCGACTCATGGTGCCATCGGCAAGCCCCTTTTCGATAGCGCCCACCATCAGTTCCATCAGCTCGTTCTTGGAACACAGCATCTCGTTCGCCTGATTCTCATCCGCATCGGCCATGGCGGTGGAGGCTTTGGTCAGGGCAGAGAAGTAGTCCGGCTCGTCCTGGTAGAAGCGGTAATAGGCATCGCCCATGGCCCGGATCTGGGCCAGGCCTTCGCTCTGCGTTTTCCGCGCGTCCTCGAACCGGCTCACCAGGCTCTGGCCTGCCCGCAACATGATGCCGCGCTGAATCGCTGCCTTGTCCTTGAAGTACACGTACAGCAGGGCGCGGCTCAGGCTGGCGGTGCGGGCGATGTCGTCCATCGAGGTCTTGTCATACCCCTTCTCTGAAAACACCAGCTCCGCGGCATCCAGAATGGCATCGTAACGGGCCTGCTTTTCCCGTTCGCGCCGGGTTTTCAGTGGTTCACTCATGGGCCTTTCCGGTTGGTTCAAACATCCAGGTCATGATACCTGAAACCCGATAAGAACCGATTATTGACAATTTGTCAAAGAATGACATGATGTCTGGAAATGGGCAGGGTAATCCACGGAGGCGGTTGCCCCTATCCGAAGGCAGGGAAGGAAGGAACGGTTTATGACAATGCATCGACGTGTCGCAGTGGTGGTTCCCGTTGCGCTGTTCTCACTGTTGCTGGCGGGCTGTAAGGCCGGTGATGTGTCGCCGGAAACCCGGCAGCAGGCGGTTTCCGTCCGGGTGGCGGAAGTGGCCGGTGGCCAGGAGCAGGGCATTCCGCTCAGGTTCTCCGGCATTGTTCAGGCGGCTCAGCGCGCGACCCTGACTTTCCAGGTCAGCGGAACCCTGAAGCAGCGGTCGGTTGAGCTGGGTGAGACCGTGAAGGCCGGGGACGTACTGGCCCGCATCTACAACCCTGCCCTGGAACCGGCCACGGATTCCGCCCGGGCCCGGCTCGAAGAGCTGGAGACCCAGTACCAACAGGCGGCTAGGGAGTGGGAACGTTCCAGCCGCCTGCATGAGCGGGGCGTGGTCTCGGAGCAGGCGCTGGAACAGCTCGCCGCCCGCCGGGATAGCCTGAAAGCCAGTGTCGCCACGGCCGAGGCTTCCCTGGCGGAAGCAAGGCGGTTGCTGGAGGAGAGCACCCTGAAGGCGCCGTTTGCCGGACGGATCGAAGCCTTGCTGGTTGAGAAAGATGAGTTTGTCGCTGCCGGTCAGCCGGTGATGCGGTTGTCCTCGCCCAGTGGCCGGGAAGTGGAAGTGCGGCTGCCTGCCTATCTGCTGGACCATGTCGGCCTCGGACAACCGTTGCCGGTGTGGTCCGTCCATGACCGGACGCTACCGGCGGTGAACGGATCTGTCGTCGAGATTGCCCAGGGCAGTGCGATCCGGGGTGAACTTCACCCGGTGCTGGTCAGTCTGCCGGAAGCCTCCCTGGAGCCGGGGCAGCCGGTGGAGGTGGGTATTACCCCGACCCGTGTTCCGGCAATGACCGTGCCGCTGCTGTCGGTTCTCCGGGACTCCGAAGGCACCAGCGTGTTCCGGGTCCGCGATGACCGTGTTGATCGTATTCCGGTTCAGGTGCAACGAATCGTCGGTGAGCAAGTGGCAGTGCGTTCCGAGGCGCTGGCGCCCGGTGACCAGGTGGTTTATGCCGGCATGACCCGGCTGGCGGACGGCGATACCGTGGAGATCCGGCGATGACCCGCCGGCTGCTGAACGGTCAGCGCCTGCTTGGGATGGTGGTGACCATGCTGTGCCTGCTCGGAATCGCCGCCTACAGCACCATGCCCCGGCAGGAAGATCCTTCCTTTCCCTACCGCGCGGGCCTGATCACGGTAAACTATCCGGGCGCCAGTGCTGAGGCGGTGGAGCGGCTGGTCCTGCAGCCGCTGGCCGACGAACTTCGCCAGGTGGAGGAAGTGGAGTTCAGCCAGGGCACAGCACGTACCGGGGTGGCCCTGATGAGGCTGCGCCTGGAGGATCATATCTACGACACCGACCCGGCCTGGGACCGGGTGCGTCAGGCCATGGAACGGGCGAGGCTGGATTTCCCCGATGATGTGGGCCAGATGGCCCTGGACGACCGCCTGATCGATATCCCTGCCATTGTCCTGGCCGTTGCCGGCTCCCCGTCAGTCACCGAACTATCGACAGTCGCAGAGCGTTTGAAGCGCAACCTTGCCGATATTCCCGGCGTATCCCGCATCGAGCTTGAGGGCGACGCCGACGAGCAGATTACCCTGGCCCTCGATGATGCAGCGCTGTTCCGGCTGGGCATCTCGCCCTCCCGGGTACTGGATACCCTGGCAAGGCGCAATCAGACCATACCCGGCGGCTTTGTGGTGGTGGACGGCCGCCGGTTGTCGGTCCTGCCCAACAGTGAATTTGCCGACATTGATGCCATCCGCGCCACGCCTATTGAATTGCCCGACGGCTCCCAGGTACCGCTGGCGGCCGCTGCCGACGTCTGGCGCGGGCCTGCAGAACCGCGTCAACCGGAAACCTGGTACGACGGAGAACGGGTGGTGCTGGTTTCCCTCATCATGGAGGAGGGCACCACCGACGCCATCCGGTTTGGTGAACAGGTGCGCGAGCGGATCGAACAGTTGCGCCCGGAATTCGCCCCCTACCAGATCCGGGAAATGTTCTTCCAGCCGGACAAGGTGGAAGAACGGCTGGACAACCTGGCCTGGAGCCTGGTGCTGTCGGTCCTGATCATCGTTGGCGTGGTGTTCACCGGCATGGGGTTGCGCATGGGATTGCTGGTGGCCTCCATCCTGCCCATGGTGGCCATGATCAGTATCGGTCTGTACGACCTGGGCGGCGGTGTGCTGCATCAGGTGGCGGTTATCGGCATGGTGATCTCGCTGGGAATCCTGATCGACAACGCCATTGTCATCGTCGAAAACATCCAGGGCCAACTGGACCAGGGCATGCGACGGCTCGATGCTTTGCAGCAGGCCGTGGGCGAGCTGGCCGGGCCTTTGGGTGCTTCCACCGGTACCACCCTGGCTGCGTTTGCGCCGCTGTTACTCTCCAAGGGTGGTGCGGCGGACTTCACCCGGGGCGTTCCGGTGATGATCATGCTGACGCTGTCAGTCAGTTATTTGCTGGCGATCTCCGCCGTGCCATTGCTGGCGGCAAAATTCCTGAAGCCCCGGAAAAACATGCACCGTGACCGGCTGATCGGTCTGGCCCGCTTCCTCGGCAGACTGGTAGCGAATTACCCCAAGCGGCTGATTGCTGCCGGCGCGGTACTGGTAGCCATCAGCGTTGCCCTGACGCCCTTCACAGCCCAGCAATTCTTCCCCAACGCCGACCGCCCCAGGGTGATCGTGGAACTCTACATGCCCGAAGGCACCGACCAGGCCCGCACCGCCGAGGCCGCCGCCCGCCTGGAACGAGCCATCCGTAGCCAGCCTGAGGCCCTCGAGGTGCACCGCTTCGTCGGTTTCACCGGCCCGAGTTTCTATTACAACCTCCAGCGTGCACCCCAGGCGCCCAACCGGGCCCGGCTGGTGATTCGCACCCCGACCCTGGCGGACACCACCGAGATGGTGCGTTGGGTTCGGGCCCACGCCAGTGAACAGATGCCCGAGCTGGATCTCACCGTGGGTGTACTCGGGCAGGGGCCACCCCGTGCGGCGCCGGTTGAAATCCGCATCTACCATGCCGACGACGCCAAACGGACCAGAGCCGTTGAACAGGTGTTCGCAACCCTGCGCGGGGTGCCGGGAACCGTGGATGTCCGCCACGATCTGGACATCGGCGTGCCCAGCATTGCCATCAACGTCGATGACGCCTCCGCCGCCCGCTATGGCCTGAGCCGTGCCGATGTGGCCCAGAGCCTTTACGGGCAGAGTTTTGGCGTGGTGGCCGAACGCTACCGACAGGAAGAGGACCCCATCCCCCTGGTCCTGAGGTCCCGGGAAGGCACCTCATTGCCACTGTCCCGCCTGTTGTCCGTTAACATCTACAACAGCAATGGCGATGCCGTGCCCCTGGCGGCGGTCGCAAACGTGGAGACCAGCTGGGAGCCGGCGGCCCGTTACCTTCGGGATGGCGTACCGGTAAACACAGTCACTGCCAACCTGCTCAAAGGCTTCAGTTTCAGCCAGGCCCTCGATGGACTCTACGCCGGGCTTGAAAACAATCCGCTGCCTGAGGGTACCCGCATGGAAATGGGCGGCGATGCCGAAGGCTCCGGCGATGCCAATGGCGCCCTGCTCAAAGCCGCCCCCATCGGCGTGCTGCTGTTGCTGTTCTTCCTGCTGCTGCAGTTCAACTCCTTCCGCAGGGTCGGTGTTATTCTGTTGACCGTGCCCCTGGCTGCCGTCGGTATCTTCCCGGGCCTGGTACTCTCTGGTTCCCCCTTCGGCTTCCAGTCCCTTCTTGGGGTGATTGCGCTGGTAGGCATCGTGGTCAACAACGCCATCGTGCTGCTGGACGTCATGGACCGGGAACTGGAAAAGGGCCGGGACATCCGCGACGCCGTCCGCAGCGCGGTCGAACAGCGCACCCGCCCGATCCTGCTCACCACCGCCACCACCGTCGCCGGTTTGCTGCCGCTGGCGTTCTCCAGCAGCACCCTGTGGCCGCCGATGGCCTGGGCGATTATCTCCGGGTTGCTGGCCTCCACGGTGCTGACGCTGTTGGTGGTGCCGTCGGTTTGTGTGCAGGTGATTCGGGAGAGAGTGGCGGAGCCGGAGAATGCGCCGGCTTGAGGGGTGATGTGGAAGTGGGGTCAGAAGAAGGCTTTCTTCAGACCCCTGGGGTGGGCAGAGCCTTTGGGAGGTGGCTGGCTCCGGGGTAGGCCGGGGTCTGATGAACGCTTTCATCTGACCCCATCTTCACCTTTGCCTGGCCCGGATCATCAAGCCAACCCGCTGCCCCACAGGCACTTCCCGATTGGGAAACACAATCGCCTCCGGCACTTCGCCCACCCGATAGCAGGTCTCCCCGTCTTCCCAGATCACCGTGCCAGGCTCGTACTCGGTGAAATTGGCCACGTCGTCGGGAATATGAAACCGGAAATCGTCGCCGGTGTTCAGAATCTCATGAACCACCTCGAAGATGGTGAGGCGCTCATAGCCGGCTGATAGCCCGGGCGCAGGTTCCCCCCGAAACCGCCGTCGCAACGCATCCCGAATACCAGCGAACCGGCTGAGATCGTTCTGCCCGAACGGCCGCACCTTCCCGAGCTCCACCGTAAAACTCTCCGCCCCCAGTTCCGAGGACGTGAACGACGAAAACGTCGTACCCGCCTTGTGCTGCAGAAGCAGCGTTCCCACCTCCGCCTCCAGCAGGAATCGACACTGCTCGCCAGGAACCTCCCGCCCCTCGACAAACGGATAGAGCGCGAACTTCTCCCGAAGGGAAGGGCGAATTGCGGTATGCAGATCGTAATGGCTCAACGCCAACCCCGAATGCTTCCGCGCAAACTCCCGACACAACTGCTCAAGCTCGGCAGCACGGCTGGCCTCAGGCAGCCCCCGGTATTCGTCCCGGCCATGGGCACCGGCAAACAAACGATTCATGTTGACGTCAATAAAGCGCTCACCGGCAACCATGGCCGGCGGATTGCCCAGGATCAGCAACAGCGGGCAAGTGAGGGTCCACTCCCCTGAGAGGATTTCGTTGACGAGTTGGTTCAACACCTCAATCGGCGCCGTCTCGTTGCCGTGCACCCCGGCAGAAACAATCAGGGCTTCATGGTTTGGGTTGGTGTGCGTGGCGGCTGGAGTCAGTTCCAGAACTCCAACGGCCGGCCGAACGATGTCGGTTCCATCCGGAAGTCGAGTCAAAGCCGGGGGCAGTTCAGATGATGCGCAGGAAAGGGTGTGCGTGAGCCAATCGCCAGCAGACGGAAATAAAGTGTCGACTGAAGTCATTCTTGAATCCCCGAAACAAAGTATGGGGGCGGTCGGCGCATTGCTTCCCGGGAATGTTGAAGGCCAAGGATGGCCTGAAACAAGCGCACATGGACGTGCTCGTAGCGGTTCCCGGGAAGCAATGCGCCGACCGGCCCTTCACCATAAGCCGAGGCAAATGGGGCAAAACTAGGACCCAACGGGCCTCTGATGCCGCAAAAGATGATTCTCAAGCTTGCGGAAAGCAAACACCAGAATAAACGTCAGCGCCATATAAAGCAGCGCCACAAAAATAAACGCATCAAACGGCGCATAAAACCGGGAGTAAATATTCCGCGCCGCCCCCGTCAGATCCACAATGGTCACCACACTCGCAATCGCACTCGAATGCAGCATGAAAATCACCTCATTCGAATACGCCTGCACCGCCCGCCGGGCCGCACTCGGCAACACAATACGCCGCATCCGCAACCACCAGTTCATGCCATAGGCCTTCGCCGCCTCAATCTCCCCGGCCGGCGTCGACACAATCGCCCCCCGGATAATCTCCGTGGTATAGGCACAGGTATTCAGGGCGAACGCCAGCAGGGCAGGGTAGAACGGCTCCCGGAAAATCTCCCACCAGAAGGTCTCCTGGATACCGGGAATCTGGGCAATGCCATAGTAGATGATATACAGCTGGATCAGCAGTGGGGTACCGCGGAACAGATAGGTGTATAGCCAGACAGGCCCGGACACCAGCGGATTTTTCGAGGTGCGCAGAATCGCCAGCGGAACTGCGAACACCAGGCCGATCACCAGGGACAGGAACACCAGCTGCACCGTATTCACCAGGCCATCCCAGTATTGCATGATGGTCATGGCGGTGAAAATCTCGTTCTGGTTCAGCCACTGGGCAATAAAATCAGGCATGCCTTAACCCCCCTGAACCACGCCGACATTGGCCCGCTTGTTGAGCCACTTGATAAAGAGCTCCGAGCCTGCAGTCAGAATGAGATAAACCGCCGCCACCGGAATGAAGAAATGGAACGGCATCCGCTCCGCCTTGGCGGCTTCCTCGGCGACCCGGACCATATCGGTGAGACCGATGATGGACACCAGTGCCGTGGTTTTTAGCAGTACCTGCCAGTTATTACCTATGCCCGGCAGGGCGTGGCGCAGCATCTGTGGAAACATGATTCGCCGGAACGTATGCCAGCGGGTGAACCCGTAAGCCCTTGCCGCCTCGATCTGGCCGGTTTCTACCGCCAGGAAGGCTCCGCGGAACGTCTCCGTCATGTAGGCGCCGAAAATCAGCCCGATCGTAACCACCCCGGAGATGAACGGATCGAACTGGAAGAAAAAGTCGATTTCGTAGGCTTCCCAGATCCAGTCTGACAGCATGTTCACCGTCACCTGGCCGCCGTAATAGAACAGCAACATCATCACCAGATCGGGAATGCCCCGGACCACGGTGGTGTAGAAGGTTGCAATGGCTTTGGCGACACGGTTGCCGGACAGTTTCGAGGATGCGCCGATCAGGCCCAGAGTCAGGGCCAGGGCCAGGGAGAGGAACGCCAGTTCAATGGTGACCACTGCTCCGTCGAGCAGTTCCGGGCCATAGCCTTTCAGGTCGAGCATTGGGAAATCCGGTAGAGCGGGGCGGCCACAGGACCGCCCCGGGCAGTTTAGATCTTGATGTCGTAGTTGAAGTATTTCTTCATGATGGCGTCGTAGGTGCCATCATTTTTGAGTTTCTTCAGAGCCGCGTTCACCTTGTTGGCCAGATCCTCGTCACGCTTGCGCATGGCAACGGCAACGCCCTGGCCCAGCTTGACCGGCTTGCCAACTTCCTTGAAACCTTCCTGGGAAAGAATGGTCTGCTCACCTACCGGGTAATCCACAAACACCACGTCCAGGCGCTGACCTTCGAGGTCCAGAACCATGTCTTCAGCAGTGGTATAACGCTTGATGGTGGCGATGCCGCCAAATTCCTCGGTAGCGTGGGTGTCCATGGTGGTGCCACGCTGAACCCCGATGACCTTGCCTTCCATCTCTTCCTTGCTGGTCACATCAGCAGAGAAACCGTCGCGGGCGAACCAGCCACCCGGAGTGATGTAGTACGGGTCGGAGAACAGGACGCGCTCGGCCCGCTCTTCGGTGATGGACATGGACGAGAAGATGGCGTCGTACTTGCGAGCCAGCAGGCCCGGAATCATGCCATCCCACGCCTGGATGACGAATTCGCATTCAGCCTTGAGTTCCTCGCACATGGCTTCTGCCAGCTCGACTTCGAAGCCGGTCAGCTCGCCGTTTTCATCACGGTACTCGAACGGCTCATAGGGCACGTCGAAGGCCAGACGGATTTCTTTCCAGTCCTTGGCCTGGACCGTGCCGGCGGCCATGGCCAGGGCACAACTTGCTGCAACAATCAGTTTCTTCATGTGTCACTTCTCCAATTTTATGCCTTGTGGGCTATTTTTTAGGTATTTTTATTCCGACACAGGTCAAGATAGCACTCAGCGTCAGAACTTGGGAGCCAGGAACTGTTTCATGCGCTCCGAGTCAGGGTTATCGAACACTTTTTGAGGCGACCCCTGTTCCTCGATCACGCCCTGATGCAAAAACAGGACCTGATTTGACACATCCTTTGCAAACGCCATTTCGTGGGTGACCACGATCATGGTGCGGCCTTCCTCGGCCAGGCTTTGCATGACCCTCAGCACCTCGCCCACCAGTTCCGGGTCGAGCGCCGATGTGGGTTCGTCAAACAGCATCACTTCCGGTTCCATGGCGAGTGCCCGGGCAATCGCAGCACGTTGCTGCTGGCCGCCGGACATCTGGGCCGGGTAGTAATCCTTGCGTTCGTAGATGCCGACTTTCTGGAGATAGGCCTCGGCGCGCTCGATGGCTTCCTTTTTGGGGACCTTGAGCACGTTTACCGGCGCTTCAATGATGTTTTCCAGCACCGTCATGTGAGACCAGAGATTGAAGCTCTGGAAGACCATGGAAAGCTTGGAACGGATCTGCTCAACCTGTTTGTTATCGGCCGGAATCCGTTCACCTTTGCGGTTCGTGGTGAACCGGATCGGGTCACCGTGCACGATAATGTCGCCGGAGGTGGGTGTTTCCAGCAGGTTGATGCAGCGCAGGAAGGTACTCTTGCCGGAGCCGGAGCTGCCAATCAGGGACACCACGTCGCCTTTGCGGGTCTCCAGTGACACTCCCTTGAGTACTTCAAGCTTGCCAAAGGTCTTGTGAATGTCCCTGCAGATCAATGGAGCTTGGTCCGCCATGGGTGACTCCTGAGATTTAGTTCAAAGGCGCATGTTTTACGGACTGTGACGGCCGAAATCAATACCTGATTGGTCAGGATTGCGACCGTTCGGCATCAATTGGGCGCGGATCACCTTGCTTCCCTGCTGTTCCATATCTTTCAGCGCGTCGCTGACAAAGCGTACGTGGGCGGTTGCTACCTTCTGGGCTGCCGCCGGTTTGCAGTTCATGATGGCATCATAGAGCTGCCGGTGCTGACGCACGATGGTCTTGCGCATCTCCTCCCGGGGATTGAGGTTGGCGACCGCCGCATGCACCGTCAACAGCATCATGCTTTTCAGACCGCTCAGAAGGTGGACCAGCACCGGGTTGTGTGAGGCTTCCACGATCGCCTGGTGAAAACCGTGGTCCGGTTTGGCGTTGCTCAGCGGATCGGTGTCTTCCAGTGCCCGGAAAGCCTTGGTAATACGGTGCCGGTCGAGGCTGGTGGCGCGTTGGGCTGCCAGGAACGCCGCCTGTCCCTCAAGCTGTTCCCGAACCTCGAGCAAGTCATAAAGGGTGCGCGGATGCCCCTCGTAAAGCTGCATCAGGGGGCTTTGTTCTTCGAACTCGCCGGTCTCCGGAACCAGGCTGGCAACAAAGGAACCCTTGCCGTGCCGGGTTTCGATCACGCCACGGCCCTGTAATTCATGCAGGGCTTCGCGGATGATCGCCCGGGACACGCGCAGGCGTGCTGCGAGCTGCCGCTCGGATGGAATCTTCTGTCCCGGAGCCAGCCCACCATCAAGGATGAGGCGCTCCAGCCGATATGAGATTTCCTGGGAAATAGCCATGGGATTGCCCGTGTGAATCGTGGTCTGACCAGTGACCCTTGTAATTGTCTGTGATTGGTCCATCAACCAATGTGCTCCCAAGCCCCGTAAATATGGCTTATGGAGCTGTATTCGTCCATTTACCATACAGGAAAAACTGGTCTGACCAGTAGCGTCGCGACTGGACTAAATGCGATTTGGCTACGAATATCTTTGTAATGTCGGCCTGTGCGCCGGCGTTAGACCTGACGCTGACTAAAAAAACAATGCTAACGGAGACGTCTCGATGACCTCGAACAAGCACATCCGTAATAACTGTGACACCGGTGAGACCCCTCCTCGCCGCAATTTCCTGAAAACCGCTGCCGTTGGCGCCGCTTTCGCGGGCGCAATGATGATGGGCGCCGGCCAGGCCCATGCCGCCACTACCTGGAAGATCCAGTCTGTATGGGATGCCGGTACCGTCGGCTATGATCTGTTCGAAGAATGGTGCAACAGCATGGAAGAGAAGTCCGGCGGCGAGCTGATCTTCAAGCCGTTCCCGGCCAAGGCCGTTGCTGCCGACAATAACGCCCTGTTCGATTCCGTTCGTAACGGCGTTCTGCAGGGTATGAACCCGTTCACCCTGTACTGGTCCGGCAAGATTCCGGCCTCCGTATTCCTGTCTTCCTACCCCGCCGGTCCGGACCAGCCTCACCAGTGGGACACCATGTTCTACTCCATGGGCATGCTGGAAAAGACCCGGGAAATCTACAAGAAGTACGGCCTGTTCTACGTTGGCCCGATCCAGCACGACGCCAACATCATCCACTCCAAGAAGCCGGTAAACAGCCTTGAAGACCTCAAGGGCATGAAGATCCGTGTGCCGGGTGGCATGGTGGCCGAGGTATTCCAGCAGTTCGGTGTTTCCACCGTGAGCCTGCCGGGTTCCGACATCTTCCCGGCCCTGGAGAAGGGCACCATCGACGCGGCTGACTACGTAGGCCCCGCGGTGAACTGGGAACTGGGCTTCTCCCAGGTGACCGACTACATCATGTTCGGACCTCCTGGCGTCATGTCCGTCTACCAGCCGGTGGACCTGATGGACCTGACCGTCAACCTGCGCGCCTGGAACGCCCTGGATCCAAAACTCCAGCAATTGGTTGAGGACGAAGTGCGCAACTATTCCCAGAAGCACTACCTGACCATTCAGAAGCGCAACATCGAAGCCATGGAGAAGTTCAAGGAAGCGGGCGACACCGTTACCCGTCTGAGCCAGGAAGACCTCCAGGAATTCCGTCGCGCGGCCATTCCGATCTGGTACAAGTGGGCCAACAAGGATGAGGACGCCCGTGCCATCTTCGACATGCAGCTCGAGTACATGATGAACGAGACTGTGGGCTATGTTGACGAGTCTGACCTTGAGGGTGTGCCGGGCCGGTAACGCCTTCTTGAATCAATAAAAAAAGAAACGAGGGGAAGGACAGGGACAGCTCCGAAGGAGACGTTCCGCCTTCCCCGTTTTGTGGCTGAGGATGCAACAACATGTCTGATCTTGAAGGTTTCGGATTCGTATTGCCGCACTGGTTCTACTGGGGCTGGCTTGCGGTCATGCCGCTGATCATGATGGCCTGGGACAAGTGGAGTAGTGGCCATGGAGGCGAGACTGCCGAACCGGAATTGACACCGGGCGAGCTGCAGGCGGAAGAGGACGACCCGCTGATCTATCTCCAGTTCGAGGGCAACTGGTTTACCAAGGTGGTTGACTGGATTTGTGACAAGTCCGGTCTGTTCGTGTCGTTCTGGACGGTGAATGCCGTCGTGTTCTATTTCTTTGAAGTGGTCATGCGCTACCTCTTCAACATGCCGACCATCTGGGTGCATGAATCCAGCTTTCTATTGCTGGGCATGCAGTACCTGCTGGCCGGAGCGTTCGCCATGCTTCACGGCGCCCACGTGCGGGTTGACGTGATGTATAACCTGTTGCCGGTACGGGGCAGGGTCGGCATGGATATCTTTACCTCCATGTTCTTCTTCATGTTCGCTCTGGTACTGCTGATTACCTCCTGGACCTTCTTCCAGAACTCCTACTCCATGAATGAAACCACGGTTGAGACCTGGGGCATCCAGTACTGGCCGGTGAAAGGCATGATGGTACTGGGTTCATTCCTTCTGTTACTGGCAGGCATATCCAAGCTGATCAAGGATATCGTCCTGTTCGTCCGTCTTGGCCGGGAGCGCACCGCATGAGCACAAATACAACAACTGCGCCGGGCAGCAACCTGATCGGTAAGCTGAGCACCTGGCTGATGATTGCCGCCACTGTGGCGCTGGCTTTCATCATCTGTGTTGAGATGATCAACATTCTTTTCTACGACCCCTGGAGCGATGAGAAATTCCTGTTCAAGCTCGCGGGCAGTCTTTCGGACGTCAAGATCGGGCCTCTGACCTATCTGATGTTCGGTTCCCTGGCCGTGGCCCTGATGATGGGCCTGCCGCTGGCATTCGTGACCGGCGGCCTCGGCGTCATGTTCATCTATCTGGTGGGCGACTCGCTGATGCTTAACATCGTGCCGAGCCGCATCTTCCCGATGATGACCAACTCCGACCTGGCCGCGATACCGCTGTTCATCTTCATGGCCTCCATGCTGGAGCGCGCGGGCCTGATCGAGGAAATGTTCAGTGTGGTCTACAAGTGGATGGGCGGCCTCAGTGGCGGTCTGGCAACAGCCACCATCCTGGCCTCAACCATTCTCGCGGCCATGGTGGGCGTTATCGGGGCCGCAGTGGTCACTATGGGTATCATTGCCCTGCCGGCGATGCTCAAGCGTGGCTATGACCACAAGATTGCACTCGGTTCGATCATGGCCGGTGGTACCCTCGGGATCCTGATTCCGCCGTCGATTCTGGCCATCCTCTATGCCGTTGTGGCACAGCAGTCGGTGGGAGAACTGTACCTCGGTTCCATCATTCCGGGCCTGCTGCTGTCCGGCTTCTACATTGCGTATGTGCTGATCCGCAGCTGGATCAACCCGAAGCTGGGCCCCCCAGTGCCGGTGGAAGAGCGCATTTCCTTCAGGGAAAAGCTCCTTCTCCTGAAAAGCCTGATCGCTCCGCTGATCCTGGTGTTCCTGGTGCTGGGCCTGCTGTTCGGTGGTATTGCAACGCCCGTTGAGGCCGCTGGTATCGGTTCCTTCGGTGCCATCGTGGTTGCCATGATGCATGGCAAGTTCTCTATCGGTGGCCTCAAGGAGGCATCCGTGACCACCGCCAAGGCATCCGCCATGGTGCTGTGGATCATGTTTGGTGCCTCGGTGTTCGTTGGCTTCTACATCCTGCAGGGCGGTCAGCAGTTTGTGACGGATGCCATTCTCGGAACCGGTCTGTCGGCCTACGGCATCCTGTTCCTGCTGATGGTACTGCTGGTCATTCTCGGCATGTTCCTGGACTGGGTAGGCATTCTGCTGCTGGCAGTGCCCATCTTCATTCCGATCGTCGAAGCACTGGAATTCCCGGGCCTGCTGGGCTTCCCGCCGGTGGCCGGTGAGGACGTGGTGCTCTGGTTCGGTGTGCTCTACCTGGTCAACATGCAGATGTCCTTCCTCAGTCCGCCGTTCGGCTACGCGCTGTTCTACATCCGCGGCGTATGCCCGCCGGAAATCTCCATGGGCACGATCTTCAAGTCGTCCCTGGTGTTCCTGGCGATCCAGGCCTTCGGACTGTTCATGTGTATTCTCATCCCCGGCATCGTCACCTGGCTGCCAGGGCTGGTTTACGGTTAATCAATTCAAGGAGTAAAACGATATGTTGACGATCAATCGGCTGGATATTGCCGACGCACGGATCCTGATTGAAGGCGCGGCTGAAAAAGCCCGCGAGATCGGTGTTCCCATGTGCATCGCGGTGGTTGACGAGTCTGGTAACCTGATTGCGTTCGAGCGTATGGACGGCGGCAAGATCACCAGTGTGACCATTGCCCAGGACAAGGCGTTCACCGCAGCGGCAGCCAAGAAAGCCACCCACGACTACAACAAGGTGAACACGCCGGGTAGTCTGGCCTTCGGTATCCATACGGAAGTGGGCTGTCGCATCAGCTCCGTCGGTGGCGGCCTGCCGGTGATCGTCAACGGTGAGGTAGTCGGTGGTATCGGTCTCAGCTCGGGCACGCCACAGCAGGACATGGACTGCGCCCAGGCGGGTATCGACTATTTCGAAACCAAACGCAAGTAAGCGCTGTCTCACCTGAACGGGCGGGCAATCGGGCCCGCCCACGTTATCCGCGGCCAGGCGGATTCGACGACATCCAGAATCAGAGAACGTTATGAATACCAAGCCGAAAGCCAGCAAAGCGCAGCTGGCGGAGCAGTTCCGGTCATTCATTGATCCGGAATACGTCATCACCGATGACGAAACCCTGAAACCCTACGAGTGCGATGGCCTCGCGATGTACCGCGAGATGCCCATGCTCGTGGTTCTGCCGGAGACCGTGGAACAGGTGCAACGTGTGATGCGCATCTGCCACGAAAACGACGTACCTGTGGTTGCCCGCGGTGCCGGAACCGGCCTTTGCGCCGGCGCCATGCCGCACAAGGAAGGGGTGGTGCTCTCGCTGGCCAAGTTCAACCGGATTATCAAGATCGATCCGCTCGGTCGAACGGCGAGGCTGCAGCCGGGTGTCCGTAACCTCGCCATCAGCGAAGAGGCGGCCCAATACGGCCTGTATTACGGCCCGGATCCCTCGTCCCAGATCGCCTGCACCATCGGCGGCAACGTGGCGGAGAACTCCGGGGGCGTTCACTGCCTCAAATACGGCCTGACCGTTCACAACATCCTGAGTGTCGAGATGGTGACCGCCGAGGGCGACCTGATCACCATCGGCAGTGACGGTCTGGATAGCTGTGGTATGGACCTGCTGGCGCTGATTACCGGGTCGGAAGGTCTGCTGGGTGTGGTGACCGAAGTGAAGGTCAAGCTGTTGCCCAAGCCAGAGGTGGCCCAGGTGATCATGGCCGGCTTCGACAGTGTGGAGAAGGGCGGCGATGCCGTCGGCGGCATCATTTCCCACGGCATCATCCCGGGGGGCCTGGAAATGATGGACAGCCACGCGATTGTCGCCGCGGACGACTTTGCCCAGGCCGGTTACCCGCGTGATGCCAAGGCGCTGCTGTTGTGCGAGGTGGATGGCACCGAAGAAGAGGTGCACGAACACATCGCCGAGGCCGAGGAAGTTTTCCGCAAGCTGGGGGCAACGTCGATCCGGACCTCCCAGAGCGAGGAGGAGCGTGCCCTGTTGTGGAAGGGCCGCAAGTCCGCCTTCCCGGCGGTCGGGCGTATTTCCCCGGATTATTACTGCATGGATGGCACCATTCCCCGTCGCCATCTCGCCCGTGTCCTGCTGGAAATGGACAAGATGTCCGACGAGTACGGCCTGCGCGTCGCGAACGTGTTCCACGCCGGAGACGGCAACCTGCACCCGCTGATCCTGTTCGATGCGAACGTACCGGGTGAATTCGAGACCACCGAGGCATTCGGTAGCAAGATCCTCGAATTGTGTGTGGAAGTGGGTGGCTGTATCACCGGTGAGCACGGTGTTGGCGTCGAGAAGATCCGCCAGATGGCGGTGCAGTTCAATGATGAAGAGCTGCAGCAGTTCCACGACGTCAAAGCCGCGTTTGATCCGACCGGCATCCTGAACCCGGGCAAGGGGGTTCCCACCCTCAAGTTCTGCCAGGAATACCGCTCCATCGAACACAAGCAACACAAGCACGAACAGACGGACGCCGCCCATGGCTGATATGACCCAACAGTTACAGGAGCAAGTTCTCCAGGCCCGCACCAACGGGCAGAAACTCAACATCGTCGGTGGCGGCACCAAGTCATTCATGGGTCGCTCTGCCGACTCCGAAGCCGGCACCCTCAGCCTGGCTGAACACACCGGCATCGTGGAATACCATCCGGTGGAACTGGTGCTCACCGTGCGCGCCGGTACACCGATCAGGGACATCGAGGCGGCGCTGGCCGAAGAGGGACAGTGCCTGCACTTCGAGCCGCCCCGGTTCGGTGATGCCTCCACCATCGGCGGCACCCTGGCGTGCAACCTGTCCGGGCCGGCCCGGCCCTGGTCCGGCTCGGTCCGGGACCAGGTACTGGGCATCCGTCTGCTGAACGGCAAGGGCGAGCACATGCGTTTTGGCGGCCAGGTCATGAAGAACGTGGCCGGTTACGACGTCTCCCGCCTGCAGGCCGGTGCCATGGGTACCCTCGGCGCCATCACGGAAATCAGCATGAAGGTGATGCCGAAGCCGGCTGCTACGGCGACGCTGGTGGAAGAGATGGCCCTGGAAGACGTCATCGACTACATGAACCGCCGGGCCGGTGAGCCCAAGCCCATCACCGGTGCCTGCTGGGTCGATGGCAAGGTGTACCTGCACCTGTCCGGTGCCCGGTCCGCCGTTGAGGCGACGGCCGAGAAATGGTCCGGAGACGTGATGGAAGGCGGTGATGACTTCTGGCAACAGGTGCGCGACATGCAGCACGAATTTTTCGCCGGCAACGAAGCGCCGCTCTGGCGTTTCTCGGTGGATTCCACCGCGCCCAACCCCAAGGTTGAAGGTAACTGGTTCATCGACTGGGCCGGCTCCCAGCGCTGGTTCCGTGGCGAGGCCACCCTCGGAGACCTGGAACCGCTGGCCAGGACCGCCGGTGGTCAGGTGAGTCTGTTCCGTGGTGGCGATCGCTCAGGCGAAGTCATGCACAGCCAACCCGAGGCGCTGAAAGCCATCCAGCGCCGTGTGAAGAACTCGTTCGACCCTGACGGCATCTTCAATCCCGGCCGTCTCTATAGCTGGTTGTAATTATGCAAACGAATCTGGTTCAACAATTTGCCAATACTCCCGAAGGACAGGAGGCCGAGTCCATCCTCAGGGCCTGCGTGCACTGTGGTTTCTGTACCGCCACCTGCCCGACCTACCAGGAACTGAACGACGAGCGTGACGGTCCCCGTGGCCGGATCTACCTGATGAAGATGTTCCTGGAAGGTGAGGAAATCACCGAGAAAACCCGCGATCATCTGGACCGCTGCCTGACCTGTCGCAGTTGCGAGACCACCTGTCCGTCCGGCGTTCAGTATGGCCGGCTGGTGGATATCAGCCGTGGTCTGATCGAGAAGGAAGTGCCCCGGGAACCGAAGGACAAATGGCTGCGCTGGGGCCTGGCGCGGGTGCTGCCGAACCGGCAGCTGTTCGGCCTGCTGCTGCGCATGGGGCAGGTGTTCCGCCCGGTGTTGCCGGAGAAACTGCGCACCAAGGTGCCGCCGCGCAAGAGCGCGAGCCCGTGGCCTGCGGCGAGTCATAACCGGGTTGTACTGGCCCTGGCCGGCTGTGTTCAGCCCTCGGCAACGCCCAATACCAACGCTGCTGCGGCCCGTGTTCTGGACAAGCTGGGTATCACCATGGTCGAAGCACCGGAAGCCGGCTGCTGCGGCGCGGTGAACTACCATCTGTCCGAGCATGAGAAAGGCCTGGAGCGGATGCGCCAGAACATCGACGCCTGGTGGCCCGCCATCGAGGCCGGCGCGGAGGCGATCGTCATGACCGCGTCCGGTTGTGGTGCCATGGTGCAGGACTACGGTCACCTGCTGAAGGATGATCCGGTCTATGCCGCCAAGGCCAAGAAAGTCAGCGAACTGTGCACTGATCTGGGCGCGTTCCTGCTCAAGCAGGACCTGGAAAAGCTCAAGCTCAACCAGAGCCCGGGCAAGGTGGCATTCCACTGCCCGTGCACCCTGCAGCACGCCATGAAGCAGAGCGGGGTGGTTGAGCAGGTCCTGATCAGGGCCGGCGTCGAACTGGCGCAGACCAGGGACAAGCATCTGTGCTGTGGCTCCGCCGGCACCTACTCGGTGCTGCAGCCCGAGCTGAGCCAGAAGCTGCTGGACAACAAGCTCAAGGCTCTGACCGTGGATAACCCGGACCGCATCGTGACCGCCAACATCGGCTGCCAGATGCACCTGGAGACCAAGTCCCCGGTGCAGGTGAATCACTGGATCGAGCTGCTCGACCAGTGATCACGAAGACGGGGTCAGAAGAAAGCTTTCTTCTGACCCCATTTTCACTCCTGGGGTCCCACCCCAGGGGTCTGATGAAGTCCTTCATCTGACCCCAAGTTCACCCCAGCCCCCAGGTGGACTACATCTCAGGGGTCTGATGAAGTCTTTCATCTGACCCCAAGTTCAAGTCAGCCACCAAGTGGGCTATAGTCTGGCACCGAGGTGAAAACGGGGTCAGATGAACGAGTTCATCAGACCCCTACTTCAAAAAAACCAACTTCACAGGACGTGAACCCATGCCAAGGATCAAGGCCACAGCCCTGCTTTGCCTGTTAGCCACCACCCCGGCCCATGCCGAAGTTTACCGCTGGACGGACGCCAACGGCGCCATCCATTTCTCCGACAAGCCACCCAGACGCCTGCCGCACCGGGAGCTCGAGCTCCGGAATCCGGTCACCGTCCCCATGTCCGAGAACCTCCGCCAATCCCGGAAAATCTCGGCCACCCGGGACGAGGTGCAGACCATGCTGTCCAGCTCGAATACACCACGCAAATCCCGGAGCACGCGCCAGAGCGAGGATAAACATGAGAAGGCGTGCGACAGCTACCGCAACAAGCTCGACCGAATCCAGTCCCGGCTACGGGCAGGTTACAAGAATGACCGCGGCAACAGCCTGCGGGAAAAACGGCGGCGCCTGAGCAAGGCTTACAGCCGGGAGTGCATCCTGCGTTAGGCTGCGCGCTTGAAGCTGGCCAGTGCCATGGCGGCGGTCACGAACAGACCGCCGAACACCCGGTTCATCTGCCGCTGCCGTTGCGGCGTGGTCATGAACCGGAACAGCTGGCTGGCCAGCAGGGCATAGCCCAGCATCACCAGGCAATCCACCAGGATCAGTGTGGTGCCCATGGTGATCAGCTGCGGGCCATGGGGCGCATCGGCGATCAGAAATTGCGGGAACAAAGCCACCAGGAATACCGTGGCCTTGGGGTTGGTCAGGTTTACCAGCGCGGCATTCCAGAACTGCCGGCGGTGACTGATGGCGCTCTGATCTTCCTCGACGGCTTCCATCACCGGTTCCCGCCATTTCTGGATACCCAGCCACACCAGGTAGGCCACGCCCACCCATTTGATGACGATCAGTGCGGTCGCGGAAGATGCGACAATGGCGCCAAGGCCCGCGCCCACCAGGACAATCTGCGCGCCATAGCCCAGCTGAAGCCCAAGAATGGCCGGCAGTGACCGTTTCACGCCGTAGCGCAGCCCATTGCTCATGGTGTTCACAGCGCCTGCCCCGGGGGAGACGCTGATCAGGATCGCTGCTACCAGAAAGGTCAGCCAGAGGGTGAGTGTCATTCCTTACGCTCTTGAATTCTCAGGGGGTGTTATAATAATGCCTGTTCGAATCCAGCCATTAACGAGGAGTAGCTGAAATGGCCAAAAAACGCGCCAAAGCGACCCGGCACAGTGCCGTGCAGCGGGAGCTGAGAACGCCAAAATACCAGATGCGGGTTGTCGAGGACAAAACCAAATACAAGCGCAACCGTGACAAGTCTGTGCGGATGGAGGATTTTCGCAAGGCCGCGTGATCGTGGTTTTACGAAAATCTTCCACTGCACAGAATTTCCATTCCCATGTCCGATTCCATCGAAACCGGCAATGCCTCCTCGCTCAAGGGAGAGAAGGGCATCGTCCGCATCCTCAAGGCCACCCGCTATTCCATGATGGGCCTGAGGACAGCCTTCCTGAATGAGGCCGCCTTCCGGCAACTGGTCCTGATCAACGTGATCTTGCAGCCGATCGCCTTGTCCCTCGATGTGAGCCGCGCGGAGCGGGCCATTCTGATGATTGTGCCGCTGCTGTCACTGGCCATCGAACTGCTCAACACCGCCGTCGAAAACGTTGTGGATCGGGTGTCCATGGAGCTACATCCGCTCTCCAAGAACGCGAAAGACATGGGCAGCGCGGCACAGTTCATCGGCCTGGTGATGATCGTTGTCGCCTGGCTGGTGATCCTGGTCTGATCCCCCGGCCGCGCTACTCCTTGAAATACACCACCTGATGACTGGTGGCCAGAAGCCGGCCATCCGCACTCCAGACTTCGGCGCTCTGGTCGAAGAAGCCGTTACCGAAATGCAGGCCCCGGGCATGACCCAGTACATGGGCAGTGTCCAGCTCGCGTAGCTGCTCCGCATCTGCGTGGAAGTAGGTGGTCAGTGCAACGGTACCGATCGGTACCAGTTTGGGGCGGCGAATGTAGATCCTCGGGAAGAACACGTCGCACAGGGCTGCCAGTGACAGATAGTCCAGCGGCCGGGGTGGTTCATCCCGCATCCATAGCAGGCTCTCCGAGGGATGGTTTTCACTCGGTTGACCGCCCAGGGCACCTTCGATGAACCGCATGTCGTAGCAGCGGGTCCACACCGGCGCGCCCTGGCGCATGGGTGTTTGCTTGACCTCTTCGGCCGGCGGCACCTCCGGGAAACTGGCATCGGTGGTACTCCAGGTGTCCCGCCCCCTGGCGGTCACGGCGGTGGCAAAGGCAACCACTTCCTCTCCCTGAACCAGCTCAGCGAACCAGTGCTGGCTGCTGCGGTTGGTCCGGATCGGTCTGGCCCGGGCCTCGAATTCGCCTTCGGCAATGGGAGCCGCGAAGTGCACGGTCAGGGAGATCGGCTCGCCCAGCAGCTCGTCATGGCTGAGCACGGCATTGAGCAGAGTCGCGCCGGTCACGCCGCCAAAAGGGCCCACCATGTTCTGGTAGGCAGGGCTGGTTTGCCCCGAGAAAACTCCGGTACTGACTAGCCGGAGGGACACCGCTTGATCAAACACATGCGACGGCGAATTCATGGTTACCTCGTTGTTTTTGGTTTTACGTAGCTTGCGAAGCGTCCAGTGTAACAAAAGCTTCATAAAGGGCTATGGTGTGGCTGCTACCCTGTACGCTCTGGTTACACAAGGAAAGTCGGGAGTCAGGCCTCAATGAGGATCATTGCTTTTTACAGCCCCAAGGGCGGTGTTGGCAAGACAGCGGCGGCCGTCAACATTGCTTATCTGGCGAGTCAGGATAACTGCCGCACCCTGTTATGGGATCTGGATCCCCAGGGCGCCTCCAGTTTCTACCTGGCAGGCGCGGAAACGGTTAAGGGGCGAAAGTTATCCAAGCTGCTCGAGGGCAAGGCGCCCATCGCCAAGTTCATCCACGACGACGTTTATCCCGGACTGGACTTCATCCCCGCCCACACCAGTTTTCGCAATTTTGACATCAAGCTGGAGCAGGAATCCGGCACTAATGTCCTTCGGGACATGCTCGCGCCTCTGTCTGAAGAGACCAGCCTGGTGATCCTGGATTGCCCGCCCACGCTTTCACGGTTGACCGAGCAGGTGCTGGAAGTGGCAGACCGGGTGTATGTGCCGGTGGTGCCCACCTGGCTGGCGGTGAACAGCTGGAACCAGTTGCAGCAGTTTGTGAAGGACAAGAAACTCGGCGCCCGCAAGTTGCGCCCCTTTTTCTCCATGGTCGATCGCCGGAAAAACCTGCACAAGGAAATTGTGGAGCAGGGCAGCGAGGTTCTGCCGAACAATATGGGCGTGGCCGTACCCTATGCCAGCGTGGTGGAGCGCATGGGCGAAGAGGGGCTGCCGCTGGAACGGTTGGCTCCCCATAGCCCGGCGGCTGAGGTTTACCGGCAGATATGGGCCGGAATCCGCCGTGATCTCTGGAAACGTAGACCCGGCTAAAGCCTGAATCACTCCCCGAAAGCGCCGTCCCTGGCGCAGTGGGTGGATGCGGCTGAAAAGATCAGGATTCCGGGAACGCGGTCCAGCCATCGAGCCAGCTGCCCGAAGCCACCGGGCTGATGGCTCCCACGAAATCAGCGGATTCATCAAAGAACTCGCTTTGTGGCGGGCGCGTCGCTTTCATTTGCCTCAGCGGTACCCTCGGCGTGAAATCCGGCTTGACCAGTGCCTTGGCGTTGGGGAACAGGGCGGGTTCAACCCGGGCCACATTGCTATTGGCTGGTTCTGCCATCCAGGCCTGTTCGTCAAAACCAAAATCATCGTCGTCCTGTTCCTGTTCAACCCGTCCAAGGTGTCCCAGATTCGCGAGGATATTGTTGGTAAAGCTCAGGAGTTGGCGGCTGGTCAGGGACAGGGCGTCATCACGGGTATCCAGGGCCTCGATGCCGTAGCTGTCGATCAGCATGTTATGGAAGTGCCCACCGGAACCTTCCCGGAGTACCATGGCCCGGTGCTGTTTCTGGGTATTGCCGCCACCGACCATGGTAACGTTGTAAAACACCGGTTCCGACCGGGGCGTGGCCTCATGGTTGCTGCCGTTGTTGTCGCCCTCAAAACCGTTG
This sequence comes from Marinobacter pelagius, assembly GCF_003315345.1. Classification (GTDB taxonomy): domain Bacteria; phylum Pseudomonadota; class Gammaproteobacteria; order Pseudomonadales; family Oleiphilaceae; genus Marinobacter; species Marinobacter pelagius_A. Next base: position 321,146 of record NZ_QNRO01000002.1, read on the forward strand.
TCACCGGCATCCGGGTACTGCTGGATGACGGCAAACTGTACGTTGCCACGCCAGCCCCAGTCCCAGTCGACGCTGTCATCACCGGCGCCCGTGATCACGATGTTCTTCAGGTCCACTGTGCCTCCGAACATCTCGATGCCATCATCCAGTGCCCGGTGAACCTGAACGTTGCGGACAATCGTGTTGCTGCCGCAGCCGCCCAGGGTCAGTCCGTTCAGTTCATTGTCCTTGTAGACCTCATATCCGGCGAACTCGATGCGGGTATACTCGACAACTCCGCAGGAATGGCTGGCATTGCTGCCGCCAAACGATCCCCGGGTTTCGCCCTCGGGCAGACCTTCAATGGACGCTTGTGGTTCGTTGACCGGCGCCTTGCCCAGCAGAACCACGCCACCCCAGTCGCCCCGGGCGCGTTCACCCTCGGCTCTGGCACTGGTGAAGATGACCGGGCTGTCTGCCTTGCCCCGGGCGAACAGTTTGGCGCTGGGTGTCACCACCAGTGCGGAACCACCCTCACCCTCGATGATCGCGCCGGGCTCGATTGTGAGATGGGCGTTCTCAACGTAGATAGTCTTTTCCAGGATGTAGCGTTTGCCCGTTTTCCAAGTGGTGTCGATGACAATGTCCGAATCAATCCTTTCGGCACGGTTCTCGAAGGCGGTAAAGCCGGCTGCAACCCCGGCCACTGCCAGCACCGGCAGGGCAAACAGAGCGTTGCGCCTGAGCCATCCTTTGCCCGCTTTTTCTGGTTCCTGAGCGGAAGCCAGGCGGCTGGTGCTTTCCTTCACCATCAGTGGTTGGCCGTCATCATTGAGGGTGATTTCCCGGGCCAGGGCCTTGAGCTCAGCGTTCCCGGACTGCTCGACCCGCCTGAGCACATCGGCCCGATAGGCGGGCTCCCGCAGCAGGGTATTCAGGTGAACGAACTCGACACCGGGGCAGGCGCCTTTATCAATGCGCCGTTTCAGGCGCCAGAGTTTTTCAACCAGCAGGGAAGAATCTCCGGACATGAGTACTGCTCTCCTTTGAAATGAGAGCAAGAGAGTAGGGGATATCCGTGACAGGGATGTTAAACCTGTAGTGTGAGGGCGTGGCGGCCAAGCTGCTGGCACGGGGTGCCATTGTCATAATTCTGAAACGCGGTGCTGGCAAAGTAACGTTTAGAAAAGCTCGATCTGCATCGTTGAGTTTTCTTTTATCGTGTCATTTCGTGTAACCGGGGAGTTCTGCTTCCCGGTTTTTTTATGCCTGTTTCAATCCAGGGAAACGGTGCCCGGCCCTTCAGAAACAAACTGTCTTGAAACCATACGGTTTATCCCGGATTGGTCTTAGAAAAATGATCGGGGGCAGTATTTCTGTCATGTACCTGGGTTATATTGGAGCACGATTTAAATGTAACCGTTCGTAATCAGGGAGTGCCCCCATATGAGCGCGCGTCACCTTGAACTTTTCCCGCTTAACGATTCCCAGCTCACGATCCAGCCCCACGAAACGGAAACCGAAGCTCCAGATGACGACAGCAAGTCCACGTTCGATCTGTGCAAGGACGATGGCGAGGTGGTCGGCTACGTGAAGACCTGGGTCCACGATGATGGCTTTGCCGGCTTCGTCCACTTCGATCCTGAAGGCAATGTGGTGGACTGGCAGGTGTGCAGCAAGCCGGGAACGGACGCTTTGATCAACTAGGTCGTATTCCGGTTCTCCGGTGCTTTGCCGGTCTGGTCGTGTGTCGTTGCCTTAGTTGGAGTCATTCTTTCCTGTTCCGCTCCAAGGGCAGCGTGTAACGGGTACTGCGTCCACCGCCGGGAAGCCGGTCCAGGCAGCCTTTATCCAGCAGGTCTGCCAGATCACGGGTTGCAGTCGCTTTACTGGTCTTTGTCAGAGACTGGTATTTGCGGGCATTGATACCTTGTTCAAATTCCTCGCCAGCCGTGTCCAGCAGGCGATTCAGCACCTTGATCTGCCGCTCGTTCAATACCGTGGTGGAGTGGTGTTGCCAGAATCTTGCTTTAACCAGGACCCGGTCGACTCTGAGCAGCGCTTGCTGGAGAGCTTCTTCCAAAGTGTCGAGAAACCAGGAAAGCCACCTTGTGATATCCAGATCACTGCTCTGTGTTCGTTCCAGAATGTCATAGTACGAGTTTCGTCGAGCCATGATGGCGGCACTGAGCGCGTAAAAGCGCACAGACTTTCGCTCAGCCTGGGCCAGTGCGCGATCAGTCACTGCACGGGTAATGCGCCCATTGCCATCATCAAACGGGTGTAAGGTGATCAACCACAAATGCGCAATACCGGCACGGAGCACTGCGTCCAGATCCGAGGGTGGATCGTTGAACCACTCGATGAACGTATCCAGGGCCGCTTCCAGGCCAATACGGGGTGGCGCTTCGAAATGCACCTTTGGACGATCCAGACGGCCGGAGACCACCTGCATTGGTTGGTCTCCGCGTAACTCCCCGACACGAATTTTGAGAAAGGGGCCGGGGCCTTCGGGGAAGAGCATAGACTGCCATTGGCACAACTGGTTGAGCGTAATCGGCTGATCAGGCTCATGTGTTGCTTCGAGCAAAATCGCTACCAGTGATTCGGACTCCGGTGTTGTTCTGCCAGAGACCCCGGCTTGCTCCAGCCCAAGTTGTCGAGCAACCGAAGAGCGCACGGAGCCCGCATCCAGAAACTCTCCTTCTATCTCGCTTGTGCGAATGGCATTCTGGATCAGTGCATCCATCTCTACATCCAGATCTGCATGATCGGAAGCGGCTTCTGTCCGGCCCACCAGTCGCCCCTGCAACAGGCGCACAGCATCAAGTTTCGGTCGGAGGGTTGTTTCCTCCCATTCAAAGTGAGGCCAGTCGGGTCTTTCCCAGATATACATGAGGCGATTAGTCCATCTATTCAGATCATCTTTTGAGCCGATTATGTGGTTTTTTCGGCTCAATGGCCAGACTTTAGGCAGCCACTGGCCATGTTCCTTGGGTTTCCTGACCCAGCCGGCGCAAGGCATTTCCAGTTCGCCCTAAGTCGTGGTTCTCTGGCGAATAGTGTCGGAAAGAATCTTATCCTGAGCCCCGGTAAGACGTGATTGGTTGTTTTTTGTCTGCGTAGCTTGTAACGGTTGTCAAAAGTAACCCTCATGGTTAATATTAACGTTAACACGGCCCCAATCGGTGGATCTGCTCAGCAGTGAAGCTGCTGCGGGGTTTTTTATTGCCCGTTTTTCGCGAAGCACTCCCAGTCTCGCCACTCGCCTGCTACTCCAAAGGCACCCCAGCCAATTCCGAGCGTTTCATTTTCCGGAAACTCCTCAAGTAAATCAGAGAACCTTTGCCACCAGCTTGAAGAAGGGTTGATGGCGCTGAGAAGCTTTTGGCAGATGCACAGCAGCAGGAATGGCCGTGCGGGGATGTGTTCGTTTCCTGGCTCCCAGGCGTTGTCAAAATCCGGTACAACGCCTTCAGGCGGTTTTTTGGGCTGGTCTATGATGTTGCGGTTCCAGAGGCGGCTGTGATGGGCGCACACGTTTCTCAGGTAATTCAGACTACGTAGCCATGAGGCCAGAATTCGACCGTTCCCGACGCCGTATTTGCTGGCGATGGCATCCTGGTCGTCCAGGCGCATGCCATCATAGAGTTCTGACAAAGTGTTGAAATCCCAAACCTCACAGGCGATCCAGATGGGTAGAGGATGGCCGTATTTATTCTTGTTATGCTTGATGAAATCTTCTTTGGACCGGGCGATTTGAGTCGCCTGCTTTTTCATCCAGTCTACATGTCGGGGCAGGCCTGTCGTGCTGTCGGTATCTTTGGCGAAACCTTCGAAGAGCAAGTCGGGATTCAGATAGGCAAAGGGGTCGTACTTACCGAGGGTATGGGCAATATCGACCCGCAAGGCAACTTCAATGCGCTCTAGCGCATCCAGCACTAGCAGACGGAGCTTCTTGTCGAACACGTACAGGTGCACGGCAGCCTCAAACGAGGAGCCCGGCTTGAAGGTGTCCAGAACGGTGCTGGTTGCCTTTATTTTCTTCCCTTTTCGGATGCCCTTACCCACAGGGCAGAACAGGCCGGAGCGTTCCCGAAACGGGTACCAGTAGCCGCTCAGGCGGTAGTACCCGATGCGCTCCAGGTACTCAAGGGCCTTTGGTTCATCTGTGACGGCAAGGCCCCTGCTTTTGAGTTTTTGAAGCTGCTCCCTGTAGCTTAGCCATGGTTTTCGATACACGTGGGAATTCCTTTCCTCGTTAATTGAGTGCCTTCTCGACTACCGCCTTTGCGAGATGACAGCGGGTTTCGCTGGCCTGGTTCAGGCGCTCCTTGAGTTGGTCGCAGAGAGCCATGAGTTCATCGACTTTTTGGACTATGCGGTACTGCTCCGCCAGCGGCGGCAGAGGCACTGTGCAACTTCGAAGCTGGGTTTTGTTGATGGACGCTAGGTTGGTGGTCTGCTTGCTTGAGCTAGCGAAATAGTCCCTTGCAAATTGTGAGTTCAGGTATCGTTCTAGCCATCGCTCGTTCTGCTCTTTCAGGATTAATCTGGCCCTGAATACATGGTTCTGATGTGCCATGGGCTCGATGCGTCCATCCCAAATAGAGGTTCTGCCTACCTTGTCCCAGTCACCACCTTCGGTAATGAGTAGGTCACGTTCGCGGACGAGGTAACGTTCGACCTCATCTTCGGCTATCTCGATTTCTTTGATTTCTGAAAGATCGAGTGACGACCGCTGGACGTTTGCCACTCTGAGATACGGTAAGGTGCGTGTTTTCTTGCCCGTGACCTTCTTGCCTTTTGCTATTCCACCCTGGATGTCTGTGATGTCATCTAAGCGTGAAAGTGCCCATCCCGAGGGCAGTGAGAAAGGCTCCTCTAATTCGGAAATTGGTGGAAGTGGCTTGGCTTTTCTCTGTTTCGACGACTGCGATAAGTGGTCTTTTCCGGCTTGAATCCGATTCAACAGCTCAGTCGCTGGCTCATCCCCCGCATCCTGCTCCACCAATCGCCCCATCACCGCCAGTTGCAGGATGGTCTGCATGAGCTTGTCGATGCTCTGTTCGGTGGTGAACAGGGTGTCGAAGTGGGCGGCAAGGCGTGCCCAGTTGTCGGCCAGTTCGGTGGCGTTTTCGGATTGGGTGAGGGTGCCGAGCAGGGTGTCCACGAGGGTTTCGTGGGCTTCGAGCTGGTGGCTGGTTTGCTGCTCCAGTCGGTCGCAGAGGGCCATTAGTTCATCGACTTTCTGGACGATGCGGTGTTGTTCTTCGATTGGTGGGAACGGAATCAGGGCCTGGTTGGCCCGAACAATTGTGAGCGTGTGGACAGTGGTACCCATACTGTCCTCGTGGATGGATTGCTTCCAGAATGGAGAATGGCAAAAGTAATACAGAAACTGCGGGCATACTCCAAAAAAGTTTTTGAAGATTAGGACGCTGGCATCCTTAAAGTAAAACCTGTCATCCTGCTTAACGATGTAGGGGACCCCGATTGTCCCAACGCCCGTAAGCATGAGGTCGTTTGCTTCTGGAATGTGTCCATTTTCAGCGAGTTCGCTGAACAAGTCTTCTGATATAAAGAGTTCGTTATTTACATAGCCTTGCTGCGAAAGCTTTACAACTTCACGAGCGCGATAGAAGGGAATTCCTTTGTCTTGCCAGTCTCGTTGCCGCACTCGGCGACTTGATGCGATTAGGCCAATATCTCCAAGCCGCTCCCATGACCAGCTCTCAGGTATGGCGAATGGTTTGGTATCTACAGGTGAAATGCCCGGTCTATTCCGTGTGCCCGGCCCCTGACCAAGTGCTTCTCGCTCGATCTTTGCTCTCGCCAAAAATTCCCGGGCTGGCTCGTCGGTTAGCAATTGGTCGGTTAGCTTTCCTCTTAAAGCGAGCTCTAAGATAAACTCTCGTAGCTTCTTCACCCCAGTCAGCTCAACCTTGCCATTGCTTCCCCGGCCACTGCTGGACTTCTTCGTGACCGCCCCGGTCCACAAATCCAGATGTTCGGTAATCAGCTCCCGGGCACTCACGCCGCACCTCCGTCGGTGTTCTCGTCGCAGTTGTGAGAAAGCGCATCGGCCAGGATGTCCCGCAGCTGGTGGCGGATTTCCTGGATTTCGGTCTGTTGCTGTTCGTATTTGGCCAGCAGTTCGTCCGAGTCGTGGCTAACCTGTTCGCCTTCGTGGGGGTTCTTGATGTCCAGGTTGTAGTTGCGGGCCTTGATGTCGTCGATGGACACCTTCCAGGCCTGCTCAGTTTCCTCGCGGCTGGCAAAGCCGTCGGCCTCGGTGCCCCACCAGTCGATTTCGGTCTGGAACTCCGAGAACTTCATGGGCTTGGTCTTGCTGTAGCTCTTGTAGCCTTCCGGGTAGGGGTGTTCGTAGTACCAAACGGTTTCGGTGGGCTTGCCCTTGGTGAAGAACAGCAGGTTGGTCTTGATGCCGGTGTAGGGGTTAAACACGCCGTTGGGCAGGCGCACGATGGTGTGCAGGTTACACTCCTCCAGCAGCTTTTCCTTGAGCCGGGTTTTCGTGCCTTCGCCGAACAGGAAGCCGTCTGGCAGCACCACGGCCGCGCGGCCACCGTCCCGCAGCAGGTGGATGAAGAGGGTCATGAACAGGTCGGCGGTTTCCCGGGTGCGGAAGGCGCTGGGGAAGTTGGTTTCAATGCCGTCTTCTTCCATACCGCCGAAGGGCGGGTTGGCCACGATAACGTCTACCCGTTCTTTCGGGCCCCAGCTGATGAGCGGGCGGGCCAGGGTGTTATCGTGCTTGATTTGGTCCGGCACTTCGATGCCGTGCAGAATCAGGTTGGTGGTGGCCAGCAGGTGGGGAAGGGGCTTTTTCTCGACTCCGTGGATGCTCTTCTGCAGCGTTTGCTCGTCCTTCGGTGTGTCCACGTAGTTCCTACGTTTGTGCTCGATGGTGCAGGTGAGGAAGCCGCCGGTGCCGCAGGCCGGGTCCATCACTTTCTCGTCCAGCTTCGGGTCCACCCGGTTGACCATGAACTCGGTTACCGCCCGCGGGGTGTAGAACTCACCGGCGTTGCCGGCGCTTTGCAGGTCTTTGAGGATTTGCTCGTACATATCGCCCAGCTCGTGGCGCTCGGCGGATTTGTTGAAGTCGATTCCGTCCTGCAGCTTGTTGATGACCTGGCGTAGGAGCTGGCCGGACTTCATGTAGTTGTAGGCATCCTCGAACACGTTGCGGATGACCACGCCCCGGTAGTCGTCACCGGCCGGCTCCAGGTTCTGCAGGCCGGGGAACAGGGTGTTGTCGATGAAGTCCTTGAGTTCGTCGCCGGTCATACCTTCCGGGTTGGCGGCCCAGTTGCGCCAGCGGAGGTGTTCGGGAATCGGAGACTTGTAGTCGTCGTGAGTAATTGCCCACTCATCTTCCCGGTCGTCGAAAATTTTCAGGAACAGCATCCAGACCAGCTGGCCGATGCGCTGGGCGTCGCCGTCCACGCCTACGTCTTTGCGCATGATGTCCTGGATGGATTTGATGGTGGTGCTGATAGACATAGGTGGTCAGTTCCTGAATAAACGGAATGGAGATAATGGAAAATCAGATCAGGGTGTTTGCCGGTACAGCTCGTCTTCCAGATCTTTCACGGCTTCGGTGTAGCCCGGCTTGCCGCCAAAGGCATCCACCAGTTCCATCAGTGAACCGATCTGGCTGAATGGCGCAAGGGTGAGGATTTTAACATCTTCGATAGGTTCAATGCCGTCGTCGGTATACTTGTCCAGCAGGGCGTCGAGAACCTGTTTGCTGGCGCCCTCGTATTTGCTGAAGTAGTTCTGCTTACGTACCTGCTCGGCCCGCTCCTTGCGGCTCAAGGGCGGCTGGTCGTAGACAATGTGGCAGATGACATCGAAGGGGTCGGGCTCGGCGCCCAGTTTCTTGCTCACATCCTTGATGAGGTCGTCCCAGATGACGCCTTGCTCAGCCAATTCTTCGATGATGGCCTGTTTGCGCTCGGCCTGGTTCCAGTGCTTGAGGAACTCGGTGAGCGTGGCGTACTGCTCCTTCACTTTCTTGCGGGTGAAGTCCTTCAGGCTTTCGGTGATGAGCTTTCCGTCGGGGCCCAGATACTGAACGCGCTCGGCGATAACGGTCACTTCAACATTGTCCACCACGTAACGGGTTCTGCCGCCGCCTGTTCCGCTGCCTTCACCAGAGCCACCGGTGTCTCCGCCTTCCGGGTCGTCGGTTTCCCAGCCCGCGTCGGGATCTGCTTCATAGTCCTCGGGTTCCTCACCGCATTCGTGTTCAGGTTCCGGGGTCTCCGGCGCCTGTTCGTCGTCGGGGTTAACCGGGTCTCCCGCACCCGGTACATAGACCTTCACCGGGTCACCGTCGAAGGCCGGGTCTGCAAACAGTTCAGTGGCCTTTTTAAAGTCCAGAATGGTGAACCAGTGCTTGTTGTAATCGTCGTTGATGCGGGTGCCACGGCCGATTATCTGCTTGAACTCGGTCATGGACTGGATGCGCTGGTCCAGCACGATGAGCTTGCAGGTCTGGGCATCTACACCTGTAGTCATCAGTTTGCTGGTAGTGGCAATGACCGGGTAACGCTCTTCCGGGTTGATGAAGTTGTCCAGCTCGGCTTTGCCTTCCTGCTCATCGCCGGTAATGCGCATCACGTACTTGCGGCTCTCCTTCACCCGTTCCGGGTTCAGGTTCACCAGGGCCTGGCGCATCCGTTCGGCGTGGTCGATGTCTTCGCAGAACACGATGGTCTTCTGGTACGGGTCGGTTTGTTTCAGGAACTCCGTGACTTTCTCTGCGACCACTTCGGTGCGCTTTTCCAGAACCAGGGTGCGGTCGAAATCTTTCTGGTTATAGATTCTGTCATCTATGAGTTCGCCGTGCTTGTCGGTCTGGCCCTTGCTCGGGCGCCAGCCTTGGAGGTCCTTGTCCAGGTCGATTCGAACGACCTTGTAGGGCGCGAGGAAGCCGTCCTCGATGCCTTGCTTCAATGAATAGGTGTAGACCGGCTCACCGAAGTAATCGATGTTGGAGACTTCTTTGGTTTCCTTCGGGGTTGCTGTCAGGCCGATGTGGGTCGCAGCGGAGAAGTATTCCAGAATCCGGCGCCATGCCGAATCCACGGCGGCGCTGCCCCGGTGGCACTCGTCGATAACCACGAGGTCGAAGAAATCCGGGGAGAACTGTTTGTAGATGTTCTGCTCTTCCTCGCTGCCGGTGACGGCCTGGTACAGCGACAGGTAAATCTCGTAGGACGGGTCTACCGTTCGGTTGGTGACCTTGGTCATGGCCTGGCCGAAGGGCTTGAAGTCGTTGTTCTTGGTCTGGTCTACCAGAATGTTGCGGTCGGCCAGGAACAGGATGCGTTTCTTCTGTTTGGACTTCCACAGCCGCCAGATTATCTGGAAGGCGGTAAAGGTCTTGCCGGTGCCGGTGGCCATCACCAGCAGGATGCGGTTCTGCCCGCGGGCTACAGCCTCTACGGTGCGGTTGATGGCGACTGTCTGGTAATAGCGGGGTGTTCGGCCGCTACCGTCATCGTAGTAGGGCTGTTCGACTGTCTGCCGGGCGTTCTGGTGGATGCCTTTGTACTGGCAGTAAAGCTCCCAGAGGGTTTCTGGGGTGGGGAATTCATCTAGGCTGAGGGTGGACTCGGTTTTACCGAAAAGCCCGGTGCGGTCGTGGAACAGGAAGCCGTCGCCGTTGCTGCTGAACACGAAGGGGGCGTCCAGCGCGTCGCTGTAGGCCAATGCCTGCTGCATGCCATCGCCCAGACTGTGGTTGTTGTCTTTCGCTTCGATGATGGCAATGGGCATGTTCTTCTTGTAGCTGAGAACGTAATCTGCTCGGCGGCGTTTGCCACGGGTATGCAGCCTGCCACGCACGATGATGCGGCCAGCGGTGAACGAGACTTCCTCCCGCACCTGACTGTGCATGTCCCAGCCTGATTTCTGCAGGGCAGGGTTGATGTGCTTGGTGCAGATGTCCCGTTCTGTGAGCTTTTTCTTGTCCATTGGCTCGCCGCCGTTACTTCCTGTTTGCAACTATCTGGTTTTGCGTAGTTTTGTAGTCTCAGGGTAGCCCATAGGGACAGGTTTAAGAAGGTTTGCTTGGGGCGGTTTTGATGGCCTTATTAACAATAGTGCGGATATGCTCCAATTAGCTTAATTCAAACTAAGGCAATATTCGGAGATGCTTGGCGTGCCTATGCATGCCAAGGCTCGCTTGTAGTTTGGCTCCCGAATCCTGATTGAGGAAAAGCTCTTTCAAAGGGCTTTTAATTTCACAACGGTTTCGGCTCTCGTGCGAACCATTGATCGCCTCAGCGATTCAAATTCGCCGCCATGTTGGAAAGCCGATGCGCAAGGTTCCCCCTCGATGTATGTAACGCTGAGGTACTTTCGGGCATCCTGGGCATCAAATAGAAGTTGCCGACCATATCCGCAGGCTGGTGCTGTGAAGCCATGCTTTTCAGACAGCTTGTCCAGAGATAGACGACTGAGCTCCGCGGCGAAGAAATGTTCGAATGCGGGGCCGATGGGAGTGTTGATCTCGGAGGCGCCTTCAGGCAGCTCTGGGAGCTTAGCGGTTCCCAGAAAAACGATTATGAACTCTTGGTCAGGCTGGCTCTCATAGTCCGTAAACAGCCATGACGTGCCGTTGCTGTTTTCGGTGCTCTCCCGTTCAGTGAATCGAGTGTCGACAAGTACCAGGGTCTCTAAAGCCACGACGGCAATGCCATGATGCCCATCAGAGACAACAGTCAATTGATTGGCTGGACGGGTCGCGGAGCAACCAGAGATAACAATTGTCAGCAAGATAACGGCGGGTAGTATCTTCATACAGCTAACGTCCTGTTTGAAACCGCTTACGGCATAAAGTAATCAGCATTGGTTATGCCAAAAGTGGTCAGCCACCGAGTTTAGGTATCAATCAGCCGCTCCATTTCACCCAATACTAGCATACAAATGGGGACTCTCATGGCATTAACGTTCGAAAATACGACACCGAGAGCTGATGAAAAAAGGACGATCTATGTTGATGAAATACGGCCGAACTTCGGTACTGTTGACATAAAGATAGTACATGTCGCTGGTATAGCCGTTTCTACGGCCTTTGCTACCAGCTGGCCATTCTGAAGAGCCTTCCGGAACTATCTTCATCATGAAGCCTAAGTACAATTTGTGCGTCCTCAAAGACGGGAGAGTTTTGCGCATTTCTTGTTGGAAGATCTGAATCAATGGCAGTCACAATCATTTGTATTCCAAGCTCTGTATATTCCTGGATAACCTCTAGGAGATTTTCCTTTTTGCGATTGTCTAAAGACTCGAATATACCGTCATGATAAAGCCAACGCGGGAACTTGCCCCCTAAATGAACTCGAAGAATAGAAAGGTCAAACGCTACGCACAGCAACTTTTTGTATGTGTGTCCGAGATCTGCACTCGTTGAGTTGCCATCGTCGTCAAGGATCTCTGCTAAAAACTCAATATGTCCTTGCTGATTCACTGATACGCTTAACAAAGCTTTTCTTGATAAAACCTTTTCAACGATATCGCTGAAATGCTCTCTGACCTTTGAAAATTGGCTATTAGGATCACCGTTTATAGTGTCAACGTTATTCTCGATTTCTTCTTGGACTTCGGATAAATGGCTTTTAATATTTCGAAGCTCACTCCTTAGCTCCTGTAGCCGTTTCAAATTCTCTCGCTGCCTTTCTAAGGTTTCGATGTCAGCCTTGATTTTAATCAAATCTTTAGAAATCGATTTATATTTTTCAAATACATCAACCTCCTTAATAAACTTGAGGTTTTTTGACCGTTCACCGGCCAAGTTATCTATTTGAGCCTTTATCACGTCAAGCTCATCATTTATTTCCTTAAGGTCCTCTTCGAGGTACGACTTTCTTTCTTCCGTAATGGCTTCGTTAAACTCAATCAGTTGATCGAAGTCCTTCTTTATTTGGTCTTTAAAGAAGACGCCAGCTTCCTCAAATAATTTTTTTGCCTGTTCAGTATCGAAAAGTATAGAGTTATCTTTTATCGATTCCTCTATCTTAGATTTAGATTGGTTTAGATAATATCTTCTAGTAGTTAAATCTGCTAGTTCACGGTCGTAATCGGAGATTGTGATTTCGGCTAGCTTTGCATCTTCTTCGCGAAAATCGAATTGCGATAGCAGCGATTCTTTCTTTTCAGATTCACGAAGCTTCAGCTGTAGTAAGCCCTCAATCTTTCCGGAATCGAGATTTAATCCGCCCAGTTCGGTCTTAACAGTTTCAAGGGATCTCTCTGAATCATCGACTCTTTTTTCGGTTTCATATTGTTCGGTAATGAATGCAGATTCAAAACCTAAGATTTGTGCGAGAAATGGCTTCCAAGTTTCATGCTTACCTTTGAATTTTTGGAGTTGAAAAACATCTGTGTAATCATTCTGGGTTCTAAGTAAATACCCGGTGATCTGTCTGTAGCCCCACGGTGACAAGTCACGGAGACCTAGAGCGCTGTTCAAAATATTTCTTGCTCTATCGAACGTAACACCTGCGTGATCCCATTGGGAATCATCAAGTTGGGTGAAGTCTTTGTACTTTTCGTTATGATATTTAAAGGATATTTTGCTTGGCTTTGCTACCGAACGGCGGACTGTTAGGAATTTTTCTGAGGTGATCTGAATCTCTAAGAAAAAGACAAAACTTTCGAACATCGATAAGTGTTTGAACAAGAATTGTTTCTTGTTGCGTTGAGCAAGCAGAAGAAAGTCCAACAATCTTGCTAGTGTGGTTTTTCCGAGGTTATGTGTGTCTTTGTCTTTGTTCTCCGGCTTTCTTATCTCAGCGATTACAGCGTTTAAGCCATCTTTAAGAAAAATGGGGGCGAAAGTCTCGTCTTGATTGCTATAAACTTTAGTTAGCTTCATTGTGATCTATGTATTCAAAAGAATCGGTGTTTTGGTGGTAACGAACTTTCCCCATGAGAAAAAGAAAGCTGAGCGCTGGAATAAAAAGGTTCTCTCCGCCCGAGATTCGGCTTTTAGTCAGTTTTAAAAGGTCAGAGTATTCGATAATCCGGCCGTCCTTCAACGATTCTAATAAGAGCAGTGATGCGCTTACGACTGTGCTATCGGGGTGCGAATATTTGGTTGGTCTCAACATTCTTCATCCTCACCAATGTCACAATTCCAATACATGTAAAATAGCATAGCCCTCGTCAAGGATCTGTGCCTTCTAAGATCTGGGTCGCGTTCCACTAGCGCCCGAAAAATGTGATTCAATACCTCATCAAAATTTTGATGGTCCTTTCTCTTTGCAATGATGTTGCATTGAAACTCATCAACTGTTGACTCATACATTTTTACAAATTGTGAGTTTTGTGGCGCAGCCAGGAAAGAGTCAATTTTGGGCGTTTCCTTTAAAAAGCGGCTGCGCCAATATCGAGCTCCCTCAGTCGTAAAGTTATTGATTTTATTTTTTGTTTTATATTCGACCCGAGGGGTAGGGGGTTTGTCATCAATTGTTTTAAAGTTAGCCTTTTGTCCATCTAATGCTTGAATCACCTCAGCGAGATCATCTGGTGAGACTAGGAGTGGTGCGTCAATAGGATCAAGGTCAAGTTGATCAGGGATTTCTCGAAAATGTTTCAGCCATGACTCAAGCTGCTCTACGCCACATACTTTGATCTGGGGCTGTGGCAGATTGCAGACGCTGGATATATGGGAAACAATCTCGTTCTCGCCATTTCCTGTCAAACGTCTGTTAGCAATCAAAAGATAATTGTCTAAATCGCCTTTTGAGATTAAGTTCTGGATTCTGGGGATTTCTTTTTGAATAACGCAATTATCATTGTTTGTGCTAAAAAAATCGCTCTCGGTAAAGCTTTTGTTTAATCCAATTGTATGTTTTGCCTGGATTATAGTGGTCCCTTGCCACGGCGAGGTTTTGCTCGGATACATCTCGGCAGTGCCGACGAATTTTGCGTCACGCCCACCGTCGGGGCCCTTTGCAAATCCTTGTGTCGCTAACCCGAATAGACGCTGACAGATGGCAAGAACCAAGTCTTCAAATTGGCCATCACTGAGATCAGAGTATGCATATTTTGCCATTTTACGTCCGTGCCTTTTGGGTTGCTTCTCTGCCGGTATGCTTGCTGGTAAACGTATACCCTACGTCCACTGTTCGCAATTCTGAATGGCCTGAATTAAGAGCTGGTTGGCCCCCAATCGTAAGGTGCGTTCGCCTGAAGTGAATCGAGAGTTTTCGGCTTTACTCCGGTGTGTTGTTGGTCAGATTCGTATTGTGCCTTAGATTTCGTCTGGGTCGAAGCCAGCCGCAAGGGGGAGGGAGCTATGATCGGCTTCACTGTCAGATTAATGAATCTGCTTACATATTGCTTACAAAAGTAGAATCCAGAAACAACAAAGCCCGCACAAGGGCGGGCTTCGTCAGAATTCTTAATGGTGCCCGGAGGCGGAATCGAACCACCGACACGGGGATTTTCAATCCCCTGCTCTACCAACTGAGCTATCCGGGCGTGTTGCGGTACTGCGCTGCAACGGGGCGCTATTAAACCGGTTTAGGGTTGATGAGTCAAGGCCGGCAGGCAAAAATTTCTGAATCTTTTCAGGGTTGCTCAGGCCTTGACCAAACGCCGTTATTTCTCGGGTGGAACGTAGCCTTCGGCCTGGTCGAATGGCTCGTTATTGAAGAAGTGCTCCATCTGCGCCTGCAGGTATTTCCGGGTGTTCGGGTCCATCAGGCTCAGGTGCTTTTCGTTGATGAGCATGGTCTGCTGGGCCTGCCATTCTTCCCAGGCCTGTTTGGATATATTGTCGAAGATGTCCTGGCCCTTGGCGCCGGGCATGGGCGGGAAGTCGAGGCCTTCCATTTCTTGCTGGTACTTGCGACAGAATACGGTGCGGCTCATGTCGGCTCCTGTGTCGATGTGAAATCTGGCTGAATGATAACAGATCGTGCGGGGTGGCCGCCTCAGAGCAGGGCGGCCTGTTCCGGTTCGGTCAACAGCGAGCGGATTGGGGCAGGGAGGCCCAGGGCCAGGGCTTCGTACCGGTGCAGCCAGCGCTGTTGCGCGGTGTCGGCAACCTTCGTGCTGCCGGTGACGGGCAGTCGGGCGGGCTGGATGTGCAGGTGGTAATGGCTGAACGTGTGGCGGAAGCCGCTGATCAGTTCCGGATCGCCACAGCTCATCCCCAGCTGCTGTTCGCAGGCTTCGGAAAGCTCTTCCGGGCCGTAGGCAGGATCCAGTTCTGGCAGGCTCCAGAGGCCGCCCCAGATGCCGCTGGGTGGTCGCCGCTCCAGCAGGATACGGCCGTCGCTGTCTTCCAGGATGACCATCCAGGTGGTTTTTTCCGGTTTGGCTTTCTTTGGCTTCGAGCCGGGGTAAAGGCTTGTTTCGCCGAGCGCATAGGCCCGGCAGCCCGAGCTGACAGGGCAGCCTTCGCAGTCGGGCCGGGTGCGGGTGCATACTGTCGCGCCCAGATCCATGATGGCCTGGGTGTAGTCTCTGACGCGTTCGTCAGGCGTATGCTCCTCGGCATGTTCCCAGAGTCGGTTCAGCACAGCGGTCTGGCCGGGCCAGCCTGGGACGGCGTGGTAACGGGCCAGTACCCGTTTGACGTTGCCGTCCAGGATGGTGGCTCGCTTGCCGAAGGCCTGGGCAATAATGGCGGCGGCGGTGGAGCGGCCGATGCCGGTGAGCGATTCCAGCTGTTCCTGGTCCTTTGGAAACTCCCCGCCAAACTCCTCAACCACCTGTTTCGCCGCCTTGTGCAGGTTGCGGGCGCGGGCGTAGTAGCCGAGTCCGGACCAGTGGCTGAGCACATCATCCACCGGAGCATTAGCGAGATCATGCACGGTCGGGAACCGGGCCATGAAGGCCTCGAAGTAGGGGATGACGGTGGTCACCTGGGTCTGCTGGAGCATGATCTCCGAGACCCAGACCCGGTAGGCGTTTCGGTCATGGTGCCACGGCAGGTCATGCCTGCCGTGCTGGTCATACCAGGTGAGGAGCTTGTCGGCGAAACGGTCGGTCATTACTGGAACAGGCCCTTGAGCTTGTCGCCCAGCTCCTCCTCGATCTTTTCCTTCACCTTTTCTTCGGCTTCTTCCTTGGCCTTGTCGACTTCTTCTTTCACTTTGGCCTTGGCTGCGTTCTCCGCAATGGTCTTCAGGGTGTCCCGGAAGCGGGAGCCGTCAAAGGAGCATAGCCCGGCCGGGTCCTCGGAGAAGTTGCCACGGCATTCCACCGGGATAACCACATTCTCCACGTATTCGGTCACCCGGCAGGCCGGGTCCCGGTGCACTTCGCCCACGATGCGCAGGCCCGCCTCGTAATCCAGGGTGGTCTGCTTCATGTCGACGGTGCCCTGACCCTCCAGCTTCATGCCCGCGAGCGAGGCCACGAGGTTCTTGTTGGCCAGGGTGTTGCCATTGATGTCCAGGGTGCCGCTCATGTCGTTGAACGGAGTGGTGGTGCCCCAGTCGGTGGTGGTCAGCTGTTCCTGGTTGACCAGGGCGATGCCCTGGCATGCCATGCGCGTCATGTTCATGCGCCGGAACTCACCCTTGGCCAGGTTGAAACTGATCTGGCCGTCGGCGTTCTCACGCAGTGCGGAAATGCGATTGCCCGAGGTGGTGGCATTCACCTTCAGGTTGGCGCCACCGCCGAGCATGTCCACTTCCGCCAGATCGGTCAGCAGGGGCAGGGTCTGCACATTGGTCACGTTGGAGGCAAAGCTCCACTTCGGATTGTCGCTGCGGGCATCGATGGTGGCGTTGGCACCGAAGCTGCCTTCGTACATCTTGCCGCTGAAGTCGTCGACTTTGAGCACACCGTTTTTGGCGGTGGTGCTGGCCTTGATTTCATTGATGGTCAGGTTGCTGACGATCAGCTTGCCGAGACCGAAATCCACATCCAGCAGCAGTGTGCGCAGGGTTTCCAGTGGCAGCAGGTCGGATTCGGGGGCGGCACCGGATCCTGAGCCTCCGGCAGAGCCGGCCTCTGCAGTCTGCGGTTCCTCGCTGGCGGCAGCTTCCTCACCTTCGGCCTTGGGGGGCAGGTACCGGTCGGCATTGAGTTCGTCACCTTGCAGATTGAAGACAATGCCGCCGTCGGCAAGGGTGTAGCTGCCGGAGCCGTTGAACGTGGTGTCGTCGAGCTTGATAGTGAGGTTCTCCAGGGTTGCTGTGCCCGGGGAGCCGCCGATGTCGGTGGAGAAGGCGACTGCTTTGAGGACATCCGGATCGCTGGTTTCGATGGTCGGCTGGCCCAGGTTGCTGAGCAGCTCTTTCAGGGAGAACTCCTGGATGTCCAGGTTGCCCTTCAGGGCTGGTTTATCGCCGAAGCCTTGTACTTCAAGATCGGTGGACAGTGCCAGATTGGCCAGGCTGGCGGTGAAACCGGAAAGCGTGGCGGTCTCGTTTTCCAGATTGGCCCTGGCTGAACCGGCCAGCTCGGCAGTAACGGATTTGCCGCCGAACGGCTCGCCACTCATATCGAACACGGCCTTGAGGCCGGAGACGGCGAAGTCATTGAGAGCCTCGTTGGCGGCCAGTCGGGCATTGATGCTGCCATCAACCTTGAGCTGTGGTTTGGCGGTATCCACCTGAAAGCTGACTTCCAGCGGAAACTCGGAACCCAGGGTGATGTCACTGGCGTTGACGGCAAAGTTTTCGAGGGTGACCGCCTGGCCGGTGCTGTTGTCGGTGTAATGCACCCGGGCATTGCTGATCTGGACGTTTTCCACGTTGAAGTTGAGCGGCTCGCCGCCGGAGGCAGTCTGGGCTTCTTCTTGCGGCTGTTGTTCGGCTGGCTGCTCTTCCGACGCCTGTGTTCCATCCGCAGCCTGCGGGGACTCCCGCATGATCCGGGTCCAGTTGCCTTCGCCCTGTTCGTTGACTTCCAGGTTGGCTTCCAGCCCGTCCAGTACGAACGTGTTCACCCGGGGTGACATGGCAATGAGGGACCAGAAATCCACCTGTGCCACCAGCTGGTCGAGGGCTACGAAACGCTCTTCCTCGAGGTTGGCGCTCACGTTGTTGAGCTCGAGGCCCAGGGGAATGAAGGACCAGCCGATATCGCCTTCCAGTTGCAGATCCAGGTTGGTCTGCTGCTCCACGGCCTTTTCGATCTGCGGCTTGTAGTCGTTCGGATCGATGACCGCCATGGCGATCGCGATGGCCACTACTGCCAGAATGATGATGGCAACAATGGCAATCAGGAGGTAACGAACAGCTTTCATGATCAGGGCTTCCTTGTTCCGGTGAGCATCGGGAGCTTGAGGGCGAATCCCCTGGCTAATAAAGTTAAGGATAACGCAGGGTTAACAAATTAACAGCGCAGGAGTATGACAATGGTGTAGTGATAGGCCAAAATACTCCCCCTGATTTTCCCCGTGAGGGGCCATTCGGCCTCCGCAGACAGTTTATAAAGACAAAAAGGAGTGGGCTGTGGCAATTACTGTGTCGATTGAGTTGAACCGCGATCTGGAGATCCCCGCCGGTTACGACGAAGTCTTTGAGTTGCTGGCCGACGTACCGCGTTCCGCCAGTCATTTCCCGAAGGTCCACAAGCTGACCGACCTGGGCGACAACAGCTATCGCTGGGAAATGGAGAAAGTCGGTGTGGACAAGCACGCCATCCAGTCGGTCTACGCCTGCAAATATTACTCGGACAAGGATGCCGGCAAGATCACCTGGGAGCCTATCAAGGGTGAGGGTAACGGCGTGGTCAGCGGTTCCTGGAACCTGACGGCCAACGGCGACAACGCCACTAGGGTGAAATTCCGTACCAGCGCGGAGCTGACCGTGCCCCTGCCCAGCCTGCTGAAGCTCGCTATCAGCCCGGTGATCAAACACGAGTTCAACAGCCTCGTGGACACCTACATGAGCAATCTCAAGAAGGCGTTCTGAGCTATCACGGTCATTGATGCGGTTGCGGGACTCCGGCGGGCATAAAAGGTATAATCCGCAAACAAATTGTTTTCGGCACCAAGCCGGTTTATGACGACGGAGTCTCCATGGCCGAACGTAAGGCTCGCGTAGAACGCAACACCCTCGAAACACAGATTACTGTCGAGATCGATCTCGACGGCACCGGCAAGTCCAGCTTTGACACCGGTGTGCCGTTCCTGGAGCACATGATGGATCAGATCGCCCGCCACGGGCTGGTCGACCTCAACATTGTCTCCAAGGGCGACCTGCACATTGATGATCACCACACCGTGGAAGACATCGGCATTACCCTGGGCCAGGCTTTCAGGCAGGCGGTGGGTGACAAGAAAGGCATCCGTCGTTATGGGCACGCCTATGTGCCGCTCGATGAGGCCCTGTCCCGGGTCGTGATCGACCTCTCCGGCCGTCCGGGCCTGGACATGGATGTGCCCTACACCCGTGCCTCCGTGGGCGGTTTTGACGTGGATCTGTTCGAGGAATTCTTCCACGGTTTCGTCAACCACTCCATGGTGACCCTGCACATCGACAATCTGAAGGGCAAGAACACCCACCATCAGATCGAGACCGTGTTCAAGGCCTTCGGCCGTGCCCTGCGCATGGCAATCGAGATGGACGAGCGCATGGCGGGGATTACCCCGTCCACCAAGGGCTCGCTGTAACCGGTCACCAACAGGACATCGCATTTGACCATGAAAACCGTTGCCATCATCGACTACGGTATGGGGAACCTTCATTCCGCCCGCAAGGCGGTGGAGCACGTTGCCCCGGATGTCACCGTCCTGGTGACCGATAACGCCGACCAGATCCGGGAGGCGGACCATGTCATCCTGCCCGGCGTCGGAGCCATCCGCGACTGCATGGCGGAGATTCGCCGGCTGGAGGTGGATACCCTGGTCCGGGAAGTGTCCCGGGATCGCCCCTTCCTCGGTATCTGCGTCGGCATGCAGGCACTGATGTCCCGCAGCGAAGAGAATAACGGCGTCGACTGCATCGGCTTGTTCCCCTCCGAGGTTCGCTACTTCGGTGACAACCTGGTGGAAAACGGTGAGCGCCTGAAGGTGCCCCACATGGGCTGGAACGAGGTCTTCCAGACCATCGATCACCCGCTCTGGCACAACATTCCGGACGGCGACCGCTTCTATTTCGTGCACAGCTATTACGCCGAGGCCGAGGGCAATGCCGACATGGCCGGCCGTGCCCACTATGGCGTCGACCTGGCGGCCGCGGTGGCCCGCGATAACATTTTTGCGGTGCAGTTCCACCCGGAGAAGAGTGCTCGGGCTGGCCTGCAGCTGCTGAAAAACTTTGTGGACTGGTCCGGCAAGTAACGCCGGCCATCAGAACGAACTACACGGACATTGCTCTATGCTGATTATCCCCGCCATTGATCTCAAAGACGGCAAATGTGTACGCCTGCGCCAGGGCCGGATGGACGATTCCACCGTCTTCGGTGACGACCCGGTCGACATGGCCACCCGCTGGGTGGATGCCGGCGCCCGTCGTCTGCACCTGGTGGATCTGAACGGCGCCTTTGCCGGTGAGCCGGTCAACGGCGAGATCGTGCAGGCCATTGCCAGGAAGTACCCGGATTTGCCGATCCAGATCGGTGGCGGTATCCGCTCTGCTGAAACCATCGAGGCCTATCTGAAAGCTGGCGTTCAGTGGGTGATCATCGGTACCAAGGCGGTGAAAGAGCCGGAATTCGTGACCGAGATGTGCAAGCGTTTCCCCGGTCACATCATCGTGGGCCTGGATGCCAAAGACGGCCGCGTGGCCACCGATGGCTGGGCCGAAGTCTCCGAGGTGATGGCGGTGGATCTGGCCAAGCGTTTCGCTAACGATGGTGTTGATGCCATCGTTTACACCGACATCAGCCGTGACGGCATGATGCAGGGCGTGAACGTGGAGGCCACCGCGAAGCTGGCGGAAGAGGGTGGCATTCCGGTGATCGCCTCCGGCGGCGTGACCAACATGGATGACCTCAAGCGCCTGGCGGAAGTGGCGGACAAGGGCATCCTCGGTGCCATCACCGGCCGTGCCATCTACGAGGGCACCCTGGATGTGGCCGAGGCCCAAGCCTTCTGCGACAGCCTGAACGACTGAGGGAGTTAGCATGGGACTGGCAAAACGCATCATTCCCTGCCTGGACGTGGACAAGGGCCGCGTGGTCAAAGGCGTGAACTTCGTGGATATCCGGGATGCCGGGGATCCGGTTGAGGTGGCCCGCCGATACAATGAGCAGGGCGCCGACGAGATCACCTTTCTGGACATCACGGCCAGCCACGAGAGCCGTGACACCACTTACGAGACGGTGGAGCGCATGGCGGCGGAGGTTTTCATCCCGCTGACCGTCGGTGGCGGCGTGCGTACCGTCGAGGATATCCGCAAGCTGCTCAATGCCGGCGCCGACAAGGTATCCATCAACACCGCGGCGGTGTTCAATCCCGAATTCGTGCGTGAAGCCGCCGAGCGGTTTGGTAGCCAGTGCATCGTGGTCGCCATCGACGCCAAACAGGTCAGTGCCGAAGGCGAAGAGCCGCGCTGGGAAATCTTCACCCACGGCGGTCGCAAGCCCACCGGGCTGGACGCCGTGGAATGGGCCAGAAAGATGGTCGAGATGGGCGCCGGCGAACTGCTGCTGACCAGTATGGACCGGGACGGCACCAAGATCGGCTTCGACCTGGGCCTGACCCGCGCCATCAGCGATGCGGTGGCGGTGCCGGTGATCGCTTCAGGTGGAGTGGGTGAGCTTCAGCATCTGGCGGATGGTGTCACCAAGGGTGGGGCCGATGCGGTATTGGCCGCCTCCATCTTCCACTTCGGGCAGCATACGATTCCCGAGGCGAAGGCGTTCATGAAGGCGCAAGGGATTGAAGTCCGGGATTGAGCGGGCATGAAAACGGGGTCAGATGAAAGCTTTCATCTGACCCCAACTTAGCGCCTGTCCCCAAGTTCACGTTGTCCCCAGGGGTCTGATGAAAGCCTTCATCTGACCCCACCTTGGCGAATGTCCCCTAGTTCACGTCTTTTTTCGGGGTCTGATGAACACTCTCATCTGACCCCAACTTGATCCCTGCCGCATAAGCCGGCCGAATCGCCTGCTTCTCCCCCTCCGCAAACATCGTCCGGTTCCCGTTACGCATCGCCCACAGCCCGCTCACGGTGGCGATAGCGATACCCTGCTCATCCAGCATCGGCAGATGCTTCTCCAGGTAATCCACGGTGACCTTGTGCGGGTGCCCGATACCAACGGCGCTGCCATTCTCTTTGGCGCGCTTGATCAGCAGCTTAAACTGGCGATCGACAAATTCTTCGGTCTGTTCGTGGTCAAGGAACACATCCCGGGTCACGTTCGGTATCTGGTAGGCGGTGGCCACATCGCCGGCCACGGAGGAGGCAATGGTGCGGCTGTCCACGAAGTACACCGGGTACTTGTCGAGCTCTTTCATGACCCAGTCCATGGCTTGCAGTTGCTGGGTCAGCAGGCTGCCCATATGATTGTTGACGCCGCTGACAAAGGGGATGGACTGGAGTGAACGCCGCAGGGTTTGGCTCAGGGTGTGTTCGTCCATGTCCGGGGTGAGCCCGCCGGCACCAAGGCTGAAATTCTGGGTGTTGGCCATGGGCGCATGCAGCATGATTTCCTTGTTCTTCCGGTGCGCGAGGGTGGCCAGTTGTTCGGTGAAGCGTCGGTAGGGCAGGAAGGCCAGGGTCAGGGGCTGGTCCATGTTGACCAGCCGCCGGCCTTCCTGAAGATTGTGCCCCATGTCATCAATGATGATGGCGATGGTAGGTGGCAGCTCCCGGAGGTTCTCCTGCGCAGTTGCACTTGCCGCGGCAAGACTTGCAACTGCCAGGAACAGGCAAAGAATCAGCCTCACTCGCCGCTTCCTTCCCCGGAGGTATTATCCCTGCGGTTCAGGATATGCATGCCTTTGAGCAGGTTCAGCGCCGAGCGCAACTGGTAATCCCGATCTACCATAGAGCTCGTCTCCGCGGCCTT
This sequence comes from Marinobacter pelagius, assembly GCF_003315345.1. GTDB lineage: Bacteria > Pseudomonadota > Gammaproteobacteria > Pseudomonadales > Oleiphilaceae > Marinobacter > Marinobacter pelagius_A. The sequence goes on from NZ_QNRO01000002.1 coordinate 344,090, forward strand.
TTCTTCCGGGTTCTCCTGCTCTTTGGTCTGACCTTTGTCTTCGTTCTGACCTTCAAGATGGCCGCTGAGGTCAGCCTCGGTAAAGAACGGCTGACCATCGAGTTCGGTCAGTTCCGCCGGGCGCACCACGATATCGGGCTTGATACCGGTGGCCTGGATGGATCGGCCGTCCGGCGTGTAGTAGCGGGCGGTGGTCATCTTGATGGCATGGGTTTCATCCAGCGGGATGACGGTCTGGACGCTGCCCTTGCCAAAGGACTTGGTGCCCATGATGACGGCGCGCTCATGGTCCTGAAGGGCGCCGGCCAGGATCTCGGAGGCCGAGGCGGAGCCGCCGTTGATCAGCACCACAATGGGTGTGCCGGCCATGACGTCGCCGGACTTGGCGCTGAAGCGCAGTCTCGAGCTCTGGATCCGTCCCTCGGTGTAGACGATCAGGCCGCCGTCGAGCAGGGCGTCAGCGGTTTCCACCGCGGCCTGCAGAACGCCGCCGGGGTTGTTGCGCAAGTCGATGACCAGGCCGTCGAGATCTGCGCCGTGTTCGGTCTCCAGTTTCTTCAGGGCATCCCGGAACTGGCCGCCGGTGTCCGCCTGGAACTGGGTGATGCGCACGTACCCGTAGCCGTTATCCAGCATGCGCGATTTCACGCTGGTGACCTTGATGATATCCCGGGTGACGTCGATCTCGATGGGCGCACTCTCGCCTTCGCGCATGATGGTCAGGGTCAGCACGGTGCCGGGCTTGCCCCGCATCAGATTGACAGCCTCTTCCAGGGACATGCCCTTGACCGGTTTTTCGTCCAGTTTGATGATCAGGTCGCCGGCCTGCACTCCGGCCTTCTGGGCCGGAGTGTCGTCGATCGGTGCGATGACTTTTACGAAGCCGTTTTCCATGCCCACTTCAATGCCCAGGCCGCCAAATTCACCGGAAGTGCTCTCTTCCAGTTCTTCGTAGTCTTTGGGAGCGAGGTAGGTGGAGTGGGGGTCCAGGTCGGACAGCATGCCCTTGATAGCGCTTTCAAGCAGTTGCTGGTCCGAGACCTCCTCGACGTAGGCATCCTTGATGCGGCTGAATACTTCCGTGAACTTGCGCAGGTCGTCCAGGGGGAGCTGTTTTTCGGGATCGGGCAGGCTGATTTCCACCTTCTTGCCGTCCTGGATGCCTTCCAGCAATTCCTCGGACTGTGGATCCTGGGCAAAGGCCAGGCTCGATGCGGTCATGAAACAGGTAGCGAGCGTGAGTTTGCGTAAAACCCTTGGCGGAAGTGTACTTCTGACCCGTTTCATCAATATATCCCGTTTTGTTTCCACTAGTTGGACGTATTTCCCTGATTCACGACAGTATGGCGTCAGCTGCGTCGTTTGTCAGCCCTTGAATGGGCTAACCGGAGCCTCAGTCTGCCAGCCAGCGTTGCGGGTTATCCGGTTTGCCATTATGGCGGACTTCAAAGTACAGCGCCGGCGTATCGGTACCGCCGGTCTGGCCGGCCATGGCAATGGTCTCGCCGGCCGCTACCCAGTCGCCCGGGCTGGTGAACAGGCTGCTGCTATGGCCGTAGAGTGTCATGTAGCCATCGCCGTGATCAATGATGGTGATCAGGCCAAAACCCCGGAGCCAGTTGGCAAAAACCACCCGGCCGTAATGGATGGCCTTGACCTTTGCCTCTTCGCTGGTGCTGATCAGCAGACCGTTGCGGCGGAGCTTGCCGTCGGCGTAGCGGTCGCCGTAGTTGCTGACCACCTTGCCTTGGACTGGCCAGGGCAGCTTATCCTTCAGGGAACGGAACGGCTGGGACTCGTTGGGTGCGGGAATGCTGGCGATGGCCTGCTGCACGTCCTCGAGCAGCTTTTCCAGGCGTTTGCGGTCGGCTTCCAGTTCATCCCGTTCGCTGCGCCGGCTCTGGATCTCGGTTTTCAGCGCTGCCAGGGTCTGTTCCCGTTCCTTTCGGGAGGCTGACAGTTCCTGCTGGCGCTTGCTGAGCGTGGCTTCGGTGTCGGTCAGTTCGGCGCGGGTCACGACGACTCTGGCCTGGGTCTGCCTCAGCTCCCGGAGGCTTTTCTGGAAGGCTTCGAGGCGCTCAACCGTATTTCGGCTCAGGTACTCGTAGTAGGTCATGGTCCGTGCCATCTGGTCCGGGTCGATCTCGTTGAGCAATACCTTGACGGCAGGCGCGTCTCCTTCCATCCAGGCGGCACGGATCTGCTGCTTCAGACTTTCGCGCTGGCTGCTGAGGGTCTCTTTGAGGGAGGCTTCCTGCTGTTCCAGTTCCTTCAGTTGCTGTTGTTGCTGCTCGGCCTTTTCGCGCAGGTTCCGGCGTTCCCGGGTCAGTTCGCTGATGCGGCGCTCCGTGGATGCCAGCTGCTGTTCCAGCTCGGAACGGTCTTCTTCGGCATCAGCCAGCCACTCGTCGATGTCCCCAATTCGCTCCTTGAGGTCTTCGATCTGGGCGGGGGTGACTTCCTGCTGTTGGGCCTGAACCGGCACTGCCCCCAGACCAAAACTGAGGGCGAGTGCCAGGGTGAGTAGCGGCTTCAAGGCCAAGGCGAGCCGGATCAGTCCAGCTCGACCAGGCTGTGCCCGGTCATTTCCCCGGGCTGCTTCAGACCCATGAGGGTCAGCAGGGACGGAGCCACGTCGCTGAGGTTGCCGTCGTCCTTGAGGTGGACCTTGCGGTGGCCGGTGTAGACCAGCGGCACCGGGCCGATGGTATGAGCCGTGTGAACCTGGCCGGAGTTCGGGTCGGTCATCTGCTCGCAGTTGCCATGGTCGGCGGTGATCAGGGCTTCGCCACCAACCTCGTCGAGCGCCTCAACGACCCGCTTGACGCACTGGTCCAGGCACTCGGCGGCCTTGATGGCGGCATCGAGCTTGCCGGTATGGCCGACCATGTCGCCGTTGGCATAGTTGCACACCACCAGGTCGTATTTGCCGCTCTTGATGGCTTCAACCAGCTTGTCGGTGACTTCCGGCGCGCTCATCTCCGGCTGCAGGTCATAGGTGGCCACTTTCGGGGAGGGCACCAGGATGCGGTCCTCGCCCTCGAACGGGGTTTCCACGCCGCCGTTGAAGAAGAAGGTCACGTGGGCGTACTTCTCGGTTTCGGCGATGCGCAGCTGGGTCTTGCCCTGCTTGGCCATGTATTCGCCCAGGCCGTTGGTGAGCTGCTCGGGCGGGTAGGCGCAGGAGGTCTTGATGTCTGCGGCGTACTCCGTGAGCATCACGAAATCAGCCAGCTCCGGGTGCTTGCGGCGCTCGAAGCCGTCGAACTCTTTGTCCACGAAGGTGCGGGTCATTTCCCGGGCGCGGTCAGCGCGGAAGTTCATGAACAGTACGGTGTCGCCATCGTTGATGGTGCCGTCGGGTTCGCCGGGAGCCTGGATGTGGGTGGCTTTGACGAACTCGTCGTTCTCGCCGCGCTCGTAGGCCTGTGCCAGGGCGGTAACCGGGTCGTTTGCGGTGTATTCGGCCTCGCCCAGGGTCATGGAGTTGTAGGCCGCTTCGATACGATCCCAACGGTTATCCCGGTCCATGGCGAAATAGCGGCCGACGATGGTGGCTACCCGGCCGACACCCAGTTCCCTGAGCTTGGCAGAGGCCTTTTCCAGGGAAGGTTTGGCGCTTTGTGGCGGCATGTCGCGGCCGTCCAGGAAAGCATGAATATACACTTCCTTGGCGCCCCGGCTGGCAGCCAGTTCGGCCGCCGCCAGGATGTGGTCCTCGTGGCTGTGCACCCCGCCCGGAGACATCAGCCCCATCAGGTGCACGGCTCGGCCACTGCTCACCGCCTTGTCGATGGCGGCGCACAGCACGTCGTTCTTCTGGAAAGTGCCTTCTTCCAGATCCTTGTCGATCCGGGTAAGGCTCTGGTAGACCACGCGGCCGGCCCCGAGGTTCATGTGTCCCACCTCGGAATTACCCATCTGCCCCTGGGGCAGCCCCACGAACATGCCCGAGGTGTTGATCAGGGTCTTGGGCTGGTTGGCCCACAGCTGATCCCAGAACGGGGTGTTGGCGTTGCTGATGGCATTGTCTTCGGCGGGGTCACGGTAACCCCAGCCGTCCAGGATAATCAGTGCAGTCGGCTTGCGCGTCGCGGTCATCACATCATCCGGTTGGTTGGAAAACTTGATAAAAGAGAAGGTCAGATTGTAACCGTTTTCATTCGCGCAAGCCATGGAGATGGGATTGCCGGTTGGTGAAGATGGGGTCAGAAGAAGGCTTTCTCCAGACCCCGACTTCAGCGTGCCCGGGGTCTGAAGAAAGCCTTCTTCTGACCCCCTCTTTCCCCGCCTTCTTTGCAGCAGGCTGGGTGTGTATAATCCCGCCAAACAAATTTTCAGGGTGTTTTCATGGACCGCTTGTTCGAATTCGTTGTCAATCACTACATTCTGGTGTCGCTGTTTGTGGCCTTCCTGGTGGCGATCCTGATCCTGGAGGCCCGCCGTGGTGGTGCCAAGGTTTCTGCCCAGGCGGCGGTCAACCTGATCAATAAGGACGAGGCCGTGGTGGTGGATATCCGTGACCGCAAGGAGTTCGGCGAAGGCCGCATCACCGGCTCCGTCAACATTCCCCTGAACAGCCTCAAGAGCCGTGCCTCCGAGCTCAACAAGTTCAAGGACAAGCAGATCATCGTTGCCGACAAGATGGGCCAGCATTCCGCCATGGCGGTCAAGCAGCTCAACGCCGAGGGCTTCACCAACGTCGTGCGCCTGAACGGCGGAATCGGTGACTGGAAGGCCAGCAACCTGCCGCTGGTGAAAAAGTAACGCCGAGATGGGCCTTGATCTCGGGCCCGATCTGCCGCACTGTTTGACCTTCGCCGGAGCCGGCATGGAATAAAGAAGGGGTCAGAAGAAAGCTTTCTTCAGACCCCGTTTCCAGACTTCAGGGGTCTGATGAAAACGTTCATCTGACCCCATCCTCGAAACAAGACAATAACCGGGCCCAACGCCCACCAAGAGCACAAAGGACCGAACATGGCTGAGAATCAGCAAGCCGCAGGCAATGAAAACCAGAACCAACCCCAGTTTGCCCTTCAGCGTATCTATGTGAAGGATCTGTCGTTCGAGTCACCGAACGCGCCGCTGGTATTCCAGGAGCAGTGGAAGCCCCAGGTGAATCTGGACCTGAACACCTCCCACAACAAGGTGAGCGACAACCAGTACGAAGTGGTCCTGTCCCTGACGGTCACCACCAAGATCGGCGAGAAAGTCGCCTACATCGTGGAAATCCAGCAGGCGGGTGTGTTCCTGGTGCAGGGCATCGAAGGTGCACAGCTGGGCCAGATGCTCGGTGCCTACTGCCCGACCATCCTGTTCCCGTATGCCCGCGAGGCCATCGATAACGTCGTTGCCAAGGGTTCTTTCCCGGCCCTGATGCTGGCACCGGTGAATTTCGACGCCATTTATGCCCAGGCTCTGAAGCGCAAGCAGGAAGAGGGTGCTGGCGAAGGGACTGGGGAGCAGCAGGCTCACTAAGCGGGATCGGTGAAGATGGGGTCAGATGAAGGTTTTCATCAGACCCCTGAGTTACCCCAGACCACTGAGCCAAAGATCAGCGCCGAATCCCGGGGTCGGAAGAAAGCTTTCTTCTGACCCCATTTTCATTTTACTGCTGACCTCAGCGCCTAACCCCGGCGTCAGAAGAAAGCTTTCTTCTGACCCCATTTTCATTTCCGTCAAACCCCGCCGCTAAACCCCAGCTGCCGCCAGGCCTCATACACCACCAGCGCTGCCGTATTCGACAGATTCAAACTCCGGCTCTCCGGCCGCATGGGTACCCTGATCCGATGGGTTTCCGGCAGGCTTTCCCTAACCTCCTCAGGCAGGCCCCGGGTTTCCGGGCCGAACATCAGGTAGTCGCCATCCTGGTAGCTCACTTCGTGATAGAACCGGCTGCCTTTGGTGGTCAGTCCGAACAGTCGTGAGGGTTGTTCGGTTTCCAGAAATGCCTGGTAACTGGCATGCACCTTGACGGTGGCGTACTCGCTGTAATCCAGCCCGGCCCGCCGCATCTGTTTGTCTTCCAGGTTGAACCCCAGGGGCTCGATCAGGTGCAGCTGGCAGCCGGTGTTGGCGCAGAGCCGGATGATGTTGCCGGTGTTGGGCGGGATCTCCGGCTCGTACAGCACCACATGGAGCATCGGCTTCAGCGTTCCACTGCGAGGGCCACGCCCATGCCGCCGCCGATGCACAGGGTCGCCAGGCCCTTGTGGACATCACGGCGAACCATCTCATGCAGCAGGGAAACCAGGATGCGGCAGCCGGAGGCACCGATGGGGTGGCCGATGGCAATGGCGCCGCCATTCACGTTCACCTTGTCGGTATCCCAGCCCAGGTCCCGGTTGACGGAAATGGCCTGGGCAGCAAAGGCCTCGTTGGCCTCGACCAGGTCCAGGTCATCCACGCTCCAGCCGGCCAGTTTCAGGCAGCGCTGGCTGGCGGGAATCGGGCCGGTGCCCATTATGGTCGGATCCACACCGGCATTGGCGTGGGCCTTGATGGTGGCAATCGGGGTCAGTCCCAGCTCTTTGGCCTTCTCGGCGCTGCACACCATGACGGCCGCAGCGCCGTCGTTCAGGGAGGAGGCGTTGCCGGCGCTGACGGTGCCATCCTTCTTGAAGGCCGGGCGGAGCTTGGACAGACTTTCAGCGGTCACGCCATCCCGGGGGCATTCGTCCTTGTCCACCACCAGCGGGTCACCCTTGCGCTGGGGGATGGTGATCGGCACGATCTGGCCGTCGAAGTAGCCGGCCTTCCGGGCGGCCACGGCTTTCTGCTGGGAGGCGGCGGCAAAGGCGTCCTGCTCCTCGCGGCTGATGCCGTATTTCTCGACGATATTCTCTGCGGTGATGCCCATGTGGTAATCGTTGAATGCGTCCCACAGGCCGTCCTTGATCATGGTGTCGATCATGGTCCAGTCGCCCATGCGCTGGCCGTTACGGCTGTTGGGCAGCACGTGGGGCGCCTGGCTCATGCTTTCCTGGCCGCCGGCGATCATCAGCTCGGCATCGCCGCAGCGGATGGCCTGGACGGCCATGTGTACGGCCTTGAGGCCAGACCCGCAGACCTTGTTGATGGTCATGGCTGGTACCGAGGCCGGAATGCCGGCATGGATTGCGGCCTGGCGGGCCGGATTCTGGCCGCAACCAGCGGTCAGTACCTGGCCAAGTACCACTTCATTGACCTGGTCTCCGGCGACACCGGTTTCTTCGAGCAGGGCCTTGAGTACGGCAGAACCGAGCTGGTCAGCGTTCAGGCTGGACAGGCCACCGCCGAAACTTCCGACGGCGGTCCGCTTGGCGGCAACAATGACGACATCACGCATGGAATCTCTCCGGTATTTACTGGCGCGGGTTGATGGCCCCGCGCTCTGGGATGGAAAACTGCCGGCATTGTATCCGGAAAGGGGTGGGTGGCCAAAACCTGGCCGCGGCGAGTTGGAGCGGCTGGGCTTACATGTTCAGGCTGCGGCCGCCATCCACGGAGATGATCTGCCCGGTCACAAACGGGGCGTCACACATCAGGAAAATCACCATGCTGGCGATGTCGTCGGGATTGCCGGTGGTGGCCAGTGGGGTCTTTTCGACGATGGCCTTCTGGTAACTCCGATCAATCGCGCCGTCGTTCTCCGGCCACAGAATCGCGCCAGGCGATACCCCATTGACCCGGACGTTTGGTGCCAGATCCTTGGCCCAGGAGCGGGTCAGAGCGGCCAGTCCAGCCTTGCTGGCACAGTACAGCGGGTGGTTGCTCAGGGGCTTTTCGCTGTAGATGTCGATCAGGTTGACGACACTACCGCGAGAATTTTTCAGTGCAGTCAGGCAGGTCTGCAGCAGGAAGAAAGGAGCGCGGAGGTTGGTGTTCATGATCCGGTCCCAGTCGTCGTACATGGCTTCGCCATTGGGGGTGGGGTAAAACACCGAGGCGTTGTTGACCAGACCATCCAGCCGGCCCCAGTGGGCGAGTGCCTCCTTGCCGAGGCGGTGGACATCGTCCATCCGGGTCAGGTCGGCCTGCAGGCAGATGGCCGAGCCGGGGCGTGCTTCGTTGAGTTTCTCGGTCAGCGCCGTGGCCTGGGTCTGCCGGGTGCGGTAATGAACCACCAGGTTCCAGCCGCGATCATGCAGCATTTCGGCGGTGCGGGCCCCCAGGCGGTGGGCGGAGCCGGTAACCAGTGCGACGGGCGCATTGTCAGTCATGTCTGTCCTCAGCTGTTGGATGCGGGCAATGCCTGTTCTATACGCTGGAGCCGCTCTGCCCGGATTGCCTCGCCCAGGGCCTTACCCTTGAATCCCCGGGCCAGGAGTTCCCTGGGATTGATTCCGACGGCTGCCCGGGCGGCGATCTGCAGAGTATGAACCCCGGCCCGGAGGTCTTCGGGCAGGGCATGGTCCAGCACCTGCATCAGTGCCTCGAAGCGCGTCTCGCGGCGCCAGAGATCGGCGTAATCCAGCAGTTCGAGAAGCGCCGAAGCGGTTGCGTCTTTACTTGAGGATAAATCAGCGAGCCCGGTTTTGAAATGGCACGCCAGCCGCGCCAGATCCCGGCAGTCGTTCGGGGCCTTCATGGCCTCTGCGCGGGTTATTGCCTGCTCGGCGGACAGCGGAAGTAGCAAGGCGGCAAAGCGTTGATCGGTACTGGTATCGTGCCGCGCGACACTGCGAAGTGCGGACAGCGCCATGGCCAGGGTGTCATCATCTGCCAGTTCGGGAATCAGGACGGGCAGGGCTCCGCAGTCCCGCAGAACCTCGAAAAAGGTTCCGGGCTCCTGCTCGTGCAGGGCCCGCTGGACTTCCTGCCAGACCCGCTCCGGTACCAGGTGATCCACCTCGCCCTCGTCGACCATCCGGCGCATCAGTGCCATGGTGTCCGGATGTACCTCGAACCCCATGGGCTGGAAGCGGGCGGCAAACCGGGCGGTGCGGAGAATACGCAGGGGGTCTTCGGCAAAGGCCGGGGAAACATGGCGCAGTTGCCGCGCATTCAGATCCTCAAGCCCGTGGAAGGGGTCCACCAGTTTGCCGTGCTCATCTCTGGCCATGGCATTGATGGTCAGATCCCGGCGCTTGAGATCCTCCGCGAGGGTGACGTCGGGGGCACTGTAGACGCTGAAGCCATGGTAGCCCCGGCCCTGCTTGCGCTCGGTGCGGGCCAGGGCATATTCCTCCCGGGTTTTCGGGTGCAGGAACACCGGAAAGTCCGCGCCCACCTGCTTGAAGCCCTTGGCCAGCATCTCGTCCGGAGTGGCGCCGACCACCACCCAGTCACGATCCTTGACGTCAATGCCCAGCAGTTCGTCGCGGACGGCGCCGCCGACCAGGTAGGTTTGCATGGAGAGGCCTTTGGTTTTGGTTCGGGTGTTGGGGGGATTATCGGGTGTGGGCGGGAGGTTGGCAAATAACGGGGGAAGAGACGGGAGTGAAAGAGGGGTCAGATGAAAGTGTTCATCAGACCCCGGTCCGAGTCAGGAGGTGGCGGCTGGCTCAGGGGTCTGAAGAAAACCTTCTTCTGACCCCAGGTTCGATCAGGCCCCGAGGTTGGCACCTAAGACGGGGTCAGAAGAACGCTTTCTTCTGACCCCATGTTCACGCGGACCTCAGGTTCAGCTCAGAACGCGCTGCCAATCTCGATGGCCGCACCCACATCCGCGTCGCTGTAAAGCGCCCCCAGATCCAGGCGCGCCCCCAGAATGTTCAGGCCGAGGCCGGCGGTGAACTGGGTATCCTCTTCGATGCCGTCGTTGTTGTCGTTGCTGGCCAGGTTGTGGCGCACGCCGACGCGCAGCTGGGCATAGCGCCAGGCATCAAACTCGGCGCCCAGGGCGAGCCACTGGGTGTCATCTTCAAAGCCGAAGGCTTCCTTTTTGGTGAGATCCAGCTCGGCAGTGACCACATGGTGTTCGCTCTTGTGGGCAATGCCTGTAGTGACCATAGGATTGAGTTCCAGGGTGCGAACCTGTTCACCCAGCTCGGGCCGGCTGGCTGCGGAATCCAGCTCCATGGGGATCAGGTTTTTAACGGCCACGCCTGCGTTCCACTGGTGTTCATCGCCAAAGGCATAGGCGGCGCCGAGGTCCACGTTGAAGCCGCTTTTGTCGGTCTGGTACTGGTCGCCGTCGAATTCATCGTCCTCAAATCCGGAGACGGTCTCGGTGTACTGGAAGGTCCTCAGCTCCACATACTTGGGCGAGATACCCAGCTGGAAGCGGCCACCGCTTTGCAGTTCGAAGGCGCGGGCAAAGGCAATACCGACTTCACCGACGGCCGAGGCGAGGATGCGGCCCCGGGAATCAAAGCGGATATCGCCCTGGTTGTCGACTGCTGCTCCGTCGATGATGGCCTGCACGCTGGAGGGTGAGCCCGATTCAGCTGCGGTTACGATGTCGTCCAGCAGGCTACGGTCGCTGTCGGACAGCTCGCCGCGTACAGTAGCCGTGAGGTTGGCGTTAGTGAAAACGCCGACAGAGAGGCTTTGTCCGGGTACGGCGAGACCGAGCCCAAGGCCGGCATTGACCCGGACGGTGTCTTCGTCGAAGGAAACCAGACGGTCCCGGAGATCCGCGGCGCTGGCGGCCAGGTTCTCGGCATTCTGGCGGTTGGAGGTGTTCTCGAATTCGGTAACCAGACGGTCGAACTCCTCGATCACATCCTGGATGTCATCGATCTGGTCCACCGTTTCTTCTTCATCGGCGGCACGGGCGTTAACCGATGGCAGCATCAGCCCGAAATCGTCTGACCAGTCGTGGTGATCCGCCGCCATCATAGCCGGGTTGGTCATGGCAGCATCCGCCGGGTGCGCGGTGGCAACGCCGGTGCCGGCCATACCAAAGGAACGGGCGGACATGAACTGCTGGGGGCTGGCTAAGGTGGTACTTGTGGCGATGGAGAGGCCGATGGCCACGGAGAGCCTGGTCAGACGGTTACTGCTCATTCGGATACCTGTCTTGGGTTTGTTAAGAGGACAAATATTACGGAGCCGACAGGTTAGAGCAGGTGCCTTTCGGGAACATGACACAAGTGGTAACAGATTGTTTTCGTTGTGTAAGTTGGCGAGCGTGAAAATTGGGGCGGTTGGCTCTGGGGTCTGAAGAAAGCTTTCTTCTGACCCCGTCCTGGATTGCAACCACGGGGCCTGATCGAACCTGGGGTCAGAAGAAGGTTTTCTTCAGACCCCTGAGGTGAAATTGGGGTCAGGTGAAGGCGTTCATCAGACCCCGGAGGGGAAAGCGTTCATCAGACTTTCGGTTCACACTCAGGATTCGGCCGCTTCCGCCGCGGCCAGGTCCCTGATCTTGCCCACCATGGCCCGGAGGCCGTTGCCACGGGTGGGGGAGATGTGGCGGAACAGGTCCAGCTCTTCGAACAGTTCGTCGATATCGGTGGTCAGCAGCTCCCGTGGGCTTTTGCCGTTCAGGGCTACCAGGATGATCGCCGCCAGGCCGCGCACGATCATGGCGTCGGAATCGATCAGCAGGTACAGCTTGCCGCTGGTTTCATCGTAGTGGTGGATCAGCCACACCTGGCTCTGACAGCCGTGCACGTAGTTTTGCTCGGTACGGGCATCGTCCGGGAAGGCGGGCAGCTGCTTGCCCAGGTCGATGATGTAGGCGTAGCGTTCTTCCCAGTCATCCAGGAATTCGAAGGCGTCCATGACATCTTCCAGGGTGGTTTTGGTTCCAAGGGGGTTGTTCAGGAAGTCTTCTTTGGTGGCGGTCATTTGATTGCTGCTGTTTTCGGCGCTGGGTTTGAGGAACATGGGGTCAGAAGAAGGCTTTCTTCAGACCCCGGGGGAATTCAGATCCCAGGGTCGGGTTCTAAAACGGGGTCAGATGAAAGCGTTCATCTGACCCCATGTTAGCGGTTCAGGCCCGGAGGATGAAGTCGGGGTCAGAAGAAAGCCTTCTTCTGACCCCATGTTCAAGCCTCAGAGCATCCCGAGCTCGAGCTTGGCCTCGTCGGTGAGCATGTCGTTGTTCCAGGGCGGATCGAAGGTGAGTTCGACGGTCACCTTGTCCACGTTGGGAACGTGTTCGACCTTGCGTTTGACGTCATCGCAGATCACCGGGCCCATGCCGCAGCCGGCGGCGGTGAGGGTCATCTTGATGTAGACGTGGTTGCCTTCCCCGGTGTCGTTCTCGATCTTGCATTCGTAGATCAGTCCGAGGTCCACCACGTTCACCGGGATTTCCGGGTCGTAGCAGTTGCGCAGTGCTTCCCAGACCTGGTTTTCGTTGACGGTGCCGTCTTCCGGGGTCTCGAAGCTGCTTTCCAGCGGTTGCTTGCCCAGGGCATCGGCGTCGTGGCCTTCGATCCGGGCCAGGTTGCCGTTGACGGCCACCGTGAAAGTGCCGCCAAGGGACTGTGTGATGGTCACAAAGGTGTCCGCCGGAATCATGATCTCGGTTCCGGCGGGAACGAGGCGTGCTTCCACCTCGCGTTTGGTCAGGACCACTTCCCGTTCTTGCATGCCTGGTCTCGTAATGTGCTTTGGTTTGTTTAAGTTGGGGTCAGAAGAAAGCCTTCTTCTGACCCCGTTTTCAACTGTCCGCGGGGTTTACCTAAGTTGGGGTCAGATGAAAGCGTTCATCTGACCCCGTCTTCACCGCTGACCCCGTTGTTACCAATCAGGCGACGGTAAAACTCTCCCCGCACCCGCACTCTGCCGTGGCATTCGGGTTGCGGAACTTGAAGAGTGAATTCACGCCCTCGGTGACAAAATCGATCTCGATGCCGTTCACCATCGGCAGGTGTTCTTCTTTCACGAACACGTCCACGCCGTCGATGTGGAACACGCGGTCATCGGTTGTTGCTTCGTCCACCCACTGGGTCTCGTACTTGAAGCCGGAGCAGCCACTTTTCTTGATGGCCAGTCGAATGCCTTTGGCATCGGGCTTCTTGTCGAGTTGCTTGCGCACGTGCCTGACCGCACTGGGGGTCATGGTCACGGTTACGTCACTTGGGGTGAAGACTTCGGCTGTCATGATTCCACCTCCATCAGGCAAACAGGCGCTGGATCTTCTGCAGGCCGGTGAACAGTTTGTCCACCTCGTCCAGCGTATTGTAGAACGCGAAGGAGACCCGGGCTGTACCGGGTACTCCGTAGAAATCCATCAGCGGCATGGCGCAGTGATGGCCGGTGCGTATGGCGATGCCCTGCTGATCCAGCAGCGTACCTATATCACTGGGGTGCAGGCCGGCGATTTTAAAGGACATGACCGGAACCTTGTTGGCGGCGGTGCCGATGATCTCCATGCCCGGTACCGTCTCCACCAGCTGGTTTGCGCGCTCAAGCAGGGCCTTCTCGGCCGCTTCCATGGCGCCACGGTCCAGGCTGTCGAGGTAGTCGATGGCGGCGCCGAGGCCGACTGCCTCGGCAATCGCCGGCGTGCCGGCCTCGAATTTGTAGGGCAGCACGTTCCAGGTGGTGCGCTCGAACGACACTCGCTCGATCATCTCGCCGCCCCCCTGGTACGGAGGCATTTCCTCCAGCAACTGGGCCTTGCCGTAAAGCACGCCGATACCGGTGGGGCCAAACAGCTTGTGGGACGAAAACACGTAGAAATCGCAGCCCAGATCCTGCACATCCGGCTTGAAGTGCGGGACCGCCTGGGCCCCGTCCACCAGGGTCAGAATGCCGCGCTTCTTGGCCTGTTCGATCAGCGGAGCCACCGGGTTAACCGTACCCAGTACGTTGGAAACGTGGGTAATGGCCAGGATCCGGGTGCGATCGTTGAGCAGACTGTTGAAGGAATCCAGGTCCAGTTCACCTTCGGGCGTGACCTGGATCGGCACCACTTTCGCGCCGGTACGCTCGGCGATCATCTGCCAGGGCACGATGTTGGCGTGGTGTTCCATGTGGCTGACCAGGATCTCGTCACCGGCTTTCAGGCGGGGAGCAAGGCCGTTGGCCACCAGGTTGATGGCTTCGGTGGTGCCACGGGTCCAGATGATTTCCCGGGTGCTGGCGGCATTCACGAAGTTACGCACAGTCTCCCGGGCGCCTTCGAATGCCGCGGTGGCACGGTCACCCAGGGTGTGGGCGCCCCGATGCACGTTGGAGTGCATTTCCCGGTAATAGCGGTCCATGGCATCAAGCACGGCCACCGGCTTCTGGGCCGAGGCGCCGTTGTCCAGGTACACGAGGGGCTTGCCGTTCACCTGCTGGGACAGGATCGGGAAATCACGGCGCACCGCTTCCACGTCAAATGCGGTGGTGCTGGCGCTGTTTGCCACGGACAGGTCAGTCATTACCGGTCACACCTCCTGGAAGGTCTGGTCAAAGAACTGGTTCAGCCGGGTGTGGGCGGTTTCACGCACCGTCTCCAGCGGAATCTGTTCAACCAGCTCGTTGATGAAGGCCATGGTCAGCAGCACATTGGCTTCGCGCCGGGCGATGCCCCGGGACACCAGGTAGAACAGAGAAATCTCGTCCAGCTGGCCGATCGTGGCACCGTGGGCACACTTCACATCGTCAGCGTAGATTTCCAGCTCCGGCTTGGTGTCGATCTCTGCACCGTTGGACAGGAGCAGGTTCTTGTTGTTCATATCCGCGTTGGACTTTTGGGCGTCCTGGTGGATATGAATCCGGCCATTGAACACTGCGTGGGACTGGTCCGCCGCGATGTTGCGGTAGGTCTCCTCGCTGTTGCAGTGGGCGGCCACATGCTCGATGGTGGTGTGGTTGTCGTAGTGTTGCTTGCCCTGGGTGACCACCACGCCGTTGAGTTTGCACTCGCCGCCTTCACCTTCCAGGCGAACCTGCAGGTCGTGGCGGCGCAGCGGGCCACCGAAGCCGACGGTGTGACTCTCGAAACGGGCGTTGCGCTGCTGGCGGACACCGGTAGCACCAATGTGCTGCACGTTCTCGCCTTCCATAGTCAGGCGGAGGTTGGTGATGTTGGCGCCGTCGGCCAGCTGGAACTCGGTGACGGTGTTGACCATGACCGGTTCGGAGCCACTGGAACGGTATTCCTCCACCAGGGTCGCCTGGCTGTGGCGACCCGCGTCGATGAAAATGCGCGGGAAGGCGGAGCCGCTGGCGTCAGCCGTGACTTCGTGGATAACGAACAGGGGCTGGTCCAGCACGGCATCCGGCTTAAGACGGATCAGCAGGCCATCTTCGAAACGGGCGGCGTTCAGGCGGGCCAGTTGTACGGCCTTGTCGTCCAGGGTGTTGTCCAGTTGATCGGCCAGTTCAGCGGCTT
Source organism: Marinobacter pelagius (assembly GCF_003315345.1). Lineage (GTDB taxonomy): Bacteria > Pseudomonadota > Gammaproteobacteria > Pseudomonadales > Oleiphilaceae > Marinobacter > Marinobacter pelagius_A. Next base: position 359,295 of record NZ_QNRO01000002.1, read on the forward strand.
CCTGGTCATCCAGGTCGCGGAAGCTGGCTATCCGGATGCCATCAGCTTGCGGAAACTTGCTGGCTTCCGGCTGGATCACGCCGTTCAGGAACACGATCCGGTAGCCCGGTACCTCTTGGCCAGTGAGCGCCTTGCCCTGCGAGGGCAGGCTGCTGGCCATTTCATCGGTCAGCTTGAGATATTTGCTGGAGTACTTCCAGTTCTCGGTTTTCCGCGTCGGCAGCGGCATGTCCACAAGGGCGGTACCGCGCTGCTTGCGCAGGTCCAGTAGCGCCTTGGGCAGGGACTGGCCGGCGGATTCGAGGAACGCGGCTGAAAGAGTCGGTGCTGGTTTCATTCCGCGGCCTCCTTAGTTGGCAGCACTGTCGGCAGTTTCTTCGTCCTTGATGCCGAGCCAGCCATAGCCTTTCTCTTCCAGTTCCAGGGCCAGTTCGCGGCCGCCGGACTTGATGATCCTGCCGCCGGCCAGAACATGAACATAGTCCGGCACGATGTGGTTCAGCAGGCGCTGGTAGTGGGTGACCATCAGGATGGCGCGGTCTTCGGAGCGCAGAGCGTTGACGCCATCGGACACCACTTTCAGGGCGTCGATGTCGAGGCCGGAGTCGGTCTCATCGAGGATGGCCAGTTTCGGCTGCAGCAGCAGCGCCTGCATGATCTCGTTACGCTTCTTCTCGCCACCGGAGAAGCCTTCGTTGACGCCACGCTTGAGGAAGGACGGATCCAGGTCCACCTGTTTGGAGACTTCCTTCGCCAGTTTCATGAACTCGGCGGCGTTCATCTCCTCCTCGCCGCGATGCGTGCGCATGGCGTTGACGGCGGTGCGCAGGAACTGCAGGTTGCTGACGCCGGGGATCTCCACCGGGTACTGGAACGCCAGGAAGATGCCTTCCCGGGCGCGTTCCTCGGTTTCCAGGTCTAGCAGGTTCTCGCCGTTCAGGGTGACTTCACCCTCGGTGACTTCAAATGCTTCGTTGCCTGCCAACACCTGGGACAGAGTGCTCTTGCCCGAACCGTTCGGGCCCATGATGGCGTGAACTTCCCCGGCCTTGATTTCCAGGTTGATGCCCTTGAGGATCTCTTTGCCCTCAACGGATGCGTGCAGGTTTTTGATGCTAAGCATTTGTTCGCGTCTCTCTATCTCTGAATCTGTGTGAATACGTTGCCTGTGGTGTCCGGCCGGATCAGCCCACCGAGCCTTCGAGGCTGACTTCCAGCAGCTTGCCGGCTTCCACTGCAAATTCCATCGGCAGTTCCTTGAACACTTCCTTGCAGAAGCCGTTCACGATCATGGAGACGGCCTGTTCCGGGTCGATACCACGCTGGCGGCAGAGGAACATCTGCTCGTCACTGACCTTGGAAGTGGTGGCCTCGTGCTCGACGATGGCGGATTTGTTCTTGCTCTCGATGTACGGGAAGGTGTGGGCACCGCAGCGGTCGCCGATCAGCAGCGAGTCACACTGGGTAAAGTTTCGCGCACCTTCCGCGCCCGGGCCGAATTTCACCAGGCCCCGGTAGGCGTTGGAGCTTTTGCCGGCAGAGATACCCTTGGAGATGATGGTGCTCCGGGTGTTCTTGCCCAGGTGGATCATCTTGGTGCCGGTGTCGGCCTGCTGGTAGTTGTGAGTCAGCGCTACAGAGTAGAACTCGCCCACGCTGTTCTCGCCCCGCAGGACGCAGCTCGGATACTTCCAGGTGACGGCAGAACCGGTCTCAACCTGGGTCCAGGAGATCTTGGAGTTCTTGCCGATGCAGGCGCCACGCTTGGTCACGAAGTTGTAGATGCCGCCCTTGCCGTTCTCGTCGCCCGGGTACCAGTTCTGGACGGTGGAGTACTTGATCTGGGCGTCGTCCAGGGCTACCAGCTCAACCACGGCGGCGTGCAGCTGGTTCTCATCCCGCATGGGTGCGGTGCAACCCTCGAGGTAGCTGACATAGCTGCCTTCGTCGGCAATGATCAGGGTGCGCTCAAACTGGCCGGTGTTGGCGGCGTTGATGCGGAAGTAGGTGGACAGTTCCATCGGACAGCGTACGCCCTTCGGTACATACACGAAGGTGCCGTCGGAGAAGACCGCGGAGTTCAGGCCGGCAAAGAAGTTGTCACCGTGGGGTACGACGGTACCCAGGTATTTCTGCACCAGTTCGGGGTAGTCCCGGACGGCCTCGGAAATCGAGCAGAAGATGACGCCGGCTTTGGCCAGCGGCTCCTTGAATGTGGTGGCGACGGAGACAGAATCGAAGACCGCGTCTACTGCCACGCCGGCCAGCTTTTCACGCTCGTGCAGGGGAATGCCCAGTTTTTCATAGGTCTTCAGCAGCTCCGGATCGACTTCGTCCAGGCTCTGGGGCATGTCTTCTTTACGCTTGGGCGCGGAATAGTAGGAAATCGAGTTGTAGTCGATTTTCGGGTAACCAACGTGAGCCCAGTCCGGCTCCTCCATCTCGAGCCAGCGACGATAGGCTTTCAGGCGCCATTCCAGCATCCACTCCGGCTCTTTCTTGATGGCGGAAAGCCGGGCAATGACGTCTTCGTTCAGTCCGGGTTCGAACGTGTCGGCTTCGATTTCGGTCACAAAGCCGTGTTCGTATTCCCGTTTGATCAGCTCGTTCACCTCTTGGTCGGTGGTCGCCATGATCGTCGCTCCGTAATTCTCTCATCTCGGGCTCTTGGCCCTTGGTGTCACCGGCAGCCGTTTGGTCGGGCTGGCGGGCGGCTATCTTCAGTCTAGTCGGGTGTTGCAGTGGTCGCTCACGGTGTGAGTACGCCCTGCAATCGGTTTTTGGATGACGGATTTGTGGTGCCCGACGCTTTCAAGTGGGCGAATCCGTTGCTTCTGGCGAGCGATTATACAATACCAGAGTAAAATAGTCAGGTATTAAATCGAGCGTGTAGGGATTATACCTTAATCGGCCTTTGGGGCACTAAGGGTGCGGACAATTGGGTCGATAGTCTGACCTTTTGCAGGACTGTGCGAAATGGGAGGGGCAGCGGGCGGGCCTTGCCTCCCCAGACACGCCGTGAACCCATCCATGGGGGCTTGGTGTTGCCATCCCTGGCAACACACAGTCTGGGGAGGCAAGGCCCGCCCTCTGCCTCAGACTAGTTGCTATTCGCCCGCGGGTAAGATCCGGGTCAGGTAGGTGTGGGCAAGGTGCTCCGGCAGGTGGTCCGGGCGTGGTATGCGAACGACGTGCCCGCTGCCCGGCGCATAGTCCATGGCCTCGCCGTTCCGGTTTTCCATGCTGTCCGCACTGAACCGCAGGTTGCCCGCCGGGGTGATCAGTTCCAGCTGGTCGCCGGGGGCGAATTTGTTTTTGACGTCGATGGTCAGCCATCGGTCATCCGCATCAGCAACAGTCCCTACTACCTGCTGGGTGCCGAGGAAGGAGGAGCCCTGTTCGTAGGTCTGGTATTCCTGGGGCACGTGGCGGCGGAGGAAGCCTTCGGTGTAGCCGCGGTTGGATAGGGCTTCGAGTTCGTTCATCAGGCCCATGTCGAAGCCTTTGCCGGCGACGGCGTCGTCGATGGCGCGGCGGTAGACCTGGGTGGTGCGGGCGACGTAATAGGTGCTTTTGGTGCGGCCTTCGATTTTCAGGGAGTGGACGCCCATTTTGACCAGTTCCGCCACATGCTGGACGGCGCGCAGGTCCTTGGAATTCATGATGTAGGTGCCGTGTTCGTCCTCGTAGGCGGGGATGAAGCCGCCGGGGCGGTTGGGCTCTTCCAGGAGGATTTCCCGGGGTTCGACTTCCTGCACGTCGCTGGTGGCCGAGGTGGCGATCAGGTCGCCGGTCTGGTCGTGGCTGTGCTGGACTTCTTTGTAGTTCCAGCGGCAGGCGTTGGTGCAGGCGCCCTGGTTGGCGTCGCGGTGGTTCATGTAGCCGGAGAGCAGGCAGCGGCCGGAGTAGGCCATGCACAGGGCGCCGTGGACGAAGACTTCCAGTTCCATGTCGGGAACCCGTTCGCGGATTTCGCGGATTTCGTTCAGGGCCAGTTCCCGGGACAGGATGACGCGGCTGATGCCCTGGCGGCGCCAGAATTCGACGGTGGCCCAGTTGACGGCGTTGGCCTGAACGGAAAGATGGATGGGCTGGTCCGGCCATTTCTCCCGGACCAGCATGATCAGGCCGGGGTCAGACATGATCAGGGCGTCCGGGCGCAGTGCGATCACCGGTTCCAGGTCCTTGAGGTAGCTGCGCACCTTGTTGTTGTGGGGCGCGATGTTGGAGACCAGGTAGAACTGTTTTCCCAGTTCGTGGGCGCGGCTGATGCCGGCGCCCAGGGCTGCAACGTCCTTGAAACTGTTGTTTCTTACTCTCAGGGAGTAGCGTGGTTGACCCGCGTAGACCGCGTCGGCGCCGTAGGCAAAGGCGGTTTCAAGGTGTTCGGGGGTGCCGGCCGGGGCAAGCAGTTCCGGGGTGATCATGGCAAAACTCCGGGTATTCTGGGTGCGGGGCGGGTACAGTCCCGCCATGGTGACATTACAAGGGCGCGCAGTTTGCCGGAAAACGTGAGGGCGGGCTTTGATCTCGCTCAAAGGTCTTATTGATTGTTTTCGGCTAACACGTGTACGCTAAGCGGCTTGGCAGATAAGGCCATATAGAACACAGGAGGAATCGTTCATGGCATCAGAGCCTCTGAGGCCGGAGGTTGCGCGGGTGTCGCTGAGTGCCCGTGTGAGTTCGCTGATCACCGTGCAGCTTGCCCGCGGCAAGGTCGGGGTGGAGGTTGTGGCTTCCCAGTTGCACATGAGCCGTTACACCCTGCACAAGAAGCTGAAGCGAGAAGGATTGACCTTTGCCAGCTTGCTGGAAGAAGTCCGCCGTAAGCAGGCGCTTACCTACATGCAGGATAAAACCAAGCCGCTGGTGGAAATCGCCGAGCAGCTTGGGTTCTCGGAGTTGAGTGCATTCAGCAGGGCGTTCAAGCGCTGGATGGGCACTTCCCCGGCTGAATACCGTTCCCTCAGACTTTCTTGAAGATCAGGGTGGCGTTGGTGCCACCGAAGCCGAAGCTGTTGCTCATCACCAGGTCCAGCTTCTGGTTGTCCATGCGCTCGCGGACAATCGGGTAGCCTTCGGCACCCTCATCCAGGTTCTGGATGTTGGCGGACGGTGCGATGAAACCTTCCCGCAGCATGATCAGGCTGTAGATGGCCTCGTGAACGCCGGCGGCGCCCAGGGCGTGGCCGCACAACGGCTTGGTTGAGCTCAACGGCGGGATCTTGTCGCCGAAGGTTTCCTTCAGGGCTTTCAGTTCGGTGATGTCACCGGCCGGCGTGCTGGTGCCGTGGGTGTTCACATAACTGATTTCGCCATCCAGATTCTTCATGGCCTGCTTCATGCAGCGCACCGCGCCCTCGCCACTGGGGGCAACCATGTCTGCGCCGTCGGAGGTGGCTCCGAAACCGACCAGTTCGGCCAGGATGTTGGCGCCACGGGCCTCGGCATGTTCCAGTGCTTCCAGGGCCAGCACACCACCACCGCCGGAGATAACGAAACCGTCACGGTCGGCGTCGTAGGTACGGGAGGCCAGCTCCGGGGTGTCGTTGTACTTCGTGGACAGTGCTCCCATGGCGTCAAACAGCAGGCTCAGGGTCCAGTGGATGTCTTCGCCGCCGCCGGCAAACATCACATCCTGACGGCCCAGGGCGATCAGGTCGGCGGCGTGGCCGATGGCGTGGGCACTAGTGGCACAGGCGGAAGTGATGCCGTAGTTGATGCCGCGGATGCCGAAGCCGGTGGCGAGGGACGCGTTAATGGCACTGCCCATGGTGCGGGGCACCCGGTAAGGACCGACCCGGCGGATGCCTCTTTCGCGATGGGTGTCGATGGAGTCCAGCAGTTCCACAGTGGAGGCGCCCCCCTGACCGAAGATCAGGCCGGTGGTGTCAGCCTTGATGTGCTCGTCGGTGAGGCCGGCCTGCTCGATGGCTTCGCGCATGGCCAGGTATGTGTATCCGGAAGCCGGGCACATGAAGCGCCAGAGCTTGCGGTCGATCAGCTCGGGCAGGTTCAGGTCAATCTGGCCGCACACGTGACTGCGCAGGCCGTTGTCCTTGGCTTCCTGGCTGAAGCCGATTCCGGGCTTCGAGTCACGCAGGGACTGGGCTACTTCTTTCTGGTTGGTTCCCAGGCTGGAGACGATCCCCATGCCGGTGATTACAACGCGACGCATTCTGTTAACTCCTAAAAATCATCGGTCGAGGTGAACATGCCAACCCGGAGGTCCTTGGCGGTGTAGATTTCCCGGCCATCCACTTCCATCCGGCCATCGGCAATCGCCATGGTCAGCTTGCGCCGGATCACGCGCTTGAGATCCAGGCGGTAGGTTACCTTCTTGGCGGTGGGCAGCACCTGGCCGGTAAATTTCACTTCACCGGAACCGAGCGCGCGGCCCTTGCCTTCGCCACCACCCCAGGCCAGGAAGAACCCGACCAGTTGCCACATGGCATCGAGGCCCAGGCAGCCGGGCATGACGGGGTCATCAACAAAGTGAACCTTGAAGAACCAGAGGTCCGGGTTGATGTCCAGTTCGGCCACGATGCTGCCCTTGCCAAACAGGCCATCATCGTCGGCGATGTGAGTGATGCGGTCGAACATCAGCATCTGGTCAATGGGCAGGCGCATGTTGCCGGGGAACAGGTCGCCATGGCCACACTTGATCAGGTCTTCTTTGTCAAAATGATCCGGGTTCATAGTGCCAGTGTCTCAGTTACAAAATGATTTACTCATACTTTAGCGCCTATTCCGGCCGGTGCTATTGACCTTTAGTGGATGATTGCCGGTTGATTGTCTGATTTGGGGGGGCGGAGCCCCGGGAAGGGCCAATTGACAGTCATCAAAGACCCTCTGCCGTGCCTTTGCTAGCCTGATCCGAACCTGAATCTGGAATCGTCATTAAACGGGATTCCCCGGAGGTATCTATGAATGGCGAAGAACTGGCAATCGAGGGCGATCTGGTGCTGCAGGGTGACCGGGTCGAGATTCAACTGGAACGGCAGATTGAGCATTCCCCGGCACGGGTGTGGGAGATGTTAACCGATTCCGTGCATCTGGCCAGCTGGCTGGCCCCGGGCGTCATCGAGCAGCGGCCGGGTGGCCGGGTACAGCTGGAATTTGGCAACAGCGGAACACCCATCGACTGCCACATCCGGGCCTGTGAGCCACCACATCTGCTGGCCTATTCCTGGAGTGCGGGTGATGACCCGGAGCGGCCGCTGACCTGGAAACTTGATCCGCTCGAATCCGGTGAGGCAACCCGGCTTATGCTGACTCTGTCGCTGCCCAATGATGAGCTCGTGCCCATTGCCTGCGCTGGTTGGGATGCGCACCTTGAAATGCTGATGGCCGCCCTCGAAGGTATCAGTATTCACTTTCCTGCAGACCGGTTCCGGCAGGCCCGCGCGGTCTTCTCCGAACTGGCAAAAGAAAAGCTGGCTGCCTGAAGGCAGCCAGCTTGTTTTTTTCCTTCCTGACTTATCCTTCTTTTCCGTCCGGCCGTGGTGAAGCCAATACCCCGGTGTAGCGGATCAAAAACAGTCCGAACGCGACGAACCACAATACGGTGCTGCTGCCGATGCCCGGGTGCCAGGGAATGATTTCCAGCGCCGTGAGTACCCGGATCAGCGCGGCCAGGTGAATGGCAATGAATGCCAGCACCATGCCCCGTGGCAATACCAGTGGCCGGCCGGTGTGGCCGAGGGAAACCCGGGCGATCACGCCGAGGATGAGACAGCTGACGGCCCCGGTGCCGGCGGCGTGGCTCCAGGCATTGGAGGGCCATCCGGCCAGCAGGGTGCCGGCGAGCAACGCCAGCGCCACCGGAACCCAGAGGATGGACAGATGCAGGATCCACAACAGCGGTTCCTTGCGGACCTGCCAGCCCTTCCAGCCGGCCATTCGCACCAGCATCAGCGTTGCGGACACGATGGCGAGCAATCCGGCTACGGTGTGCCAGCCGGTGACCAGGGTCGCCATCAGCAGGATCATGGAGAACAGGGTAGCCATGTCCAGCGCGGGTATCATGCGAATTCCGGAGGCATCGAGACCGCGCTGGCGTAACCAGCCACCGGAAAAGGCCGGGGTGATGCGCCCGCCGATGATGCTGATCAGTGCCATGGCCATGATCAGGGCGCCGTAGCTGTAGGTCATGTCCAGACGCAGCACGAACCCGATCTGCATCAGCCAGAGCAGGCCCAGAACCACAAGGATCATCAGTTGCCGCTTCTGCCGGGCGTGCCAGACGCGCCAGCCCGCATCAATCATGACCAGGGGCAGGAACGCCAGGTTGACCGTGTGCACCAGCCAGTCCGGCAGACCACCACCGAAGGCAAGCAGCAGGCGGCCGGCGAGCCAGACGCCCCAGAGCGCCACCAGCCTGGCTCCGTGGGTCCGGTTGGTGCCGGTCCAGACACAGACCGCGGTCAGCAAAAAGCCGGCAATGGCCGCGCTCAGGAATCCGAACAGCATTTCATGCTGGTGCCAGAACAGACCGGGCATGGCCAGGGGCAGGTTCAGCACGCCGGTTACCTGCATGACCCACACCGGAACCATCAGCAGGGCCAGCAGGGCCATGGACAGGAAGAAGATGCGGAACGGATAGCTGAATAACTGGGGGATGCTGGCGGCATTCGTGGTCGCCGAGGTCGGGATTGCCTGCATGGCGGGCCTCCATTAATACATATATTTACATTATATGTTATTGCCTTGTGCCGGAAATGACCATACCCCCAACCGGGTATCTTTGCGTACAATGCCTCTATCACATTGATTCAGAATGGAAGTCTTATGAGTGCTTACCTGATCTTGAAACATCTGCACATGACTACAGCGTACATCACGGTGGTGTTGTTTGCCCTGAGATTGCTGCTGGATGCCGTCGGCCGGCCGGAATGGCGGCGTACGCCGCTGCGCTGGATTCCCCACGCCAACGACACCCTCCTGCTGGTCGCGGCCATCAGCCTGCTGTTCGTGACACCCTGGATGCCCTTCGTTCACGGCTGGCTGACCGCCAAGATCTTCCTGCTGGTCGGCTACATCATCGCGGGTCTGTTTGCCCTGAAAACCACCCTGGGCAGCCCAACCCGGGTAGTGGCGGCCATTCTGGCGTTTGTCCAGATTGCAGCCATTTTCCATCTGGCCATGACCAAGCCGGTATTCAGCTGATCAGCGCCGCTCCGAGATCGTCCGGGTCAGCTCCTGCAACTGCGCCTGCACTGACTGGAGCTGACGGGCGATTTCATCCCGTTCATCGTGGGCCTTCTGGGCCTGCTTGGCATTCTGTTCCTCGCTCATGACCTCGAGGATGGCGCCGATCATCATGTTCAGGAACACGAACGCGGTCAGGAAGATGAAGGTGAGGTAGTACAGCCAGCTGAGCGGGTATTGCTCCATGGTGGCATACATTACATCGGTCCAGTCCTCGAACGTCGCGACCCGGAACAGGGTGAGCATGGCAATCGCGACGTCCCCCCACAGCTCCTTATCCACATCCGCAAAGAACAGGGCGCCCATGGCGGCGTAGATGTAGAAAATGATGAACATCAGCAGGGCGATGTAGCCCATGCGCGGGATGGCCTTGAGCAGGGAGTTGATCAGGAACCGGAGCTCCGGCAACACGGAGACCAGGCGCAGGACCCGGAACACCCGCAGCAGACGGCCTAGTAACACGGCCTCGGAATTGTCCAGCGGGATCAGGCTGCCGATCACCACGATGGTGTCGAACAGGTTCCAGCCATCGAGCAGGAACCGGCGCTTGGTCGGGCAGGCGGCAAACCGGAACAGGATCTCGATCAGGAAGAATACGGTGATGGCGTTGTCCATGACCGTCAGACTCTGCTCCACCAGCGGTGGCAGGTCATAGGTCTTGGCGCCGATGGTCAGGGCCGACAGGATGATGATGGCAATGACCGCGCCCTGAAAGATTCTGCTGGATTCGATTCGGCGCAAGGTGTTGAAACCGGCAACAGGACTCAGTTCCGGGGGCATGCTGGAGCTCCGCGTAAAGAAAACCGGCGCCAATTCTAATGGCTGGCGAGGTTTGGGGGTAGGGTATTTACCCTGATGTCACGTTTGGCTCAGGCGTGGCCGAGGGTGAGTTCACCTGGTCAGACCGCCGGGCATGCGAGAAAAAAGCCCCCGGAAACCGGGGGCGCACACTTGCAAGCGAGGCTTGCCGGAGAGAACCCGTGTCAGTCCCGTTTCGGTGGTGTCTTGCCGACCGGAGGCTGGTGGTGCGGGCGGTTCAGCGGGTAGAACAGATGCGGCGTGGCCAGTTCCGGCAGGTCGGTCCGCTCTTCGTTGGCGGCCCACTCTTCCCGTTCCGCGGTGCGGATGGCGTAGTGCATCCAGACCAGTGCGGCGGCCACGATCACGAACATCAGCATGAAACAGCTCTGCCAGATTCCGGTGATGTCATTAAGGGCCCCGAAAGTCAGCGGCAGGATGAAGCCGCCCAGGCCCCCGATCATACCCACGACACCGCCCACGGCGCCCACATGCATCGGGTAATACACCGGAATGTGCTTGTACACCGCGGCCTTTCCCAGGGACATGAAGAAGCCGAGGGTGAAGATCAGCACCACGAACATCGCCAGGCTCATGTCCAGCGTGAACCGGATATCCCCCTCGATACCGTGCACCACGTAATCCGTGGGCGGGTAGCTGAGCAGGAAGGTACAGATGACCGAGGCACCGAACGTCCAGTACATCACCCGCCTGGCGCCAAAACGATCCGACAGCCAGCCTCCCAGGACTCTGAAAAGGGAAGCGGGAATGGTATACAGCGCGGCGATCATGCCGGCGGTCTTGATGTCCAACCCGTACACGCCGATCAGGTAGTGCGGCAGCCAGAGCGCCAGGGCCACGAAGGCGCCGAACACGAAAAAGTAGTAGAGAGCAAAGCGCCACACCCGCAGTTCCCTGAGCGGCTCCATCTGCTCCATGAAGGATTTGGCTTTCTCGCCACTGCGCTCGGCAGCGAGCGGATCTTCCCTGGCCAGGATTATGAACACGACGCCCATGATGGCCAGCACCGTGGCATAGATCTGGGCGGTCTGCTCCCAGCCGAAGGCTACCAGCAGGAATGGGGCGCCGAAGTTGGTCACCGCAGAACCCACATTACCCGCACCGAAGATGCCCAGCGCCGTGCCCTGGCGTTCCTTCTCGAACCAGGCGGCGGTGTAGGCCACCCCGACGATGAACGAGCCACCGGCCAGACCCACCCCCAGGGCGCCAACCAGCAGCATCGGGTAGGTGGTAGCGAACGTGAGCAGGTACACGCAGGCGGCAGTGGTGAGCATCAGGATACCGAATACCCAGCGCCCGCCGTAGCGGTCGGTCCAGATACCCAGGAATAACCGGCTGATGGAGCCGGTGAGGATCGGGGTAGCCATCAGCAGCCCAAGCTGGGTATCTGATAACCCCAGGTCCTCGGCAATCCGGATCCCGATGATGGAAAAGATGGTCCACACGGCAAAACACAGGGTGAACGAGAAGGTCGAGAGACCCAGTGCCCGGTACTGCTGTGGTCGTGTCGGAGTAGTGGTCATTGCTGCCCTCCATTCCAGCATTTGATGATGCTTTAACCATAACAAATACAGGGTTTTTTCATGCGGGGCATTGGAGGTACCTCCAGATGGATGCAGTGGTGGTAGGAAAGCGACGGGTTTGGCCGGCAAGGGGATAGGTACTTGATTTCTCTCGTGGGGTACGCGCCAGAAGCGTTGATTTACGTCAATTATGGCGGGAATGGAAAGTGGGCTAATGGCTGACAGATATCAATTGATGCCCCTTTCGGGGGCGCGGATACCTGCCTTCGGAGAAGCCCATGAAGATCATGATTGCCTACGATGGTTCGCGCAATGCCAGGCTCGCGCTGGCGCAGACCATCACCATGTTTCGCGACCTGAAACCGCAGCTGACCCTGGTGGCCGTGGCGGAAAACCCCCGGGATATCACCTCGGGTAATGAAGACCTGTTCCAGCAGGAAGTCACCGAGCTTAAAGACTACCTGAATGAGGCCATGGAGGTGTGCCAGAACGAGGACGTGGCCGCCGAGACCATGCTGCTCGAGGGTGACCCCCGCAAGATGCTGCTGTACGCCGCCGAGAAAAAGATCCACCCGGACATGCTGGTGATTGCCCGCCACAGCCATGAGCCGGACGGTGGGTTCATCGCCCGCTCGCTTACCTATTTCGTGGATGAACTGGATTACATGACCTTCGGCAGCGTGAGTTCGTTCCTCGCTCGCCGGATCCAGTGTCCGCTGCTGATCCTGCCGAGCCGTTGAACCGGCCAGTACCCAGATTCCGTTTGATAGCCCGAGGAGGCTGACATGAAAGTCGCAGACGTCTTCCGCTTCAGGAACGCCGAGATCAAGGCGCTGCACCTGACCTGGATTGCATTCTTCATTACCTTTTACGTGTGGTTCAACATGGCGCCACTGGCGTCCAGCATGCTCAAGAGCGTGGACTGGCTGACCACCGATGACCTCCGCCTGTTTGCCATCTGCAACGTGGCGCTGACCATCCCGGCCCGTATCGTGGTGGGCATGGCCCTGGACCGGTTCGGCCCGCGCCGGGTGTTCTCGGTGCTGATGGTGCTGATGTCCATCCCGGCACTGTTCTTCGCCTTTGGTAACACCATGATCCAGCTGCTGGTCAGCCGCCTGGTGCTCAGCTCCATCGGTGCCAGCTTCGTGGTGGGTATCCACATGACCGCCATGTGGTTCAAGCCCAAGGACATCGGCTTTGCCGAAGGCTTCTACGCAGGCTGGGGCAACTTCGGTTCCGCTGCCGCTGCCATCTCGCTGCCCACCATTGCACTGCACATGTACGGTGGTGAGGATGGCTGGCGCTGGGCTATTGCTCAGAGCGCCATTGTCATGGCGGCCTATGGCGTCTACTACTGGTTTGCCATCACCGACGGTCCGGCCGGCACCGTGCACCGCAAGCCCCGCAAGGCAGTGGCCCTGGAAGTGAGCACCTGGGGTGACATGGTCAAGCTGATTCTATGGACCATTCCCCTGGTGGGCGTACTGGCGATCCTGGTCTGGCGCATCCAGAACATGGGCTACCTCAGCACCACCGGTGCGATCATCTGCTACGCGGTGATTTTTGCCATCGTCTGCTACCAGATCGTCCAGATTCTGCGGGTCAACGTGCCCATCCTGAAAAAGGGTGTGCCAGAGGATGACAAGTACCCATTCAACAGCGTCGCAGCCCTGAACAGCACCTACTTCGCCAACTTCGGCGCCGAGCTGGCGGTGGTCTCCATGCTGCCTATGTTTTTCGAGGAAACCTGGAGCCTGAGTGCCACCGCCGCCGGCCTGATTGCCGCCTCCTTTGCTTTCGTGAACCTGGTGGCCCGTCCCATGGGTGGCCTGGTCTCGGACCGCATGGGTAACCGTCGCTTCGTGATGCTCAGCTACATGTTCGGTATCGCCGTCGGGTTCGCCATGATGGGTCTGATGAACTCCAGCTGGCCGCTGATCATTGCCGTCGGTATTACCGTGTTCACCTCCTTCTTCGTACAGGGTGCCGAGGGAGCCACCTTCGGCATCATTCCCTCCATCAAGCGCCGGCTCACCGGCCAGATCTCCGGGATGGCGGGGGCCTACGGTAACGTTGGCGCGGTGGTCTATCTCACCATCTTCACCTTCGTCACCCCGACCCAGTTCTTCTACATCATCGCCGCCGGCGCCTTCATCAGCTGGGTGCTGTGCGTGATGTGGCTGAAGGAGCCGGAAAGCGGTTTCTCTGACGAGTACCACGTCTCTTCCGTGGATCGCCAGATCGAGGAAGAGGAACGCCTGCGCCAGGCTGCTGCTGCCACCCACTGAAATCTGCCGAGAGAACAGGCCCGCCGGGAGCAATCCCGGCGGGCTTTTTTGTATTTGGGAAGGCGGGGCGTAACCCGGCCAAAAAAATGGTCCAACCGATCGGGCAGGGTGAAATGATCCTGTTTCGGAGAAGTGTCCGTTTAACATGACCAGGGAGGACAATGGCCATGGAAAAGGAGGATCGTGAAGCTGCCGACCCGTTTGAGACGGTCGCGGAAACCTATGACAAGCTGCTGGTGCCGGCTTTGTTCGGCCAGTGGGCAGCACCGGTAGCGAATTCAGCGTCGGTCCGGGAAGGACAGCGGGTGCTGGATGTTGCCTGCGGCACGGGTGTCCTTGCCCGGGCCCTGGCACAGCGGGTTGGTCCTGCGGGTGCCGTTTCGGCACTGGATATCAACCCGGCGATGCTGGCGGTAGCACGGAAGAAGGGGGATCCAGCCATCGACTGGCAGGAAGGGTCGGCAGAGCAGTTGCCTTATGGAGACGCGCAGTTTGACGCTGTTGTGAGCCAGTTCGGACTCATGCTGTTCCCGGACCCTGGGCGTGCGCTGCGGGAAATGAGGCGGGTACTGGCCCCGGGTGGGCGGCTTGCTGTGGCCGTGTTTGATTCACTCGATACCCTGCCGGCCTACGCGGCGTTGGCGGACATATACGCCCGTGTGGTGGCCGAGGAGGTCGGACAGGCCCTGCGCAGCCCCTTCAGTCTGGGCGATACCGATGTGCTGGCATCGTACTTTAACGGGGCGGGTATTGATGACGTGGTGATATCAAGGGCCGAAGGCAGGGCCCGTTTCCCGGATGTGGACACGATGGTTGCGGCGGATGTCAGGGGCTGGTTCCCCTTTGCACAGATCCGGCTGGACGACCAGACCGTTGGCACGGTGACCCGGGAGGCCGAGCAAGCGCTGGCAGCCTTTATTGGGGCCGATGGCGCGGTGGAATTCCCGTTACCGGTTCATATCGCCACTGCAGTGAGAGCTTGAAACCGTCCGGCTGGTAAAGGAGTTGGGCTGAGAGGCAGAAAGACGCCGGCCTCCCGAAAAGGAGGCCGGCGGGGGCAGGGCATTGCTGTCCCGTTTTACGGGTTCTTGATGTACGCGTTCTTGCGCAGGTAGAACCACCAGTTAACCACCAGGCATACCGCATAGAACACCGCGAAGCCGTACATGGCCACCTCCGGGGTGCCGGCCTGGATCTCCTGGCCCATCACCCTTGGGGCAATGAAAGCGCCGTAGGCGGCGACGGCGGAGGTCCAGCCCAGGACCGGACCTTTCTGCTGCTGGTCGAAGATGAAGCCGATGCTGCGGAAGGTGGAGCCGTTACCGATGCCGCTGGCGGCGAACATGATGATGAACAGGATCAGGAACAGGGCGAAGTAGCTGTTCGGATCGGTGGAGTTGTAGGCCAGCATCATCACGTAACCGGTTGCCACTGAAGCGACCACCATGACCACGGAGATAATCTGGGTCACGATGGAGCCACCCATCTTGTCGGAAATCCAGCCTCCCACCGGACGGATCAGTGCACCCACGAACGGTCCCATCCAGGCCCAGGTCAGGGCGCTTGGGGCATCCGGGTTGACCACGCGGGTCATGGTGCCGTCGGCACCTACTTCCATCATGTTGCCGAAGATAACGCTGATGGACAGTGGCAGGGCTGCGGAGAAGCCGATGAAGGAGCCGAAGGTCAGGATGTAAAGCACCGTCATGGACCAGGTGTGCTTGTTACTGAAGATGGCAAACTGATTCTTGATGTTGGGCTGGATATCACCTGGAATCAGGCGCAGCAGGACCACGGTCAGGATGATGGTCAGCGGCAGGGCAATCCACATATTCAGGATGCCCAGAGCCCAGACGCCGATGACGGAGGTCACGAGGCCCACACCATAAAGTCCCAGGATCTTGCCGAAGGCGGACATCGGGTTGCCCGGGTTCGGGGTGACCACCTTCAGGTTGTTCATGCCGAACCAGCCGGCAAAGGCCAGCGGGATCAGGAACACCAGCCAGATGAAGCCGGCGTTCTGGATCCAGGTGTCGGTGCCGGCATCAATGCGGCCGATCAGGGTGCCACTGGGGCTTTTCAATTGCATGGGATCGCCAGCGAGGGCGCCGAAGATACCGACTGTCATTACCAACGGAATCAGGATCTGCATGGTGGTAACGCCGAAGTTACCGAGCCCGGCGTTCATGCCCAGGCCATAACCCTGCTTGCTCTTGGGGTAGAAGGCGCTGATGTTGCTCATGGAGCAGGCGAAGTTACCACCACCGATACCGGAGAGCAGCGCCAGGGCCTGGAAAACGATGAATGGCGTACCCGGATTCATCAGCGCGATGCCGGTACCGAGCGCCGGCAGCATCAGCAGTGCCGTGGTCAGGAAGACCGTGTTACGGCCACCGGCAATCTTGATCATGAACGAGGCCGGAATCCGCAGGGTAGCGCCGGAGAGGCCGGCAATCGCGCTCAGGGTAAACAGCTGTTCCACCGTGAACGGGAATCCCAGGTTCTTCATCTGGGTGGTGATCATGCCCCACATCAGCCAGATGGCGAAGCCCATCAGCAGGCAGGGGATGGAGATCCACAGGTTGCGGCTGGCAACGCGCTTGCCTTCCCGCTCCCAGAACTCTTCACTTTCGACATCCCAGTGTTCGATGTCTGCGTTGGTTTTGGCCATTTTCTGCTCCTTGATTTACTGCCCTGGCACCACGGAACCCCGTGGCTCTTTGGGTTTGGTGTCATTGTGCAAATCAAGTGGCGGAACCAATCTTGATATTGGTCAAGGAATCTTTTTATTGAATTGTGGTGCCAAAATGCACCCTGGTTCTGTTGTCTCGATGGCTTGTTAAAGGCTTTTAAAAACAATTGGTTGTAAGAGTGATATTTACAAAGTGGTAGCCTTTTACGGCCCTGGCGCAGAAGGGGTAGCCAATCATTTCCGGCGGTTGTGGGCGGGCCGATAAAGCATCAGAAGCTGCAGGGCGACCCCCAGATAGGCCGCGCTCCAGAGCCCGGCAGACAGCCAGAGCCAGCCGGGGCTGGCGAAGGGTGTGGGGCCAGCGAGGTATCGAGAAACCGCAGACAGTCCGATCAAGGCGGCCAGACTAATTGGCTGCCATCCCGGGGGCGGGCAGCGGGAGGCCCGCTGCCACGCCAGCCGCAGCATGACGCTGGCGGAGAGCGTGCCGAGGGCCCCCACCGTAATCAGGTGCAGGGCCGGGATTGCGGGGATGCCGGCGAGCAGGTGGGTGCCGGTGACTCCGGCGCCGGCGGCAAGCCAGAGATAGCCGGCGGCAAACACCAGAAGATCCGGGCGCTCCGGGCAGTGCCAAAGACGCCAGCGGAGGATCCTGATAGTAACCAACAAAGCGGCGGGCAGGAGCACGGCACCGGCCAATCTCTCAGTGGCTGCGCCCATCGCCAGGCCCATGGCCGCGATCAGCAGAACAAGCAGCGCTGCCTCAATCCTCGGCTGGACCCTGGCCTCGAGGGGAATGTCTTTCTTCTCCAGGGTGCCGGCGACCGCCGGCGCAATGATCCTTCCACCCATAAAGGTCATCAACAGCAGCAGGCCGAGGACGGAGGACTGAAGGAGCCGGGTCCGGTCCGGCATCAGGCTGTCGGGGCCGACCACTCCCGTGAGCCAGAAACCCGGCACCATCAGGCACAGCACCAGGATCAGGGGGCCGGCTATTTTGTTGCGCCATTTCTTGGCGGCGTTGAACCGGGGCACTACGCAACGGGCCAGGAGCAGGGCAAAGGCGGGGCTCAGCACTTGTGCGGTCCAGCTGTCCGGCGCCAGCAGCCAGGTGATTCGTGCCAGCAGCCACAGGATGAACAGGGTGGCCAGTATCCGGCGGGGCTGGGGGCCAAGGGTGTAGCCGGCAATCAGCGCCAGGGCAAAACCGAAGATCAGTTCGTGGGCGTGACCGGCTCCCAAAAGTCCCGGTGGCCAGCCAGTGCCGGACAATACCCCGTGGATAGACAGTGGCACGGCCAAGGCAGCCAGAATGGCTGCAGCCGGAAAGAACAGCCAGAACGCATGAATATTTTTAGCGGGGCGGGCGGACTTGTCCGAGGTCATCTGCTGTCCTTGACCGGTAGGTGGTGCAGGGCTAACAGTTAAAAGTATCGGAGGCCAATCTGTAAAGGTGCATCATGAATATTACACAACTCGCCCGTCTGCCATTCTCCGGCAATGGCGCCTGGTCGGAACTGCGGCGCCTGAACTTGTCCATTCCGTTCCTGGCCTGGGTCGTGGTGGTACCCATGTCGTTCCTGCCGCCGGTCCTGCTCTATTACGCCGGTACCCAGTACGGGGACGGTTTTATCCAGGGCTTTGGTGGCAAGGAATGGCGCTTCATCACCACGATCCTGTTCCTGGCGGAGCTGCTCACGTTCTTCGTCATGGGCTGGCTGATCCACGCCGTGCTTGATAGCCACAAGCTGGAAGTCAGTTACCAGGATGCCTATCTCCTGGCCGCCATCGCGCCGCTGCCCCTGTGGCTGTCGTCATTGGCGTTGCTGGTGCCGGCGCTGGCGGTAAGCGTGGTAGCGGTGTTCGCCGGGCTGTTCCTTTCCTGCGCGCTGGTGTATCAGGGCTTGCGTTCAATCTGTGAGCGCAAGGACAACGATGTCGAGATGATGTCGGCTACCTACACCGTTATGGCCGCGTCCCTGCTGGCCTGGGGTGTGCTGATGGCCATGGTCTGGGCGTTCTGATCAGGCAACGTGCGGCAGAACGCCGTAGTAGATGGCGCTGAAGTGGCAGGCGCTGCCGCCGATGACAAACAGGTGCCAGACCGCGTGCATGTAGGGGATGCGGTCTGCCAGGTAGAAGGCCACGCCGGCGGTGTAGACAACGCCGCCGGCGATGGTCAGGTTCAGCGCTGTTTCACTCAGACTGGCCACCAGGTCCGATGAGGCAAAGGTGATCAGCCAGCCCATGGCAATGTAGATTCCTACCCGTGCCAGCTTGAAACGGTTCTTGAAGATGACCTTCAGAATCACCCCGGTCAGTGCTAGCGACCAGATTACCGCAAACAGGGTCCAGCCCACGGTGCCCCGCATGTTTACCAGAAGGAACGGTGTGTAGGTACCGGCGATCAACAGGAAGATGGCGCAGTGATCCAGGGTCTTGAAGGCCCGCTTCAGCTCCGGCCGTCGGGCGCCGTGATAAAGCGCAGAGGCCAGGTACAGAAGGATCAGGGAGGCCCCGAAAATACTGAAGCTGACGATTTTCCACGCATCGCCGGACTGGCTTGCGCCGGCAATCAGCGCCACCGTGCCGATCACGCTGAGCAGGGCGCCAATGCCATGGGTGGCACTGTTCAGCCACTCCTCGATGCGGTGGTGAATGGAGTCAACGGTCTCTTGTGTCTGGGTCATTGCTGGGGATTCCGGATTAGCCATTGGTCTAAGGTACTTCAGCGTACAGTTGTACGCAATGGTGGCGGATGAACATTCCGTGACCATGTTCAGAAAAACTGAACAAGGCATCGGAAAACTTCCGGTTTCATGGTCATCCAGCTGGCAGTAACCTTCCGTATATACTTAAACAACGGGAGGTTACCGATGGCGAAAGTTCTTGTCCTTTACCATTCCATGTACGGTCACATTGAAAGCATGGCCGAAACCGTGGCCGAGGGTGCGCGCAGTGTCGAAGGCGCGGACGTGGTGATCAAACGGGTGCCGGAAACCATGCCGGAGCAGGCATTCCAGAATGCCGGCGGCAAGGCGGACCAGGATGCACCGGTCGCCGACCCGCAGGAACTGGCCAACTACGACGCCATCATCTTCGGCACGCCTACCCGCTTCGGCAATATGTCCGGTCAGATGCGCAATTTCCTGGACCAGACCGGCGGTCTTTGGGCCGAAGGCAAACTGCACGGCAAGGTGGCAAGTGTATTCGCATCCACCGGCACCGGCGGCGGCCAGGAACAGACCATTACCTCCTTCTGGACCACCCTGGCGCACCACGGCATGGTCATCGTGCCACTGGGCTATGGCATTCCAGAGTTTTTCGACATTTCGGAGACCAACGGTGGCACCCCTTATGGCGCGACCACCATCGCCGGCGGGGACGGTTCACGTCAGCCGAGTGAAAAGGAAATCGCCATTGCCCGTTTCCAGGGCAAGCATGTGGCTGAACTGGCAGTGAAGCTTCACGGTTAATCGATATTGCTCTGCAAAGCGTTGAGCGGTTTTGGGCAGTCAGGATTCCTGGCTGCCCTTTTTTGTGCCCGGATCAGCGAACGGCCCGGTCAGCGGCACCGGTTTTCAGGCGCGAGAAAGTCGCCGGTACCACTCCCAGCCAGGACGCCAGTTGATTGTCCGGCACTCTTCGAACCAGCTCCGGATATTCCTCCAGCAATAACCTGTAGCGCTCGCTGGCCGGCATGGTGTGCTTCCGGAATTCCCTCATGCTGGTCAGCTCCGCCAATTCCTCGGTCAGTGCCAGGGCAAAACGGGGCCAGAGACCATCGCCATGGGACTGGATGGCAGACCGGAACGCGGCAAAATCCGCGACCCAGAGGGTGGCCGGGGTGCTGGAGGTCAGGCACAGGGTGTTTCGCACCGTCCGGCTGCGGCCAAACACCGGCCATACCAGGTCGCCCTCGGAGAAGAAGTGGTGTACAGAGATTTTGCCGTTGGGCGCTTCCCGGAACAGCCTCAGGATGCCGTACTGGATGAGATAAACATTCGCCCAGGGGGAATCGTGTTTTTCCAGGTTCGTCTCGCCGTCTATCCGGCGCTGATGAAACAGGCGGGTCAGATCGCCGAGGAATCGGGCTTCCGGGCTGTGCTGGTCGTTGCCCAGACGAATACCGAACACCCGGCTGAGGCCGTTAAGCAGAGCGACTTCAGCGGGAGCGCTGTCCTGCTGAATGATGTCAGGGTTGTTTTCGCCCAGCATGCAGGGGGCGGAGGAGACGTCTGGCCTGAAGATGCTGTTCATGGTTCTGACCCCGATTGGACTATGGGTAAATTATGGTATCAGAAAAGCATCTTTTGAAATGACTTAAATCATTAAGGCTTTTTCACTGAGTCGATTTAGGTTGGTAGCTTTTGGCTGCGGAGAGGCCCGCCAAGACGGGGTCAGATGAAAGCTTTCATCTGACCCCAACTTCAAGCCCGGAGCCCCATGCTCTGAGCGGATACTGCCAAAACGGGGTCTGATGAAGACTTTCATCTGACCCCATTTTCATTCCTGCGGGCCCTCAGTGGCTGGTCCCTTCCTCGTAGTTGATCTTGTTCCAGACGTTGTACTTGCCGGAAGGCTTGTTCATCGGAATGCGCTTTTCCTCCTCCAGGGTGTCGGCGTCGTAGACGATGACCGCGCCGTCCTTGTCCCATACACTCAGCAGCAGCTTCTTGCCATCGCGGTCGAATTCCACGTGGGCAGCGACCTTGCCCGGAGCAGGCTGCAGGGTTTTGACGATCTCCAGGGTCTTTTTGTCGATGACGTGGACCTTGTCCTTGTTGGGGCCGAAGAACACATCCACCCAGGCATAGGGGGAGTTTTCGTGGCTGCGCATGAAGAAACCGGGGCCCTGGGTTTCCAGGGTCTTGATCACTTCCCAGTTGTCCATGTCGATGATGGACACCGCACCAGTGCGGAAGTGGGGTGTGGCCATCACGCGTCGGCCCTTGTATTCCCAGGTGATGCCGGAGCCCAGGTGGGGCATGCCGGGAAGCGGCAGTTTGGCGATGGTGTTACCGGTGTCGAGGTTGATCACATAGCCGCGTTTGCCGTCGCGGGCGGCGCCGATGACGTGTTCGTATCCGGGGTCGAAGAAGAAATCGTCCAGCAGTGTGTCGATCTGCATCCGGCGAACGTTGACCTTGGCGTCGGTCACGCTGATTTCCCAGGCTTCGGGAATGTCCTTGAGCGCGGCGATGAAGCTGTCCCGCGGTGGGGCGGCATAGACGGCACTGACCCGGGAGCTGTCACCGGTGCCGTTTTCCACCGGAATGACATCCATGAGTCCCAGGTTGGTGGCGTCGAACAGCACCAGGGTGTGGGGCAGGTAGTTGGCGGCCATGACATAGTTGCCATCGGCGGAGACGGCAATGTTGCGCATGTTGATGCCCGCGCGGACTTCCGCCACCACTTTCAGGTTGTACAGATCGTATTTGGTGATCCAGCCGTCCCGGGAGCCAAAGTAGACGTAGCGGCCATCCGGACTGTACTTGGGGCCGCCATGCAGGGCGTAGCGGCTCGCGAAGCGATGAATGGGCTCCATGGTGTCACCATCAAGTACGGTGACGTGGTGGTCGCCGATTTCCACCACCAGGAACAGGTTCATCATGTCGGCTTCGAACACCGGCTCATCGGGAAGGCTGCCTTTCGGGTGGGGTAACAGGTGGCTGCTGAGGATTTCCTGTTCGCCCCAGACCGGCGTGACTTCCGGAGGCTGGTAGATAAAGTTGGCCAATGCCGTGACCGATTCCTGGCTCAGGGTATCGCCAAAGGCGGGCATCTGGGTGGCAGGTCGGCCGGCGGCGATGACGCTCTCGGCCTCGGCCTGGCGTAGCCGGGAGAGGTTTTCCGGCAACAGGGCCGGGCCCATGCCGCCGAGCCGGTCGGTGCCGTGGCAACTGGCGCAGTGTTGCTGGTAGATGGCTTCGGTTTGCGCGCCGGTCTCTGCCTTCAGGGCCGGGGCAGCAAGCAGGCTGGCACCCAGCAGCAGGGCGGATTTCAGGGTCTGGCTGATTGGTAGTCTGTGTTGCGTCACCGGGGATGGCTCCATGTTCCGGGTTGTCGGGTGCTGCTCAGGCCGGGCGGGTCAGGGCGCTGTCCCACCCCGCCTGGGCTGGCCGGGCCAGTTTGTCGGCCAGTTTGACCACATCGCCGACGATAATCAGTGTCGGTGGCTGGAAGTCTTCCCGGCGGATGGTGTCTTCAAGGTCCTCAAGGGTGGTCACTGTCATGTGCTGCAGGGGCGTGGTCCCGCGCTCCACCAGGGCTGCCGGGCAGTCGGCCGCAAGGCCATGGGCAGTCAGTTCCCGGACAATGGTCGGGGCGTTGTGCAGACCCATGTAGAACACGCGGGTCTGGCCCGGAGCGGCGAGTACGGCCCAGTTCAGCTCAAGAGAGTGGTCGGCTTTGCGATGGCCGGTAACGAACGTCACGCTCTGGGCATAGTCCCGGTGGGTGAGGGGGATGCCGCAATAGGAGGCGCAGCCGGCGGCGGATGTGATGCCAGGGACGACCTGGAAATCGATGTCGTTATCCACCAGCACCTCCGCCTCTTCGCCGCCACGGCCGAAGATGTACGGGTCGCCGCCCTTGAGCCTGACCACTCTGCGTTTGCCGGTGGCCAGTTTGACCAGCAATTCGTTGGTCTCCTCCTGGGGCACGTAATGGCAGCCGCTGGCTTTGCCCACGTGGATGCGGTCGGCACCTGGGTTGACCAGTTCCATGATCTGGGGCGACACCAGGCGGTCATAGACAATGGCGTCCGCCTGCTGAATCAGCATCAGGGCCCGAAGGGTCAGCAGGCCGGGATCGCCGGGGCCGGCGCCGACAATGGCGACTTCACCGGGGCGCAGCGGCTGCTCCGCGAGCTGGAATTCCACCAGGCATTTCTTCCTTGGATTGGGGGTCATGGCGCCACTCCTCACAGGTTGTGTACCGGAATTTCTGTCACCGGGGCGGCCACACGTCGGGGCGCATCCACCACACCGATTTCCTCGTTGGTCAGGTAACAGCCGGGGTCTTCTTCCCAGAAGTCACCGGAGATGTTGTAGGCCCGCACCCGGGTGTTGCCGTTGCAGATGCCAAGGTATTTGCACCCGGCGCATCGACCCTTGACCGGTCTCGGGTGTTGGCGGAAACCCTGCATCAGGGGATCCCGGGCATCGGACCAGATTGTCGAGAACGGGGTTTGCCGGACATTGCCCAGGTTGTAGTCCCACCAGAACGTATCCGGGTGCACGACGCCCAGGTTGTCGATGTTGGAAATGTTGACGCCGGAGGAATTGCCACCCCAGTTGGTCAGGCGCTGCGTCAGGGCCGGTACCTGGTCGGGGTAGTGTTCCTTGGCCCATTCGATCAGGAAGGGGCCATCGGCGTCATTGTTGCCGGTGACGTATTCCCGCTCGATACCACGCTTGAGCTCGTCGTGGCAGTGGTTGAACAGCAGGTTCATGGCGTCTCGGGTCATGTCGTACCAGGCGTCGCGTTTGCGGTTGCGACCGCCCCGGCCGGAGTAGTTCAGGTGCGACAGGTAGAACTTGTCGATGTGGTGCTCGTCCAGCATGTCGAGCATGGCCGGCAGTTCCGGGTAGTTGTCCTGGGTCAGGGTAAAGCGCAGGCCCACCTTGATACCTGCCTGCTTGCACAGGGCCACGGCGTGCATGGATTCCCGGAACGCGCCTTTTTTCTGGCGGAAGGTGTCGTGAGTTTGCTCCAGGCCATCGATGCTGATGCCGACGTAGTCGTAGCCCACCCCGGCAATCTTGCCGATGTTGTCTTCGGTGATCAGGGTGCCGTTGGTGGACAGGCCGACGTAGAAACCCATGGCCTTGGCCCGGTGGGAGATCTCGAAGATGTCCGGGCGCATCAGCGGTTCTCCGCCGGAGAGGATCAGTACCGGCACGCCGAAGGCCTTGAGGTCGTCCATGGTGGCGTAGACTTCCTCGGTGCTCAGCTCGCCCTTGAAGTCGATGTCCGCCGAGATGGAATAGCAGTGTTTGCAGGTGAGATTGCAGCGGCGGATCAGGTTCCAGATCACCACCGGGCCGGAGGGCTTCGGAACCGGACGCACCGGGGTCGGCTGCATCAGGCTCTTGATGTAGCGGGTCATTCGGAACATGGGGCATCTCCCTGCTTTTTCAGTCGTAAGCCGGTTTTCTTGAGAATCGCCGAGCTGTACAGGATGGTGTGGCCGGAACAGGTCTCTGCCAGCAGGTCTCTGATCTGACTTGCCTTGTCTTCCACTTCCTGCCGGCTGGTACCGTGGACCATGGCAAACAGGTTGTAGGCCCACCACGGCAGGTGTCTCGGGCGGCGGTAGCAGTGGCTGACAAAGGGCAGTTCGCCGACGCGCTGACCCATTTCCGGGACGGCTTCGTCATGGATGTCCCAGACGGTCATGCCGTTGAAGCGGTAGCCGAGTTTGTAGTGATCGGGCACTGCGGCCACCCGCCGTAACACGCCGGCATCCTGCATGCGCTGGAACCGCGCCAGAACGTCCTCCGCCGGGATGCCCAGTTGCTCGCCCAGGGTGGCCCAGGGATTGGTGGTCAATGGCAGGCCCGCCTGGGTGGCCAGGATCAGTTGCCGGTCGGTGGCGCAGAGCTGGTAACTGGTGACGGCGGTCTGCTCAGACGGGAAAGTGGAGACGGACATGGAACTCCTCCTCCTTGGGCATGTTGTAGACCGGGTATCCCGTGCGCGCCTCGATCTGTTCGATCACCTCGGCGATACCTTCACCGGTCTCGGTCGCCAGAACGAACCACATGTTCAGTTCATGTTCCCGGCGATAGTTATGAGCCACTTCATCAAAGGCGTTGACCTGGCTGGCGACCCGGTCGAAGTCCGGTTCGGCAACGCGCATCGCCGCGAGCGTCAGGCCACCACCCATTTCGCCGGCATTGAACATCGGGCCGAAGCGGGTAAAGACACGCTCGTCGAGCAGTCTTTCGAGAGTGTCGAGCAGAGCCTGTTCGCTGATTCCGAGCTCTTCTGCCACCGCCAGGTAAGGACGGGCAACCAGGGGCAGGCCGTGCTGGAGCCGGTTGATCACGTCTTTCTCCAGATCGGTGAATGCCGGGAGCTGCGCCTCCCGGCGCGGGCGCTCAATCATGGCTGACATAACGGCCTCCCCGTTGGCGGTAGGCTTTGGTGCTGAACAGCACCGCGTGGGGAAAATCCTGAAGGTGCTTGTCGGCGATGAGACTGTCGATCTGGGACAACACCCGGTTGCGATCGACGCCATGAATCATGCAGAACAGGTTGTAGGGCCAGTCCGGCAACCGGCGAGGGCGTTGATAGCACAGGGTTACGAAGGGTGCTCCGGCGATAGCCTCACCAACGGACGTGACCCAGCGGTCCGGCACGTTCCAGACCACCATGGCGTTGGCGGTGTAGCCCAGGGTGCGGTGTTTCACCACCAGGCCGAGCCTTTTGATCAGGCCCTGGTCCTGCCACTGGTCCACGGCGGTCATGACTTCCTGTTCGGTCAGGCCGGTTTGCTCGGCAAGGGTCTGCCAGGGCCGGGCGGTCAGGGGTAGCCCATGCTCCAGCCGCTGTCGAAGCCGTAACAGCCCCCAGGCGCTGATCGGCCCCTGGCCGGCCACTTCCGGTACCACCCCCAGGTAATCAATGGAGGTGTTCACGGTAACGCCTCCCAGTCGATGTCGAAGCCCAGATCGATGTGGTAACCCTCGACCATGGGGAGTCTTAGCATCGGCAGGCGCAGCTGGTGTTCCAGTTCGTCGAGCCGCTCATCAAGGGTGTCTTCATCCGGTGCGGTCATGACGAACCAGAGGTTGTAGGTGTGTTCCCGGGCGTAGTTGTGATTGACCCCCGGAGCACGATTGATACGGGCAGCCACCAGGTCCATCTGTTCCTCCGGTGCGGCCACCGCGGCAAGCATGCTGGCGCCTGCCCGCCGGTGTTCGAAGACCGGTCCGACCCGGCTGACGACCTGATCGGACTGGAGTGCCTGCAAACGATCGATAACCTCACCCTCGGAGATGCCCAGTTGTCGGGACATCTCCAGGTATGGGCGTTCACACACCGGGAGATCCCGCTGGTACAGGTTGATCAGTTGCTTGTCAGTACTATCCAGTCTCATTGGTCTGTCCTCCGGGCCGGAAACGGGTCAGTACACGTCGTGCTGGGTGTTGTAGACGTTGAACTTGCCGGTGGGGGTCACCAGCCGTTCGTCCTTGATCACCTTCTTCAGCTCGCGTGTGTTGTCATCGACAACCACCAGGGCAGAGGTCTGCTCCTTGCCGTTCCACACGGAGAACCAGACTTCGTTACCGGCCACGTTGTACTCCGGTTGAACCACGCGCTTGGGCCCTTCGCCCAGGTCGGCCCACTCGGCAATCGGCAGTACCTCGTAGCCGGCTTCCAGATTGTTGATGTCATAAACCGCAACACTCTGGCTGACGGCCTCGGCCGGATTCAGAGCCGTGTCCACATACAGGTTGTCGGACTTCGGATGGGTCTTGATGAACAGCGAACCGCCACCCTGGCCGTTGAGCGTACGGACCACTTTCCAGGCCTTGTCGGGATGACCCTCGGGGTCTGTGCCGATCAGCTGGATGGTCGGATCGCCAAGATGGCTGGTTGCCCAGACCGGACCGTGCTCCGGGTCTACGAAGTTGGCGCCACGGCCGGGATGGGGGATCTTGCCCACTTCCACCAGAGCCTCAAGTTCACGCTCTTTGGAATCGACCACCGCGATCTTGTTGGACTGGTTGGCGGCAGTCATGAAGTACCGCATGCTGCTGTCCCAGCCACCGTCATGCAGGAACCGGGCGGCATCGATGGTGGCAACGCTCAGGTTGTCCAGGTCCTGATAGTTCACCAGCTTGATCTTGCCGGTTTCCTTGACGTTGACGATGAACTCCGGATGTTCGTGGGAGGCCACGATGGCGGCAACCCGTGGTTCCGGATGGTATTCCTGGGTATCCACGGTCATGCCCCGGGTGGAGACGATTTTCTTGGGCTCCAGGGTCTGGCCATCCATGATCACGAACTGTGGTGGCCAGTAAGTGCCGGCAACGGCGTACTTGTCCTCGTAGCCCTTGTATTTGGAGGTTTCCACCGAGCGGGCTTCAAGACCGACCTTGATCTTGGCCACGGTGTCGGGATGCTCCATCCACAGGTCCACCATGTTGATCAGGGCGTCCCGTCCGATGACGAAGAGGTAACGGCCGGAGGCAGACATGCGCGAGATGTGCACCGCGTACCCGGTATCAATCACCTCGACGATTTCCTTCGAGTCACCATCGATCAGGGCAATCTG
Organism: Marinobacter pelagius; assembly: GCF_003315345.1. GTDB lineage: Bacteria > Pseudomonadota > Gammaproteobacteria > Pseudomonadales > Oleiphilaceae > Marinobacter > Marinobacter pelagius_A. The sequence goes on from NZ_QNRO01000002.1 coordinate 387,120, forward strand.
GCCGGCGTCCCTGAGCGTCACGCTGAACAGGTTTTTCAGGTTCAGGTCGTTCATCTGCTCCTTGGGGCGGTCCTCGGGTGGGATCAGTACTTCCCAGGTAGCTTTCATGTCGGCCAGGCTGAACTCCGGTGGCTCCGGTGGTTCGTGCATCAGGTATTTGGCCATCAGCTCGATTTCATCTTCGGTAAGGTCGCCGGACGTACCCCAGTTGGGCATGCCTGCCGGGGAGCCATAGGTGATGAAGGCTTTCAGATAGTCGAGGCCCCGTTCCTGGGTGATATCCGGGGTCAGGGGTTTGCCGGTGGCACCCTTGCGCAGAACGCCGTGACAGCCGGCGCAGCGCTGGAAGAAGATCTTCTTGGCTTTCTCGAATTCTGCTTCGGACAGATCCGGCGCGCCGGGACTGCGCACGACCTTGGCGGATTCCGGAGCAATGGTGCTGGGCGTGCCCTCGTAGGCCGTGGATGCAGGGTCATCGGGGTGTTTGGTGGCGTCAGTGGCAGCCAGGGCGCCAAACGACGCAACGGCCACCGCCAGAGCCAGGGGTTTGAAGATTATGCGCGATACTCTCATCAGGTTCTCTCCTTGGATTTAAGGGTATACGGATTTAATGGTTGATGGGGCACCTTCACCCCATCAATCTGATACCACCCTCAGATGGTTGATAGATCGACTCCGTAGTTGAGTTCC
>NZ_QNRO01000003.1 GCF_003315345.1 Marinobacter pelagius
GACAGCTTCGTTTTCAAGGGCTTTTTACCCTGGGCTTTACGATCGCCTTCGATGGCGTCTTCCAGACTGTCGAGGTAGGCGGCCACCTTCTCCTCCGCCTGCTTCAGGTCATACTTGTTCTTGTTGGCATTGGCCTTGAGGTGCGTGCTGTCGGTATAAAGCACTTCGCCACCAACCAGATCATAGCCCATCGCCTGAAGCACGATCTCATCAAAGATCTCCTGATAGATGCTGCTATCCTGGAACCGCCGCCGGCGGTTTTGGCTCAGGGTGGAAGCGTCTGGAATCTTGTCAGTCAGGTTGAAGCGCAAGAACCAGCGATACGCCACGTTGACCTGTATCTCCCGCACCAACTGCCGTTCACTGCGAATGCCGAACAGATAGCCCAGAAACAGCATTTTGAATAGCACCACCGGATCCAGTGCCGGCCGGCCATTGTTCGAGCAGTACAAATGACGCACCCGGTCACGGATAAATTCGAAATCGATGTACTGATCAATTTTGCGGAGAAGGTGATTATCGGGAACCAGCGATTCGAGACTGACCATCTCGAGTTCATGTTGTTGCGGGGACGGCTCTTTGAGCATGGGGCAGCCTCTGAAAAGTCGATACCCCAATTACAACAAACCCCCGCCGCGATGGCGAGGGTTTGTCAGCAATCTGGGGGGTCGGAAGAAAGTTTTCTTCCGACCCCTTTTTCATGGGTGCCCGCTCAGGCCGCCGGCCGCAGCGAGTAGGCCCGCAGGTGCGCGGCGAACTCTTCGAGGTAGCGGATGCCGCTGGCTTCCGCCTCTTTGCACCAGTCCATCAGCGCCTGCAGTTTTTCCTGGGGCTTGAGCCCGCGCTGGCGCCACAGGGCCTGGAGTTCGTGGCTCTTTTCGTAGATCTGCCTGAGGATCTCGTGCCGCTCCAGCACGGTTTCCAGGTGCTCTTTCTCCCGCGGGTGGATCAGCGTGACTTCCCGTGACAGCAGGCGCTTGAGCTTGCGGTAGCGCGGGCGGATTTCGTCATCCATCAGCGCTTTCTGCTGGCGCAGCACCGGCTCCATCACCCGCTTGCGGTACTGACGCATGATGTCGAAGCGGTTGTTGGCAATAGCCATCACGGTTTCCACATCCACGTCCTGCTTGCCCGGTACGTAATGGGCGATGGGGCGGTAACCCTTGGGTTTGGCCAGACCGAACAGCTGGAACAGGCGGATGTAGCCCCAGCCAATGTCCACCTCGTACCAGCGCCGGGACAGTTTGGAAGAATTCGGGTAGGTGTGGTGGTTGTTGTGCAGCTCCTCGCCGCCGATCAGGATGCCGATCGGGGAGATGTTGCGGGCATTATCAGCGCACTCGAAGTTGCGGTAGCCCAGGTAATGGCCGATGCCATTGACCACACCAGCCGCCCAGACCGGAATCCAGAGCATTTGCAGGGCCCAGATCCAGATACCGTGCACGCCGAACAGCATCAGGTTGAGCGCTGCCATGATGACAATGCCGAGATGCTTGTGCGGGGTATAGAGTTTGCGCTCGACCCAGTCTTCCGGGGTGCGCTGGCCATAGCGTTGCAGGGTTTCCGGGGTAGCCGCCTCGGCGTAGAGTTCGGCGCCTTCGAGGAGCACTTTCCGGATGCCCAGAACCACCGGGCTGTGGGGGTCTTCCTCGGTTTCACACTTGGCGTGGTGCTTGCGATGGATCGCCGTCCACTCCTTGGTGTTCTGGGCGGTGGTCAGCCACAGCCAGAACCGGAAAAAATGCGCCAGCGCAGGATGCAGATCCAGCGAGTTATGGGCGGAATGGCGGTGCAGATAAAGCGTCACGCTTACGATGGTGACATGCGTCAGGGCCAGGGCAACCAGGATCAGTTGCGGCACCGAGAGGTCAAGGAGACCGTTGAACCACATAGTATTTCCTCAAAATCAGATCGGCGGCTTGCAGCCGTTCGGCGAGCGATACATCGGGGTATTGCGCAAACACTCGAAGGGGAAACAAACCAACACCTCAACTTTAGCGTACAGGTGTTCGCTGCAACAACCGAATTTGGCCGAAAATTTGTTACTGATTACACTTGTCTGCCCTGTTTGGTAACACTGCCCGCTGCAGACCACCGGAGATCGCCCGCGTGCCCGAATTACCCGAAGTTGAAACCACCCGCCAGGGCATTGCGCCCCACTGCGAAGGCCAGACCATCACCGATGTTGTGGTGCGCAATGGCCGGCTGCGCTGGCCGGTTCCGGAGGATCTGCCCGAGCGGCTGAGAGGCCAGGTCATCCGCAACGTGGACCGGCGCGCCAAGTACCTTTTTATTAACCTCGATGGCGGCACGGTAATTGTGCATCTGGGCATGTCCGGCAGCCTGAGGGTTATCACCGACAACGCCCCGCCCCAGAGCCATGACCACATTGACCTGACGCTTGCCTCCGGCGTGATCGTGCGCTTCAACGATCCCCGCCGCTTCGGCTGCTGGCTCTGGACCGAAACCGCCGCCAGTCACCCGCTGATCGCGAATCTGGGCCCGGAGCCGCTGTCACCGGAATTCAACGGCCCGCTGCTGTTCCGGCTGTCCAGGGGCAAACAGACACCGGTGAAATCGTTCATCATGGACAATCACGTGGTGGTGGGTGTGGGCAACATCTACGCCAACGAGGCTCTGTTCAAGGCCGGCATTCACCCCAAACGCAAGGCCGGCCGGATCAGCCTGGAACGCTATCACCGGCTCGCCGAAGCGATCCGGAAGACCCTGAGCGCCGCGATCCTGATGGGCGGCACCACCCTGCGGGACTTTGTGAACAGTGATGGCAAGCCCGGATATTTTGCCCAGTCCCTGCTGGTCTATGGCCGGGGCGGTGAGGCGTGCAAGGAATGCGCCGCTACCCTGAAGGAAATCCGGATGAACAACCGCTCCACCGTCTATTGCCCGAAATGCCAGCGCTAGTGTCGCAAAGCGCACATTTTGCAACGAAAAATCGTTTGAAAATGCGCAAATATGATTCATAGTTAACAGAGGATTAATGCTCACGGTCTACAATAGGGTCGTCCTTTGAATGTCCGACCCTCATGCCGATATTGCCAAACCCGAGCATCAACAGGGCCGACAAAGTTCAGGAGACAGTACAATGACCCGCAAGATTTCCCGCACACTCATGGCCACCCTGGCAGCCTGCCTGATGGCTTTCTCATCTGTTGGCCATGCCCAGGCCGTCGATGAGACTCCGTCCGCGCTGGCCATGACCGGAGACGCGCTCTTTGTCCGCCCTGCCCTGCTGGCCACCACCATTATTGGCAGTGCGGTTTACCTGGTATCCCTGCCGTTCTCCGCGCTCGGCGGCAACGCCGGTGAAGCCGGCGAAGTCCTGGTGGTAGGCCCGGCCAAGGCCACCTTCGTACGCTGCCTCGGCTGCACCCGCACCGGCAAGAAGCCGGAAACGGTGGAACAGTCCGGCAACTGATCCCCGCAAATCCGTACTTTTCCGGCTTGTCTTGGCCGGGATTCTCCGGCAGCCTGAAGAAAATCTCTTCAGGCTGTTTTGTTTATGGTGGATTGGTCTTCCGTTGAGACGGTGTTCCTCGATATGGACGGAACCCTGCTCGACCTGCACTTCGACAATCACTTCTGGCTCGAGCACCTGCCCCGGCGCTATGCCGAGCAGTTCGACCTGCACCCGCAGCAGGCCAAAGACACCCTGATCCCCATGATCATGGCCGAGCGGGGCTCCCTGAACTGGTACTGCACCGATTACTGGAGCGAGAAACTGTCCGTTGATATTACCGGGCTCAAGGCCGAAGTGGGCGACCGCATCGGTTACCGTCCCCACGTCACGGATTTTCTCGAAGCCCTCAAGGCCGCCGGGTTGCGTTCGGTGATCGTGACCAACTGCCACCCCGATCCGCTGGCCCTGAAGCTGGAGCGCACCGGGCTTGATCGCTATGTCGACAGCATCGTTTCCAGCCACGACCTGGGCAAGCCCAAAGAGGATCCCCTGTTCTGGCAGGACCTGAAGTCAGTAACTCCTTACACCGCCCCGAGCACCCTGATGGTGGACGACAGCTTTCCCGTGCTTGAAAGTGCCCGGACTGCGGGCATCGGCCAATGCCTGGCCATCCTGGCGCCGGACAGCCGGCAGCCGGCGCGGGAACGGCACCCGGAGATCCCCAGCATCCATCATTTCAACGAAGTCCTGCCCGCACTTCGGCAACGCCAACCCCTGCCATCGAACCGGTGAGCCGGTTATAATTCGACCGTACGCTCATCAGGTGAGGAGACATGACGGCGACCAACGCTGACGACCAGAAGGTACGACTCGACAAATGGCTCTGGGCTGCGCGCTTCTACAAAACGCGTTCCCTGGCCAAGGAAGCCATCGAGGGCGGCAAGGTTCACTACAACAACCAGCGCAGCAAGCCCGGCAAGATCGTGGAAACCGGCGCCAAGGTGACCCTGCGCCTGGGCTGGCAGGAAAAGGTGGTGATCATTGACGACATCAGTGACCGCCGCCGGGGTGCGCCCGAGGCCCAGAAGCTCTATCACGAGACCGAAGACAGCGTGAAACGTCGCGAGGATCTCGCCTGGCAGCGTAAAACCATGCAGGCGGCCCAGCTACCTCCCGCGCGCCGGCCCAACAAGAAGGACCGCCGGGATATCCGGCGCTTCCGCGAACAGCACGGTATCTGAGTCCCGCTCCGGCGGGACCGACCAACCCTTTACCCCGATTCCAGTATTCAATTTCCAGGAGACAGACCATGGCATCCCGTGACCAGTTCCAACGCTTTATCTTCGAGCACAGCCAGGTGCGGGGTGCCTGGGTCCAGCTGGGCGAGAGTTTTCGGGAAATCGGCAGCCAGGCGCCCTACCCGGATTCCGTGCGCGAGCTGCTGGGCGAATCACTGGTCGCCAGTGTGCTGATGAGTTCTTCCCTGAAGTTCGAAGGTACCCTGTCACTGCAGGCCCAGGGCGACGGCCCGATCAGCACGCTCATGGCCGAGTGCAGCCACGACCGCCATATCCGCGGGCTGGCCCGGTTTGACGAGCATTCCATCAGCGAAGAGGATTTCGAAGCCCTGCTGGGCCAGGGTCGCATGGCCATCACCATCACCCCGGCCCAGGGCCAGCGCTACCAGGGCGTCGTGCCCCGTGAGGAAAACAGCCTGGCGGGCTGCCTGGAAGAGTACTTCGAGCGCTCCGAACAGCTTGCCACCAGCCTGTTCCTGTTCGCCGACGAGAACGGTGCCGCCGGCCTGATGCTTCAGCGTCTGCCGGGCCATACCGAGGAGGACGACGAGCTGTGGGAACGGGTCAATCACCTGGCCCGCACGGTCGAGGCCGACGAGCTGCTTGAACTGGACAGCGAGACCCTGCTGTACCGGCTGTTCCATGAGGAGACGGTGCGCCTGTTTGACCCGGAACCGGTGGCTTTCCGGTGCAGCTGTTCCCGGGAGCGGACCCTTGGCGCCCTGGAGGCTATCGGCAAGGAAGAGTGCTACAGCATCCTGGATGAGCAGGGCTCCATCGAAATGGATTGCCAGTTCTGTCATTCTCACTATCGCTTCGATAGAAATGACATTGATCACCTTTTCACCGGCCATACGTTACACTGAACGCGGACTTATATTTGCCCGGAAGCCCCAGCTGGCGCGGCTTCCAGGGCAGTCGTTTTTTACCGGCGTCTCTGGCATAATAGCGCGCCTGAATTGACCCGATTGCTCAGATTTCCGTCAATTTTGGGGGGACGGCCTGGGCAATCACGAAGACATCCCGAGGGCGAGGTCGAAGTGAGCAACACTTATACTGATCTGAGTACAGCACGACTGGTCGAGCTGGCATTGGCACGTAACGAAGGCCAGCTGGCTTGTAACGGTTCACTGGTGGTGAAAACCGGTGATCGTACGGGCCGGTCTCCTATGGACCGCTTCATCGTCGAGGAGCCCAGCACCGCCGACGACATCCAGTGGGGGCCGATCAACCGTCCGTTCGACGCTGACAAGTTCGACGCCGTGTGGGATCGCGTTGAAGCCTACATCGCGGAAAAGGACCAGTTCGTAGCCCACGTGCACGTCGGCTCCGATCCCGAGCATTACCTGCCTGTGAAGATGGTCACCGAGACCGCCTGGCAGAACCTGTTCGGCCAGAACCTGTTCATCCGCCCGGACAGCTACAACCAGGCCGACAAGCAGGAATGGCAGATCCTCAACGCCGCCAACTTCGAGTGTGTACCCGAGCGTGACGGCACCAATTCCGATGGCTGCGTGATCATCAACTTTGCCAAGCGTAAGGTGCTTCTGGCGGGCATGCACTACGCCGGCGAGATGAAGAAGGCGATGTTCTCCGTGCAGAACTTCCTGCTGCCCGAGAAAGACGTGCTGCCGATGCACTGCTCCGCCAACGTCAGCGAGACTGGCGAAACCTGCCTGTTCTTCGGTCTGTCCGGCACCGGCAAGACCACTCTGTCCGCCGATCCGCACCGCTACCTGATCGGTGACGACGAGCACGGCTGGGGCACGGGTACCGTTTTCAACATCGAAGGCGGCTGCTACGCCAAGTGCATCGATCTGAGCCAGAAGAACGAACCGATCATCTGGGACGCTATCCGTTTCGGCGCCATCGTTGAAAACGTGATGATCGACGAGGAAACCCGCGTACCGGATTACACCGACGTTTCCCTCACCGAAAACTCCCGTTGTGCCTACCCGCTGGAGCACGTGGAGAAGCGCGTGATCGAGAACCGGGCCGGCGAGCCGTCCCACATCGTGTTCCTGACCTGCGACATGACCGGCGTGCTGCCGCCCGTGTCCATCCTGAACCGTGAAGCGGCGGCCTACCACTTCCTGAGCGGCTACACCGCCCTGGTGGGTTCCACCGAGATGGGCTCCTCTTCAAAGCTCAAGTCCACCTTCTCCACCTGCTTCGGCGCACCGTTCTTCCCGCGTCCGGCCGGCGTCTACGCCGAGCTGCTGATGAAGCGCATGGACGAGTTCGGCAGCAAGGTATTCCTGGTTAACACTGGCTGGACCGGCGGCCCCTACGGCGAAGGCAGCCGTTTCAGCATCCCGACCACCCGCGCCATCATCGCCGCAATCCAGAACGGCGACCTGGACGACGTGGAAACCGAGCACCTGGACGCCCTGAACCTGGACGTTCCCAAGCACGTGCCGGGTGTCGATACCGAACTGCTGAACCCGCGCAATACCTGGGTCAGCCCGGACTATTACGACGGCAAGGCCCAGGAACTGATTGCCCAGTTCGTTGAGAACTTCAAGAAGTTCGACGTGGCCGACTCCATCGTTGAGGCCGGACCGAAGCTGAGCTGAGTTTCATAGTGAAAATGGGGTCAGAAGAAAGCGTTCTTCTGACCCCGGGTTCATGATCCGGATTCGCGGTATAAAAAGGGGTCAGATGAAGGCTTTCATCTGACCCCATGTTCACGCCCCGGATTCGTTCAGACCGCTACTACCTGGGACCTCAGCCCATACAGGGCGTACAGCACTTCCTCCTGCTCCCTCTGACCAATACCATTCCTATCCAGCGCCAGCAGCGCGTCGTCCAGAACGGCCATGAACTCGGCCGGAGAGATGTTCATACCACGGTGAGCCGACATCATATCCTTACCCTGATAGGCATCGGATGGGCCTCCCGTCGCGGTCACGAAGAAAGTGGCCGCCGCATGTTTGAGTTTTGGCAGATCAGCGCCGGCAAACCGGACGCCGATAAGCTTGTTTGCAGCATGGTTATCAACCACATCATTCGCAATCTGCGTGATGCCTTCCACGCCGCCGAGTCGGTTGAACAATGATTCACTCATGATGCCCTCCCTGCGCGTTTTGCGCTTCGAACAATCAAAGACTAGCATTTGCAGTAGATCGAACTACTACACAATCTGTAGCGGCTCCTGTCGTCTTACTCAGCCAAGCGGGGAGGATCTGCGATGCTGAGCTATGGCCAATTCTGTCCCCTTGCTCAATCTACCCAGCTTCTGTGCGAACGATGGACGCTCCTCGTCATCCGAGAGCTGATCGCCGGCAGTACCCGTTTTTCTGAGCTCCAGCGGGGCTTGCCGTTGATCTCACCCACCATGTTGTCCCGCCGATTGAAGACCCTTGAGCGTGCAGGTGTGATCAGAACCGGCAGCGAACAGGGCCACTCCGTTTACGAACTCACCGAGGCGGGCCGCGAGCTTCGGCCGGTGGTGGAGCTGCTGGGTGCCTGGGGGCACCGGTGGGCCAGATCTGACCTTAGCGAGGGGGATCTGGATGCAGGCCTGCTCATGTGGGACATGCGCCGGAGCATTAATCCTGACGTTTTTGGTAATCGGCAGGTGGTGGTGGAGTTTGAGTACCCGGACGCCCCGAAAGGTGCCCGGCACTGGTGGCTGGTGGCGCGTGAAGGTGAAATTGACCTCTGCCTGCACGATCCCGGCCACGAGGTCGACCTGTTTGTGCGCAGCTCCCTCAGGGCGATGACCCGGGTCTGGATTTGCGAGCAGACGCTCAACGAGGCGATAGGGTCGGGGGAAATCAGGGTTCTGGGGAACCCCGAGCTCGCCGGCAGGCTTCAGGACTGGCTCACCGCCAGCCCCCTGTCAAAACTCGGAACCAGGCCACCCCCCGAGGTGATCTGGAAATCTGCCAATCAGGCGTAGAAGATCAACGGGCCAAAGGCCACCAGCAACAGCGAGATCCCCATGGCAATCAGGGGCAGGATGATCCGCTCGTGGCGCTGATAGAAGGTACCGGTTTCCTGTTGCGCTGCCGTGACCTCGGCCTCGCCCACCACCTGCCTTGTGAGCAGATGGTTAAGCGCCACCGGCGGACTCAGATAACCCAGCTCGAAGGCCACCAGGGTGACCATCCAGAAGTGGACGGGGTGAATACCGCTGGCGTAGGCAATACTGGCCACGGTGGCGGTTACCAGGATGACCGCCCCGAACGCATCCATGATCATCCCGAGGATGACCAGAATCACCACCATCAGCAGCATCGCGGACCAGGCACTGTCGAAGGCCTGGGGAAAGCTCTGCATGATATGGGAGCGTTCGATCACACCGCCGATGCTGACTGAGAGCCCCAGTAGCAGCAGCAGCGCGCCAATTTCCGCCGTGGTATCGTTGGTCGCGCCCCGGACGCTGCGCTCCAGGCCCTGGTGGTTGATCTCCCCGGACGCCCTGCCTCTGCGGTTCTTCAGGCTGATATGCTCATACAGCAGGATGGCCAGCATGATTACCGGCAGCAACCGGGGCGCCGAGAACTCATCCATCCCCACATCCAGGGCATAGCGGTAAAACAGGACCACCACCGCAATCACCAGCACATAGGGGATCAGGGGTTTCAGCGCCTGGAGCATCTCCGGTAACGCCTGTGAGGACGGTGCCAGATCAAACCGGCTCTGGCGGTTTACCGACAGTGCCACCAGGGTAAACATTGCGGCCGTCAGCATGAAAACCCAGATACCCCAGCCGAACAGTTCATCGGTGGTCACTTCCCGGTTCAGGTAGGCGATCACCACAACCAGGAGGCATGGCCTCAGCACCACCCCGAGGGACCCGGACATCGCGGTGGCGGCCAGCGCCAGCTGGCGCCGGGCCCCGGCGGCACGAAGCTCACTGTAAATCACCGCCCCGGCAGCGATGACAAAGATCCCGGAGGCACCGGTGTAGGCGGTGGGCACCGCAGCCACCAGCACGGCCACCACCGCCAGCAGTTCCGGCGGCATGCGCCAGGGCCGGAACACGTTGAACACCAGGGTCGCCAGACGGGTCTGCTTGAGCATCATACCCACCCAGACATACAGCCCGACATTCAGGAACATGTCCGCCAGCTCCATCATCTTGCCCAGGTAGATACCAATGCCCGAGGCGTGGCCAATCAGGGCGAAATAGGTGCCCGAGATCAGGCACATGACGGTATAGAGCGGCACCGCCAGGAATGCCTTGTTCAGGTTGCCGCCTTCCTGAAGATCCCGGGGCACCCGCAACAACCGATAGAGGCTGGCCAGGGTCAGACAGGCAAAGCCGGCGATCCAGAGGTTGTGTAGCAGCAATTCCTCACCGGAAACCAGGGTGTCCGACCCCAGGCTGGCCTGGCGGAAGATCACGCTGGATCCCAGCAACATGGCATTGGCAATGGTTTGCAGGGCGTGGGAAACCGTGTAATCCAGCCGGGTTTCCATCGCCCGCATGGCAATGTGATGACGGGTCAGGGTAGCGGTCACAGCACACAGCATGACCAGAATGACCAGGATGTAGCGCTGCGACTCCAGGCCAAGGGCGATGACGTCCGCGACAAACAGCTCCACCGCCCGGTAGACCTTGACCCCCGGCGTAAGGTTGTTCTTCAGGTTCTGATAATTCTGGTAAGCCGCCTTGCAGTCCGCGACTGATCGTTCGATCGCCAGGCGTACCTCGTCCGGATCCTTTTCCTCGGCGCCGAGCAACGCAGCCATCGGGTCGTCGCTCTCCGGCTCCTGCGCCATCTCGGCGGCAACGGCGGCTTCGATATCCCGGTTCGGATCGCACTCCGGTGCCACCGGATCCATCCGGAGTTTGTAATAACCACTCCACAGCTGCTCACCGGTCTGCAGCATCCGGTTGTGGATATCACTGCTGGTGGAGAACAACACCACCGCCAACAGCAGCAAGCAGGCCGGCAGCGACGAAAACCACTCCAGTCCGGTACGACGAAAACCAGCCTTGGTCATAACTAACTATCCCCGGCAACCGTTTTTTTACAGCAGATCATCCAGATCCATGGTTTCGACCGACTCTTTCCGGTCGTCCCAGAAGGTGCCGAGCTGGCCAAGTGGCGTACGGTGACCGGTATTCTCCACCCACATCCGGTCGGAAATGGCCACGATCATGTTGGTGGCCATGGCGTCGACGAAGCGCCAGTCCTCGTTCGCCGGATCCTGCTCAAGGGATTCGGCATGCTCTCGAATAACTTCCCGAAGCAGTGGCTCATCACCCTTGTTCAGGGCGGCGATGGCATGGAACACATGCGGCAGGCGGACGCCTGCGGCCTCACCCTGATCGTCGGCGATCTCCAGCCGCTCAAAGGCATCCTCACCCTCGGGCTGGGCTCCGGGAATCATCGCCCAGACAGTAGCGCGCAAAGCCATGGGTGCTCCCCACCACTTGTCGTTAGCCAGACAACTGGTGCCCCGTGCCACGACAGAACCGATATTGGCCGGCACACCGATCGACGAGGTGGACTGGATCTGGGCATTCAGTGCCTGCAGGCCCGACAGCAGGCCGGCGAAGTACATGAACTCGTCCATGTCATCCTCGAATTCCGGGCACTCACCGGTCCCGACTTCGCCGTAATGGGTTTCATGGTGCTGCCAGGCCCGGAAGTAGCGACGGGAGGCGAGAGCATAGGCCCGTTTCTGGCGAATCATGGCATCTTCCGCTTCCTCCGCCTCCATTCCGTGCAGGGCCGCCAGGGCATCCAGCTCGTACTCCCTGGCCTGCTCCTCGGCACAACCACCCGAGGAAAGGTACAGCATGACCGCCAGCTGGTCCGGTTCATCCGTGACCCGGCCGAAGGACATCAGCAGCGGTGCCGTTGCCTCGCTCATGGCACATCCCATGGCCAGATCCTGTGACTTCATCAGGTACGGAACCGTGTGATTGCGGGAGAATCCCTGCATGACGTCACCGGTGGTCTTGTACATCATGTGGTCAATCGCACCGCAGCCAGTGACCAGGGTCGTGACGGCAAGCGCAGAGAGCAGGCCACGGAAGCGGACCCGCAGGGTGCTCGGAGATCGGGGGGATTTGCGGAGGTCGGTCATGACTTCTGTACCTTTTTTACATTCTTGTTCTGATCGCGCGGACTCGACACCGGCAGCCGGCCCAAATGTTACGAACTGTAACCGGCGGGCATTATGGCTTGTCAGGGTCGGTTTTTATGAGACGGAGGCCGCAAATGACGCCTTCAGCCGATGCTTTGGTAACAGCCCGGTTTGCACAATCTGCGCCGAGCCACTATAGATTTCTGTCGACAACGACAATAAGAGGACTCTCCCATGCGTAAACCTGAACTCGCTGCCGCCATTGCGGACCGCACCGGTATGACCCGGGAAAAAGCCGGCGAAGTCATTGCCGCTTTCACCGACCAGGTATCCGCCGCTGCCGCCCGTGGCGAGGATGTCAGCCTGATCGGCTTCGGAACCTTCAATATCCGCAGCCGTGAGGCCCGCAGTGGCCGCAACCCCCAGACCGGGGCGTCCATCCGGATTCCGGCCAGCAAGACGGTCGGGTTCAAGGCGGGTAAAGCCCTGAAGGATGCGGTTCAGTAAGGAGCATCGGGCCCGCGCCGCGGGCCCTTGCTCTCAGGAGGCGCACTCCGCACGGGCACCATCCACCCGGCACCGAATCGCCTTCATCAGCTTGATGGCACGCTTGTCGTAAACACCATCCTCCAGCAGAGACAGACGTACCTTTCTCAGCATCTTGTCGTACTCGGCAGTATCTTCCTGCGGCAGGCTCATCCAGACATCTTCGGGAATGCCGGCTTCAGCCTCTGCAATGATCCCGTAGGCTTCGTCCAGCCGCTGGATAGCCTGGTCTCGGACCATCTGCCCGGCGTCATCCGGGAAGCGATCCCGGTGAATGATCACCTGGAAGTTCATGTAGGCGAGCGCATAGCGGACCACAGCACCGTCCGGATTCACGCCCTTGTACAGCTCCAGGGGCTGGTAGGCCACCGCCGGAGCATAGGCGAGATCGACGCTGCCGTTGTTGAACTTGCCGGCGAAATTAGCGGAGTTGGAACCCACCACCGAGGCGCCGACGTGGCGCACCATACGCACCGATGCCTCGTCATAATCCAGGGTCGCGATGCGCTTGCCCTGCAGCTTCTCCACCGAGTCGATATTGCGATCCCGCGTATGCAGGTAGATCGCGCCGGCCGGGAACACGCCAGCGACCTCGTAGGGTCCGTTCACCAGTAACGGCCGGGCCTTGGGTTGGCTCAGGGTGTTGTACAGCAGGCGCATCTCCTCTTCGCCCGGTACCGCGCCCATGGCCTCGAGGCTGCCGGTAAACTTGTTGAACTCGCGGGCTCGGGTGCCGGTCAGCAGAACGGCATCACACTGGCCGGCCTTGAAGTCCTCGGCCGCCACCTTTTCATCGGTATAGGCCCGCAGGTCGAGCTTGATACCCCGCTTCAGGGCCACCGGCTGGAAGGTCTTGGTGATGGCGAACAGCGGGCCATTGGCCCCCACCGGATCAAAGACACAGAAGCTGCGTTCGAGGATCTCCTTGGGTGCCTGTTCCTGGGCCTGCCCAAGAGAGGGGAACAACAGGGATGCGCACAGGGTGGCGGCCACCGCCACCCGATGCGGGAAGTGTGCTGATTTCACGGGATGACTCCTGATTTATTATTGTCGGGCGCCGGAACGTCCGGGTGCCGGCGTTGCCACGTAGTCCTTGAGCGACCTTAGGTCGACCGCTACAAGAATACGTTGGCACAGGTGCCTGCCATCAAGGTCTTTTCAGCAAGAGGGGGAGATTCTGTGATGGTATCGACAGAGGTCACCGGACCTCTGCCGCATTTCCGGGCTCAGACCTGGAGCGCGTCCCAGGCCTTCTGACCCTCGACCAGGGTCAGCCGGACCACGCCCGGCAGCTCTCGGCCGATGACCGGTGCATGGCGTCCGGCTGAAACCAGGGTGCTGTCGTCGGCGGTCCAGGTCGCAGTGGGGTCAAACAGGCAAAGATCGGCCATATCTCCCTCGCCGAGCCCCGCGGTCCGACCGATGACGGATGCCGGCCCGGTAGTCAGAGCCCGCACCAGGTCGGTCAACGCCAGCTCATCCCGTTCAACCAGCTCCAGTCCGAGCGAAAGCACGCTTTCGATGGTGGACAGACCCGGCTCGGTGGCGGCGAGCGGAGCCTGTTTGGCCGCCGTATCATGGGGCTGGTGCTGGCTGACAATCGCAGCAATGACGCCGTCCCTGACACCGGCAACCAGCGCTCTCCGGTCACTTTCGGAGCGCAGCGGCGGGCGCACATGGAAGCGGCTGTCAAAGCCGGCCAGGGCATCCTCGGTAAACACCAGCTGGTGCATGGCGACGTCGGCCGTGACCTTGATTCCCCGCTGCTGCGCTTCCGCCAGCATTTCGACACTGCGGGCACAGGAGAGCTGGCTCAAATGCAGCCGTACACCCGTCTCCTCCGCCAGTAGCAGCATTTCCATGACCGCGGCCGTCTCCGCCACTTCGGGAATCCCCAGCAACCCCAGGCGGGAGGTCACCAGACCGTCATGGGCATAGCCGTCTGCCGCCAGGGCCTGGTTTTCCGGGCTGAACATCACCGTCAGGCCGAAGGTCTGGGCATAGGCCATACAGCGGCGCAGGATGCGGGCGTTCCGCACCCCGCGGGAACCATTACCCACCGCGACACAGCCGGCGTTCCTGAGACCCGCCATGTCGCTGAGCAGGTCGCCTTCCAGCCCGCGGGTGATGGCGCCGATGGGCAATACCCGGATCGGGGAGCGACTGGCGGCCACATCCCGGATCAGGTGCGTCACCGCCCCGGAATCATTGACCGGCGAGGTTTCCGGCGAGGCGCAAACCGTGGTGAACCCGCCATGGGCTGCCGCCCGCGTTTCCGAGGCAATGTTGCCCTTCTGGCCATTGCCCGGTTCACGAAGGTTGCAGCAAAGATCGACAAAACCCGGGGCGATCACCCAGCCCTCCGCGTTGATAGTGTCATCCACATCGGTACTGCGGGCCTGGCTGCCGGTGGCGGCAATCCGGCCATCCCGGATCAGCAGGGCATCGTTCTCGACCTCCCGGCCCTCGCCATCAATCAGTCGGCCTCCGGTAATCAGCAGCTGCGGCGAGGATTGGTTGCTGGTTTGACTCATGCCTTTGCCCTCTCTGCCTTCTGCTGTCGTTCTGCCACCTGCCCCCCCATGGCCATGGACATCACCGCCATCCGGATGGCGATGCCGTTGGTGACCTGGTTGAGAATCACCGACTGGGGACCATCGGCAACCGCCGATTCGATTTCCACGCCCCGGTTGATCGGCCCGGGGTGCATCACGATGCACTCCGGATGAGCCAGCGCCAGCTTCTCGCGATTCAGGCCGTACAACCGGTAGAACTCCCGCTCACTGGGCAGCAGAGCCCCTTCCATACGTTCCTTCTGGAGGCGCAGCATGATGACCACATCCAGGTCCTTCATGCCTTTCTCCATATCGTATTCCACTGTACAGCCCAAACTCTCCACATCTTTGGGCAACAAGGTTCCCGGGGCGATCACCCGAACCTCTTCCGCTCCGAGCACATTCAGTGCCCGGATCTGGGAGCGGGCAACACGGGAATGCAGGACATCGCCGACAATGGCGACCTTCAGGCCGTCAAACCGCTGCTTGTGCTGGCGAATGGTGAGCATGTCCAGCATCGCCTGGGTCGGGTGGGCATGGCGGCCGTCGCCGGCATTGATGATGGCAACCCCGGGGGTCACACTCTCGGCAATGAAATGCGGTGCCCCGCTCTGGGAGTGGCG
Source organism: Marinobacter pelagius (assembly GCF_003315345.1). Lineage (GTDB taxonomy): Bacteria > Pseudomonadota > Gammaproteobacteria > Pseudomonadales > Oleiphilaceae > Marinobacter > Marinobacter pelagius_A. Next base: position 15,491 of record NZ_QNRO01000003.1, read on the forward strand.
CACCACAAACATGTCGCTGGCCATGGCCTCGAGGTTGAGCAGGGTGTCGGACAGGGATTCGCCCTTGGAGGTGGCCGAAGTGCTGATATCCAGGTTCAGCACGTCCGCCGACAGGCGCTTGGCGGCAAGCTCGAAGGTGCTTCGGGTACGGGTACTGGACTCGAAGAACAGGTTGACCACCGTTCGCCCCCGCAACAGCGGCACTTTCTTGATGGTCCGCTCCCCCACCTCGATGAACGAGTCGGCGGTATCCAGGATGTCGGTGAGCAAATCACGGTCCAGGCCGTCGAGGGTGAGGAAATGCCGCAACTGACCATCCCGGGTCAGCTGCAAGTGGTGCGGGGAAGGGTCGTGTGCGGTCATGGGTCGCCTGTTTGCTGTGTTGCCGTATGGAATCGCTGGTTACTGCCCGGTTTCCTGTAGTTCGATGCGCAGGGGATCGGGGCCCCGGAGCTTGACCCGCTGATGGGCATTCAGGGACAGCACCCGGCCGGCCACATCCGGCTGGATCGGCAGTTCCCGGGCGCCGAGATCAATCAGGGTGGCCAGTATGATACTGGCTGGACGACCGTAGTCGAAAATTTCGTTCATGGCGGCACGGATGGTCCGGCCACTCATGATGACGTCATCAATGAGGATGATGTCCCGGCCCTCGGTATCGAACGGCAGACTGGAGGGCTTCACCCTCGGATTCAGGCCGATGCGGCTGAAGTCGTCCCGGTAAAACGAGATATCGAGCTCCCCGAAAGCCTGATCGATGCCCAGGCGCTTGCTGAGCACATCCGCCAGCCAGACGCCGCCGGTACGGATACCGATCACCGCCGGCTCGGTCACATTGCGCTCCTCCAGGATCCGGCGCAATCCCGTTTCCAGCTCATCCAGCAGCTGGTTGATATCAAGCTGTGCGGTCATCAGGTCCTCACTGTATTTCAGGTCAGCCGGAAATGTCAGCCGGCGCTATTATCCTGTTCCCGGAACCAGGTTTCCAGAATCAGTACCGCGGCGCGGTCATCGACACCATGGCGGCCGAAATCCCGGCTGCCACCGCGGGCCATGACGTCACCCTTGGCCTCGAAACTGGTGAGCCGTTCGTCCACCATCTCCACCGGGTAATGGAATCGGCCATGGATACGGTTGCCGAACTTGCGGGCCCGGGCGCACATCTCGTTCTCGGTGTCGTCCATGTTCAGGGGCAGGCCCACCAGCACCAGGTCCGGCCGCCACTCCTCCAGCAGTTTTTCCACCACCGACCAGTCCGGGATGCCGTCCCGGGCAGGAATCATCGCCAGCGGCTCACCGGTACCCAGCAACTCCTGCCCGGTGGCCACGCCGATCCGGCGGGTGCCAAAATCGAACGCCATCACCCGGCGATTGCCCGCCTCAGGCATGGCCGCCAAACTCGGTCAGCTGGTTCAGGTCGATACCGATCAGCTTGAGTACCGCCTGGTAGCGGTCCTGGGCCGGAGTCCGAAACAGGATATCGGTACTGGCCGGACAGGTCAGCCAGGAGTTACTGCCCAGCTCTTCCTCCAGCTGACCGTCGCCCCAGCCGGAGTAACCCAGCGCTACCAGGAACTCTTCCGGACCATCGCCACGGCCGATGCCGGCCAGGATGTCCCGGGAGGTGGTCAGCAGAACGTCTTCGGCCACCTGGACGGTGTTCTGCCAGGTGGTAGCGGGGCTGTGGAGCACGAAGCCACGCTCGGGCTGAACCGGTCCACCACTGTACACCGGGAGGTCCAGCTCGGAGCCATGCATGTCCAGCTGTTCCAGAATCTCACCAAGGTGGATATCCAGCGGCTGGTTGATCATCAGTCCGAGCGCCCCTTCGTCGGAATGTTCACAGATGTAGATCACACCACCGTGGAAACGGGGATCGGCCAGCCAGGGCGAAGCCACCAGAAAGTGGTGCTGCAGACTGTTGGGAGATTTCCTGGTTGCGGTCATCCGGATGTCAGCCCCCGCCGTTGGAAAGACCAGGTTCGTATGATTTCGAGCTCATCCACTTCGTCGCGCATATCTTCCGGGAACGGGGCGAACGGGGATGCCATGCGCACGATGCGGATGGCGGCGTCGTCCAGCACCCGGCTGCCCGAGGACTGCAGGATAGCCACTTCCTTGATTGTGCCATCTTTCTTGAGCGATACCAGCATCCGGAGCGTGCCGTAGATACCCGCTCTGCGGGCCTCGGTCGGGTAATTGATGTTCCCGACTCGGGTAACCTTGCTGATCCAGTTCTGGACGTACCAGGCGTTGGTGGACTGCAGGGTCGAGGCAGACGTGACCCGCATCACCCGGGGCTTGCGGGCATAGGCCTGTTGCTGGGCATCAAACCGCGCTTCCAGGCTGGCGATTTCCAGGCTGCGCTCCATCAGGCTTTTCTTTTTCTCCACCGGTTGCGGTTCCGGCTCGGCTTTCTCTTCCGGCTCGGCCACCTTGCGACTGGAGGGCGCTGTGGTCTGCACCACCGTTTGTTCCTGCTGCTTCACCGGTTCCGGCCGGGAGGGCGGCTCGGGCTGTACCTGTGCCGGTTCCGGCTGGCTGACCTCCGCCGGCTGGGGCGTGGTCATTTCCCGGGGTTCGTCTTCGGTGCCACTGCCCTGCTGATTGGTCTGGGCCAGAAAATCGGCCTTCTCCGGGGCCTTCTCGTCGTCAAACTGGGACAGGGTGATTTCCATGGTCTGGGCCGACGAGCGCGGAGGCTCCGGCGCGAAGGTGATGCCCAGCACGATAATCGCGTGCACGGCCAACGCCATGAACAGGGTGAAGGAAAACCGGTCAAAATCGCTTACCTGAACTGCCATTCCTGTTCCTGATCCTGTCGTTGGTCCTGCACTGCTCGCCCCATTCTGTCGGTTACGCCTGCTTCAGGCGCTTTTCAATGGCATCCATCAGCATGCCGCCGATATCGATGCCATAGGCTGCATCCAGTTCGCGGATGCAGGTGGGGCTGGTTACATTGATTTCAGTCAGATAGTCGCCGATCACGTCCAGGCCGACAAACATCAGGCCCTTCTCCTTGATCGCAGGGGCGACGCGGGCACAGATTTCCCGGTCACGGTCGGTCAACTCCCGGCCCTCACCCCGGCCGCCGGCCGCGAGGTTGCCGCGATTCTCGCCCTGGGACGGAATCCGCGCAAGGGCATAGGGCACAGGCTCGCCCTCGATGAGCAGGATCCGTTTGTCGCCATCGACAATCTCGGGAATGAATTTCTGGGCCATGGCCTGGTGGGTACCATAGTTGGTCAGGGTTTCGATGATCACGCCCAGGTTGAAATCGTTTTCCCGCACCCGGAAAATCGAGTGGCCGCCCATGCCGTCCACCGGCTTCATGATGATATCACCGTGTTCGGCATAGAACTCCCGGAACCGATGCGCCGAACGGCTCACCAGCAATGGCGGCGTCAGATCCTCGAACTGGGTGGCGAACAGCTTCTCGTTACAGTCCCGCAGCGTAGCGGCGGGGTTCACCACCAGTGCACCCTGCAGTTCCGCCGCCTCCAGGATGTAGGTAGCCATCAGGAACTCCCGGTCCACGGGCGGATCCTTGCGCATCAGGATCACGTCCAGATCGCCCAGGGCCCGGTCCTGGCTGCCGCCGAAGCTGAACCAGTTCTCTGGGTCCATATGGACAGTCAGATCCCGGGTGTGGGCCATCGCCCGGCCACCGTCGAGGTACATGTCCGGCAACTCCATGTATTCGATCTCCCAGCCCCGCTTCTGCGCGGCCAGCAACATGGCGAGCGAACTGTCTTTCTTGAACGTGATGTTTTCGATGGGATCCATCACGATCCCGAGTCGGACTGTCATAGTGTCTCTTCAGCTCCTGGGAAGTAAAAACACGAACCGGTCAGCAGAGTGAACCGGGCGTTAAATGCTATCCTGAAACGTCAGATGGTATTGTACCCGAGCCACGAATGCATCCGGAGATATCCTCAGGGGATACGTGACTGTGCGGGCAGAAGTACATTTAGTCACAAACTAATACTTTTTATATGGCCATCGATATTCTATAACTGAGCGGGGTTTATAGAAGAACCTTGAGGTTTGTGTTAAAACCCCCGTTCCAAAATAAAGATAGTCGCTGAGCGCAAGGCAGTTGGACAATGGATGACAACTTCGAGAATCTGAAGATTATGGTGATCGACGACAGCAAAACGATTCGTCGCACCGCAGAAACCCTCCTCAAGAAGGTCGGCTGTGAGGTCATCACCGCGACTGACGGCTTTGACGCTCTGGCCAAGATTGCCGATTCCCAGCCGGACATCATTTTCGTGGACATCATGATGCCGCGCCTGGATGGCTACCAGACCTGCGCACTGATCAAGAACAATTCCTCTTTCAAAAAGACGCCGGTTATCATGCTCTCCAGCAAGGACGGACTGTTCGATAAAGCGAAAGGTCGCATCGTAGGCTCTGACCAATATCTGACCAAACCGTTCAGCAAGGACGAGCTGCTAAACACCATCCGCCAGTACGTACCGCAGGCGGAACAGTAAACCTGCTGAAATCAAGAACCATCGAGGAAACCATGGCCCGCATTCTGATTGTTGATGACTCCCCCACCGAGGTGAAGAAGATTTCCACCATCCTGGAAAAGCACAAGCACGAAGTCCTGACCGCCGACAACGGCGCGGATGGTGTTGCCAAGGCCCGCGCTGAAACGCCGGATCTGGTACTGATGGACGTAGTCATGCCCGGCCTGAACGGCTTCCAGGCGACCCGCCAGCTGACCCGTGCGCCCGAGACTGCCTCCATTCCGGTTGTCATCGTCACCACCAAGGACCAGGAAACCGACCGCGTCTGGGGCACCCGCCAGGGCGCCAAGGGTTACCTGGTAAAACCGGTAAACGAAGACGACCTGATCAAGACCATCAACAGCCTGATCGCCTGACCCTCACAACCTTGGAGTACGCATGTCCGCCCAGGCCGCCCCTTTTGCCGTTCTGACGGATATCGCCCAGCGCAGCCGGTCCATGGCCGCCGGCCTGCCGGAGCAACAGGAAGCCGTTGAGCTGTGGAACGGCATCGGCTTCGTGTTATCGGGTGAGCACTATGTGGCCCCCATGGGTGAAGTGACAGAAATTCTCCACGTTCCCCGTTTCACCCATATTCCGGGTGTGCGGCCATTCTTGCTGGGCGCCGCCAACGTGCGCGGCCGCCTGCTCCCCCTGGTCGATCTCGCCAGCTTCTTCGACATACCCCGCTCCTCGCGCAGTCAGCGTGACCGGCGGGTTCTGGTCGTTGAGCAGGGGGATGTGTTCAGCGGGCTGGTGGTGGACAGCGTCCTGGGGATGCAGTATTTCGCAACCGACAGTTTCCGGGAGGCGCCGCAAGGGGTCCCCGAAAGCGTTCGTCCGTTTGTTACAGGCGGCTACGAACGCAACGAGGAAGTCTGGAGAGTGTTCTCCGCTGCCGACCTGGTGGCCGATGAGCACTTCCTGGACGTCGCGCAGTGGTAAAGGGTGGTGACACTGGCAGGAACATCACCCTGACCGCCTGAAATCCGCTAAAACAGACTTGCCAACATTTTGAAGAGGCCGGGAGCCAGAACATGAAAAACAGAGCCGGAAGATTGGGGATGGGACAGGGAGGCAACAAGCTGGTTGCCGGCCTGATCGCCGCACTGATCGCACTTACCGTCCTGCTCGTTGCCGTGCTGTTCATCATCAACCGTGACAGCCAGAACGACCAGCGATACATTGCCCACACTGCGGAACTGCGGGTACTCTCGCAGGCCATTGCGAAGAACGCGACCGAGGCCGCCGGCGGTACCGCCGAGGCGTTCAACCAGTTGCGCCGCTCCCGCGATGACTTCCAGCAGCTCTGGACCTTCGTCACCGAAGGCAACCCGGAAACCGGCCTGCCGCCCAGTGAGCTGGCACTGCAAAGCGGTGTACAGCAGAACTGGAACATCGTCCGGGAAAACGCCGACAGCATCCTCTCCACCCAGGATGCGGTACTGGGCCTGCACGAGGTTGCCCAGACCCTGAACGAAACCATCCCCCAGCTGCAGGTGGAGTACGACGACATCGTACAGATCCTGCTGGACAACGACGCACCGGCCGAACAGATCGCCCTGGCCCAGCGCCAGTCACTGCTGGCCGAGCGTATCGTCCGTTCTGTTAACAACGTACTGTCCGGTGACGAAGACGCGGTTATTGCCGCCGACCGCTTCGGCCGCGACGCCAGCCTGTTCGGCCGGGTTCTCGACGGCCAGCTCAACGGCAACGAAGCCATGGGTATCTCCCGGGTAACCGATGAAGACGCCATCTACGGCCTGGAAGCGGTAGCCGAGCTGTTCGAATTCGTCTCCCAGAACGTAGACGCCATCCTTGAAGCCTCTCCCGACCTCTTCAAGGTGCGCACCGCTGCCAGCGACATCTTCCAGAATTCCGAGATCCTGCTCTCCGAGCTTTCTGTGCTCGCGGAGAACTTCCGCAACCAGCCGGCGTCTCGACTGGTCAGCCCGACCCTGGCCTTCATCATCCTGGCCGCGATGGTTGCCATCGTTGTCTTCATCGGTCTTGCCCTGTACCGCGAAGCCCAGGCCCGCCTGGCCGCGACCCAGGAGCAGAATGAACAGAACCAGAACGCGATCCTGCGACTGCTGGACGAACTCGCTGACCTGGCGGATGGTGACCTGACCACCGAGGCCACGGTAACCGAGGACTTCACCGGTGCCATCGCCGACTCCATCAACTACGCGATCGACCAGATGCGCGGACTGGTACAGGCGATTCGTGGTACTGCGGTACGGGTAGCGGGCGCCGCCCAGGAAACCCAGTCCACCGCGATGCACCTGGCCGACGCTTCCGAGCACCAGGCCCAGGAAATTGCCGGAGCTTCTGCTGCGGTTAACGAGATGGCCGTGTCCATCGACCAGGTATCCTCTAACGCCGCCGAATCCTCCGCGGTTGCGGAGCGGTCGGTTGCGATCGCGAAGAAAGGCGCGGAAGTGGTACAGAACACCATCCGCGGCATGGACAACATCCGGGAGCAGATCCAGGAAACCTCCAAGCGGATCAAGCGTCTGGGTGAATCTTCCCAGGAAATCGGTGACATCGTATCCCTGATCAACGACATCGCCGACCAGACCAACATCCTGTCCCTGAACGCTGCGATCCAGGCCTCCATGGCCGGTGACGCGGGTCGAGGCTTCGCGGTGGTTGCGGACGAGGTTCAGCGCCTCGCGGAACGCTCCTCTGCGGCAACCAAGCAGATTGAAGCCCTGGTTAAGACGATCCAGTCCGATACCAACGAGGCGGTAATCTCCATGGAACACACCACCGCCGAGGTGGTCCGTGGTGCCCGTCTGGCCCAGGACGCGGGTATTGCACTCGAGGAAATCGAGAACGTATCCATGTCTCTGGCGGAGTTGATCCAGAACATCTCCAACGCCGCACGCCAGCAGTCGTCCTCTGCGGCCCACATTTCCAACACCATGAACGTTATCCAGGAAATCACCTCCCAGACCTCGTCCGGTACCAACGCGACCGCGAAGTCTATCGGTAACCTGGCCGAGATGGCGTCTGAACTGCGGTCCTCTGTTGCCGGCTTCACCCTGCCGGAAGAGGACGTGGCCGACGAAGAGCAAGAGGAAGACAGCGACGTTCCGGTGGTGGGCTGAAGAACGGCCCGGGGCAACTGACAGTTTATGGCGCAAACGCACGACAACCTGTCACCCGCCGAAGGTATCTGGTCCATGCGCCGCCTTCCGGATATGGATGCGGCGCAGTTCCACCAGTGGCAGACCCTGCTGGAGCATCGCACCGGGATAACCCTGTCGGCCGATCGACGGTCGTTCCTGGAAACCAACATCGGGATCAGGATGCGGGAGATCGGCTGCAGCAGCTACCAGGCCTACTACGAGAAAATCGTATCCGGCCCGGACGCGGTGGTGGAATGGGCAACCTTGGTGGACCGGCTGACCGTTCAGGAGACCCGGTTCTTCCGGGATCCCGATGCCTTCCGGCTGGTGTCCGACTATGTCCTGACGCGGCCGCGTGAGCAGCTGAGGAAGCGTGCCCTGGAAGCCTGGAGCGTCGGCTGTTCCACCGGTGAAGAGCCCTACACGCTGGCGATGGTGCTCAACGAGTGCATGAACCAGCTGGCAATGCAGCCATTGTTCGGGGTTACCGGGTCCGATATCAGCAAGCCCGCCATCGACAAGGCCGGCAAGGGGCAGTTCAGCGCCCGGAAACTGCTGGGTATGGACGAAGTCCTGAAGGACCGGTATTTCCGCCCCGCCGAGCGAAATACTGTCGAAATCGTAAAGAGCATCCGCGATCGGGTGTGTTTCACCAGGCTCAATGTTCTGGATCTGGACACCGCACCCATGCACGGAATGAACATCATCTTCTGCCAGAATCTGCTGATCTATTTCCGCCGCTGGCGCCGTCGGGAGATCGTGAAGCGGTTAGCAGAAAGACTGGCACCGGGGGGATTACTGGTGCTGGGCCAGGGTGAGTTGACCGACTGGCAACCACCCGGCCTGCAGCGGGTACCCTCGGAACATGTTCTGGCGTGGATCAAACGCCAGGCCGACGAAGAATAACCGGAGTGGTTATGGGCAATCACCATGACAGCATCGCCCTCGACTGGGTTCGGGGAGAAATACAGGACACGCTGACCCAAGGCCAGCATGCACTGGAAGCGTATGTCGAGAACCGTGACGACACCGCGCGCCTGCGCTTCTGCCTGAATTATCTCCATCAGGTGCATGGCACCCTGCAGATGGTGGAACTCTACGGTGCGGCACTGCTCACCGAGGAAATGGAAAAGCTCACCCAGGCGATTCTCAACGAGTCCGTCAGCAATGTGGACGAGGCCGTTGATATCCTGATGCAGGCGATCCTGCAGCTGCCCCAGTACCTGGAGCATCTGACCAGCAGCGAAGATGATTTCCCGATGGTGCTGCTGCCCATGCTCAATGACCTGCGGGCCGCCCGCGGCGAAGCCCTGCTCTCCGATACCTCGCTGTTCAAGCCGGATCTCAGCCGGGCGCAGATGAGTGTCAGCATCACCGCCTCCCGGCGACTGCAGGACCCGAAGGTTCTCGGTCATATCCGCAAGCTCCGGCAAATGTACCAGTTCGCCCTGGCCGGTGTGGTCCGCGAGGAGGATCTCGACGCCCAGTTCAGCTACCTCCAGAAGGTCATTCAGCGGCTCGCCCGCCTGTGCCAGAACACACCGCGCGGTGAGCTTTGGAAAGCCGCCAGCGCCTTCGTGGAGACCCTTCAGGCCCACGCCAACCCGGTCAACGCGGCGGTCAAATCCCTGCTGCGGGAGCTGGATGCCGAAATCCGTCTGCTCACCGACGGTCAGGCCAATATCCTCCAGCAACCGGCCCCGGAAGCGCTGTTCAAGCACCTGCTCTACTACGTAGCCCGTGCCCGGGACCTCGATACCCCGCAGGTCCAGGCCCTGCGTAACGACTACAAGCTCAACATGGCACTGCCATCGGACGATGACGTCGATGCCGCCCGTACCCGGGTATCGGGGCCCGGCCGTGAGGCCATCCACTCCGTGGTCAGCGCCCTGAACGAAGAATTGGCCAAGCTCAAGGACCAGCTGGACCTGTTCGTGCGCTCCGAGTTGCGTCAGAACAGCGAGCTGGACGATCTGTTGCCCGGACTGCGCCAGGTGGCCAATACCCTCGCCGTACTTGGTCTGGGCATTCCCCGCAAGGTCGTGACCGAACAGATCGAGCTGGTGGAAAAGCTCAGCGACCAGACCGAACTGGTGGACGACGGCACCCTGATGGACATTGCCGGCGCCCTGCTGTACGTCGAAGCCAGCCTGGCCGGCCTGGACACCGACCGCCAGGTCGAGACACAGGACGACGCACGCCCCGGCGACGCGATCAACCTGGGCTCACGGGAACTGGGCGAAGCCAGTTCTGCCCTGCTGAGGGAATCCCGCAACACCCTCGAGCAGGTCAAATCCGCCATCGTCAACTTCATCGCATCCCAGTGGGATACCCGCGAGATCGAACACGTTCCGGAATTGCTGCACAGCATCCGTGGCGGTCTTGCCCTGATCCCCCTCGACCGTGTGGCGGACATGCTCGAATCCGCCGAGCGTTACATCACCGACGTGCTGCTCGGCGGCAAACAGGTGCCGGACTGGAAACAACTGGACACCCTGGCCGACGCTGTCACCAGTATCGAGTACTACCTGGAGCGGCTGGCCGAGGGTATCAGCGAAAACGACGCTGTGCTGCAGGTCGCCGAAGACAGCCTGGCTTCCCTCGGTTTCCCGGTGGGAGCCGAGCCCACCTGGAACGCACCGGCAGCCGAGCCTGAAGTGCCGGCAGAAGTTGAGCCCCCTGCCGAAGAAACCGCCGCCACACCCGAGGACGCCAAGGAATCCGACGAGGACCTGCTGGACGACGAGATCCTGGAGATCTTCGTTGAGGAAGCCCAGGAGGTCCTGGAGACCATCCACGATTTTTATCCGCGTCTGCGCCAGAACCACGACGACCGTGAAGCCCTGACCGAAGTCCGTCGGGCGTTCCACACCCTCAAGGGCAGTGGTCGCATGGTCGGTGCCACCAGCATCGGCGAGCTCGCCTGGTCCGTGGAAAACGTGCTCAACCGGGTCATCGACCAGACCATCAAACCGACCGACGATCTGTTCACCCTGGTGGACGAGGTCAACGCACGGATTCCGACACTGATCCAGGAATTCCGGGATGGCCAGGCGGACGGAGAAGTTGACGGCCTGATCCAGCGCGCCGAAGCCATGGCCGATACCCGTCGAACCGACGCCGAACAGGCACCGGAAGCCACTCCGGTAGCCGAGGCCCCGACCGCTGAAGACACAACGGCACAACCCGAGCCTGCTATTGCACCGGAAGCGCCCGCCGGAAGCGACGAGGACGATCTTATCGATGACGAAATCCTCGAGATTTTCGTCGAAGAGGCCGGTGAAGTTCTGGATACCATCCGTGAGTACCTGCCGATGCTGCTGCGTCAGCACGATGACCGCAGTGCGCTCACCGAAGTCCGCCGGGCCTTCCACACCCTCAAGGGCAGCGGCCGTATGGTCGGTGCCAATGTGGTGGGTGAACTGGCCTGGTCTGTGGAGAACATGCTCAATCGTGCCATCGACGGCTCGATCCTCATGAACGATGACATTGCGGCGCTGTTGCAGGATGTCACCGAGGCGCTGCCGCCACTGGTGGAAGACTTCGAGAAACGTCGTGCGCCTTCCATGGACACATCGGCCCTCGAAGCCCGGGCCAACACCCTGGCCAATGGCGAGATCCCTGACACCGGCGCCATGCCAGCCGGCGCAGAGGAGTCCGAGGCAGCTCCGGAGACTACGGCAGAACCCGATGAGGCCGACGACAACGGCGTGGATCCGGTGCTGCTCGACATTTTCGAGAGCGAAACCGAGACCCATCTGCAGACCCTGAAGGACTACCTGGCCGCCGCCGGCGACAAGACCACCGTCCCCTACACCGACGACCTGTCCCGGGCCCTGCACACCCTCAAGGGCAGTGCCCATACCGCCGGAATCACACCGATCGCCGAGGTGATCACTCCCCTCGAGCGGTTTGTGAAAGAAGCCCGCGCCCAGAACAAGCGGGCTGATCGGGAAGTCGTCGCCCTCATCGAGCAGGCCTGCGACTTCCTGACCCGTGGCCTGGCCCAGATTCGACAGAACCCGCAAGCACCGCTGGCGGGCACCGACGAATTCCTCGAAAGGCTCGAGAACCTCAGCCGCTCCACCCTGCGGGCAGCTGCCGATGACGACACCAGAGCGCCGACCCGACAGGCCGAATCCCAGCTGGTTCGCCTGTTCCTGAACGAAGGCCTGGACATTGTCCTGGACGCCGAACAGATCCTTGACCGGTGGGCAGCCGATCCGACGGAAACCGGTCCGCTGGCGCAGCTCCGGAACGAGCTGGACCAGCTGACCGAGGGCGCGGCTGAAGCCGGTCTCACCGACGTCTCGGCCCTTGCCGGCGCCCTGAAGAACGCCTACGAATCGGTAGCCGACGACCATCAGGCGCCGGATGAGCACTTCTTCACCACCGTCCGTGCCGGTCATGAACAACTGATCAACATGATGGATCAGGTTGCGGCCGGCCTTGCCACCAGTTCCGATCCCGAGCTGCTGGCACGTATCGAGACACTGGCCGAAGGCCGGAGTGAGCCGTCCGATACAACCGGCAAGGAAGCATCCGTGACACCGGACGCCTTCGAGCAGCAGTTCAACGACGAACTTGAAGAAATTGATCTGAGTTTCGACACCGACAGTCTCGACGAACCCGAAGCAGAAACGCAGCCGCAGGCTGAAGCCGAGCAGCCGCCGCTTCCGGAGACCGATCAGTCAGATGACGGCCTCGATCAGGAACTGGCCGAGATCTTCCTGGAAGAAGCCCGGGACCTGATCGACAGCACCGCCGAGGCCCTGCAGAGCTGGAGCGAAAACACCGGCAATCTCGATATCCTCAGGTTGCTGCAGCGCGATCTACACACCCTCAAGGGCGGCGCCCGTCTGGCCGACATCCCCGCCGTAGGCGACCTGTCCCATGAACTGGAAACCCTTTTCGAGGGCCTGACCGAGCAACGGCTGTCGGTCAACGAACAGCTGTCCGACCTGTTGTTCCGCAGCCATGACCGCCTTGCCGGCATGGTGGAGGCCCTGGAAAACGGTGAAACTCCGCGGCCGGCACCGGATCTGGTCGCCGAGATCCAGGCTTACATGGGCAGCGCGGCCGGTTCACGGCCGGTCACGGATGTTGCCGAGCCCGCAGCGGAGCAACAGACCCCGGAGTCCACAACCCCGGCGGACGAAACGGCCAGCGAGACGCAGGAAGAAGGTCCGACTGACCTTTCCCACCTGGATCCGGAGCTGGTGGGCATCTTCCTCGAAGAAGCCTATGACCTGATCAACTCCACGGGCAGTGCCCTGCACACCTGGAGCGAGAACCCGTCCGACACCTCGGTAGCCGCCGAACTGCAGCGCGATGTGCATACCTTGAAAGGGGGCGCGCGCATGGCCGGCGTCAATGCCATTGGCGATCTCACCCACGTGCTCGAGGACCTGTTCGAGAAAGTGGCCGAAGGCCAGCTGGCTGCGTCCGAGGACATGACGGACCTTCTGTTTGCCTGTCACGACCGTCTGGCCCAAATGGTTGAGCAGGTCGCGACCCAGAAGCCCTGCCCGCCAGCCACCGACCTGGTGGCCCAGGTGGAATCGGTCATCCGGGGCGAGACCCCGACCGCTCCGGCGCCGGAAATGGCAGGGGGGCAACCCGAACCTGGTACCGAGTCCGGTCTCGAGGAACACCTGGAGCCAGCTTCCGACAACGACCTGATCGGCATCTTCCTGGACGAGGGTCTGGAAATTCACGAGGCCATCGATGAATGCCTGGCCCAGTGGAAGGACGAGCCCGAGGAACTGTCCGGGGTGACCCAGCTCCAGCAGGAGCTTCATACCCTCAAGGGCGGTGCCCGGCTCTCCGATGTCGATCCCATTGCCGAGTTGGCCGAAGCCTGGGCCGAGGCACTGGACCCCCTGATTGGTGGCGCCAACAACCAGCACGCGCTGCTGGAATTGAGTGAAAGGGCCAATGCCACCCTGAAAGCCATGCTGACCGCGCTGGAAGAAGGCGATAAGCCGGAAACCGGCCATGGTCTGGTGGAGGCGTTCCGTGAGGTCGGACAGGACGTGTCAGTGGCCGAGTCCGGCCCCGAGGCACCAGCAACCGCCAGCGCCGACACGGTCGATCCCGAAGTCCTGGAGATCTTCCTGGAGGAGGCCGGCGAGATCATGGACCAGCTCGAGCAGGTACTCGAGAACTGGCGAAAAGATCCAGGCAATCACGATTTCAACCAGGAAGCCCAGCGGGCCCTGCATACCCTCAAGGGTGGCGCGCGCCTGGCGCAACTGACCGAACTGGGTGACAAGGCCCATGCCTTCGAGACCCGGTTGATCGATCTGGGCGGCAACGCGCCTGATGAAGCCCAATGGCAGACCATCACCGATGATCACGACGCCATCATCGCTCTGGTGAGCGAGGTCCGCCGCCGCTTCGAGGGTGGAGCAGCCGAACCGGAGATCGCGGCCGAAACAGGCCCTGCCCGGGCGGAGCCAGAGCCGGAACCAACCCCGGCCACCACACCCGAGCCCAAGGCCGAGACGGCGCCAGCCCCGGCACCGAAACCGGAAAAGGCACCGGCGAAAACGCCGGCCCTGCCCCGGAAAAAAGCTCCGGAAGTGCAAAGAGTCCAGGAAACCATCCGGGTTTCGGCACCGCTGCTCGACGAGCTGGTCAACCTGGCCGGTGAAACCAGTATCACCCGTGGCCGACTGGAGCAGCAGACCAGCGACTTCGGCCACACCCTGGATGAAATGGCTGCGACCATCGAGCGTCTGCGGGAGCAGCTGCGCCGGATGGAGATCGAGACCGAAGCCCAGATCCTGTTCCGTGCCGAACAGGAGCACGGCCCGGACTATGGCGACGACTTCGACCCCCTGGAGATGGACCGTTACTCCGCCATCCAGCAGCTGTCACGGGCCCTGACCGAATCCTCCTCGGACCTGGCAGACCTCCGGGAAACCATGGCCGACCGGGTCCGCGATACCGAGACCCTGCTGGTCCAGCAGTCCCGGATCAACACGGAACTGCAGGAAGGTCTGATGAAGACCCGAATGATTCCGTTTGCCTCCATGGTGCCCCGCCTGCGCCGGATCGTCCGTCAGATCAGCGGCGAACTGGGCAAGAAGGTGGACTTTGACGTCCGCAATGCGGAAGGGGAGATGGACCGCAACATCCTGGAACGCATGGTTGCGCCCCTGGAGCACATGTTGCGGAATGCCCTGGACCACGGCATCGAAGCGCCGAAAGACCGCAAGAACGCCGGCAAGCCCGAAACCGGTGAAGTGACCCTGTCCCTGACCCGGGAAGGCGGCGACGTGGTGCTGCGCATGATTGACGACGGCAAGGGCATTCCCTCCCACGTCATCCGCGACAAGGCCATCCGCCAGGGGTTGCTGCGGGCCGATGAAGACCTGTCAGAACGGGAAGTCCTGCAGTTCATCCTGCAGCCGGGCTTCTCCACCGCGGAGCAGGTCACCCAGATCTCCGGCCGGGGTGTCGGAATGGACGTGGTGGCCAGCGAGATCAAGCAACTCGGTGGCAGCCTCGATATCGACTCGGCGGTAGGCCGTGGCACCACCTTCACCGTGCGCCTGCCGTTCACCGTATCGGTAAACCGTGCGCTGATGGTTACCACCGGCGAGGATTTCTACGCCATCCCGCTGAACACCATCGAGGGTATCGTGCGGGTCAGCACCTACGAGCTCGAGGAATACTACAAGCCGGATGCTCCGATGTACGAGTATGCCGGCCAGCAGTACCGCCTGCAGTATCTGGGCAGCCTGCTCAACAGTGACCATCAGCCCAAGCTCCAGGGCCAGGCACTGCCGCTGCCGGTAATCCTGGTACGGGGTGCCGAGCAACCCATGGCCCTGCAGGTGGACAGCCTGATGGGCAGCCGGGAAATCGTGGTCAAATCCCTCGGGCCCCAGTTCAGCTCCGTTCGCGGGGTCTCCGGTGCCACCATCCTCGGTGATGGTAACGTGGTGGTGATTCTCGACCTACCGGCCATGCTGCGTTCGGATATCCTGTCCGACCGCCAGCGTCTGGCGAACCTGGAGAAGGCGCGCGAAGCCGCCCGGTACGAAGAGCAGATCACCACCGTCATGGTGGTGGACGACTCGGTAACCGTACGGAAAGTTACTTCCCGCCTGCTGGAGCGCAACGGCATGGAAGTACTCACCGCCAAAGACGGCCTGGATGCGGTTGCCCAGCTGCAGGATCACAAGCCCGACATCATCCTGCTCGATATCGAGATGCCGAGAATGGACGGCTTCGAAGTGGCCAGCTTCATCCGCCACGACGACAACCTGCGGGAGACGCCGATCTGCATGATTACCTCCCGGACCGGCGAGAAGCACCGCGAGCGCGCCCTGGCCATCGGTGTGAACGAGTACCTCGGCAAACCGTTCCAGGAAACCGAGCTGCTTGAGACCATCAAGCGGCTGACCGGAACCGAGTAATGGCCGGCCAGGGAGGCCGGCCCCGGGTCGGGATCGTGTCCGATGTGGTTCTGCAGCGACACCGCTTGCAGGCCGCAACGGCCAAGTTCGGACTCGAGGTCTCCTTCTGTGGCGATCCCCAGCGGCTGGAATACCAGCCACAGTTTCCCGAGGCGGATCTGTGGCTCATAACCCTGGAAGACGAAGCCGACCACCCCGCGCTGTTCGATCTGTTGCTGGACAATACCGAGGCGCCGGTCCTGTTTGGCCTTGACCAGGCCCCCAAGCCGGGCAGCACCGACTATTTCCGCTGGGAACGACGGCTACTGGGCAAACTGGAAAAGCAACTGGGGCATCTCGAGGAGCTGGACTCGGAGACGACGCTCGAAAAGCTCGAGGAAGAGCCGGCGGCACCAAAGAGCAAGCCCGTACTGCCCCACTGGATCAAACCCGCGGCACCGGACTCCGTTGCCGAGGAAGTCTGGATTCTGGGTGCCTCCCTGGGCGGCCCGGCCGCAGTGAAAACCTTTCTCGATCACCTGCCCCAGGGGCTGCCTGTGGGGTTTATCTACGCCCAGCACATCGACGACAATTTCACCGGGGTGCTGACCCGGGTCCTGGGCCGCGATGCCCATTACCGGCTCAAGGCGGCACAGGAAGGCTACCGGGTCCGCAACGGAGATGTGGTGCTGATGCCGGTGGAACACGAGTGGCGGCTGGACAGTACCGGCGCCCTGACGGAAGTGAACAAGCCCTGGCCCGGGCCGTACGGCCCCTCCATTGACCAGGTACTGCTCAATGTCGCCGACCACTACCGGGCCCGCTGCCATGCTATCCTCTTTTCCGGCATGGGCAACGATGGCGCGCTGGCAGCGCCCATTCTCAAAGCCTTTGGTAGCCGGATCTGGGTCCAGGAAAGCAGCAGTTGCGGCAACAGTTCCATGCCGGATTCCGTGGCGGCCACCGGGTGCGCCAGCTTTGCCGGCACTCCCGAGCAACTGGCCCGGGAGCTGATCAAAACCATTGAAAAATCCTGCCTGCTCAAAGGCCGGCAGAAACGCGATTCCGCCTGAGGACAGAAGCGATGCCCGAAAACCGTCAAGCCCTCCCCTGTGTCATGATTCCGATGACCGGTCGGCAATTGTTACTGCCCAACGTTTCCATCGCCGAGGTTGTCGACTACGCCAGCGAAGAGCCCGGCTCCAATACCCCGGACTGGCTGGTGGGCTACCTGGACTGGCGAGGCCTGGATTTGCCGGTGATTTCCTACGATGCCGCCAACGGCGGCAGTCTGATGGTACCGGGCGATAACCGCGGCCGGATCGTAGTGCTGAACACCATTGGCGAGCATCACAGTGAAGTTCCGTTCATGGCGCTGGTCACCCAGGGGATTCCAAGCCAGGCACGACTGACCGAGGCGGAAGTGAACCGGCTCGAAGGCGACATCGGCGCGGCGGATCTGATGAAGGTCGAAGTCGAGGGCGAGGAAGCCTGGATTCCCAACCTGGAATACCTGGAATCCCTGGCCCGTTCCGCACGCCGCTAACCCTCGCCTCGCCGGATCATGGCAGGGAATTCTGGAAATGTTATAATATTACAAATTTTCCAGGGTTCCTGTCATGGCAAGCCAAGCACTTCCCTATCGTCCCCACAACCATCAGGCCTGTGTCACCCAGGCCCTGGCTGATGCCCGCGCGATCTGCCGGGCCCAGAATGCGCGCCTGACGCCCACCCGGGAGCGGGTCCTGGAGCTGATCTGGCAATCCCACAAGCCCCTCGGGGCTTATGATGTGCTGGCCGAACTGACCGCCGAGGGCCAGAATGCGGCACCACCGACGGTGTACCGGGCCCTGGACTTCCTCCAGCAACATGGTCTGGTGCACCGGATTGCCTCGCTCAACGCCTTCATCGGCTGTGCCCACGCCGGGGAGAACCATACCGGCATGTTCCTGATCTGCCGCAGCTGCGGCAATGTCCTGGAACTGACAGCACCCGGCGTCTCCGGTGCCATCGAGGACGCGGCCAAAGCCGAGAGCTTCAAGGCCGAAGATGTGACCCTGGAGATCGCCGGCCTGTGTCCGAGGTGCCAGTCGGAGACCGGTCATGACTGATCCCCTGGTGACCCTGGACAACCTCACGGTCCGTTTCGATGACCGTCCCGCGGTGGATCAGGTGAACCTGAGCATCCATCGCGGCGATATCATCACCATCATCGGCCCCAACGGCGCCGGCAAGACCACGCTGATCAAGGCCCTGCTGGGCCTGCAGCCGATCACCGGGGGCAAGGTGCAACGGGCTCCCGACCTGGTGATCGGCTATGTGCCCCAGAACCTGCAGATGGAAGGCACCCTGCCCCTGAGCGTCAAGCGCTTCATGGCCCTGAGTGGCCGTAACCGAGCCGAATGCCGGAAAGCCCTGGCGCGGACCGGCATCGAGCATCTGGTCAATGCCTCGGTCCATCACCTGTCCGGGGGCGAGAAGCAACGATTGCTGCTGGCCAGGGCTCTGGCCCGGAAACCGGACCTGCTGGTCCTGGACGAACCGGCCCAGGGTGTGGATATCAACGGCCAGGCGGCACTTTACGAGCTGATCCGGGAACTGCGGGACGAACTCAGGTGCGGCGTCATCATGATCTCCCATGATCTGCACCTGGTCATGGCCGCCACCGACAAGGTTATCTGCCTGAACCAGCACGTCTGCTGCAGCGGTTTTCCCGCCGACATTTCCCACGACCCGGCCTTCATCGAAACCTTCGGCCAGTCGGTGGCCGAATCTGTGGCGGTTTACCATCACCACCACAACCACCGCCACAACCTGCACGGGGACGTCGTTGGCCACTCATCCCCAGTCGATAGCCACGGAGGCAGCTGCGACCATGCCCATCATTGACAGCCTCCTGAACGACTTCTTCTGGCGTGCCCTGATCGGTGGCCTGGGCGTCGCCCTGATCGCCGGCCCACTCGGCTGCTTCGTGGTGTGGCGGCGCATGGCCTATTTCGGCGACACCCTGGCTCACTCCGCGCTGCTGGGCATTGCCCTGAGTTTCCTGATCAGCGTGCCGCTGAATGTTGGTGTCATCATCACCTGCGTGGTCATTGCCCTGGTTCTGGTGGCATTCTCGAAAACCCGGACCCTGGCCACGGACACCCTGCTCGGGATTCTCGCCCACAGTGCCCTGGCCATCGGCCTGGTCACCCTGAGCTTCATGCCAGATGTGCGGGTGGATCTCACCGGGCTGCTGTTCGGCGACCTGCTGGCCATGAGCCGGGATGACCTGTTGTGGATCTATGGCGGGGCGGCGGTGATTCTCGTACTGCTGGTGACTCTGTGGCAAGGCCTGCTGATGAGCACCATTCATGAGGAGCTGGCCCGGGTGGAGGGGTTCCCGGTGGAGCGGCTGCGGCTGGTGTTGATGCTGATGTTTTCCCTGGTCATTGCGGTGGCCATGAAAATCGTCGGCGTCCTGCTGATTACCGCGCTACTGATCATCCCGGCCGCCTCGGCGCGGCGGCTGGCCCGGACACCGGAACACATGGTGGGGTTGGCTGTAGTGTTCGGCTTTTTGGCCGTCGGTGGCGGTCTGGCGCTGTCCTGGTACCTGGACACGCCGGCCGGCCCTTCGGTAGTGGTGACCGCTTTCCTGGCGTTTCTGGTGACCTACAGCACCACAGCCAGAACCGCGGCCTGATTCTTCCCATGCCTCTTGGGCTGGTCTATGGTGTAACCATCGACGCCGCTTTGGATCGGGAGCCACCGGCTGCTCCCGGGGAGACTGACGCATGGAGAGCCGCTCTGCCCCCGGCGACGGGCCGTTGTTCTGGCCCGCGCTCTGGATTCCCCTCGTTATCCTGGTCACCGGACTGGTCACCACCACCCTGACCGCGAACCTGAAAGCGGACCAGGCCCGGGAGCTGGCCGACGCTCGTTACCGTGCCCAGCACCAGGCCATTGTCAATCAGTTGCTGGCCAATGCGCCGACCTACCTGGACAGCGACACCCCACCCGCCAGCTGGCTCCCCGTGATTCTCGGCGACACCCTGCCGGACCAGCTGGGGTTGCGCATCGACACCCTGCAACGACACAGCAAAATTCCCATCCTGCAACTGCAGGCCGACGGTCACCTGGATCCCACACTTGCCCTGCGCACCGAGCTCCAGCCCGGCAATCATCACTGGATGCTGACCACGGTGCCCACGTCGGCGCTGCTGGGGAAGGCGGCGAGCCAGGCCCGGACCCGCACCTGGATGGTCGGCCTGGCACTGACCCTGGCCGCCGCCGGGTTGGCACTCCTGTTGTGCCGGCGCCTGCATGGCCAGCAACAGCGGATCCTGGAACTGGAAGGGAGGGAGCAGGGAGCGGACCAGCAGATCAACAACCTGCAGGTGGAAAAGACCATCCTGCGCCAGGCACTCAACGACAGTGAGGAACGCAGCCGGGACCTGATCACCTTATCCGGGGCACTGATTGCCGAGCTCGACGAACACGGCATTATCGGTTTCATCTCGGCCCAGAGCGCCGCCTTGCTGGCCCAGGCGCCCGCGGACCTGGCGGGCCAGCCGTTTCCCGATCTGATCACGCCCCCTTTCCGGGACAACTTCCAGCGCACCCTCGAGGCGGCCCGCCACGACAACCAGGCGCAGCGAATCGATCTGGATCTTCGGGTCAGGAACCGGGAAGCCCCCTTGCCGGTATCCGTGCGCATCAAAGCACTCAAGGACCCGGTACACGGGCTGCTGGGATACCGCCTGAGCGCGTGCCCGGCTGGTGGCTAGTCGAGAGTCTTATGGGTACCGTCACACATGGGTGGTGAGCCCGTGCGTTTGCAGCCACAGAACCAGACCCACTCGGTTTTCTCGGCGGTGTACTTCACCGGGCTGAAGCCGGTGCCCTTGTGGGAGCCGTCGCAAAAGGGCTGGTTGTCACTGTGCCCGCAGGCGCACCAAACATAGTTCCTGCCACCCTCGACCTGCACGGCGTAGGGGCTTTTCTTCGCAATCTTCGGCTGTTCATCGGCCATGTTTTCTCCCCTTTTGCTGACTGTGTCGGTTCAGTATAGCCAACACTAGTACAGTGGCTTGATCACCTCCGCCAGGCGGCCGGTTTCCAGCAATTCCAGGAATTCATCCCCGAGCCGGTCGCTCTCGGCAATCGCCTGGCGCCAGGAACGCTCCCGGCCGGCATCGTCACCCACGTATTTCTCGAAATCCTTGCGGTCCGGAAGCTTGCGGTCCGGGAGGGTCTGCAGGTACTCGGCGGAGGGCGCCACCAGTAGCACATCCTGCAAACGGGTGGCATCGCCCCGGCGCCACGGCAGCGACTTGTCGAACCAGCCGGGCACCACCTTGTCGGTAAAGTGCGGGTACAGGATCACACCCGGCTGCTGGTAAGGCAGATCCAGGTGATAATCCAGCAAGCCACCATCGCGGTAGACACCGTCCGGTGCACCGGGAATGTTGCGCACTCCGGACATCACCAGCGGGATGGAGGCCGAGGCGAGCAGGGCCGGCAGCAGGTTGTCACTGGTCAGGGCCACCTCGTGGCTGGGGAAGTCCACCAGTTTGGACACCGGCATTTTCAGGCGGGCATCGTGAATGATACCCCGCTCCATAAAGCGGCCCAGATGCCGGCGACTAACCATATTGGCACTGATCGCATTCATCAGGCCCAGTCCCAGCCGGCCCCGGGTGTCGTGCTCCAGCAGGCCGAGACTGCGCACCACGACAATGTTCAGCCGATACCAGGGGTGGTTCAGGATGTACTCCTCCCGGCCACCGAGCAGTTCCTCCAGGAACTGGATGCTCTTGCGGGTCACCTCCGCGGCACTCACGCCCCTGGCAAAACGCTGGGAGGTATACAGGTCCGCCAGGCGTGCCAGCTGTGCCTTGGGGTCATTCGAGGACGCCACCGCGGCAAAGCGCCAGCTGCCGATGGAAGAACCAATCAGGGCCCGCTCCTGCGGTACTCCGGGCAGCCAGTCCCCGAAAATCGCCTTGTCCAGACCGCTGATGCCGAGCGCTTTCGGGCCACCGGCGGCACCGGGAATGACATGGACGTCGTCCGGAGTCAGCGGTTTGTCTCTGAGCCGTTGCAAGGCTCGTCGACCGGCCCGGACAGTCAGGGCCGGAGGTCGGGTGTGGATGGCGGTCATGGCAGGCTCCCTGTTTCAGTGCCGGGGAGTGTATCGAAAGCATCAATTGCCAGCCAACTGAACAAAACTAATGGTGGCCATAAACCGCGCTTTCTGCTTCATTAATAGGCAAAGGTTGCAAGAGCGACCTGAATGCTTTCACGGAACGTAAGCCAGAATCATCGTCAGGAGAAAGTTTTGAATACCACGCCGCCCGAAAGTTCGCTGGCACCGACCCCAACCCTTGCGGTTCTCGGGTTCAAGCGCCAGCTGGTGTACCACCTTCACTTCTGGGCATTCGTCGCCGTGGCGCCGCTGGTACTGGTGCAGTGGAAGCAGGGCCATTTTTTGCTATCCGGGCTGCTGCTCCTGTTCTGCAGCAATGCCCTCCTTGTGATCGCCTTCCTGCGCCTGCGGGGTACCTATTTCCTCAAGGGTCGGCTTTTTCCCCTGCTGGCCGTGGTCTGTGCCGCCTATTCCACCAGCATTAACGGCCATGCCGGTCTGTACTGGGCTTACCCGGCAGCCACTGCCCTGTTTTTCCTGCTGCCATTGCGGGAAGCAATAGTCAGCAACGCCATCTTTGTCGCTATCATGGCGGTGGTGTCGTTCGTGAAGTTTCCGGAGGCGGATTTCTGGCGGATCACCTTCTCCCTCGGGCTGACCTGTCTGTTTGCCATGATCTTTGCGTGGCTGGTGGGCAAGCTCCAGCAGGAACTGACCCGCCTGGCCACCACCGACCCCCTCACCGGTTGCCTGAACCGTTCACAGCTCTCCGATGTCCTGAACAGCCAGATACAGATGCGGGAGCGCTATGACCGGGTTTCCAGCCTGATCCTGCTGGACCTGGACTTTTTCAAGAGCATCAACGACGAATGGGGGCACCTCGCGGGCGACAAGGTTCTCAAGGAGATGGCACTGCGGTTACGCAAACGATTACGGGAGAACGACAGACTGTTCCGGATCGGCGGTGAGGAATTCATGATCGTGCTGCCGGAGACCGGTGAGCGGGATGCCAACACCCTGGCCCACCAGTTGCTGGCCGGCATCAGCGGCAAACCCTTTCTGGACAATATCAACCTGAGCGCCAGTGCCAGCGTGGCAGAAGTCAGCCGGGGCGAAACCTGGTCGGTGTGGCTGAACCGGGCCGACCAGTCCCTTTATGAAGCCAAATCCCGCGGCCGCAACCAGGTGATCAATGCCGGCCGACCGGAAACCACCAGTGCCCCCGAACCTGACGGCGGGATCCCGGATCCAATGATCAGTTAGCCACCGGCCAGCTGCTTGCGAAAATCCCGGTAACCGGTGAACACGTCCCAGGGGCTTTCGAAGTGGGGGTAGTGGCCGACATTACGCAGGCTGACCACATCCGCGTCCCGGATCAGCTCCCGGTAGCGCCGGGCCATGGCGACACCGGAGACCGGGTCGGCGGTACCGGAAATCAGCCGCATGGGCTGACAGGCCGACTGGAGTGCGCCCACCCAGCGGTTCCGGTGACAGCGCCGTTCCTCCATGAACTGGATCAGATGGTGCAGAATGCCCCGGCCGTTGTTGTAGGTCAGCAGGTGCCAGAAATCCTCCAGGTCCTGGCGGTCCGGCGGATTCTGGGTGCCAAACAGGCGCCGGAAGTTGTATTCGAAGGTGCGGCGGGTCAGGCCACGGCTGATGAGACCGCCCAAGGGACTGCGTAATACCCGCTGGATCAGCAAGGGGTTATGAACTTCGGGGAAAAGTGCGCCATTGAGGAAACAGACCGAGCCGATCCGGAAATGCAATCGGTCTTCCTGGTCCCGGGCCAGCAGCTCCTGAACTACGCTGCAACCGTAATCGTGGGCAAACAGGTGCACCTTGCCCAGTCCCAGCCCCTCAAGCCAGCCCTGCACCAGATCCGCCTGATCCTCGATGCTGTAATGGTAACCGATCGGTTTGTCGGAAAAGCCGAAACCCAGCATGTCCAGGGCCAGTACCGAATGTTGCTGAACCAGCATCGGCCAGATCCGGCTCCAGTCCCAGCTGGCGGTGGGAAACCCGTGCAGGAGCACCAGTGGTTCGCCCTGACCGGCCATCCGGCTGAAAATGGCGTGGCCGCCGTAGCTGAACCACTTGCCTCCCTGCTGCCATCCCTCGAGGCTTCCCGCCTCTCGCGCCTGGGCACCCGCCCCGGCTCCGGCTATCACGTGATCCATGGGTCATCCCCGACGTGTGACTGAATGCCTGAAACTTTAAAGCAAAGAACGGGAGCCCGCCATAGCCAGGCGCGCCTGCCGGCATGACTTTCCGGCAATGTGGTCTTTTCCCCCGCCGGCTGCGTAAAGCGTAGAGATGAGGGGCGAATTGCCTTAAGCTTTGGCCCTTGAAAGTGACAGCCAACCGGAAACGATTATGACCAAACTCCTTGACGACCTCGCGGGCCACTACCGGGCCATTATTGACGGACTGGGCGAAGACTCCAACCGCGAAGGTCTGCAGGACACCCCCATGCGCGCGGCCAAGGCCATGCAGTTCCTGACCCGAGGCTACCAGCAGGATCTCGGCGACCTGGTCAACAATGCCGTGTTCGAATCCGCCATGGACGAAATGGTAGTGGTCCAGGACATCGAACTGTACAGCATGTGCGAACACCACATGCTGCCATTCATCGGCAAATGCCACATCGCCTACCTGCCCCAGGGCAAGGTTCTGGGCCTGTCGAAGTTCGCCCGCATCGTGGACATGTACGCCCGTCGCCTGCAGATCCAGGAAAACCTGACCCGGCAGATCGCCGAGGCCATCGAAAGTGTCACCAACGCCAAGGGCGTTGCCGTGGTGATCGAGGCACAGCATATGTGCATGATGATGCGCGGTGTAGAGAAACAGAACTCCCGCATGAAAACCTCGATGATGCTGGGCCAGTTCCGCAAATCCCAGGCAACCCGTACAGAATTCCTCAACCTGATCGGCAACAACCGCTGAGGCCCAGGCGGGCAACGGAGATGGTATGACAGACGTTATCGGGAAGAAGCAGGCACGAGTGCGCATCAAGAACCTGTTGCTGCGCGCCTACATCGGCATCAAAGAAGAAGAGATCAACAACCAGCAGGATGTGGTGATCAACGTTGAACTGACCTACGACGCCGGTGATGCCATCCACCAGAACGCGATCGAGGCGGCCCTGAACTATCGCACCATCACCAAGCAGATCATCGCTCATGTCGATGGCAACCGGTTTGCGCTGCTGGAGCGTCTGACTCACGAAGTACTGAGCATTGTCATGGAGCACGGAGCGGTGCAATGGGCGCAGGTGGAAATCGACAAGCCCCACGCGTTACGCTATGCCGAATCCGTGTCCGTGTGCCTTGAGGCGCACCGTTAATCCGTAGCAGAGAGGCTTTCATGCCCAGCAACTCCCCGGAAGAGATCCGTTCCATCCTGGAAAACGTGCACACCATTGCCCTGGTGGGCGCCAGCGAAAAAACCAACCGGCCTTCCCATGAGGTCATGGAATTTCTCCAGGGGCAGGGCTACCGGGTAATCCCGGTCAACCCCAGGCTGGCGGGCCAGACCCTGCTGGGAGAAACCGTGCATCCGGATCTGAAGTCCGTACCGCAAACGGTGGATATGGCCGACCTGTTCCTGGCCCCCGAGCGTACGGATGCGGTCATCGACCAGGCCATCGAGCTGAAGATCCCGGTGGTGTGGATGCAGCTCGGCGTCATCAACCCGGCGGGCGCTGCCCGGGCCGAAGATGCCGGCCTCACGGTGGTGATGGACCGCTGTCCGAAACAGGATATTCCGCGCCTGGGCATCACCAAAAAACACTGAGGGTCGGCCATGGGCCCCACCAACAACCTCCTTGCCCGCGCCCTGCTGAGCCCTGTTTTCCCGGCTCTAATCCTGCTGGTATTCCTGGCCCTGGCGGCCGGGTTGCGCTATGGCATGATTCACCAGGACGATCATCAGATCCGGGCCAACCTGGCCAACGAGGCGGTCGCCATGGTCGAACACCTTGAGCGGGAATTCACGATCCACGCCCAGGCCATCAACCGGATGGCCGCCCGGCTGCATGTGGAACCGGAAACCACCGAGGCCGCCTGGCGCGCCGATGCCAGCCATTACCTTAACGATTTTGGCGTCTACCAGGCTATCGAATGGATCGATCGGGAATTTGTCATCCGCTGGCTGGAGCCGGTTTCCGGTAATCACAATGTCGTAGGCTACAACGTCGCCTTCTCCGACCGCCGTCGCCAGGCTCTGGAGACCGCACGTACCACCGGCCAGTACGACATTTCCGGGATCATCGACCTGAAACAGGGTGGCAAGGGCATGGTGATCTACGTACCGGTAGGCACCGGAGCCAACAACAATGGTTTCATTGCCGGGGTGTTCCAGATCGAGACCCTGGTCCAGCAGTTGCTGACCAGCCGTGTACTGCAGTCATTCCAGGTGGACATCCGGGATAACGGCGAACTCAGCTATCAGCTCAACTCCCTGGCTGACACAAGCGAACACTTTGCCCAGACCGAAGCGGTCGACCTGCCAACCCTGGACTGGACCCTGACCATCCGGCCCACCGCTACCTGGGTGGCCAGCCAGCGCAGTGACTGGCCCTGGCTGACGTTCACCGCCGTCCTGTTCATGGGCCTGCTGACCAGTGTGACCACCCTGCTGGCCCAGCTGATTCTCAAACGCAACCGGGCTCTTCTGAAAACCCGCCGGGAACTGGAGCAGGAAATCGACCAGCGCAAGGAGATCCAGCAGGATCTGGCACGCCTGGAATCCACCGACACCCTCACCGGACTGGCCAACCGCCGGTTCTTCATGGAGGACCTGGCCCACACGCTCGGCATTGCCGGGCGCCAGAACCGGCAGGTCGCCCTGATCATGCTGGACCTGGACCGGTTCCAGATGCTCAACGATTCCCTGGGTCACCAGTTCGGTGACGAACTTCTGGTCCGGGTTGCCGAACGCCTGAACCAGCTGAGCGATGAGCGGATCCTGGTAGCCTATTCCGGTGGCGACGAATTCATGTTCTGCCAGCAGCAGGTGGAGACAATCGATGACGTCATCCATCTGCTCGGCCATATCAAGCATTGCTTCGAGACGCCCTTCGAAGTTCACGGCGAGGGCCACCGGATTACCGCCACCATGGGTGTGGCGATCTACCCCCAGAGCGGCCAGGATGCCGATACCCTGCTGCGCAATGCCGATGTCGCCCTGTACCGGGCCAAGGAACAGGGGCGCAACTCCTACCAGTTCTACACCGAAGGCATGCAGGAACGGGAAGTCACCCGCCTGGAGCTGGACAAGGATATCGACAAGGCACTGGCCAACAACGAGTTCGTGCTGCACTTCCAGCCCCAGGTCGACCTGGAGACCGGGGAGATTCACAGCGTCGAGGCGCTGATCCGCTGGCAACACCCGCGACGCGGCCTGTTGTCGCCGGTGGAGTTCATTCCCCTGGCC
The DNA here is from genome assembly GCF_003315345.1 of Marinobacter pelagius. Classification (GTDB taxonomy): domain Bacteria; phylum Pseudomonadota; class Gammaproteobacteria; order Pseudomonadales; family Oleiphilaceae; genus Marinobacter; species Marinobacter pelagius_A. Next base: position 43,119 of record NZ_QNRO01000003.1, read on the forward strand.
GAGGAAAGCGGCCGGATCACGGATATCGGCCGCTGGGTGGTGGCCGCCGCCTGTCGCCAGCTGGCCGCCTGGAAAGGCACGTCCTGCGAGGATTTGCGCATCGCCATCAACCTGTCCGGGCGGGAACTGGACGATGAGCATCTGGTGGATGACATCCGGGAGACCCTGGAAGCGGAGCACGTGCCGGCCAATCATCTGGAAGTGGAGCTGACCGAAGAGATCTTCATCCAGAACATTGAACACAACCGAAATCAGCTGGGGCGGCTCCACGAGCTCGGTGTCAATCTGGCCATCGATGATTTCGGCGTGGGCTACTCTTCCCTGGGCTATCTGCGGGACTTCCCGGTGGACTTGCTGAAAATCGACCGGTCGTTCATTACCTCGGTGACCGAGCGCCATGACGACTCGGTGATCACCCGGGCGGTGATCAATCTGGCCCACAACCTGGGTATCCGGGTGATTGCCGAAGGCGTGGAAACCGAGGAGCAGCTGGACTTCCTCAGGCAACATGGTTGCAACCTGGTCCAGGGTTACCTGATCAGCCGGCCGATTCCTGCCGTGGAACTGGAAAAGGCCCTTGAAGCGGGGCTTCTGAATCTCGGCACCGCGGAGAGCACCTGATTGTAATGGCCGATCGTTATCCCCATGATGTCTGGAACAATTCTATGGCGTATGTTTTATGGCAGCGAAGTATCTGACTCCCGAACAGGATGCGCAGATCCGGCGGTGGGAGCGCTGGAACCGCAATTACTTCATTTTTGCGTTCGTGGCGCTGACGGTGGTGCTGGTGTTCAGTAGCCAGCTGGGGCTGTCCAGTGGCGAGAACTGGGGTTCCCTGGGGGTTCTGATTGCGGCCCTGATCGCACCCATCATTGTGCTGCAGCTGCGGCTGCGGTGTCCGGCCTGTGGCCACAAGATCGGCTGGCAGGCCAAGCTGATGGCGCCGGACCAGTGCAAGACCTGCGGTACCTTCCTGCGCGCCAAGGGGCGCTGACCCCTCCTTCCTCAAAAAAACCTTTGACCTGTGAGTTGCTCACAGGTTTTAGGCTACTCTTATTGATTAATTTGTTACTGGTGCATGCCGTGTCCGGTCGGGTGGTCGGTATGAAACACGCTCAAGCACGTCCCTGTGACGCTTGAGCTCCGCCATCCATGGCTCCGCACAGTTTCATACCGACCACCCGACCGGACACTCCGCCAACTCAGGGTGGAAATGATCATGAAAGTAAAAGAAATCGCCCAGGCCGCCGGTGTAAATCCCGACACCGTCCGGTTCTATACCCGGGAGGGGCTGCTCAATCCGACCCGGAACCCGGACAACAATTACCAGCAGTACGACGCCGATGACCTGCGCCGGCTGCGGTTTGCCCGCAAGGCGCGGCAGCTGGGTTTTTCGCTGCCGGAGATCCGGTCAATTCTGGATCAGGCCGATGACCACCATTCGCCGTGCCCGATGGTGCGGGAGGTGTTCGAGAAGCGGCTGGCCGAGGTGGAGCGTGAGATTGCCGAGTTGCAGCAGCTGCGGGAGCGGATGAAGAGTGCGCTCGGTATCTGGCGTGAGATGCCGGATGGCACGCCGGACGGTCATACGATCTGTCGGCTGATCGAGCATTGGGACGAGCCGGCCCTCGCCAAAGAAACGGAGGCGTTTTCAGATGACTGAGACAACCGAACTGCAACGGGCACTGTCCATTTCAGGGGCGTCCTGTCAGGGCTGTGCCAAAAAGATCCGCAACGCGCTTGAACCTCTGACCGGTGATACCGAGCTGGTGGAGGTGAACCTGGAGGAGCAGACGGTCGCCTTGCCCGAGGGTGTCGACCTTGAGGAGGCGGCGCGCCGGGTGACGGACGCGGGCTATCCGGCCGAGCCGGTTAAAGAGGCCAATGAGCAACCGGCCAGTTGTTGTGCCGGCAAGGCGAAGGCTGAGGCTTCTGACGGGCATACTCACCAGGATCATTCCGGGCACCAGGCGGAAAAGCCGGATGAGGTTGCCCCAGAGGCGCCGGCCGGGGGTGACCAGGTCAGCCTTTCGGTCTCCGGTGCTACCTGCGCCTCCTGCGTGAATACCATCGAGAAGGCGATGATGTCGGTATCCGGCGTTACCCATGCCCATATGAACCTGGCGGACAACACCGCGACGGCGACCGGGGACGCGGATCCGCAGGCACTGGTCAAGGCCATCGAGAGTGCTGGCTATGGTGCCAGCGTGATCGAGAACGCCGACGCGGCCGATGAGCGCAAGCAGGCGGAGGACCGCAGGCAATACCGCTCACTGCTGATCAAGATGGCGGTGAGCCTGTCCCTGGGTCTGGGTCTGATGATCTGGGGCATGGGCTTCGGATCGATGATGGTGACCGAGGCCAACCAGACCACCTGGCTGGGACTCGGGGTTCTGACGTTGATCGTGATGGCCGCCACCGGCGGGCATTTCTACACCGGGGCCTGGAAGGCGTTCCGGCATCATAACGCCAATATGGATACGCTGATTGCCGTTGGTACTGGTACCGCCTGGCTGTATTCCATTGTTGTCGCCAGTGTGCCGGAGTTGTTGCCGGAGATGGCCCGGCATGTGTATTTCGAGGCCTCGGCGATGATCATCGGCCTGATCAATCTGGGCCAGGCACTGGAGCTGCGGGCCAAGGGCAAGACGTCGGAGGCGGTGCGGCGGCTGCTGGATCTGCGGGCCAAGACCGCCCGGGTAATCCGGGATGGCCAGGAACAGGACATTCCGGTGGAAGAGGTGCGCCAAGGCGACCGGGTCCGGGTGCGTCCGGGCGAGAAGATTCCGGTGGATGGCGTCATCCGCGAGGGCAGCAGCCGCGTGGACGAGAGCATGCTGACCGGTGAGCCCATGCCGGTCAGCAAGGCCGAGGGCGACGAGGTTTCCGCCGGCACCCTCAATACCCACGGTTCAATCATCTATGAGGCCACCCGGGTCGGGAGCGAGACGGCCCTGGCGCAGATCATCCGGCTGGTGAAAAAGGCCCAGGGTTCCAAGCCGGCCATCGGTCGCCTGGCAGACAAGATCTCGTCGGTGTTTGTGCCCACGGTGATGATCATCGCCGTCTTTTCGGCGCTGGTCTGGTACAACCTCGGGCCGGAGCCGGCGGTCGTGCACATGATGGTGGCCGCCACCACGGTGCTGATTATTGCCTGCCCGTGCGCACTGGGTCTGGCCACGCCGATGTCGGTGATGGTCGGGGTTGGCAAGGCGGCCGAGTATGGCGCCCTGATCCGCCAAGGGGATGCCCTGCAGACCGCCGGCAAGCTGGACCTGGTGATTCTCGACAAGACCGGCACCATCACCGAAGGACACCCGGCGGTTACCCGTGTGTATTCCGCCAACGGTGACGAGTCCCGGCTACTGGCCCTGGCCGCCGGCCTGGAGCAGCATTCGGAGCATCCGCTGGCAGAGGCAATTCTGGCAAAGGCTCGGGATGAAGCCATCGAGCCGGAAAAGGTGTCCGGCTTCGAGGCCATCAATGGCAAAGGCGTCCGGGGTGAGCTGGACGGGCAGACCGTACGCCTCGGCAATCGCCGTTGGCTGGAAGACGATGGCCTGACCCTGAACAGTCTCTCTGACGCCGCCGATACCATCACGGACGAGGCCGGCACCCCGCTGTACCTGACCTTGGGCGACGAGGTTCTGGGGGTGATCGGGGTGGCCGATGCCATCAAACCCGATTCAAAAGCCGCCATCAAGCGGCTGCACGACGCCGGCATCAAGGTGATGATGGTTACCGGCGACGTGGAGGCAACGGCACGGGCCATCGCCAGCAAGGCGGGCATTGACGATTACCGGGCGGAAGTGTTGCCCGAGGACAAGGCCGAGGTGGTCAGTGAGATGCGTGGCAAGGGCTACACCGTGGCCATGGTTGGTGACGGCATCAACGATGCGCCCGCGCTGGCGGCGGCCGATGTCGGCTTCGCCATCGGCACCGGCACGGATGTGGCCATCGAGAGTGCCGCCATCACCCTGATGCGCGGGTCCCTGCACGGGGTACCCGATGCCATCGAGATTTCCCGGGCCACGGTTAAGAACATTCACCAGAACCTGTTCGGGGCCTTCATATACAACTCCCTGGGTATACCGGTGGCCGCGGGCCTGCTCTATCCTTTGTGGGGCATCCTGATGAATCCGATCCTGGCCGGCGCTGCCATGTCCCTGTCTTCGGTCACTGTGGTCTCCAACGCCAACCGCCTGAGATTGTTCCGAACCAGTCACAATCCGGAGCGTAATGAACACAAGGAGCAGAACTGATGGACACTTTTCTGGTCAACGCTGGAGGGATTGTACTCATGGCCGCCATTGTCTGGTGGTTCTGGCTGAGCGATTCCGGCAGCACAGCTTCCGACGAACATCAACATCATTGAGGTGAACACCATGAAGAAACACACCCTGGCCTTCGGACTGGCCGCTGCCCTCGGTTTCAGCACCACCGCCCTTGCCGGCGGCGCCGCCCAGAGCATTCATGTGTACAAGTCCCCCACCTGCGGCTGCTGCACGGACTGGGTCGATCACCTGGAGGAAAACGGGTTTGACGTGAAGGTAACTGAAACCAACGACCTGAACCCGATCAAGATCAAGGCCGGGCTGACGCCGGCCCTGGCAAGCTGCCATACCGCTTTCGTCGGCGACTACGTGATCGAGGGTCATGTGCCGGCCAGCGATATCCAGCGTCTGATCTCGGAAGCACCCAAAGCCACGGGGATCAGCGTGCCCGGTATGCCCGCCGGCTCCCCCGGCATGGAGATGGGCGACCGCAAGGATCATTACAAGGTGATCATGTTCAATGACGCCGGCCAGACCCGGGTTTTCTCCGAGTACAATTAACGGCTGACGGATGCCTGTCGCACATGGCAGGCTCCGACTTCTGTCTATTTTTCCTACACTGTCTTTCGCCAGTGTTCTATTATGAGAAGCAGGTCTCAAACGGAACATTGGCAAGGACACCCCTTGAGTCTCAAAACCCGCATTCTCGGCCTCGCTGCAACCTTGATCATCGTGGCGGCGACCGCCTCCTGGTTAGCTTATCGCGAGCTCTCCGAGGACATTATCGAACGCTGGGGCCGGCAAGTCGCGGAGATCCAGGTCCGTTATGACAGTGCTCGCCTGCTGCAATCCCTGGAGCGTGAGATCGGTCTCGCCAGGCAGATGGCCAGTTCGTCAACCCTGATCCAGTGGGCACAGAACCCCGACGATCCCGACCTGAAAACGCAAGCCATCCGGCAGATGGAAAGCTTCCGCTCCAATTTCCGGGACAACAGCTATTTCGTCGCGCTTCGCCATAACGGCCATTACTACTACAACAACGCCGCGAACGAGTATGCCGGCGACCAGTACCGCTACACCCTGGACGCCAACAAGCCCGACGATGCGTGGTTCTTCCAGCTCATTGACGAAGGGCGGGATTTCCACCTGAACGTCAATCCGGATGTGGAACTGGGCGTGACCAAGCTCTGGATCGACGTGCTGATGCGCAATGAGCAGGGTGAAATCGTCGGGATGGTGGGCACCGGCCTGAACCTGGACGATTTCCTGCAGGATATCGTGGATATCGGACAGGACGGCATCACCACGCTGTTTGTCGACTATACCGGTGCCATCCAGCTCTACCGGGACCGGAACTACATCGATTTCGCCAGCATCATCAAGCCCGAAGGCCAGAAGAACACCGTCGACCTGCTGTTCGACGATTCCCAGGACAAGCAGCAGATCCTCGGTATGCTGCAGATGCTCAAGCAACGGGAAGGCCGTGCCGGTGCGGTCGAGAGCGGATTCGTGACCGTGGACGGCCGCAAGCATCTGGCCGGGGTTGCCTATCTGCCCACCATTGGCTGGTTCGAAATCACCCTGCTGGATCTGAACACACTGGTGCCTCCCAGTTACCTCTGGCCCCTGGTTGCGGTCTTCCTCGTCAGTCTGCTGATCTCACTGGTGCTGTTCCACCTGATCATCCAGTCCCGCATTCTCCGCCCGGTGGTGGCTCTGGAAGGTGCGGTCAAGCGCCTGCGGGAGGGTAACTTCAATCTGCCCTACCTGCCCAAGCCGGACAACGAGATCGGTCGTCTGGTGGACCACTTTGAAACCATGGCCAACCGGGTTCAGCTCAATACCCGTGATCTTGAACACCAGGTGGCCCATCGTACCGAGGAGCTTCACCGACTGGCCAGAATTGACGCCCTGACCGGGCTGAAGAACCGTCGGGGACTAGACGAGGATCTCGATGCGGAAATTGAACGGGCCCGCAGGGATAACCAGAGTTTTGGCCTTATCTGGCTCGATATCGATCACTTCAAGGCAATCAATGACAAAAGCGGGCATCAGGCGGGGGATGAAATTCTGTGCCGCGTTGCGCTCTGGCTCAAGGCCAACGTGCGACCTTATGATCACCCCGGCCGTTGGGGTGGTGATGAGTTCGTGGTTTTACTGTCGCCCTGCGATCCGGTGGTGCTGGAGCAGATCAGCAGCCGTATCCGGTTGGCGGTCGAGCAGGAGAGTCTGAAAACGGGGATGCCCGTCACGGTGAGCATTGGCGGCTATCTTTGCCAACCCGGTGAAAACAGCGACACCATCCTCCGGCAGGCAGACCGCGCCCTGTATACGGCCAAGGAACAGGGCCGCAACAGAGTCTGTATCACCCGCTCCGACGAAACCACCGTTTCGCCGGGCGCGTGAACCGGGGCCGGAGCCCCGGCGGGTTTTGCTCAGTACAGGTAGGGCGCCAGGGCCAACTCCAGCTTGGCCTGGGCGGCATAGAGATCCGCCGGTTTTACAACCGGTTCGCCAGGCGGCACTGCTGTCGGCCAGGCCTTCTGCAGCTCATCGAGCACCTTGTTGGCGTCGCGCCAGGCTTCCTTGTTCTGCTTCATCAGACCCGCCTTGTTGCCTTCCAGGTACTCCCTGGCGGCCAGCACAAAGCCACGACCATCCTGATACTCGTGTACCGCGACGAAACGGCCCTCTTCGAGCGCTTCATCGTACTCAAGCACGGCCTGCTTGGTCAGGGACAGCATGACTTTCGCGACCGTGGCCGGAGACTCCGGCTGATCACCGGAAATGGCTGAAACGGCGCCGTCCAGCGACTTCCAGACCGCGTTGAAGTCGGCACTGACATCCGACCACTTCTCAACCCCTCCGGCCTGCTCCGCCAGGGTTTTCAGATGCTTGCCCAGCTCACCCTGATCGTGGGCCTTGAGGTCGCGCTCGGCCATGGGGTAGACCTCAATCCAGGGATGGGTCAGGTGCGGACGGCCCTCGGCAACCTCGCCAGCCTTGATCAGCTCCCGCGCAGCCATCAGGTGCCCCTGCATCATATGGATCATCGCGATCTGGGCACCATCGGAAAGTGCCGGAGCGGAAGAAGATCCACCTTCGCCACCTTCGCCACCTTCGCCACCTTCGCCACCTTCTCCGCCTTCGCCACCAGCGGCAAAGTAACTGAAGGCCTTACCCATTTCGCCGCCGTGGTGTTCACCTCCTTCACCACCTTCGCCGCCATGGTTTTCACCACCTTCACCGCCATGGTTTTCACCACCTTCACCGCCATGGTTTTCACCACCTTCACCGCCGTGGTTTTCGCCGCCTTCACCGCCATGGTCGCCGGCTTTAACCATTTCCTCGTGGCCGGATTCACCGCCTTCATCAGCCCAGGCACCCGAGCTGGCCAACAGGGTCGCCACACCCACGCCCATCCAGAGTTTCAGTTTCTGGTCTTTCATGCAGAATGCTCCTTTTAACCGTCCGCCCGCTATCGAATCGATAACGACATTGATGACTGATACCAGTTGCGGCATGATGCTTCAAACCGTGATCTAATTGCAAATTATTCCCATTACATAATGGAGTTACCATGATTCTGTGCATAGGCAACATCCTGACACCAGAGCAGGTTTCCCGAATCCGGACAGCACTGGACGACGGCCAGTTCGAGGATGGCCGTAAAACCGCCGGCTGGCATGCGAGGCTCGTCAAGAATAACGAACAGATGGCATCAGGCAGCGCGCAGGGGAGAGAATTACGGGCCGAAGTCGAGGCGGCCCTGACGGGTCATCCCGTGTTCCAGATGGCCGTTCGCCCCCGGAGGATGACGCCCATCCTGTTCAGCCGCTACCGGGACGGGATGACCTACGGCAACCATGTTGATGATCCGGTCATGGGCCGGGGTGATAACCGGATCCGCACCGACATTTCCTTTACCCTGTTTCTCGATGACCCGGACAGTTACGACGGGGGCGAACTGGTAACGGACACCACCGCCGGCGAGCAATCCTACAAACTGCCGGCGGGCTCTGCCGTGATCTATCCTTCCTCCACACTGCACCGGGTTGAGCCGGTGACAAGGGGCCAGCGACGGGTGGCCATCGGCTGGATCCAGAGCACTATCCGTGATCCTGCGCAACGTGAAGTGCTCTTCGATCTCGACACCGCCCGCCGCCAGATCTTTGAGCGTGAAGGCAAAACGGCGGAATTTGATCTGCTGACCAAATCCCTGGCGAACCTGCAGCGGTTCTGGGCGGAAATCTAGGAGCGAGCGGGTTACCACACCGTATCTGACGGCCGCTTTCATAACCGTTATACTCCGCCCCAACATCCAATTTTTTGCAGCCAGGTTCCTCTTACATGCTCAACGCCGACGCTCTCAGTCAATTGCGCCAGCTCAAAACCGATATCAAGGAAAACAAGGTGGTCTTCCCCGGCACCGTTAAGGCCACCAACGGGCGCTTCGGCTTTGTTGCCCTCGATGAAGGCCGCGATGTGTTTCTCCCCCCCGAGGAGATGCAGAAAGTGCTGCCCGGCGACCGCGTCAACGTCACCGAGCACGAGGTGGAAAAGGGCAAGACCCAGGGCGTGGTGGACGAGGTGCTGGAAACCCACCTCACCACCTTTGTCGGCCGTTACCTGATCAAGGGCAAGGGCCACTTCGTGGCGCCGGATACCCCTGGCATCAACCGCTGGATTTTCATTCCGCCCAAGGAGCGCAAGGGCGCCCAGCCGGACGACTATATCTACTGCCAGATCCACCGCCACCCGTTCAAGGACGGCAAGGGCCAGGCCCGGGTGCTGAGGATCATCGGCAAGGCCGGTGAGCCCGGCATCGAACGTTCCTTTACCCTGGCCAGCTTTGACCTCGCCGACACCTGGCCGGAATCGGTCCAGAAACAGGCGAACAGCCTGAATGAAGATAGTCTGGAGTCCCACCTGGAGGGTCGCGAGGATCGCACCGACCAGCCCTACGTGACCATCGACAGCCCGGGCACCCAGGACATGGACGACGCCCTGATGGCCACGCCCAACGCCACCGGCTGGACCCTGTCCATCGCCATCGCCGATCCCACCGCGGTCATCCCGCCGGGCACCCCGGCGGAGGAAGAAGCGTTCAACCGGGCCACGGCGATCTATTTTCCGGGCGAACCACTGCCCATGCTGCCGGACGCCATCAGCACCCGGCTGTGTTCATTGATGCCGGAGGTGAAGCGACTGGCCCTGGTGTGTGACCTGCAGGTCAACAACGATGGCAGCCTGGGGGATTACAGCTTCCACCAGGCGGTGATCCGCTCCCGGGGCAAGCTCAGCTACGACCTGGTATCTCACCTGATCGAGGGTCGTGAGGACGACGAAATCAAGGCCCTGCCGGATGTCGTCGCCAACAGCCTGGACCAGCTGCATCAGGCCGCCACTGCCCTGCGCAAGTGGCGCAGCGAACATGCCCTGCTGAGCGCCGATCGGCCGGAATTCCGCCTGCGCCTGGACGAGAACAAGCGGATCCGGCTGATCGAGCCGGCGGTCCAGAACGAGGCCCATCGCCTGGTGGAGGAGTGTATGGTGGCGGCCAACCGTTGCGCTGCAGACTTCCTGCAGCAACAAGGCGAAGGTCTGTTCATCCAGCATCCGGGCCTGCGCGATGACCGGGCCGATAACATCCGCAAACTGCTGGAGAGCCACGCGCCGCACCTGGCGGACCTGGATGCCAATTCTGCCGAGGGCTTCAAGGCCCTGATGAAACAGACCGAAGAACTGGAGGCAGAGGTGCCGGTGAAGGCCATCATCTCCCGTCAGCTGGCGCGGGCCGAGCTGGGCTTCGAGGCGGCCCCGCACCAGGGCATGGGTCTGGGTGCCTACACCACCTTTACCTCGCCACTGCGCAAGTTCTCCGACTTTTACGTGCATCGGCTGATCAAATCGAGCCTTTGGGAGAAGCCCATCAAGCCGCTCAATGCCCAGCAGCTTGAAGCCCTGCAGGCCAGCCAGATCCGGGCGCGCCAGGCCGCCAATTCACTGGAAGCCTGGCTCAAGAGCGACTACGCCAAGTCCCTCAAAGAGGAACCCATGGCCGGCACCATCAGTAGGACCGTTCCCTCTGGCTTCTTTGTGCGCCTCGACTGCAACGGCCTGGAAGGCTTTGTCAGCTGCCGGGACCTGGACGGCAAGTTCAGTTTCGATCCGGTGACTCTGCGCCTGGTGCACAACAAAAACGGCCGGATCTTCCAGCTGGAGCAGCGGGTAAATGTGACCTTTGCGGGTGTGGATGACGAGCGCCGCCAGATCAACTTCAAACTGGTGGACGCCGAGGAAATCCAGAACGGTACTGACGCCGCGGAGCGTTGAAAAACCGACCGGGCAGGCGCATCGTAATTGAAAGGACATAGCCTTTTAAGGGAGGTGCGCCATGCCCATCAGTCCGCAAGAATTTCTCAAGAAATACGGTTTCGACAAGGAAGATGAGGAGCCGGACCACAGCCTGCGGCATAACGCCATGGAGCACGCAAAACATCTGCGCCGACCCCACGCCGGCACGCCCCATGACTGGGAAGAGTGGGAACGCTACAAGCGTGAGCATCCCGATGAAGTGGAGGACGGGGACGATGACTGAATGGTCCCCGTCCGTTTACTGATCGCCCAGCATCCGCTCCAGCCGCGCGTCCTTCGCCTGCCATAATTCCGCCAGCCAGTTCTTCACGTTCCGCCGATGTTCGGCGTCGGCGGAATAATCCCGGCCCTTCAGGTATTCCGGGATGGTCTTGGTATGGATCTCCATCCGGATGGCCTTTACGTCGCCGCAGAGGAACTCCCAGAAGGTGGGCGCGCCATCGGGATAGGCAATGGTGACGTCCACCAGGGTCTCGATGGAATCGCCCATGGCGTCCAGCACAAAGGCTACACCGCCGGCCTTCGGGGTCAGCAGGTGTTTGTAGGGTGATTTCTGTTTGTCGTGCTTGGCCTGGGTAAACCGGGTGCCCTCGACAAAGTTCATCACGCTCACCGGGGTGAAGCGGAACTTCTCGCAGGCGTGGCGGGTGGCCTTGAGGTCCTCACCCCGCTTTTCCGGATGCTTGATCAGGTATTCCCGGGTGTAGCGCTTCATGAACGGGAAATCCAGACCCCACCAGGCCAGGCCGATCACCGGCACCCAGATCAGTTGCTGCTTCAGGAAGAATTTCAGGAACGGTGCCCGCTTGTTGAACACCCGCTGCATGGCCAGGATATCGACCCAGCTCTGATGGTTGCTCAGCACCAGGTACCAGCTCTGCCGTTCCAGCTCCTCGGCACCTTTCACGTCCCAGCGGGTGCCGTGGGTGAGCTTCATCCAGCCAATGTTGCAGGCCACCCAGGCTTCGGCAATGGCGATGATCCAGCGGGTGCACAGCACGCGAAAACCCTTGATCGGAACGATCAGCTTCAGGATTGCCGGGATGTACAGAAGGATGCACCAGAACAGTGTGTTGATGCCGAGGAGGATAGAATTGAGTACGCCCTTGACCGGGGCCGGGAGGAAACTGAGCATGGCTTTCCTGCTTCTGGTTTTTGTGTCCGATGGCGCCGCATGATAGCAAGGGCCGACGATAATGGGCAGTGGCCCGATGTGACCGGTTTGCCCGGCAGGGTGGACGGTTTTGCCATAGGCACCTCACTCTTCCGGGGTTAGCCTTGCCATCTGTTTTCTCTAAACTGGTGTGATCAACTGTTCCATGGAAATCCCGATGCCAAATCCGTTCAAGTCGGTGCTCGACAAAACCTCCGGCCTGACCCGCCAGACCACCATCTATGCCGGCAATGCCTTCGACCGTGTGTTCCGCGCCGCCAGCCTGGTCCAGGCCGGCCAGACGCCCTTTGAGACACTGCATTCCGACGGTCTGGTCAGCCTGCGCTACTACCCGCCGCTGCAGGAAGATTTCATCGAACTGGACGATCTGACCATTCCGGTGGAGCGAACCACCCATCGCACCCCGATCGTCATCATCCCGCCCCTGGCGGTCAATATGCTGATCTATGACCTGTTTCCCCAGCGTAGCCTGGTCCGTTTCCTGCGTGCCAAGGGTTTCGAGGTCTACCTGATCGACTGGGGTGTGCCGAAGCGCGAACACAGCCACTACAACCTGCACACCTATGTGGCGGAACTGCTGCCTGACTATCTGAACCGGGTCCGTGAACACAGTGGTGAGCAGGAGCTGTCCCTGCACGGCTGGAGTATGGGCGGCATGTTCACCCTGTTCTACTCTGCCCTGAGCCGGGACCAGCATGTGCGCAATGCCATTGTGCTGGGCTCACCCATCGACAGCCATGCCTCCGGCTTCATGGGGGTGGCGTCCCAGGCCATTGCCGAGGCGGCCGAGGTGATTCGAAAGCGTACGGGGTTTCGGATCCACAATCTGAAACCGCACTGGTTCCATACGCCCGGCTGGGCCAATACCCTGGGGTTCAAGCTGACCAATCCGATTGGCAGCGTGATGGGCTACTGGGAGCTGATTGTGCGGCTGGGAGACCGGGAGTTTGTGACCAGTCATGCCACGACCTCGGCGTTCCTGGATCGGATGGTGGCTTATCCCGGCGGGATTATTCAGGACACGGTGGTTCGGGTGTGGATCGATAATCAGTTGTCGAAGGGGGAGATCCAGATCGGTGAGGATATTGCCCGGCTGGAGAACGTGAGTGCCAACTTACTGGCGGTTGCCGGTAGTGAGGATACGATGGTGACGCCGGGGGCGGCCAAGCGGGTGATGGATCATGTGAGTTCCGGGGACAAGACGTTTCGGGTGGTGCCTGGGGGGCATATGGGGATTCTGGCTGGGAGCAAAGCGCCCAAGGAGAGCTGGTTGGAGATGGCTGAGTGGCTTGCTTTGCGGTGTGACTAGCATTTCAAGATTTCAAGGGTTCGACTCTGAGGATGCCGGCGGATGTTGGGTAGGGCTGTCCAAAACACGCTCCTTCGGCACGTCCATGTGACGCTTGAGCTCCGCCATCCTTGGCTCCGCACAGTTTTGGACAGCCCTACCCAACACCCGCCTCCGCTAGTTTTGGAGGTTTGCCACTATTCCGGGTAACAGCGAAAGGCTACTGATTACTGCTGAGGGCTCTATGCCCCAGTCCTCAAAGACCTTGTCAGAGTCACGTTGCACCCAAATGGCCTGGAGTCCGGCGGCCCTTGCACCAATCACATCCCAGGCATTACTGGAAACCAGGCACAGGGGCCGATCCCAGGCACCCGTTGCCCGCCGTGCGTAGGTGTATACTGCCGGGTCGGGTTTGAAGCTCTTGATATCGTCGACCGAGACCAGGCCGTCAAACTGATCAAGCAGGTTGTTGTGCCCCAGTACCTTCTCCAGTGCCGGGTAACTGCCGTTGGAGAACGCGAACAGCGGGTATTTGCCCTTCAGGGCCTGCAGCGCCGGCAGGGAATCTTCAAACGCTGGTAAGGCCAGGTAGGCGGTCATCAGTTCGTCTTCCCGCTCTTGCGACAGTTCCAGCTTTAGGGTGGCCATGGCGTAGCGCAGGGCCTGGCGGGTGCAGACACCGAAATCTTCGTAGGCTTTCATCAGGCCTTTGCGGAATGAGAATTCCAGCTGTTTCTCGCGCCAGAGGGCGGCGACCGATTCTGCCTGGTCGCCGGCGTCCTGCCGTAGCAGGTCGGACATGCCCATGGGGTCCACCAGGGTGCCGTAGACATCGAACGCCAGATGCATGGTCATAACATGAGCCTCGTTTCGTGTGGTTGTCTTGTCCCTTACGCCTAACCCTACTACAGAAGACCCACATTTTTGAATAAACACTCAAGGCTCAGAGATGGCCGACCACCCGGGCACGGGTTACACTGCCATTCATGAACCCGATTGATACATTGAACCTGGATTTTCGCGCGCTCAGTACCTTCCTCGCCGTTCTGGACGAAGGCAGTGTGTCGCGGGCCGCGGTTCGGCTGGGCGTGACCCAGTCGGCGGTCAGCCATACGCTGGAGCGACTCCGGCAGGCACTGGGTGATCCGCTGTTCGTGAAATCCGGCCGGGGTATCGTGCCGACCCGCTATGCCCTGCAGGCGGGCCCGCACATCCGGCAGATTCTCGACGACCTGCAGTCACTCTCCGCCGGCCCGCCGTTCAGCCCGGCCACGGCCGAGTTTACGTTCACCATTGCCGCCAACGATTACCAGAGGGACCTGCTGCTTCCGGGGCTGGTCAGAATCCTGCGGCGGGAAGCTCCCGGTATCAGCCTTCAGGTGATTCCGTCGGGGATTCCCAGTGCCGACATGCTGCGCAAGGATGTGTGCGACCTGATCATCTCACCCCACCCTCCGGAAGCCACGGATATCATGCAGCGTGGACTGATGGCCGATCGCATGGTGGTGTTCTACGACCCCGCACATCGCGAGCCACCTGATGATCTGGCGGACTACCTCAAGGCCGATCATATCGCCCTGCTGTTCGCCACCGGTGAAAAACCCAGCCTCGATATCTCGATCTCGGCTCGGGGCCTTACGCGGCGGAATGTGGTCACGGTCTCCAACTTCTCCGGGCTTCCCGAGTTCCTCCGGGGCACCGATATGCTGGCAACGGCACCGGAGCGCATGAGCAAGCACCTGATGCGGGATTTTGCCTGGGTGCCGCTACCCTTCGACTTCAAGCCCTTCACCCTGCTGATGCTCTGGCATCGCCGAAACCAGAACGATCCGGCCCATAAGTGGCTGAGAAATCAGGTGAACGCGGTCGCAGCCACCATGAACAGGCCTGGCGACTAATCAATTAGTTTTGTTCATACATTGTATGAATGATTACTCCGTTATCTTTCCCCTCCTTTCACCCTAGACTTCCAACACACAGCAGGTCGGCCGGGTTGGGATAGCCTTTCCGAAACACGCTCCTTACGGCACGTCCCTGTGACGCTTGAGCTCCGCCATCCATGGCTCCGCACAGTTTCGGAAAGGCTATCCCAACCCGGCCTGTCGAACCTTTTTGATAACGCAACAGGACCACAATGCTCGCACTCACCAGTGTCTGGACAACGATTCTATTGGCAGCCGCTGTCGCCCTGGGCCCCCTGGCGACGGACATGTACCTGCCTGCGCTGCCGCAAATCGGCAGTGACTTCGGTACCGGCACCGACCAGGTCCAGCTGACACTGAGCCTCTACATGGCAGGCTTTGCCATCGCCCAGCTGGTCTGTGGGCCATTGGCGGACCGATTCGGCCGCAAGCCGATCATGATTGGCGGTTTCGTCCTGTTCGCACTGGCCAGCCTGGGCTGCGCCCTGGCCACCAACATCGAAACCCTCCAGGTTTGCCGCTTCCTCCAGGCCCTGGGCGGTTCCGCCGGCCCGGTGCTTGGCCGCGCCGCAATCCGGGACATCTACACCCCACGCGAAGCCGCAAAAATCCTCGCCATCCTGGCCAGCATCATGGCCGTGGCACCGGCGATTGCCCCGACCATCGGCGGTGTACTGGTCACCGGTCTGGGTTGGTCCTCCATTTTCATCGCACTCGGCGCCTATGCCCTGGTCATGGCCGTGGTCGTCGCCTACGGCATCCCCGAACCCATGCGCCCGGAATATCGGCAGCCGCTCAAGCCGTGCACCTTGCTCCATAATTATCGTCGCATCAGCACGGACATCAGCTTCCTGGGCTATTCGCTCACCAACGCGGCGATTTTCGCCGGACTGTTTGCCTTCCTGTCCGGCTCATCCTTCGTGCTGATCGACTTCCTCGGCGTCGATCCGAAGCACTTCGGTATGTACTTCGCCTGCATGGTCGCCGGCTTCATCATCGGCAACCTCACCGCCGTGCGCCTCGGCCGCAACCTCAATACCGATCAGATTCTCGTCCGTGGACTGATGGTCGCCGTAGCGGGCGGGGCCACCATGGCCATCCTGGCCTACCAGGAAATCTACAACGTCTGGGCCATCATCCTGCCCCAGGCCCTGTTCATGATCGGCACCGGCATGGTCCTCCCCCAGACCATGGCCGGCGCCATGGCCAACTTCCCCACCATGGCCGGCTCCGCCTCCGCCCTGTTCGGCTTCATCCAGATGGCCCTCGCCGCCGTCGCCGGCGGCCTCGTCGGCCACTTCCACGACGGCACCTCCCTGGTCATGGCCAGCATCATCGCCGTCTGCGCCGCCATCGCAATGGCCTGCTACCTGATCCTCGTCCAACGCCACCCGGCCCGAGGATTCGAGCCGCAAAGCGCGTCCAGCCAATAACCCGATTTGTCCCGAGCTCTGTCGAATCCAGCTCAGAGGTTTGAGTCCGGCTAGGGGGTGGCTTGCCAAAACTGTGCGGAGCCATGGATGGCGGAGCTCAAGCGCCACAGGGATGTGCCGAAGGAGCGGGTTTTGGCAAGCCACCCCCTAGTCGGACCAGCACCAAGCCCGATCTCAAAAGCCGATAATGACAATCAAAGTCATCCAAACTAGTCTGGGAGGAGTAGATCACTACAACCCCAAACCGGACTCAAAAAGGAGCCAAAATGAGCAAAGTCACCCTGGACGGCAACCCCATCGAACTGAGCGGCAAATTCCCCCAACCGGGCGACAACGCTCCCCCCTTCACTCTGACCAACAGCGGCCTCGAGGAAGTCAAACTCGAGAACTGGCAGAGCAAGCGCAAGATCCTGAACATCATCCCCAGCATCGACACCGGTGTCTGCGCCGCCTCCACCCGCAAGTTCAACGAAAAGGCCGGCAGCCTGGACAACACCGTGGTTTTGGTGGTCTCCGCCGACCTGCCCTTCGCCGCCTCACGCTTCTGCGGCGCCGAAGGCCTGAAGGATGTGGAAACCCTGTCCACCTTCCGTAACTACGCGTTCCAGCAGGACTACGGCGTCGCCATCCAGGATGGCCCGCTGGCCGGCCTGTGCGCCCGTGCCGTTGTGGTGCTGGATGAGAACAACAAGGTGCTGCACAGTGAGCTGGTGAACGAGATCAAGAACGAGCCGGATTACGACGCCGCCCTGAAGGCACTCTGATACCCTCCCGATCGGCTGCCGGGGCGTTCAGGCTCCGGCAGCCGATCTGCGTTATACTCTCCTGCCTTTTCACCCACTCCTGATACCACGCAGGCTGTTTTGAACCAGACATCCGAAAACACGAGCCTCGGCCGCCAGCTCTATGACATGACCTGGCCCATGCTTTTCGGCGTTCTGTCCCTGATGACCTTCCACCTGGCCGACAGTGCCTTCGTGGGCCAGCTCGGGCGTGATCCGCTGGCGGCACTGGGTTTTACGGTGCCCATGCAGCAACTGGTCAGCGGCATGTATGTCGGCCTCGGAATTGCCACCACCGCCATTATCTCCCGCACCCTGGGCCAGGGCGACGAGCTCCGGGCCCAGCGTCTGGGCGGCCTGGTTGTCACCATCGGTGCCAGTCTGGCGCTGATTCTGTGCCTGTCGGTATGGCTGCTGCAGTCGGTGATTCTGGACCTGCTGGGGGCCGAAACGGCTCTGCGCCCGGTGATCCGGGAGTACTGGGCGCCCTGGCTGGTGTCGGCCTGGACCGGGGCCATGCTGTATTTCGGTTACGCGATCTGCCGCTCCAATGGCGATACCAAGCTGCCTGGCTACATGATGATTGCCACCAGCCTGATCAACATCGCCCTGGACCCGCTCTACATCTTTGTGTTCGGCTGGGGCCTGCCAGGTGCGGCCTGGGCCACCATTACCGCCTTCGGGCTGGGCGCGCTGGTTATCTACCCGGCTCTGATTCGCCGCCAATGGCTCCGCTTTGACCTGCTCCAGCTAAAACTGACCCAGGCCCTGCGCCAGCTTGGCAGTATCATGGCACCGGCCATGGTCAGCCAGCTGATGCCGCCGGTGTCGGCCATGCTGGCCACGGCGCTGGTAGCCGGTTTCGGTTCGGCGGCGGTGGCCGCCTGGGGGCTGGGTACCCGTCTGGAGTTCTTTTCGATCGTGGTGGTGCTGGCCCTGACCATGTCCATGCCACCGATGATCGGGCGCCTGCTGGGGTCCGGCGAAGTGGAGACCATCCGCCGCCTGGTGCGCATTGCCGTCCGGTTTATCGTGGTCTGGCAACTGGCCCTGGCACTGGTGTGGCTGGCCGCGTCGGGCCTGGTTTCGACGCTTTTCACCAGTGACGCGGATGTGCAGGATATTCTGGTGAATTATCTGTTGCGGGTGCCGCTGAGTTACAGCGGGCTGGGGGTGTGTATGCTGATGGTCTCGGTGAACAATGCCCTCGGGCTGCCCATGCGCGCTCTGCTGATTTCCACCCTGCGGCTGTTTGCCTGGTACCTGCCGATGCTGTGGCTGGGCTCGCAGATCTCCGGGCTGACCGGGCTGATGTCAGGAGCGCTGGTGGGTAACCTGCTGGCCGGCACCACCGCCTATCTCCTGTACCGTCAGGGTATGACCCATCTCCGCCAGCAGGAGGCGCCCGCCTGATTGGGGGCACCCGCTAGCTGCCTCAGGAATCCCCTGAATCACTGCCGGCGAAGCGTGAGCGGAAGCTGTCGGGCATCGGGGACACCTGCCGGCGCTGGTAGTCGAAGAAAACAAAGCCGTACTTGGCGAGTGCCACAGGCTGGCCGCCGTCGGCCTTGGTGACCCGGAAAACGAAGTCGCCGCCGTACTTGTTGAAGTCCATCAGGCCGACTTCGAAGCGCAGCATGTCCGGGTAGAAGGACTCGGATTGGTACATGGTGGCCAGGTCGGTGATGATGATGCCGATGTCCTGCCGGTCGCTTTCTTCGACGCCGTATTCCACGAGAAACTGGGCCCGTGCTTCGGACAGCATGGAGATGAGGGCGTCGTTGCCGAGGTGGTTGGCGCCGTTGATGTCGGTGATGCGGACGGGCATTCTGGTTTCGAAGACGAAGGCGTCGTCCGGGAAGGAGAGTTTGATTCGGGCCACGGTTTGTCACCTTTCTGGATGCGGGTTGCTGTTGCCGCGAATCATACGCTCTTGGGTTTTACTGTTCACCCTGTGGCATCTTCAGTTATCTTGCTCTTTATATCCGCGCATTGGCATTTGGAGGAAGTGGGGATCGGGGTGAGCTTTCCAAAACCCGCTCGAGCACGTCCATGTGGCGCTTGAGCTCCGCCATCCATGGCTCCGCACAGTTTTGGAAAGCTCACCCCGATCCCCACTCCTACCCTGTGCGCGCACTGACGTAATTCATCTAACGGGAACACTATGGATATACGCCCTGCCGCCACACTGATCCTGCTTCGAGACACGTCCGAGGGACTTCAGGTCTTGCTCCTGCAACGGACCTGGAAAGCCGCGTTCATGCCCGGGTACTTTGTTTTCCCCGGAGGGGCGGTGGACGTTCAGGAACCCCATGGCCGTGAACATGCCATTGGCCCGGCCGATGCCGAGATCAGTCAGATCATGAGCCTGGATGAAGGTGGTGCGGATTATATGCTGGCCGCCGTCCGGGAGTGTTTCGAGGAGGCGGGGATTCTGCTGGCGCTGGATGAGCAGGGGACTTTGGTCGATGGCGACCATCCGGTCCGGAAGGAGCGGATACCGCTGTTCAAGGGTGAGGTTTCGCTCGCGGAATTGTGCCGGAAACATGCCCTGACGATTCCCCTGGACCGGGTGGCTTATCTGAGCCACTGGATTACACCGCCCGGACCGCCACGGCGGTTTGATACCCGTTTTTTTGTGGCGGCAGCGCCGGAGGGGCAGGACGCTTCCCATGACGGGGTGGAGACCATTGACCATGTCTGGATCGATCCGGCCCAGGCCCTGGAGGAGCATCGCAGCGGCAAGCGGTTGCTGGGGCTGCCGACGATCCGGACGTTGCGGGTGCTGAGCGATTTCGACACCACCGAAGCGGTCATGCGCTATGCCCACGCCAATCCACCGGAGCCTTATCCCAGTCAGCCCTGGCCGGCGATTCGGAAGGGCAAGCCGGTCACCCTGGAGCCCGGCTCTCCGGCTTATGATGAGGCGGCCAAGCTGGATCCGGAGGGTGAAGGATCGACCCATGCGGAGATCATACCCGGGGAAGCGGTGGAGATTGCCGCCGGGGTACTGCGGCTGACCGCGCCCAATCCGGGCATGATGACCGGCCCCGGTACCAACACCTACCTGCTGGGTCACGAGCGGTTTACCGTCCTGGACCCGGGGCCGGATGATCCGGCCCACATCGAGCGGATTCTGGAGCTGACCGGGGGCGTGATCGATCAGGTGGTGGTGACCCACACCCATATTGACCACTCGCCGGGCACTGCCACGCTGAAAGAGAAGACCGGTTGCCGGGTCTTCGGCTGGCCCGCGCCTGCCGGTGGCTCCCAGGACCAGTCGTTTGCGCCGGACGACCAGCCGGAGCACGGGGATCTGATTGTTACCGAGGCCGGGCTGCTCAAGGTACTCCATACCCCCGGCCATGCCTCGAATCATCTGTGTTACCTGCTGGTGGACCAGGAGCTGTTGTTCTCCGGGGATCACATCATGCAGGGTTCGACCGTGGTCATTAATCCGCCGGACGGCGACATGAAGGCCTACATCGAGTCGCTGTACGAGTTGCTGACCGAACCGCTGAACTATATCGCGCCGGCCCACGGCTTCCTCATGGCCCGCCCCGAGGCGGTGATCGACTACCTGATCACCCATCGTCTGTCCCGGGAGCACAAGGTGGCCAAAGCCCTCAAGGAGCTGTCGCCGGTCGGCCTGAAAGACCTGACAGCGAAAGCCTACGACGATGTGCCAACGGCAATTCACGGTCTGGCGGCGCGCTCGGCCCTTGCGCACCTGCTGAAGCTGGAAGCCGATGGCCGGGCCAGGGAACAGGACGGGCAGTGGTTCCGTAATGATCACACCTGACCAGAGAACTCGGCTCCAACCGAATACTTTCACCGCCATCTAACGCAAAAAGCCCGGAACTTCCGGGCTTTTGTTTTGAAAATTCAGGATTTTCTACTTCTTGGCAATCACCCACACCGCGTGCACGATGCCCGGAATATAACCCAGGAGCGTCAGCAGGATGTTGATCCAGAAATGTTTGCCGATACCTACCTGCAGGAACACACCCAGGGGTGGTAACAAAATTGCTATCAAAATTCGCAAAAGATCCATAGGGTTCACTCCCTGGCAAAGTTATAACTGTCACATGCTTACAACATAGCACCTGTAAACAGCTTTGACCGGCACTGTAGCGCATCATGGCGAGGTTTCATGAAACCGGCATTAAACCTTTGTCACAGCTGTATCCATCACGGCCAGCGTGACTCTATCCTTGAGCGCCAAATTACGAACGTTGAGGAACCATGCTGTTTGACGCCTCCCGAACACCGAGCTTTCTGCTGGCACTGGCCGCCACGTTTGGCCTTGCCTCGCTGCCTGCACTGGCGGAAGACTCCTCTGCCAACACCCCCGGCGATACAGCCCCGAAAGCGATCCTTGTGGCTGAACTTGCCGAGGATGAGGATGTCGAGGACATAGAGCAGTCTGAGCCTCTGGAATCGACCGCACCGCAAGTGCGAACAGAACCGGAGTCCGCCCCCGAGACCGACTCCAAACAACAGGCCGGGCAGGAAGAGCCGGCCCAGAGGGTGGCTCCGAACATTGACCTGAAGGAGGTTGTGCCAGAGCCTGCCCCCTCAGCCACGGTGACCAGACCGAAACCGGAAGTTGGAGCGGACAGTGACACGGAGGCGGCTCCGGAAACTGTTCAGGGCGCTCCCGAGCCCGCGCCAGTGCCGGAAAAAGCCAGCAGTTTCACCCTGCTGGGCAGCGAAGTGATGCCGGGAACCTCGACCCGACTGGCCTGGTCGCCGGGGATCCAGATTGCCGGGCTGTCCCAGCCCACGCCGGTGCTGGTGGTCAATGGCGTCAATGCCGGCCCTACCCTGTGCCTGACCGGAGCCGTTCATGGTGACGAACTCAACGGTATCGAGATCATCCGACGCACAGTGTACGACCTGAACCCTGAGAAACTCAGCGGGCGCGTGGTGGGTATCCCGATCGTCAACCTGCCCGGGTTCCAGCAGGCCAGTCGTTATCTGCCGGACCGGCGTGACCTGAACCGGCACTTTCCCGGCAGCGAGACCGGAAGCCTGGCAGACCGGATCGCCCATTCCCTGTTCGAGAACATCATCCGTCGTTGCGACATGCTGGTGGACATCCACACCGGTTCCCTCAAGCGCACCAACCTGCCGCAATTGCGGGCGGACATGAACAACCCGGACGTGGCCCGGTTCACCCGCGGCTTCGATCGCATGGCCGTGGTCCACAGCTCCGGTTCAGCCGGCATGCTCAGGACCGCGGCGGTGGAAGCCGGGATTACCACGGTCACCCTGGAGGCCGGCGAATCCCACCGGATCCAGGAGCATCAGATCGAGGCCGGGGTCAACAGCCTGACCAGCCTGATGGAAAAACAGGGCATGATTTCACGGATGTTTGTCTGGGGCGATCCGGAGCCGGTCTACTACGACTCCGACTGGATCCGGGCCGATCACGGCGGCATCCTGTTCAGCGAGGTGGAACTGGGCGCCAATGTCAGCGAGGGGGAGATCCTCGGCTATGTCGCCGATCCGATCACCAATGCCCAGCATCCGATCCGTTCAACCGCGAAAGGCCGGATTATCGGCATGGCGGTGGACCAGGTGGTGATGGCCGGCTTTGCCGCCTACCACATTGGTACAGAGGCAGAAGTGCCGGGAGAGTAGTATGCTAGTCGTTTTTCACCCAGCGGATGAAAAACGACGGGAGTACCGCTCTTGGCAGTATCAAAGTCCTTCTCGAAATCCAGGGCACTGGCCTACACCGGGCTGGTGCTGACGCCCCTGTTCTGGGCCGGCAATGCTGTGGTTGCCCGGGGCACCGTGCAGGACATACCGCCCCTGTCCATGTCGTTCTGGCGCTGGATCATTGCCCTGGCGATCCTGTTGCCCTTTGGCCTGCCCGGGGTCTTGCGCCACCGGCAGGTGATCCGCCAGCACCTCGGCTCCATGGTAGCGCTGGCCACCTTCAGCGTGGCCGCGTTCAACTCGTTGCTGTACTACGCGGCCATCACCACCACCGCCACCAACATCGCCCTGATCAACGCCACCATCCCCATTTTCGTCGCCCTGCTGGCCTGGCTGATGCTGGGGGACCGCACCCGCCCGATCCAGGCCCTGGGTATCGGCCTGGCAGTGCTCGGCATCCTGGTGGTAATTGCCCGGGGCCAGCTGTCGGTGCTCACGGGACTGCAGGCCCAGCCCGGTGATCTGATCATGGTCGCGGCGGTATTCAGCTGGGGTCTGTTTTCAGTGCTGTTGCGCCGCCAGGCGGTGCCACTGCCGGCCCTGACCTTCCTCACCACCCAGATCCTGCTCGGGACCCTGATCATCTTTCCGTTCTATCTGATGGATCTGTTTTTCTTCGCCGGCGGCTTCGAGCTATCCCGCGATACCGCCCTGCCATTGCTGTACTTCGCCATCTTCCCCGGCATTCTGGCCTACGGGTTCTGGAACCACGGCGTGCATACCATCGGTCCGGGAGGCGCTGCCATTTTCATGTATCTGACCCCGGTGTATGCGTCCGTCCTCGCCGGTCTGTTCCTGGGCGAATCCCTGGGACTTTTCCATATTGTTGGGGGTGGCCTGATTCTCGTGGGACTGTTGCTGGCAACACGGGTCAAACGACCCGCGATTCACAAGGCCGAAGACTAGGAGAGTCGTGTTTCGGCCAGTGCCTGTCCGATCCGATCCAGCACCTCCACAAGAGTCTGGCGCGGGCAGCCGATGTTCAGGCGCATGAAGCCGCTGCCGGGCCCACCAAAGCTGATGCCCGGATTCATTCCCACGCCGGCGTCCTGGACAAAGAACCGTTTCAGGCCGGCATCGTCCAGCCCCAACTCGCGACAATCCAGCCACATCAGGTAGGTACCTTCGGGCGCGAAGGTGGTGATGCCGGGCAGGCGGTCGATGGCATCGACCACATAATCCCGGTTCCCCTGCAGGTACTCCATCAACTGGTCGAGCCAGGGGCCGCCTTCCCGGTAGCCCGCCTCGAATCCGGCCACGCTGAAGGGGTTGCACTGCGGCAGGTGCATCTGGTCAAACACGGCCTTGATGGCCTGACGCCGGGACTGGTCGGGGATCACCAGGGCCGAGAGCCCTAGCCCGGGCATGTTGAAGCTCTTGCTTGGCGCTACTGCGGTGACCAGGGCGTCGTCCGGTTGGGCCAGGGTGGCCAGCATGACGTGGCGAGGTGCATCGGGGAACACCAGGTCACAGTGGATCTCGTCGCTGAGCACCACCAGATCGTGGCGACGCGCGATATCCAGAACCGCCCGCAACTCCTGTTCCGACCACACCCGGCCTACCGGGTTATGAGGCGAACATAACATCAGGACCCGGTTCTCCGGCCGCGCCGCGCAGGCCTCCAGATGCTCCAGATCCATGGTGTAGCGGATCTCGCCATCCTCGGTTCGGTCAGCAATCAGCGGGTTTTCGACGACGCGCCGCCCGGTCAGCTTCACCGAACTGAAGAACGGCGGGTACACCGGCGGCTGGATGATCACCCCCTCGCCGGGCCCGGAATAGGCGAGGCAGGCCGCGTGCAGCGACGGTACCACCCCGGGCGCCATCAGGATCCACTCCCGGCGGATCTCCCAGCCGTGGCGCTGGCGGAACCAGTCGATCATGGACTGGTACAGGGACTCCGGGAACAGGGTGTAGCCATAGACCGGATGCTCGGCGCGCCGCTTCAGGGCCTCAGTGACCGCCTCCGGGGCCGCGAAGTCCATGTCCGCCACCCAGACCGGCACCACGTCCTCGCGGCCAAAGACCGCCTTCCGGGCATCAAACTTCACGGAGAAGGTGTTCTCTCGGGACAGGGGCTGATCGAAACGGGGCACGGGCGCTCTCCAGGGTCGCTATTCGGACTGACAATGCCGGCTATTGTGTCCGCCGCGAGGGCGTCAGGCAAACCCTTGGGCTTTGGTCGAATTCCCGACAATAGCATTTGCCAAGTTCCGCGTTACTTGCGAACCTAACCGTTTATTCATCCGACTTTTCCTGTTTGCCGGAGCCCTCCAATGCTTGGCCAGATTCTTTCCACGATGTTGCCGGTGTTTCTGATTACCGGCTGTGGCGCCCTGTACGGCCGATACCGCAGTCCCGATATAAAGGGCCTGAACGTGCTGAACATGGAGCTTTTTGTGCCCCTGCTCGTTTTCGCAGTCCTGGCGGACCAACAGGCGCCCCTGCAGGAGTATGCCAGGCTGGCCCTCGGCGCGACCGTGGTGGTGCTCGGCTCCGGCGTCCTGCTGTACCCGGTGGCGAAGGCGCTCAAGCTGAACCTGAAAACCTTCCTGCCGCCGATGATGTTCAACAACTCCGGCAACATGGGCATTCCGGTGCTGCTGCTGGCCTTCGGTGATGCGGCGCTGCCCGCGGCCATCGTGCTATTCATCGTCGAGATGCTGCTGCATTTCAGCGTGGGCCTTTATATGCTCGACCCCCACACCTCGATCATCCAGCGGCTGAAACTGCCGATCGTATTCGCCTGTGTTGCCGGCCTGGCCGTCAACCTCAGCGGCATTGCCCTGCCCGACACCCTGCTGGAGAGCATGAACATGCTCGGTGAGGTGTGTATCCCGCTGATGCTGTTTGCCCTGGGGGTACGCATGCTGGACATCGATTTCAACGACTGGAAACTCGGCCTGCTGGGGGCCATCGCCTGCCCCGCCAGTGGCCTGCTGCTGGCCTGGCCTTTGATTGCTGTGCTCGACCTGCCCGGCCTGCAGGCCGCCTCACTGTGGGTATTCGCCGCCTTGCCTCCGGCGGTGCTCAATTATATGGTTGCTGAGCAATACCAGCAGGAGCCCCACACGGTGGCGTCACTGGTCCTGCTCAGCAATCTCGGCAGCCTGGTGGTCATGCCGATCGTGCTGGGACTGGTGTTTGCCGCAGGTTACGTATAAGGAAAATACAGCATGTCCGAAGCGGCTGCGGTGGTTCGCGCCTTTCGCCCCAACTTCCTGGTTCTCGCCCCTCTTTGCGCCGGGCTTGGGGTGGCCGTCGCCTGGCAACAGGGCGGCTCACCGGCCCTGGTCGACACCCTGCTGGTGTTCATCGGCGCCCTGCTCGCCCATGCGGCGGTCAACCTGTTCAACGAGTACGAGGACTTTGTTTCCGGCCTGGATATGATCACCCGTCGCACCCCCTTCTCCGGTGGCAGCGGCGCACTGCCCGAAATGCCCTCGGCGGCAAAGGGTGTTCTGGCTGCCGCCATCGGAACCCTGGGCCTGGTGACGGCCATCGGCCTGTACTTTCTCTGGCAACGGGGGTTGCCCATGCTGGTACTGGGCGTTGCCGGTATCGTCCTGGTGCTGACCTACACCCGCTGGATTACCCGCCGGCCCATCCTGTGCCTGCTCGCACCGGGCCTCGGATTCGGGCCGGTCATGGTCCTGGGCGCCCTCGTTGCCCTGGGCGGCAGGATCGACACTTCGGCCCTCCTGGTGACCCTGGTCGCCCAGTGCCTGGTGAGCGAGCTGTTGCTAATCAACCAGATTCCGGATGCCGACGCTGACCAGAAAGTCGGCCGGCGTCATCTGGTCATTACCCTGGGCCGAACGGCGGCTTCACGACTGGTCGCAGTGCTCTTGCTTGGCAGTTATGTTCCTGTCCTCTTGGGTGTTCTGCTGGGCGGGTTACCGGTGTGGAGCGCCCTTGCCCTGCTCACCCTGCCCGTCAGCCTGTGGATTTCCCGGCAACTGCCGCTCGTGCTCGACAACCCGGAGCGGCTGAATGCGGTGCTGGGAACGAACGTGGCCGTCCTGCTGTCCACACTGGCGTTACTGATTGCCGGACTCAGCCTCTGACTACCAACCGGGTTTCCCATCCGGACTTGCTCCCGATCCTTGCAAGTACAGGGACTTTGGCCGATGGTTAAGGTCAGATTTTGTTGATTTCATTGATGATATGGAGGTCTGCCCATGAGCGTTCTGCTGTTACTGATCAGTGCCCTGGTACTCATCTACCTTGGCATCGGAGGCACCGTGGCAGCCGCGGTGATGGCCATTGCCACCGTTGTCGGCCTGTTCCAGGATGAATGGCACCTTCTCAGCATCATCTTCGGCGGCATTTTCCTCGCGCTCGCACTGATCCTGGTCATTCCCGGCGACCTGCGTCTGGACAAGATCAGCCGCCCCCTGCTGGGCTGGGTTCGCAGCCGGCTGCCCAAACTGTCCGATACCGAACAGGAAGCGCTCAGCTCGGGCTCCGTGGACTGGGATGGCGAACTCTTCTCGGGCAAACCCAACTGGAACAAACTGCTGGACGCCAAGCCCGCCCACTTGACCAGCGAAGAGCAGGCCTTTCTCGATGGCCCGGTGGAAAAGCTCTGCGCCATGCTCGATGACTGGAAGATCACCCATGAGCATTACGACCTGCCGGACAAGGTCTGGAAGTTCATCAGGGAGAACGGCTTCTTCGGCCTGGTCATTCCCAAGGAGGACGGCGGCCTCGGTTTCTCCAACACCGCCCACTCCGAAATTGTCATGAAGATCTCCACCCGCAGCGTCTCGGCAGCGGTTACCGTCATGGTGCCCAACTCCCTGGGCCCGGGTGAGCTGCTGATGCACTACGGCACCGACGGCCAGAAACAGCATTACCTCCCGCGCCTGGCCCAGGGCGAGGAAATTCCCTGCTTTGCCCTGACCTCCCCGGTGGCCGGCTCTGACGCGGGCGCCATTCCGGACAAGGGCATCGTCTGCAAGGGTGAGTGGAACGGCGAGGAAGTGCTGGGCCTCAAGGTGACCTGGAACAAGCGGTACATCACCCTGGCCCCGGTGGCCACCCTGATTGGTCTGGCCATCAAGGTCTACGACCCCGAGCACCTGGTGGGCGAAGACGACGAGGTGGGCGTCACCTGTGTGCTGGTACCCAAGGACACTGACGGTGTGAACGCCGGCGCCCGCCACCTGCCCATGAACACCGTATTCATGAACGGGCCCACCTGGGGCACCGACGTTTTCATTCCCATGGAACAGGTGATCGGCGGCCAGGACATGCTCGGCAAGGGCTGGACCATGCTGCTGGAGTGCCTGTCCATCGGCCGCTCCATCTCCCTGCCCGCCCTGGGCACCGGTGCCGGCAAGGTGGCCAGCCTGGCCACCGGTTCCTACGCCTACACCCGGGAGCAGTTCGGCCGCTCCATCAGCCAGTTTGAAGGCGTGCAGGAAGCCCTGGAACCCATCGCCGGCTATACCTATATGATGGACGCCGCCCGCCTGCTCACCTCCGGCATGCTGGACCGGGGCGTGCGCCCCTCCGTGCCCTCGGCGGTGCTGAAATATCGTAACACCGACCTGATGCGGGAAGTGATCAACCACGCCATGGACGTTGTCGCCGGCCGCGGCGTCATCACCGGCCCCCGCAACTTCCTGGCCCGGGCCTACCAGGCGGTGCCCATCGGCATCACCGTGGAAGGCGCCAACATCCTCACCCGCAGCCTGATGATCTTCGGCCAGGGCTCAATCCGCTGCCATCCGTTTATCGTCGAGGAAATCGAGGCGGCGGGCATGGAAGATGAAGACAAAGCGGCGAAGAAATTCGACGGCATCTTCTACCGCCACCTGGCCCACACCACCCGCAATGCCCTACGGGCGTTCCTGCTGGCACTGACCGGGGGTGTGATCGAATCGGTACCGCGGCACGGCGAAATCAAACGCCATTACCGCCAGCTGGCCCGGTTCTCCGCGGCCTTCGCCCTGATGACCGACGTCACTCTGCTTACCGTTGGCGGCGGCCTGAAAGCCCGTCAGCGCCTGTCCGGCCGGATGGCGGACTGCCTGGTACACCTCTACTACGCCACTGCGGTGATCAAGCAATGGCACGAGGAAGGCTACCCGGATGACCAGCGGCCACTGGTGGAATGGAACCTGAAAACCTGTCTGCGGGATCTGCAGGGCTCCATGCGCGAAGCCATCATCAACTTCCCGGTGCCGGCCCTGCGCTGGCCGCTACGCCTGCTGGTATTCCCGCTCGGCGCCACCGGCCTCAATGGCCCGGATGATGGACTCGGCACCAAAGTCGCCCGCACCATTGTCGAGGATACTCCGGTGCGACAACGCATCAGCCGCGGCGCCTACACCAATATGGACCCGGAAGATCCGCTGGGCCGCGTACTCAACGCCTACAAACTGGCGAACGAAACCGCCGGCATGCGTGGTCGCCTGCATGAAGCCATCCGCAACCGCGATGAGGACGAACTGGATGGCATTGCCCTGCTGATGGGCCACGAGCGCAAGGAGCTGGTGAACTGGGCCTGTGCCGAAGGCGTGGTAAAGGCAGACGAGTGTGACAAGCTGCTGGAGGCTCTGGAAGCCCTTTACGATGTTATCCGGGTGGATGCGTTTGATGAGGATGGCCTGAAGGCCCTGTCCCGCTGCGCCAAGGGTAAGCGCAAGGTAGTCGAACGCTCACCAAAAGAAGAAACATAAATTGCAGGCGACACAATGAGCGACCCTGGAGAATTGCGCCCCAACGAGCAGGCAGTCGAACTCGGACCAGCCTCGGACGCCACATTGCGCTTCATCGGTACCATCCGGACCCCCTGGCGTGACCGCCGTGATTGCCCGCGCCAGGGGCGCCTGGACGGCCCGGAATGCCAGCTGGTTCTGGATCCTGTCTGGCATGACGGGCTGAAAGGCCTTGAAGACTATGACACCATCGAGGTGCTCTATTGGCTGGACAAAAGCCGCCGCGACCTGGTCCGGCAAAACCCCAAAAGCGATGGGCAAACGTTCGGAACCTTTGCGCTGCGCTCGCCGGTGCGGCCCAATCCGATCGGCACGTCCATCGTCAAACTGGTTGGAATTGAAGAGGGCACCTTGATCGTGCGCGGCCTCGATTGCCTTGATGGCACCCCCCTGGTGGACATCAAACCCGACCGCTGCGCCTTCAGCCCGAAAGCACCCCCGAAAACCGGCGACAACCAGATCCCATAGCAAGACATGTTGCGGCCCGGCCTATGGGCCGCGGTCAGGAGCCATCGCATGGCTACCTCTAGTTCACTAGCCAGGGTTCCCTGACTCCTGTCTTTTCTTGACAGATTCCACACTCGCCTACTATTACTGAAGGTCAGTTCAATTGGCAGTATCTGCAACCTTTTCAGAACAAACTTGAATAACAAGAAATAACAGAGCTACAGCGCACAAGTAGCCGACTTCAACCGAAAGGGGTGTATTTCCGTGAACGACCAGCCTGCGGGCGAGCACACAACGTCTCCCCCGATCATTCTTGAAACCCGGAATCTGAAGAAGGATTTCAAAGGCTTCACCGCCATCAACAACGTCAATGTGAAGGTAGAGACGGGGAGCATCCATGCCCTGATTGGCCCTAACGGTGCCGGCAAAACCACCTTTTTCAACCTGCTGACCCATTTTCTCAAACCCAGTGCCGGACAGATTATCTACGACGGCAAAGACATCACTCACTCCAGACCCGCCGGTATTGCACAGCAAGGCCTGATCCGCTCATTCCAGATCTCGGCAGTATTTCCACACCTGTCTGCCCGTGAGAATGTAAGAATTGCCCTGCAACGCACACTCGGGGTGTCCTACCAGTTCTGGCGATCGAGGCGGGTGCTGGATCAGCTGAATGAAGAAGCCCAGGCAACCCTGGAATTGGTGGAGCTTGGCCCCTTTGCCGACACCAAGGCGGTCGAGCTGCCTTACGGCCAGAAACGGGCGCTGGAAATCGCCACTACCATCGCCCTCAAACCGCGGCTGATGCTGCTGGATGAACCGACCCAAGGCATGAGTCCCGAGGATGTGGGCACCGTCACCGATCTGATCAAGCGGGTCGTCGAAGGCCGGACCATTGTCATGGTGGAACACAACCTGAATGTAGTCGCCACCCTCGCCGACACCATCACCGTGCTTAACCGGGGCGAAGTACTGGCGGAAGGCAATTACGACACCGTCTCCACGAACCCCGCCGTGATGGAAGCCTACATGGGGACCACCGATGCCGCCTGAAAAACGTCCGGAGTTGCTCCGAATCGAGAACCTGCACGCGTGGTACGGTGAGTCCCACATTCTCCACGGTATGAACCTGACGCTGCACGAAGGCGAGGTGATCACGCTGCTGGGTCGCAACGGGTCCGGGCGCACCACCACCCTGAAGGCCATTCTCGGGCTGGTGGGCCGGCGTACCGGTTCCATCAAGATCCACGGTACCGAAGTCATCAACATGCCCACGCACCGGATTGCCCATGTAGGAAAGCTGGGCTATTGCCCGGAAGAACGTGGGATTTTCGCCTCCCTCAATGTCGATGAAAACCTGGAACTACCCCCTGTCGTCGCCGAAGGCGGCATGTCGGTTAACGACATCTACACCATGTTTCCGAACCTCAAGGAACGGCGTAAAAGCCAGGGCTCCAAGCTCTCTGGTGGTGAACAGCAGATGCTGGCCATTGCCCGTATCCTGCGCACGGGTGCCAACCTGTTATTGCTGGACGAGATTACCGAAGGGTTAGCTCCCGTAATCCTGAAGTCCCTGGATCAGGTGATTCGCAAGCTGCGGGAGAAGGGCTTCACCATCATCCTGGTGGAGCAGAACTTCCGCTTTGCTGCCCCTTTGGCGGACCGCCACTATGTTATTGAACACGGTCAGGTGGTGGAACAGATTGACGCCGCTGACCTTGAGGCCAAAAAAGAGCAGTTGAACAGGCACCTGAGTGTCTGAGCCCGTGGGCCTGGGGCGCGACTAGCGCACCGACCCTGAATCTAATAAGAAAAGGAATCCCACTATGTTCAAGCACTGGAAACAAGGTCTGGCAAGTGCCGTCGCAATGGCCACGCTGGCGATACCGCTTACCGCAGCCGCTGAGCTTTCAGACGGTAAACTCAAAATTGGTGTACTCAGTGACATGTCCGGGGTTTACAAAGCCCTGGAAGGCCCCGGGGCCGTGGTCGCGGCCAAGATGGCCATCGAAGACTTCGGAGGTTCGGTCCTCGGCCAGCCCGTGGAAGTCATCTCCGCGGATCACCAGAACAAGCCGGACATTGGCGCGAGTACCGCCCGGGAGTGGATCGACGCCGAAGAAGTCGACATGATCACCGCGCTGGACAATTCCTCGGTGGCCCTGTCAGTTCAGGGTCTGGCCAATGACAAGAAAATCATCACCATGAACACCGGGGCCGGCACCACCGCCCTAACCGAGGATCAGTGCACGCCCTATGGCATCCACTATGTCTACGATACCCACGCCTTGCCTGTGGGCACGGCCACAGCCATGGTCAAGAACGGTGGCGAGAGCTGGTTCTTCATCACTGCTGACTATGCCTTTGGTCATTCCCTGCGTGACAACACCGGCGCGGTCGTGGAAAGCCTCGGGGGCAAAGTGGTTGGCAACGTCAACGCACCGCTGTCCACCAACGATTTCTCTTCCTACCTGTTGCAGGCGCAGTCTTCTGGCGCCGACGTGATTGGCCTGGCCAACGCCGGGCAGGATACGGTGAATGCCATCAAACAGGCCAACCAGTTCCGGATTGTGCAAGGCGGTCAGAAACTGGCGGGCATGCTCGTGTTCATCACCGACGTGCATAGCATGGGCCTGGATATTGCCCAGGGCCTGCAGTTCACCACCGCCTTTGTGTGGAACCAGAACGACGAGACCCGGGCCTGGTCTGAACGATTCCATGAGCGCCACGGTGCTATGCCCACCATGGTGCACGCCGGCGTTTACTCGGCTGTCACCAACTATCTGAAAGCGGTCAAGGAGACTGGCACCGACGACAGCGATACCGTTCGCGCCAAGCTGGGCGAGATGACCCTGAACGACATGTTCGTGAAAAACGGCTCCATCCTGCCCAACGGCACCATGCTGCACGACATGTACCTGGTAGAAGTGAAGAAACCCTCGGAGTCCGAAAGCGAATGGGACCTGCTGAGGGTGGTATCGAAGATTCCAGCGGAGCAGGCATTTATTCCGCTGTCCGAATCCAAGTGTCCGCTGGTTAACTAACTGCAGGATCAACCACTGCTTCCGGGGAGATAGCCGACGTGTCGATGCAGGTCATAATGGCCCAAGCGCTGCTTGGGCTGAACGTGGGTGTGTTTTACGCCATGTTGAGCCTGGGGCTGGCGGTGATATTCGGTTTGCTGAATATCATCAACTTCGCTCATGGCGCCATGTACATGCTTGGGGCATTCATTGCGCTCATCGGCTACTCTCTCCTGGAACAATGGTTCGGAATCAGTCTTCAGATAGGATTCTGGGCGTCACTGCTGGTGGCGCCCCTCATTGTCGGCATTCTCGGGGTGCTGATTGAACGTCTGTTCCTCAAGCGACTCTACGACCTGGACCACATTTACGGCTTGTTGCTCACCTTTGGCATCACGCTCATTCTGCAGGGTTTGTTCGCCAACTATTTCAACGTTTCCGGCACGCCCTACCCGGGCCAGCCGGAGTCTCTGAGCGGCGTGGTAAACCTCGGGTTCATGTACTTCCCCACCTACCGCCTGTTTGCCATCGTGTTTTCCCTGGTGGTCTGTTTCGCCACCTGGTGGGTCATCGAACACACCAAACTCGGTTCCCGGTTACGGGCCGGCGTGGAGAACCCCGACCTGACCCAGGCCTTCGGACTGAATGTCCCTCGCATGGTCACGCTGACCTTCGCCTTCGGCGCTGGCCTGGCAGGCCTGGCCGGGGTGCTGGCGGCACCCATCTACTCCGTCAGCCCGCTGATGGGCGCTGACCTCATCATCGTAGTGTTTGCCGTGGTGGTCATTGGCGGTATGGGCTCGATCATGGGTGCCATCCTGTCCGGCCTCGCGCTCGGGCTGGTTGAAGGGCTGACCAAGGTGTTCTACCCGCCCGCCGCGAGTACCGTGATTTTCTTCCTTATGGTGCTGGTACTGCTGTTCCGTCCCGCCGGTCTGTTTGGTAAGGAGAAATAAGCGCCATGACCAACCGCATCCTCTTTATCATCATGCTGGTGGCAGGCCTGACGGCCCCTCTTTACGCCTACCCGGTATTCGTCATGGACCTGCTGTGCTTTGCGCTGTTTGCCTGCGCCTTCAACCTGTTGCTGGGGTATGCCGGCCTGCTCTCATTCGGGCATGCCGCATTCTTCGGCGGCGCCGCCTACATTACCGGTTACGTCACCAAGGAATGGGGGTTTGGCCCGCTGCTGGGCATACTCGCCGGCGCGGCGTTTGCCATGGTGATCGGTACGATCTTCGGGTTCCTGGCCATACGCCGACAGGGTATCTACTTCGCCATGGTGACCCTGGCACTGGCACAGATCATCTACTTCCTGGCCCTTCAGATGCCCTTCACCGGTGGCGAAAACGGCCTGCAGGGGATCCCCCGGGGCCAGCTATTCGGCCTCATTGACCTGAACAACTCCCTTTCCATGTACTACTTCGTATTCGCCATCTTCCTCATTGGCTTCGGCATCATCTATCGCACCATCAATTCGCCCTTCGGGGAGGTGCTGCAGGCGATACGGGAAAACGAATCCCGGGCCCTGTCCCTGGGGTACGACGTCGATCACTTCAAACTTCTGGCGTTCGTGATCTCTGCCACCCTCGCCGGGCTGGCCGGCGCCACCAAAGCTATCATTTTCCAGTTTGCAGCACTCACCAGTGCTCACTGGCAAACCTCCGGGGAGGTCATCCTGATGACCCTGGTCGGCGGATTGGGCACGATATTCGGCCCGGTGCTTGGTGCCATCACCGTGGGTGCACTCAGCCACGAGCTATCCGCCTTTGGCTCCTGGGTGCAGGTTATTCTCGGCACCATTTTCGTGGTCTGCGTCATGGTATTCCGTCGCGGCATCGTCGGCGAAATCCAGCGATTGGCCAGCCGTAAACAGGGTTAGGAACTATGCGTGTTATTTCTGCACAGGAGGTGGCCGGCGCACTGGTATGGTCGGCACTGATTGAACGACTCGCCACCACCTTTCGCGAAGGCGTGGAAGCACCGCCACGACATCACCACGCCATGCACCGTCCGGACGGTGAGGCTACGATGCTCCTGATGCCGGCCTGGGAAGAGGCCGGATATATCGGCATGAAAATGGTCAACGTGTTTCCGCAGAATGCCAACGCAGGGCTGCCCGCCATCTCGGGGCTGTATATCCTGTGTGAAGGGGAGCATGGCACTCCCCTCGCATGTATGGACGGCAGTGCCCTGACCAGCCGCAGGACCGCAGCGGCTTCGGCACTGGCAGCGAGCGAGCTGGCCCGGAAGGATGCCGAATCACTGCTGGTGGTCGGCACCGGCAAACTGGCGCCAATGCTGATCGAGGCTCACGCGGCCATCCGGCCCATCCGCACAGTGCGGGTCTGGGGCCGAAACCCCGACAAGGCCATGGCCCTGGCCGACCAATTCCGGGGCCGGTTCGACTGTCAGGCGGTAACGGATCTGGAAACCGCAGTACCCGAAGCAGACATCATCAGCTGCGCAACGCTGTCGACCGAACCGCTGGTCCGGGGTGAATGGCTGCGACCTGGCAGCCATCTGGATCTGGTGGGCGCATTCCGGCCATCCATGCGGGAAACCGACAGTCACTGCCTGGCCCGCAGCGAAGTCTTTGTGGACACCTACGCCGGCGCCATGGGCGAAGCCGGCGACATCCTCCAGGCCATCGACGAAGGTGCGTTCAACAAGGGCGATTTGCGAGCCGAACTGGCGGAACTGCTGCGGGGCGAGAAACCGGGTCGCACCAACGACGAGGCCATCACGTTATTCAAATCGGTGGGTGCCTCGCTGGAAGACCTTGCCGCCGCCATTGAGGTCTGGGAAAGCCTGGAGCGCGGCTAGTGTCCCGTCTCACTCCGAAGCCCGCCCTCAATGGCCTGGCTCACCAGCCAGCGCCGCAACACCTGGATACCCCGCTCCCGCCGCCGGCTGGTCTTCCAGGCAAAATAGAACTCATCCCCGGTCATCACCGGATGACAGGGTAGCCGGACAAAATCCTCCGAATCCTTACGGGTGCTCAACATGTAATCGTTGGTCAGCGCGATCCCCTGATGAAACCTGGCCGCCTCCAGCGCCAGCAGCATGTGGCTGAAATGCTGGATGCGCGCGCCTGACGGAATGTCCCGATCCACCGCCTTGTACCACACCTCCCAGTCACCGGCCGGTTTCTCGAAAATGCTGTGGGTCGACAACAGCGGAAACCGCGCCACCTCATCCGGCGTCAACGCCTCGTTGTCCGCATCGGCACCCTCACGCCCAAGCTCCCGCCGGATCTTCTGCCAGTAATCCTGGCTGCAAACCGGGAACAACTGCTCCACATACAACAACTCATAGCTGTAAGCAGCGGAATTCTTGTGCACGGTGATAAAGCAGTCTGCCACTCTATCCGACAACTGCGGATTTTCACTGCTCATCTCCAGCGCCAGATCAATCTGCGGATGTAACCGCTGCAACTCCGGCAACCGCGGCACCAACCAACGTACCGCAAACGAACTGAACACCGACAACCGAATCCGGGATTCCTCGTGCCCCAGCAATTGCTCACTTGCCCGTTCGATCTGCAACAGCGCGGAACTGACCGCATCCAGATACTGCCGGCCCTCATCGGTCAGCGTCAGCGTCCGACCGCTACGCCAGAACAGTTGCTCGCCGAGGTAGGTTTCCAGCTGCTTGACCTGATGACTCACGGCGCTCTGGCTGACCGCCAGTTCCTCGGCGGCATGGGAGAAGCTGTTAAGGCGGGCGACGGCCTCGAAGACGGGGAGTGCTTTCAGGGGTGGCAGTTTCATTATCTAAATTTCTAATCCGTTTACAATAAATATCATTTTATCGGATATTAAAACCGAAATAGACTCCCACTGCGAATCACGGGAGTGCGGAGAGGGACCCGCTTCCGAAAATGCTCGAAGCCATGGATGGCGGAGAGCAAGCGTACATGGACGTACTCGTAGCGGTTTTCGGAAGCGGGTCCCTCTTCGTGCTCATTCACGGAGCCAGAATTCAAGAGGGGTCAAGGGTATGTCAGGCAAGACCGTAAACAGCGCCATTCTTCTGCTGGTCATCGGAAACGCCATGGCCATCGCCTCGGACGTATTCATCAAACTGCTGGAACCGGGAACCCCCATCTTCCAGTTTGCGTTCCTGCGCTGCATCCTGACCCTGGTGTTCCTGCTGCCCCTGCTCGGCCAACTGAACCGCCGGCACCTGTTCGCAGGCCTCGGCATCCACACCGTGCGTGCCCACATTCACCTGGCTGGCATCCTGTGCATGGTCATCGCCCTGGGCAACCTGCCACTGGCCACCGCCAACGCCGTATTCTACGCCGCGCCGATCCTGGTCATGGTGCTGTCCGTCATCATCTTCCGTGAGCAGCTGACCCCACTGAGCGTATTCGCCGTATTCAGCGGCTTCGCCGGCATCGTCGTCATCCTGCGTCCGGTGGAATTCAACTGGGCCGCCATCGCCGCACTGGGTTCCGCGTTTGCCCTTGCAATCAATGCGGTGATGGTCCGCCAGTTGCCCAAACAGCAATCCACCGTCCACAAACTGTTCCTGAACTACCTGCTCATCCTGCCAGCGGCGGGCGCCCTGGCCTGGTGGGAAGGGGCCGCCTGGGACGCTGGCATCCTGATCAGCGCCCTGGGTTCCGCCCTTTTCATCCTCGGCTATAACATCACCGTGTTGCTGGCCTACCGGCAGGTGGACGCCAACCAGGTCACCAGCGCCGAATACACCGGGCTGATCTGGGCCGTCGCCATTGGCTGGATCTGGTTCGGAGAAGTGCCGGACCTGTGGTTCCTGGCCGGCAGCCTGATGATCGTGGTACCGCTGATCCTGATCGGATTACGGCACCGGCGCCGCTCACCGGCCCGGGGCTTCAACCCCGACACCCGGCAAGCGGTCTACAGAGACCGGAAGGCCGGCTTCAGCGACGGGAATCGTCAATTAGCGCATGAGTATCGCGAATGATCAGGGCAACCCGGTGCTCCGGCGGCAGATGATCGTCATACCGCAGGTTGGTGCGGTAACCGTCGCGGTAGCGATAGCGATCGTGGCGGTCCCGGTAGTGCCGGTGCTTGTCCCGGTAGTCGCGACGGTCATAGCGACTGTGGTGACGGTGATGATGCCGATGATCACGATCCCGGTAACGACGGTCCTGGTGCTTGTGATGCCGGTCGTAGTGATTCCGGCGATAATGGGCCTTCATGAATTTCTTCTGGTGCCCCGGCGGTAACGCCTTGCCCCGGTCCAGCTGTTTCTGGATACCCGGCGGATGGCCAAAGCCCCGGTAATCGTCAGCGGCAGCCGCGCCGGCGAAACCAAGGGCGATCACCACAAGACTGCTCATCAGTAATCGTTTCATAGCTGTTCTCCCGTCCTGTTCAAGACTGGATCGACTACAACCCGGAGCCATTTCCGGGTTACCTGATTGCAGGTTATCGAACGGGAGAGGAATGTCAGCGCTCTGGCCGGGGCTTTGCACAAGCTTTACATGGAACAGGGCAAACTTGACGTTTAACTGTCGGCGTTGTCGACAGAACGCAGGTGGGACTCGATGGTGAAGGTATGGGGGCAGTCATCCCCGAGCGCCCGTAACGACTCCGCCAGCCGCAGCAGGTACTCGGAATTGGGGCCACTCGGCCCGGTGGCGGAAGCAATCTGTCGGGCAATGTCCGCCTCCGGCGCCTCCCCCAGGAACGCTTCGTTATCCTCGGTGGCGATGTAAACCAGGCCCTCGGCGTGACTGCCATCGTCAAAGGTCATGGTGGTAGTGAAGCGCAGGTAGCCGTTCTTCTCCCGCACATCCAGGTACTCGAACACGTGGGGCGACACCCGGTAGGCCATACCCTTGCACACGGCACCCGGCTGCTCGATCAGGGTCACCACACGTCCCGGCGCTTCCGGCGTGCCCCGGTGGTCATGGGAAGCCTGCCAGAACCGCCGAACCCAGCCCCGAATCGAGGCGGGCCGTTTCTCCAGGAACGGAAAATCCACCTTGTAGATCAGCGAGCCATAGCCGAACAGCCAGATGGCATCAATGCCCTCGAAATTGAAACGCTTGCGGTTGTGCTCGATGGTGTTAACAGACATGGATTACTGCCGGAATGTTGCTGAAGTCCGCCATTCTAGGCCGTCTGGGTGCTGGCGATAAAGCCGGCAATACCTGTCAGGACGATTTCCGCTGCCATGGCGGACAGGATCAGACCACTGATTTTCGACATGATGTTGAGGCCGGTCTTACCCAGGACCTTCTCCAGGTAGCCGGAGAGATGCAACAACAGCCCCAGAATCAGCAGCCCCGACACCAGACCCAGCAATCCACCTGCCACCTGGGGCACCGCCTTCAGCTCGGCACCATACACCATAATCGCACCAATGGTGGCCGGGCCGATCATTACCGGAATGGCCAGGGGCACCACGGCCACATCGTCCCGGTCTTCCTCCGGCAGGCCCGTCGCGTGGTTACGGGTACCGCTGCTGACCAGGCTGACCGCGGTCAGGAACAGCAGGCAACCGGCGCCGATGCGGAAGGAATTCAGGGTAATGCCGATGGCATCGAACAGCAGCGGCCCGGCAAAGAACAAAACCAGCCCCAGAATAAACGCGGACACAATGGACCGGCGGATAATCGAGGACTTTTCCGCAGCCGGAAGCCCCCGGGTCAGCGCCAGGAACATGGTAACCACAAAGAACGGCGCCAACAGGAACAGAAAGCGGATGGTGCTGCTCAGATAGGTGCTGAAAAACGTCTCAAACATCAGGAAAGTCCGGCCGGAAAAAACGACAAGCATAGCGCCTGATTTCAATGACTTCCGTACGCAACAGAACGTACCCGCGGGTATCGCCTTAAGTCTTAAGCATAGGTACCTATACTTATGGTATTATTGCTAGCTAATTTTGGAATCATTATTAGCGAATCGAAAACCGGAGTCATCGTGATCACAGCCCCCCGAATTCTCTGCCCCCAACTGCGTGAACGGATCATGAGTGCCAAGGAAGCGGCCGCCCTTATCCCCTCCGGCGTTAACGTCGGCATGAGCGGATTCACCGGTGCGGGTTATCCCAAAGCCGTTCCCCAGGCCCTGGCCGAGCATATCCGGGAGCACCGTGACCGCGGCGAGAACTACCGCATCAGCGTCTGGACAGGCGCCTCCACCGCGCCGGAACTGGACGGCGCCCTGGCCGAGGTGGACGGTATCGAAATGCGCCTGCCCTACCAGAGTGATCCGGTGTGCCGGCAGAAGATCAACGAAGGACGGATGGAATACATCGACATCCACCTCTCCCACGTGGCACAGCACGCCTGGTCCGGCTTCTTCGGCAAGCTCGACGTGGCAGTGATCGAGGTGGCGGGCGTGACCGAGGACGGCAAACTGATTCCCTCGTCCTCCATCGGCAACAATAAGACGTGGATCGACCAGGCCGACAAGGTCATCCTGGAAGTGAACCACGGCCAGAGCTCCGGCCTGGAAGGCATGCACGATGTCTACTACGGTACCGCCCTGCCGCCGCGCCGCAAACCGATCCAGATGACCGCACCGGACGACCGGATTGGCGAGAAGTACTTGCTGTGCCCGCCGGAAAAAGTGATCGCCGTCGTGGAAACCAATGCCCAGGACCGCAACTCCCGGTTCAGCGACCCGGACGAAAACTCCCGGCGCATCGCCCAGCACCTGCTCAAGTTCTTCGAGATGGAAGTGGAGGACAACCGGCTGCCCCAGAACCTGCTGCCCCTGCAGTCCGGAGTCGGCAACATCGCCAACGCCGTATTGGCCGGCCTGAACGACGGCCCGTTCGAAAACCTGACCGCTTACACCGAGGTACTGCAGGACGGCATGCTCGACATGCTCAAATCCGGCAAGCTGCGCATGGCCTCCGCCACCGCCTTCTCCCTGAGCCCGGAAGCCAACCGGGAACTGGCCCGGAACATCGATTTCTACCGGGAACGCATCATCCTGCGCACCCAGGAAATCAGTAACCACCCGGAAGTCATCCGACGGCTGGGCATTATCGCCATGAATGGCATGATCGAGGCGGACATCTACGGCAACGTGAACTCCACCCACGTAATGGGCAGCCGTATCATGAACGGCATCGGCGGCTCCGGTGACTTCGCCCGTAACGGCTACATCTCCGTGTTCATGACCCCGTCCACCGCCAAGGGCGGCGCCATCTCGACGATCGTGCCCATGGTCTCCCACGTGGACCACACCGAACACGATGTGCAGATCGTCGTGACCGAACAGGGTCTGGCCGACCTCCGTGGCCTGGCACCCCGCCAGCGGGCCCTGAAAATCGTCGAAAACTGCGCCCACCCGGACTTCAAGCCAAAACTGCTGGACTACTTCGAGCGCGCCTGCGCCAGCGGCCGGGGTATGCATACCCCGCATCTGCTGGGCGAGGCATTGAGCTGGCACCAGCGCTTTGAGGAGACCGGACAGATGTGACAAGCGGGGGCCCGCGCCTTTACTTTTACCCATAATGGGCATAAATTTACCCATTATGGGTATTTTATTGGCGTCGCCTCGATGAATCCGAAAACAATGACACATCCCGAAAGCCGCAATATTGCCGACGCCCTATTTTCGGCAACGCGGCAAAAGGTCCTGAGCCTGCTGTTCACACAACCCGACCAGGATTTCTCTATCGGCGAATTGATCGAGAAGGCCAACGCGGGCTCAGGTGCAGTGCAGCGGGAGGTCACCCGCCTTGCTGAAAGTGGCCTTGTGAGCGTGGAACTCAAGGGCAGACAAAAGCGGTATCATGCCAACAAGAACGCTCCGGTATTCCGCGAGTTGCGTTCGCTGGTCATGAAAACCCTTGGACCGCCCGAAGTTATCAAGAAGGCACTGCAATCTATCGATAGTCAGCTGGAACTGGCACTGATCTATGGTTCGGTAGCAAAACATACCGACAATGCCGACAGCGATATCGATCTTTTGCTGGTATCGGATTCTCTTACTCTCGAGGATGTGTTCACCGCACTGGAATCCGCAGAGCAAGAGCTTTCCCGTCCCGTGAATCCGACACTTTACACTCGACAGGAATTCGAAAAGCGGCGGAAACAGGAGAACCCGTTTCTCCGCAAAGTGTTGCATGGACCGCACATCGTACTGAAAGGAGTCATCAATGAACCAAGAACAACTGGAGAACCTGGCGAAGGTTCGGAAACTGCATCCTGAAGCACCAGACCCAGCAGAAATTCAGGGTCTGATTCGCTCCGGAAGCACCAGGCTCAGGGACGCAGGATTGGAATCTCTAAGCCTCGAAAGCCGCTTTGATCTTGCCTACAACGCCGCGCATGCTCTGTCTCTGGCAGCGCTGCGCCAGGCAGGCTATCGCTCAGACAGTCGCTACCTCGTTTTCCAGTGCCTCCAGCACACGATTGATATGCCGTCTGCAAAGTGGCGAGTACTGGACCACGCACACCGCAAACGAAATCTTGCCGAATATGAGGGTGTCGTAGATGTAGATCAGGCTCTGGTTCAGAGCCTGATCAGCGTTACGGAGGAAATTGAAGCTCTTGTCAAAGCATTAACAGGCAACGCTTAATCAAATTTCAGTTTCCTGGTCACCAGCCCGTCAATGGTATTCCGTGGTTCTCAAGATACTCGCCATTTTCGTCGAAGTAATCCCTGGTTCGGTTCTGATAATGGGAGGGGTTACCTTCGATCTCATTGGCTTGTAAGCGGGCGAGTTCGATCTCATTTCCGGGCTGGTTCATCATCCAGATGACAATCTCGCCTCCCGGGGCCAGGCCAAAGGTCAATGTATCCCTTGGTCTCATGCGAACATCGACCTGCGTCACCATTGGGGCTTCCTCCCGCATCTTTTCTTTCCACTTTGGGGGAATTTCTATCAACCTCTGATAAAACTTCTGTTCCGCAAAGGAAAACCATTGTATGGCTACAAAATTCGGAAAAGGCTCCATCCTTCCGGCAACCCCACGGGGGCCGTTGGGTCCTTTCCAGCAACAGCCCATCGATCCTGCCGGATGCCACCAATGCCTGACTCCAGATAACTCAAACTCCAGGTGCTCAACCCAAATATCATAGTGTTGAGGCGTAGCGAGCTGAAACCGCCAAGCAATGGAATCGGTTTCTTTCTCGGTACTCGCACAAGCCGACAACATGAAGAGCACGGCAATGATTAATACCTTTTTAATACTCATGATTTATCCAGAGATTGTGTTGGGGTGAATCTTACGCTTACGAGACAAAGCAGGTCTCAGCGGATGTATGAACTCCTGAGCCGGGATTTCCAGAGCAGCTATTTCACCAGCCATCAACCACTCAAGCGGGTTGTAATGATCAGAATGATGAATGTATCTCTGCCTGAGCCAATCGATTTTGTCCGTATGAAGCGATAACTCTATTTCTCCAGCATCAATCTGTTGTGAGAATCTCTCGGCTATTTCCCCCAGTTCGTCGGGCATCCTCATTGCTGGATCAGTTTCATCTATCTGATCAAGTGGAACTCCTTTAGCTCTTGCCAACTCATGCATCAAGTACAACCCTACCCTTGAATACTCACCTTTGATTTGTCTGGTCATCTTCAGTGACATTTCCACTTGGCCATCTGGTAGGGGATGTTCATTTCGTTTTTGTTCTATACGGATTGATGGTTCTCTTCCATCGGACAATGGAAAGCTGTTTGGCCCAACCCAACCCTCCAACTCCACTCTGCTTTGCAAACTCTTAAGGTTATCCCACTCCATGGTTTTGCGAGGCCAACGGGTTTCACTGCCCCTAATACTGAGCGTTGGATAAAGCAGTAAGTCCTCGGTTTGTAGGTCCGGATACCCACCTCCTACGTCAGAGTGCGCCCCCGGTAAGCTAATCTCTGCAAAGTTTTCAGGCAGCCTGCCATCTTCTCCTTTGATGCTGTTTAGTGAGAAGTTTGCTCTCTTTTCGTCTGCCGCCACCAAGTGCACAACGTGGCTAATTTTGTCTGCGTCCAAATAAAGCTCAACCGGGCTATTCCGGTCATTACCAGCCGATAAATCGAGACTTGAGGGATTGAAAATGCCTGCAACTGTGTCAAAAAGCCCCAGGAAGCGAATCCTTACTTCACCTGGCCAGCCGATGCCCTCATCGGTCAGGGCCATACCCATCTCGCCATTCCTCCCTTTCAGGATTTCATTGGTCGCGTGACGGGCGGCAGCGGCACCTCGACTGAAACCGAAGAGATCCACGGTCAGCGTCTGTATCTTTGCCCCCTCCGTGGCATCCAATATTCTCCGTGCCGCCTCTTTG
This sequence comes from Marinobacter pelagius, assembly GCF_003315345.1. Classification (GTDB taxonomy): domain Bacteria; phylum Pseudomonadota; class Gammaproteobacteria; order Pseudomonadales; family Oleiphilaceae; genus Marinobacter; species Marinobacter pelagius_A. The sequence continues at coordinate 87,535 of NZ_QNRO01000003.1, forward strand.
AACAGTCTCCTGACCTGTTCAATCACACCGGTTTCACCGAGGCCTGTTGCTGCCCCAATCAATGAATCCTCCTCACCGCTTTTTGTGCCGGCGCCCGGCTCATAGGCCTTAACGGTCACCGTTCTCTGTGACCCATCTTCGAACCCTTCTTCGTCATACAAATCAAACAACTTCACAACATTGGTCGGCCCACTGGCATAACTCTCCCCCATCCGCATCGCGAGTCGATTCCGGCACTCTTCCAGACGGGAAGGATCAGCCTTGATCGGCGCCACGCACTCGGCCATCAGCCGCTCTCTGAATATCTCGATGTTGTCGACGTTATTCAGCGTGCCATCGGTGAATAGTCCCGCTACCAGATGGACGCCTTCCGCTTCACCTTCGGATGCCGGAGTTTCTGACTCGGTCGCAAGCGGCAGGACACTGGCCGATGCGCCCAGCGGTAGCGTGAGCCGGCGATCAGCATTTTTGTACTGCGGGCCTCCATTGAGCTCGGACTCCGCCGGACTTCCCTGATAATTCCGGAAGCCGATCCCTTCTGTACGGGACAGGTCCTTGGGTGTCACTCCCTTGCGGTTCAGCTCCGCCACGGAATGCTCGAGGCCGATGATTTCGCGCGCACCGCTCTCGCATTGCCAGGCTCCCGCGTTGCCATCTCCTTGACCCGTCCGCCAGGAAACCACCGGGCTCATCGGGCGATCCGAACCGATGCCGGTATGGACCAGGCAGAGTTCGCCTGTGGCAATGCGGGAGATCAGGTACTGGTGAACGGCCTCGCGCGGGGTCCCCGGCAGGACGCCCGGGATAACACCGAGTATCAGTGAGGAATGGCCAGCAAGCGGGTCAGACAATGTCCGCCGAAGGGTTTGCGAAGCCAGAAACGGGCTTTCTACCAGCGGCAAATCCGCCGGGCGTAGGCGATGGAAGGGTTTGATGTGCATAACGTTCCCTGTTGTTCCGGAGTGCCCGATTCCCTGCCGGGCACCTGTCGATGGCGAGCCGGATCCGTGGCTCGCCGGGACAACAGAAACTACTCAATTTGCGAGGACAGCACAAGGGACAGGCTCTCACTTCGAACCTACCCAAATTGGGCACATTTTTGCCCAGTTTGGGTAGAGAGCATCCATACCACCCTGCAGTCCCCTCACCCAGCCATCGCCGGCTCGCTGTGGACCTGTATTCCAGCAGCTTCCTCGCAAACATACTGCTCGGCATCAAACCGCCTTGTCTGCTGGCGGAACTGCCAGGTGAAACCCGGCCAGAGGGTGGTGTTCTTGCCATTCTCGTTCACATACCAGCTCTTGCAGCCGGTCTGCCAGACCGAGTCGCCGAGTTTGGCGTGAATCGAGGCATTGTACTTGCTGAAGGCTTCATCCTTTACCTCCACGCTCTTCCAGCCGCGGTGCTGCATCTTCCTGATGGCATCGAGCACGTACTGCACCTGGGATTCGATCATGTACACCATGGAACTGTGACCCAGGCCGGTGTTCGGGCCCATGAGCATGAAGAAGTTGGGGAAGCCGGCCACGGTCGTACCCTTGTAGGCCTCGGCGCCTTCGTGCCAGGCATCGAGAAGTTCCTGTCCGTTACGACCGAAGATCATTCCCCGGGGAATCGGCTCCTGGGCCTTGAAGCCGGTGCCGTAGATGATGCAATCCACGGACCGCTCGACACCATTGTTATCGACAATGACGTTGCCTTTCACTTCCCGGATGCCATCGGTCAGTACGTTCACATGATCCTTATCCAGGGCCGGGTAGTAATTGTTGGAGATCAGCACCCGCTTGCAGCCGAAGTGGAAATCCGGAGTGACCTTCTTGCGAAGTTCCTTGTCCTTGATCTGGCTGCGGATATGCCGGCGGGCCTGCAGCTCACCGATTTTCAGGATTCGGGGGTTACCCACAAAACCCAGAACCCGGCCTTCCAGCATCCAGTAGATACTCTGGCGGAACGCATTCAGGGTCTGCGGAAACTTCCGGAACATCATTTTCTCAAGAGGACGGATTTCCCGGTCGGGCTTGGGCATGATCCAGGGCGGTGTACGCTGGTACAGATTCAGCTTCGCGGCCTCTTTGGCGACCTCGGGTACGAACTGGATCGCGGAAGCACCAGTGCCGATGACCGCCACGCGCTTGCCCCGCAGGTCGTAGTCGTGATCCCAGTCCTGGGAGTGGAAGCTGGTGCCAGTGAAGGTATCAATGCCCTTGATGTCGGGGTAGGACGGAGTGCTGAGACCACCCATGCCGGACACCAGGATGTCGGCGTTCAGTTTGCTGAACCAGGGAAGGTCCTTGTCGTTTCTGTCCAGTTCATCCCCCGGCTTGAGGCCCTTCTCCTGCATGTAGGCCCAGAGTTTGGGGCTGTCGCAGGTTTCGATGGTCCAATGGCCGCTCTTTTCATTCCAGTGTGCGCCGGCGACATGGCTATTCAGCTGGATGTGGTCCATCAGGCCGTATTTTTCGGCGCAGCGTTTGAGGTAGGCCTTGATCTCCGGCTGGGTCGCGAACATGCGACTCCAGTCGGGGTTCTGTTCAAAGGAGTAGGAGTACAGCGCCGACTGGACGTCACAGGCGCAGCCCGGGTAGTGGTTTTCGTGCCAGGTGCCGCCGATGTCGTCGCTCTGTTCGAGGATGACAAAGTCCTGAAATCCGGCTTCCTTGAGTTTGATGGCCATGCCGAGGCCGGAGAAGCCGGTGCCGATGATGGCGATCTGTGTGTTTCTTGTCATTGCTGCTCTCCTGGTTGGCCTGTGCGGCCCTGTCTGCTTTTGTTCGAGTGATCATCATGATCGGTAGACACATGTATACATGAGCAGGTAGACAGCCGTATACTTTGTTGGCTCCGTTTTTGGGCAAATGGCCTCGGTTGACAGATTCTTGTCCTCTCTCACCTCAGACTCCGGGGGTTAGGTTGATTTGGGCAGGGCTTTCCAAAACACGCTCCTTCGGCACGTCCCTGTGACGCTTGGGCTCCGCCATCCATGGCTCCGCACAGTTTTGGAAAGCCCTGCCCAAACCACCCTTTCGACTTCAGGAGAATGCCGTCTCCCTGGCTCGGGGCCGGGTGGTGGCTCTTCTTCCCAGACTGTTGAAGGCCATGGATGGCCTGAAACAAGCCCACAGGGACGTGCTTGTAGCGTGTCTGGGAAGAAGAGCCACCACCCGGCCCTACTCCCAACTCAGAGGAAAGCATGAACGCTATAACAGGCGGAAAACTGAAACTCATCCAGGCAGCACTCAGGCTGATTACCGAAACAAGGAGTCTCACGTCTCTGGGGCTGAGGGAACTCGCCCGTGAGGCGGGGCTGAACCCGAATACTTTTTACCGGCACTTCAAAAACCTGGATGAATTTGGACTGCAGGTACTGGGCTATATTGCCGAAGACATGAAGGCCGGTGTCCGGCAGCTTCGGCAGATGGCGGACTCGTCCGAACAGGCGTCCCATGACACCGTCACCTTCGTGTATCGCTATTTCCTGGCCAACCCGGCCGCGACCACCGTGGCCGTCCGGGAACTTCACGGCCCTTCGCCGCTGCTGCGCCGGGCCCTGGAATCGCAACTGGAGGCCAGTGCCCGGGAAATGGCGGAAGACATTATCGAGCGAAGGTTGGTCAGTGGCGTGCCGCCGGAGACCGTTCATGAAATTTCCCGTATGACCATCCGCTACATCCTCTTCCGGGCCATGGATTACATCGAGAAACCGGCACAACGGGAAGCCATCCAGACCGAAACCGAGCGCTTCATCAACCGTCAGTTCCGGGGCGCAATGCTGGATCACCTGACCCAGCCGGACGTCGAGCGCCTTGCGCTGACACACACCTGATACGTTTCGAAATCTCCGGTTTACGGGCAGATCTGGGAACCTGCACTAGTATGTAGGTATCCAGGCATCTGATTAAACGGGAAATCCGGAGGTACACCAATAATGAAAATCGGTATCCCCAGAGAAATTTTCCAGGATGAGCGGCGCGTGGCCGCTACGCCACCCTCTGTTCACAAGCTGATCGGACTAGGTTACGACGTCATCGTCGAAGGCGGTGCTGGTGAGGCCGCGAACTACTCTGATGCAGCCTATGAGAAAGTGGGCGCAGCCATTGCAGCGGATACCAGCTCGCTGTGGAAAGAATCCGATTTCATCCTGAAAGTCCGGGCACCGATGGAAAACCCGGCGCTGGGCAAACACGAAGCGGATCTGATGAAAGATGGTGCGTTTCTGGTCAGCTACATCTGGCCGGCCCAAAATCCGGATCTGCTGGAGAAGCTGGCCGCCAGAAAGATCACGTCTTTCGCCATCGACAGCCTGCCCCGCATCAGCCGCGCCCAGAAGATGGACGCCCTCAGCGCCATGGCCAACATTGCCGGCTATCGGGCGGTGATCGAGGCAGCGAATCACTTCGGGCGTTTCTTTACCGGCCAGGTAACGGCTGCCGGCAAGGTACCCCCGGCGAAGATCATGGTAATCGGAGCCGGGGTCGCGGGCCTCGCAGCGATCGGCGCTGCTAACAGCATGGGCGCGATCGTGCGGGCCTTTGATACCCGGCTGGAAGTGAAGGAACAGGTCGAAAGCATGGGCGCCGAGTTCCTGGTGCTGGACTTCGAGAACGAGGATGGCAGCGGCAGCGGCGGCTACGCCAAGCAGATGAGCGACGAGTTCATCAAGGCGGAGATGGAATTGTTTGCGGAGCAGGCCAAAGAGGTGGACATCATCATCACCACCGCGCTAATTCCCGGCAAGCCGGCGCCGAAACTGATCACCGCCGACATGGTGAAATCCATGAAACCCGGCAGTGTGATTGTCGACCTGGCCTCCGAGCGGGGCGGTAACTGCGAACTTACTGAACCGGGCACGGTGGCCCATCACCACGGCGTTACGCTGATCGGCTACACCGACCTGCCCAGCCGTATGGCCAAGGTGGCCAGCGAACTCTATGCCACGAACCTGGTGCATCTGCTTACCGAGCTCACACCGGAAAAGGACGGCAAGCCGGTGGTGAACATGGAAGACGAAGTCATTCGTGGCCTGACGGTGGTCCACGAGGACGACATCACCTGGCCACCACCAAAACCGGAATCGCCGGTCAGCCCAAAACCCGCACCGGGCACCGAGGAGCCTTCAGCCGAAGCAAAAGCGGCCGCCAAGAAGGACGCAGACCGCCGCAGCCTGATCGGCAAAGGCGTTCTTCTGGTGGTTACGGCACTGGCACTCTACGGAGTGGGCGCCCACGCACCAGAGAGTTTCCTGCAGCACTTCACCGTGTTCGTGCTGGCCTGCTTTATTGGCTGGCAGGTGATCTGGAATGTAACCCCGTCCCTGCATACCCCCCTGATGAGCGTCACCAACGCCATCAGCGGCATCATTGTGATCGGCGCCATTCTACATCTGGCCCAGGCGGAAAATATTGCCGTTGGCATCATGGCCTTTGTCGCGGTGCTGATTGCCAGCATCAACGTGGGGGGCGGCTTCCGGGTCACCCATCGCATGCTCAAAATGTTCCGCAAGTAGGAGGCGCCCGATATGAGCACAGGACTGGTGAGCGTGGCCTACGTGGTCGCAAGTATCTGTTTCATTCTCAGCCTGGGCGGCCTCAGCCACCAGGAATCCGCACGGCGCGGGAATCTCTATGGCGTTGCCGGCATTATCATCGCAGTGGGGGCAACCCTGGCCAGCGTTGACGGCGGCATCGTCTCGATCGTGGTTGCAGTGTTGCTGGGGGCCGGCATTGGCATCGCCATCGCCAACAAGGTGGAAATGACCCAGATGCCGCAACTGGTGGCCCTGCTTCACAGCTTTGTGGGCGCGGCAGCCGTATTTGTCGGCTTTTCCGGCTACATCGAGCCGCTGATTGCCACCTCCGGAGCCGAGCACACCATCAAACTGGTGGAAGTCTTCGTTGGTATCTTCATTGGCGCGGTGACCTTCACGGGATCTCTGGTGGCCTGCGGCAAACTCGATGGTCGCATCGACAGCAAGGCCCTGACCCTGCCCGGCCGGCACCTGATGAATCTGGCGGCAGTCATTGTCTGCGTCTTCCTCGGGGCATGGTTCCTGAGTACCAACAGCATGGCTCTGGGCATCGTGGCGCTCGTGCTGATGACCGCCATTGCCTCGGTGCTGGGCATTCACCTGATCATGGCCATCGGTGGTGCCGACATGCCGGTGGTGGTGTCCATGCTCAACAGTTACTCCGGCTGGGCGGCTGCGTCCATCGGCTTCATGCTGGGCAATGACCTGCTGATCGTCACCGGCGCCCTGGTGGGCAGCAGCGGCGCGATCCTCAGCTACATCATGTGCAAGGCCATGAACCGCTCGTTCATCAGTGTCATTCTCGGTGGCTTCGGCCAGACCACCAGCAGTTCGGCGGCCGCGGATGCCGACCAGACCGTGCACGAATCCAGTGCCGATGAAGTCTGTGAAGAGCTGCGCAACGCCGAGTCGGTGATCATCGTGCCCGGTTACGGCATGGCGGTGGCCCAGGCCCAGAACGGCGTCAGTGAAATGACGAAAATATTGCGGGACCGGGGCGTCAATGTGCGCTTTGGCATCCATCCCGTAGCCGGCCGCCTGCCCGGGCACATGAACGTCCTGCTGGCCGAGGCTCACGTGCCCTACGACATCGTGCTGGAGATGGACGAGATCAACGCCGATTTCCCGGACACCGACGTGGTGCTGGTGATCGGTGCCAACGACACGGTGAACCCGGCCGCCGCCGAAGACCCGGGCAGCCCGATTGCCGGCATGCCGGTGCTCGAGGTCTGGAAGGCACGGCAGGTGGTTGTCCTGAAGCGGGGCATGGCCACCGGTTACTCCGGTGTCGAAAACCCGCTGTTTTTCAAGGACAACGCCCGCATGCTGTTCGGTGATGCCAAAGACAGCATCGATAAGCTGGTCGCAGGCTTGCGGGGCTGAAGATAGCCCCGCGCCTTGACTCTCGAGAGGTTACTCGGTGGTGTTGTACACGTAGGACGACACGGTTCCATCCTGGTTGAACCGCACCACCAGGTCGGTGGTTTCCGCCTCACCGAAGGCCGACCACTTGTACTTGCCATAGGTCCAGGTGCGTTTGCCATCCTCGATGCCGGTGCGCCAGGGCTCACCGAACAACTCCTGGATATCGGCCCGGGTGGTCTCGCCGATTCGGATCTGGTCAACGTTATGGGTCGGGAAATCGTGGCCGACGGTGGCACAACCGGCCACAGCGGCAAGTACCAGGGCAATCAGCACAAACTTGAAGGAACGCAAAAGCGTCATTGAAGGCTCCTTTTTCGTGAGTTTCCTTCATCTTAGCTGCTCTGCTGCCGGATGCGATTACCGGTGCGAAAGATTCAGGTGGCAAACACAAAAAAGCCGCAGGCCTTTCGGCGCTGCGGCACAGTAGGATCGAAGGGTCGATCAGTAAAGCTTGGCGAGGGACTTCTTGGCAAAGGATTCCACTTCCTCGAGGCGGCCCTCCTTCACCTTGACCAGCCATTCCGGGTCCTGCAGCAGGGCCCGGCCCACGGCGATCAGCTCGAACTCGTGGTTGTTCATGCGCTCAACCAGCTCGTCGATGCCCGCCTTTTCCACCGCTTCTTTCTTGCTGGCGAAAGTGCCGCTGATGAAATCTTCGGTGAGGCCGACGCTGCCGACGGACATGGTGGGCTTGCCGGACAGCTTCTGGGTCCAGCCGGCCAGGTTCAGGTTGGAACCTTCAAATTCCGGCTCCCAGAACCGGCGGGTAGAGGCGTGGAAGATGTCCACGCCGGCTTCGACCAGCGGCTTGAGGAAACGCTCCAGCTCTTCGGAACTGTTAACCAGTTTCGCCTCGTAGTCCTGCTGCTTCCACTGGGAGAAACGCAGCATGATCGGGAAATCCGGACCAACCCGGTGGCGGACTTCCTCTACGATTTCCACCACAAAACGCAACCGGTTCTCCAGACTGCCACCGTACTCGTCATCGCGCTGATTGGTGCCTTCCCACAGGAACTGGTCCAGCAGGTAGCCGTGGGCACCGTGGATCTCGACGCCGTCAAAACCCAGCGCCTTGGCATCCTGGGCGGCATCCCCGAAGGCCTGGATGACATCCTGGATGTCTTCCTTACTCATGGCCTTGCCGTTGGGCTTGCCCGGCGCGAACAGGCCGGAGGGGCTGTATCCCGGAACCGAGGGATCCGGGTCGGTGCCTTCTTTGCGTACGGCGCCCACGTGCCAAAGCTGCGGAAAAATAGCACCGCCAGCTTCATGCACGGCATCCACCACCTGTTTCCAGCCCGCCAGCGCTTCCTCGCCATGGAATGCCGGCACGTTGGGGTAGCCATTGGCAGCTGGATGGTTGACGGTGGTGCCTTCGGTAATGATCAGGCCAACGCCGGCCTCGGCACGGCGGCGGTAATAGGCCACCACGTCTTCACCCGGCACGCTCTTGGGCGAGAAATTGCGGGTCATCGGGGCCATGGCCACACGGTTGCGCAGCTTGAGGTTGTGGATTTCAAACGGTTCAAACAAAGGACCCAGGTTCATGCTCATGGTAATGTGCAACCTCATTAATTTGGTTTCGTAAAGCAACCCTATTCAATCTGGTTTTAAGATGCAACCCTATTCGGTACACTCCTCTACATGGCCAGAAAACGTTTTGATGATTCCCAGTGCTCCGTTGCCCGCGCTCTCAATGAAGTGGGTGACTGGTGGTCGTTGTTAATTGTGCTGCATGCGATGTATGGCACCCGCCGTTTCGTCGACTTCCAGCAGGAGCTGGGTATCGCCAAGAACATCCTCTGTGACCGCCTCGCCCGCCTGGTTGAGAACGGGGTGCTGCGCAAGGTGGACGTGGGTGAACACGGTTCCCGCTTCGAATACCGGCTCACCGAAAAGGGCCGCGATCTGTTTCCGGTGGTGATCGCCCTGCGCCAGTGGGGCGACAAGTGGAATCCGGCACCGGATCAGGGTCCGCTGGATCTACGGGACCGCGCCACCGGCCGGCCTATCCAGGAGGTTCAGGTTCGGGATGCTGACGGCCAGTCGCTGAGCATCCGTGACGTGTTTGTGCCGGACGAAAACCTGCCCGCAGGCAAAAAGAACTCGGCCTGACCATCCGCAGTGCCCGCAGGTGCACATTTTCTTGAGTTGGATCAATCCGCCACTCAAAGCACCACCCACCGCCGACGAATCTTGCGCTAAATCAAGTTTCACTTTGCCGCTGTCATTAATCTGAAGCCATCGACGATTTGCATAAAGGAGATGGCTTATGTCCCGTTCTTTCAAGGTTGGTATTCTGGCTGCTGCAGTTATGGCCGCGGCCCCAATGGCTCAGGCTTATGAAGCCGGTGATTTCCTCATCCGCGCCGGTGCTGTTCACGTCGCACCTGATGACTCCAGCAGCACACCGGTATTTACCGGCGCCGGCCCCCTCGAAGGTAAAACCCTGGTACTGGAAGGCACCGGTGTTGGCGTTGACTCCAACACTCAGCTTGGCATTACCGCAACTTACATGCTGACCAACAACATTGGTATTGGTGTTCTGGGCGCGACCCCTTTCCAGCATGACATCGAAGGCGAAGGTGGCCTTTCAAGCTTTGGCAAGCTGGGTGAAACCAAGCACCTGCCACCCACAATTACACTGCAGTATTTCCCGATGGCGGCTAGCTCTAAAGTACAACCATACGCAGGCATCGGTATTAACTACACAACCTTCTTCGAGGAAAAAACCACCTCAACCCTGACCACAGTTATCGATACTGTTGCAAATCAGAACTATGGCACTGCGCCGGGGACAGTTGACGGATCCAAGCTTGAACTGGACGACAGCGTTGGCATTGCACTTGAGTTGGGCGTGGACTATATGCTGACCGAGAACATTGGCCTGAATGCAGCTCTGTGGTGGGCTGATATCGATACCGACGCGACTATTACTGCCTATTCCGGCGATACCAACGTAGGAAAAATCACCACCGACGTTGAAATCGATCCGATGGTTTACATGGTAGGCGTTTCCTACAAATTCTGATCCCCGTGCCCTCCGGCAGCCTCATGGTCTGTGGGTTGCCGGAAGGTGCGTTCTCCTGTGCGGGGCTCTGCCCCGCTTTTTTGTGCCCCGAATAAGCTCGTCCCTGAGCCGGTTTTGAATCCAGTAACCTTCAATCCCTATTCAACGGCATCAACCGTGAAATTCGCCGAGGCCAGTACTTCCGCAGGCGGCGGGTTAATACTGGCAATGGTCTCGAACTCACGAATCCATGGATGTTCGCCATGGGCCGCATCGACAAAGGTGGGGCGGATGCTGTGGTAGTAGAGGGTGGATTCCACACTGAACGGCGGTACTGCCGTTTCCGGGACGGACAATCGATAGGCAATGGTGTCCTGCCCGGCGTTATTCAGATTGAAATTCGAATCACCGTCCACGCCCTCAGGACGTATTTCGGGAGGTACAACACTGGCATCAAATCCACTTGGCGGAATCCGGTTGTCCTTCAGAGACACGGACGCATAGAGCAGTACATGGGTAATGGCGTTGGTCGTGGATCCCATCACCACCTCGTAGATGGGAACATCTTCCGGTGCTGTCACCAGATTAATGTGCGGCTGGTAGCAGGCCAAGGAATCAAAGTCCGCCGGCTTCTTGATGGCCATACATGCATCCGAGGTGAAGGCTGCGTCGAGCGGCAGCTGATAACTTTCATCCGGGAAGCCGCTGTCGAACACCACAGTGCCCTCACTGTCGGTCACCCGGGTCGCAACCCACATCCGACGGGAGGGGAAGCTGGTCGGCAGCTTGTGGCCGGTGTTGTTGGTGATGGTGAGATCGAATGCCAGCTCTGTGCCGGAGAAACTCTGATTGGCGGGCACCAGATCGGCAGAGGTTTTCAGGAGCTCCCGTGTCAGTTCAGCAGTGGCGGCGAACTCCCCTTCCTCGTTAATGCCGGCGCGACCCAGTTCCTCCCGGAACAGCTCCAGGGTCTCCAGTAGCCAGGTATTGCCTCCGACCATAACGTGGGGGAAATAGGGGCTGCGCTCGGGCCAATTCAAATTAACCTCGCCATTGGCCATGACTGCAATACGAGTCTGGTAACTGTCACTGATCTCCTCCCGGGCCATATGACACTGCTGACAGGAGACATTTGCCCCATCCGGACCCAAGTCACTAAAGGTCCATTCCGTGTAGGGCGTCTGCTCCGGGAACACCTCACCATTGGGCTCATCCGTCACCATATCGAGCGTTGGGGTATACAGATCGTGGCAACTGGCACAGTGGCGGGAATCCTCCATTTGCATGCCGTATTCGGGGGTGAACCCCACCTGGTTCTGCATCGCCTGCCCGCGAGGGTTCTGGTACGGACCATAAATAGTGAAGGCATCCGGGTGATTGTCGTCCACGATCTCGTAGTTGCCGGAATGCACATACTGATCCAGCACCGAGTCGGTAATCTGGTGGCAAGCGGTGCAACTGATGCCTTCCCGGGCGCTCGGGTCTTCGAGCGCCTGATCGGCCCGGTAGCAGCCATCCTCCAGAAGACAGGACTCATCCTGTACCAGGCTGACGCCGGTCTGGTGGGCATGGGTTCGCGCCATGGGACTGTGACAGGTCAGACAGGTATCTTCGATGAACCCCGCCAGGTGGGGAAAAACTTCAGTTTCATGCTTCATGACCGCGCGGAAATAGGGATCCGTGAAGGCATTGGCCATGACACTGCTTTTCCAGTCATAAAAAGGACTGATGTCTTCGCCGTCGGGCGACGGCTGGTTTTCCGAAACCTGGGGATCAGGTGATCGCATGACGGCGGGGGCTTCCCCCGGCTGGCTTGCGGTGTGACACTGGCCGCAGTCGGCTGCCGCTATGAAAACACCAGTCTGCTCCCAGTGTTCAATCTGCTCTGTCAGTGAAGGCAGCAAAATGTCATCGTCCCCTGCGTCGGTTCCTCCGGAACTTCCACCACCTCCGTCGCTGCAGCCCACCAGCCCAACAATGAAAACTGCGACAATATGTCGCATCCATCCCGATACAGCCGCAACATTCGTATTCATGCTGCTATCCCTCTGATTTTGAATCCCTTAAATCTGATACACCACAGCCGTACCAGCCTTGACCCTGATCATATTTTGTTCAATCGAACGAAAACACTGATAGCCCGAAATGACAAACCTGAACTATAAGTAAAGTGCAGAAAGTGATCAGGAGCCAGTTGTCCCTGCCCCTTGAAACAATGGACGTAACGAGGTTTTAGATGAGACAGAAGATATTGGTAACAGCGTTAGTGGCAACGATGGCTGCACCGGGCGCAAGTTGGGCGGCAACCGGTCTCGATTTTGGAGAGAGCGTAGAACTCAGTGCCAACGGTGGTGCGAATAAAACGAAGATTTCGAGGCTGGGTAATGGGCGACTGCTGGCGGTCTTTGGTGATTACTACAAGAACGGAGATGGATCATTCAATACCGTTTATGACGTAAAAGCCCAGGCAGAACGGCCTGCCCGAGATCTGTTTGTGCGCACCTGTGAGGCGACTTCAGACTGCACCCTTGAGTCCAGCTGGTCGGAACTGAAAAACATCTCAAACACAGCGAGTAAATCCTCAATTGCGACAGACTTGAATGGTTTCAGCGTGGTTGATGACTCTGATCCACGAAATCCGGAGCCGTTTTACGGTGATTCCGAGAAGCCTAACCTCTTCGCCGCTGGCAGCAAAATTGTTATCACCTGGGTCGATAAATTCTGTCCCAGTCTGGTTGAAGGTGAGCCATCGGAACAACGCTCGGTCAGCTACCTGACGCTCGACAACCGCGAAGTACCATTTGCCTGTACCTATGCCGTGACCAGTTCGGATGCCGGGGCCACCTGGAGCGAACCAGTTCAACTTTCAAGCGGTATCCGGGACGCCAAACAGGATGTTAACCGTGGCTTGAGCACCGGTGAATGGGCAATCACCTGGCAGGAAGATCCCCGCGGCCTGCAACTCGGTGAGGCTGATGGCCCCGGCGACGGTGCCTCTGGCGCCAACGTCAGTTCCGGTACCGACATCTGGTACAGTCGCGCCGATAGCTTCGGTCCGGACGGTGCCATCTGGTCTGATCCTGTTCGGATCACTGACAACTTCAATGGTCAGACGGCTTCCGGCAACTTCAACACAATCTTTGCACTAACCGACCCGGATACACTTGAGGCTTCCGCCCCGGTTGCAGATGAAAATATCGAAAGCGGTATAGCCGGAGCCTCGCGCGCCAACCTGGCCCTTCAACCGGGCTACCTTGAAGGCGAAGTGGCACAGGCCATTGTCGCCTACGAAGAAACCAAGGGGTCCGGCGGTCTGGATGAAGGCAAGTTTGTACGCTATCACACGTTCGACTGGAACAGCCCTGTTGCGTGGACAGATCAGGCCGATCCTGGCACCGCTCCACCTGAAACTGCCGGCTGTATCATCAGCGACCCAACACTGAACGCGCGCCGCGTACGTTTTGTTGTCCAGGGCACACCCGGCACCGAGACCAATATGCGAATGGGCATTTTCTGGAAGGAAGGTGAATTTACCCAGGGTGGCCCATCCGACATCATGCTCCGCAAAGGCATCGTTGACGGTAACAATGGCTTCTCCCCGGCTGAGATGGTTCCCTCAGTAGATCCCAACTGCGCGGTGTCCGATTATTTGCAGGCGCTTCAGCTTAATAACGCGCCGGCTCTGAACATGAGCAGTCGTACCGAGGATGCCCAAGCAACTACAGATGCGGATATTCCAACCTCTACCCTGTCCGATGACACCTATGTGAAAGTGGAAGAAAACGCCATTGCCCACCGGGGCCTGCTCCGCGGTGATGACCTCTACGTTGGTTACACGTACACGCCTGTCCTGGCGGAACTACTTTACACCAACACCAAGAACTACAACTTCTACATCCGCCATTACGATGGCGTAGCCGGAACCTGGTCTGCTCCGAGAAATCTGAGCAACATCACCGACACCACCATCAACGTGCGTGAGCCCCGTCTCGTGGGTACCCCTGGAAGCACTGCAGGTTGTCCGGCAGATCCGGAGGAGTGTCGTGACGTAACCCGCTTCTACGTAGCCTGGGGCACCCAGACCAACGTCTCCGAATGGAGCCTCGAAGAGCCGAGTGAGCTTGATCTGTATGCCGCACTCGCCGAAGACAAGGGCGCCACCTACACGGATGTGGTCCGGTTTGCTGGTGAGGCTGACGATGTGGAAGACTTCGAGTCCCAGATCCAGATGACGCCGGCCGGCAACAACCTGTACGTGGTCTGGAATGAAAACCGGGACGGCGGCACCCATGCCATGTTCCGTCAGTCCACAACCGTTGAAGTTGCAGATGATGGCACTGACGACGGCACCGATGATGGCGACAGCACCTCTTCATCCAGCAGCAGCGATGGCACTCTCTTCGGCTGCAGCTACAAGCCGGGCGCTCCGTTCGACCCGACCCTGTTCCTGCTGACAGCCCTGGCTATCGGTGGCCTGACTTTCCGGAAGATCAAGGCTCGCGCCTGATAGCTGGGAGTCCGAACCCTACCAACCCCGGCCCTGTGCCGGGGTTTTTTCGTTCAGAATCCGGAGAACAGAATCCAGCCGGGGATCAGGCAGGCGTTATAGGCAGAATGCAGGATCACAGGGCCAAGAATGGACCCATGCCGGTCACGGAAATAGCCGAACACCAGACCGGGGAAAAATACCAGCCAGGCCAACGGGTCAGCCCGGTACACCAGGTGCAGGGTAGTGAAGAGAATGGCCGTGAGGACATTGGCGAGTGACAGGCCCATCAGTGCCCGTTGACCGAACGCGGTGGTGCTGAGAAAGCCCTGGAGTGCACCCCGGAACAGCAACTCCTCCAGTACCGGGTACCAGAGCACAAGGGAAAAGGCCTGGAGCAGGGTCAGGCTGACACCGGAAGAGCCGGCGACAGACAAGCCCGCCACCAGGAGGCTCACACCACACCCTGCCATCAGTGCCAGAATGAACTGCCGGTCCGTGAAAAGGCGAGGCGGCGGTACCAGCCCCAGATCTTCCCTTAAATTTGTCTCGGTCGTCATGGATGGGCACTTGCGCCTTTTGCGGGAGTAACAATTCTGGATACTAGAGCATTACCCCGACCGAAGTCAGGCGCCGGAAACAACAAAGCGGAGCCAATGGCTCCGCTTTGAAAGGACTTACCGGGCGACTCAGGCGCTCTGGCGTTGCGCCGACCGGCCCCGCTGGCCACCGCCATTGCGGCTCCGGCTCTCACCAGGACGACCGCCGAAGCTGCGGCCATTGCCGGCAGGTTTGCCATTGGCACCGCCACGCCCGTTACGGCTACGGGCCCTGGCCGGATCGGCCTTGGCCTTGGGCTTCAGCGGCAGGTTATTCCTAGGCTCGAAACCTTCCACTTCCTTGCGCGGCAGCTGCTTCTTGATCAGCTTCTCGATGCCCGCCAGCAGTTTGCCTTCGTCGGCACTGACCAGCGACAACGCATGGCCACTCTCGCCAGCGCGGCCGGTGCGACCAATGCGGTGGACATAGTCTTCCGGCACGTTCGGCAGTTCAAAGTTGACCACCTGGGGCAGCTGCTTGATGTCCAGACCGCGGGCCGCGATGTCAGTGGCGACCAGTACCCGGATGTCACCCTGCTTGAACTCGGCCAGCGCCCGGGTGCGGGCACCCTGGGACTTGTTGCCATGGATGGCGGCGGCGGTGATACCGTCCTGCTCCAGCTTCTTGGTCAGGCGGTTGGCACCATGCTTGGTGCGGGTGAACACCAGCACCTGCTCCCAGGCGTTGTCGCGCACCAGCTTGCTCAGCAAGGCGGTCTTCTGGCTCTGATCTACCGGGTAGATTGATTGCTTGATGCTCTCTGCTGCGGTGTTACGGGCCGCCACTTCCACCTGAACGGGATCGTTGAGCAGACCCTGGGCCAGGCTTCGAATCTCGTTGGAGAAGGTGGCTGAGAACAACAGATTTTGTCGCTTGGCCGGCAGCAGGGCAAGAATCTTGCGAATGTCGCGGATGAAGCCCATGTCGAGCATGCGGTCGGCTTCGTCCAGCACGAGGACTTCCACCTCGTTAAAGCGCACGGCGTTCTGCTGATACAGATCCATCAGCCGTCCCGGTGTCGCCACCAGCACATCCAGGCCCTTGCGCAGCTTCATCATCTGAGGATTGATTTTGACACCGCCAAAAACCACGGCGGATTTGGTGGGCATGTACTTGCTGTACAGCGCCACACTATCGTGAACCTGGGCCGCCAGCTCGCGGGTCGGCGCCAGAATGAGGGCACGAGGCCCCTTGCCGGAGCGCGGATTAGCCGCGAGGCGCTGCAACAGCGGCAGGGTAAAACCGGCGGTCTTGCCGGTACCGGTCTGGGCGGCAGCCATCACATCCTTTCCGGATAGCACCGCCGGAATGGCCTGCTGCTGGATCGGAGACGGGGTTTCATAGCCCTGGTCAGTAGTGGCACGGACCAGCTGCTCGGACAAACCGAGAGAAGAAAAACTCATATTGGATAAACTCTTGATTGATTCTGCCTCCACGAACACCGTCCATCGGCGAATGCGGGCAGAAGCCATGATGATTCATGGAAAAATGACGACTACAGTCACACGCCGTTAGCGGCGGGACGTCCTCTGACAGGTCGTATGGAGGTTCGCAAAGCGGCTCGTTGGCCGTGATACTGCGGAATCCCTAGAGGCAGGATGCAGGCACATTAACAGAGGGTCCGGGAAATAGCTATAAGTGGTTTCATTAGCAGGCTTTCATTTTCACGAAAAGATGGAACTCCGGCGAAGGTCTCTGGTCATTAGCGGCCGTATCATCCTAAAAATCCGCCAAATTCCGGAGATTCCATGCTCAGCGTCGGCGTTGGTCCCCTCAGCCTGTCCATCGGGCATCTGCTTATTGTTCTGGCCTTTGTTGTGGCCCTGATTGTCGGCGCGCTCACCGGTCGCAAGCAGAAAACCCCGATATCCGGCTCCCTGGCGGACATTTTCCTGGTTGCCATGATCGGTGCCCGGATCGGGTTCTTGGTCCGTTATTTCGAGCATTACCAGGGTGACTGGCTGGGCATGATCGATATCCGCGATGGCGGTTTTGATCCGGTGACCGGCCTGATCGTGGCACTCGTCTTTGCCGGGTACCTGATGTGGCGGCGCGCAAACATTCGCCGGGCCCTGGGCACCGCCGTTGCCGCCGGCATGATTACCTGGGGTTTCACCACCGGAGTGATTACCCTGATCAACCAACAGACCCGGGGGTTACCCGAAGTCGCGCTGACCGACCTCAACGAACAGCCGGTTAGCCTGGCCGACATTTCCGGGGGCCAGCCCGTTGTGGTGAATCTCTGGGCCACCTGGTGCCCACCATGCATTCGTGAAATGCCGGTGCTGGAGGAAGCCCAGCAACGCTACCCCGACATCAACTTCGTGTTCGCCAACCAGGGCGAGCACCCCGAGACCATCCGCAGGTTCCTGAACGAACAGAACCTCCACCTCGACCATGTACTCAGTGACCGCCCGGGCAGTTTCGGCCGGGTCGTGGGCAGCCAGGGCTTGCCCACGACCCTGTTCTACAGCGCCGACGGCAACCTGGTGGACACCCACATGGGCGAACTGTCACGCGCCAGCCTGGCCCGGGGCCTTGAGCGCTTCGATCCAGGCTTTCTCAATTCCTCCAACTCCAAGGAATCAGCATCCCGATGAATACCTACCCTCTCCAACGCCTGTTCAGGGGCGCCCTGCTCTCCACAGCCCTTGTCACAGCCACCGTGCAGGCAAAGGACTACCCACCGGTTATCCAGTCACTGGAACAACAGGGCGTGAAGGTTGTAGAGAGCTTTGAAGCACCGGGCGGCCTGACCGGCTACGTCGGCGAAATGCAGGGGCGGTCTCTGGCCTTTTACCTGACACCGGATGGCGACCACGTGATCGTCGGCACCCTGCTGGATGAAGAAGGGAACAACCTCAGTGCCGCCAGCATCCAGGAGCTGATCGAAGGCCCGAAATTCGCGGAAGCCTGGCCGCAGCTGGAGGACAGCAACTGGGTACAGGACGGCTCCAGCGATGCAGACACCATCGTTTACACCTTCACCGACCCCAACTGCCCCTATTGCTACCGGTTCCGCCAGCGTGCCGAGCCCTGGATTGAAGCCGGCGAGGTCCAGCTGCGCCATATCCTGGTGGGAATTCTGAAAGAGGACAGCCTGACCAAAGCTGCCACGATCCTCGGCAGTGAGAACCCTGAAGCCGCGCTGCACAACCACCAGGCCAGCTACGAACAGGGCGGCATCGCGGTTGACCGCAAGCTGGTGAGCGCCGCTCACATGGACGTCAAAGCCAATAACCGACTGATGCAGGAGCTGGGCCTACGCGCCACGCCCAGCACTCTCTACAAAGACGAAGACGGCAAAGTGGTGATGGTGCAGGGCCTGCCGAATCCCCAGGCACTGGAACGCATGATGGGCCCGAAGCCCTGAGTGTTGTCTGAAATCAGGCCAGCCAGGCGGTCAGAATAGCGGCGATCAGGCTGGCAAGCGTCAGCCCGGACAGGGAGAGCGGAAGACTCCAGCGGAGCGAGGCGTCTACGGCCGGGTACCCGGTCAGCCGCTCCATGATCAGGGCATTGGCGGCAAAGGGTGTCCCGAACGCGGTAATACCCCAGCCGGTCACCATACCGATACCCAAGCCGATCAGGGCCTCTGCCGGCCAGAGTGTACCCAGAACACCGCCAATCAGTGTGCCCACCACGATCGGATTGACGCCGCCCAGGCCCGCCAGGAAATAGACCCAGGGCACGCAGGCGGCCAGAATCGGCCAGCTCCAGGCCGGCAGGTCGGCGTTACCGCTGATCTGGCCCAGAACCACGCCACTAATGACCGAACCGATAAAAGCCGAACCGCCGACAATAGCCAGCTCGTTACTGACGTTCGCCATGTTGGCCATGGGCGGATTCTGGCGGCGGCTCCAGGCCGGCAGGCGCCCTCCCACCACAGCGCCGAGGCAGGAGAGGGTTACCGCGTAGGCGTAGCTCAGCTCGAACTGGTGGCTGAGCACGAAGACACCCACGCAGATGGCCAGAACCAGGCCACCAAACCGGAGCCAGGTTGCCACCCCGGCCTTGTCTTCCCGGGCAACCTGTTCCTGCCCGGTTTCCGGGTCTCGCCAGATCAGTCCCATAAGGATCAGCACAAACGAGAAAGGAATGGCGAGCGAGAGCAGCTCGATACTACCAAGGCCAGGCAACAGGGTGAGCGTGAGTACCACCGAAATCGAAAGCGGTGAGAAAGTCGGCGATACCCCGAACCCACGGAGCACCGCCCGGGTGGCGTTGCGGGTAGCAGCCGAATCACCCCCGCGGCGGATACGCTCGCCCACCAGGCTGCCGACGACCGCCACCGAGCCAAAGTTCAGGGGAATGGATACCAGGGAGGTGCCAAAGGCCAGGCTCAGGTAACGGGTCAGCGGCTTGCCACCGAAGAGGCTGGCCGAAATCCGTCGCAGGTCCCCGGAACGACCCAGTACGTTGGACAGCAGCATCACCGCCAGCACCAGCCCCGCCAGGCGGGTCATATTGTTCGCGGCATCCACAATCAGAGCGGGATCACGACCCAGCGCAAACACCAGGGCCAGCACGGCAACGGAAAACACTACCCTCGGCACCCGGCGCATGTCCTGCCAGCCCAGCAGCACCGCCAGGCCCACCGAGACTGCGCCGACAAGAGCCATCCCCGGCAACAGGGAGAGCACCGCGGCAATCAGGGCGAGGTAGGCGAGAAGGGAACGGATCGACTGCAAGGGCATGCTTCCTCAATAAGGGAGGCCCCGATATTAAGGAAGCTATCTAGGCTCTGCCATCAGCATTTATGGGGATGGATTCTGCTCGGCCGAAGGCTATTTGGTGGCTGCTTCGGCGAAACTGGCCAACGCGTTGTTCACCTTCCCCAGGACTTCGTCACAGCCTTCAATACCGTGCCGGGCTTTCAGGTAGGCAGGGTCGTTATATCCGAGCCACACCTGGCCCTGTTCGTCCTCCCAGATCAGGGCCTTCTGGGGAAGGTCCACTGCCACACTCTGGGCGCACTGCATCAGGGGCGTCCCGACTTTCGGGTTACCAAAGATCACCAGCTCCGTGGGGCGCAACTCGATACCGGCAGACTCCGCGCCAGCGGCGTGATTGATCCGGTTCATGACTGTCATGCCTTTCTCCTGCAACACGGCTTCGAGCCGGTCCGCAGTCTCTGCCACACCGTGGTTGCTCTTCACCACAATCAGCCCGTCGGCGGCATGGGCCAGTGAACCCAGCAGAAGGATGAGTACGAACGAAACAGGTTTGATCAGAAAATTCATAACGGTGGCCCCTTCAGGGAAATGTAATCTCCAGTCTAGACCACCGGGCGAATCTTGATGCATCCAATCCGGAAGTCTGGGAGTATGTCTCTGATAAGTACGTAATAATGCTTATACAGTCACCAGGCCACGGAGTTGTGATGATGTCAGGTCGGATGTACAGAAGAAGTCTTCTGATCGTACCTATCCTGCTGGCAGGCTGCGGCGAAGCCGAACTCGGGAGCGAAACCGGACTCGAAAACGAAACCGAAAACCAGCAGGTCATCAGCGAGGAACTCGCGCCCCCCTCTGAAAGCGGAATCCTCAAGGTTGCCACCCGGAACGGTTCCACCACCTATTATCTGGACCGCCACGAGAATCCGATCGGGCCCGAGCATGCATTGATCAGTGACTACGCCGCTGCCCGCGGCTGGCAGGTGGAGTGGACCATGCTCGATTCCACCAGCGACGTGCTGGATGCGCTCGCCGCCGGTAACACTCACCTGGCCGCGGCCGGCCTGACCCATCTGCCGTCACGGGATGAACAGTTCACCCGCGGACCGGCCCATACCGAAATTACCGAACAGCTGGTGTGCCACAGGGATGCCCGCCCCCTGCCCCGGAAACCGGATGCCATTCCCGGTACCGGGATCGTGATCACCGCCGATTCCAGCTACGCCGAAACCCTTCGCCGGCTGAATGAACAGTACCCGGGCATCGAATTCACCGAAGATGCTGAGCGCACCACCGAAATTCTGCTGTCCGAGGTGGCCGAACGGGACATCGAGTGCACTGTCGCCGATTCCAACATCGTGCAGGTCATGCGTCGCCACTTCCCGCACCTGGAAGTGGCCATGCCCCTCACCGAAGGTCGCAATCTGGGCTGGTACCTGCCGGCCGGAGCCGACGAGCTGGCCTCGGATGCCCGGGAGTGGATGAACAGCAAGGAGGGTGACGAGGCCATCGGCGAGATGGAGCACCGTTACTATGCCTACATCGGCGAGTTCGACTTTGTTGACTTGCGGGCGCTGAACCGACGCATCGACGAACGGTTGCCAAAATTCATCGACAAGTTCGAGGAAGCAGAAGCCAAAACCGGTATGCCTGCAGATCTACTCGCCGCCCTTGCCTACCAGGAGTCCCACTGGGACCCCGCCGCAAAATCACCAACCGGGGTAAGGGGCATCATGATGCTGACCCAGCGCACTGCCGAATCCCTGGGCGTGACCAACCGCCTCGACCCCATAGCGGCCATCGACGGTGGAGCCCGCTACCTGGCCGACCGGCACCGCCGGCTGCCGGAAACAATCCCCGAGCCGGACCGCACCTTCCTGGCACTGGCCAGCTACAACATCGGCCGCGGCCATTTGCTGGACGCACGCCAGCTGGCCCGGGAGCTGGGCAAGAATCCGGATTCCTGGGAGGACATGGTGCAGGTCTTACCCCTGAAAGCCGACAAGCGCTATTACCCCAGCACCCGTTACGGCTATGCCCGGGGTTACGAGCCCGTGCACTACGTGCAGCGGATCCGGAACTACCGGGATGTGATTCGCCCGGCGTTCGAGTGATCAGGAACCGAACAGCGCCGAGCGCAGGGGCCGGAGAAAGCCCCGGGCCTGGCCTTCGCCGGCGCGGGAGCGTTTGCCATCGAATTCCAGGTAGCCGTCCTCGATCGGATCAAAGCGCAGGATCCTCACATCTTCCAGATAGTTCTGCGAGGACTTCCAGGGACCTTGGGTGCCCTGACGGGGCAGACGATCCGCGGCGCGCTTGATGTAACCGGAGTTCAGGGAACCCAGGATGGTCTCCTCGCCCCGGCTGTTCTCGGTATCGCGGGCCACCACGGTGCGATAACCGCGCTTGTCCATCAGGTTGATCAGACGGCACAGGTACTCCGCAGCGATATCCACCTTCAGGGTCCATGAGATGTTGGTGTAGCCGAAAATCATGGCGGCATTGGGCACCCCTTCCACCATCACGTTCTTGTAGATCACCTTGTCCTTGAGCACCACTTCCCGGCCATCGACGCTCGGCTTGATCCCGCCCAGCATCTGGATATCCAGGCCGGTGGCCGGGATGATGATGTCCGCCTCAAGCTCCTCTCCGGACTTCAGCCGGATGCCGGTCTCGGTGAACCGCTCGATGTGATCGGTGGCAATGGAAGCCTTGCCGGCCTTGAGCGCCTTGAACAGGTCGCCATCCTTGACCACACACAGGCGCTGATCCCACGGATTGTAGTCCGGCGTAAAGTGGCGCATATCGGCCTGGCCATCGACCTGCCGCTTGATCACCGACAGGAAAAGCCGGCGCATCGCCTTCGGGCTCTTTCGGGAACGTTGGTAAAGCAGCCTTGAGATGGAGATATTCCGGGCGCGCGTCAGCCGGTAAGCCACTTTCTCCGGCAGCACCTTCTGCAGACCCAGGGTGATCTTGTCGGTTGATGGCAGGGGCATCAGATAGGTGGGCGAGCGCTGCAGCATGGTCACATGCGCCGCCTTCTCCGCCATGGTGGGCACCAGGGTAATGGCGGTGGCGCCACTGCCAATCACCACCACCTTCTTGCCGGCATAGTCCAGGTTCTCGGGCCAGTGCTGCGGATGCACGACCTGGCCTTTGAAATCACTCTCGCCCGGAAAGTCCGGTTTGTAGCCCCGGTCATAGTTGTAGTAACCGGTACAGCCCACCAGGAAACTGGCGGTGTAGTGTTCGGTTTCGCCGGTGGCCTCATTCTGGGCGGTCAATTTCCAGCACTTGTCCACACCCGACCAGTCCGCTGTTTTCACCGCCAGACCGTAGCGGATGTGCCGCTCGACATCATTCTCCCGGGCAGTCTCACGAACGTAATTCTTGATCGAGGCGCCATCCGCCAACACCTTGCCACCGGTCCAGGGGCGGAAGTTGTAGCCGAAGGTGAACATGTCGGAATCGGAACGGATACCGGGATAGCGGAACAGATCCCAGGTCCCGCCAAGAGACTGCCGACGTTCCAGGATGGCGAAGGACTTGCCCGGGCACTCGCGCTTCAGGTGACACGCCATGCCAATGCCGGAAACGCCGGCGCCGATGATCAGTACGTCGAAATGATGTTGGCTCATTGTGCTTGCCTCGCTGGTAATGCGGACGCTTTGCCGGCTTCCTGTAGAAGTTTAGACACGAGCCGGATCGTTATGCTTCAACAGTAACGAGTTCCACTGTGTCGCAAATTGGCCCACGCCACACGAGGTGCATGTTCAAACGGTCAGTCGCCTGAGCACTTCCTTGAACCGGATGGCCTCTTTTCTCAACGAATCCCGGTTCAGCATACCCACCCCCATGATCAATCCACTGCGCCGGTCTCCCTCGGCACAGACGGCACTGAGTGGTTTGACAATAAAGTGTTCCCGGAACAGCTGTCTGGTGATCAGGACGTCGTCTACCGAGTCCGCGAACCGGGCGCAAAGGCTGATGGCGTGGCTGGGGGCTGACATCTGCTTGATGGCCGGCACCTGGCGGAGCTGATCGTGCATGACCTGTTGCCTGGCCAGATACTCCTTCTGGATGCGCTGGTACCACAGGTCCAGATCGCCATTGGCGATGAAGGTCGCAAGCACCGCCTGATCCAGCATCCGTCCTTCCCGGAAAACCTCGCTGCGCAGCCGGCTGATCGTGGCCGCGAGGTGGTGTGGAACCACCAGGTAACCCAGACGTAAGCCGGGAAACAGGAGCTTGGAGAACGAGCCTGCGAGGATATGCTTCTGCGAACGCGGATCGAATACCAGCCGGGTATCGCGCTGGCCGTTGAATTCATAGTCATCCTCGATGATGTAATCCGGTGACAGCCGCTGCGCCAGAGCCTCCTTGTCCGCCCTTGAGGTCGGCACACTGAGCGGGTAATGCTGGGAACCGGTGAGATACAGCAATTTCGGCGACGGCTGCGCCTCACCTCGGTGCCCCTCACCGGGATACCAGGGCAGCATCTCGAGCCTGAGCCCACAGGCTGTGAATACATTTCGCGCCCCCCAGTAACAGGGCGACTCCGTCACTACCCGGTCACCGTTATCTGCCAGCGCGAGTGCACAGAGTTCCAGACCATTGTGGGTACCCTCGGTAATGATGATCTGTTCGGTATCACAGTCAAAATGCCGCCAGCGCCGGAGAAAATCCCGTATTGCCCGTTTCAGCGGGCCATAGCCTCCGGTTGAGTAGGACAACAGCAAAGCGTTTTGCGGCACCGTGACACTGGCATACAGCTGGCGCCATTTACGCATCGGGAACTGCCCTATATCCGGTATCCCTGGCACGAAGGCGCCGCTCTGGACTTCCGCTGCCCCGGGCTGGCTAAGCAGTTCACGGGCTCGATCCGACAAGCCGTCCAGGGCTGGTCGGGCCGGCAGAGCGGATCCGGATGATGGCCGATGGGTCCAGGTGCCCTGGCCATGACCGGTCACCAACAGCCCTTCCTCCGCCAGCGTGTTAATAGCCCCGGCGAGGGTATTACGGGCGAGGCCCAGCGCACTGCAGATACGGCGATGGGAAGGCAGCTTCATGCCCGACGGCCAGTCCTGCTCAATCAGATGGCGCAGCGCCTGCTGTACCCGGACCTGTTTGCTGAGGCTCTTCGGCTGTTGCTGGTACCGGCGAGTCAGGCTCGCGAGCGGATTGGTTGGTGTTAGGTCTTCGGTCATGGCGGGCCCGTATCAGGATAGGCCACTTCAAAGTGGTCCAGTTGAACTCGAAAGTGGTTCATGTGCAGCCCTTAGCCTACCTGCTAGGGTGCTCGGCATTCCAGTCATTTTAGAGAGGAATCGGCTCATGTCCCCTGTAGATACTCCCCTGTTGACCAGCGTGCTCAATGACGAGGTCCCCGCCCTGATCGGCGAGCAATGGTGCCAGCGCGATGAACGCTTTGAGGTCACCAATCCCGCAACCGGCGAGCTTCTCGCCCGCGTCGCCGAATGCAGTGCCGACGATACCCGCGCTGCGGTTGCGGCCGCAGACCTGGCTGGCCAAGCCTGGAAGCGCGTACCAGCCAAGCAGCGTGCCGGCGTTCTGCGCCGGTGGTTCGAACTCGTGACCGAACATGCCGATGAGCTGGCCCGCCTGATGACCCTGGAGCAGGGCAAACCGCTGGCAGAAGCCCGCGGCGAGGTCAGCTACGGTGCATCGTTCATCGAGTTCTTCGGTGAGGAGGCCAAGCGGATGGCCGGGGAAACCCTGCCCGGGCAGGGCCCGGACAAGCGCATACTGGTGATGCGCGAGCCGGTGGGTGTGGTTGCTGCTATTACCCCCTGGAACTTTCCCATGGCCATGATCACCCGAAAGTGCGCGCCCGCCATTGCCGCAGGCTGCACCGTGGTCATAAAGCCGGCCGAAGCCACACCGCTGACGGCGCTGGCTCTGGCCCGACTGGCCCTGGAGGCCGGCGTACCGAAGGGCGTGATCAGCGTCGTCACGGCGTCGGCCCCGGTGGCCGTGGGCGAAGTACTGAGTACCGATCCGCGGGTGCGCAAGCTGTCCTTCACCGGCTCCACGGCCGTGGGCAAAAAACTGTTGGCCCAATGTGCCTCAACGGTCAAGAAAACCGCCATGGAACTGGGTGGCAACGCCCCCTTTATCGTGTTCGATGATGCCGATCTCGACGCCGCCGTAGACGGCGCAATCGCCTCCAAATTCCGCAATGCCGGCCAGACCTGTGTCTGCACCAACCGCTTTCTGGTGCAGGACGGTGTCTACGATGCCTTTGTGGAGAAGCTGACAGCCCGGGTTGCCGAACTGAAAGTCGGCAATGGTCTGGAAGACGGCATCGCTATCGGCCCGCTGATCAACCAGTCCGCCATCGACAAGGTCCAGCGCCATGTGGACGACGCCGTCGGCAAGGGCGCCCGGGTAGCCGGCGGGGGCCAGCCCCACGACCGGGGCCCCAACTTCTTCACTCCGACCGTGCTGGCCGATGTCACCCCCGACATGGCGGTCGCCACCGAAGAGACGTTTGGCCCGCTGGCACCGGTATTCCGGTTCCACACCGCCGAGGAGGCCACTGCCATGGCCAACGACACGCCTTCAGGCCTGGCCGCCTACCTGTATGCCACCGACTACCGGCGGATCTGGCACACCCTCGAAGGCCTGGAGTACGGCATGGTGGGGGTCAATGAGGGCCTGATCTCCACCGAGCTGGCGCCATTTGGCGGGGTAAAGGAATCCGGCCTCGGGCGCGAGGGCTCCCACCACGGCCTGGACGAGTTCACCGAGCTCAAGTACGTCTGCCTGGGCGGCCTTTAATGGCTGCCCGGGGAGGCTCCTGTGCATTGCATTGCATGACATAACGCAACACTCACGAGAGATAACACCATGAACAACGCAGAACTCAACGCCCTGAAAGAAGAGTACGTCGCGTTCGGCGCGGCGACTCCCACTACTGAATTTGCCGATCGGGCCGAGAATGCCGAACTCTGGGATGCCGACGGCCAACGCTGGATCGACTTCGCCGGCGGCATTGGCGTGCTCAACCTGGGCCACCGGCACCCGAAAATTGTCGCCGCCGTCCGGGCGCAGCTGGACAAGGTCATGCACACCAGTGCTGCGGTTATCTCCTACGCTCCTTACGTCCAGCTCTGCCAGAAGCTTTGCCAGCTGACGCCGGTGCGTGGCCCCAAACGCAAGGCCATGTTGGTCAACACCGGCGCCGAGGCGCTGGAGAACGCCGTCAAGATTGCCCGGGCTGCCACCGGGCGCACTGGCATCGTCACCTTTGATGGCGCCTTCCATGGCCGCACCATGATGACCCTGGCCATGACCGGCAAGGTTCTGCCCTACAAGAACGATTTCGGTCCGATGCCGGGCGATGTGTTCCGGGCACCCTACCCCAACCCGATGCATGGCATAAGCGAAGAGGCATCGCTGAAAGCCCTGCGAACCCTGTTCAAGACCGATATCGCACCCCACCGCACCGCGGCCATCGTGATCGAACCGGTTCAGGGCGAAGGCGGCTTCTACATCGCTTCACCGGCCTATCTGAAGGCTTTGCGAGCACTGTGCGATGAGCACGGCATCCTGCTGATCGTGGATGAAGTACAGTCCGGCTTTGCCCGCACCGGCAAACTCTTCGCCCTGGAACACAGCGGTATCGAGGCAGATCTGCTCACCACCGCCAAGAGCCTGGCCAACGGTATGCCGTTGTCAGCGGTGGTCGGCAACGCCACAGTGATGGACGGCTCCGGCCCCAATTCCCTGGGCGGCACCTACAGCGGTAACCCCCTGTCCTGCGCAGCGGCGCTGGCTGTCATCGAGGTTATTGAGGAGGAAAACATTCTCGAACGCAGTGCCGCACTCGGAGACAAACTGGCAGACCGTTTTGCCGCGTGGGAAAAACGCTTCGACCGGGTGGGCCATGCCCGTAATCTGGGCGCGATGGCCGCCTTCGAATTGCTCGACAGCGATGGCAATCCCGACCCTGCCCTTACCCAGGCAGTCTGTGCCAAAGCCCGTGAGCATGGTCTGATCCTGCTTTCTTGCGGTTTTTACGGCAACACCATTCGTGTCCTGGTGCCGATTACGGTCGAAGAGTCGGTGCTGGAGGAAGGACTGAATGTGATTGAAGGGGCGCTCGAAGCGCTGTGCTGATAAGGTCGGGTCGGGGCATCTTACCCCGACCCAACAACGACTTACTCGGCGATGTTGCGACCGAAGTACTTCTCGCTGATCGCGGCGTACTTGCCATTCGCCTTGATGGCAGCCAGGGCCTTATTGAGGTTCTCAAGCAAAGCCTCGTTACCCTTGTTGACGGCAATTCCGATGTCATCAACGTAGATCGGATCGCCCAGCGGCTTCACCCCGAGGCCGGCGTTCAGGATGGCATTCTCGCCGATCAGCTGATCGGTGATCACCGCATCCACACGACCACCCACGGTGAGATCCCGCAGTGCGGTCACGTCGTCGGTGTAGGTGGTGATGTTGTCACTGTACTCACGCGCCGCCTTCGCGAAGCTGCTGGAGACCAGAACACCGATGGTCTTGCCACGGATGTCCTCAACCTCTTTGATTTCGTCGTTATCGGTGCTGACGAATACCTGCGCCCCGGAGCTGTAGTACGGATCGGTGAAGTTCACCTGCTTCAGACGCTCCTCGGTGATGGCCATACTCCCGATGATGGCATCAAAACGATCGGACTTGAGCGCCGCGATCAGGGTCTGCCAGGGGTTGGCAACCGGGTTGGGCTGCATGCCCATTTCCTCTGCCAGCGCCTGACCGATTTCCATATCAAAGCCGGCGAGATCGCCGCTTTGACGGAAGCTGAACGGTGGGTAGAGGCCGGTCATGGCGTAGGTGAAGACTTCTTTATCGGCGGCCTGCGCGGTGTCCACGTGCGCTACATTGATAGTGGCGGCGATGACCAGAGCACTGGTGGCTCCAATCAGGTTACGGATCAGTTTTTTCATTGTGTTCCCCTCTCTTTGAAGAAGATCCGTGCAATGAGATCTTCATGATTTCCACTGGGTGGTCGTTAAGTTTGTAGTTTTCGACTTTGTTCCAGCCCATCCGGGCGTAATAAGGGCCCTTGTCCTCCGTGATCAGGTAAAGCGCGTCGTGGCCCTGCCGACGCATTTCCGCCTTGGCCCGGTCGATCAGCGCCCTGCCGATCCCCTTGCCTCGGTGTTCCGGTGCCACAAAGATTCGCGATAACCAGGGCGAATACTGCGGCCGATCCGATGTGTCATGCGCCACCAGGCAGATGCTGCCGACCAGTTCGCCGTCCTCAAGGGCAACGAAAGTGGCCGGTAGCGAGCGGGTGTCACAGTGCTCCGCGAGCCGTTTCCGACGGACGGCCTCGGTCACCGTATCGTCGAGGTGGTACCACTCCGCCTGGTGCCAGGTCGCCAGCTGCCCGATAAAACGGGGCTCCAACGCCTGGATCGCAATACTCATGGCTCACAGCACCCGACTGAGAAACTGTTGCGCTTTGGGATGCTGGGGATTACTGAAGAAGGTCTCAGGATCCCCCTGCTCGGCGATCTGCCCGTTATCGAGGAAGACGACGCGGTCGGCGACCTCCCGGGCGAAGCCCATCTCATGGGTCACCACCACCATGGTCATGCCATCGGCGGCCAGGCTCTTCATGACTTCGAGCACTTCGCCGACGAGTTCGGGATCCAGGGCGGATGTCGGCTCATCGAACAGCATCACCGAGGGCTCCATGGCCAGGGCGCGGGCAATGGCCACCCGCTGTTTCTGCCCGCCGGACAACTTCTCCGGGTAGACATCGCCCTTGTCGCCAAGACCAACCTTTTCCAGCAATTCCCGGCCGCGCTCGATGGCCTCGGCCCGGGGGATCTTCTTGACGTGAACCGGCGCTTCGATGACGTTCTCCAGCACGGTCATGTGCGGGAACAGGTTGAAATGCTGGAACACCATACCGACATGCTCACGCACCTTGTTCAGGGGTGTAGTGGCAGGATCTACCTCCTTGCCATCAATCAGGATGCGCCCCTCGTTCTTCATCTCGAGGAAGTTCAGGCAGCGCAGCAGCGTACTCTTGCCCGACCCGCTGGCACCGATCATGACCACCACTTCCTGAGGGGCCACCTCAAGGTCGACACCCTTGAGAACATGGAGGTCACCGAAGTACTTGTGGAGTTGCTCGACTTTGATCATTTGGCTGTATCCATCCGGTTTTCAACGCGGCTCAGAACGAAGGTGACAATCGCGACCATGGCCAGGTAATACAGGCCTGCGATGGTGTAGAACTCGAGCTGCTTGAAGGTCACGGCAGCGTTATCCATGGACAGGCTGAAGATTTCCGTAATACCGATGAAAGCCACCAGCGACGAGTCTTTGAGACCGATGATGAACTGGTTACCCAGCGGTGGAATGGCCCGCTTCAAGGCCTGTGGCAGGATCACCCGACGCATGGCGAGGGCCCGCTTCATCCCCAGGGATTCCGCGGCCTCCATCTGCCCCTTGTCCACCGACTGGATGCAGCCACGGAAAATTTCGGCGATGTAGGCACCGCTGTGGATGGCCAGAGCGATGGTCCCGGCCCAGAAAGCCGAGAGCACGACAATGTGGGTGATGCCGAAGTACAGCCACATGATCTGAACAATCAGGGGTGTACCGCGGATAATGCCCACATAGCCGTTGTAGATCACGCCCAGCCAGCGGACACCGGTGACCTTCATCAGTGCGAAGATCAGCCCGATGACCAGGGCCAGCACCAGTGAAACGCCGGTCAGGCGCAAGGTCATCCAGGCGGCTTCCATAAAAGCCGGAAAGGTAGATAACAGATTTTCAAAAAACGACGTCATTGTTTAATCCTTGTTGGTCGTTGTAGCAGCACAGTCTTCTTGAACCGGTCGGCCCGTTTGGCTGCAAGAGTCAGCAACGCTCGAGAATCACCGCGATCCCCTGGCCGCCACCAATACAGGCCGCTGCACAGCCATAGCGTCCGCCCCGGTGTTGCAAGGTGCGCGCCAGGGTGCCAGCCAGACGAATGCCCGTCGCACCCAATGGGTGCCCCAGCGCCAGGGCGCCGCCAAAGATGTTTACCCGCTCGGAATCGATGTCCAGGGAACGCATGGCGTAGAGCGGCACGGCGCTGAACGCCTCATTTATCTCCCAGGCATCGATGTCGCCGGCACTCATACCGGCCAACTTGAGAGCACGCTCAGCAGCAACAGCGGCTCCGGCCCCCATGCATTCAGGCGTGACGCCGCAGTCGGCAATCGCCACGATTCTGGCAAGCGGAGACAGACCGTGCCGGCTCAGCGACGCCTCGGACATGAGCAGCGCCGCACCGGCACCGGACGTCAGCGGCGAGCTGTTGCCAGCCGTCACCTGGCCATCCTCGGAGAATGCGGGTTTGAGTTCGGCGAGTCGCTCGGCGCTGGTGTCCGGTCGGATGTTGGCGTCCTGGCCGACGAGGGCTCCAGCCGGATTCCTGAGGGTCAGACGTTCGCCGTCAAACCAGCCGTCCTGCTCAGCCCGGGCGGCCCGTTCATGGGACCGGACCGCGAACGCGTCCATCGCTTCCCGGGTCAGCCCGCTCTCCCGCGCCAGGCACTCGGCGGTCAGGCCCATATTCATGGCAACTGTCAGATCGATACCTTCCTGCTGTTGCAGAGGCTCGGGAACAGTCAGTACGCCTTCCTGGAACAGGGTGGGGCCCATCGGGACGCGGGACATATTCTCGTAACCGCCAGCCAGACCGGTTTCGATGGCCCCGGCCTGAATCTCCCGCGCGGTGGAACGCAGTGCCGCCAGACCCGAACCGCACTGTTGGTCAATCTGACGGGAGGGGCACTGGACACCCACTTCTGACAACCACTGAGGATAGCGGCCGCCAAAACTCCACTGATCCTTGACCGGCAGTGCGCAGCCCACGCTCAGATCCTCGATTGCCGTTCCCGGCACCCGGGTACGATCAAGTAGCGCATCAATTACCTGGCCCAGCAGAACATCACCGCGCTGGCCGGACCAGGCGTCGACATCGGGCTTGCGAGGGTGGGCACGGGTGAAGGCCGAGCGGGCGAAGTCGGCGATATACGCGTCGTTCATAGCACACTCCTTGCAGATTCGGTATCGGTGGACCAGCGGCCGAGGAACAGGGCATAGGTGGTCAGCACCTGGCGAATTGACTCGATATCGACACACTCATCCACGCCGTGGATGCGCTGGGCAACGGGGCCATAACAGGTGCCGTTGATGCCACCGGAAACATGAAAGGCCCGCAGGTCGGTGGTACAGGTCGAGAGGTAATGGGCCGGAGGCTCCCCCACGAGATCCTCGTGGCACCGGGACAGCAGCCGGATGCCGGGGGTCTCGAGATCTACCAGATGGCCCTCGGAGCGAAAGCCATGGAACTCCACGCGTGGCTCCGGGGAGCCATCACCCAGGGCCTGGTGGCGGTCCGCGATCACCTGGCGCACCCGGGTCATGATGTCATCGGGCGACATACCCGGCGGGAAGCCAACCCGGCCTTCCAGAATGGCGTGGGCCGGTACGCTGGAGGCCCAGTTGCCACCCTCGATTTTGCCAATGCTCAGGTTGAACGGATGTTCCTTCGCCTCGTAGGGCGCAGGACGCGGCAGGCTGTTGATTTCCTCTTCCAGCGCCTTGAACGCTGGCAGGTAGGTCTGAAGCGTCTCGATGGCATTGCGACCGGCCCGGGTGTCCAGCACGTGAGCCGGCACCCCATCGATACGCATGCGGAACCAGAGCACACCCACCTGCCCGCTGTAGATCTGGGCACCAAAGGGCTCGGGGATCAGCACAAAGTCGCCGGTATAGCCCTGATGAAGGCAGGCCAGTGCACCATTGCCCGTGCATTCTTCCTCGATGACCGTCTGCAACGTCAACGGGAAATCGATCTCCACGCCGGCCCGGCGTACCGCCTCGACCGCCATCACCATGGCGGCAATGCCCGCCTTCATATCACCGGCGCCGCGACCATACAGCCAGCCATCCTTCTGCCATGGCTCCCAGGGAGGCCGGGTCCACATATCGGTCGGCTCGGCCGGCACTACATCCAGGTGGCCATTGAAGATCAGGTGTGGTTTATCGGACGAGGGATTAAGACGGGAAACGACGTTGTAGCGGCCTTCGCTGGACCATTCGGTAGGGGCGCGGTGGGGATTGTCCGAGAAACCGGGCGCATCCAGTGCCACCCGCTCCACCGGCAAGTCCAGGCGCTGGAACCAGCTCTCCATGGTTGCCAGCGCACTGCGCTCCTGGCCGAGAACGCTATACCCCCTCACCAGCTCACGGGTGAGTTCCAGCGTGTCGTCCATGAGTTCATCACAACAATCGAGAATGCGTTGTTCGATGGCGGTCAGCATCAGAACCTCCCGAGCCGGCTTTCATCAATGATCAGCTCGGCCTCCGTGGCAGCACGCAAGCTGTCCACATCCATGCCCTCGGCGATATCAATCACCTCCAGCCCTTTCTCCTTCACCTCCATAACCGCCTTTTCGGTCACGATGAGCGAGACACACCGGGGGGCTGTGAGCGGCAATCGACACTGTTTGAGAATTTTCGGGTTACCGTGCTTGTCGTTGTGCGAACACAGCACGACCAGCTTTTCGACCTTCTGGGCCAGTTCCATCGCCCCGCCGATGCCGGGAGAGAATTTGCCCGGGATCTTCCAGTTGGCGAGGTTGCCCTGCTCATCGACCTCGAACGCGCCCATGAAAGTCACGTCCACGCGGCTGCGCCGGATCATCGCGAAGGACAGCGCGCTGTCGAACACACTGGCCCCCGGACGGGTACCGATGTAGGCGCCGCCGGAGTCGATCAGCTCGTAGTCCGGCGCCGCATCCTGGCCCAGAGGCTGACAGCCGAGCACACCGTTCTCGGAGTGCACCAGCACCTCCAGATCCTCGGGCATGTAATGAAACAGGCGCGTCGGCAGGCCGATACCCAGGTTCACGATCTGCCCGGGCAGGATTTCCCTGGCGGCGCGGGCCAGCATTCTTTCCTGATCAGACGGCATGGGCACGAATCCCCTGTTCAATGGTGGCAGGATCGACCTGGACCACATGATTAACGAAGGCACAAGGCGTATGAATGGCTTCCGGTTTCAGGCCTCCCGGTGTCTCCACCCGGAAGGCCTGGGCAATCACCTTGTCCGCGGCCATGGCCATCAGGGGGTTGAAGTTGATCGCCGTACCCCGGTAGGCAAGATTGCCGTAGGTATCGGCAACATCGGCATGAATCAGGGCAAAGTCCGCAGTGATGGCGGGC
Source organism: Marinobacter pelagius (assembly GCF_003315345.1). GTDB lineage: Bacteria > Pseudomonadota > Gammaproteobacteria > Pseudomonadales > Oleiphilaceae > Marinobacter > Marinobacter pelagius_A. The sequence continues at coordinate 121,512 of NZ_QNRO01000003.1, forward strand.
TCGATGGCGCACTTGCGGCCATTGAGCTCCAGTTCACGCCGTTGCTGGGCGATCTCTGTCTCAAGGCCGATGTCGGTCAGGAATCCGAGGTGGCCGGCCCCGGCACAACGGATTTTCTCCGCCAGCAGACCCTGGGGATACATCTCCACCGCCAGCCGACCCTGGTTCATCTCTTCAATCGCCACACGATTCAGGCCGATGTGCGAGGTAATCAGGCGGTCCACCCGCCCCGCACGGATCAGCCGGCCGATACCGATTTCGGGTTCGTTGGCGTCGTTCTTGATCAGGGTTAAGCCTTTCTGGCCCTGGGCCAGCAGTTCTTCCAGCAGGGCGAACGGGGTACCCGGTGAGCCGAAGCCGCCGACCATGATGGAAGCACCATCAGGAATCATCGCGATGGCATCTTCGACGGACGTGTATTTCTGGTTCAGCAGTGTCATGCGGGTTCAGCCTATGGTCCTTTGGGCATTGGGTTCGGCGATTGTTGGCGACAGGGGTGCCACGACTTCGCTTTCAAGACGCTGCAGGGCCCGGGTCAGCCGCTCCAGCAAGATCGTGATCTCCTGTTCGGAGATGTTGAGTGGCGGGCTGATCAGGAAGTGGTCACCGGCCAGGCCATCCAGGGTCCGGCGTGGGTAGATCAGCAGCCCCTCTTCCTTGGCCAGGGCGGTGACGCTGGCAAACAGGTTGGCCTCGGCGGGAAACGGGGTCCTGGTGGCCGGGTCCATAACCAGCTCAACGCCCCAGAGCAGTCCGATGCCACGAACATCGCCCACGAAGTCAAAGCGGGCTTTCAGGGCCTCGAGACCCTCACGCACCTGCTGACCCCGGGCGGCAACGTTATCCAGCAGCTTCTCGTTCCGGATCGCTTCGACGGCCGCCAGGCCGGTCGCACAGGCCAGCGGATTGCCGGCGTAGGTATGGCCGTGCTGGAACCCGCCGTTGGCCATGACGGTATCGACGATGTCCTCCCGGCAAAGCAGGGCTCCCACCGGGTAATAGCCGGCTCCAAGGCCTTTGGCAGTGGTGAGCAGATCCGGCGCGACGCCCCACTGCTGGTAGGCGAACCAGGTGCCGGTACGGCCGACGCCAGACAGCACCTCGTCATAAATCAGCAGACACCCAATCTCGTCACACAACGCCCGGATGCCCTCCAGGTAGGCCTGATTGACCATCCGCGCACCGGTGCTGGCACCACCGACCGGCTCCAGAACCACCGCAATGATGTTGTCGCCACCGGCGGCATTGATCCGATCACGGGTTTCCTGCAGCACCTTACGGATATGGGCATCGTCATCCGTCTCGGTGTGGCGATAGAAATCCGGCCCAGGCACCTTGATGGAACCCTGGGTAATATCAGCGAACGGCGCCTCCAGGGGCTGATACCCGGTCACGCCCAATGCACCGAGGGTGCTGCCGTGGTAGGACGGACGCAGAGAGACAAAATGGCGCCGATGGGATTCGCCACGGGCCACAAAATATTGCCGGGCCAGTTTGATCGCGGATTCGACCGACTCCGAACCACTGGACACAAAAAAGACCTTTTCCAGGTCCCGGTTGGTCATGTTGACCAGCTCTTCAGCCAATGCCATGGCCGGCGCATTCTCGAACTGGGTGCGGTAGGTAAAAGCGACCTTATCCAGCTGCGCCAGCATGGCATCACGAATACCGTCATGGTGATGACCCAGGTTGCAGGAAATGGCACCCGAGCAGCCATCAAGATATTCCTTGCCGTCCTTATCCCAGAGATAGACGCCACGTCCGTGGGAGACCTCAGGCATGGCCGGGCCGGCCTGATAGAAAAGAGGAGAAGATGACATGTTGCGATCCGGTATATTTGTACTGTTGTTGATTTGCAGTCTAGAAAGATACGTAAAAGTATTTCAAGATATGATTTTTTTACCGGATTCGATGACTTTTAATCATGGCTGACGTCAACATCCATTCCCTGAAATCGCTGGCAATCTTCAAGACACTGCTGGAAGCCGGCAGTGCCTCTCAGGCCGCACGAACCCTGGGCATCACCCAATCCGGGGTGAGCCGTTCCCTGGCCCAGCTGGAGGACAACCTGGGGATTCAGCTGTTCCTGCGGGAGAAAAACCGGCTGGTTGCGACACCCGAGGCGTATGAGCTTTACGAGGAAATTCTGCGCCTGATGGGAAATATTGAAGAACTGCGTCACAGCATCCTGGCCCTGAAGGAGTTCGGCACCTCTCGCCTGCGCATCGCCGCGATCCCGGGGCTCGCGTTCGGCTTTGTTCCCCGTCTGATTGGTACCCTGCTGGAGGAGAATCGCGGTTTCAGCATCAGTTTCGACATGATGTCCAGCCACGATGTACTCCGGGAGGTGGAATCCGGTCATGCGGACATCGGTTTTGTCACGCTGCCGGTGAGCTCAAGGCTACTCAGGATCGAAGAGTGGCTGACCACCCAGGCCCGCTGCCTCGTTCCCGCCAATCATCCGCTGGCAAGCCGGACAGAGGTCACCGTTGAGGATCTGCAGAACGAATACCTCGTCATCAGCAATCAACCTAATGTCGGTGCGGACCCCCTGCTCCACCTGGCCGCCAGCCACTCGATCTCCATTGCCGGCAAAACCGAGTCGAACATCGGTGCCATTGCAGCCATGGTCGCCAACGGTGTCGGGATCAGCGTGATGAATCCGATCACGGCTACGGATCAGCTGGTAGGCCGCACCGATGTGGTGATGCGGCCTTTCTCACCGAGAATTTCTTTCAGTTTCGGAATGGTCTACCGGGAGGACTGGAAGAACGTACAGGCCCTCGACTCCATTCGCCGGACAGGCAATGAACTTCTGAAAACCTATCCGGACTGAGGGCTGGGGCCGGAACCCGGGCTAGTCGTGATGGCCAATCGGGCCGTCCTTGAACAGGAACTCCCGCAGGTACTTGTCCATGGTGGGATCTTTCCGACGGATCCACTCCAGCACCATGGCCGCGTGCTCCTTCTCTTCGTCGCGGTTATGCTCGAGAATCGCCTTGAGCTCGGAATCCTTGCAGGAGGACGCACGCTGGTTGTACCAGTCGACGGCCTCGAACTCCTCCATTAGCGAGCTGATTGCCCGGTGCATGTCCCTGGTCTCGTCAGACAGCTCTTCGACAGGTTCGTGGTAGCTTTCATTGGCCATGGTGTGATCCTTTTCTAGGCGGAAATGAGTGGTTTCGCTTGGAAAATCCTCTCTGACAATAGTCCAGAATTGGACACGGGAAAAGCTGACGATGGCGGAGGGGCGGCCGATTCAGCAGTTGATCGGCGTACTGAATACTCCAGAGGCTTTCCGGAAGATCAGTTCCGGCAGCCCGGTTGGCTCACCATCCAACAGGACTGCGGGGAGCTGGATCCGGTAGACGTCGAAGCCCGGAGGCAGTGGCGTCTCGATCGTGAAATGCCTTGGCAATACCGAAGTGTCGGACACGATCCAACGGAATTTTTTCGTGCCGCTGCCAACCAGCTCGGGGCCAACGGTCACCATCGCTGCCTGCGCCGGGCTCCAGGTCCTGGCCGGGCCGAGGTCCCGGAATTCACCGTTGATTGACAGTTGATCGGTCAGAAGGGTGACAACATGACCGTCAGGGATGTCGATTCCGATTAACAGCGCGGGCCGGTCTGTCTCGCGCTCAATGGATACCTGCAAGGTGATGTCGCCATACTCAAGCAAAACCCGGTCTTCGGGGCCCGCACTACAGGGGCCTCCTTTGGTCTTGTACCCGGGCGCCACCGGCTCGTAATAGTGCACCGGCGCCATGACACATCCCGCGAGCAAGCCCGCCGCTGCTATTAAAATTACCCGGATCATCATTCCCATCCGTATGCTCCGCCAGTCAGTCACTCTGTGAACTGACTATGGCATCGGTTTTCAGATCCGGATACTTTTTTTGCAGCCGGTAGAGCCGGACGATGGTGATGATGTTGGTCACCAGCACCATGGCTTCGGCGAGTGTGCCGCCCACGGAGCCGATGACGATGTTGTTGAGCATCCAGGCCAGGGCCGCCAGGCCCAGAACAATTCTGAGCGCGATGCCCCGGAGCATGAACATGCCCACGGTGCCGAGCACCGCGGCCGTTAGCGGGAAGACGTCAGTCAAGGATTTCCAGGTCACCCAGGCCACCACCAGATTCACCGCCAGCATCACCGCCATGATCTGCCAGTTGCCCTGATACTTGCGGGCGAGCGTGATGCGGACAATCACCAGTACCGTCAGTGCCGAGGCCGTCCAGCTTTCGAAGAAAGCGAACATCAGGGCAAAGGCGACGTTGGCGGAGACCAGCAACACCATCAACCGGTCGTCGTTCTTGTTGGCGAAGCCGGCAATGCAGAACGCCAGAGCGATCAGACCACAAAGCTGCCCGAGCCCTTCCGCGAGAGACATACCCGCAATCAGGTCAGTCATGTTTCCCCGGTAATGCACAAGGCGTCATAGCGGTATTCCCCTCTCCCCGAAAAGGGCTCCAGCCTGCCACAATTGGTAGCATTGAGCCACGATCCGCCGTGTGCCAAAGTCATCTGATCCGTTCAGCGAGGAATCTCCGCCGCCATGAAAACCGTGTTCTCACCCCTGCACAGCCGACGCCATGTCAAAACCGAACTGGACGGCGGTCTACTGATCGAGCCCCACGAGAAGCCTTCCCGGGCCGAAACCATCCTGGCGCGGGTGAAGGACCAGGCGCTCGGGGAAATCCTGGAGCCGGAAGAATTCGGACTGGAACCCATCAAACGGGTCCATACCGCCGATTATGTGAGCTTCCTGGAAACCTGCTGGGACGAGTGGGTAGCGGCCGGTAAACCCGGCGAGGCCATCCCCACCTTCTGGGTTGGCCGGGGCATGCGGGCCCGGTTGCCGAAAGACATCGACGGCCGCCTCGGCTATTACAGTCTCGGCGCCGATACGTCGATCTCCGATGGCACCTGGGAGGCGGCCCGGGCCTCCGCCAATGTCGCCCTCACCGCCCAGAAACTGGTTGCAGGTGGAGAGCGTGCGGCCTTCGCCCTGTGCCGCCCGCCGGGGCATCATGCCCATGCCGACGTGTTCGGAGGCTACTGTTTCTTCAACAACGCCGCCATTGTCGCCCAGGCCTTCCGGGACCAGGGCTATGGCAGAGTCGCGGTGCTCGACGTGGATTTTCACCACGGTAACGGCACCCAGTCTATTTTCTATGATCGCAACGATGTACTCACCATCAGCCTGCACGGTGATCCGGACCTGGTGTTCCCACACTTTCTGGGATTCGAGGATGAAACCGGAGAGGGCGAAGGCGAAGGCTACAACCTGAACATCGTCTTTCCGCCTGGCACCCCCTACAGCGTCTGGAACCAGGGTCTGGAGAAGGCCTGCGAACGCATCCAGGCGTTCGCACCGGATGCCCTGGTGGTGGCGCTCGGCGTCGATACCTTCGAGGAGGATCCGATTTCCTTCTTCAAGCTGACCTCCGGCGATTACCTCAAACTGGGCAAACGCCTGGAGCAGCTGGGGCTGCCGACGGTATTCACCATGGAGGGCGGTTACGACGTGGACGCCATCGGCGTGAATGCCGTCAATGTCATGCAGGGCTTTGAAGGCAAGGAATGAGCAAAGCGGGCAATGGCTTTGGCGGAAATGGTCATTGCCCGTAGGTTGCTAATCAGGGACGATCGGACTCTGATGCCCGAACCCTGGATGAGTCCCTATGGAACGCTACCTTCAGCCCACCGCCTTCTTCGATTACGAAAAGCCCGAACTCAAGGCCTGGATCGCCCGGCAGCTTGAAGGTGTTTCCGACGACCCGGTGGAGCAGATCACGGTGCTCTACCTCGCGGTCCGGGACAGCATCAACTACAACCCCTATGTGTTCCGCACCGACCCCACCACCCTGTCCGCCAGCTACGCCCTGACCAGCGGCGAGACTTACTGCATTCCCAAGGCCGTCCTCCTCGGCGCCGCCGCCCGGGCCATCGGCATTCCCAGCCGTCTGGGCCTGGCGGATGTGCGCAACCACCTCTCCAGCCCCAAACTGATCGAATGGCTGCGCTCGGACATATTCCGGATGCACGGCTTTATCGAGCTCTATCTGAATGACCAGTGGGTAAAGGCGACCCCGGCGTTCAACAAACAGTTGTGTGAGCTGATGAAGGTGGAGCCGCTGGAGTTTGATGGTGTGAATGACTCGGTGTTCCAGGAATTCACCGAGGATGGCCAGGCGCATATGGAGTACATCAACGACCACGGGGTGTTTGACGATGTGCCGCACCAGTTCATTGTGGATGGGGTGCGGGCGGCGTATGGGCATCTGTTTCCGGAAGATGGGGAGAACCTGGAAGTTGAAGGGAGTCTGGAAAAGGATATTTTCGGGCGGTGAGCCCGTGCGAAGAGTGAAAGAGGGGTCAGATGAACAAGTTCATCAGACCCCGGAGTTTGGGCGCGAGCTTGGGAGTGAAAAAAGGGGTCTGATGAATTTGTTCATCTGACCCCGTGTTCACGCCGATCTCAGTCCTCCACAGAATTCCGGATCAGAAAGTCAAAGGCACTCAGCGCCGCCTTCGATCCTTCACCCATGGAAATCACGATCTGCTTGTACGGCACGGTGGTGGCATCGCCGGCCGCGAAGACACCCGGGATGGAGGTCTCGTTGCGGTCGTTGACGATCACTTCGCCATGCTGGCTCAGTTCGATATCACCCTTGAGCCACTCGGTGTTCGGGACCAGGCCGATCTGGACGAACACACCTTCCAGCGCCACATGGTGGGACTCACCGGTATTACGGTCGGTGTAAGTCAGACCGTTCACTTTGCCGTTTTCACCGGTAATCTCGGTGGTCTGGCCGGAGGTGATAATCTCAACGTTCTTCAGGCTGCGTAGCTTCTTCTGCAGCACCTCGTCGGCACGCATCTCGGCGCCGAACTCGATCAGGGTCACGTGACCCACGATGCCAGCCAGGTCGATGGCCGCTTCCACGCCGGAGTTACCACCGCCGATGACCGCCACGCGCTTGCCCTTGAACAGGGGGCCGTCACAGTGCGGGCAGTAGGCCACGCCCTTGTTGCGATACTCTTCCTCACCCGGTACGCCCAGCTGACGCCAGCGGGCACCGGTGGACAGCACCACGGTACGGGATTTCAGAGTGGCACCATTCGCCAGGCGCACCTCGTGCAGACCCCCGGTCTTGGCGGCCGGGATCAGCTTCTCGGCGCGCTGCATGTTCATGATATCCACGTCGTATTCCTTGACGTGTTGCTCCATGGCAGACACCAGCTTCGGGCCTTCGGTATACGGCACGGAGATCAGGTTTTCGATGCCCATGGTGTCCGCCACCTGACCACCGAAACGCTCCGCCGCGATCGCCGTGGAAATACCCTTACGGGCGGCGTAGATCGCGGCAGCAGAGCCGGCCGGGCCACCACCGATGACCAGCACCTCGAACGGATCTTTCTGGTTGAGCTTCTCTGCTTCCTTCTCGGCGGAACTGGTGTCCAGCCGCGCCACGATCTCTTCCAGGGTCATACGGCCCTGGCCCCAGGACTCGCCGTTCATGAATACGCTGGGCACCGCCATCACTTCACGCTGTTCCACTTCGTCCTGGAACAGGGCACCATCGATGGAGGTGTGCTTGATGTTCGGGTTCAGAACAGCCATCAGGTTCAGGGCCTGAACCACGTCCGGGCAGTTCTGGCAGGACAGGGAGAAGTAGGTTTCGAATTCGAAACTCCCTTCCAGGTCCTTGATCTGCTCGATCAGCTCCTGGGATTCCTTGGACGGATGACCACCCACCTGCAGCAGTGCCAGCACCAGGGAGGTGAACTCATGGCCCATGGGGATGCCGGCAAACCGGACACCAATGTCACTACCCACCCGGTTGATCGCAAAGGACGGGCGCCGCACGTCCGGGTCTTCCTCGGTACGCAGGCTGATCTTGGAAGACATCGGCTCGATATCTTCCAGCAGCTCTTTCAGCTCCTGGGACTTCTTGCTGTCGTCGTAGGCCGCCACCAGCTCGATCGGCTGCTGCAGTTTTTCCATGTAGGCCTGGAGCTGTTGCTTGATATTGGCATCCAACATGTAGGTTTTTCCCCTTGATATGTCGTAAATCTAAGTGTTTGAATTAAAAATGAATCAGTAATTGAAGATGTGGGTAAGATAAGGATTCGAGGCCTAAGCCTCAAATTAATTGCCCCAAACTGATTGATAGGGCAGCCCTATAAAGCGGAATGCAGCAATAGCCTGCCACTCCCTGGCAGACGGTCAGGCATTGATGAAGGAACGGTGAATGTCACGGCCATAACGCCGGATGATGTCCATCTTGGCGGCGTGGAACGCGGCCACGCTCTCCGGCTCCTTCGACCGTGCCAGCTGGTGGCGGGCCAGTTCATCGGAAATCACGTCCATAAACAGCTCCGCCAGCAGCAGACGCGCGGAATCCCGGAAACGCCCGCGACCGTCCACGTACAGCTGCACGGTCGGTGCCTCGGTATTGATCAGGATCTTGCGCTCCTTCGGGCTGTATACCGCTCGCTCCAGCTCGTTGTGCAGGGCGCGGAAGTCATAGCCAATGAACATCGCCTCGCCGTGGTCACGGGATGCGGCCCGGTGATTGTGGCTGGGATGATGCTTGGGCCGATGGTGCCGGTGATGGGCGCCGTGGTCCGCGATCACTACCTCACACCAGGCCCAGTAATGCTGGCTTCGAACGGTAATCTCACCCCGGTCTCCGACGGAATCTCCGGTGATAGTCCATTCAATGCGATTGCGGTCGGTCAACTGGGACACCGGCACCTCCGTCGGTTTGGTATCCAGCTGAACCGAATCCGGGAAGCGGTAGCTGATGTGCAACACATCGTCCGGGGCAAAGCTGGCCGGTTTCACCAGCAAGGAGACATGAAACGGATGCCCCGCCTGCCGGTAATAGAACGGGGTGGTAAAGCGCAGGGCAGGCTCTTCAGGCTCCGGCTCCGATTCCGCCTGAGTATCACCCGCCGGCGGCAAGGAGATGCGCAGATCCTGGATTGCGGCCCGGTTCATCCGCTCCAGCAGATGCTCGATCATGTGGTCGGTCCGACCCGATGCGGTCGCATGCTCCAGGTGGCGCAGTTGCTCCCGCTCTTCCTGTACCGCCGGGCGGAGATACTTGCTGACGGCCCGCCCGAACGCTGCCACAAACGGATCCTTGAGGTTCAGGCCGTCACGCTCGTCACTGATGATAGCCAGGCCCTGCCCCAGCTTTTCAGCCAGGGCAGGACAATTCACCTCGCCGAACAGGTATTCCGTGCCCACCTGGTTCTCGAACTCGAACAACTGGCAATCGAGCACCGCGTTACCGGACAACACCAGCAGCCCGTTGGTGCGCTCGTCACCGTGCAGGGTCAGCTCGGCATTGAGCGCCCGCTTCAGGGTCAAGGTAAACGGGTAGCTCACCTGTTCGTAGACAAAACTGCACGGCTGCTGTGGCCCCAGCAGCACCCTGGATTCCGGTTCCAGGTAGTGGACCGGCCCCATCCGCTCCACTTCCTTACCGGCCTGACGGTGTACCAGCTCCACTCGCCGACGCCCGAGGATTTCCCGCAGGTAGATGTTGTGGGACAGGGAGTGCAAAACCGAACGGTACTGGGAAATGTGGACCAGGGGATTGTCGATCACGATGGCCACCCGGGTACCATTGGCATCGGTGCCGAGGCGCTCGTAGTCGGTATCCTTCGCCTCACGATCGCCTTCACCGTCGTCGTAGAGGTAGCCGCCATCCTCTCCCCGGAACAAATCGACGCGCGTGTAGCGGCCATTATGGAGGGTTTCCAGCCAGCCATAACCGAGGCCATAGATCGCCTGTTTAAGACCACGACCGAAGAAGCCCCGGCCGGTTGCTTCACCATTCGCCAGGGGGCTATGGGCACCGCCATAGGTCAGGCTGGTCAGGGCCTGCTGCCAGGTCATGCCCTCGGCCTGGTCGGCAACTACCAGCATGGCGCCGTTCTGGTGGCGCTCATACTGGATGGTAATGCTGCCGGTCACCGCAACTCCGGCACGCTCGAGTCGGGAGTAACTGTCATCGCTGTTGGTGATCAGCTCCACCAGCGCCTTTTCCACCGACGCGAACCGGCGGGAATCGATATCGATCACCCGTTGATCTACCGGAATTGCGGTAATGCCCATAAGCCATCCCCCGTGAATTTCCAGGCCTCTTTTCCACAGTAGGACAAATAGCGCATTTTGCTATTGATACGGCTCAACTATCATAGGGGGACGAAGAGTTAATCTCCCATTGTCAGCCCCGCGACCCGAAAAGGCGAACCATGTTTCTAGAACGTTTCCACTCCCTCCAGGACGGACGTGTCACCATTTCCGCGCTCCAGGCCAGCAAGTTCGCCAAGGAAGTGGCCGGGGACTTCAACCCGATTCATGATCCCGATGCCCGCCGCTTCTGCGTACCGGGGGATCTACTGTTTGCCGTGGTTGTGTCCCGCTTCGGGCTTTCCCGGAACATGACATTCCGGTTCCGCGCCCTGGTTGGTGATGGCGTTGAGCTCCTGTTCCGGGAGAATGGGGATGAGACCATCGAAGTCTGTGACGACAATGGCAAGGTCTACCTTGAGGTTACCCGCAGCGGCGAGCTTACCCGGGACGAGCAGTTCATCGAGGACTTCACCCGTTGCTACGTGGCCGCATCGGGCAAGAACTTCCCGCACACCCTCAAGCCGCTGATGGAATCGAATGGCGTCATGTTCAATCCGGATCGCCCCATGGTGATGTATGAGAGCATGAGCCTGGCCCTGGACACAGTGGATGCCTCCTCCCCTGAACTGGAGCTGAGCAATGCCGACCTGGAAGCCGCCGGTAAACGGGGCAACGTGACGCTGGAATATCTGTTGAAGGCCGATGGCAAGCCGGTAGGCGATGTGACCAAACGCCTGGTGCTGAGCGGATTACGGCCCTACTGTCCGGAAGCGATGGCGGAAGTGATCGAGGAATTCTACCGGCTCAAGGCCCGCGGCGCCGATTACGGCAGCGAGATCGCCAGCTCCTGATACCGGTCAGACACAAAAAACCCCGGCCGGGCCGGGGTTCCTCGGGAATCCGAGGTCCGCAGAGCAGACCTCGCATCCATTCAGTTTCACCGTTCGGCGAAACTTAGATCTTGCCGACCAGGTCCAGTGACGGAGCCAGGGTCTCTTCGCCTTCTTTCCACTTGGCCGGGCAAACTTCACCCGGGTTCTTGCGAACGTACTGGGCGGCCTTGATCTTGCGCAGCAGGTCGTCGGCGTCACGGCCGATGCCTTCGGCGGTGATCTCAACGGCCTGGATGATGCCGTCCGGATCGATCACGAAAGTGGCACGGTCGGCCAGGCCCTGGCCTTCACGCATAACACCGAAGTTGTTGGTGATGGTGCCGGTCTGGTCGCCAACCATGTAGTACTGGATCTTGCCGATGGTCTCGGAAGTATCGTGCCACGCCTTGTGGGTGAAGTGGGTGTCGGTGGACACGGAGAACACTTCTACGCCCAGCTTCTGCAGCTCTTCGTACTTGTCAGCCACGTCGCCCAGCTCGGTCGGACATACGAAAGTGAAGTCGGCCGGGTAGAAGAAAAAGACAGCCCACTTACCTTTTACGTCCGCTTCGCTGATCTCAACAAACTCACCGTTCTTGAATGCGGTGGCGTTGAACGGCTTGATCTCGCTGTTAATGATGCCCATTTAAGATAACTCCTGTTTGGTGCATTTGAGGGTTGAAGAATTTACGGGACGCAAAGATACGGATTTTTCCGGCTTCGTTTAAATTGATAATTTCCAATCAAGGGATAGGCTCAGTCTATCCAGACGAAGCCCGGACCAACAACCCGCAGTCATTTCCATCCCGGGAAGTAACTGCGGTTGTTGATATGGGGTCTTATCCCGCAAGTTCAATCTTGTGGAAATCCAGAATATTTTCCTTGGGTGACGATTTGATGGCAGCCACCTCGCTCCGCTTCTTCGCCAGGATGTAGGCAAAGCAGGCGAAATACAGGGCGATGACCAGCGCACCAACCCACTGGATACGAAGGAAATCCAGCTGGAACAGCATGGTCAGCCCGACCATGGCCACCAGGTTGAAGATCACGTAGTTCACCCGGCCCAGGCGCTGGGCGGTCAGGTTCAGGTTGTCCGTATACAGGCGGATCAGCGAATCCAGGGAATTCACCACCATCAGCACACCCACGGAAATCATGGCAATGTTGGTGAAGGCAGCAATCTGCAGGCCTTCGGCGTGATAGTAATACAGCACGCTGAACCACACCCCGATGGCGATGGACGGTACCACCAGCATGGCAATCAGCAGCTGCCAGGTCCGGATACCACTGACGAAACGGGCAGTGAACTGGCCGATCATGATGCTCCATGCAAACCACCAGAACAGGTAGAAGGCGTGGTAGTCGTTAATCGGCAACACAAACTGGTGAATGTTGCCGAAATACTCGCCCAGCATGCTGGCAGTGCCGAAGAAATCCGCCGGCGAGCCCTTGCCCAGCACGAATGCCCGGAACCACATGCCGACAATCAGGGCAATGAACAGCACACTGGAGCCGATGCTGAGAATGCGGATGTACTTCACCTTGGAACTGGAATACACCGCCAGCGCGATGGCCAGGAACACGATCACGTAGAACGCGGGCACCACGGATTCACCGTCGCCCAGTTGTGGCAGATACCAGGGGAGGTTCACCAGCAGCAGGTAGGCGGTGAACGCACAGGTGCCGATGATCACCACGTTGTTAACCAGCTTCACCAGCGGGATCTCGAAGAACTTCACCCGCGGCTCAATGATGGCGAAGTAGAAACAGGTCAGGAAATAGAAGCCCCAGATCAGGAACGCCCAGAAGCCGAACTCGATGGCCAGCGGATTGGCAAAGCCGTACTCCGGGTTTTCGCCAACGTTGCCATAGCCGCCGAACTCGGTCAGCGGGAACATGATCAGCCCCACGTCCAGGCCGGAGGTGAACAGGATGGCAATGAAGGTCAGGGTGCGGACCGGCGTTACGCCGATGCACTGCATATCCCACCATTTGTACAGAATCAGGACAATGGCGGCGAAGGTGAAAATGAGGCCTGTGGATAACCAGAGTGTCATGCGCTGCACCTCCGGTTGTTTGTCATCATTATAGTGAACAGCATGGGTGTTCCTCCTCTACTTTGTAAGCGCTGCTTCTTTCGAATCGGACACAAACCCAGGACTTGCCTATCCGGCGCCCGGAAACGGCGGGATGCCGTCGCGCTGATAGGGAAATCCTGAGGGCTTGCAAAACCCCGGGCGCGTTGCACGCCCGGGCGGGATGACGACGCGCTATGCCAGCGCGCGCTTTGCCTGTCCCGGTCTCTGCCGTGCCTGCCACTGGTCGTCCATTACCACAGGCACTTCAGAAGATTGCAGGGGCTCCTTGCCCCGGATCAGGTCGGCTGCCCGCTCGGCCACCATGATGGTGGGCGCGTTCAGGTTGCCGTTGGGTATGGTCGGGAAGATGGACGAGTCCACCACCCGCAGGTTCTTGATGCCGCGTACCCGGGTCTCCGGATCCACGACTGCCAGTTCATCGGTGCCCATCTTGCAGGAGCAGGACGGGTGATAGGCGCTTTCCACCGCCTGGCGCACGAAGGCGTCGATTTCCTCGTCGCTCTGGACCTCGGCACCGGGCTGGATTTCCGCGCCCCGGTATTCGTCCATGGCCGGCTGGTTGATGATTTCCCGGGTCAGACGGACACAATCCCGGAAGCCTTCCAGGTCGGCTTCGTGCTCCAGGTAATTGAAGCGAATGCGAGGCGCCTGCTTCGGATCGGCGGACTGCACGTGCACAAACCCGCGGCTCTTCGGTTTGTTGTGACCGATGTGCAGCTGGAAGCCGTCGCCATCGAAGGCCTCTTTGCCGTCATAGCGCATGGCCGCCGGCAGGAAGTGGTATTGCAGGTCCGGCCACTCCACACCCGCTTTGGAACGGATGAAGCCGCAGGACTCGAAGTGGTTGGTGGCTCCCAGGCCGTCCTTGCGAAGGATCCAGCGCACCCCGATCTTGAGCTTGTTCCACCAGTCCAGTTTGCGGTTCAGGGACACCGGCTGGTTGCAGCGGAACTGGAAGTAGAATTCCAGATGGTCCTGCAGATTCTCACCCACGCCGGGCAGCTCGTGCTGCACCTCGATACCGGCCTGCTCCAGCACCTCGCGCTTGCCGATACCGGACAGTTGCAACAGGTGCGGAGAACCGATGGAACCGGCGGAGAGAATCACTTCGCGGCTGGCCTGTACCTCGTGGACCTTGCCACCTTGCTCGTAACGCACGCCGGTGGCAGTCTTGCCTTCCAGCAATACCTTGTGAACCAGGGCGTGGGTGACCACGGTCAGGTTATCCCGCCCCATGGCCGGGCGCAGATAGGCGTTGGCGGTGGACCAGCGACGGCCGTTCTTGACCGTCATGTGCATGGCACCGAAGCCCTCCTGCTGGGCGCCGTTGTAGTCGGCGGTTTCGAAATAACCGGCATCGGAACCCGCCTTGATAAAGGCCCTGTACAGCGGGTTCTGCATGTTGTTGCCGTTATTCACGCCCAGCGGTCCGGAATCGCCCCGGTAGTCATTGCCGTCAAAGGCCCAGGACTCCGCCTTTTTGAAATAAGGCAGGACGTTCTGGTAATTCCAGCCGTTGGCACCTTCGGACTGCCATTCGTCAAAATCCCGGGCATGACCGCGGACATAAACCATGCCATTGATGGACGACGAGCCGCCGAGCACCTTGCCCCGGGGACAATGCATGCGGCGGTTGTCCAGGTAGGGCTCCGGTTCGGTCTCGAACTGCCAGGCATACTTTTTGGTGTTCATGGGAATGGACAGGGCCGTGGGCATCTGGATAAAGATGCTCTTGTCGCTGCCGCCGGTCTCCAGCAGCAGCACCTTGTTCTGGCCATCCTCGGTGAGACGGTTGGCCAGCACACAACCGGCCGAGCCCGCGCCCACGATGATGTAGTCGTATTGATTTTCTTTCATACGCGTTCTCCTCTGTGGCCCGCGGGCTTAAAACGGGGCGTCGAGATCTTCCATGCCCACATACACCGACTTGATCTGGGTGTAGTGCGCAATGGTCTCGCGCCCGTTTTCCCGGCCGATGCCCGAGAGCTTGTAGCCGCCCACCGGCATTTCCGCCGGCGAGGCGCCGTAACTGTTGATCCAGCAGATGCCCGCCTGGATCTGATGGATAACCCGGTGCGCCCGGCGGATGTCGTTGGTAAACACGCCGGCGGCCAGACCGGTCTCGGTGTTGTTGGCGCGGGCAATCACCTCGTCCTCGTCGGAGAAGGTCAGTACCGACATCACCGGCCCGAAGATCTCTTCCTGCACGATGGCCATGTCATCGGTGCAGTCGGTGAAGATGGTAGGCTCCACGAAATAGCCACCTTTGGAATCATCCGGCTCGAAGGCCCGGCCTCCGTGGCTCAGGGTGGCGCCTTCAGAAAGCCCCTTGGCAATATAATCCAGCACCAGGTCCTGATGCTTTTTGGAGATCAGGGCGCCGAAGTTGGTGTCCGGATTCATCGGGTCACCCGGCTTGATGTTCTTGCGGGTCCGCTCCAGAAGGCGCTCCATGAACTGCGGGTAGATATCCTCGTGCACGAACACCCGGGTACCGTTGGTGCAGATTTCGCCTTGGGTGTAGAAGTTGCCCACCATGGCGGCGGAGATGGCGTTCTCCAGGTCGGCGTCGTCAAAGACAATCAGTGGGGACTTGCCGCCGAGTTCCATGGTGACGTCCTTCAGAGTGGACGATGCCGCTGACATTACCTTCTTGCCGGTGGCAACTTCGCCGGTGAACGACACCTTGGCGATGTCCGGGTGGTGGGTCAGCCACTGGCCGACTTCCGCCTCACCCTGGACCACGTTGAACACGCCAGCCGGCACACCGGCCTCGACAAAGATTTCCGCCAACTTCACCGCGCCCATCGGGGTTTCCTCGGAGGGTTTGAAGATCATGGCGTTGCCGCAGGCCAGCGCCGGAGCTGACTTCCAGCACGCGATCTGGATCGGGTAGTTCCAGGCACCGATGCCGGCGCAGATACCCAGCGGCTCGCGGCGGGTGTAGTAGAAATCGCCACCCAGATCCTGCTGGTTGCCCTCGATGGAGGGCGCCAGGCCGGCGAAGAATTCGATGGCGTCCGCGCCGGTGACCACATCCACGGCCTCCGCTTCCTGCCAGGGCTTGCCGGTATCCCGAACTTCCGCGGCCGCCAGCTCGTCGTTGCGCTCACGCAGTAAGGCCACCGCCTTCAACAGGATGCGGCTGCGCTCGATGGCCGGCATGGCGGACCACTGGGCAAAACCGGCCCGGGCACTTTCCATGGCCGCCTGCTGGATGGCCTCATCCGCCACTTCCACCTCGTAGATGACCTGGCCGGTGGCCGGGTTGACCACCGGGAAGGTCTCGCCGCTGGTGTTGGCCAGGAAACGGCCGTGCACAAAGTTCTGAACCACAGGTACGTTGTTGGACATAGTGACCGGTAACCTCAATTCGCTGAATTCGTTGCCCCGGCCTTGGCCAGGGTGTCGTGAATAAACTGTTTGGTGAGCCGCTCGCCCGCCTCGAAGCTTTCCATCGGGTCCAGGCTCAGGGCACTTCGCAGCCAGAAACCGTCAATCATCGCAGCGGTCTGGCGCGCGGCCTCCGTGGCCTGCCCCGCCGGCAACACCTGGGCAAAGGAATAGCGCAGGTTGCTGTACAGCCGGGCGTTGTTGATCTGCTGCAGTCGCTTGAGCCCCGGCTCATGCATGGAGCGGGACCAGAAGCTCAGCCAGGTCTTGGCGGCCAGGGCCGAGCGCTGGAATTCGGAGAAGTTGGCTTCCACGATGCAATCGAGCCGCTGCTCCGGCGAGCCATCGGTTTTCGCCATGCGCTCACGCAGTTCCTTGCCCAGCTGCTCGAGCAGGTAACGCAAGGCCGCCTCGATCAGGCCCTGCTTGCCCCCGAAGTAATGACTGATGATCCCCGAGGACATCCCCGCCCGCTTGCTGATGCTGACAATGGTGGTGTTCTGCATGCCCAGCTCGGCAATGGACTCCATGGTGGCGTCGATGAGCTGCTGCTTGCGGGTATCTTTCATTCCAACTTTTGGCATGGCGATTCCGCGTGTTCCCGATGATTTCCGTGTCGAAAACAGGCTCTGATCTCTGCCTGTTTTTTATTAATTGAACGTTCAATTAAAATAAAGGCTACAGAAAGGTGACAGGAATTTCAAATTTGCTCAAAAAAAGAGCGGCCGTTATTGGCCGCTCCACTCTTTCCCGATCAGGGTTCTTTCCGCATCAGGGCCAATGGGCGGCCCTTCCATGAGTCGATTCAGCGTCTCATCCAGGACGCGACCTCCAGTCGCGGTCTGATAGGTCTCCGGTGAGGCGTTTACCTCCACATCGACTCTCGCCACCTGTTGCCAGTCACCGGCACCGGTGCGGCAGGCAATCTGTTCGGAGGCATGGTCAGCCTTCTGTACCAGGTACTGCCGACACCAGTCTCCGTCCTGGTTCCGGAAGGTCAGCCTCGGCGTCACGGTGGTTTCGTCAATGGCATGGGGCTCACCGCTCGGACGCGTCTCCAGGGCCTGTGCCACTTCCGCCCAGCCGGCCTCTTCGCCGGGGCCGGGCACGGCCAGCCACTGGGCGAGGGCAAACCCGGCAATTACGGCCGCGGCGACGACTTTCCCGGTGTGCTCCCGCACCCGGCGCCACCCGGGGAAGGCAATGACATTGTCCGGCCCGCCGCCGGCACCTGCGGACGGCTCATCCCCCAGCAGCCGGGTCACGGTTTCCGGCATAGGCCGCTCATCGATCGCGCCATAGCGGGCCTGCAGTTCGGCATCCACCGACGCCAGTTCCGCCAGACGATCGGCCAGAGCCGGGTCGGCGGCCAGCTGGTCACGCACCGCCTGCATCTCCGCCTCGGGCAGTTCATGGTCCAGGAAGGCAGACAGGGTCTCGTCGGTAATCTTCATGATTCGGTCCTCATACTTACGGGTGCCAGCGCCTCGCTCAATGCCGATCGTGCCCGGGCGAGCCGGCTCATCACCGTACCCCTGGGTACCGACAGGATCTCGGCCACCGCCTGATAAGACAGACCCTGTATGGCCACCAGGGAAATGATCTGGCGCTGATCTTCCGGCAGTCGGGCCATGGCCGCATCCACCCGGTTCCATTCGATTTTCCGGGTGGTCTGACGTTCGCCGTCAACAACCTGGCCGTCGGTCAGCTCAGGCTGCTCCGCCGCCTCCCGGCGAACCTTTCGGGCCCGGCATTCGTCTATCCAGACATTCCGGCAGACCCGGAACGACCACTTGGTCAGGTCCGCGTCCCGTGGTATGTCCCGGGCCAGCAACCGTTCCACCGTATTCTGGAGTAGGTCGTCGGCATCGGGCATGGAGCCGGTGAGCGAGTAGGCAAAGCGTCTGAGCCTGGGCAATAGTTCGGTGATTTCCTGTTGCATAGCGCTCTTTGCTGATACGTGTTAACAGTACAACGAGCCAGAAACCGTTTTATTCCATCGAAGGGCGGAATTTTTCCCCGACCCGGTCGTTATATCGAATGAAACACTTCCGAATCTGGACAGACACGATGAAGCACTTCCGAAAGATCCATTGGCTCCCCGCGCTCGCCCTGGCCTCGCTCGCCACCCCGGTGCTGGCGCTGGGTACCGGCAGCGTGCTGGACGGGGCGGCCGGGCCCGTAACCCGACAGGTGGAACAGAGCGCAGAACGTCTGGTGGAGCGGAGGATGGCCCGGCAGGTCGAGGAGCGGGTAGAAACCGTGTCCGAATCCTTCCGTAACCCGCTTGAAAACCTGCCCGCGGAGCTTCCTGTCCTGACGAAACAGGGCGAGGTGGCGTTCACCGAGGTTGCCGTCGAAGATGGCGGGCGTGCGGTGGAACGCCAGTGGCTGCTCACCGGCACGGACGAGGAAATCGCGCGACTCGACCAACCGGGCATTACGCTGCTCAAGCGTCAGGAACTGGCGGGACTGGGCCTGAACCTTGTCCGCTTCCGGGTATCACCGGAGCTGGACTCGCGGCAAGCACTGCAAGCAATCCTGCCAAAGCTTGTGGACCGGCTGGACCGTAACCATATCTACAGCCCCCAGGCTGACGAACCGCCGCCGGAGCCGCAGGCGCGGTCACCCCGGTGGCAGAGCCTGTGCTCTTCCCCGGTGCGGGTCGGTATGGTGGATACCTCAATTGCCACCGGGCATCCTTCATTCCGGCAGGCCCGCGTCGTGCAGTCCCGTTTCCTGGACGTCGACGGAGCGAAAGGCCAGCTCTCGGAGCCACGCGCCCACGGGACCGCCGTCGCAAGCCTGATGGTGGGCGACCTCGGCAATGACTCGCCGGCCCGGCTTCCGAGCGCTACGCTGTTCAACGCGTCGGTGTTCTATGACCGGAACCGGAACCTGTCCGGCGCCACCCTGGGGCATCTCCTGGAGGGCCTGAACTGGCTGTCGGAGCAGGATATTTCCGTCCTGAACATCAGCCTGACGGGGCCGGATAACCGGGTACTGGCGACGGTTATCCGCAACCTGCTGGATCGTGGCCTTGTGCTGGTGGCGGCGGTCGGCAACCAGGGCCCGGCGGCGCCGCCGCTGTATCCGGCAGCCTATCCCGGGGTTGTCGGTGTTACCGCGGTGGACGACTCGAATGAGCTCTATCGGTGGGCCAATCGTGGCGAGCAGGTGATGTTTGCGGCCCGGGGGGTATCGGTTCCGGTCGCCGCTCCGGAGGGCGGCCGGGTCTCTGACAGCGGCACTTCCCTGGCGGCACCGGTGGTCACGGCGGCCCTGGCCTGCCGGCTCCGTGAGGCTTCTGCCGAGCAGGCAATCGAGGCACTTATCGGGACAGCCCGGGATCTTGGCGAACCTGGCCGTGACCGGAGTTTCGGCCACGGCCTGCTGGATTACTGAGCCTTCCCGGTCAGAAACCGGCCCGCAGGGTGACGCCGGCCACGGTCTTGTCATAGTCGGCCGAGTCCACGTTGGAGGTATAGTTACCGTAGGAAATGCTGGGCTCAACACTGACCACCTCGGTCAGGCCGATGCGCCAACCCGCCTCCAGGATCCGGGCCTGATCCACGCGCTGGCTGGAACTGCGCTCGGTAAGGTCACCAGTGAGCGGATCCGTCAGCAACGGATCGCTGCTGGTGATGGTCACCGCCTCGTATTCCCGGTCCTCGAAGCGCCAGCCCAGGCGGAACCGGTTGTCCTCGCCGGCCAACGTAAACTTGTGCACCAGGCTGACGCGGACCCGGATCAGGCGGTTGTCATAGGCATCAGCCTCGGCGTCCTCGCGGTCGCCGTCCAACCCAACCAGTAAATGGCTTCGCGCTTCGTTGAAAAAGAAAAACGAGTCCAGGCTGGCGCCTTTGATGTCCGAGTCCCGGGCGCTGCTGTCCTCGAAGTCCTTGGATTTGTCCTGCACGCTCGCCAGCAGGTAGACATCGTCACCCACCAGACGCCCCAGATAGACACTCGCCCGCCGATAATCCAGGAAAGGGTCGGAACCCAGTGTGGCATGGGAGAAATGGTAGCTCGCCCCGACAGTGACCGGATCGAAGTCGTAACTGATGTCGGCAGACGCCAGGTGGATGTCCTGATCAAACCGGTCAAAAGTCTGGTACCGGCGACCGGACACCGAATACCCCAGAGTGACATTCAGTCGTTCTGCCGGCTTGAGGATACCTTCCAGACCGGCATCGAACACCCAGGCCTCGTCACTCTCGCCGGAAGAGGCATTCAGTTCGTCCACGGTCAGGTTGCTGTCGTGCTCATAGCCGCCTTCCAGATGGCCGTTCAGTTCAGCCTTGTCCGCCGCCTCGACCACCAGAACCGGAGACATCAGTCCCACTGCCAGGGACAGGGTGGAGATTCGCTGTATCAAACGCATATCGGCTCCTCTCTGTCAGAAAAAAGCCGGGCCTGAAACGGCCCGGCTGCTCTCGGATCACGCCTTTACAACAGGCCGCCGCCAGCGGAACCCTGCACCGTACCTTTCACGGTGTTACGGACTTCGCTTTTGACGCTATCGGAGACTGACGTGCCGATCTGCTGATTGGTTTCAGCCTGGATTTCGGCATTTCGGGCCTTGTTCATGCGTTCGCCGGCGGCTTCACGCTGCTCGGCGGCAGTGTCGGTTGCCGCATCCGCTGTAGCATTGGCGGTGCCACGAACCTTCTGACCCGCCTCGACACCGGCACGGACGGCGGTGTTGGCCTTCTGGCGCGCCTCGTTGCTGGCCGCCTGACCCTGTTCGGACGCCTCGTCCCGAACAGCCTGGCCGTTGACACTGCCCTCGGCAGAGGCAGAACCACTGCCCTGGGCAGAAACACCATTCTGGGCGCTGGCCTCAGCGCTCATGCTGGTGTCGGCCTGCATATCGGCATTGGCAGCACCGGAGCCTTCGGCCGCAAACGCAG
Organism: Marinobacter pelagius; assembly: GCF_003315345.1. Classification (GTDB taxonomy): domain Bacteria; phylum Pseudomonadota; class Gammaproteobacteria; order Pseudomonadales; family Oleiphilaceae; genus Marinobacter; species Marinobacter pelagius_A. The sequence goes on from NZ_QNRO01000003.1 coordinate 142,946, forward strand.
CGGTGGAAAGGATGGAACAGATTGCGAGGGTCAGTACCTGCTTTTTCATGATTTCGTCCTCCTGTTTTACCCTTTTCGGGTGGCTTTCATCAGGAGGACGATTCAGCGAAGAATTTATTCCTTACGGCGGTAATTCGGATCCGTCCAGCACTTCGGCAGGGGTTCACCGGAGGGGAAAACCAGTTCGGATTTCTGGAAAGATTCCGGGTCCTGGGCTTCTTCCCCATAGTGAAGACTGCCCCTGATGGAATCCAGGTGAGGGTCGAACAGAGCGGCGCTATCCAGCACTTCGATCAAGTGCCCGGTGGCTTTCTCGGCAACGAACATGGACGAACTCCTTCTCTGGGGGATTATCCCTAAACTTAACAGAAGACCCGCCAGTCTGCTTATTTACGGTCAGCGGTCTGTTTCCTGGGCCGGCCGTAGAGGGCTCTCAGCTCGTCCTTGGCCTGCTCCAGCCGCTTGCGCTGGTCGTCTGGCAAATGTTTGCCGGCGCGGTTGATATAAAACGTCAGCATCGACATCGCCGAGCGATACGGTTCAGATTTACGGCGCCCGCTCTGCTCTGCTGACCGGCTGAGTGAAAGCGCGATCTCCTTCGGATCCTCCAGCGTGAACACACCTGCCTGGAGATCCAGCGAATCGCTGGTTTCCGTTACCTTCTGCGACCAGTTGTCGGAAGAGTCCGGCTTGTCTGCTTCTGATGCCATTCGTTCCTCCCATCCGTATAGCCCGGCCAACGTTTTGACCGAGCTGGTTGAAAAGTGGGCTATCCGGTTCCATGGTCACAGACAGTAGGCACAAACTCTCCGGACAGGACCCTTCTTCCATGAGTATTGACCAGATTCAGACCCTGATCGACAGCTGGAGCGGACTCGGTATCTGGCTCGCACTCGTTGCTGCCAGTGTAGCGTGGGTTGTGTACGATCTGCGCACCAACAACAGCCACATTGCCTCCATGATGCAATGGGTCTGGACCCTCACAGTTCTGTATTCCGGGCCCATCGGTGTCCTGATCTACCGTTACTCGGGGCGTCAACAGATTCCGACAGACAGCCTGTCCCGGAAAGGCTTCCGCTCCGTGGCCCACTGCTATTCCGGCTGCGGCATTGGCGAGATCCTGGGTGTGATTATCTCCGTGGGCCTGTTCGCAATGGGGAACTTCTGGGCCGCTGTCATCACCTTCACCCTGGCCTATATCTTCGGCTTTGCCCTGAACATCGGCCCGATGATGCAGAACGGAATGGCCTTCAAGGAAGCCTTCAAGGGCGCATTCGTGGCCGAGACTATTTCCATCGTGGTGATGGAATCGGTGGCCATCACTACCGATCTGTATCTCGGCGGCAAGTCCACCATGGGCGACGCCCTGTTCTGGTCATCCCTCTACGTATCCCTGTCCCTCGGCCTTTTCGCGGCCTGGCCCGCCAATCTGTTGCTGATCAAGTATGGCCTCAAGGGCGGCATGGGGGATCCGCGAGACACCGACGCGGCAGCGCATGCGCACTGTCACTAGTCCCGCCGGAGCCAGCGCGGCAAAAATGGTGTGGAAGGAAGGTCCGGCCTCGTGCACCATTGACGTTGGTTCCGCGTGAGGGTCACGGATATGCCTCTGATTGGATGGATCATCATTTTGCTCGCGCTCGCCTTGATTGTCGGCAGCCTCATGTTGCTGCGCGATTCCGCCCATATGCGCATCCCACCGGAGAAACTGGAGAAGATCCGCAAACGCAAGACGGAGATGGAGGAAAAAGACAAAGCCGAGGGTAATGATTGAGTAACGGAGCTCAACTAACGAAAAAGAAAAGCCGCCAGATAGACCAGCACAACCCTGGCGAGAAACCACGCAATACCCGCCCCGAGAAGTGCGCCCCAGTTGAAGAAGGCACTGCGACAAACCATCGCAGGCTCTGCCATACCTTCTATCCTCCAAGCATAATCGTTATTCTCGTTTTCGCCGGTGAACGCCGGCAAATCCGGATCCACAACAACAATGGTTACTAGCTATGAAACGTCCCGTCAGAATCGCCATCACCGGCGCCGCCGGCAGTATCAGCCACTCCCTGCTGTTCAAGATCGCCACCGGTGAAATGATCGGCCGGGATCAGCCGGTTATTCTGCAATTGATTGAGATGCCGCAGGCAATGGAGCCGTTGCGCGGTATTGCCATGGAGCTGGAGGACTGCGCGTTCCCGCTGCTGCACAGCATCAGTCTGCATGACAACTTCGAGGAAGGGGTGGTCGGTGCTCACTACGTGCTGCTGATCGGCGCCAAGCCGCGGGGGCCGGGCATGGAGCGCAGCGAACTGATTGCCAGCAACGCACCGATCTTCGCCCACCAGGGTCGGGCCATCAACAAGCTGGCCAACCATACCGGTGCCAACCCAAAGGATATCCGCCGCATCACAGTCTGGGGCAACCACTCCCCACCCAGTTCCCGGATCTGCACCACTCCACCATTTACGGCGAGCCGGCGTTGCCACAGGTGGATCAGGACTGGTACCGGGACACCTTCATCGAAAAGATCCAGAAGCGCGGCTCGGCCATCATCGACGCCCGCGGCCATTCCAGTGCCGCCTCGGCCGCCCAGGCCATCATCCATCACATGCACGACTGGATTAACGGTACACCCGAGAACGACTGGGTAAGTATGGGCATTGTCAGCGATGGCAGCTACGGGATCGAGAAAGGCATCATCTATTCTTTCCCGGTGCGCTGTGACTATGGTCGCTACCAGATAGTCCAGGGGCTGGAGATCGGCGAATTCGCCCGGGAAAAGATGACTCTGTCCGAGCAGGAACTGCTCAAAGAGATGGACACGGTGAAAAACCTGCTGCCAAAGGAAACCGGGGAGTCCCATCGCAACCTCTCGGTCTGCCTGCGCTCGGGCACCACGCTCTACGACGACGGCATTTCATTGCCCAAGAAGCAATACCTGCAAACCGATCGGGTGCGTTGATGCCCCATGGGCCCGGGGTCAGTCTCTTTGGCCTCATCTTTCTGGCCGTCGGTCTTGGCGTCCTGGCCCTCGGCCCCTTTCACACCCTGTACGAACACGCCGTCAGCGCGGACTGGCGACAAGTGCCCGCAACCCTCGAGAGCGTCAACGTACGCAGTAACAGCGGTTCCGGCCCGACTGATCCCATTTTCAGACGCCCGGGCCCGAATTCGCTCATTATTCAATCAAAACCCGCGTTCCCCCTGCCCAGCTGCTATATTTCCGTAGGGATTGCTCAAATCTTAACCGTCGCGATCACCCCTACTTAAGGAAATGTCTGAACAAGGGAGTTCATGCATGCAGCCACACATCCGTTTCTCACGCCCCCTCATCATTCTTGGACTCGCAGTGACCCTCGCGGCCTGCGCGGGTCCCGGACCCCGTCCGGACAGTGATTTGCAGTTGGCCACCGGGTCCATCACCCAGGCAGAAGCTGCCGATGCCCGTCAGTTCGAGCCGGTTCTGCTGAACCAGGCACAGAACAAGGTGGCCGATGCCCGCGAACTGATCGATCGGGAAGAATACAGGGAAGCCGAGCGCTTGCTGGAGCAGGCCGCGGTGGACGCACAGTTGGCCGGAGCACGCTCCGAGACCGAAAAAGCCAGGCGCGCCGTGGAGGAGATCAATGCCAACATTGAGAACCTCCGCAGACAGCTGGAAATGGACCAACAGTGAGCCCTGAAAGGAGATCGACACCATGAATCGCACACTATCCCTGATAACCACGGTCGGGCTGTCGGCGCTGATGTTTGGCTGTGCCAGTGCCCCGGAGCAGAACGCCAAAATCGAAGAAGCCCGCATGATCTACAACGAGATCGAGGAAGATCCCTACGTTGCCCGCAGCGGCTCCAGCCAGCTCCGCAGTGCCCGGACCGAACTGGATCGGGCGCAAGCCTTGCTGGAGGATGACGAGGATCTAGTGCGGGTTGAGCACGCCGCCTATCTCGCCAAGCGCCACGCGGAGATTGCGGAACAGCAGGGCCTGCGCGCCGAGCTGGAAGAGGAAATCAGCTCCGCCGAAAAACGTCGCCAGGACATCATGCTGCAACTGAAATCCAACGAGGCGGAAGCCCTCCGTGCTCAAATGGAAGCGCTCCAGGCCGAGAAGACCGAGCGCGGCATGGTGCTGACCCTCGGCGATGTCCTGTTCGACCTCAACAAGGCCGACCTGAAGCCAGCCGGCATGCGCACGGTACAGCGGTTGTCAGACTTCATGCTCCAGTATGAAGACCGCCGGGTAAGGGTCGAAGGCTATACCGACAGCACCGGCTCAGAGTCGTATAACCAGGATCTGTCCGAACGTCGGGCCATGGCCGTGCGCGATGCGCTGATGGCCGAGGGGGTAGCCCGCAGCCGGGTGGAAGTCATGGGTTATGGCGAGGCCTATCCCGTGGCTAGCAATGACACCAGTGCCGGGCGACAGCAGAACCGGCGGGTGGAGATCGTCATTTCCGACGAGAACGGCGTGATTCAGACACGCTGAGGCTTATTTCCGGGGCGGTCCTGGCCTGACCAGAAACCAACTGGCCAGGACCACGCCCCCGAATACCGTATAGGTGAGGATAAACACCCACTCCGGGGCACTGTAATACAGAAGGGATTGCAGCCAGTGCTGGATGAACGAGCCCTCATAGCCGGCCGCGCCGGCTCGCTCCCTCAGTTCCATTTCCCAGACGGTCAGCGGGCACAGCACGCCAAGCCAGGCCTGGAGCACAACAATGCCGATTACCACCAGATGAGTGACCCGGAACCAGAAATTCCGCACCCAGCGCCAATGCAGCAAACGGCCCAGGAAAACCGCCGCCAGCCCGAAAATGACAAAAACCACCAGCAGTACATGCAGGACCAGCAGCGAATCCGCCAGCAGGAGATACAGCTCAGGGGACATGAGAGCCCCGTTTTTTCAGCGGCATCATGGCAACAGTCACAGCCTCCGGAAACCGTGAGTCAGCCCCTACTTTACCGGCCCACCCGCCAGTAAAACATCCCGGACTGCTTTCCAAGAATGGTTGCCTCAAAGCGGGTCCGGGCGGCCTGCCCCGCCAGTCCATAACACACATGCAGCGGAAGCAAGTGTTCCTCACGGGGGTGACAGAACCGGGCATAGGGTGCCTGGTCCCAATGCTTCAGAAGGTCAGTCCGTTCGACTTCACTGATTGCCGCATTGGTACAGGTATCCTCCAGCCAGGCCTCGAAGGCCCGGTTTCGTGCCTGGATCTCCGGGGTCGCGGAGGCGAAAAACGCCCGCATGTTATGGAAGGAGAAGCCGGAGCCGATGACCAGCAGGTTGTCGTAGTCCAGTGCCTGCAAGGCCCGGCCAATGGCCAGATGGGCCTCCGCATCCAGACTGTTCACCAGTGACAGCTGCACACACGGAATATCCGCCTGCGGATACATCAGTTTCAACGGTACAAACAGGCCGTGATCAAACCCCCGCCGATCGTCCAGCCTCGCCGGTATTCCAGCCTGCTCCAGGGCCGAATGAATCTGCCCCGCAAGCGCCGGCTCACCAGGACAGGGATACTCGATGGCGTAGGATTCGGGGGGGAATCCATAGTAATCGTAGATCAGCGGCGGGTTGGCTCCCGCCGTGACCGTCGGCACCGCTTCTTCCCAGTGGGCGCTGACCACCAGGATCGCCGACGGCTTACGCAGCTTGCCGGCAATTTCGGTGAGCCGATCCACTATCTCGCGATGGCCAGGGTCTCCCAGCAGCGGCATCGGCCCGCCACCGTGAGAAATGAACAAGACATCGGTCGTTCTCTGCATGTTTGTCACTCCCGAACCTGAGCTCCCGGGCAACTCCAGGAGCACCTTTTGTTCTGAATATCGCCGATTATGCCGCGAGAGGCTTGCGGTACGCAGCTCCGCGACCGAGTCGCTCAAGCAGCACGTTATCCAGGGCGTAGCGTCCACCACCCTGAATCGCCAGGGCCACACTGACCACGAACAGGGTCAGGGCATACTCATAGCCGTTGTTGGACATAAACAGGCCGTTACCGATGTGAACCGCGAAGATCGCCACCAGCATGGCAATGGCGCTGACCAGCGCCGCCGGGCGGGTCAGCAAGCCCAGGGCCAGGGCCAGACCGCCGAAGAACTCGGCACTACCGGCCATCAGTGCCATCAGGTAGCCCGGCTCCAGGCCGATGCTGGCCATCCACTGACCGGTGCCTTCCAGACCATAGCCGCCAAACCAGGCAAACAGTTTCTGCGCGCCGTGGGCCGCCAGAATGAGCCCGACCGGTACCCGCAGGACCAGCGCCGCAAAGCCGCCGGTGGAACCGAAAAGCGCCTGTGCAAATTGAGTGTTCATAAGGGTCACCTCGAATCTTTCGCTATTGATGGGTTCTGAAGCGCCGCTCCAGAAGATGGGACCACTTTACTATCGCCGGATCGAAAGACTAAGGTGGGCAGTGTTGGCTTATTATCAACCATATGTTGATAATTGCAGATAACAACAAGGCAGGACGACCCAATGGACCGTATCGACGCCATGCGCGCCTTTGTCACCGTGGTGAACGAAGGCACTTTCACCCGCGCTGCGGACCGGCTGGAGATGTCACCTCAGCTGGTCAGCAAGTACGTTTCCCAACTGGAACAGCACCTGGGCGTACGCCTCCTCAACCGAACCACGCGGAAGCTTCATCTGACCGAAGCCGGCATCCGCTACCATCAGCGCGCCGAACAGGTGCTCACCGATATCGACGATCTGGAAAACCAGCTGGGCGACCTGCAGACCGAGGCCCGGGGCCTGTTACGCATCAGTGCCCCGGTGTCCTTTGCCATCCGCCACATGGCTCCCTTACTGACCGGGTTCCAGAACGCCCATCCCGCCGTCGACATCGACCTGCAACTGAACGACCGCAAAGTGGATATTGTCGAGGAAGGCTTTGATGTGGCCTTGCGCATCGGCCACCTGAAGAGTTCGTCGCTGATCGCCAGGCGCATCGCACCGGTCCGGCTGGTGCTGTGCGCCTCGCCGGACTACCTGAAACAGCACGGTATCCCTCAGCGCCCGGAGGACCTCGAGCATCATCGTTATCTGCGCTACAGCTATATGGATCAGGACGCCACCGGACAGGTTCACCGGTGGCTGAGGAGCGCGGGGAAACATTCGGAGGGTGACATGGTCAGCAACAACGGCGACGTGCTGGTGGAAGCCGCCATTGCCGGCGCCGGAATCGCGCTGCAGCCCACCTTCATCGCAGGCTCTGCAATTCGGGACGGAAAACTGCAGGTTATCCTGCCGGACCACGAACCGGCACCAATGGCGCTGTTCGCGGTGTTCGCGCACCGGCAGCTGCTGGCCAGCAAGGTGCGCAGCTTTGTCGACTTTCTCGACGGCTACTTCGGCGAACCGCCCTACTGGGATCGCTTCGAGTGAACTAAAGTGACTGCACTGGTGTGAAACTCCCGGACAGAAACCAATGGCCAACGACCCTCTCGCACTTGGGCAACTCTACCAGCAACAGTCCCGACGGGTGCTCGCAACGCTGATCCGCCTGCTCGGCGATTTTGCGCTGGCCGAGGAGGCTATGCAGGAGGCCTTCACCGCCGCTATCCGCCAATGGCCGGAGGAAGGCACCCCCGACAACCCGACCGCCTGGCTGATTCGTGCTGGTCAACGCAGGGGCATCGACCAGATCCGGCGCAAGCAGACCGCCCGGCAGTATTCCCATCTTCTGGCAAACGGTGAGGACGTTGCTCCCGAGCCCGATGAGCAATCCATCGCAGATGACCAGCTCCGGCTGCTGTTCACCTGCTGCCACCCCGGCCTTTCCATAGATGCCCGGGTAGCCCTGACACTTCGGGAAATGTGCGGACTGACTACCGAGCAGGTAGCCAGTGGCCTGCTTCAGAAGCCGGCCACCCTGGCCCAACGCATCGTGCGCGCCAAGAAAAAGATCCGGGAAGCGGGAATCCCCTACGAGATTCCGGGCGCGAAAGAGCTTCCGCAGCGTTTGCCGGATGTGCTTCGAGTCGTATACCTCGTCTTCAATGAAGGCTACTCCCGAAGCGACGGAGAGTCGGTCGTAGACATCAGTCTCGCCAATAAGGCAATCCGACTTGCCGAGGAGCTTGGCGGCATGCTGCCGCAGGGGGAGGTATTCGGATTACTTGCGCTGATGCGACTGCAGCACTCCCGACGCCACGCGCGCCAGGACGCCGAAGGGGAACTGGTGACCCTCGAAGATCAGGATCGTAGCCGCTGGGACCAGCAAGACATCCGTCAGGGGCTGCAGTACCTTGAACTCGCCCTGACCGCTTCCCCCACCGGCCCCTACACCCTGCAGGCCTCCATCGCTGCCGTGCATGCCCAAGCGCTTCAGGCCGATACCACCGACTGGGCGCGAATTGTCCGGCTTTACGATGCGCTTTACCGCCAACAACCCTCTCCGATAATCGCACTCAACCGGGCGGTCGCCGTTGCCATGCGTGACACGCCGGCAGATGGACTTCGGCTGCTTGAGGCCCTCATCCCGGAAAAAGCAATTCTCAATTACCACCTGTTCCATGCCGTGCGGGCCGATCTCTATCGCCGCGCCGGTGACACGAAAGCCGCAGCAACGGCCTACCAACGCGCCATAGAGCTGACCAGCCAGGGCCCCGAGCAACGTTTCCTTCAACGCAGGTTGGCAGCACTCGGGCCCATTACCTGAAAAAAGTTTCCGATGTTGTCGATTGCCGTTGGTGCCGGACGACTCAGTCATATAACCACCAACGGAGAATCATCAGATGAACAAAATCCTTGAGGCCGCGGCGGATACTGCCGCCGAAAACAGCCAATTGCCACGGGAAATGAACATACATGTGGCATTTCCCGGAACCTGCCGTGAGGCCATGGAATTCTATTCCGAAGTCACCGGCGGCCTCCTGGAGGCCATGATTACCTATGGCGAGACCCCTGCCGCGGAAGAAGTGTCCGCTGACATGCATGATCGGATCGTCCATGCCTCCGTTAACCTCAGAGGACGAAGGCTGATGGGCGCTGATTGCCTCGAATATCAGCAGCCTGAGGGCGCCCAGATTCACCTGGAATACGACCGCGAGGATCAGGCGGAAAGGGTCTTCCGAGCGCTTTCCGATGGGGGCCAGGTAATCATGCCTTTCGAGCAGACCTTCTGGGCCCATCGCTTCGGCATGACCCGTGACCGGTACGGGCTTCAGTGGATGATCAGCTGCGGACTCGAGCAGTGCACGTAACAACAAAAGGAGCAGACCATGAAATACGTTGCCCTGGTTTATTACCAGGAAAGCATCATCAATGCGATGACCGATCAGGAATGGCATGACCTCAACCAGGAATGCGTGGCCGGCGTCGAGCGGTTGTCAGCCCAGGGTCATTTCGTGACCGGTCAGCCCCTGCAACCGGTGGATACCGCAACCACCGTTCGCGTCCGGAATGAGGAGGTGCTGATCACTGATGGACCCTTCGCGGAAACCAAGGAACAACTTGCGGGGTTCTACCTGCTCGAAGCCAGGGATCTGAACGAGGCGATCCAACTGGCAAGCCGTATTCCACCGGCACGATTCGGCAGTATCGAAGTGCGACCGGCTCGGGAACTGCCTCCCAAGGATTGAGAGGTTGCAGGTCAGCCCCGAGGGCTGACTTGCCTATGCTTCAGACCTTGAGGCCCGCTGCCCGCACCCGGGCCGCGTGCAGCTTCTTGTAGCTCTCGACCAGGCGCAAGTGCTTGTCGAGGCCTTCCAGCTGCATGTTGGTCGGGGTCAGGCCGTGGAAGCGCACGGTGCCCTCCACCGAGCCGACCACTGCGTCCATGGTCTCGTCCCCGAACATGCGGCGGAAGTTGACGATGTAATCGTCCAGTTCCAGCTCGTCATCCAGGGTCACTTCCAGCACCGCTTGCATGGCCTGATAGAACAGGCCGCGTTCGACGGTGTTGTCGTTGAACTGCAGGAACATCTCGACAAATTCCAGCGCTTCCTCATGCCAGCCCAGGGCCAGGCAGATCAGCAGCTTGAGCTCCAGGATGGTCAGCTGCCCCCACACGGTGTTTTCATCAAACTCCACGCCGATCAGATTGATGATGGTCATGTAGTTATCGAGCTGGCTCGCTTCCAGTCGCTCCGCCAGGTCCGCCAGCTGCTCGTCACTCAGGGAGTGCAGGTTGAGGATGTCTTCCCGGTAGTCCAGGGCCATGTTGGTGTTGTCCCAGATCAGGTCCTCCACCGGATAGACCTCCGAGTAGCCCGGCACCAGAATGCGGCAGGTCGGGGCGCCAAGATCCTCATGCACCGCCACGTAAACTTCCTTGCCCAGGTCCGCGAGGATACCGAAGAGCAGATCGGCCTCTTCCTCATTGCTGCCGGAGAAGTTCCAGTCACTGAACTCGTAGTCGGACTTCGCGCTGAAGAAGCGCCAGGACACCACCCCCGTGGAGTCGATGAAGTGCTCCACGTAATTGTTCGGTTCGGATACCGCCAGACTGTTGAACGTGGGCGGCGGCACATCGTTCAGGCCCTCGAAGCTGCGGCCCTGCATCAGCTCGGTCAGGCTGCGCTCCAGGGCCACATGGAAGCTTGGATGGGCCCCGAAGGAGGCGAACACGCCGCCGGTTTTCGGGTTCATCAGGGTCACACACATTACCGGGAACCGACCGCCCAGGGAGGCATCCTTCACCAGCACCGGGAAGCCCTGGGCTTCCAGCGCCTCGATGGCTTCCACGATCTCGGGATAGCGCGCCAGCACATGCCGGGGCACATCCGGCAGGACAATCTCTTCCTCGATGATCTGCTTCTTCACCGCACGCTCGAAAATCTCGGACAGGCACTGCACCTTGGCCTCGGCCAGAGTGTTACCGGCACTCATGCCGTTGCTCAGGAACAGGTTTTCAATCAGGTTGGAGGGGAAATACACCACCTCACCGTCGGACTGGCGCACGAACGGCAGGGAGCAGATACCCCGGTCCACGCGGCCGGAGTTGGTGTCGATCAGGTTGGAACCACCAAGCTCCCCCTCCGGGTTATAGATAGTCAGGCAGTGGTCGTCCAGGATGCCTTCGGGCAGCTCGTCATCCGGGCCCGGCTGGAACCACTTCTCGTCCGGGTAGTGCACAAACCCGGCGTTGGCGATGTCCTCGCCGAAGAACTGGTCGTTGTAGAAGAAGTTGCAGTTCAGCCGCTCGATGAACTCGCCCAGGGCGGAACACAGGGCGCTCTCCTTGGTGGCACCCTTGCCGTTGGTAAAGCACATGGGCGAGGCGGCATCTCGGATGTGCAGCGACCACACGTGGGGCACGATGTTGCGCCAGGAGGCAATCTCGATCTTCATGCCCAGCTCACGCAGGATGCCGGTCATTCTGGCGATGGTCTGCTCCAGGGGTGCGTCCTTGCCCTCGATGAAGGTGTGGTGCTCGCTGTCCGGCTCCACCATCAGCAGCGCCTGGGCGTCCTCATCCAGACTTTCCACGGTCTCGATTTCGAAGTTCGGGCCGGTCTGCACCACCTTCTTGACGGTACAGCGGTCGATGGAACGCAGGATCCCTTGCCGGTCTTTCTCCGGCAGGTCCTCGGGCAGCTCTACCTGGATCTTGAAGATCTGGTTGTACCGGTTCTCCGGGTCCACGATGTTGTTCTGGGACAGCCGGATGTTGTCGGTGGGAATATTGCGCGCCAGGCAATACACCCGAACGAAATAGGCCGCACACAGGGCTGAGGATGCCAGGAAGTAGTCGAAAGGACTCGGCGCCGAGCCATCACCCTTGTACCGGATGGGCTGATCGGTGACGACGGTGAAGTCGTCGAACTTGGCTTCAAGGCGGAGGTTGTCGAGAAAATTGACTTTGATTTCCATAGCGGGAGCACCAGGCTTGGAGAATTTCGGCGAGCCGTCAAGCTAAAATGCGCTATTATCCAGTTTTTGCAAGGCCCCGTCTCTCCGTAATACTGCGACGGAGTAGGGACGACTAATCTTTTCATCGCACCCTTCGTAAATACGGTGCTGAATCAATCAACGAGGAGAAAACATTATGATCTTCTACGTCACCCTCGGTGTCAGTGACATGGAACGGGCAAAGGCCTTCTACAGCGACTTGCTGGGCGATCTGGGCGCCAAGGTCCTGCTGGACATGGGACGCATTGCCTTCATCGGCAAAAGCATGCGCGAACCGATGCTGGCGGTGTGCATTCCCTTTAACGAAGAGCCCAACCACCCGGGCAACGGCAACATGCTGGCGATCCACCCCGGCCCCAAAGAAGCGGTCGATGCCCACTACAAAAAGGCCATCGAACTGGGCGCCACCTGTGACGGCGAGCCGGGACAACGGATTCCGGGACAGTTCTATGGGGCCTACGTGAAAGACCCGGACGGCAACAAGCTGGCGTTTTACCACTTCGGCTGAGCCGACTGAAAAGCTTTCAACAGGCGCGTATCAAACCGCCACTTGTGGCGAAAACCGACGGTCCCAGGTTCGTTCCAGTGCCTCGAACAGACTGTCGGTTGCCAGCGCCAGCAAGCCGATCAGGATCGCCCCCTGCAGCACATATGCGGTGTTGCCGTTGACCAGTCCGGCAATGACCGGATCGCCCAACGTTCGGGCACCGATGGTGGAGCCAATGGCTGCGGTGGCGATGTTGATGGTGACCGAGGTGCGGATGCCGGCAAGAATCACCCTGCCCGCCAGGGGCAGTTCGGCCCGCACCAGTACCTGCAGGGGTGACATGCCCATTCCCCTGGCCGCCTCCTTCACGGCAGGGCTGATGCCTTCCAGGCCCGCCAGGGTGTTACGCAGAATCGGCAGCAAGCCATAGAGCATCAGGGCAACCAGTATCGGCGCTTCCCCGAAACCGAGAACCGGCACCGCCAGCGCCAGCACCGCGACCGGCGGGAAGGTCTGGCCGATGGACGCCACCTGACTGACCAGCGGCAGGAAATCGCGGCCCGAGGGACGGGTGGCGAAAATGCCGCCGGCCACGGCGACCAGGGTGCCCACCGCCGCGGAGATCAGGACCAGTAGCAAATGGTTCTGCAGGAGGAACAGAAAACTCTCCCGCTCATAGATCACCTGCTGTTTGTCCGGCTGCACCCAGTGAAACAGCGGCTCCAGTGCCGGCATACCGGCGCTCAGTCCGCACAGGAGAACGGCCAGCAGGACAGGCGGCAACCAGAGTCGCATCAGGCGCCTTCCTGAATCAGTCGTTCACGGGTAATCACTCCCGTCTCCTCCCCTCGGGCATTGAAGACGGGCACCTGCTCCGCCCCCTGCCAGAGCATGACCGACAGCGCCAGACGAAGATTGTCCTCTTCCTTGAGCCCCTCCGCCCCCGGTTCCGGGCGTTTCGGCGCCGGATGGGCCTGCATCAGCTGCCGCACCGGGCGCAGGCTCATCAGTTTCAGGCCCCGGTCCTGTTTGCCCACCAGGTTCTCGACAAACTCAGACGCCGGCCGCCGGAGGATGTTCTCGGGGGTGTCGTGCTGGATGATGCGCCCCTGGTCCATCACCGCAATACGGGTCGCCAGTTTCAGAGCCTCATCAATGTCATGGGTGACGAAAACGGTGGTTTTGCGGACCTGCTTCTGGATGCGCAGCATCTCCAGCTGAAGATTCTCCCGGGTGATCGCATCCAGCGCACCGAAGGGCTCATCCATCAACAGGATGTTCGGGTCTGCCGCCAGCGCCCGGGCCACCCCTACCCGCTGCGCCTGACCGCCGGACAGTTGCTGGGGGTATTTATTGGCGTGGGTGGCCGGGTCGAGATCCAGCAGGGTCATCAGCTCGTGGACCCGCGCGTCGATCCGGTCCCGGGGCCACTTCAATAACTGGGGCACCATGGCGATGTTCCGCGCCACCGTCCAATGGGGGAACAGGCCCGTGCCCTGGATCACGTACCCCATGTTCAGCCGCAGCTGCTCCGCATTCATGGTGGTGATGTCTTCCCCGTCCACCAGGATCTCGCCTTCACTGTGGGGCAACAGGCGGTTGATCATCCGCAGCGTGGTGGATTTGCCGCAGCCGGAACTGCCCACCAGGACGCAGACCTCGCCGGTTTCGATGGTCAGGTTGATGTTATCCACCGCGACGGTAGGACCGAAGCGCCGGGTGACATGTTTCAGTTCGATCATCCGGACAAATCCTCTTCCTGTCAGGCCGTGGCCGGGGTCGGCTTCAGGCTGGCAGCGAGCATGGTGAATACGGCATCGGCCAGCAGGGCAAGCGCAATGGTGGGCAAGGCCCCGAGCAACACCAGATCCATCGCCGCCTGACCGAGCCCCTGGAAAATAAAACTGCCAAAGCCGCCGGCACCGATCAGGGCCGCCACCGCCGTCAGACCGATGGCCTGAATGGTGGTAATGCGCACCCCCTCAATGATGACCGGCAGCGCCAGCGGTAACTTGAGCTTGAAAAACAGCTGGCGCTCATTCATGCCCATACCCCGGCCAGCATCGGCCAGGTTCTCGGGCACTTCGGTGAGCGCGACAAAGGTGTTGCGAACCATCGGCAGCAGACTGTAGGCGACCAGGGCCAGCAACGCGGGCGTCCAGCCGATCCCCCGGATACCCAGCGTTTCCAGGACCGGGAAGGCCGCCACCAGGGCGCTCAGCGGTGCAATCAGCAAACCGAACACCGCCAGGCTGGGAATGGTCTGGAGAAAACTCACCAGACCGAGGATGGGCCGCTGCCAGCCGGGACTGCGCATCATTTTCAGTGCCAGACCAAACGCCAGAACGGCACTGATGGCCACCGCCCCGAACGCCAGCGCCAGATGCGTCCAGAACGCCTGCTCGAACTTGGCCGGCCGCGCGTTGAATTCCCGCACCAGCGACAGGCTCTCGAGGCCTTCGCTCTGCAGGAATATCAGCCAACTGCCACCAATCACAACCACCAGCAGGAGCTCCAGCCCCCGCCGGCTCCCGAGCCGCCCCAGAGTCTCGATCAACATCAGGAACAAAAAAAACAACAGGCACCAGAAACCCGCACCAATGGACGAGCGGGCAAAGGGGGAATCCTCCGGCAGATGCCGGCTCGCAAACACATCCAACAAGAGGGGCAGCAGTGCCAACGAGAGGCCAAGCAGGGCGAGCTGGATCAGGTAGCGGCCACGGAGATTCAGGAAGGCGAGCAGAATGGAGCCGGCCAGCGTCGACGTGACCAGGGCCGCGCCGCCCCAGCCAACCGCCGAGACCAGGCCATGGCCGGTGCCGGGCACGATGCGATTGGGCTGGATGGTGCCAACGTCCAGAAGCCAGACCAGGGCCAGGGCCAGCAACCCCAGCGCGGGAATGACACGGTTCGGCATAAGCTGACTGGATTCGGAGCGGCTAACCGACAAACCTCACTCCCGGGCCAGGGAATCCAGGTAGTCCCGCGCCACTGTCTGGGCGGGCACACCATTTACCGCAACCTGGCCGTTCAGGCGCTGCAGGGTTTCCAGATCCAGGGATTCGAAGATGGGCTCCAGCACCTCCCGGATCTGCGGGTAGGTTTCCAGCACCTCGGCACGGACGATGGGCGCCGGCTGGTACACCGGCTGAACGCCCAGGGTGTCTTCCATCACCTTCAGATCCAGCGCGTCCAGACCGCCATCGGTGCCATAGGTCATGGCGCCGTTGACGTCGTTGTTGTTCAGAGCCGCTGCCCGGAGGGTGGCGGCGGTGTTGCCACCGGACAGAATCAGCAGCTGATCGGACGCCAGCTCGAAGCCATACGCTTCCTGAAACGCGGGCAAGGCGCTGGCTGATTCCACAAACTCGGCACTGGCCGCAAACTTGAAGGCACCACCGTCATTGATGTACCCGGCCAGGTCTTCCAGGGTCTTCAGGCTGTTCTCCCGCGCCAGGTCCCCGCGCACACTCATGGCCCAGGTGTTGTTGGCCTGCGCCGGTGTCAGCCAGACGATGTTGTGCGCTTCCTCATCGAGACGGGCGGCCTGCTCGTAGGCCTTGTCCGCGTCTTTCCAGATGTCGCGATCGGCCTGGTCATGGAAGAACGCCGCGTTGCCGGTGTACTCCGGGTAGACATCGATTTCGCCCGCCTTGATGGCGTTGCGCACGATGCTCGTGCCCCCGAGCTGAAGGCGATTTTCCACCGGAATGCCGGCCTCTTCCAGGGACTGCAGTACCATCTGGCCCAATACGGCGCCTTCGGTATCGATCTTGGATGACACCACCACCGGGTCGGCGGCCATGGCCGGCGCAGTGATCAACATGGCGGTCAGTGCCGCAGCGCGGCGAAAACGGGAGATGGGGAACACGGCCATTCCTCTTGGTCGTTTGGCTGAATTTGGAATCCAAAGGCTGTCGCAACATGCGAACGCACGTTGCAGCCACAACCATTCAGTCTATGGCACGCACATACGAAGGCAAGGCGGAATTGGTCTTTCAACGCCCCAAAGGGGTTGTGTACAAAACACAGTGCGTTAGTCTGATCATGAATTAACCAGCAAGGGAGTCAGGATGATGGGCCAGACATCGGAAGACACCACCCGCAACAAGGCACCGACCATACCCTCGCTGGACCCTGATCGGGTCTCCCTGATCGAAGAAGCAGGGCTGACGCTCAAACAACTGGAGCCTCTCGGCGTCAAGATCTACGGCGCCGATGTTCGCTCCGATCTGCCCGAACCCATCATCGAAGCGTTGGAGCAGGAAATGGCGAATCGGGGGTTCATCGTCTTCAAACACCAGCGCGATCTCTCCCCCGAGGAACTGATCAACGCCAGCAAATGGTGGGGCGCTCGCGAAATCCACTCCACCCATGGCATCCATCCGGCGACGCCGGACAGGAACAGACACATCTTCCGTTGCTCCAATAACAGCCGCTACGGCATTCTGGGGGTTGGCCCCCAGTGGCACAATGACGGCAGCTTCGAAGCCGCAACGTTTTCGCATTCAGCCTATTACATGGCCCGGGCGCCCGAGCATGGCGGCGGCACACACTTTGCCCACCAGGGCGCTGGCTTTGATGCGCTGCCAAAAGAAAAACAGGATTTCTGGCAACGCCTCGTATCCGTGAATTCAGCCTCCTGCGTGACCCACCCCGTTGTCCACACCCATCCCATTTCCGGACGAAAAAGCGTGTGGCTGCATCTGGGAATGACCGGTGCGGTTCTTGAGCGACTACCGGAGTACGGACTCTCGATTGAAGAACTGCAGACATTGCCAGCAACGGCCGACAATTTGCGTTTGTTGACTCCGGACGAGATGAAGCAGCTTTTCAACGACTATAACGATTTGCTGAACGAGTCCTTCGAAAAAGGTTACGGGATCCGTTACCACTATGACACCGGGGATCTGCTCTTTATCGATAACTGGGCGGTGGCTCACCGGGCATCACCGGAAGCCCACATGCCAGCCGAGCAGCAGGGGTTACGAATCATGGATCGAGTGACGATCAAGGCGAGACAGAACCTGGCACCGCACTTCGGGTTGCCCACCTACATCAATATGAACGGGCCTCATCCGTTCAACAAGGATGGTGTCTGGCAAACGGGTGGCGTTGGCTTTCGGTGGAAGGATGATATCCGGATGCAGAACTGAGGCGGGAAGCTCTTGCTTGCCCGGTTTCAGTGAATCCGGCCCAGCTACCTCCGGCAACAGCCACTGGTTAAGTGATGGTAGCTCAAGTTGGCAATCCCTCGAACTTTGGCACCTCCCCTAACCCATCATCCCAAGCAGCTTTGCCGGATGAAAAGATATGCGCAGTTGGCACCACAGTGATTTCAGTATCCAAACACCCTGCGGGAACGACAAGCAAACCTGCAATCTGAGTGTTTGGCAATGCTGAACCACACAACTTACAAAAGCTTTTGTTGTGACGAGTACCTGGAAGCGTAAAGGAAGTCACAGCATCTGCACCCGACTGCCAGACCAATTTCGCTGAGTGCGAGAATAGATTTGCTGCATGGGCCGAGCCTGTATCTTTTTGGCAATGCCGACAATGGCACAGGTAAAAGCTGTCGAACTCACCTTTTACCTCAAAGCTCACGGTACCACACAGACAAGAACCGAAATGATCAGCCATCAGAACTCCTTCCATGGACTGTGGGTGAAAACACATAACGCCTTGGCTGTGCAGCCGATTGTTAAATCCTTTTTTTATACCTCATACGGAGGCCTTTTCTCGCAGGATTCCGAGACCCGATGACCGGATCTGTGAGCGGCGTCGAGGCTAGCGATTCAGTTCGTACGCGCACATATTGACGGCCGTGGCCAAATTCAGCGATTCAAGAACGCCGGCCCCTTTAATGGAATACGCGGTCACATCAAGCCTGGCCAGTTCGTCGTGGGGAACTCCGCGCGCTTCATTGCCAAATATAAAGCACTGTTGCGTTGTAAAGCTTTCACTGGAGAGTGGTGCTCCGGCAATATCCAGGCACGCAAAGTGATCAAAGCGCGTTTTCAGCTCGTTGATACTCACATCCAATTCAATGGGCACATGGAAAATCGCCCCCATACTCGCACGCACCACTTTTGGGTTATAGGGGTCCACACTGTTGGGGCTTAATACGCAGCGAAAACCGCCGAACCAGGCCAAAGTTCGCAAAATGGTACCCAGGTTGCCCGGGTCCTGAACTTCGTATAAATAAATGGTTTTTTCGTGGGGTGTTTCACCCGCATCAACAGAAGGCGCAGAGAGCGGCTCAGCGGGAAGAAATGGCACCACCGCAACAATGCCCTGCGGAGTCTGCGTATCGGCAATCTTTTGCATTTGCTTGTCAGTAATACGTACCTGTTCCAGCGATGTCGCCACGTCGCCGTAGCTTTCACTGACATAAACTTTCGCCTGCCGGAATGCAGGAATAGCTCTGGCCGCCTTTTCCAGCTCCAGGATCAGGTGCTCGCCTTCCACCAAAAAACAGCCCAGATCTTTGCGGCCTTTCTTCTTATGCAGCTTTTTTATGTCATCCAGTTTCATCGCGCGTTACTCACACCAATAAGCCACTGAATACTAGCATGGATCGGGATTTTCCCATGTTACAGCCCCCTGCCGGAGCAGGTATAATTCGCGCACACTTCAGGTTCTATTCAGAGCAATGACATGGCCAGATCCAAAAGCAGCCAGCAATGGCTTGATGAGCACGTCAATGATGTGTATGTGAAACGCGCGCAAGCTGATGGCTATCGCTCCCGCGCCAGCTACAAGCTGCTTGAGCTGATTGAGAAAGACAAGCTGGTTCGCCCCGGCATGGTGGCCATGGACCTTGGCAGTGCACCGGGCGGCTGGTCGCAGGTATTGGCGACCAGGGTCGGCGCCAAGGGCCGCGTGATCGCCTCCGATATTCTGCCCATGGATGCCATAGCGGGTGTGGACTTCATCCAGGGAGACTTTACCGAAGACGAGGTCTTTGACGACATCATGGCCACCCTGGACAACGCCCCGGTGGACCTGGTGGTCTCGGACATGGCCCCCAACATAAGCGGTATCAATGTGGCCGACCAGGCAGCGTCCATGTATCTGGTGGAGCTGGCCCTGGATATGGCTCGCCAGGTCCTGAAGCCCGGCGGCTGTTTTGTCGCCAAGGTGTTTCAGGGGGTGGGCTATGACGAATACCTCAAAGACGTGCGTTCGTCGTTCAGCAAGGTCTTGATTCGCAAACCCGATGCGTCACGCGCCCGCTCCCGCGAGGTCTATGTGGTGGCCAAAGGCTTCAAAGGCTAGCCACGCGCTTTCTTGACGCTTGGCTTCCTTGGCCGTTTTGACTTCGGCCCTGTGTTTTTACCGCCGGGTTTCCCACCCGGCCGGTTTATGTCACCGCCCTTGCCCGGTTTCTTATGTTTGCCGGATGGTTTCCCGGGCTTATGCCTGCCTTTGGGTTTAACGCCAGTTTTCTGGGCTTTAGGTGGGTCGCCACGTTTCGGACCGGACTTCTTACTGGCTGACCGTTTTTGCGTGGTTTTATGCCCGGCAGGCGCCTCAGAAGAGGAGTCTTTAATGGCGTCCATAATGCCATTCAGCTCTTTTTGCGTGAGGTCGCGCCACTCACCAACGGCCAGGCCTTTGAGATCCACATTCATGATGCGAACACGTTCCAGCGTGACTACATCGTAACCAAAGTGTTCGCACATACGGCGAATCTGGCGGTTCAAGCCCTGTACCAGGGTGATTCTGAAAACCTTAGCGGACTCCTGTTGCACCTTACACTTCTTGGTCATGGTGCCCAGAATCGGCACCCCGTTGGCCATCCCTTCAATAAAGCCCTTGGTAATGGGCTTGTTCACTTCCACCAGATATTCTTTTTCATGGTCATTGCCAGCGCGCAGAATCTTGTTCACCAGATCGCCGTTACTGGTTAAAAAAATCAGGCCCTGGGAATCCTTATCCAGGCGACCGATCGGGAAAATTCGGGTACCGTGGCCCACGAAGCGCTGGATGTTATTGGGCTCACTGCTGTCTGTCGTGCTGACAACGCCCACGGGTTTATTCAGTGCAATGAAAACGAAGTCGTCGGGCTCTGGCGGCTCGATCAGCTGCCCGTTAACCTTTACCGTATCACCGGGCGTGACCAGATCGCCCACCTCAGCACGCCGGCCATTCAGAGATACGTTGCCCTGTTCAATGTAACGGTCCGCTTCGCGGCGCGAGCACATACCGCTGCTGCTGATGTATTTATTGAGGCGGGTCGACGAGGCATTCAACATAGGTAATGACTTATCTTGATGATTGGCTTGGAAAATAAAACTGCGCACAGCACCCGGCTAAGACGGCACCACGCTCGCAGCTAGTCACCCGCCTATCTTATGGTATTCCCACCTTCTGCTCTATGGGCGTCGCTTGGAACCGATAGTTATGTTTCGACATTTTTAGCGACGAGACCTACGTAAGGCTTCTGACACAAAGCCACCCAAAAGACTGAAGCCTTTGCCATTAACGCCCCCCATTGCTGGGTGCCGGAGCGAAGCGCAGGTCGCGTGCAACCAAGACGAGAAGCCACGAAACAAAGGCGACCACGATCGCGGATTGATCGGCTTTCTTTCCAACCCTATCAGAGAGTTACACGGATTTTTTATGCAACTTTCGGAGTTTTGCGAACGCGTTCGTTTAACTCCGGTTCTCAATGCTCGGTGCGCTGCAGGACCCGGCCCAGGTTATGGAAGTAATTCCGGAAGGCTTGGTTAATCCGCTCGCGCTGCTCACCCTGTGGATAAAGCCCCAGCTTTGCCTCTTCCGATTCCCGGGTTCCACGCACCAGAAACGCATTCTTACAGTTGGCGTCCTGCACAAAGGCTTCAAAGGCCCGGGCGCACAGCTCCTCCGGCTGGCTGTAGTAGTGCACCCCGGCGGCCTTGTCGGCTTTCGCAGATTTTCGGAACAGGTCGCTGGGTTCGGTGCCTGCCTCGTTGAGCAATACGGTCCGGTAGCAGGTCTGCAGGCGCTCGTTCAGGGGATGGGCGATGGCGTCCTCGCGGGTGAGCCAGAGTTTGGAGGCAAACTCGCCTTTGCCGGTGCCTGTGAATAACTTGTCGGCGATGTAGTGGTCGAAGGCGTGGAACCACTCGTGGGCAATGCTGCCGGGGCCGGCGTTCTTGGCCAGGGCGAAGCTACGGGTGGCGGGGCTGTAGTGGGCCGAAACGCCGGGCCGGCCGCCGATGCCGTACTGCAGTGCCAGGGTGCCGCGCAGGGAGATGAGGGTTTCCGTGCCACCGAGGATGGTCATGAGGTCGCACAGGGCATCATAGAAGAGCCCGGCGCTGCGCTGTTTTTCCGGTTCGGTCACCCAGCGGCCAATCTCCACGGTGCGGAACTGGAAACGGCGGCGAACGTCCAGGAAGGTGACGGCGGTATCGCCCCGGTGATCGGGGCCTCGGCGGTAGAAGGTTCTTGGCATGGGCCAATCATAGGGAGACAATCGCTCTGAATCTACAGAACAAGGAATCCATGATGACCCAACTGCCCCAGCTGACCGACGCCCTGCTCACCCTGGAAGACGGCGTGGCGGTGCTGACCCTGAACCGGCACGACCTGCGCAATGCCCTCACCGGCTCGAACCTGATTGATGACATCGTCACCACCGCCGAATGGGTCAATCACTGCCAGGAGGTCTCGGTACTGGTAATCACCGGGGCCGGCTCGGCGTTCAGTGCCGGCGGCAACGTCCGGGACATGGCCACCCGCAGCGGCGATTTCGCCGGTGAGCCGGCCGAGTGTGCCGAGCGCTATCGCAAGGGCATCCAGCGCATTCCACTGGCGATGCAGGCGGTGGAGGTACCGGTCATTGCCGCGGTGAACGGGCCAGCCATTGGCGCGGGTTTTGATCTGGCCAATATGGCGGATATCCGCATTGCCGCCGATTCCGCCAAATTCGGGGAAACCTTCCTGAACCTGGGCATCATTCCCGGCGATGGCGGGGCCTGGTTCATGCAGCGGTTGATTGGTTACCAGCGTGCCTTCGAACTGACGCTGACGGGCCGCATCGTGGATGCCGCCGAAGCCAGGGAACTGGGCATCGTCATGGACGTGGTACCGGCCGATGATCTGATGCCGGCAACCCTGAAGATGGCGATGAAAATGGCCAATCAGCCGCCCAAGGCCACACGGCTCACTAAGCGCCTGATGAAGATGGCCCAGCGCACCGAGCTGAAGGATTTCCTGGATATCTGCGCCTGTTTCCAGGGCATGTGCCACAATGAGCCGGAGCACCTGGACGCGGTGAACCGGATGCTGGAGGCCATGGCCCGGAAATAACCCATCCGGAGCTGCCCGACAGATCGGGCAGCTCCGACCTTCCCTACGGGCTTACCACTCCAGCTGCGCGCCGGTCTGGTACTCGATCACCCGGGTCTCGAAGAAGTTCTTCTCCTTGCGCAGAGTGGCCTGCTCATCCAGCCAGGGCGAGACGTTCTTCGCCCCCGGGAACGGTTCTTCCAGCCCCACGGTGCGGGCCCGCCGGTTGGCCACGAAGCGGAACTGCTCGCTGTGATATTCCGCCGAATAACCCAGGATGGGATCCCGCAGGATGTAGTTGGCGTAGGCGGTTTCCGCCGCCTCGGATTCGTCCCACATCTCGCGCACGGCTTTCGGGTCCAGGGTGATGTTTTCTTCCTCGAGGATCTGGTTCACCACTTTCAGGCCAAAGGAGAAGTGCATCGCCTCGTCCCGAAGGATGTACTGCAGCTGCTCTCCGGTGCCGCGCATCAGGCCCCGGCGCTGGAGGGCGAAGATGGGGCTGAAGCCGTTATAGAACCAGGCACCCTCGAACACGGCCGCAAAGAACAGGTAGGACATGACAAATTCCTGCAGGTCGTCCGGGTTGCGCAGGTTCATGTCGGGGCGCATGGCGGCATCGAGCCGGCGATTGGCCATCCTGATCTTGCCGTGGATCTCCGGCACCACGCGATAGCGGTTGTAGATCTCGCTCTGGTCCAGATTCAGGGTTTCGATGCAGTGCTGGTAGGCCCAGGTGTGCATGGATTCCTCGTACACCTGCCGGGCCTGGTAGATCTGCAGCTCCGGCGCACTCATCTTCTCCATCACCGCCAGGCCGATGTTGCGCATGGCCAGGATGTCGGAGGTGGTGAGATAGGCCAGCACGTTCTCGTACACGTGTTTCTCCGCCGGGTTCAGGCGGTGATGGTAGTCGTGGACGTCCTGGGCCATGTTCACGTCCAGCGGGGTCCAGTGGTTCTTGTTGGCATTCATGAAGTACTCCCAGGCCCAGGGGTACTTGAACGGTGCCAGTTGGTTGATGTCGGTCTCGCCGTTGATGACCCGCTTGTCGTCTACGTTGACCGGAGCCGGGCCATTTTGGGTGGCTGCCTTGGATTCGGTTTTTGGTTCGTCGTCCCAGTTCAGCATTGGTATCTACCTCTGATTCTGTAGCCTGCCAGGCTGGTGGTTGAACCGGTCTGGTATCCCCTCCCGAAAACCGCCCGCGAATACGTCCCTGTAGGGCTTGGCTGTAGCCATCCATGGCTACAGACATTTTCGGCAGGGGATACCAGCCCGGTTCTCCAGGCTTGGCAGTTATAGTCTCTTGTGTATGTCAGTAGTTACTGACACGCTTCGCAGTCGGGGTTATCGATGGCACACACCTTCGGCTGCAGCGCGGCCACCGGGGCGGTTTTCTCGGCGCCGGTGGCCCCCAGGGAACGCAGGTAATAGGTGGTCTTGAGCCCACGCTCCCACGCCAGCTGATACAGGGCATCAAGCTTCTTGCCGCTGGGTTCGGCCATGTACAGGTTCAGGCTCTGGGCCTGGTCGAGCCATTTCTGGCGCCGGGCAGCGGCTTCCACCAGCCACCGGGCGTCGATCTCGAAGGCGGTGGCGTAGCGAGCTTTCAGTTCTGCCGGGATGCGGTCGATCTGCTGGACCGAGCCGTCGAAGTACTTGAGGTCGTTGACCATGACATTGTCCCAGAGGCCCTCGGCCTTGAGGTCGCGCACCAGGGAGGGATTCACCACCGTGAACTCGCCGGAGAGGTTCGATTTGACGAACAGGTTCTGGTACGCCGGTTCGATGGACTGGGACACGCCGACGATGTTGGAGATGGTGGCGGTCGGGGCGATGGCCATGACGTTGCTGTTACGCATGCCGTTTTTGGCGATCAGCTTGCGCACCGGGCTCCAGTCGAGGCGCGCGTCGGTATTGACCGAACAATCCCCTTCCCGGCGGTTGTCTTTCAGCAGACTGAGGGAATCGATGGGCAGGATGCCCTGATCCCAGAGCGAGCCCTCGTAGGTCTCGTAGGCACCCCGCTCACCCGCCAGGGTGGCCGAGGCGCGGATGGCGAAGTAGCTGAGCTGCTCCATGGCGACATCGGCAAATTCCACCGCTTCCGGGCTGGAGTACGGCAGGCCCAGCTGGTAGAGGGCATCTTGAAAGCCCATCAGGCCCAGGCCCACCGGGCGATGCCTGAGGTTGGAATTGCGGGCCTGGGGCACGGCGTAGTAGTTGATGTCGATGACGTTATCGAGCATCCGTACAGCGGTGGTGACCGTCCGCTCCAGGCGCTGCACGTCCAGTTCGCCCCCGACAATGTGGGCGGCCAGGTTGACTGAGCCCAGGTTACACACGGCGATTTCATCCTCGCTCGTGTTCAGGGTGATTTCGGTGCACAGGTTGGAGCTGTGGACCACGCCCTGGTGCTGCTGGGGCGAGCGCAGGTTGCAAGGGTCCTTGAAGGTGATCCAGGGGTGGCCGGTCTCGAACAGCACGGTGAGCATCTTGCGCCACAGCTGTTTGGCGGGGACTTTTTTGAACAGCTTGAATTTGCCCTGCTCCGCCAGGGCTTCGTAATGCTGGTAACGCTCGCGGAACGCATTGCCGTAAAGGTCGTGCAGGTCCGGCACGTCACTGGGGGAAAACAGCGTCCAGTCCCGGTCCTCGCGCATGCGTTCGATCAACAGGTCCGGCACCCAGTTGGCAGTGTTCATGTCGTGAGTGCGGCGGCGTTCGTCGCCGGTGTTCTTGCGCAGTTCCAGGAATTCCTCGATGTCCAGGTGCCAGCTTTCCAGGTAGGCGCACACCGCGCCCTTGCGCTTGCCCCCCTGATTGACGGCCACGGCGGTGTCGTTCACCACTTTCAGGAACGGCACCACGCCCTGGCTCTGGCCGTTGGTACCCTTGATGTGGGAACCCAGCGCCCGTACCGGTGTCCAGTCGTTGCCCAGGCCCCCGGCCCACTTGGACAGCATGGCGTTGTCGCGAATGGCGCCGTAGATGCTCTCCAGGTCGTCCTGCACGGTGGTCAGGTAGCAGGAGGACAGCTGGGAGTGGCGGGTGCCGCTGTTGAACAGAGTGGGCGTGCTGGCCATATAGTCGAAGCTGGACAGCAACTCGTAGAACTCGATGGCCCGTTCGTTCGGGTCGTCTTCCCGCAGCGCCAGGCCCATGGCCACGCGCATGAAGAACACCTGGGGCAGCTCCAGCCGGGCCTTGTTCCAGTGCAGGAAGTAGCGGTCGTACAGGGTCTGCAGGCCAAGGAAGCCAAACTGGTGATCGCGCTCGGGCTTCAGGGCCTCGCCGAGGCGTTCCAGATCAAAGGCCGCCAGGGCTTCGTCCAGCAACTCGTGGCGGATGCCGGCGTGGATGAAGGCGGCCAGGGCCTGTGGATACACCTCCGCCAGCGTTTGATTCCGGTGCAGGTCCAGGGCTTCGGCGGCCTCGAGGCGCAGCTGTTCCAGCAGCAGGCGGGCGGTCACGGCGCTGTAATCGGGCTCCTGCTCGATCCGGCTGCGGGCGGTCATGACCAGTGCCGAGAGCACTTCGGTTTCTTCGATGCCGTCGTACAGGTTACGCAGGGCGTCTTCCACCAGGGATTCGCCGTCAATGCCGTCCAGGCCGGTGGCGGCCTGTTCCACCTGCAGCTTCATCAGTCCCAGGTCCAGCGGGGCGATGCTGCCGTCGACCTTTTTCACGGTCAGGTGCGGGTGGGCCTCCATGGGTTCTTCCACGGCGCGTTTGCGGGCGTGTTCTTCCCGGTACAGCACATAGGCCCGGGCCACTTTCTGTTCCTCGGCCCGCATCAGGGCCAGTTCCACCTGGTCCTGGATATCCTCGATATGAACCTTGCCGCCGGCTTTCAGGCGCCGGCTGATGGCCTGGACCACCTGTTCGGTGACCCGGTGCACGGCATCGTTGATGCGGGCGGAACCGGCGGCCTTGTCACCTTCCACGGCAAGGAAGGCTTTGGTGACGGCAACACTGATTTTGGCCGGATTGAATCCAACCAGGGTGCCGTTGCGTTTAATTACCTGAAGGGATTGGGTATCGGTGGAAGCTGCCGGCGGTTCGGCGAAGGCGGTGGCTGTCATGGTGCTCTCCTGAGTTCGCGTTGGTTCCATTTCACCTTCGCGAATGCAGGGGCACACTTTGCCTGGAGGAAAGGCAACGGGAACCGGTCTGCTCACCCTGAGTCGCGAAGGTGCAGTCCAGAAGCCAGTGTTACAGGCTTCTGCTCCCTGGCAGGTCTTCGGACTCAGGGGCGTGAATCAGTGATTCGGCCTTGCGTGGCGACTTCCCAGTGTGGAGCCTCTGATTACCTCAGGAGGCTCCTTGCCAGTGTCATCGTGCCACGCTCGTTCCCCAATACCGCTGCGCGTCAGTTCCGGACTCTCACCGGATTCCCGATTACCTGAGGCGATCAGAGAATGATCACAACATCTGGTAGTTGACCAAGGATTGAAACACTATATACACGTAACAGGATCGGGACAAGGCACTTTTCCGCCCTCAACCTGTCTTCGTTGACACATCATCACAAGGGGTAGGCCATGAAATCTCGCTGGTACTGGCTGGCCGGCATTACTGTCTCAGCGGTGTTAGGCGCCCAGGCCCTGGCCGTCAACAATCCGATACCGCCTTTCTCGCAGATCCAGTCGCTGGAGCAAGGCTGGGAGCCGCTTCAGTTCCCGAAAATCGAGCAGCACACCCGATATGAACTCGTGCAAGAGGATGGCCAACAGGTGGTCAGGGCCACTACCGAGGGTGGCGCCTCCGGGCTGATTACCCGACTGAACCTGGACCCGGATCGCAGCGTGAAGCTGGCCTGGCAGTGGAAGGTGTCGAACGTGTTCGAAGGCGGCAACGCCCGGGAAAAATCCGGCGATGACTACCCGGCCCGGATCTACGTGGCCTTCGAATTCCAGCCGGAAGACGCCGGCTTCTTCGAGCGGGCCAAACGCAAGGCAGTGGAAGTGCTGTTCGGGGAGACCCTGCCCGGCAATGCCCTCAACTACATCTGGGCCAACAAGCTGCCCGAGGGTGAGTTCATCGCCAACTCCTACACCGACCGGACCATGATGGTGGCGGTGAACTCCGGCGGCAATCAGGTCGGCCAATGGGTCAGCGTGGAACGGGACATCGCGGCGGACTACCGGAAGGCCTTCGGCGAGGACCCACCACCAGTGGTGGGCATTGCCATCATGTCGGATTCGGACAACACCGGAGAGCGGGCGACAGCCTGGTACCGGGATCTGGCCCTCAGGCCCTGAACAAACCGGAGCTCAGCGGTAGGCTTCCGGAAAACCGGGAATCACGTAGCCATGGCCGTTTGGGTAAATGGCCGGTAGTTCACCCCGCTGCACCAGGCGCAGGTAGGCATCATCGAACTCTTCCCGGAGAAGCGCCGCCCGCGGGTTGGCGAGGGAGAACAACCAGGCTGCGGTTCGGGAGCGGACTTCCGATTCCTTCACAACACTGTCGGACGGTTCCGTCAGGATTTCCTGTACCGGTGCATGGTAATCCAGAACGTAGTCGCCCCTCCGGCGCTTGAGCATATCGATGGCCGCCCGGTGATTCGGAGCCTCGGTGACCAGGATCTGGTCCGACTCCCGCAGCCACTGGATCATGCCGGCGTAGGTGTAGCCTCCGATCACGATCACGGTCTTGCCCTGGAGGTCATTGAAATGTTTCAGGGGCGGATTGCCCTCCAGATACCAGGCGCTGAGCTGCACGCTGAGCGGTTGGGCCCAGCTTTCCAGGACTTCCCCTTCAAGTTGGGGAATGTTGGTCAGCCCGGGCCAGGCATCCACCGTCCCATTTTTCAGGTAGAGGTAGATCCGGCTGATGGGCAGAAACAGGAATTCAGGCTCATAGCCGGCCTCTTCAACAACCTTACGGGTCATCTCGATGATCAGGCCGGAGGCCTCACCGGACTCCGTGTGATGGGCAAAGGGCGGGAATTCATTGTAGGCAATGGTAACAACCCGACCTTTTCCGCCGGTCTCAGCCATTGAGGAGGAGGCAACGATGGCCAACAGGGCCATGCTCACCCAGACACAAAACCGGACCGTAAACCGAACCTCCCGAAATCCGGAGGACAACTTCGCGCGACTATTCATGATCTCCAGTTCTGCAAATTTCTCTGCAGCCTAGAGTACCAGAACTTCCGGAGTCTGCACTGACGCGTGGCGCAATTTCGGCGATACGTCAGATATGGTAAACCACGAAATACAGGCCGATCCCGCCCATCACCAGGGTGTAGGGCAGCGCCATCCAGACCATCCGACCGTAGGACAACCGCACCAGCGGAGCAATCGCGGAAGTCAGCAGGAACAGGAAGGCGGCCTGGCCGTTGGGGGTTGCCACGCTGGGCAAGTTGGTGCCGGTGTTGATAGCAACCGCCAGGTCCCGGAAATGCTCGACACTGATGGCACCGGAATCCAGGGCCTGTTTGACTTCGCTGATGTAGACCGTGGCCACGAATACGTTGTCACTGATCATGGAGAGCAAACCGTTGGCCAGGAAGAACATGCCCGGCTGTTCGCTTTGCGGCAGGGAAAGCACGTAGTCAATAATCGGCTTGAACAGGTGCTGCTCGTGGATAACGGCAACCACGGCAAAAAACACCACCAGCAGTGAAGTGAACGGCAGGGATTCCTGGAACGCCTTGCCGATCTGGTGTTCGTCGGTGATGCCGGTGAAAGAGGTCACCAGGATAATCACCAACAGGCCGATCAGTCCCACCTCCGCCAGGTGGAAGGCCAAACCAATGACCAGAATCGCTGCGGCGGCAGCCTGGACCCACAGCGCGGCCTGATCGGCCTTGGTGCGCTTGTTGCGCTCATTCTCGGCAAATTCTTCCAGTACCCGGCGTACCGGCTTGGGCAAACGGCCGCCATAGCCGAACCAGCGCAGCTTCTCCAGAGCCCAGCAGGTTACCAGACCAGCGGCCAGCACCGGCAGGCTCACCGGCGCCATGCTCAGGAAGAAACTGGCAAAGTCCCAGCCTACCACCTTGGCGATAAGAAGGTTCTGCGGCTCACCGACCATCGTGGTCACACCACCGAGGGCGGTACCCACGGCACCGTGCATCAGCAAGCTACGCAGAAACGCCCGGAAGTTCTCCAGATCTTCCCGGTGCAGTTCGATCACTTCCTCGTCACTGTTGGCGTTGTGGTCGGAGTGCTGGTAGCCCTTGCCGGACGCCACCTTGTGGTAAACGGAATAGAAACCGACGGCCACCGAGATGATCACGGCGGTGACAGTCAGGGCGTCCAGAAAGGCTGAAAGCACCGCAGCCGCGCCACAGAACAGCAGGGATAACGCCGATTTCGAACGGACCCCCACCAGGATTTGGGTGAAGGTCACCAGCAGCAGTTCCTTCATGAAATAGATGCCGGCCACCATGAACATCAGCAGCAGGATCACCGGGAAGTTGGTCAGTACCTCCAGATACACCGCATCCGGCGTGGTCAGCCCGATCAACAGGGCCTCCACCGCCAGCAGGCCACCCGGCAGCAACGGATAGCATTTCAGCGCCATGGCCAGGGTGAAAATGAACTCGGCGATCAGCAACCACCCCGCCACCCCCGGGCCAAGCACGTACATCACAATCGGATTGGCGATCAGGAACAGCAGAATGGCCTGCTTGTACCAGACAGGCGCCTTGCCAAGGAAATTGTGGGTAAAGCCGGAAAACACGGTAGTGGGCATTGCAGAGATCTTCTGAGCAAACGGATTGTTGGAATTATGTGGCTAAAGGCCCGAATCTTCCTTGATATTTATGTACCGGGGTATGATCCGAAGGTACATTTTTTGACCGCATTTGGTCTTAATAACAACAAGAAAGACCGGCTGCCCTCGCCGACCCCGAATATTTTCGTAATATTACTAAATATAGCCCGATTGGGCGACCGCATTTTAACCGATTTCCGGCAAAATGCGGTCGCTTTCTGAAAAAATGATAAAAAAGATGTCAGAAGAAGGCCTGGATTCCGGTCTGGGCACGGCCCAGGATCAGGGCATGGACATCGTGGGTGCCTTCGTAGGTGTTCACCACTTCCAGGTTCACCAGGTGGCGGGCCACCCCGAACTCATCGCTGATGCCATTACCACCGAGCATGTCCCGGGCCATTCGGGCGATATCCAGGGCCTTGCCACAGGAATTGCGCTTCATGATCGAGGTGATTTCCACCGCGGCCGTGCCCTCGTCTTTCATGCGGCCGAGGCGCAGGCAGCCCTGCAGGGCCAGGGTGATGTCGGTCTGCATGTCCGCCAGCTTCTTCTGGATCAGCTGGTTGGCGGCCAACGGACGGCCGAATTGTTTGCGATCCAGCACATACTGACGGGCGGTGTGCCAGCAATCCTCGGCCGCGCCCAGGGCACCCCAGGAAATGCCATAGCGAGCTGAGTTCAGGCAGGTGAACGGACCTTTGAGACCCCGCACGTCCGGGAAAGCGTTTTCCTCCGGGACAAACACCCCGTCCATGACAATCTCACCGGTGATCGAGGCCCGCAACCCTACCTTACCATGAATGGCCGGGGCACTCAGACCTTCCCAGCCCTTCTCCAGCACAAAGCCCCGGATCTGGCCTTCGTCGTCCTTGGCCCAGACTACGAACACGTCGGCGATCGGGCTGTTGGTGATCCACATCTTGCTGCCGGTCAGGCTATAACCGCCGTCCACCTTGCGGGCCCGGGTCGCCATGTTGCCGGGATCGGAGCCGTGGTCCGGCTCGGTCAGGCCGAAGCAGCCAATCCACTCACCGGAGGCCAGTTTCGGCAGGTACTTCTGGCGGGTTTCCTCGTTGCCGAATTCGTAGATGGGCACCATCACCAGAGACGACTGCACACTCATCATGGAACGGTAACCGGAGTCGACCCGCTCCACCTCGCGGGCAATGAGGCCGTAGCACACGTAGTTCAGGCCGCTGCCGCCATACTGCTCGGGAATGGTGGCGCCGAGCAGTCCGGTCTCGCCCATTTCCCGGAAGATCTCCGGATCGGTCTTTTCATTGCGGAAGGCTTCCAGTACCCGCGGCCGGAGCTTGCTTTCGGCAAACTGGCGGGCACTGTCGCGCACCATGCGCTCTTCTTCGGTCAGCTGCTGGTCCAGCAACAGGGGGTCTTCCCAGTTGAAACTTGCTTGGTTGGCCATGGTTGGTCTCCACTCAATTCCGGTATCACGGTTATATGACAGTTTCTGGCAGATACGTTCAGGATATCAGCGGTGCTTCCATTGCGGTTGGCGTTTTTCGAGGAACGCACTCATGCCCTCATGACGATCCTCACTGGCGAAACTGGACCACAGCAACCGGCGCTCGTACTCCACGCCCGCCGCCAGGGTCGTCTCGAAGGCCTGATTGACCGCCTCCTTGTTGATCATGGTCGCCATCTGCGAGTACCCCGCGATTTCTGCCGCCACCGCCAGGGCGGTCTCGATCAGTTCGCCCGCCGGGACGATCCGGCTCACCAGGCCATTGCGCTCGGCTTCTTCGGCATCCATGGTGCGCCCGGTCAGGCACAGGTCCATGGTCTTGGCCTTGCCAATGGCCCGGGCCAGGCGCTGGGTGCCCCCGGCTCCGGGCAGAGTGCCGATTTTTACTTCGGGCTGACCGAAACGGGCGGTATCGGCGGCAATCAGCAGGTCACACATCATCGCCAGCTCACAGCCGCCGCCGAGGGCCAGCCCCGCCACGGCCGCAATCACCGGCTTGCGGCACCGGGTTACGGTTTCCCAGTTGGCGGAAATGAAGCGCTCCCGGTAAGCCCTTGAGAAATCCAGGGCATGGACTTCGGTTATATCCGCACCGGCGGCAAAGGCCTTCTCGTTCCCGGTGATGACAAGGGCCCGGATGCTGTCGTCTTTTTCGAGGGCCTCCAGAGCCGAGGTCAGCTCGTTCATCAAGGCATTGTTCAGTGCGTTATGCACCTTCGGCCGGTTAAGCCGGATGAGCGCGACGGCTTCGCGCTTTTCAAGCAATATATTGCTGTATTCCATAACCGCCCTCTCTAAGAGATCCGCCCTTATTCCTTTTATATCTCGATATAAAGACTTTCCTGATTGAAAATAGAGTACACTCCGTTATTTTTTGAAGCAATATGTTGACATATTATTTCAGGCGGGCGTATTTTGGAATGGACGACACAATGACCCGTATCTGCAGTCAGGTCCCCAACAACAACAAACCGGACACAACAGGTGAATCAGATGGACACAGGCATCACTCTCAATCCGGAACGCCGCACCGCCATGATCGAGAGCGGCGCATGGAACGACAAATGCATTACCGATTACCTGGACCAGGCGGTGGCCAGCACTCCGGACCAGGAAGCCATCGTCGGTTACCAGGTCACCAGCGATACCCGCACCGCCCTCAGCTATCGGGAACTCAATGACAAGGTCACCCGTATGGCGGCAGGCCTGGCGGCCATGGGCATTGGCAAAGGCGACGTGGTGGCATGCCAGCTGCCGAACTGGTGGCAGACCACGGCCCTGCACCTGGCCTGCATGCGCATCGGCGCCATCCTGAACCCGCTCATGCCCATCTTCCGGGAGCGTGAACTGCGCTTCATGCTCAAGCATGGCGAAGCCAAACTGCTGGTAATTCCCAAGGTCTTCCGGGGCTTCGATTACGAGGCCATGATCGACGGTATCCGCGCCGAACTACCCAATCTGGAAACCCTGTTGGTGATCGGCGGCGAAGGCGAACGCAGCTTTGAACAGCGCCTCGTAGAGACCGCCTGGGAAGAAAAACAGGACACCAAGGCCCTGTTTGCCGAGCGCCAGCTCACCGCCGACGACGCTATCCAGATCCTCTACACCTCCGGTACCACCGGCGAGCCCAAGGGCGTCATGCACACCTCGAACACCCTGTTCTCGAATGTGCGGCCCTACGCCGAGCGCCTGCACCTGAGTTCGGATGACAAGGTGCTGATGGCCTCCCCGGTGGCCCACCAGACCGGCTTCATGTACGGCATCATGATGCCGGTTTACCTGGGCACCACCGCCATCCTCCAGGACATCTGGGACGCAGAATACGTCTGCAAGGTGATTGCTGCCGAGAAGCCGGCCTTCACCATGGCCGCCACACCGTTCCTTGCGGACCTGGTCAAAACCGCTCCCAAGCACGAGGGCGAACTGGATTCCCTGCGGATCTTCGTCTCCGCCGGCGCACCGATCCCCAGTGCCGTGGTTGAGCAGGCCGGCAAGGTGCTGAAGGCAAAGATTGTCTCAGCCTGGGGCATGACCGAAAACGGTGCCGTCACCATGACCTGCCCGGAAGATCCCGCCGAGCGGGCCAGCCAGTCCGACGGAAAGGCCCTGCCCTGGATGGAAGTGAAGGTCACCGACTTCCAGGGCAACGAACTGCCGGCCGGAGAGGAAGGCAGCCTGCTGGTTCGGGGCTCCAGCCTGTTCGCGGGCTATCTTAAGCGACCCGAGCTGTATGGCGTGGACAAGGACGGCTGGTTCAATACCGGTGACCTCGCCCGCATGGACAAGGACGGCTACATCCGCATCACCGGCCGCACCAAGGACGTGGTGATCCGCGGTGGCGAGAACATCCCGGTGGTCGAGGTGGAGAACCTGCTTTACAAATATCCGGGCATCGTCGATGTCGCCCTGGTGGGCTGCCCCGACGAACGCTTGGGCGAGCGCCTGTGTGCCTACGTGACCCTGGACGAGAACGCCACCGACCTGACCCTGGACCAGATCAAGGCCTACCTGACCGAACAGCAACTGTCCAAAAACTACCTGCCGGAATACCTGGAAGTGATCGAGGCCATGCCCCGCACTGCTTCCGGCAAGATCCAGAAATTCAAGCTGCGCGAGCAGGCCAAAGCGGTTCACATCGAACCGGCCAGGCGCGGCTGATCCCTTTGATTGAACAGCAACAGGAGCACGTCATCATGAGAGGCCTGAACGGAAAAACTGTCATCGTCACCGGCGGCGGGGGCGGGATTGGCCGCGCCGTGTGCCAGCGCTTTGCCGAGGAAGGCAGTCTGGTTGCGGTGCTGGACCGGGACGAGAGTGCGGCCCGGGGCACCGCTGACCTGATTTCCGAAGCCGGCGGCACCGCTCGTGCCTATGCCGCGGACATCACCGATTACGCCGCGATCACCAAGACCGTGGCCGCCATCGAGAGTGATCTGGGTGTGCCAACGGTACTGGTGAACAACGCTGGTTTCGACCGCTTCATCCCGTTCCTCAAGACCGAACCGAAACTGTGGGAGCAGCTGATCGCAGTGAACCTGACCGGCGCCCTGAACATGCACCACGTGGTGCTGCCGAAGATTGTGGCAGCCGGCGGCGGCAAGGTCATTAACGTGGCCTCCGATGCGGCCCGGGTCGGCTCCTCCGGTGAATCCGTCTACGCCGCCTGCAAGGCCGGCCTGGTGGGCTTCAGCAAGACCGTGGCCCGGGAGCTGGCCACCAAGAATGTGTGTCTGAACGTGGTCTGCCCCGGTCCCACCGACACCGCGCTGCTCAAGGGCGTAGCGGAATCCGCACCCAACCCGGAGAAGCTGCTGGAAGCGTTCCGCAACGCCGTGCCCATGAAACGCCTGGCCCAGCCGGAGGATTACCCCGGCATCATTGCCCTGCTGGCCAGTGACGACGCCAACTTCATTACCGGCCAGGTCATCAGTGTGTCCGGCGGCCTGACCATGGCCGGCTAACGCCCACTTTCAAAAACACGGAGACCCAGACATGACTTACGAAGACATCCTGTACGACGAAACCGACGGCGTCGCCACCATCACCATCAACCGCCCGGACCGCTACAACGCCTTCCGCGGCCAGACCTGCATGGAACTCATCGATGCCTTCCACCGCGCCGGCTGGAACAAGGACATCGGCGTGATCGTCTTCACCGGCGCCGGCGAGAAGGCCTTCTGCACCGGTGGCGACCAGGGCGCCCACGAGGGCCAGTACGACGGCCGCGGCCTGATCGGCCTGCCGGTGGAAGAACTTCAGCGCCTGATCCGGGAAGTGCCCAAGCCGGTGATTGCCCGGGTCAACGGTTTCGCCATCGGCGGTGGCCACGTCCTGCACGTGATCTGCGACCTGAGCATCGCCTCGGAAACCGCCATCTTCGGCCAGGTCGGACCGAAAGTGGGCTCGGTGGATCCCGGCTTCGGCACCGCCTACCTGGCGCGGGTCGTGGGTGAGAAGCGGGCCCGGGAAATCTGGTACCTGTGCCGCAAGTACAGTGCTCAGCAGGCACTGGACTGGGGCCTGGTGAACGCCGTGGTGCCGCCGGAGCAGCTGGACGAGGAAGTGCGCAAGTGGTGTGACGAGATCCTGGAGAAGAGCCCCACCGCCCTGACCATCGCCAAGCGCTCGTTCAACGCCGACAGCGACAACATCGCCGGCATCGGTGCCCTCGGCATGCAGGCTCTGAGCCTGTATTACGACACCGACGAGTCCAGGGAAGGCGTCAACGCCTTCAAGGAAAAGCGCAAGCCGGAATTCCGCAAGTACTACAAGTAACGGCCCGATAGCCCGGAGAACACCATGAATTTCGCATTCAACGAAGAACAAAACGCGATCCGCGAGGTTGTGGCCCGCTTCAGCGCCGAGGTGCTGGCTCCGGGCTATCGCAAGCGGGACCGGGAAGGCGTGATCGAGCGGGATGTGATCCGCCAGCTTGGCGAAATGGGCCTGCTCGGTGGCGAACTGCCCGAGGAATTCGGAGGCAGCGGCATGGATTGCGTCACCAGCGGCCTGATCATCGAGGAAATCTCCAAAGGGGATTTCAACGTGGGCTACATTCCCCTGCTGACCTCCCTGAACGGCCAGATCATTGCCAGCCACGCCGCGCCGGACCTGGCCAAAGAGTGGCTGCACGGCATGACCTCCGGCCAGAAGGTGGCGTGCATTGCCCTGACCGAGCCCCACGGTGGTTCCGATGCCGCCAACCTGCGCCTGAAGGCGGAGAAAAAGGGCGACGTCTTCGTACTCAACGGCGAGAAAACCTCCATCTCCATGGCCGACCAGGCCGATGTGGCGGTGGTGTTCGCCCGCACCGGTACGGTGGAGCAACAGGCCTCCGGCATCAGCGCGTTCCTGGTGCCCATGGATAGCCCGGGCATCAGCACTACCCGGTTCGAGGACAATGGCCAGCGGGCCATCGGCCGCGGCTCCATCTTCTTCGACAACGTGGAAGTGCCCGCCAGCCACATGATGGGTGAGGAAGGCAAAGGCTTCAAACAGGTCATGCAGGGGTTTGATTACAGCCGCGCCCTGATCGGGTTGCAGTGTCTGGCGGTGGCCCAGCAATCCCTGGAGGAAACCTGGCAGTGGCTGACCGAGCGCACAGCCTTCGGCCAGAACCTGTCCGCCTTCCAGGGCCTGACCCATCCACTGGCGGAATACCAGACCTACGTTCATGCCGCGCGCATGCAGTGCTACCATGCGCTCTGGCTCAAGGACAACAACCTGCCCCATAACGCCGAAGCCGCCATGAACAAGTGGTGGGGCCCCAAGCTCGCCTTCGATGTGGTGAAACAGTGCCTGCTGGCCCATGGCCACACCGGCTGGGGTGAAGACCTGCCCTTTGCCCAGCGGTTGCGGGATGTCCTTGGTCTGCAGATTGGTGACGGTACCGCGCAGATCATGAAGAACATCATCGCGCGCGAGTATCTGCCCAGGTGACGCACCCCATGTCCTCCGCGATTCGGGGTGCCGGCAACCGTCTGCCCTGGCCTGAGAGCCAGGGCAGCACCACAGGAGCACAGATGATCGTTAACGAATCCGGAGGCGTACCCAACCGACTGTTTTTCCGGCTGTTCCAGACCGGAAACATCCTGCAGCGCCAGGTCCAGAACGAAATGGGCATCAGCGCCGTGCAGTGGGCGGTGCTGGGGACGCTGTCACGGGAGGGGTTCGAGGAAGGCACCTCCTTCAACCAGCTCAAGGAATATCTGTATGTCAGCCGCCAGAACCTGGACGGCGTGCTCAAACGCATGGAGCGGGACGGCCACGTGGTGCGGATTCCCGATCCCCAGGACCGCCGGGCGCGGCTGGTGGTGTTGACCGAATCCGGCCGGGCCTTCTGGAATCAGCTGCAGGACACCATCACCGAGTTCTACCGCCAGGCCCTGCAGGGCATGAGCTTTGATGACGGCGTCAGCCTGCTGCATCTGCTCAAGAAACTCCAGGAGGGCCTGTCCAATGTATCTCTGGCCTCCGAAGCCGGGGACAGCACCCAGGGGACTGCGAACCCTGCTGGCTGAGGCTTCGGGCGTTGCGCTCAACCGGTAAAACGGTTGGCTCTTGCGCCCATCCCCGCCTGCTGGAATGGGATGGGTCTTTTTCAGATCCGACGCTGCAACTCGGAAATCTTGCGATGCAGCAACTGGTTCAACTCTTCCAATTCCTGCAACCGCTCATTCTGCCGGTCCCGCTCCCAGTTCGTCTGTTCCACCAGGCGATCGATTTCATGGGCCAGATCCGCCACCTCATCCGACATCGGATCCTGAATCCTGGTGCGGACTTCGCCGGAACCAACCCGCTCCACCACCTGCCGCATGTGGTTCAGCCGTCGGACCAGGTAGTAGCCGGCAGCAATCGAGAAAATGGCGGCCAACAAAACCTCGATGGTGGCAATCAGCAGACTACGATCGCGTAAGGAAGCTATGCCCTGCTTCTGATTCCGCAGATCAAGACCAATCTCGATCCACCCGTAATTCAGACCCGCTTTGACAATCGTCGCCTTGGCCATGTACAGGTCCGGCAGGCTTTCCAGGTTTTTGGATTCCCGGAAAGGTTTGAGTAATGCATCCGAGTTGCCGGCTTCGGCAAGCAGATGGCCCTCATAATCCACAACCCTCGCAAACGCGGTTCCGGGCGTTCTGGACGCAGCATCGACAAAGGATTGCAAAGCACCCAGATCGAGCGACAGCACATCGTCAGCGGCCGTTGCGGCAAATACCCGGGCAATGGATTCAGCCCGGCGCTCCACTTCCTCGGTTGTTGACCGAGTGATGAACTGGAATACCGAGTACAGCAGGATCATCAGCATCACGATTTCGATCAGGCCAATGCCAATGACGGCCTGGGTTCGAAGGGATAACTTCAAGGTGCCCCCGATGTCTCGATAAATTCAAGGCCCAATGCCCGGATGTCATTCCAATCCGAATCTTCTGCCCGAATGAGTCGCTCAAGATTGGCACGCGCCAGCAGTGAGCGTCCCTCATCGCTGTCCGCCAACCCGATCAGCAAATTTCGGAAGGCTTCTTTACGACGGTCATCCAGGTTCGGATGCGCTGCGAAAGCATGGGGCGTGAAGCCCTCCGATCGCCACAGGACCCGGACTCCGCTGAGACCCTCTTTCAAAGCTGAATTGAACGTGCGCTCGATACCACCACCGGCCGCCGCGAAGCCTTTGCTGACATTCAGGTAGACTGACTCGTGGGAACCCACGAACCTGGGCTGATAGTCGATGCCCAGTCGCTCCAGCTCTGCCCGCACCAGGATGGTGGCGGCGAATGCGGCCGGTGCCGGAAAGGCGATGGTTTTGCCTCCGAGGTCTTCCAGGCTCTCGGCTACCGTGTTTTCAGGGACCACGACCAGGCCATGGATACGCTTGTCGCCCTCCCGGACAATGGCCCGGTAACCGGGAGTCTGACTGAACTCCACGTAGTGATAGGGGTTCATATAGGCAATGTCGTAGTGCCCTTCCAGGACCCGCTGCTCGAACGTGGGAATGTCCGGAGCGGTCATGAACCGGACCGGCACGCCCATTCGGTCTGAGAGGTAACGCATCAACGGTGTCCACTGGTCCGCCAGCCGGCTGGCGGACTCCTGGGGTACAATGCCGAAGGTCAGAACCCGGGCGTCCCGGATCTCATTGGAGGCTTGCGCGCTCGCAGCACCGGAAGTGACGGCAAGGGCGACAAGCAACAACCTGATCAATGCTGTGATCCGCATAAGGTGTACTCAATAGTCCGTAAAGGGAGCCAGCTGCCTGGAAGTCTCGGTGGGATAACCGGTTTTCGGGTCCATCAGCAGTGCCATATAGTCATTGAAGGGCATCGGTCGATGCGCGTGATAGCCCTGGATCAGGGACCCGCCCAGCTCTGATACTTTCTGCCACTGGGGTTCGTTTTCCACCCCTTCAATCACGCTCTTCATGTAAGCCTGATCGGCCATCGCAATAATGGAGCCGAGGAAGCGGGATTTGTCCTCATCCAGTTCGATGCCATCAACGAAACAGCGATCAATCTTGACCCGGTCGACCTTCAGTTCACGAACATACTCCAGGGAAGAGTGACCCGTTCCGAAATCATCCAGGGCAAAGATCACGCCCTGCTCATGGAGGCGGTCGATCAGCTGATTGATCCGCTCGAATTCGAGGGCGGCGTTGTCCTCGGTAATTTCCATACACAAGGTTGAGGCCGGAATGCCCTGCTCTATCAGCAGGTTCTTCACGTCCGCCACCAGATGATCACCGAGCATCGCCGGATTCAGGTTGATGGAGAGCGTGCCCCGATAACCCAGATCCCGGTATAGCTGCCGGGTTTCCCGGGCAATCTGTCGGAACAACCACTGACCGAATTCGACTCCAAGCCCGAAGTGTTCGCACAGATCCACCACCCGGTTCGGCGGCACAAACCCGATGTTGTCATCGCGACACCGCAGCAGCACCTCCGCGCCAGTGACCAGGTGGCGATTCTCGACACTGACGATCGGCTGGTAGACGAGGCTCAGACGCAGGGGGCCCGGTTCACCTTTCAGGAACTTGCGAAGACCCGTGAAAATCTGCCGCTCCTCTTCAATCTGTCGGCGCAGGTCCTCGTTGTTGATGGAGTAGCTCACGCCTTTCAGATGGGCCTGCGCCAAACCACGATGGGCCTGCTGGTAACGGGTATTCCAGTCCGGACAATTGCCCTCGCACGGGGGGTCTACCCCGAAAACCGCCGAGATCGGTACGTCGGACTCGTGAATGCGCCAATCGAAAGTCGTGGCTGTCACCAGCTCTTCAATCATTTCTTCAATGGTCTCATGCTGTCCCGGAGCAAGAAGAAGGACGTATTCGCTCAGGCCCAGCTGAATGACCTCATCCTCTGTCCCCAGATGTGCCTTGAGCTTGCCGGCGAAAAGCCGGGCCAGCTCTATCGCCGCCTCGTTTCCGTATTCGCTCAGTACCAGCTGAAACTGCCGGATTTCGCATATAACGATCATTCTGGCCGGATCGACGCCACGTATTGACGCCAGATAGTTACTGTTGGGCAGGCCGGTGACAGGATCCGTCCGGGATTGCTTGCGCACAAACAGGAAGGCAAATGCCATGTACAGGAACACGATAACCAGAGCCGCCAGCGTGAAGAAACGGAGATTGGCAAGACGGTTCCGGGAAGCCTCCACACCAATCATGAGTTGCCCGGTTTCATCCCCCACGAAATTATCGATGACCAATTGCTGAATGGCGGCTTTCTGACGGTTCCATTCCGTCGCAACAGCGGACCAATCCGCAATCGGATTTTCAAGACGGGTAGCAAAGGATGGCTCCAGCGCTTTGAGGCTGGTGAACAATGCCGTCAGTCGCTGCTTGTTATCCTGATGACGCCGAGTCGGCAGAGACTCCTTACTGGTAAGGAGGTAATCGTAACGGCTCCAGAGTACATCGTACCGCAGCATGAATTCCTCAGGATCGCCGACACCGGCAGCCATCAGCGCCATTTCCCGATCAAAGGCACTGGCTTCGTTGCCCAGTTGGGCAAGGTTCCACGACCCCATCCGCATGGCACTGAGAGAAATCGTCTCGAGCTTGCGATCTTCCAGATAGGTATAGAAGCTCGCGGAAACCAGGCACAGTACTGTGACGAACAGAAAAATGATGGTGGTGCGCGAGAACAGGCGCGCCAGTACGGAATCTGTGTTCACGTCAGTTCAACTCAATCTGGTCCAGTTGCCAGACCATGAACCGGTGATAGTCCCCATGATCCAGTTCCGGACGCTCGGACAACGGAAGAATGATCCAGAAGGGTCCGCGATTACGAACCGACATGCTCCTGCCATCCATTCGGGTCGCGATGATCGCATCCAGTTCCAGAACCTCGGCCAGTGTGCCTTTCACTTGGTAGTCATTCAGGGCGCGGAGGGTCAGCTGCGTCTGGTCATCGATACCGAAAGTATCGAGCACCCGCTTCAGGGTCGGCCCGGTGAACTCAACCGTGCCGTCGTAATAGGGACTGGACGTGGTAACCGTGGTTTGCGGGAAGGTCTCCAGCTCATCCCGGTCCAGGACCAGAACTTTTGAGCCGCTCCTGACCACCAGTTCCGGGGCCGCCTGAGCAACAGTTGAAAACACAATGACAAGGAGGAAAACGATCAGGGGAAAAGCTTTCATAGGCGGTCCGGATGATTTCAGAAGCTGTACACAATTCGTCCGGCGATGATACTGAGCGACCTCACGGGAGGCCATAGGACCAACGTAAACTCCTGAAAACACAATGTAAAATTTGTAAAATTCAATAACAGCTATAGATTTTAGTCTTATAATTCAACAAATTAATCGTTGCTGATATTGAAACGGTTCAGCTAGGTAATTACCGCGACCCGGAGTTGGGAAACGGCACCGGCCCTATTCAGGGCCGGAATCCCGCCAGGAAACACCGGTAATGCTCCAGCACCGGCCCGCTCCCACAGGCCCTCAGCCGGACTTCCTGGCCCGGCAGGCATTGCGCCAGCCTTGAGGCCGACAACGGAGACAGGGCCCCGAGCCGCGGGTAACCGCCGATGGTCTGGCGGTCATTGAGCAGTGCAATGGGCTGACCATCCGGTGGTACCTGGACGCCGCCCAGGTTGATGCCCTCGGAGATCAGGGAACCAATCCGGCACTGCAGCTTCGGACCCAGCAGGCGCACGCCCATGCGATCGGCCCGATCGTCCACCCGCCACCAGGTATTGAAGGCATCGTACAGACTGCGGCCGGTGAACTCCCCGATCTGGGCACCGGGTAGGAGTTCCAGAACTGGTGACTCCCGAAAATCCATCCGGACATCATCCGGCGCCTCGCTCATCCCCTCTGCCGGCTTGCCATCGGGGGTATAAATCGCCAGCCGGTCGCCATCTGCCAGCTTGCTGCCCCAGCCGTCGAAGCCGCCCAGCTGCTCGCGGCCAACCGTGGCAACGCTGCCCATCACCGGTTCGGCGGCAAAGCCACCCCGAACCGACAGGTAGGCCCGCAGTCCGCTCACGGGCGAGGCAAAGGCAAGTTTCTGGCCCTCTTTCCAGGTGATCCGTTGCCACAAAGGCACCGGTTGCCCGTCGAGGGTGGCGCCGAGATCGGCGCCGGCGATGGCGATATCCAGATCCCGCTCGGCCACCAGCTGCAGCCCGCCAAAGGTGATCTCCAGGCTCGCCGAGCCCCAGGGGTTACCCGCCAGGTAATTGGCCCAGGCCCAGGAATACAGATCCGCCGGTCCTCCCTGGGTCACCCCCAGGTGGCGGACGCCGAAACGGCCAAGATCCTGCAGCAGCGCCAACGGTCCGGACCGGTGGACCCGGATCGCGGATTCCATTTTGCGTTGTGCTGTCATCCCGCTGCCTCCATGGGCGTGGTGTCACCGCCCTGACGTTCGAATTCCTCACGACTGACGGATACGAAGCGTACTTCATCCCCCACTCTCAGCAGGCTGAAACCCTCTCGCTCCCGGTCAAACAGCCGGGCACTGGTGCGGCCGAGCAGATTCCAGCCCCCGGGGGTGGCCGTCGGATAGGCGGCCGTCTGACGCGCGGCAATGGCAACACTGCCCACCGGCACCTTCTTGCGCGGGGTATCCAGCCTGGGGCATTCCAGCCGTGGATCAATCAGCCCCATGAAGGCAAAGCCAGGAGCAAAGCCCAGGGCGAAGACACGGTAGGTTTTGCTGCTGTGGCAGTCGATGACCTCTGCCACGGTCATGCCGGTGTGTTCGGCAACTCGGTCCAGGTCCGGCCCGACGCTGGGGTCATAGAACGTGGGCAACTCGTGAACCTGACCGGTACCCATGTGCTCGTCCGGTTCCAGCTCCACCAGTAAGTCGGTGATTTTTTGCCGCGCGTCAGACGGAGACAGCCGGACAGGATCGAAGACCACCAGCAGGGTGGTGTAGGACGGCACCAGGTCGACCAGGGCGTCACCAAACGCCGATTCGCACTGGCGGGCCAGGGCTGTAATCCAGGGCAGATTGGCCTCGTCGATCTGTTCGAACAACCGAACCATCCAACCATCGAGACCGGCGGATTCGAGGCGGGGCAAGGCGTTGGCCGGGTTACCTGTCATGCCCGGTTTCCCAATGCCAGGATCGCTTCGCGGATCGACTGGATCGCGGCGATGGATTCGTTGTTGTCCCCATGCACACACAGGGTATCGGCGTTCAACACGATCTCGCTGCCGTCAATGGCGGTCAGCGGTTCGCCCTTGGCAATCTTCACGGCCTGCTCCAGGATCTCGTCC
This sequence comes from Marinobacter pelagius, assembly GCF_003315345.1. Classification (GTDB taxonomy): domain Bacteria; phylum Pseudomonadota; class Gammaproteobacteria; order Pseudomonadales; family Oleiphilaceae; genus Marinobacter; species Marinobacter pelagius_A. The sequence continues at coordinate 187,009 of NZ_QNRO01000003.1, forward strand.
GGATCTTCATGGACTGCCCCGGGGATGCGCCGGGATACCAGACGACCTTCCCCGTCATAGGCACGGTCGGCGAAGGCCTCGAACCACAGCTTGATGCCGTAGCGATCCGCGATTTCCCGGGCCATGGAGGTATCACAGGAGGCCATGGTCATCAAAGGCAGGTTGCCATCGAAATCCTTGACCGCCTTGACCACGGCCTCGAACAGGCCGGGATCCTTGATCATGTCGTTGTAAAGGGCCCCGTGGGGTTTCACGTAGTGGATACGCGTGCCCTCGGCCTGGCAAATGCCGGACAGGGCGCCGATCTGGTACAGCACCAGATCCTCCACTTCGTCCGGCGAGCAGGCGATGGAGCGGCGGCCAAAACCCACGAGGTCCGGGTAGGACGGATGGGCCCCCACCTTCACATCATGCTGTTTCGCCAGCCGCACCGTGCGCCGGATAACGTGTGGGTCGGAGGCGTGGAAGCCACAGGCCACGTTGGCCAGATCGACATGGGGCATGACGTGCTCATCCATGCCCATGACCCAGGGGCCGAAGCTCTCCCCCATGTCGGCGTTAATCATCAGAGATCTCATTTTCCCTCTCCCGTCTGCAGTGCGCGATAACGCCACTGGCTGATGACAAAAATACCCATACTCACCATTATCGAGGCAAGCAGGGAGATGGCAAAGGTGGCCATGGGCGGCACAGTGCCCACCGTCAGGGCCAGCGCCAACGCAAAAGCCACCAGACTGAGCATGCCTTTCTGGGCCATGCTGACCGTTGCCCTGGCCACTTCAGCGCCGTAGCGCTCGTATAACGTCCAGCCAATGGTGAACAACCCCACCGGGAACCCCACCAGCATACCGGAAAGCAACGGGCCGGATTTCGCTGCCACCGTGGTGGCCACGCTGACCAGAATTCCCGCCAACAACCCCCGAAACAGCAAATCAAACCACCCGGACCGGGCAACCACCACGGTCTGACCCAGTTTCAGGGCCCGACGTATGGCCTCGGCCGCGAACAGCACCAGGCCGTACACCAGCAAACCACCCCATACACCACCCGGCAACAGGGAAAACAGTAGCGCAGTCGGTATCCAGATCCCGGTCGCCAACGCCAGGCTGGTGTACACGCCAAAACGTCCGGCGGACACCACGAAGCAGATGGCAAAAACAAGCGTGGCAATCAGGGCATGCAGTGTCGACAGCGCGGCGGCCTGAAGGAACTCCACCGAACGCTCCTGGAGCATGAAAAAGTAGCCAGGGCCCAGGATGATGGGTGTCCCTGCCAGTATACCCCCGACCCGCGGTCCCACCTTGCCCACCGCCACCGAAACACCGATGACCACCAGGGCGGTGGCCAGCAGTTTTGCAATCAGAACGCTCAGCATGCTTCCCTGAGCGCCTCCTCGATTCCCGCCGCGATGGCCAGCACATCGGCATCGGTGCCATTGCGACCGACCAGCATCAGCCCCGAGGGCAACTCACCCGGCTCGTGGTTCGGCAGCGTGATGGCACACAGGTCAAGCAGGTTGGCCACCGTGGGATTACGCAGCACCAGCAGGTTCAGGCGGCCATAATCGTGATCGCCGGCAAGGTCCTCGAAGCGCGGCGGTGCAATCGGTACCGTCGGCGCAAGCAGGCCGTCGTAGTCCGCCAGCCACTGGTCAGCCTGTTGCTTGCGTTCAGCCCGGCGCCGGAGCAGTTCGATGTAATCCGCGGCCCCAAGCTGTGCACCCCGCTCCATGCGGCTGCGGACTCTCGGATCATAGCGGTCCCCGTGGCAGCGCAACCATTCCCGGTGGATATGGTAACTCTCCGCGGCGGTGAGGCCACCACCTTCCAGCAGTTCCGGCAGGGTATCCAGCACCGGTACTGCCACTTCCTCGATCCGTGCGCCGGCGTCCCGAAGCAGGTTCAGGCTCCGGGTGAAGGTCTCGGCGACTCCCGGGGAAACGTCGTCCAGCATGTAATTGGCCGGCACCGCGAAGCGCAGGCCCGCCAGGGGCCGCTGCCTGAGTGGCAACCACTCGCGTCCGGACAGCACCGCATCGACCCGGGCACAACAGTCCACGGATCGGGCAATGGGCCCGACCGAATCCAGACTGTCCGACAGGGGAAAGGTGCCCCGCCTGGGTATGCGTTGCTGGGACGGCTTGAACCCCACCAGGCCACAGAACGCCGAGGGAATACGGATGGAGCCACCGGTGTCGGTGCCGATGGCCGCAGCGGCCATATCACAGGCAACGGCCACGGCGGCGCCCGACGAAGACCCGCCGGGAATCCGGCCCGGGGCCAGCGGGTTGTCCGGGGTACCGTAATGGGGGTTCAGGCCGAGGCCGGAATAGGCAAATTCGGTCATGTTGGTGTGCCCGGTAATCACCGCCCCGGCACGCCGCAGGCGTGAAACTATCAGCGCATCATGCTCGGCGGGGGTGTCCCACCACTGACTTCCGGCGTGGGTCACCTGCCCTGCCACGTCGAACAGTGCCTTGAGTGCAACCGGAATGCCGGCCAGCTCCCCCACCGGCACCCGCGCCTCGTACAGGTTATCCGCTGCACGCGCCTCGGCGGTCGCGGTCCGGTCAAAACGGGCGGTATAAACCTGCCGGGCGCGATCATCTCCGGTATCCATGTTGCGCTGACAGGTCTTCAGCAAGCCCGCGGCCTGCCACTGCCCCGTTGCCAGGCCATCCAGCAGGCCCGCCAGCGTCCCGACCGGCAACGGCTTGAGATCCTCGGCTTTGAACTGGCTCATTTCACCACCGGCAGCGTCTGAATGTGATAGGTGTGTTCCAGGGTGCGGTTGGTGACCGGATCCCTCAGCACCATCCGGAACGACTGGGCAGGCCGAACTCCGCCGATGACCGGCAGGGTGCCGCAGAGCATGGCCTGCCCGGGTGCCAGTTGCGGCTGGTCCAGGCCAAACCGGCGCAGCAATTCCTCCGGATGCAGCAGCCCGGTGACACCGCCGTCCTGGTAACGCACTTCCTCACCGTCAATGGTGGCGAACGATGCCATCTCCAGTTCATCCCAGTGGTCTATCACGTCAGCAAGCCACCACAGCTGGTAACCCACGGGCTTGGCACACACCTGCTTGGAATGGGCCACCGACCAGGCCTCAGCCTCACGGTCGGTATGATCCGAGCCGATGCCCACCACCGTGCCCCGCTCGGTACCGAGCAGCAGCACCTCCACTTCGCCGCTTGAGGCGTTGCCCAGGAACTGGACATTGCCGGCGGTGGTCAGCAGGTCCGCCGACACCAGGTAGAAGAGGGGAGTACTGGAAGGCGGGGAAACCCCGATCGCCTTCAGCTCCTCGATATGTTCATCGATGGCCGCCTGTTCGCGCCCTGCCCATCCGGCGATGATCAGTTCCCGGACGCTGATGTCCAGTTCTTCACCGGTATCAGCCAGCTGGAATTGTGTCATTACGTGTCTCCTGTTGTTGTCAGCCGGTTGCGGATCAGTTCAACACATCCGGCAGGAACATGGCGATGGAGGGGAACAGCACCAGTGCCACTGCCATCAACAGCATCATCGCGACATACGGCAGCGCTCCAACCATCACATCGTTGAACGAGCCGCCCTGACGCACACCCTGGACCACATACAGGTTCAGGCCCACCGGGGGAGTGATCAGCGCCATCTCGATCAGCAGGATCAGCAGAATGCCGAACCAGACCGGATCAAAACCGAGGCCGATGATGATGGGCGCCACAATCGGAATGGTGATCACCATCAGTGACAGGGTCTCGATGAAGAAACCCAGAATGATGTAGAGGGCGATGACCAGCAGCAGGGTTGCATAGGGACCCAGACCCGCCGACTCCAGGAAGGCACTCAGCTCCCGGGTAATGCCCGCAGAGGCCAGAACGAAGTTGAGGAAATAGGAGGCGATGATAATCAGCATGATCATACCGGTGGTGCGCATGGTGCCCTCGAGGGCCTCCATGACCACGGTTTTGCTCAGCTTGCCCATGAACAGGGCAATCGCGAAGGCTCCGATGACACCGAGCGATGCGGCCTCCGTGGGCGTGGCCCAACCGGCGTAAATCGATCCGACTACTATGCCGAACAGGACCAGAACCGGCACAAGATGCTTGAGGCCGGAGAACCGTTCACCCCAGGAGTGATGGGTGCTCGGGCCTCCCATCGAAGGCCGCCACAGGCAGATAAGTGCAGTGCCAACCACGAACAGCAGAGCCAGCAACAGGCCGGGAATCAGCCCGGCGGCGAACAGCTGGGGAATCGAGGTTTCGGTCAGGAAGCCATAGACGATCAGGTTAATGGACGGCGGAATCATGATACCCAGAGTCCCGCCGGCGGCGATCGAGCCGGTGAACAACCTGGGGTCGTAGTTCATTTCCTTACCCTGGGGAATGGCGACGGTACCAATGGTGGCAGCCGTGGCAACACTGGAGCCGGAGGTCGCGGAAAACAGTGTGGCGGTGCCGACGTTGGCGTGCAGCAGACCGCCGGGCAACCAGGAAAGCCAGCTCTCCAGGGCCCGGTAAGTACCCTTGGCAATCCCCGTACGCACCAGGATCTCACCCAGCAGGATAAACAGCGGAATGGCGATCAACAGAAAGCTGTTGGACGCTGACCACAATACGTCCCCCATGGCGTTGACCAGGGGAAACGGCGAGAAAAATTCATCGAGAAACAGTCCGAGCACGATCAGAGTGGCGGCAACCGGAACACTCAGAAGCAGAAGGACCAGCAGCACCAGCAGGGTTATCAGAATCATCAGTTGGTTTCCCCTTTCTCATCACTGATCTGTTCGTCCAGCGTCGGACTGCCCGCCAGCCATTGGACCTCCTCCGCATGGCCGGCAATCAAGCCCAGAAAGACCCGAAGTGACATCAACACCACGGCGATGGAAAACCAGACCAGGCCAAGCAACCACAGGGCCTGAGGGATCCACACCGGTGTTCCGAGGGGCGTGTTGGCCCGGGCGCCGGCGCTGAAGGAATGCTCGGTGACACCAAACGCGGCACCCACTACCAGAACACAGAACAGAGCCAGGGACAGCAAAGCAATCAGATCCAGCACACCACGGACACTGACCGGGAATTTCAGGTACAGCGCATCGATCCGGATATGGGCCTTACGCATCAGTGTGTAGGCAAAGGCCCAGCTGGCACTGATCGCCATGACATAGCCGGTGATCTCGGTGGCATGGACGTTCGAACGCCCGAAAAACTGCCGGGACAGTACCTCAATGGTCACCAGGATCACCGTCAGAAGAATCAGAATGCCGCCAGCCCGGGCCAGCCAAAGCGACCCGGTCCGCACGCCCTGAAGAATCCGGTCGAGCCCGGACGTTACCTGTTCCAACATAGTGCTCTCCGGAACGGAGCCGGCTACCACCGGCCCGTTCTCTGTCTCTGGAAGGTTATGCGGGGTTATTTGGAGGCCTTCAGGCCAGTGACGCTGCCAATGGTCTCGTTCCAGCGGTCCACCCAACGCTGATCAACCCGGGCAGCCCAGTTCGGCAGCAGTTTCTCCTCGAGGTGGCGGGAGACCTGCTCGAAATCGCTCTCGGTCGCCTCCACCAGGACCATGTTGCCGGGGTCACCCCGGGAACACTCACCCTGACCGGTCAGGCAGGCAATGCCCTCTTTGGTCTCGGCAACAGCAGAGGACCACACCGGTTCTTCGTAATTCTCCTCCACTTCTTTCAGAAGCCACTCCTGGGTCTCAGGCGACAGGGATTGCCACTTGTCGCCGTTCATGGCGGTAACCACGTGGTCCCAGCCACCCACCGGCAACGGGTACAGGTGCGTAGAGACCTCATACCATCCGGAACTGTAGCCGGACAGGGAGCCGGTAACGGCACAGTCGATAACGCCACGTTGCAGTGCGCCCGGAACCTCGCTGAAGTTCAGGGTGATGCCTTCAGCCCCCAATGCTTCCAGGAACTCCGCGGTGGTGCGCCCGCTGGCCCGGACTTTCTTTCCGGCCAGATCGGACAGACCACTGATCTCGGTATTACAGAACACCACCTGGGACGGGTACGGGACCACCGCCAGCACCTTGGCACCGTCAAATCGCTCGCTGAACGCGTCATCCAGAACCGGCCAGTAGGCCTCGGCAATCTTCCGGGCAGTTTCCACGTCCGGTGCCATCATGGGCATATCCAGCCCCTCGAGCTCCGGCGCATCCTGCACCGCGTAGTCGGCAACTGTGGAGGTGACCTCGATAACGTTCTGCGCCATCAGGCGGTAAACCTCGCCACCACCCAGGCCCATCTGGTCAAAGGTGGTGACTTCGGTGGAAATGTTTCCGCCGGAAGCCTCGGGAATATGCTCACTCCAGAACGGCTTTTCGAAGTTCTGGTACAGGGACAGGCTACTCCAGCTGCCGACGTAGGAAATACTGGTCTCGTCGATCTCCTGGGCGGAGGCCTGACCGGCCAGGGCCAGGGTAACGGCAGCGACAGCGGAGGTAAGATGCGTCTTGTTGATCATGGGATGGTTCCTCTTCTCTTTGTTGTCGTTCGGTTTTACAGCAGGGCCACGTAACTTTCGGGAATGTCGGTTACCAGCATGTAGCCCGGGTTGTGGGTAATCGCGAATGGAACGCCAGCATCCATCAGCACCTGTTGGGGTGTGACGCCGCAGGCCCAGAAGACCGGGATCTCATCAGTATGGACCGAAACCGCATCGCCGTAGTCCGGATGCGCCAGATCGGAGATGCCGATCAGGGCGGGATCGCCCAGATGCACCGGAGCGCCATGGGCCTGTGGATAACGGGTGGTGATCTGGATGGCGCGGATGGCCTGGGCTGCCCGGAACGGCCGCATGGATACCACCATCCGGCCAGCAAAACCGCCGGCGGTCTGGAGCGGGATCGAGGTTTTGAACATGGGCACGTTGCGGCCTTCATCGATATGACGCACGGCCACGCCGTTCTGCACCAGGGCGTGCTCGAAGCTGAACGAACAGCCCAGGGCGAAAGTCACCAGATCATCCCGCCAGAGGCCGGAGACATCCGGAAGGGTTTCAGACAATTGGCCATCACGGTAGACACGGTAGGACGGCACGTCGCGGGCAATATCCAGGTCGTCGGCCAGGATCTCACAACCGCGCTGGCCGGGCTCGCTGACAGCAATCAAGGGGCACGGCTTCGGATTGGCCTGACAGAACCTCAGGAACCCATTGGCCTGGGCCTCGGGAAGTATGACCAGGTTGACCTGAACGAAGCCGTTGGCCAAGCCGGCCGTTGGACTGGTCAGGCTACCATCACGGGCCCGGAGACGGACCGCTTGAGCGGGGGAAGCATTGGATTTGGTCATTTTTTCGCCTTGTACTGGTTTCTACTTAAGTTAAGGCGAAAACAATGATCAATTCCAATTGATAATAAGGATCTTAACTGATCGAAAAACCTGATCAGTTGCAAGAAACAGTTTTTTAGTTCTTTTCAGAAGCGACCAGCGACAGCGACAGATCTGCCACGGCGCGAACCACATGGGCCCCGGGAGCCGTCATGTAGGAGACGTTGAACACGAGATCCGGAACCGTCGCCTCCACCCGGAATTCCCGCAATTTGCCGGACGCCAGCTCACTGGTCACGATCTCCCTGGGCAAAGCGCTGACGCCAATACCGTCCACTGTCATCCGGATGATGGTCGAAAGCGACGAGCTGGAATGAATCTGGATGGAACGCCCCACGGGATGGACCAGTGAACGGATATGGGCGTGAGGCTCGCTCATGCGCGGGTAGGTGATGATCGGAATCCGTGCCAGCGACGACAGGCTGAGCGGGTCCTCGGGCAGAGTCATTTTCGGGCTGGCAACCCAGGTCAGGGAATAGCTGTAGAAGGGCTTGGTGACAAAATCCTCATGCCGAACATTGCCAATCAGGAAGGCGATGTCCACCTCCCGTTTGATCAGTTTCTCGGCAAGATTGACGGAGATATCGACATCCAGCTCAAGGTTGATCGCCGGATAGGTCTCGTTGATCCGCTCGATCAGTTTCGGCAGCCAGGTGTAGGCAATGGTCTCCGCCACCCCGAGCCGGATGGTGCCGTGGATGGACTCCGGATCCGCCACCTTTTCCAGCAATTCCCGGTGAAGTTCCAGAATTTTCTCAGCATAAATGAGCAACTCCCGTCCTTTTGCCGTCAGTACCGCGCTGCGGCCGGAGCGGTCGAACAACTCGACACCGAGCTCGTCCTCAAGGCCGGAAATACGGGCCGAAATGGTGGGCTGGGAGGCATAGAGCTTTTCGCCCGTCGCCCGGAAGCTGCCCAGCTTGGCAATCCAGTAGAAGGTTTCGAGGGATCTGATATTCATAGACTGACAAAGCTACCTGTCGAGCTGGCTGGTCCCCACCCTCCTCAGGCTGGAAAGTTGGTCGGGGAGCCCGGGTCCACAAGCTCCCCGACCAGCGCCACGCCTGTGGCGACTTTCTAGCGCACTTTTGAAAGGAACTTCTGGGTGAGCGGGTTTTGCGGATCGGTAATCACCTGCCTGGCCTCGCCAATCTCGGCAATAACGCCCTGGTGGAAATACGCCACTCGATCCGAGACGTCCCGTGCGAAGCCCATTTCGTGGGTCACGCAGATCATGGTCATTCCCTCTTCCGCCAACAGACGCAGGGTGTCCAGAACCTCGCCGACCAGCTCCGGGTCGAGCGCGGAGGTCACCTCATCGAGCAGCATGTAATCGGGCTTCATGGCCAGGGCGCGGGCGATTGCCAGGCGCTGCTGTTGGCCGCCGGACATTTTGGTGGGGTAAACGTCCAGCTTGTCACCCAGGCCAACGTGCTCGAGCTCCTTTTTGGCGATTTCGATCGCCTCTTCCTTGCTCATTTTCTTGACGATCCGGGGGGCAAGCGCCGCGTTCTCCAGCACCGTCATGTGAGGAAAGGAGTTCCATTGCTGGAAAACCATGCCCAGTTTCTGGCGCAACTTGTCCTTGTTGGTCTCTTTGGCATGGACATCCACATCATCAACCAGAATTTTACCCGAGTTGATCGGCTCAATGGCATTGATGCAGTACAGCAGGGTTGACTTACCGCTGCCGGAACCCCCGATAACGCTCACAACCTCCCCTCTGTTGACATCAAGGCTGACGCCTTTCAGTACTTCAAGATCGCCAAAGGATTTATGGACATTCTGTACGCTGATCATATTGCCATTTTCCTCTCTACATACCGGCCGTAGTGGGACAGCGGGTACGAAATAATGAAGTAAAAGATACCAACACCTATCAGGATCTCGAGCGGCTGCTGGGTTCTTGAAATCAGTTGCTCCGAGGTCCGCAGCAATTCCATGTAACCGATGACCGAGACCAGGGCCGAGTCCTTGATCACACTGAGCGAGACACCCAGCCAGGACGGGAACACGGCACGCAAACCAATGGGTAACCGGATGTGGTAGATGGTTTGCCACTTGGTCATACCGAGCGATCGCGCAGCTATCTGCATCGAGGGGCTGACACTCTCGAAGCCACTGCGAAATACCTCGCTCATGAAGGCCATGGTGTACAGCGAAAGTACGATGGAGCCGGCAACAAACGGCGCCAACGGGTTCCCCATCGCACCGACAAAGGTGGAGAACAGGATAAGCTGGATGATCAGGGGAACACTCCTGAGCACGTCCAGCACGCTACCGAAAAGGACGTTGACGGCCTTGTTGCTCTCGGCACGCAGAAAACCGACGATCAAACCCAGTACAGTGCCCACCACGATCGCGACAACGGAGATAATGATGGTATTCCAGACACCGGTCAGGATCAGTCCGCTATCGCTCCAGGACAGGGGTGTGAATAAGGAATTCATCAGATTTCCCCCTTGAAGAGTCGACGAGCAAGCAGTGATGACCCGAACAACACCAGCTTGGTGATGACAAAGTACATAACCGCAGCCACGATGAAGAACTCCAGCGTTCTGAACGACAGTGACTGCAACCGCTGAGTCGTGCCAGACAGCTCACTCATGCCCACGAGAATACCCAACGAGCTCATCAGGATGGACCAGACAAACTGGTTGGTCATCGGGTGGTAGATGCGTCTGAGCATCTGCGGAAGGATGATATATCGGTAGCTCTGGATGCTGGTCATACCCAGGGATTTGGAGGCGCTGTACTGGGTGCTCGGAATTGACTGGAAACCACCCCTGAACGTCTCCGTGAGGTAGCCCGCATTGATGAAGACCAGTGCGCTCAGTACCGCTACATAGGGGCTCAGATGTATGCCAAACGCCCCAAGGCCGAAATAGGCCATGTAGATCTGGAACAGTGCCGGCGTATTCCGGGCGATCTCGACCCACACCGTAGCAACCTGGCTGAAGAATTTGGTGTTATTCATTTTGGCGATCGCCAACAATATTGCGATCACAACGCCCAGAAGCATGGCTAGAACGGAGACGTGCAGGGTAACGAAGGCACCGTTCAGCAGCTGGGGCATGTTCTGGAACACAACGTTCCAGTGAAATTCGTAGTCCATACCTTGGCCATTTTCTTAGAATGGAAGGAAACTCGACCCACGCTGATTGATAGCCGCGATCAGAAGTCTGAGCCAGGGCATACAGGAACTTGCGCCTGGCCCGTAAGACGAGCCATGGCGACCCCCCTGCCGGGCGGCCGCCAATTCAGCGCTTACTTGTTGTCTCTCAGGGACTGGATCAGTTCGGCAGGCGCGTCCACACCGAAATGCTTGTTGTAAGCTTTGTTCATGTTGCCGTCGCGGATCTGGTGAATCAGGAACAGGTTCAGGTAATTGATCCAGGCGACTTCATCCCGTTTGGCAATGATGCCTACAACATCGTCGTAGTTGGGAACGTAGGGGCCGGCGACAAAGTCTTCGAATTCCTCGCTCCGTAACTTGGTAGCGATGTTGGTGTTGGTTGAAATGATGGCGTCGACTTTGCCCTGATACAGACCGAGGAAAGCATCGTTTTCAGATTTGAACGAGGTGTAATTGTCCCTGCCCCAGCCCATTTTATCGGCATAAGCCAGGTATTCGGTTTCGTAGGTGGTTCCGAGCGCTGCACCGACTTTGAGATCCTTCAGGTCCGCAAAGGACTTGATGCTCTTGTCTTCATGGGAAATCACCTGGAATTTGAAGACGAAGTACGGGTAGGTAAAGCCAACGGTCTTGGCACGTTCCAGAGTATCGGAGGTGGAGCCGATTACAACATCGGTCTTGCCGGAAATCAGGGAGGGGATCCGGTCACCCCAGGTGAGGTTGAGGACATTCACGTCCACGCCGAGTGCTTCACCCAGATCGTTACAATAATCGACGTCGAAACCCGCCGGTTCGTTGTTTTCGTCGAAATAACCCATTGGTGGGAAATCGAGAACCACACCACAGTTCAGTGTGCCTCGTTGAATCACGGTGTCCAGCTGATCGGCTGTCGCGCTTACGGAGGTGAACGCAGCACAAGCGAATACTAGCGTTGCAAGTTTACGAATCATAGTTTGTCTCTCTTGTTCTTTTATGAGCATTTATTGCGAAATCGATATGCTTACATAGCATCCGCTATGTGCGGAGAGCATACGTTTAAAATACTACCGTAGATTTTTTAGTGAAAATTCTTGAAATCGACCATTTCGCAGGCGATTTTCCTAAATTTTTTAAAATTAACCTGCGTTTATAAGCCGAATACTCAAAAGGTAGAGAAAAGAACAAGAGAGGACTACACAGTTCTGGCCTGCTGGCAGGCGAAAAAATAAGCAGAATTTATTTATAATTTTAATGGTTCGGCTTGAAAACGCTTGAATTGGCAGCGTTTTCATGCCGAACCCCGGCCATTATTGCCATGACGGTGAAATTACTCCACCGTCACACTCTTCGCCAGATTTCGCGGCTGGTCCACGTCGGTACCCTTGAGCACCGCCACATGGTAGGACAGTAATTGCAGGGGCACCGTGTACACGATCGGTGCGGTGATCTCGTGCACAGACGGAATCTGCATCACGTGAACGCCTTCCTCGGACTTCACATCCGCCGCCTTGTCGGCAAACACAAACAGTTCACCGCCACGGGCCCGCACCTCCTCCAGGTTGGATTTGAGCTTTTCCACCAGGTCGTTGTTCGGGGCGACGGTCACCACCGGCATCTCGCTGTCCACCAGGGCCAGGGGGCCGTGCTTGAGCTCGCCGGCCGGGTAGGCCTCGGCGTGGATGTAGGAGATTTCCTTGAGCTTCAGGGCGCCTTCGAGGGCAACCGGGAACTGGGAGCCCCGGCCCAGGAACAGGCTGTGGTGCTTGTCCATGAAGGCTTTGGAGAGCTCCTGGATTTCACCGTCCAGGGCAAGGATATCGTTGACCTGACCCGGGAGCTGATGGATGGCCCGGACGATGTCGGCTTCACGCTCTTCGCTCAGGCCATTGTGACGGGCCAGAGCCAGGGTGAAGATCAGCAGTGCAGTCAGCTGGGTAGTAAAGGCCTTGGTGGAGGCCACACCAATTTCCGGACCGGCCTGGGTCATAATCACCAGGTCCGACTCCCGCACCAGGGAGCTGCCCGGCACGTTGCAGATGGCCAACGCAGCGCGGAAGCCGGCTTGCTTGGCCTGGCGCAGGGCGGCCAGGGTGTCTGCGGTCTCACCGGATTGGGAAATGCACAGGAACAGGGTGTCCGGCTGGATCACGTGCTTGCGGTAGCGGAACTCGGACGCCACTTCCACGGAACAGGGCACACCGGCCAGTTCCTCGATCCAGTAACGGGCCACCATGCCGGCGTGGTAGGAGGTGCCGCAGGCAATGATCTGGACATGGCGAACGTTGTCCAGCAGGTTGGCCGCTTCGGTACCCAGGGCCTGTTCCAGCACCCTTGAATCGGTCAGCCGGCCTTCCATGGTGGCTTTGATCACTTTCGGCTGTTCGTAGATTTCCTTGAGCATGAAGTGGCGGTACTCGCCCTTGTCGGCGGAGTCGGCGCCGTGCTCGAAACGGGTGATCTGGCGCTCGACCGGCGCGCCCTCACGGTCGTGGATCTCGATCCGGTCCTTGCGGATGTCGGCCATGTCGCCTTCTTCCAGGAACATGAACCGGTCGGTCACCGGCAGCAGGGCCAGCTGGTCCGAGGCGATGAAGTTCTCGCCGATGCCCACACCCACCACCAGCGGGCTGCCTTCCCGGCATACCACCAGGTGATCCGGCTCGTTAGCATGGACGACCGCCAGGGCGTAGGCACCGCGCAGGCGGGCAATCGCGGCTTTCACCGCAGCGTACAGTTCACCCAGTTCCCGGTAATTCTTCTCGATCAGGTGGGCGACCACTTCGGTGTCGGTCTGGGAGGTAAACTCGAAGCCGTCGGCTTTCAGTTCCTCACGCAGCTCCTGGTAGTTCTCGATGATGCCGTTGTGGACAATGGCCAGGCGGTCACCGGACATGTGCGGGTGGGCATTGAGCTGGGACGGCTCGCCGTGGGTGGCCCAGCGGGTGTGGGCGATGCCCAGGTGACCGCTCAGGGGATTGGCCTCGATGGCCTCCGCCAGGGCCGCAACCTTGCCGACTTCCCGGGCGCGCTGCACTTCATGCTTGCCGTCAATGACGGCCATACCCGCGGAGTCATAACCCCGGTACTCAAGGCGGCGCAGTCCTTCCAGCAAAATACCCTGGACGTCCCGTTCGGAAACCGCTCCTACTATCCCACACATGCTGTTGTCACCTGTTTGCTGATCGTTCGTTTAGGCTTTTTTCGGCTTTTCCCAGCCGGAGATGTTGCGCTGGCGGCCACGGGCCACGGCCAGTTCGCTGTCTGCCACATCCCGGGTGATGGTGGAGCCTGCCCCGATGGTCGCCTCCGGGGCGATGGTAACCGGCGCGACCAGGGAGGTATTGGACCCCACGAAGACACCGTCGCCGATCACGGTCCGGTACTTGTTCACACCATCATAATTGCAGGTGATGGTACCTGCACCCACATTCACATTACGACCCAGGGAGGCATCACCCACGTAGCTCAGGTGATTGATCTTGCTGCCCTCGCCCACCACGGCTTTCTTGGTTTCGACGAAGTTGCCCACCTTGGTGTTGGCGGCCAGCTCGGTACCCGGCCTTAGCCGGGCGAACGGTCCGATCTGGGCGTTGGCACCAACCACCGCGCCTTCAATCACGCTGTTGGCCTTGATCTCCGCGCCATCGGCAATCATGGCGTCCTTGATCACGCAATTGGGGCCAATAACCACGTTGTTGCCCAGGCTGACCTTGCCCTCGAAGACCGCGTTCACATCGATCCACAGATCGTTACCAATCGTGAGTTCACCCCGGACATCCACCCGGGCGGGGTCCGCCAGGCTGGCGCCTTCAGTCATCAGGCGCTCGGCCTGCTGGCGCTGGTACCAGCGTTCCAGTTCCGCCAACTGCACCCGGTTGTTCACACCCTGCACTTCAAACGGGTTGAGAGGCTGTGAGACAGTTACCGCCAACCCGTGCTCCACCGCCATGGCGATAATGTCGGTCAGGTAGTACTCGCCCTGGGCATTGCTGTTGGACAGGGTCGGCAACCAGCTTTTCAGATGTTTGGCGGAGACCGCCAGAATGCCGGTGTTCACCTCGTGGATGGCTTGCTGCTCGGCGGTGGCGTCCTTCTGCTCGACAATGGCCTGAACTTCGCCCTGGTCATTGCGCACGATTCGGCCGTAACCATGGGGGTTGTCCATATCCACGGTCAGCAGCGCCACGTTGCTCTCGTCCAGCTCGCTGACCATGGCTTCCAGGGTTTCCCGGCGGGTCAGGGGGACATCCCCGTACAGGACCAGAACCCGGGCATCATCCGGCAGGTCCGGCAGGGCCTGGGCGACGGCATGGCCGGTGCCCAGTTGTTCGGTCTGGAGTACCCAGTTCACCGTCTCATCGTCGAGGGAATCACGCACCTGATCCGCACCATGGCCGATCACCGTGTGAATTTTCTCCGCCCCGAGCTGCTTGGCGGTATCAACCACGTGATGCAGCATGGCTTTGCCCGCTACCGGATGCAGAACCTTGGGCAGGGCGGACTTCATTCTGGAACCCTGGCCTGCAGCCAGGATCACGACGTGTAACGGGCTCATGGAAAACTCAGGCTCCCGGGGTGTTTGTTTGAATCAATAAAAAAGCCGCAACCATCGGGGCCGGATCGCCAACGCAGGGCGCTGGTATTCCAGCCGCTCAGGATGCGGCTTTGGTGTTCGGCAAACCCGAAACGAAAATGCTCAGCGCATTTTGTTACGCAGCTGCTGGATGGTACGAAGCTGAGCGACAGCCTCGGCCAGTTCCGCAGCAGCACGGGAATACTCGAATTCACCGGTCTTGTCGGCAAGTGCCTTCTCAGCCTCTTTCTGGGCTTCAAGCGCAGCAGCTTCGTCGACATCCTTTGCACGAACGGCTGTGTCTGCCAGCAAAGTCACCAGATTGGGCTGGACCTCCAGATATCCGCCGGACACGTAAAGAATCTCTTCTTCACCGCCCTGCTTGATGATCCGAATGGGACCAGGCTTCAGCTGGGTCAGCAGCGGAGCGTGACCCGGGGCAATACCCAGGTCACCTTCAGAGCCCGCTGCGATCAGCATCTCTACCAATCCGGAATAGATCTTTGTTTCGGCACTTACCACGTCACAATGCACGGTCATACCCATGTCAGTTGCCTCTTTGATCGATCCGGAAAATCGGGCTTGGGCTTCAGTTTACTCGCCCTTGCTCTTCATTTCCTTCGCTTTCTCGACCGCTTCCTCGATGGTACCGACCATGTAGAACGCCTGCTCAGGCATGTCGTCATAGTCGCCGTTGAGGATGCCCTTAAAGCTGCTGATGGTCTCCTTCAGAGACACGTACTTACCGGGGGAACCGGTGAATACTTCAGCAACGTGGAACGGCTGGGACAGAAAACGCTCGATCTTACGGGCACGGGCAACGGTCAGCTTGTCTTCTTCTGACAGCTCGTCCATACCCAGGATGGCGATGATGTCTTTCAGCTCCTTGTAGCGCTGCAGGTTGGTCTGCACGCCACGAGCCACTTCATAGTGCTCCTGACCGATGATCAGCGGATCCAGCTGACGAGAGGTGGAATCCAGCGGATCGATCGCCGGGTAGATACCCTTGGAGGCGATGTCACGGCTCAGTACCACGGTCGCATCCAGGTGCGAGAAGGTGGTGGCCGGGGACGGGTCAGTCAAGTCATCCGCCGGTACGTAGACCGCCTGGATGGACGTGATGGAACCGGTCTTGGTGGACGTGATCCGCTCCTGCAGCTGGCCCATCTCTTCGGCCAGGGTCGGCTGGTAACCTACCGCGGACGGCATACGGCCCAGCAGTGCGGATACCTCGGTACCGGCCAAGGTGTAACGGTAGATGTTGTCAACGAACAACAGTACGTCACGACCTTCGTCACGGAATTTCTCGGCCATGGTGAGACCGGTCAGGGCCACACGCAGACGGTTTCCGGGAGGCTCGTTCATCTGGCCGTAAACCATGGCAACCTTATCGAGAACGTTGGACTCCTTCATTTCATAGTAGAAGTCGTTACCTTCCCGGGTCCGCTCACCAACACCCGCGAATACGGAGAGACCGGAGTGCTCTTTCGCGATGTTGTTGATCAGCTCCATCATGTTTACGGTCTTGCCTACACCGGCACCACCGAACAGGCCAACCTTACCACCCTTGGCGAACGGGCAGATCAGGTCGATAACCTTGATGCCGGTTTCCAGCAGGTCGGCAGAGGCGGCCTGATCGGCATAGCCCGGTGCCTTGCGGTGGATAGCCCAGCGCTCTTCTTCGCCGATGTCGCCCTGTTCGTCGATGGGACGACCCAGAACGTCCATGATCCGGCCCAGAGTCTGGGTACCAACCGGTACGGAGATCGGCTTGCCGGTGTTTTCTGCTTTCAGGCCACGCTTCAGGCCCTCGGTGCTGCCCATGGCGATGGTACGAACAATGCCGTCACCCAGCTGCTGCTGGACTTCCAGAGTTGTTTCGCCACCTTCAAGCAGCAGTGCGTCATATACGTTGGGTACGGAGTCACGTGGGAATTCCACGTCGATAACCGCGCCAATGATCTGAACGATTTGTCCGCTACTCATGCTCGGTTCCTCGTTATCTTGATAGTCAATAAAACCAGTTGGATCGTGGGGTGATCAGACCGAAGCCGCACCGCTCACAATCTCTGAAATCTCTTGGGTGATGGCTGCCTGACGCGCCTTGTTATAAGCCAGCTGAAGTTCGTCGATAATGCTACCGGCGTTATCAGTTGCGCTCTTCATGGCGATCATCCGGGCTGCCTGTTCACATGCCAGATTCTCTACCACACCCTGGTATACCTGGGATTCAATAAAACGTGGCAGAAGGCCATCGAGGATCTGCCTGGCATCGGGCTCGTAGAGATAATCCCACTGGTTCTTGATCTCTTCTTCGTCTTCACTCGGAGGCAGGGGCAGAAGCTGCTCCACCTTCGGGCTCTGGGTCATGGTGTTGACGAACTCGTTGCTTACCACGTAAAGGCGATCGATCTTGCCTTCCGAGAACGCGTCCAACATGACCTTGACGTTGCCGATGAGTTTTTCGGAGCTCGGGCTGTCACCCAGATGGGTCAATGCCGCAACGACGTTGCCGCCGTAGCTCCGGAAAAAGGAAGCCCCTTTCTGCCCGATGGCGCACAGATCGGTTTCGACCCCTTTTTCTTTCCACGCTTTCATTTCACGGACAAGCGCTTTGAACAGGTTGATGTTCAGACCACCGCAGAGGCCACGATCAGTCGACACCACGATATAGCCCACGCGCTTTACGTCGCGCTCGACCATGAACGGGTGCTTGTACTGAGCATTCGCCTTGGCAATGTGCCCGATCACCTGACGCATCTTGTCGGCATACGGGCGAGTCGCCTGCATGCGCTCCTGAGCCTTCCGCATCTTACTCGCAGCCACCATTTCCATGGCGCTGGTGATTTTCTGCGTGCTCTTGATGCTTGAAATCTGGTTACGTATTTCTTTGCCGACGGCCATAACTCACTGCCTTCTCAAGTTAGACACTCGTTGCTACGAAAGCGGCCCGCGACTGATGCCGCAGGCCCGATTTCTTACCAGCTCTGAGTGGTCTTGAATTTCTCAAGTGCAGCTTTCAGGCCGGAAGCGATTTCGTCGTTGTAATCGCCCTTCTCGTTGATTTTGTCGAGGAGGTCTTTCTGCTCGGAGCGCATCCAGTCGAGCATCTGCGCTTCAAACTTAACCACCTTGTCGACATCAACGTCGTCCAGGAAGCCTTCGTTGGCTGCAAACAGAACCGTGCCCATCTCAGCCACGGACATCGGGCTGTACTGGTTCTGCTTCATGAGTTCCGTAACACGCTGACCGTGCTCAAGCTGCTTACGGGTTGCTTCGTCGAGATCGGAAGCAAACTGGGCGAAAGCGGCCAGTTCACGATACTGGGCCAGGGCCAGACGGATGTTACCGCCGAGCTTCTTCATGATCTTGGTCTGGGCGGAACCACCTACCCGGGATACGGAGATACCGGCGTTCATCGCCGGACGGATGCCGGAGTTGAACAGGTTGGTTTCCAGGAAGATCTGGCCGTCGGTGATGGAGATCACGTTGGTCGGTACGAATGCGGAAACGTCACCGGCCTGGGTCTCGATGATCGGCAGGGCGGTCAGGGAACCGGTCTTGCCTTTCACTTCGCCGTTGGTGAACTCTTCTACGTAGTCAGCGTTAACGCGGGAAGCGCGCTCGAGCAGACGGGAGTGCAGGTAGAATACGTCACCCGGGTAAGCTTCACGGCCCGGCGGACGACGCAGCAGCAGGGAGATCTGGCGGTAAGCCACAGCCTGCTTGG
This sequence comes from Marinobacter pelagius, assembly GCF_003315345.1. Classification (GTDB taxonomy): domain Bacteria; phylum Pseudomonadota; class Gammaproteobacteria; order Pseudomonadales; family Oleiphilaceae; genus Marinobacter; species Marinobacter pelagius_A. Next base: position 205,750 of record NZ_QNRO01000003.1, read on the forward strand.
ACAGGTCGTCGTAAATGATCAGGGCGTCCTGACCACGGTCACGGAAGTATTCACCCATGGAGGTACCGGCGTACGGAGCCAGGAACTGCATGGAAGCAGGATCCGCAGCACCCGCGGCAACCACGATGGTGTGGTCCATGGCACCGTGCTCTTCGAGCTTACGTACCACAGCGGCGATGGAAGACTGCTTCTGGCCAACGGCAACGTAGATACACTTGATGCCGGTGTCCTTCTGGTTGATGATCGCGTCGATCGCAACCGCAGTCTTACCGATCTGACGGTCACCGATGATCAGCTCACGCTGACCGCGACCGATCGGCACCATGGTATCGATGGCTTTCAGACCGGTCTGGACCGGCTCGTCAACGGACTGACGAGCGATAACGCCAGGTGCAACCTTCTCGACCGGGGAGGTCAGCTCGGTGCCCAGATCGCCCTTGCCGTCGATCGGATTACCCAGGGCGTCAACCACACGACCCATCAGCTCCGGACCTACCGGAACTTCCAGGATGCGGCCGGTACAACGAACCTTCTGACCTTCGGCCAGATCTTCGTAGTCACCCAGTACAACCGCACCAACGGAATCACGCTCCAGGTTCAGAGCCATGCCGAAAGTGCCGTTGGCGAATTCAATCATCTCACCGTACATAACGTCAGCGAGACCGTGGATCAGCACGATACCGTCAGAAACGGACAGGATCGTACCTTCGTTCTTTGCTTCGGAAGAGATATCGAGCTTTTCGATTCTCTTCTTGATGATGTCACTGATCTCGGATGGATTCAGTTGCTGCATGCCAATATCCTCAAACCTTGTGCTGAAATCAGGAGCCCAGAGCGTCGGCCAGCTTGTTTAGCTTTCCGCGTACAGATGCGTCAATGACCATATCGCCGGTGCGGATGATCACACCGCCAATCAGAGACTTGTCCAGTGACGCTGCGAGTGACACTTTCCGCTCGAGTTTTTCGGAGAGCGCCTGGGCGAGCTTCTGTTGCTGTTCGTCCGTCAGCTCGAATGCGGCGGTGACGTCGATATCAACAGTGCGCTCCAGATCAGCCCGGTATGTGTTGAAGAGCGCTGCAATCTCAGGAAGAAGAGTCAGCCGGCGGTTTTCTGCCAGTACAGCGAAGAAATTGCGAACCTGTTCGGTGACGCCGTCCTCGACGACCTCCAGAATCAGCTCGGCTTTCTTCTGCTCCTCCAGACCCGGATTCGCGAGAAGCTGTCGAATGTCTTCATTCGCGGTGACCTGTCCGGCAATCGTCAGCACCTGGGACCACTCAGCCAGCTCTTTATGCTCCTGGGCGGCTGCAAATGCTGCTTTCGCGTATGGACGGGCCAGCGTTCTCAGTTCTGCCATGATGAACCTCGCCGTTTAAAGTTCTGCCGCCAGTTTTTCCAACATCTCGTTGTGCTTGGAGGCATCGACAGAGGTTTCCAGGATCTTCTCAGCACCGGCGACAGCGATTGCGGCAATTTCTGCACGCAGGGCGTCACGAGCCTGATTACGCTCCTGTTCAATTTCGGCCTTGGCCTGCTCAATCAGCTTCTGGCCTTCCTTGCGGGCGTCATCCTTGGATGCTTCCACAATCTGGGCCGCACGCTTGTTGGCCTGCTCAATCAGGGCCGCAGCCTGCTGCTTGGCTTCACGCAGTTCCTGAGCTGACTTTTCCTGAGCCAGTTCCAGATCGCGCGCAGCACGGTCTGAAGCAGCCAGGCCGTCAGCGATCTTCTTTTGACGCTCCTGCAGTGCGGCCATGATTGGCGGCCACACATACTTCATGCAGAAGACGACAAAGATAAAGAACGCGATGGCTTGACCAATCATCGTCAAATTAATGTTCACGTCTTCACCTCTCGCCTGTTTTGTTAAGAATCATCTGACCGGGGTAAAGCCCCCGGCTGGCGACTCGATTAACCGGCGATCTGGCCGACAAACGGGTTGGCGAAAGTGAAGAACAGCGCGATACCAACACCGATCATGGTTACGGCGTCCAGCAGACCTGCAACGATGAACATTTTAACCTGCAGCATCGGGGTCATTTCCGGCTGACGCGCGGCGCCTTCCAGGAACTTGCCACCGAGGATACCAAAGCCGATTGCAGTACCCAGGGCACCCAGGCCGATCAGCAGTGCAACAGCAATAGCGGTCATTCCAACTACAGTTTCCATGATAACTCCCAGTTTCAGTTAGGTTTTCAGTTTAAGGGTTTAGGGTTTAAGACTACGGTTCAATGCTGTCCGATCAGTGACTATCTTCGTGAGCCATGCTCAGGTACACGATCGTCAACATCATGAAGATGAACGCCTGCAGGGTGATTACCAGAATGTGGAAGATCGCCCAGGGTACAGACAGCGTCCACTGTGCCCACAGCGGCAGCAGTGCAATCAGGATGAAGATCAGCTCGCCGGCGTACAGGTTACCGAACAGACGCAGTGCCAGTGAAATCGGCTTGGCGATCAGGCTCACGCCCTCCAGCAGCAGGTTGACCGGCACCAGCAGGATCTTCAGGAACATGTTGTCGGAGGAGAAGGGGTGCAGAGTCAGCTCGCCGAGGAAGCCACCCACGCCCTTAACCTTCAGGCTGTAGTAGATGATCAGCGCGAACACGGACAGGGACATACCCAGGGTCACGTTCACGTCGGTGGTCGGAACGACCTTCATGTACTCCAGACCCATCAGGTGGAACAGCTGCGGCAGAAAGTCCACCGGCACCAGATCCATCAGGTTCATCAGGAAGATCCAGCAGAAGATGGTCAAGGACAGCGGGGCAATCACCTTGTTCTTGCCATGGAAGGTTTCCTTCACACTGTTGTCCACGAACTCGACCATGACTTCCACGAAGTTCTGCAGCCCGCCGGGCTTATCGGAAGTGGCGCGCTTGGCGGCCAGACGGAAGATAAACAGAAACAGGGCGCCGAGGGCTACCGACCATCCGAGGGAATCAATATGCAGGGCCATAAAACCCATATCGGAGGCTTCGGCAGCGTTTTGCGCCAGGGTCCACTGCGTTTCCTGCAGTACCGTGCCGTCGGCACGCTCGTAACCCGCCGGCAACTTGCCATACGTCAGGTTCTGGAGGTGATGCTGGATATATTCGGATGCACTTCCTGCCATAACGGTTTCCCAGGTCCAGTTAGCTTTGCTGCGTATTGCTGCCCGCCAGAAGCGGTGTCAACCAGTTGGTGACCAGCATGATCGCAAATGTTAAAAAAAGTGCCGCTATATCAAGCGGCTGAATCCATTTGAACACCATCGTGAAGAGGATGGCGCACAGGATGAGCTTGCCGGCCTCACCCTGGTAAAAAGAACTCATGATCTTTTTGGCAGACCGCGCGCCGGAGTAGCGGAATGCCTTGAGCGCAAAGTAACCATGGGGCAGCAGAAAAATAAGACCGCCCAGTAGCGCTGAATAACCTGCGACCTGACTGCGTAATAAAAAGGCCAGGCTGACGACGACAAGGATCACACTCTCAATCAAGAACCATCGTGCGATGGGCGGGCGGCGGATGCCGCTCGGGGTTGCCTTCGTCATGTTTTTCCCGGGAATTCGGTGTTTTCGACTCGATTCGGTCTAAAAAATGAACAAATACACCGATACAAGCGCCGCAGATTATATGTGTTCAATGTGCACGAATCAACAAATCCGACCGCGGCATGGCAGCCCAAATGACGCGAAATCAGTGGCGTTTGCGCCCATTGGACAGAAATAGGTGCAGGAACAAAATTTGAACACTACATGTTGTGTAATTAACCCCCTGGGGACTTTCGTAGGGGGTCGAAAAGAGTAGGGAAAATTCTGGCTACTTGATATGGCCCAGAATGCCATCGAGCTCGTCCAGGGAGCTGTATTCGATCACCAGTTTGCCCTTGCCACGCTGACCGTGATTGATGGAGACCCGGGCCCCGAGACGCTCAGCCAGATCGTCCTGCAAGGCCCTTATATTGGGATCAATGGCACCCTTGTCTTTCGACTTGCCCTCGGACGACTGTTGCTGGACCCGCCGCACCAGCGCTTCGGTCTGGCGCACCGAGAGGGACTTGGCCACCACCTGACGGGCTACCTGCATCTGCAGTTCCGGGGGCAGGGTCAGCATGGCCCGGCCGTGGCCCATTTCCAGGTCACCGTGTTCGAGCATCAACCGGACATCCTCGGTCAGCCCGATCAATCGCAGCAGATTGGTGATGGTGGTCCGGGACTTACCCACAGCCTCGGCGACCTGGGCCTGGGTCAGTCCGAACTCGTCCTGCAGGCGCTGCAGGGCAAAGGCTTCCTCAATGGGATTGAGGTTCTCGCGCTGGATGTTCTCGATCAGCGCCATGGCGATGGCGGCTTCATCGGGCACATCCCGGATGATGGCAGGCAGGCTGTCGAGTTCGGCAATCTGGGCCGCCCGCCAGCGGCGCTCACCGGCAATCAGCTCAAAGCGACCCTCGGCGATGGGGCGAACCACCACCGGCTGCATCACCCCCTGTTGGCGGATGGAATCGGCCAGTTCCTGCAGGGCAGCGGGATCCATGTCCCGGCGGGGCTGGTAACGGCCACGCTGGACCAGATCGATCGGGATCTCGCGCAGCTCACCGTCGTGGTCCTTCACCTCCTGGTTCAGGTTGACCTTTGAACCCTGCAGCAGGGCTCCCAGTCCACGCTCACCCAATCCTCGTTTCTTCGCCGCCATGGTGTCTGTCATTCTTCCCGTTGAAAAGCGTTGTGTATCGTGTGCCAACGGCCCGGTATGTTACACCGCAACCGGCTCGGATGTCTTTTTCGAGCCATGGCGGCGAACCATTTCCCCGGCCAGAGCCAGGTAGGCCACGGCGCCCTTGGAGGCACGATCATACTTCAGGGCCGGCAGACCATAACTGGGCGCTTCCGCCAGGCGGACATTGCGGGGAATCACGGCACGATAGACCTTATCACCGAAAAACTCCGCCAGCTGGGCGGATACATCCAGGGTCAGGCTGTTGCGCGGATCGTACATGGTGCGCAGCAGGCCCTCGATCTCCAGGTTCGGATTCACGGTTTCCTGGATCTGCTCCACCGTGTTCATCAGCGCCGCCAGACCCTCCAGGGCATAGTACTCGCACTGCATGGGAATCAGCACGGAATCTGCAGCCGACAGGGCGTTCACCGTTAACAGGTTCAAGGACGGCGGACAGTCAATCAGAATGTAATCATAACGGTCCCGGATACTGTTCAGGGACAGACGCAGACGGTGTTCCCGGCCAATCTCGTTCATCAGCTCCACTTCCGCCGCGGTCAGGTCGCCGTTGGCCGGAAGCAGGTCGAACCCGCCGTTCTCCACGGTGACAATCACATCAGCCGGAGTCGCGCGCTTGGTCAGGACATCATAACCAGACAACTCCAGGGCATTCTTGTCCACACCACTGCCCATGGTGGCGTTGCCCTGCGGGTCCATATCCACCAGCAGCACCCGCCGCTTGGTTGCAGCCAGGGAGGCAGCCAGGTTGACGCAGGTGGTGGTCTTGCCCACACCGCCTTTCTGATTGGTCACTGCAATCACGCGCGCCATGTTTTGCCTCCTGTTGCGGGTTACCGGGAATGCTCTGCCCGGGCAACGACCAGCAAATGCCGCTCGCCATCTGCGCCGGGGACCTTCAGGGAATGGCTGGATTTTACCTGCCAGCCGACCGGAAGGGCAGCTACCTCATCATCCGGAAACTGACCTTTCATGGCAAGGAACTCGCCCTCATTGTCCAGTAACGAGCCGCACCAGGTCACCAGGTTATCCAGAGCCGTGAAGGCCCGGCTGCTGATTTGGGTAAAGGGCTGCTCAGGCTGGCAGTCCTCGGCCCGGCCATGGATCACGTCAACGTTGTCCAGCCCCAGTTCCAGTACACACTGGTTCAGGAAGCGGGTCTTCTTCCCATTGCTGTCGAGCAGGGTGAAGCGCTTGCCCGGCAGGGCGATGGCCAGGGGAATACCCGGCAGACCTCCACCAGCACCAACATCGAGCAGGTGGTCCGTGGTGATCCAGGGCAGAATGCTCAGGCTGTCCAGCAGCTGGCGCGAAACCATCACCCGCTCATCACGCACGGCGGTCAGGTTATACGCCTTGTTCCATTTGTTGAGCAAAGCCAGAAAGGCCAACAGCTGTTGCTGCTGGCCGTCGGTCAGGGACAGATTCATCTCGGCCAGCCCGTCCCGGAGCTGGCGTTGCCAGAGTGCTTGCGTCATGGGCCAGGCTCAGGCGCTCTGCTTGCGCAGCAGATCCCGCTTTTTCAGGTGCACCAGGATCTGGCTCACCGCCGCCGGGGTAACACCCTGGATACGGGAGGCCTGGGCCACGGTCTCCGGCCGCACGTCCTTGAGCTTCTGCTTGATCTCATTGGACAGCCCGCCGATCACGTCGTAGTCCAGGTCGATGGGCAGGGCGGTGTTCTCGTTCTTGCGCAGGCGCTCGATCTCGTCCGCCTGGCGGGAGATGTAGCCCTCGTACTTGATCTCGATTTCCACCTGATCCGCCACGTTCGGATCGTCGGCCCGTTTGCCGCCAATCTCGGCAATCTGGTCGTAGGCAATCTCCGGACGACGCAGCAGTTCCGCCAGGGACTGGTCCCGGGTCATGGGCTGTTTCAGAAAACCGTTGGCGCGCTCGCCGGCCTCGGTGTTCGGGTGGATCCGGGTGGATTCCAGGCGGCTGCGTTCTTTGGTGATGCCTTCCCGTTTGTCGTTGAACTTCTGCCAGCGGTTATCATCTACCAGGCCCAGCTTGCGGCCGGTCTCGGTCAGGCGCAGGTCGGCGTTGTCTTCGCGCAGGATCAGCCGGTATTCGGCACGGCTGGTGAACATGCGATATGGCTCACTGGTACCCATGGTGATCAGGTCGTCCACCAGCACGCCGAGATAGGCTTCATCCCGGCGCGGGTACCATTCGTCCTTCTCCTGGGCACGCAGGGAGGCGTTGATGCCCGCCAGCAGGCCCTGGGCGCCAGCTTCTTCGTAACCGGTGGTGCCGTTGATCTGGCCGGCAAAGTACAGGCCCTGGATGAACTTGGTTTCCAGGGTGTGGCGCAGGTCCTGCGGGTTCAGGTAATCGTATTCGATGGCGTAGCCCGGCCGGGTGATGTGGGCGTTCTCGAACCCTGGAATGGAGTGTACTGCGGCCAGCTGGATATCGAAGGGCAGGCTGGTGGAGATGCCGTTCGGATACAGTTCGTTGGTGGTCAGGCCCTCGGGCTCCACGAAAATCTGGTGTGAATCCTTATCCGCGAACCGGTTTACCTTGTCCTCGATGGACGGGCAGTAGCGCGGGCCCACCCCCTCGATGCTGCCGGCAAACATCGGTGAGCGGTCAAAACCGCTGCGGATGATGTCGTGGGTCTGCTCGGTGGTACGGGTCACGTAGCAGCAGACCTGCTCGGGGTGCTCGTCCCGGCTACCGATGAAGGACATCACCGGGATCGGATTGTCGCCCCATTGCTTGTCCATGACCGAGAAATCCACAGAGCGGGCATCGATCCGGGGCGGGGTGCCGGTTTTCAGGCGGCCGACGTTGAACGGCAGTTCGCGCAGGCGTTTGGCCAGGGCGTTGGCCGGCGCATCCCCGGCGCGGCCGCCGGAGTGGTGCTGCATGCCAATGTGGATAACCCCGCCAAGGAAGGTGCCGGTGGTCAACACCACGGTTTTGGCGTTGAAACGGATGCCGGTCTGGGTCACGACACCGGTCACCTGGTCGTTTTCCACAACCAGATCGTCCGCCGCCTGCTGGAACAGAGTCAGGTTTGGCTGGTTCTCCAGTACGTGGCGGATGGCCGCCTTGTACAGAACCCGGTCCGCCTGGGCGCGGGTGGCACGCACCGCCGGGCCCTTGCGGCTGTTCAGGACCCGGAACTGGATACCGGCCTTATCGGTGGCACGAGCCATGGCACCACCGAGAGCGTCGATTTCCTTCACCAGATGGCTCTTGCCGATTCCGCCGATAGCCGGGTTACAGGACATCTGGCCCAGGGTCTCAATGTTGTGGGTCAGCAGCAGGGTTTGCGAACCCATGCGCGCTGCCGCCAGCGCGGCTTCGGTACCGGCGTGGCCACCACCAATGACAATGACATCGAAACGGGTCGGAAACTCCACTCTTCACCTCGGAAATCGGGGGATAAAAACAGGGCGGCGAGTATAACGCCTCGCCGTGGAAAATGCAGTCAGGATGTGCAAATTTTAACCAGACTCAGCGACACTTGAAAGTCACCGTGCAAGAGCACTTGTTGATAACCGGCGGAATCGACCCGAATCTGTATAAGTAATAGCCGAAATTTTTGCTTTTTCAGTGGCTTGGAAGACTCTTCTCAGAAAAGTTTCCAAAAAGTTATCCACAGATTTAAGAGCTTGCCGTTAAGCCGAAAAAGCTCCTTAACTTATTGTTTTAATTAATTTCTATAAAATGAATCCAGAGGTTATCCGCGGTTTGTTCATTTATTTTTCCACAGAATTCTTTGGATTCGACGAATCAGATGTGCCAGTTCAGAAATCATCCGCACGTTTTTGCGGTGCCGTCGCCAACCCGGCGCCGCCCGCCTGGCCGGCGGCGAGGCGCTCGAGTTCCACTTCCACCGCATTGGTGGACTTGGCGAACCGGGCCAGGAGGTTATAGAGCACCGGAATCAGGAACAGGGTGAGGGTGGTGGCGAACAGTAAACCGCCCAAGATCACCATACCGATAGCGGCCCGGCTCTCGGCGCCGGCGCCGGTGGCAATCACCAGCGGTACGGCACCGAACACGGTGGAGATGGTGGTCATCAGGACCGGTCGGAAACGCAGCACCGCGCCCTCGAGGATCGCTTCCCGGACCTCATAGCCCTTGTCCCGGAGCTGGTTGGCAAACTCCACGATCAGTATCCCGTTCTTGGCCATCAACCCCAGCAGCATGATGATCCCGATCTGGCTGTAGATATTCAGGCTGATCCCCGACCAGAACAGGGCCAGCAGGGCCCCGGTCACCGCCAGCGGCACCGTCAGCATGATAATCAGCGGGTGGATCCAGCTTTCGAACTGGGCGGCCAGCACCAGGAACACGATCACGAAGGCCAGGCCAAAAGTCACGTAGATGGCGTTGGAGGATTCCTCGAATTCCCGGGACAGGCCCTGGTAGCTGGTTCGCGCCTCCGGCGGCAGGTTATCCACAGCCAGGTTGTTGAGGTAGGTCAGCGCCGAGCCGAGATCATAACCATCGGCCAGGGAGGCACTGATCACCACCGCCGGCAGCCGGTCAATCCGGCGCAGGTCCGGGTTGGCACCGATTTCCTCCACCGATACCAGGGCCTGCAGGGGAATCAGGGTACCCCCTTCCCGCGGGCGCAGGAAAATCTGCCCCAGATCTGCCGGTGTGGCGCGATCCGCTTCGGTGGCCTGGATAATGACATCGTACTCCCGGCCCCGGTCCAGGTAGGTGGTGACCTGGCGGGACGCCAGCATGGTCTGCAGGGTCAGGCCGACATCCTCGACGGTGATATCCAGGTCCGCCGCCCGTTCCCGGTCGATGTTGACCCGCAGTTCCGGGCGGGTCAGTTCGAAATCCGTCTCCAGGTTGAGCAGGTTCGGGTTCTCCTTGGCCCGCTCGACAATCTCTTCGCTCCAGGCCTGCACCGACTCGTAGTCAGGGCCGGCGACCACAAATTCGACCGGCTGGCTGAAGCCCCGCTGGCCCAGGCCCGGCGGGTTCACGGCCACGGTCCGGATCCCGGAGATGTCACTGAGCTTCTGGCGGATCTCGCTGGTCACCTGTTGCTGCTTGATGTCCCGTTGTTCCCAGGGCACCAGGCCCATGATCATGAAAGCGTTATCTTCCTCGTCCCGGAAACCGACGATGGACAACAACCGGTTGGCAATACCCTCCTCAAGGTAAGGCAGCAGCTTCTCCTCGGCCTTGCGCACGTAATGGTCAGTGAATTCCACAGTGGAGCCGCGGGGGGCGCTGGTGGGCATGATGATGACACCCCGGTCCTCGGTCGGTGCCAGCTCCTGAGGCAGTTTCGGATAGATGACGGCCGCGACCACAAGCCCCGCGATGCCCAGGCCGATGAGCAGGCCCGGCTGGCGCAGGGAAAAGCGAAGCAAACGCTCGTAACCGTGGGTCAGGCCATTCAGGACCTTCTCACTGGCCGCCCAGAGCCGGTGCCCCTCGGCGGATTCCGGGCTGTGCCGCAGCCACTTGGAACAGAGCATGGGCGCCAGGGTCAGGGCCACCAGGCTGGAAAACACCACGGCTGCGGCGAGGGTGAAACCGAACTCCGCGAACAACCGGCCGACGTTGCCGCCCATGAACGAGATGGGCACGAACACCGCCACCAGGGTCAGGGTGGTAGCAATAACCGCGAAGGCAACCTGTTTCGCGCCCCGATAGGCGGCGAGCAAGGGCGGCTCGCCCTCGTCAATCCGGCGCTGGATGTTCTCCAGCATGACGATCGCATCATCCACCACCAGACCGATAGCCAGAATCACCGCCAGCAGGGTCAGAACGTTGATGGAAAACCCGAGGAAGCCCAGGCCGATGAAGGCACCGATCACCGCAACGGGAATGGTCACGGCCGGAATCAGGGTTGCCCGCCAGGAGCGCAGGAACAGGAAGATCACCAGGATGACCAGGGACACGGCGATGGCCAGGGTGGTCACCACCTCCTTGATCGAGGCCCGGATGAAGATGGATTCGTCGTAGCTCTCGGCGATGGTGACTTCCGGCGGCAGGGTTTCCCGGATCCGGTCCAGCTCGGCCCGAACGCCATCCGACACCGCCACGGTGTTGGCCTTGGACTGGCGGATGATGCCCATGCCGATGGCGGTTTCACCGTTGGCCCGCAGCCGGCTGACATCCGACTCTACCCCCATCTGGACGTTGGCCACCTCACCAAGACGTAACAGGTCGTTGCCGTTGCGCCGAATCACCAGCTCCCGGAACTGTTCGACTGTGGATAACCTGCCCTCGGCCCGCACCGTAAAATTGCGGGTGGAGGAATCTACCGAGCCGGCCGGCAGTTCCACGTTGTTGGCGCGCAGCGCCCGCTCCACTTCAGCCACGGTGATGTTCCGGGCCGCCAGCCGCTCGCGATCAAGCCAGACCCGGATGGCGTACCGGCGCTCACCGCCGATGCGAACATCCGCCACCCCGTCGAGTACCGATAACCGGTCCGCAAGTACCCGGTCGGCAAAATCGCTGAGCTCGGCACTGTCCCAGACCTGGCTTCTCAAAGTTATCCACATCATCGGCCGGGCATCGGAATCGGCCTTGCGCACCACCGGTGCATCGGCCTCGTCGGGCAGCTGGTTGGCCACCCGGGAGACGGCATCGCGCACATCGTTGGCGGCGATATCCACATCCCGGGAAATATTGAATTCAATGCTGGTGCGGGATTCGCCCTGCTCGGTGGAAGACTCGATGGAGCGGATGCCTTCGATGCCACTGATGGCCCCCTCGATCACCTGGGTGATCTGGGTATCCACCACCTCGGCGGCGGCACCGGTGTAATCGGTGGAAATGGACACCACTGGCGGATCGATATCCGGGTATTCCCGGACCGGCAACTCGAACAGGGCTGCAAGCCCGAAAACCACGATCAGCAGGCTGAGGACCGTGGCAAAGACCGGTCGTTTGATGGAAATATCGGACAGCACCATGGCTCAGGACTCCACGGAGCTGACGAAACGGTTCTCCGGGATAACGTTCTCGCCGTCCAGAACACGGATACGGTCACCGGAACTCAGGCGATCCTGACCGGTGACGATCACCTCATCTTCCGGCTGTACGCCACTGACCACTTCGACCAGGCCTGGCATCCGCGAGCCAAGCTCCACCGATACCCGCCTGGCGGCGCCGTCCTCGGCCACAAACACATACTGCTCATCACCGCGGATCATCACCGCCTGTTCCGGGATGACCAGTGCTTCCCGCTGTTGCAGGGTCAGGGTGGCCGACATGAACTGGCCCGGGCGCAGTTGCCCTTTGGTGTTATCGATCAGGGCCCGAACCGGCAGGCTCCGGCTCAGCTCGTTGATGCGGGTACCCAGCTCCACCAGTTCGCCACGAAAGGGCTGATCGGGATAGGCCGGGGAAATCCCCCGGACCTCCTGCCCGGCACTCACCTGCCCCAGGAACCGTTCAGGAATACTGAAATTCAGCTCCATGCGTTCGGTGGTATCCAGGGTGGTAATCGCGGTTCCGGCCGTAACGTAGGCACCGATGCTGATATCACTGAGACCAACCACGCCGGAAAACGGTGCTTCGATGCGATGATTCTCCAGCCGTACGCGGGCGGCCTGGCGCTGGGCCAGGGCCACATCGACAGCCGTTCTCAGTTCATCCACCTGGGCCTGGGAAATGCTGTTATTGGAACGCAGTCGATTGGCCCGCTCCAGTCGCCGGCGGGCGTCGGCCAGCCGGGCTTCAATCTCGGCCAGATCGGCTCGGGACTGGCGGTCATCGAGACGCAGGAGCAGATCCCCTTCAGCCACCTTCTCACCGGCCGCCAGGTTGATTTCGACGACCCGACCGCTGACCTCGGTGGTCAACTCCACCGAGTTCAGCGCCTGCAGATTCCCCACCGCCTTGACCACGTCCCTGACCGTATCGCGCTCCAGGCGCACCGTGTTGACGGCGCTGGCAGGACGCTCACCGCCGGCCTGCTGTTCCGAGCCGCCGTCGTATGTCCGGTAGACCCAGGCTCCGCCGACAGCAACGGCGACGAGGACCAGCGCGATGACCCATTGTTTCCACATGATGGTATGACTGCCTGTTGATTAATGATCCGGTGCCTGCCCGGTTATTTTTTCTGGATGACCAACACGATCTCCCCGACATCGATCCCCCATTTGCTCATGGTGGTCTGGTTGATCAGGGTGTCCGGGGTAATCAAGTACATCCAGTCGTCCATGCGCACGTCTATGGTGCCGTCGCCGTAGGCAACCCGGAGTACGTAATTCATATGGATGGCGTTGCCCTGCCAGCGCATGGTGCCCGGTTCAACCACGTCACCGGCATCGGCATGATAACCCTCCGGGGTGGGCTCCAGGGTCCAGACACGGGTCTGGACTTCACCATCATCGAAGCGGAACACTTCGTCCAGGGTACCGACCCCGCTGGCATCCCAGGAGGCCGAGATGTCGGCGTCGAAGGTTCGAATCACCTCTCCCGAGAAATTCTTGACCACCCCACGGGCAGAAAGTTCGCCGCTAAAGAACTGTTCCGGGACCAGTTTCGGCGAGCGGTCGGCGTAGTCCTCCAGCGACGGGGACGCACAGCCGGACAACAGCACCAGACTCAAACATAACCATAGCAGTGTGACAGGGCCAGTACCCCGGGACCGAAACCGACGCTTTTGCATGACTTTTACACTCCCCCGTTACAGAAAATTCCGAATGCTGTTCAGAAACATACGAAACCCGGCCGGGGTTCGATCAGAAACCGGCTGCGCTGCTGAACAGGAGATCGTCATTTCAGCCAATTGTCTTTGGTGACATAGCCACCGGCGCTTTTCGTCAATGGCAGCGCCCCGGGAATGCCGTAAAACAAAAACCATCGGAGGCCGATCGCCCTCCCCCGAATCCATTACAGGTACAGAGGTTTCGTTATGCCGGTCTACAAGGCGCCCCTGCGCGACATGAAATTCCTGCTCAATGAAGTGTTTGATTACCCGAAACACTATGAGTCGCTGGCCAGCGGCGAAAACGCCACGCCGGACATCGTCGATGCCATCCTGGCCGAATGCGGCAAGTTCTGTGAAGAAGTCCTGAGCCCGCTCTACCAGTCCGGCGACGAGGAAGGCTGCAAGCTGGAAAATGGCGAAGTGACCACCCCCGCCGGGTACAAGGAAGCCTACCACCAGTACATGATGGGCGGCTGGCAGGGCCTGTCCGCCCCCGAGGAATACGGCGGTCAGGGTCTGCCCGCGTCCATGGGTCTGCTCAAGCAGGAAATGATGGGCACCGCCAACTGGTCATTCTCCATGTACCCCGGCCTGTCCCTGGGGGCGATGAACACCATCTACCTGCACGGCAGCGAAGCCCAGAAGCAGACCTACCTGGTACCGCTGACCGAGGGCCGCTGGGGCGGCACCATGTGCCTGACCGAGCCCCAGTGCGGTACCGACCTGGGCCAGGTGAAGACCAAGGCGGAACCCCAGGGCGATGGCAGCTACCGGATCACCGGCACCAAGATCTTCATTTCCTCCGGTGAACATGACCTGACCGAGAACATTGTCCACATTGTCCTGGCCCGACTGCCCGATGCACCCAAGGGTACCCGGGGTATCAGCCTTTTCATCGTGCCCAAGTTCCTGCCGGACGCCGACGGTAGCGTCGGCGAGCGCAATGGCGTCAGCTGTGGCAGCCTGGAAAAGAAAATGGGTATCAAGGCTTCCGCCACCTGCGTGATGAACTTCGACGGTGCCACCGGTTACCTGATCGGCCCGGAGAATCAGGGCCTGGAGTGCATGTTCACCTTCATGAACACCGCCCGGATCGGTACCGCCATCCAGGGTGTCGGCCCGGCCGAGCTGTCCTATCAATGGGCCCTGGACTACGCCAGAGAACGCCGTTCCATGCGGGCACTGTCCGGCAAGAAGGAACCGGAACAGGTGGCCGATGCCATCATCCACCACGCCGATGTCCGTCGCATGCTGCTGACCCAGAAAGCGGTCGCCGAAGGCGGCCGGGCCATGCTCTATTACGCCGCCCGGCTGGCGGACCACATGGTGGAGGCCCATACCCGGGGGGATGACAAGAGAGCCGAGGCCTACGACGACAAACTCGGCTTCCTGACCCCGATCCTGAAGGGTTTCCTGACCGAACTGGGGTACGAGTGCACCAACCTGGGCATGCAGGTGTTCGGTGGGCACGGCTATATCCGGGAACACGGCATGGAACAGATCGTCCGGGATACCCGCATCGCCACCCTGTATGAAGGCACGACCGGCATCCAGGCCCTCGACTTGCTGGGCCGCAAGGTCTTGCTGATGACCCAGGGCGGCGCGGTCCGGGAATTCACCCTGAAAGTCGCAAACCGCGCCCGCAAGCACCTGACCGACAAACGCCTGCGGCCGTATGCCGTCGAGCTGCTCAAGCTGACCGCCCAGTGGAACCTGCTGACGGTGCGGGTGATGCTGGCGGCGCGCAGGGACCGCGATGTGGTGAGCTCCGCCGCCAACGACTTCCTGATGTACAGCGGCTACGTGACCATGGCCTACATGTGGCTGCGCCAGTCTGCGGTGGCTGTGGATAAATTGGATAACGGTGGCGCTGACTCGGAAGAGTTCTATCAGGCCAAGCTGGCCACCACGGAATTCTACTTCGAGCGCCTGTTACCCCGGGCCCAGGCCCACGCCACCAGCATGCTCAGCCCGACCCGGAGCCTGATGCAACTGGATTCCGATCATATGGCCTTCACCGGTTGATCCGGCCGGTGACTCTTGATCCCGGGGTGCCCCGCCCCGGGATTTTTTTGCCCTTGAAATCAGAAAAGGCAACCCCACATCTCTGGTGCCTTTCCATGCCAAAGCCATTAACTTCATGAGGTTAAAAGAAAATTTCAGTTACTGAATAAAAGTAAGGAGGTTCGAATATGGAAACTCGTTCTGACGACTTTTATCCAACCCGCCTGGAACGCCCCACCCCGAGCTTTGAACGCCGGGACCCGGTTATCCACAGCACCGGAGACGAACGTACCAACGGCCCCCTGAGCGAAACCGAACTGGCCCAATACGAGCGCGACGGTTTCCTGGCCATCAACAACTTCCTCGATCAGGCCACGGTACAGAAATTCCGTGAAGATCTGCGCGCCTATGAGGATGACGACAGCATCCTGCGCTCGGAAGGCACCATCACGGAGCCGGGCAAACAGGAGATCCGCTCGATCTTCGGCATCCACGAGCTGTCCGAGCGTTTTGACCGCCTGACCCGGGATCCGAGAATTCTCGCCATGGTGCGCCAGCTGCTGGGCAGCGATGCCTACATCCACCAGTCCCGCATCAACTTCAAACCGGGCTTCCACGGCAAGGGCTTTGACTGGCATTCCGATTTCGAGACCTGGCACGCCGAGGATGGCATGCCGCGGATGCGTGCCGTGAGCTTCTCCATCGCCCTGACCGATAACACCCCGTTCAACGGGCCCCTGATGCTGATTCCCGGCTCCCACAAGACCTTCGTGCCCTGTGTGGGACGCACTCCGGAGGACAACTACCAGTCGTCCCTGAAAAAACAGGAGCTGGGGGTACCCAATGACCGGGATCTGAAACGGATGGCGGATGAATTCGGCATCAAGGCACCCACCGGCGCCGCCGGCTCCCTGATCATCTTCGAGTGCAACACCCTGCACGCCTCCAACGCCAACATGTCGCCCTGGCCGCGCAGCAACCTGTTCTTCGTCTACAACAGTGTGGAAAACCAGCTCGAACAGCCCTACTGCGGTAACAAGCCACGGCCGGATTTCCTCGGTAACCGGACCAGCACGGAAGCACTCCAACCGGTCTCGGAAAACGATGTCCGGAAAACCGGCTGAGACAAGCCAGCCTCACCTGAACGAAAAAGGGAAGCCCGAGTCGGACTTCCCTTTTTTGTTTTTTGTAGGTGACGCTTGAGGTGGGCTACTGATCCCGGAACCTCCGGATGAAGGCCTCGGATTCGGCGATGGAGGCTTCCATGTTGCGGATCAGGCTGTCCACATCACTGCGGATCCGGCCCAGTTCGTTCTCCAGGGCGCCGATCGCCTGGGCATTGAGGTTGTGCTTGAGATACAGCACCTGATCCTCGAACGCCTGCAGGACCGGGTCCATGCGGTCTTCGGCCTGGTGCATGCGGGTGATCAGTTGCTGGTACTGGCTCCGGGTTTCACGCAGCTGTTGCTCGCTGCTGCGCCTCAGGGAAGCACTCTCGTAGAGATCCAGCTCGTCCTCCCACTCGGCGAACAGGGCTTCGGAAACATCCTCGACGCCGTCAATACGATCCCTGACTTCGTCGGCGGCATCGACACTGTCCTCATAGGCATCCCGGATTTCTTCATACTTGTCCTTGAGCTCGGTATCCGGGGTGGCCACCACGCTCTGGAAGCGCGCCAGGGACGAGCGGAAGGTTTCCTGGGCCTCGGACTGGGCATCCCGCGCATCTTCCACCCGGTCCACCAGGATATCCCGCTTTTCGAAACCGAGTTTTTCCATGGTGTTGTAGTAAACCGTGCTGCAGCCTCCCAGAAACAGAACCAGCAAAAAGCCAGAGACGAGAGGTAGCTTCTGGCACAGGGAGCTCTTCATGATCCGGTTCCTTCGAAGCAAAAATCCAGTGGTACAGCAGACGGGCCGCGCCGGTAAACACCTGCCCGCATGCCGTGCGACTTTACCATATCCACCCGCCAGGGGAACGGGAAATGCCCCATTCCGTCAGAGGCATTGCCGCAATCATCGCATTAACAGACTGTCATTTTAGATAAATCTTGAACTTTGAGCGTCAGACCCTATGGCCATTTCTGGCGTGTTGTGACCGCCAGATCCGTATTGAATCGTTAAAAACAACCGCTCTGAAGAGCCACAACAACCAGAAAGCGACGCTCTGGATACCTTGCCGGTCGTCGTATTTCTCCGGGTGGTCGTGGTTTGAGCTTAAAAAAAGCGGAGTATTGCAATGATCCAAGTGGAGAACCTGTCTCGCCGGTACGGCGATTTCACTGCGGTGGATCGGGTCTCGTTCTCCGTGGCTCCCGGCGAGGTCGTGGGGCTGCTCGGGCACAACGGGGCCGGCAAAACCACCATCATGAAGATGCTCACGGGCTTTCTGGAGCCCACCGCCGGCCGGATCACCATCGACGGGCTGGACATCGGCCAGGATACTTCGGCCATCCAGTCGAGGATTGGCTACCTGCCCGAGAACTGCCCTGTCTGGCCGGAAATGACAGTTATCGATTTTCTCGCCTACCAGGCCGCTCTGCACCATGTTCCCGAGGCCGATCGCAACACCGCCATCGCCCGGGCCATCAGGCGCACGGACCTCAAGGATAAGGCCACCAGCACCATCCAGACCCTGTCCCGCGGCTACCGGCAACGGGTGGGAGTGGCCCAGGCCATTCTCCACGATCCGAAAATCGTTATTCTTGACGAGCCCACCAATGGCCTGGACCCGACCCAGATCCACCAGATGCGCGCACTTATCCGGGAACTGTCGAAAACCGCTACCGTGATTGTCTCCACCCATATACTCCAGGAGGTACAGGCCGTCTGCGAGCGGGTAATGATCATGCGTTCCGGCCGTCTGGTGGTGGACAAACACCTGGATGAGCTACGGGAGACAGACCGCATCCGCCTGGTAACCGGCGCCGATGCCCGACCCGCTCTGGATTCCGTCCTGCCGGCGGCGTCGTTACTGGCAGAGACCTCAACCGGGAACAACCGGTTCGAGTACCACTTCAAGGCGGATGAGACCCGGTTGCCTGTGATCACCGACGAACTGGTCGCCGCCAATATCCCGGTCTTCGCCCTGGCACCGGAGCATCGCGACCTGGAACGTGTTTTTGCCGAAGTGAACGGGGAGGTGGCCCATGACTGACCTTTTGAACGTTGCCCGCAACGAGTTCCGGGCCTGGTTTGCGTCGCCAGCAGCCTATCTGTTTCTGGGACTGTTCGCGGCGGCTTGCCTGTTTGTCTTTTTCTGGGCCGAAGCCTTTTTCGCCCGCAACATTGCCGACCTGGAGCCACTGTTTGACTGGCTGCCGCTGTTGCTGATTTTCCTGATCGCCGCGCTCACTATGCGGAGCTGGTCGGAGGAACGTCGGGCCGGCACCCTGGAAAACCTGCTGACCTCTCCGATATCCCTATGGCAACTGGTACTGGGCAAGTTCCTTGCCGCATTCGGACTGCTCTGCGTGGCCCTTGTCCTGACCCTGCCGCTGCCATTCACCGTTGGTCTGCTCGGACCTCTGGACACGGGCCCGGTGATCGGCGGTTATCTGGCCACCCTGTTCCTAGGCTCCTCCTACATAGCCATTGGTCTTTTTACCAGCAGCCGCACCGACAATCCCATTGTCGCGCTGATCATCACCGTGGTGATTTGCGGCCTGCTCTATCTGATCGGCTCGTCGTTGATCACCAGCCTGTCCGGATACCGGTTCGGCCAGTTCCTGCAGCTGCTGGGAACCGGTAGTCGGTTCGACTCCATCACCCGCGGTGTACTTGACCTTCGGGATATCTATTACTACCTCTCCCTGACCGGGGTGTTCCTGGCGCTCAACGTGTATACCCTGGAAAAACTCCGCTGGACAGGCAATCCCGCTTCTCCCTCACACCGCCGGTGGAAGGCAGGCACAGCCCTGCTGGTCGTCAACCTGCTGGCTGCAAACCTGTGGTTGCATCCGATGGATGCCGTGCGTATGGACCTGACCGAGAATCGGCTCTACACCCTCTCCGGGGTAACCAAGCAACAGTTGGGCAACCTCAGGGAGCCGCTGCGGATCAAGGGCTATTTCTCGGAGAAAACCCACCCGCTGCTGGCACCGCTGGTTCCGCGATTGCAGAGCCTGCTGGAAGAATACGCCGCCCGTGGTGGTGGCAACGTCCGTGTGGAGTTTGTCGACCCCACCAAAAACCGGGAAGCCGAAGCCAGGGCTGCCCGACGCTACGGCGTGAAACCCGTGCCGTTCCAGACCGCCAGCCGGTACGAATCGGCCATCGTCAATTCCTATTTCGATGTGGTGATTGCCTACGGCGACGACTACGAACGCCTGGGTTTCCGGGATCTGATCGAGGTCAAGGCTGCTCATGAGAGCGATCTTGCGGTGGCCCTGAACAATCCGGAATACGAAATCACCCGGACCATTGACCGCCTGGTCCGCAACTATCGTTCCGGTGGCGATTCCTTTGCCATGGTGGAGGATCCGGTCACCCTGAACGCGTGGGTATCTCCGGCCGGGCAGTTACCGGATGACCTGAAAGCTTTCCGTAAAGATCTTGAGTCAGTCATTACCGCGCTCGAGAACAAGGGTGGTGACAACTTCACTGCAAACATCCGGAACCCGCAAGCCGGAGAGGGCCAGCTGGCCAGGCGGCTGGCGGAGGATTACGGTTTCAGCCCCATGCTGTCGAGCCTGCTGGACCCTCAGCCTTTCTGGTTCCATCTTATGTTGGAAAGTGGGGACAACCGGGTGCAGATTCCGCTTCCGGCAACACTGGATCAAAGCAGCCTGGAAAAAGCCATTGAGGAAGGCATGCAGCAACTGGTGCCCGGTACCCTGAAAACCGTGGCTCTCGCCACTCCACCCGGCAACCGTTTCCGCGGTGGTGACTACCGCTCATTAAGAGCAGCGTTGGAAGAAAACGTAAGGGTGGTGGATGCCGACCTTTCCAAAGGCAAGGTCCCTGCCGGTACCAACCTGTTGATGGTCCTGAACCCGGCGGAACTGTCCGAAAAAGCCCTGTTTGCCATGGACCAGTTCCTGATGCGCGGAGGTCGGGTAGTGGTGGCCGCTTCACCCTACGACATCACTCTGCAGCAGGGACTCTCGGCCCGCAAGCAGAAGACCGGCCTCAAGGCCTGGCTGGCTCATCATGGCATTACCCTCGAGCAGTCCCTGGTTCTGGACCCGCGCAATGCCGCCTTGCCCGTGCCCAGAACCCGTAACGTGGGTGGCCTGACCTTCCAGGAAATCCAGATGGTGCCCTACCCGTTCTTCCCGGACCTTCGGGGTGACCAGTTGAACAGGAACCACCCGATTACTGCCAACCTCCGGGACATGATTGTCAGCTGGCCGTCACCGATGGGTGTGGACAGTCAGAAAACCGACGGGCTGAACGTCGCACGCCTGCTGACAACTTCTGCAGGCAGTTGGACCAACAATAGCGCGGATATCCTGCCGGACTTCCAGCGCTTCCCGGAAACCGGATTTGCCGAACCGGACGCGCGCCAGTCCGAACTCATTGCCGTGGCTTTGTCAGGGCGATTCCAGTCCTGGTTTAGCGATAAGGACTCCCCCCTGCTTGATCAAGCCGCACCAGACGAAAAGGCAGATGCACCGAAGAAAGGAGGCGATACCACGGCAAAATCATCCGACCCGCAAAACGTCACCCTCGCCAGCTCGGTGATCCGGACATCACCCGAGTCGGCACGGTTGCTCGTGATCAGCAGTGGCTCCTTTGCCTCTGACACCATGCTGGACCTGGTCTCCCAGAGCCTCGGCACAGTCTATAACTCACCGGTGACTTTCATGCAAAACGCGGTGGACTGGTCCCTCGAAGACCCCGCCTTGCTGGCACTGCGTGGACAGTCCCGCTACGCACGAACCCTGGAGCCGCTGACACGTCAGCAGCAGCTGGCCTGGGAGTACGCCAATTATGGTCTGGCACTCGCAGGACTGATCCTCATTGCCCTGTGGCGTAAACAGGTACGTTCCGGCGATCGCCGTCGTTACCAGACGATTCTTGCGGAGGTGTCTTGATGAAAACCCGGATGAACCAATCCATCAAGCGGTTATCACTACTTCTGATCATCCAGCTGGTGGTCACTGCATGGGTCTGGAGCGCCGGTAGCGAAGCCACGAGGGATCCGAGTGGCCCTCTGGTGGCTGACCTCGATGGCGTGACCCGAATCACCCTGACCGACCCGGAAGAGGGCAACCTCACCCTTGCCAAAACCGACAACGGTTGGGAAATACAGGGCAAGGACGGGGAAGACATTCAGGCCGCCAAGGCCCGAGTCGAACGCCTGATCGACCGCATCACGCAACTCCGCGCAGACTTTCCGGTGGCCCGGTCCGAGCAGGCGAGGGAGCGTTTCAAGGTGGCTGAGGATAGCTTCCGGCGCAAGGTGGTTCTTGAAAGCCAGGCCAAGGATACGATCACCCTTTTGATCGGCACGTCACCGGCAATGGGCGAGAGCCACGCCCGCCTGGTCGGGGACAACGCGATCTATCGGGTCGAACTGCCGGCTTACGAGCTGCCTGTGGATAAGGAGCGCTGGAAAGCTCCGGAAAAGGAGCAAAAACAAGAGGACAGCAGTTCGAAAAGCGAAACCGGACCTTCCGGGAAACAGGAGGTTAAATCGGTGGAGACCGGGCAATAAAACCTCGTTTGCCAGTCTGGCGTCAGCCCGGGCTCAAACGCCCGGGCTGTTTCTATCGCCGATACAAAAAGTGAAGAGAGCCACCACATAGAGATATACGTTGGTCAATTCGCCGCAGGATGGTTGCGGCGCATTAATTCTCTCTACTCCGACTTGGCGATAAGTGCCAGATACTGATCTTCGATCGATTGTTCTTGGGAATGATAAAACAGCCAGGTATACAAAGCGGGGTCGTAGAGCCGGATTAAAAAGCGCGCGAAAGCTTGTGTGTCGACCTCGTAAGCTTTCGCAAAATTACCATAGAGTTCCACCGGGACTCTGCCTGAGCCGTTCTCTATTTGTGACACAAATGTGTAATATTCTAGACCTACTTTGTGGGCCAGCTCTTTCTGGGTCATCCCCGTATGATTCCGTAGGTTCTTAAGGTACATGCCGGCCTGTTTTCGCCGCCGCTTTGCCTCATCACTGCTTCGATCACTATTCAATCGTGATCCCATCGATCAATCCCTCCCTTGCAAAACAACGCGTTGTATTATTATCGTAAGTTCACTTTTTGGCAATTCAATCAAAGGGATACCGTATGCTCCACCTTCGTAGAGCTTCACGATAATAATCGTTGAAGGCGGAGCCGAGTTTTTCGGAGCAGGTACTAGAATTTGTTAGATTCATTCAGATCGATGGCTTCGGTCATAATTTCGGCAAGTTCAGCGAAAAATCGTTGACCTTTATCTGTGAGCTGTACGCGTTTATTCCGCCGGTCCATAGGGTCCTCATATCTATGAATGAGGCCTAAACCTTCCCCTCGCGGGCCTCCTGGGCCAAGTTTCATCACGTTGCGGGACGCGGAAGCGCCTGAGCACCCTGTTTTTTCGGCAAGATCATAAACTGCGATACCGGGGCTGCGAGCTACTTCGATAAGTATTCGTAGCGTTTGGGCTTCCATCCTGTCGTGATATTTCCGCACATGATCAATTGCCTTCATCAGTACGTAGGCCGCACTCAATGATTTCACTATAAAACGTCCTCATTAACTGCAGTGGTTCTACAAAAAGTGAACTGATCCCAAGGTAAGGCTGTGATGGCCTTCGCTAAGATCACTGCTTTATTGTATCGATTAAGTTAAAAACGCCAATCACGCTGCTTACCACTGCGGCCTTACTCGGTAAATTTTTCAACGACCGTGCGAGCCGTTTTGATAAGCGACTTGTGCCGGTTCAGGCAATTATTGCGGGCTTTGGGCGTAGATCCAGATAGTTGAAGTCATGGATTCAGGAATAAAATTGCACCTCCGGACGACGATCCGGAACGACGATTTTTCACCTCAAGCTTCAATAGCTCCAGGTCAGAGACAAGGTACCGAAGCTGAAGCTGTCTTTGTTCGACTGTTCTTCACCCGTTGTGGCTCTGAGGATCAGGGCCATCTGAAGATTTTGCCATTGCCAGGTTGCGCCGATACCGGCCTGAGCCAGTAAGGCGCTCTCCTCAAACTCGTATGGGCCGGCGTTGTCTTCCAGGTAGGAATAAGGAACGTATTCGAGCCCTGCGCCGATAAAGACAGACCAGCCCGTTCCTGCATCATTTAACGCTGCCGGAAGTCCGACTGTGCTGGAAGTCCCGGCATAGTCAGGTACAAAATTCGTTGGCAGATATTTGCCAGTTCGCCAAATACCTCCGATCCTGGTTTGGGATCGAAAGCTGGAAATCATGGCTGAGCCGACCCACGCAAGTTCCTGCTCCAATTCCCCCTTGCTGCCGCTTCGCCAAACTTTTTGAGCATGCGTGCCCTGCAGGCCACCGACTACATCTGTGCCGAGCTGGTAATCCCAGCCTCTGGGTTCGTCACTACCGGTCAGTTTGTGTGCCCACTTCTGGGAGGCTTCAGCTCCGCTTTCCGGACCGACCACACCTATATGAGCACCATAGCCTGTAATACTATCCGCGTCCCAGCTCCAGACAGTGCTGCTTACGAAAAGGATACCGGCATAGGGCAGATCATCCTGACTGGGTTGCTCACGCGTAATGTCATCGGGAGTAATCATAAACTGCCTGAGACTGAATGAGACCGCCTGGTCCTGGTTTTCCGGATCAATCCCCGGAACCGCGTCCAGCCATTTCCCGGCCGCTCGGGATAGCCGGGAAGAGGCAGCCGTCTGGTCTCTTGATGATGACGTGAGGTATGACAAGCGCACGCCATTGGTATAGCCCTGATCAAGGCCCAGAAGTAGGTCATTATCCCATGAGAGGTTGAAGGTATCTGCGTGAGCGGAGAAAGGTATCAGCGTGATGAACAAAAGTGCCTGTAGAGCCGCACGTGTCGAAAAAACAGGGTTAGCCATTCGATTTATCAGGTCCATGCGAGTGATGAGCAAGCTACTCTCCTTCCTGCGAACGGAATGGAGTATCGGTCTTTTTCTTTCGTTTCTGTCTCTCAGGATCGGCTCGCTCTTCGGCATTGACGTAGTGCAAGACCCTGGTAGCTTCGAATGGTTAACTCCCTTTACTCTAGAGACTTTCGATAAGTTCCTACCCCGGCGGTGCAATACTCTCTAAGTTTCGCTATCCGGTAATTCATTTCCAAGCCCGCATACTAATCGTAAATGCACGATAGGCCTATCGCCCCTGTATGTGATAGGGGGCTCAGGGGCGGCCTGGAGACGTTGCATTTACGCAGATAGGTGACGCCGGAACAGCACCAGAGCCGTCCCGAAAAATACCGCTCCGATAGACGTCAGCGCCAGGAGCTCGGGCCAGACCACGTTGATCCCGGCACCACGGTACAGAATGCCCTGTGCCAGACTCACAAAGTGGGTCGTCGGAGCCAGCAGCATGATGTCCTGAACCAGTTGCGGCATGCTCTCCCGGGGCGTAATACCGCCAGAGAGCAGCTGTAGCGGCAATATGATCAGGATCAGCAAAAGGCCAAACTGGGGCATGGTCCGGGCAACAGTACCAATCAGAATTCCAATGGCTGTCGTGGAGAACAGGTGAATCAACGCACCGAAAAGGAACAGTGGAATGGATCCGGCAACAGGTACCCCGAGCCAGCCCTGAATAACCACGGTCACCGATAGCGTGGCCGCAATCATTACCACCAGGGCATTGGCCCAGACTTTAGCCGCCATGATCTCGTAGGAGCGCAGCGGCATCACCATCAGATGTTCTATCGTACCGTGTTCTCGTTCCCGGATCAGTGCGGCACCGGTCAGGATGATGCTGATCAGAGTAACCTCGGTAATCAGCTCCATCACTCCTCCAAACCAGGTACCCTCGAGGTTGGGGTTAAAACTTACCCGATTCACCAGGCTCACCGGGAGCTCCGTCGAGCCGCTACCCGGCTCTATAAATCGGGCAACTTCGGTTGTGACAAAGGATTGAATGTAATTGGCCCCAATAAAGGCCTGGGTCATTCGGGTTGCGTCGATATTCAGCTGCACACTGACAACGTCACCTTTTCGCACATCCCGTTCAAATCCTTCGGGGATGACCATAACGAAGGTATGTGACCCTCTGTCGAGCACGGCATCAATCTGATCGTATTGGATCAGGTCTGGCTTGAGGAACCAGGGTTGCTGGAACGACTGGATGACGCGCCTGGAAAGTGTGGTCTGATCCTCATCCACCACGGCAACCGGGGCATTGTTCAACTCCATAGATCCGGCGGAACCCGCCGTATAGACGATCAGGGTGAAAGCCAGCAGAACAAACACCAGCAGCACTTTATCGCCCCACAGGCTGCGCAACTCCTTGAGTCCCAGATTCCAGATATTCGCCAGTGATTTCACGACTAGCGCCCCTGTTTTTTGAGCAGAATGACCGATATCAACGTCAGCACCGGCATGAAGGCCGCCAGGTTCAGCAGCGTCGGTTGAAGGTCGCTGAAGGAGAGCCCCTTGGTGAAGACCCCCCGGCTGACTTGAAGGAACCAGGTTGCCGGCCAGAACTGACCAATGATGGCTCCGACTCCTTCTTGGGAGGACACGGGCTCCGTCAGACCCGAAAACTGGACCGTGGGCAAGAGAGTTATGATCGCCGTCGCCGCGAGAGCGGCGATCTGGGTGGAGGCAAAGGCCGAAATCACTTGCCCAAGCCCCGTCGTTACAATGATATACAACAAGGCTCCGAGAGAAAGTGCCCACAGCCCGCCTTTAAGTGGTACCTCGAAAACCCATACCGCCAGCATGACCAGGCTGACATAACTGATCATACTGAACACGATATATGGGATCTGTTTCCCCAACAGAAATTCAAGACGCGTCACCGGGGTAACATAAAGATTAGTGATCGATCCCAGCTCTTTTTCGCGTACGATGCCCAGAGCCATCAGGATGGATGGAATAAAGATGAGCAGGATGGGAATGACTGCCGGCACCATCGCGTCCAGACTCCGGAAATCCTGGTTGTATCGGTACCGGACTTCTATAGAGACCCGGCTTAGTGTCGGGATCGTTCCATAGGTTCGCTTTACCAGTTCCTTAAAATAGCTGTAATGAATCCCCTCGACATAGCCTTTAATGGTCTCTCCTCGGAATGGCATCGCACCATCCACCCAAACGCCGATTTCCGTGTCCTGCCCGCGCTTCAGGTCCCGGCCATAGCCAGGAGGAATCACGAGTGCCAAGCTCAACTCACCAGACCGCATCCTCTGTTCCAGTTCCGCCATGTCTGCGATGGGAGGTCGCTCGATAAAATACCGCGATCCTGAGAAGGCAGTGACGTAATCCCGGCTCTGAGGGGACTGATCCTGGTCCAGTACCGCAAAAGACAAATCTTCTACATCCAGGGTAATGCCGTAACCCAGAATCAGCATCAGCAGGGCGGAGCCAATAAACGCAAACGCCATACGTATCGGATCCCGGATCAACTCCCGCGCCTCACGGTGCCCATAGGCCCACAGTCTCCGGACGCTGAACCATCGATAGTCAGGCTCGTTTTCGTGCTCATCGGTGAGCATAGCCCCACTGCCAATGTCATCAGTGCCAGTGGCCGCCTCAAGGGTTCGCATGAACGCCCCTTCAAGGGTTTGTTCGCCTGCCCGCCGAATCAGTACCTCTGGCTTGTCGGACGCCAGCACCTCACCAGCATGCATAAGGGAAATCCGGTCACATCGCTCCCCCTCATTCATAAAATGGGTAGAAATAAAAATGGTGACCCCGTCCTCGCGGGAGAGGCGGAACAGCAATGACCAGAACTGGTTCCGGGCGCCTGGGTCTACACCTGAAGTCGGTTCGTCGAGGATCAGCAAGTCAGGCCGGTGTACCACCGCCACGGCCAGTGAAAGCCGCTGTCGAACCCCCAGGGGCAGGTGACTCGCCAGCTGATCCAATACCTCCGCAAGCCCGAATTCCGCCGCCAGATCATCTACCCGGACAGCGATCTGCTCCTCCGGAAGGTGGAACAAACGTGCGTGCAGTTCCAGGTTCTGCCTAACCGTCAGCTCGCCATACAAGGAGAACCCCTGCGACATATAACCAACACGCTGCCTTGTGCCCAGGTCCTTGGCATCCAGAGGCTTGCCAAAGAGTGAAACGTCACCTTCGGATGGTGGTAATAGCCCGGTCAACATTTTCATGGTTGTGGTCTTGCCACAGCCATTGGAGCCAAGGAAGCCGAATATCTCGCCTCGGGAAATCGAAAAACTAACGTCTTTTACCGCGGTGAAATCACCAAACCGGAGGGTCAGATGGTTTGCTTCTATGGCCGGAATGGTCCCGGTCTCCCGCGTTTCTGCGGCTGTGAGGGGAGGTTCCGCTTCCTTTTCGTTTCCGGCTTTATCGGGGCCTTTCCCCGACGACAGGACTATAAACGCTTCATCCAGCGTTCGGGTGCTGGTCCGCTCGCGTAACTCGTCCGGCGAGCCAGTTGCCAGAATAGCGCCGTCATCCATGGCCGCCAACCAGTCATACCGTTCCGCTTCTTCCATGTAAGCGGTAGCAACCAGGACACTCATGCCGGATTGTTGGGCGCGGATTCTGTCAATCAGGTCCCAGAAACGGGCACGGGACAGAGGGTCAACACCGGTGGTGGGTTCATCCAGTATTAGCAGGTCGGGTCTATGAATCAGAGCGCAACAGAGGCCAAGCTTCTGCTTCATGCCCCCCGACAATTTGCCTGCCGGCCGATCTCTGAACGGAAGCAACCCGGTTGCCTCCAGCAGCCGGTTAATCTGTTGCTTTCGTCTCTCTCCGGTCAGTCCAAAAAGATCGGCAAAGAAGCCGATATTCTCGTCAACAGTCAGAGTATGGTAGAGGTTACCGCCCAATCCCTGGGGCATGTAGGCAATGCGCGGCGCAAGCCGGTTGCGAAACTGCTGACGGCCTATATCCCCGCCAAGCACTTCTACGGACCCTGCTTGCAGTTTCCTGGCGCCGGCGATTAGCCCCAGGAGCGTGGATTTTCCTGCGCCATCCGGCCCAATGAGTCCGACCATGCACCCGGCAGGCATTTCGATACTGATATCGGTAAGTGCCTGACACTCGCCATAAACGTGGCTAACGCCCTCCAGCCGGGCAACCTGGTCAGTCATCGGGCAAGGCTACCTGTAAATGGTCGGGCCAGCCCTGGCTTTCGTCGAGCAGGACATAGGCGACGCCAGGCACGCCTGTCTTCACCCGATCGCGGTAGGCTTTCAGAAGGTCCGCATCAATTCGGATTCTGATCCGAAACATCAACTTCTCACGCTCACTTCGGGTCTCAACGGCTTTTGGCGTAAACTGCGCCTCCGCAGCAACAAAGCTTACCTCTGCGGGGATCACATAATCGGGTAGGGCATCGAGTACAATCCGTGCTTCAGAGCCTACCCTGACTTTGCCAGCCTGCGATGTGGGTAGGAAAATGGTCATGTAGACATCGGTCACATCCAGCACCGTTGCAATTTTGCCCCCTGCGGCAAGGACTTCGCCAGGCTCGGCCAGTCGATACAGCACACGTCCACCTACCGGGCTCTTTAGGTGGCTGTCATCAATGGTCGACTGAATCTCACGAATACTGGCTCGCGCCGCCTCAATTCCTGAAGTGGCAGACGCAACCTGCACCTTGGCAGCCTGCAGGGCTGCAGCCGCTGTCTCGGCCTTTGTTTGTGCCTGATCAAACTGTTCCCGGGAAACATGCCCTTTGTCCATAAGGCTCTCGAAGCGAGCCAACTCAGCCCTTGCCAGACGCAGTTCACTTTCCCGTTGTTTTACAATAGCCTCCGCCAAGCGTTTACTGGCCCGGGCCTGGTTCAGGTTTGCCTCAGCGGCAGCCAATCTGGCTTCCAGTTCATCGGTATCCATCTTCGCTACTGGATGCCCCGCCTCGATCAAGTCACCTTCCGCAACGGAGAAGCTTTCCAGCCGGCCGGGAATGCGGGTGGCAATGTCGACCTCAGTGGCTTCGATACGCCCATTACCAGAGGCAATATGCTCGGACAGCGCAGCATCGTCGGTCATCACCCGCCAGACAATGGCGGCCACAATGGCTATCAAAAGACACAGTGCTACAAGGCTTTTCAGGCCAAAGCGGGTTTTAGAATCAGGCATGAATCTTCCCAGGTCATAGTGGTTTCAGTATAGGAGTCTTCTAAGGAGCTGAAATCGGCGAATCGGAGCACATCTTTCATTTAACTTGAGCCTTTTCCTGCCACGATTCTACTGGCAGCTAGGAGGAAAAGACCTCCGGGGTTCGTCCCACCTGGCCCATCACAGTCTCATGATTCTGGCGAACGGACTAAACTGGCTGACACGCGAGTACCTTTACATCCTTTCAGTATGGCCACGGCGTCCTGCAGCCGACCAATGCCGCTGAACCCGCCGTCCTGGGCAAAATCGCAGGCGGCCTGCAGTTTCGGGCACATGGAGCCGGCCGGCATATCCAGTGCCCGTGCCTCGGCCACTGTCAGTTCGGAAAGCGGAGTCGACTGGTCAGTGCCGAAATCCCGGTAGACAGCATCCACATCGGTTAGCAGGAGCAGCGCATCAGCTCCCAGTTGCCTGGCCAGTAACGCACTGGCGGCATCTTTGTCGATGACCGCTTCAATACCCACCATACTGCCGTCTTCCCGACGCAACACCGGTATTCCACCACCGCCGGCACACACCACAACCACGCCCTGACCGAGCAATAATTTCAGCACGCGCATGTCCGGTATTTCCAGAGGTTTCGGGGAGGGCACCACCCGGCGCCATTTGTCACCATCCGGCGCAATACTCCAGCCTGCACCTGCTGCCCGACGCTCAGCCTCGTCGCGGTCATAAACGGGCCCCACAAACTTGGTCGGTTTTTCGAAAGCGGGGTCCTTGGGGTCTACTACGACTTGTGTCAGCAGCGTCGCCACCGGCCGGTCATGGCCGAGGGCATTTTCCAGTTCCTGCTCGATCATATATCCGATCATGCCCTCGGTTTCTGCACCCAGGACATCAAGCGGGTAGGCCTCATCCGGCTTGTAGGACGCGCCCTGTAAAGCCAGTAAACCCACCTGTGGACCGTTGCCATGGGTGACAACCAGATCGTGGCCCGCACGGACAATGCCTGCCAACGAAAGTGCCGCGGTTTTCACGTTTTTGCGCTGAATTTCGGCCGTCAGCGGCTCTCCGCGTTTCAGGAGGGCGTTTCCCCCCAACGCTGCCACAACCAGCATGTCAGCCTCCCAGGGTCGCCACGAGTACGGCCTTGATGGTGTGCATGCGATTCTCCGCCTGATCGAATACAATCGAAGCGGGGCTTTCGAAGACCTCTTCAGTCACCTCCATGGCGTCGATGCCATAGGTCTCCTGAATTTCCTTTCCCACAACGGTTTCGGTGTTGTGGAAGGCCGGCAGACAGTGCATGAAACGCGCCCGCGGATTGCCGGTTTTGGCCATCAACGCCGCATTCACCTGGTAAGGCATCAGCAGTTTGATCCGTTCGGCCCATTTTTCCTTTGGCTCACCCATCGAGACCCAGACATCGGTATACACGAAATCGACACCGGCCACGGCGGCATCGATGTCATCGGTGATCGTGATGCGCGCTCCCGTTTCAGCCGCCAAGGCCTGCGCCTCATCCTGCACCTGCTGATTCGGCCAGCAGGCCTTCGGTGCGCACAAGCGCACGTCCATGCCCATTTTGGCGCCGCCGATGAGCAGACTGTCGCCCATGTTGTTGGCGGCATCGCCGATGAACACGTAGGCCACATCCCGCAGCGGCTTTTCCACATGCTCCTGCATGGTCAGGAAATCCGCCAGTATCTGGGTCGGGTGAAATTCATTGGTAAGCCCGTTGTAGACCGGCACGCCGGCGTACTGAGCCAGCTCCTCCACAACCGATTGTCCGAACCCCCGGTACTCAATGGCATCGTAAACCCGGCCAAGAACCCGGGCGGTGTCTTTCACTGATTCCTTGTGGCCAATGTGGGTTCCGGTCGGCCCCAGGTAAGTTACCCGCGCCCCTTGGTCGAAGGCAGCAACTTCAAACCCGACCCGGGTCCGCGTGGAATTCTTCTCGAAGATCAGAGCGATGTCCTTGCCCTCGAGCTTGGGCACTTCGGTGCCCGCGTACTTGGCCGTCTTCAGATCCGCAGACAGCTTCAGTAAAAAAGCGATTTCCCTGGGACTGAAATCCCGCAGGGTAAGAAAATGTCGGTTCTTAAGATTGAATGCCATAACGTTTCTCCCTGGCTCTCAGATCGCGTCCCGGATGGTCGGGCAACTCATGCACCGACCCCCGCCCCGGCCACGACCCAGCTCGGCACCGGGTATGGCCAGAACTTCGATGCCCGCCGCCGAGAGCGCCGCGTTGGTATCGTCGTTGCGGTCATAACCGACAACCACACCCGGGCTCAGGGCCAGCACATTGTTGCCGTCGTTCCACTGTTCGCGCTCACGTTCTTCCGGGGTATCGCCCCCCGTTGCCACAACTTCCAGAGCCGGGTAGCCGAGGATCTCCGCAACTACCTCAAACAGATGCCGGGAGTCCTGGCTGAAGGCCAGTGTTTTACCGCCCTCGCCGGGACGCAGGTCGTAGCAGATCACAGCATCGGCCACTTCCTTGAAGGCGGTGACCACGTTGCCGCCACAGAACGTAAACACGGTATCCAGGTGCATGGCAGAACGGCTTTTGGGCAGCTGGCAGGCGATTACACGATCCACCATTCCGCCATCGAAGAGTGCTTTTGACAGTTGCCCGATGGCCTGGGGCGAGGATCGTTCACCCATACCCACCAGCACGGTGCGATTCCCAAGGGGCATCACGTCGCCGCCCTCAAGAGTGGCCAGGCCATGGTCTTCCAGAGGATCGCCCCAGTGCACGTTCACCTTGCCGGCAAACTTCGGATGGAACTTGTAGATGGCGGCCATCAGCAGGGTCTCCGGCTTGCGGGCAGTCCAATACATCGGGTTGAGAGTCACCCCGCCATACACCCAGGCGCTGTTGTCCCGGGTGAACAGGAAGTTGGGCAGCGGCGGCAACACAAACCCGAAACGTCCCAGATGGTTGCCGAACAGACCGACCGGATCAAAAGGAAGATCCCCTACTTCCAGACCACCAATCAGGAATTCGGCCAGTGCCTTTTCGGGCAACTCATCCATCCAGGCCCGCAGATCCGACACCATGCCAACGCCAATGTGGTTCCAGTTGATCCGATGGTCGAGAATCCAGGCCCTACCCTCAGGAATGGCCAGAGTTTCCGCCAGTAACTCGTTGACGTCCAGAACCTCCACGCCCCGACCACGCATCACACTGGCAAACAAGTCATGATCTTTCTGGGCCTGCTTGACCCAGAAGACATCATCGAACAACAGGGCATCGCAGTTGGACGGCGTCAGGCGCCGGTGAGCCAGTCCCGGCCGGCAGATGATGACCTGGCGCAGGGTCCCGGTTTCAGAGTGCACTCCAAGTGTTTGTTCAGACATGACAAAACTCCTTTTGCCGAATGCTTAAAGCGGGGTTCACAAGAGTGTGCCGACGCTGATGACCACGGTGATAAACACAGTCAGAATAAGCAGCAAGGGCCAGATAAAGGCCAGCCAGCGATCGTAGGACACCCGCGCGATGGCAAGCCCCCCAACCACGACCGCAAAGGTGGGATTGATCAGGTTCACCAGGCCGTTAGCGGACTGGTAAGCGGTCACCACCAGGTCCCGTCCGACGTTGGCAAAATCCGCCAGCGGCGCAAGGATCGGCATGGACAGCACAGCTAGCCCTGAGGACGAGGGCACGAAGAAGCTCATGCCAACCTCGATCCAGAACATCAGGTTGATGAATGCCAGTTCCGGAAGCCCGCCCAGCGAGGTTTCGGCGCTGTGGAGGATGGTATCGGCAATCATGCCCTGTTCCATGATCACCACGATGCCACGGGCCAGGCCAACCACCAGGGCAACCCCGAGCAAATCCCGAGCGCCATCGACGAAACTGCCGGTGAGTTTCTTCTCACCCAGTCGTGCGATGATACCGATCACAATGGCTGCACCGAAGAACAGGGAGCCCATCTGCGCCATCCACCAGCCCTGGGATGACACGCCCCAGATCATCACGGCAAACGTCAGGGCGAAAATGACCAGGGCAATAATCTGCGTGGCTGTCAGGCTGGCACTGTGGATTTCGCCATCATCGTCCTGCATAAACAGCTTCTTGTGCGCGGCCCACTGTTTTGCCACTACAGACCGTGACGGATCGGCCTTCACTCGGTAGGCATATCGCATAACATAGCCTATACAGATCAACAGACCGCCGATCAGCAGAATAAAACGCAGTACAATGCCGTCCGTAAACGGAATACCTGCCGCATTCGCTGCAATCACAGTGGCGAACGGGTTAATGGTGGAACCCAGTACACCAATCCCGGCGCCGATCAGGATAATGGCGACACCCGTCACCGCGTCGTATCCGGCGGCGAGTATTACCGGGATCAGAATGGCGTAAAACGCCAGGGTTTCCTCTGCCATTCCATAGGTCGTACCGCCGAGGGCAAACAACGTCATCAAGATGGGAATCATCCAGATTTCATGGCCTTTCAGGTGCCGCATCGCGCTGCGGATGCCAGTATCTATCGCACCAGTGGCGTTCATGATGCCGAGGAAACCGCCCAGGAACAATATGAACATGGCGACATCGATGGCATTGGCAACATAACTGTCGGGATCGTAGAAGCCAGCTGTCGGTGC
Organism: Marinobacter pelagius; assembly: GCF_003315345.1. Taxonomy (GTDB): domain Bacteria; phylum Pseudomonadota; class Gammaproteobacteria; order Pseudomonadales; family Oleiphilaceae; genus Marinobacter; species Marinobacter pelagius_A. The sequence continues at coordinate 239,904 of NZ_QNRO01000003.1, forward strand.
CAGCAGAACATCAAAGAACCCCTGCGGATTCGGATCGACGGTCTGGTATGTGCCCGGAACCGCCACTTCTCGCCCGACCTCTTCATTCATGGCACGCTCATACTGCCCGGCCGGGATAACCCAGGTCAGCGCGGCCACAAGAATAATCAGGCCAAAAAGAATGGTGTAGGCGGTGGGGAATCGGGAAGCGAGGTCGTTTTCGGGATTTTCTGGCAACTTTTCGTCTTCAGTCACGATGCGTCTCCTTTCCGGGTATCCGGAATTTCTGGTTGATAAAATGCCAAAGATGTAAAGAAGAAAATCTTTCTCAGCGGATTATCTGATTGATCCTCTTCAGCCTACTCTACTGCCAATTTTCTGTTTCCACCTTCGCCTGAGTCTTCATAGCGAT
>NZ_QNRO01000004.1 GCF_003315345.1 Marinobacter pelagius
AACTCAACTACGGAGTCGATCTATCAACCATCTGAGGGTGGTATCAGATTGATGGGGTGAAGGTGCCCCATCAACCATTAAATCCGTATACCCTTTTACAGATTGACCACCGATACCGAAGTGTTGCTTGGGCATTTCAGTAATGATGACTCGGACATTTTCTGCGGGCGATCCCAGTGAGCGTGCGATTGCATCGGTTACCTCCCTGATCAGCGTTTCCTTTTGTTCATCAGTCCGGCCTTCCAGAATGTTGATCTGCGCAACGGGCATGGAGCCTCCTTATTCGAAACGAGCGGATACAGTACCCAGCCCCTGGTAACGGACGGTAATGTTGTCACCGGGCTCGACAGTAATGGCGGCAGTTATTCCGCCGGTCATGATGAAGGTGCCGGCCGGGATGTGCTCACCGCGCTCAGCCAGCAAGTTGGCCAACATGGCGACACTGGAGGCGGGGTGACCCAGCACCGCGGCACCGGCGCCCACATCCACCACTTCGCCGTTCTTCTCGACGACGACCCCCAGGGTCTTCAGGTCGACGTCCGCCACATCGGCCATCTGGCCACCGGTAATGAAGCGGGTGGAGGAGGCGTTGTCCGCCACCACACTCACCAGGTCAAACTTGAAGTTCTCGTAGCGGGAGTCGATCACTTCCACAGCCGGGATAACAAAGTCGGTCGCGGCCAGCACCTGGCCAATGTGACACCCCGGGCCCTTGAGAGGCTCCTTGGTCACGAAGGCAATCTCCGCCTCGATTTTCGGGTGGATCAGCTCCTTGGTGTTTACCACGCCGCCATCGGGCACGCTGAAGTAGTCCGCCAGGAAGCCGTAGATGGGCGTTTCAACGCCCATCTGGGCCATCTTGGCCCAGGAGGTCAGGCCCATCTTCATGCCGACCACCTTGTTGCCCCGCTCTTCCTTGCGACGGCGGATTTCCCACTGGACGTCGTAGGCATCCTCAAAGGTCATGTCCGGATAGTCGTTGGTGACCTTGGTGATGTCATGGGCCTTCAGTTCGGCGTTCTCGACGTGCTCGGCCAGCGCCAGCACCTGCTCTCGGGTCAGTGTCTTGCTCATGCGGTTTGCTCCTTCTGTGCCGCCAGCAGATCCAGCGCCACATCCACGATCATGTCTTCCTGGCCACCCACCATGCGGCGGCGACCCAGCTCTACCAGAATGTCCACAGTCTTCAGGCCATACTTCTGTGCCGCCACTTCGGAGTGACGCAGGAAGCTGGAATAGACGCCGGCATAGCCCAGGGCCAGGGTCTCGCGATCCACGCGAACCGGACGATCCTGCAGCGGGCGCACGATGTCGTCGGCCGCGTCCATCAGGGCGTACAGGTCGGTGCCATGCTCCCAGCCCATCTTGTCGAAGGCGGCGATGCACACTTCCAGCGGGGCGTTGCCGGCACCGGCGCCCATGCCGGACAGGGAGGCATCGATACGGTCACAGCCCTCTTCCACCGCCACGATGGAGTTGGCGACACCCAGGGCCAGGTTGTGGTGGGCGTGCATGCCGGTCTCGGTTTCCGGCTTCAGCACGTCTTTCAGCGCCCGGAAGCGATCGCGAATGTCGTTCATGTTCATCGCGCCGCCGGAGTCGACCACGTACAGGCAGGTCGCGCCGTAGTCTTCCATCAGCTTGGCCTGCTCGGCCAGGCCCTGGGGCGTCTGCATGTGGCTCATCATCAGGAAGCCGACGGTGTCCATGCCCAGCTTGCGGGCGTGTTCGATGTGCTGCTTCGAGACATCGGCCTCGGTGCAGTGGGTGGCCACCCGGACGGTCCGGGCACCGGCCTTGTAGGCATCTTCCAGGTCTTCGACAGTGCCGATGCCGGGCAGTAGCAGGGTGGCGATCTTCGCGTGTTCGACCACTTCGGCCACCGCCTCGATCCACTCCAGGTCGGTATGGGCACCGAAGCCGTAGTTGAAGCTCGAGCCCTGCAGGCCGTCGCCGTGGGCCACTTCGATGGAATCGACTTTGGCCTTGTCCAGCGCCCGTGCGATGTCCTGCACGTTCTTGATGGAGTACTGGTGGCGAATGGCGTGGCTGCCGTCGCGCAGGGTCACGTCGGATATGTACAGTTTCTTGCCGGGGTTATAAGTCATGAGTCAGTCTCCTCACTTGACCAGCGATTCGGCGATGCGCTCGGCGGTGCCCAGCGCGGCGGAGGTCATGATGTCCAGGTTGCCGGCGTAGGCCGGCAGGTAGTGGGCCGCGCCCTCCACTTCCAGGAAGATGGAGGTCTTCAGGCCGCTGAAGCGGCCCGGGCCCGGGACGTTCATGGGCTGGTCTTCGGGGATGTCGTCGAACTGCACCTTCTGTTTCAGGCGGTAGCCCGGCACGTAGGAGGACACGGCCTTGACCATCTCCTCGACGGAGGCTTCCACCTCGGCCTTGTCGGCTGCGTCGGACAGCACATAGACGGTGTCGCGCATCAGCAGCGGCGGCTCGGCCGGGTTCAGGATGATGATGGCCTTGCCCTTCTGGGCGCCCCCGACCACTTCGATGGCCTTGGAGGTGGTTTCGGTGAACTCGTCGATGTTGGCGCGGGTGCCGGGGCCGGCGGATTTACTGGAGATAGACGCCACGATCTCGGCGTAGTGCACCTTGGCCACCCGGGACACCGCCGCCACCATCGGGATGGTGGCCTGGCCCCCGCAGGTGACCATGTTGACGTTGCCTTCCTGGAGGTTCTGCTCCAGGTTCACCACCGGCACGCAGTAAGGGCCGATGGCCGCCGGGGTCAGGTCGACGATCTTGATGTTTTCCTTGTGACCGCGCAGGAACACCTCGTTGTGCATGTGCGCCTTGGCGGAGGTGGCATCGAACACGATGTCGATGTCGGCGAACTCCGGCATCTTCACCAGGCCGTCCACACCCTCGTGGGTGGTGGCCACGCCCATGCGCTGGGCGCGGGCCAGGCCATCGGATTCCGGATCGATCCCGACCATGGCGCCCATCTCGATGTGCTGGCCGTTGCGCAGGATCTTGATCATCAGGTCGGTGCCGATGTTGCCCGAGCCGATGATGGCGGCTTTCAGTTTCTTGCTCATAGTCTTGTCCTCTTCAATCCGGTCAGGCAAAGCGCACCGACGTGCTGCCGATGCCACCGATATCCACTCGCATGTAGTCCCCGGCCTTGACCGGCTCCAGCGGTACCAGCGAGCCGGAGAGAATCACCTCTCCCGCCTTCAGGGGGATGCCGAATTCGCCCAGGGTGTTCGCCAGCCAGGTCACACAGTTCACCGGAGAACCCAGGGCAGCAGCACCGGCACCGGCGCTGATCACGCTGCCGTTCTTCTCCACCACCATGCCGCAGGTGACCAGATCCACCTTGCGCGGGGAGACGGCCTGGTCACCCAGCACGAACAGTCCGCAGGAGGCGTTGTCAGCAATGGTGTCCTGGATGGCGATCTTCCAGTCCTGGATGCGGGAATCGACGATCTCGAAACAGGGCATCACACACTCGGTCGCGGCCAGCACGTCGGCGTTGGTGATCCCCGGCCCGTTCAGATCCTTTTTCAGGATGAAGGCGATCTCGCCCTCGGCACGGGGTGCGATCAGCCGGTCACTGATCGGCATCACTTCACCGCTGTTGAAAACCATGTCGTCGGTGAGGTAGCCGAAATCCGGCTGGTGCACGTTCAGCATGTTCTGCACTGCCTTGCTGGTCACGCCGATCTTCTTGCCGATGACCGAAGCACCGTCCGCCAGACGCCGCTCCAGCATGCGCAGGGAAATGTGGTAGGCATCATCAATGGTGATGTCCTCGCCCCGGCTGGTCAGGGGCGACACCGCCTCCCGCTTGACCATCGCCTGGTAGAGCTCGTCTCCGAGCGCCTGGATTCGTGTTTGTTCCATCAGGAGTCTCCTGCAGCCGCTTGATCGGCTTCATTGAGAAAATCGTTGACCAACCGGGCAAACCGGTCGGCATGTTCAATCTGGGTCCAGTGGCCACAGCGGCCGAACACGTGTAGCTGGGCGCGATCAATCAGCTCAGCCAACCGGTAAGACGCTTCCAGCGGGATCACCTCATCCTCGCGGCCGTGGAGAATCAGGGTCTCGTGGGGCAAGGCACGGATATCGTCCTCGTTGCTCGCCAGGTTATCGACCCAACGCTGCCGGGGCGCCGGGAACATGGCTGCGAAGGACTCCTGGAAACCGGGTCGAATGCTTGCCTGATAGCGCATCTCCGCCAGCTCATCGGTCAGCAGGCCTTTGTTGTAGGCAAATACATCCATCAGGCGACGCATGGTTTCGAGTGACGCCTCGTAACCCCAGACCTCATCCAGGCCTTTGGTGATCGGGAAGCTGACACCAACCGAACCCATCAAAACCAGGCGACGAACCCGGTCCGGGTGTTCTATGGCCAGAGCAAGAGCCAGACCACCGCCGAAAGAGTTGCCCACCAGATCCACCTGTTCCAGGCCCAGCTCATCCATCACGCCAAGCGCATGCCTGACCCAGCGTTCCCGGTTGTAGGTCTGGTCCTCCGGCCGTTCGCTGTAACCAAAGCCGAGCATATCCGGCGCGATCACGCGGCGGTGTTTCGCCAGCTCTGGGATGACCAGGCGCCAGTTGGCCCAGGCGGTCACGCCGGGACCAGAGCCATGGATCATCATCACCGGGAAACCACCTTCACCCTGGTCATGGACGTTGGTCCGGTAGCCCGCCGCGATGATTTCGCGCCCGATTTCCGGGCTGTCTACAGGTGCGTTCATGGCTACCTCACAGCTTGATGCAGACGTTCTTCATTTCGGTGTAGAACTCCAGGGAGTGCACACCACCTTCACGGCCAATACCTGACTGCTTGCTGCCACCAAACGGTGTGCGCAAGTCACGGAGGAACCAGCTGTTGACCCAGATGATGCCGGCTTCAACCTGACCGGCCACACGGTGAGCGCGACTCACGTTCTCGGTCCAGATTGCCGATGCCAGGCCATAGGGGAGCCTGTTGGCCAGTTCAATCGCCTCTTCCTCAGTGTCGAACGGACAGATATGACAACAGGGCCCAAAGATTTCATCGGTGACGACGGAAGAATCCTCGGAAAGACCTGTCCAGATGGTGGGCTGAACCCAGGCACCACCGGCGTATTCCTCCGGCATGTCCGGGACACCACCGCCGGTGACAACCGTTGCACCGTCCTCAACCGCTTTCTGGTAGTAGGACAGAACCTTCTCCCGGTGCTTGAGGCTGACCAGGGGGCCAAAGTTGGCCTTGTCATCATCGGGCGGGCCAATCCGCAGTTTTTCCGCTTCTTCCTTCAGGCGCGACACGAACTCATCAAAGATCGAACGCTCCACGTAGACACGCTCGGTGCCCAGGCACACCTGGCCACAGTTCACGAATGCGGAACGCATGGTGCCTTCGATCGCTTTATCCATGTCGCAGTCGGCAAAGACCAGGCCGGCATTCTTGCCACCCAGTTCCAGGGAGATATCCCGGATTCCTTTGGCAGCGGATTTCATGATGATTTCACCGGTGGTGGTTTCACCGGTAAAGGTGAAGCCGTCTACGTCCTGGTGTTCAGTCAGGAAGGCGCCGGCGGAATCACCACCGAAGCCGTGAACGACGTTGTACACGCCATCCGGTACGCCGGCGTCCTTCATCACCTCACCCAACAAGGCCGTGGTGCTCGGAGTTTCCTCTGAAGGCTTGACCACGACGGTGTTACCACAGGCGAGGGCTGGCCCCACTTTCCAGGTCATCAGCAGCAAAGGCAGGTTCCACGGGCTGATCACACCGATGACACCTTTGGGTCGACGCACCGCGTAGTTCAGTGCACCGGTGCCATCCGGAGTGGGCATTTCAAAGGATTCGGTGGGCACGTTCTTGATCATGTCCGCGAATACCTTGAAGTTGGCCGCACCCCGGGGGATGTCGATGTGACTGGCCATGGACTTCGGTTTTCCGGTGTCCTGGCACTCCGCCTCCAGAAACTCGTCAAAGCGGTCGTTGATGCCATCGGCCACCTTGTGCAGAATCCGGGTGCGCTCCTCCAGCGTCATCTTGCCCCAGGGACCGCGCAGAGCGGCACGGGCCGCTTTCACGGCCGCGTCCACTTCTTCCCGGCCGGCCTCGTGAACCTTGGCGATCACCTTGCCGTTCACCGGGTTGACGTTGTCAAACAGCTTTCCGCTGGCAGAACCCACGTACTCGCCGTTGATGTAGTGCTTGATCTCTTTCATTGCTGCTTAGTCCTGTTTCAATCGGTTCGGGATCAGGTCAAAACGGTCAGGAAGCGTTCGTTCAGCACACGATCGTGATAGAAGATCGCTTTGCCGAGCTGTTCAGCCTGCCAGGTCACCGGCTTGTGATCCGGGTAGAAGTAATCGCCGCCACAGAACACCTCGTTACGGTTGCCGGACGGGTCAAAGAAGTAGATGGTCTTGCCATGGGTGAGACCGTGGCGGGTCGGGCCGATATCAATGGAGGTATCGGTCATGGAGATCAGATCCGCTGCCCGCAGCACGTCTTCCCAGGTTTCCAGGAAGAACGATGCATGGTGGAACTTGCCTTTCTCTTCGTGGTGAATGAAGGCAATGTCGTGTTCTTTCATCGACACGGTGAGGAACTGGGCAATGCGGGTGCCTTCAGGGTCCAGCACCTGCTCGGCAAGGTGGAAGCCCAGAACATTCACGAAGATGTCGTATACGGCTGCCAGTTCCGGGCCGTAGAACAGGCAGTGGTCAAAACGCACGGCCTTCATGCCTTGCAGGCCACGGGGCCAGGCTTCCGGGTTCACGCTCGACAGCCCCCACTTTCCCGTGTACTTCTTGTCAGCAAACAACTCGAAGGCATGGCCTGAGGGCACTGAGAAACGCACACGACGGCCACAATCCTTCAGCTCCTCCGCCGGTACCTGCTCGACCTCGACGCCATACTCCACCAGGTCCCTTTCCAGCTGGCTCAGGGCCTCTTCATTAACCACCTTGAAGGCCATGAAGTCGCAGCCTGGCTCGTCGGCTTCACGCAGAACCAGAGAGAACTTGTCCACTTCAGTCCATGCTTTGAGATACACACGGCCCTGGTCGTCGCGATCGGTTTCGATCATACCCAGCAGGTCCGTATAGTGTTTTACAGCTTCATCCATATCGAGAACACGGATCTGGACGTGGCCGGGGCGCATTACACCTTTCTTCATGACAATTACCTCAACGATTTTGTTGTTGTTTGCTTGGCAAGTGCGGCCTCAGGAAGGGGCACGCACTCTATGGTCAAATCCGTCAGGGGGTAGATCCGGCAGGCCAACACTTCCCCCTTTTCAACAGCTTCGGGGGGAACATGCACCTTGCTCATCTTTCCGCACTCGAACTCCCCCTCCAGCACTCTGATCTTGCAGTAACCGCAACCCCCACCGCGGCAACCGACAGGCACACACTTCAGGCCCAGTTGCTCCATGGCCTTGAGCACACTCTGGCCATCCTGGCAGGTGAAGCGATCTCCGGTGGTCCGGTTCAGTACCTGGAATCCGGCCATGACTGCCTCCCCTGTCATATCTTCTTGAACAGGGCCGAGCGCTGGGTTTCTTCCGCGCCATCCGCCGCTGTCAGGAATTTCTCCATGAAGATGTCCCGCTCGAACAGCCGACCCTGCATCAGGGCGGTGATAGCAGCATCGATCATGGGAGGTGGTCCGCACATGTAGGCTTTGTTGCCGGAGAAACGACCGTCGTAATGCTCCTTGGCCGCTTCATGGACATAGCCCCGGAATCCCTGCCAGTCGGCATCGTCTGCTGCGTCACTCAAGGCCGGTACGTAGGTGAAGTTGTCGTGATCCCGGTCCAGGGCCTCGAACAATTCCCGGTTATAAAGTTCGGCCTGGTTCCGGGCGCCCTGGAACAGGGTGATCTTGCGCTCGTCGTTCTGCTCCAGCAGATCGAGGATCATGGATTGCGGGCTGGAGAGCCCCGAACCGCCGGCGATGAAGATCAGATCGCCTGGCTGGGAGCTGCGAACGAAGAACTGACCGTAGGGACCGGACAGATTCAGCTTCTCACCGTTCTTCAGTTGTTCGTGGATGTACGTGGTGGCGGCACCGCCCGGTACCAGGCGCACGTGCAACTCCACTTCATCGGCCTTGCTCGGCGGATTGGCCAGCGAGAAAGCACGCGGCCCGTCCACGCCAGGCAGTTCAATGTTGATGTACTGGCCGGCCTGGAAAGTCATCGGCCGATCCAGCTTCAGGTGCACACCCTTGATGGTCGGTGACAGATCAACGATATCGGTGACCGTTGCTTCATAATCCTCGACCGGGTAGCCCTCGAAGTCCGGGTCTACATCAATGTCCGCTTCGATGGTGACGTCGCTCTCGACCGTGGCGCAGCAGGCAAGGACTTTGCCTTCGTCCCGTTCCACATCCATCAGGGCGAACGGCGATGCATCGCCAACTTCGACATCACCCTCCAGCACCTGGACCTTGCATGTCGCACAGGTGCCATGGCCGCACGCAAAGGGCAGCCAAACGCCCTGGCGGAGAGCCGCCTGGAGAATGGTCTGGCCATCCTCCACCTCAATCTGCTCGCCAATCGGCTCGATGGTTACGGTGTGACTCATAACAGTGCCCTCAGGATGCGGTGCCGGCGATGCCGTCCAGCCCTTTGGTGGTGACGGTCAGCATGCTCTTGTGATCAATGCCGCTGTCCTTGAGGGTGGCATTGGCATCGGGGATGAATGATTCGCCATTCAACTGCCACGTGGCGCCGAGGAAATCGGCTTTCGCGGCATCCGGATGGGCCGACACCGCCGGCTTCAGCACTTCCTCGATCATCGCGCCGAAGGTCATGTCCGGCGCAACCAGAAAGGCAAAGGGTGAGCAGTACATCAGGTGATGCGGCCAGTAGACATACAGCAGCTGCATGCCGTGGAAGTTCTCGACCTTGTCTCTCGGTTCGAATTTGTAGTCGTATAAGGCATTTACACTCATGATGGTCACCTTGTTGTTTTTGTGGGTGAAGCATCCGGAGCCCTGAGGCTCCGGATGAATCCCGGATCAGGCGGCGTCCTGGCTGGAACCGCTTTCTTTGTCATCACTCTGCTTGCCCTTGATGGACAACCAGCGCTTGTGGTCCGGGGACCCGATGTACTCGAAATTGTCCTCGCCGATATTGATGTGGTAGTACTTCGATACCACGGTCTCGACGTCCCCACCTTCACAGTTGCCCTGGTAGATCTGATGCACCGGCAACCAGGCCTGAACGTACTTCTCCGGTTCGTCCTTGAAGATGTCGCAGCAGCCGTCCGAGCAGAAGTGATAGCGCTCGCCCTCGTGGACAATCTGGCGGTGACTCAGGACAGTCGGATCATCTTTCTCGGTGAAGATGGTCGGGATCTGGCACACCTGGCACAGCTGCGGCAGGGTGTTGTTGTAGAAACGGCGACCTTCCGGGTGTTCCTTCGCCCAGTACTCGAAGCGAGGGCGATAGTATTTGTCGAAAGTTTCCGGGTACTTCTGGGACAGCCAGTCCAGTTCGTCCTTTTCCGGCATCCAGGTATGGAAGTTGGTCGCATGGCCGTACTGGTAGAAGGTGGCCCAGGCCTGGTGGCTGACATGGTTCTTGGCGTCATTGGCCACGTCCTGATACTTGGGCGGACGGATGCCGTAACGCTCCAGATCCTTGAACAGGGCACCACCATTCTGCTCGTAGTACACCTCCCAGGCCTCCGCCCAGGACATGACCCGGTTCGGCAGCATGTAATCCATCATCATTCCCACCAGACTCAGCAGGCGGAAACCACGCCAGAACCACTTGTCGATCCAGCGCTGCACGATGGGTACGTTGTCCTCGTGCTGCTCCAGGATGAACTTGATGACTTCAAGCCCCAGGGTCATGTGGCGCGCTTCGTCGGACTGGGCCGAGAAGCCGAAGGTCACTGTGGCCATATCACCGTTGTAAGCGGCACCTGACATGAACGGTACGAACAGCAGATTGGTCAGTACATACTCGAACGAGAACGAGATAGCGGTCAGGAACTCGAACGGGCCGGCGGTACGCGCGTCGTCAAAGAACGACTTGGGTACGGACAGGAACCACACCCGGTCGTGCATGTGAGCAGCATCATGCAGGCCGTTGAAGTGCTTGTTGTAGTGGCTCATCGCGTGCTGCTGGGTCTGCGAGTGACGCAGCTCGTCGATCGCCTGCATCTGACACGCCACCCGGGCGCCGGCGCCGCTGAAGTCCCGGCCAACGCGGGCATAGCCCTGGAACGCCGCGTGCTCCAGAGGAGACACGCCGGTCAGGAACAGTTTCAGGGCGTTCACATAACGGGCGTCCGAGATATTCTGGTGGCCGTTGTTCTGGGCAAACGCGTCGAAGATCGCATACAGCTTCTTCTCTTTCTCGGCCTGGTATTTCCAGTAGGCGTCCATGGTCAGACGGAAAGGATCTTCCCACTGGGACCAATCAGTGATCTTGATGCCTTCGAACGATTCGTTCGGAAAGATGTCCTCTTTCTTCTGGTAGCTGGGCTCCCAGGCCATATCCCGGGTCAGGTACTGGTACTTGTCTTTGAGATTAAGCTTCTTGTTTTTAACAGGCATGATATGTCTCCCAATCAGTTCCACTGAAGAATGAAGTGGTCGTCGTCTTCATCGACGTTGCCGCCGATACTGATCACGTCGATCAGCATCTCCTGAACGTCCCAGTCGCGACCGAGCTTTTCTTCCATGGTTTCCCGGTTGATCACCAGGCGCTTCTCCGCCTGAATCCGGATCATCGCGGGCTGGTGCTGAACCTCCGCTTCCGGGTTGTCCTCGGCAATGGCGTCCACCAGGTAGCGGGCGTTGTCGTTGTCCTGGAAGGCAATGAATACGAGCTGGCTCATGCGGATACTCCCTGGCTGTTAAGACCGAATTTTTTGAGACGGGTGGCGAGTTGGGCCCGGGTTTCATCCAGGGCTTCAACACCGGTGCTGGCTTCTGCCAGAGGCTTGAGTGCGTCATAAACCCGCGGCTCCCAGTGATCGATCCAGGTTTGCAGCAGCTCGCGATTGGCTTCGCTGTCACCGGCCACCGCTTTCATCATGGCGTTGGTCCAGCGCAGGGACTCCTTGTACCAATCCCGCATGAACTCGGTGAGCATGGAGACGTCTTCAGCATCCTGCTCGCCCAGCCACTGATCCATCTTTTCGTAAACCAGCGGATAGAGCAGGCCGTCCATCAGCACGTTCTGCACCAGGCTCAGCTCGAACCAGTCCTGCATGACCAGGGTGTCTTCCACCAGCTTGCGCATCGGCTGCCAAAGCGCATCGTCCATCCAGTAGCCCTTGGATTCATCCAGACTGGTACCGGTGCTGCCGTCGATCATCAGCGCGATCCGGGACAGGTACTGGCCGATGCCCAGGCGATCCATGGCCTGATAGATGTGCATCTGGGCCACGGTCGTGGCGGTGGCGTCACCGGCAGCCTTGCTGTTGTTCATGTTGGCGCCAAGCTCGACGTGACGAAGCGGAACCAACAGGCGTAGCAGCTGCTTCTGGGTTTCTTCGGGCAGTCGGCCCAGCAGGTTGCGCTTTTCGCAGAAGCCAAAACTGGTCTCGGCCGCTTCCTGCATCTTGGCGCGGTTGCCCACATAGGCGCCGTAGTAGAACTGACGTGGATCGGTCACCGCATACCAGTCTTCCATGCGAATAGCGGTGCGGTTCGGATCGTTGAGTCCGTGCTCGGAATCCCACAGCGGGCGGTAGTGGAAGTTGGTCTTGGCCTCAAGATCGTAACTGGCTTCCTGGTAACGGGAGGCCGGCTTGTCGCCGAAACGACGGGCAATGTGGCCGTAGGTCTGGCGGATAGGTTCCACCGAGTTGGTCTTGATTTCGATGCTCATATCAACTTAACCGTCTTGTTGTTGTGAACGTGGAGGTTGATGGGTGTTGCCTAGTAACGCTGTCCCCGCTCCCCGAACCGCCACTTGACCATGTCTTCGTCAATCTCGCGGATCATGTCGGAGTCCATGTGGACAACTTTGTTGTGCTTGCAGAAGAGTTCGAAGGCCTCGCGAGGCAGCACAAGCTCGACGAACAGTTCCGGGTAGCCAATGGCAAAGTCGAATTCAACGAACTTGTCATCCGGCTCGCTGCGGACCCGGATGTATCGGGTCAATTCGTCGAAGGTTTTGATGTCAGTCGGAGAGGTCATTGTTTGCCCCTTGTGTTTGTTGTTGGCTGCAAGGGGTGGAGCAACGGCTGTGCCAGATTGGCCTCAGGAGCAGGAAAGAGTTTTCAGATCACTGTTTTTAAATGTTTTTTCTAGCAGTCTTTGGGTCGAGAGCTTCCCGGATGGAAAGCGGGGAAGGAAAAAAGAGGCCGGCATTTTTTATCAAATAATCAATTTTCATCACTCGCGTAAGCAAATGCTGAGAAGGCCTGGACTGGCCACTTTCTGAACAAAAAATTTTATCATTTGGTTGATTTTTGACTTTCATCAGGTGTTATATAAAGAGCCAACAACCGAAAACGAGCTCCAACAGAGCCGTCCCACTACAACTACAACAGGGACATCCCCATGGCCGTTACCTACAAGCCACAACTGAATTATGTGGATTTCCGGGATCTTACGGAGCAGATCCGGTTTCAGAGCACGGAAGGCAAGATCTGGTTCGGCGAGCAGCGAATGCTGCTCATGCATCTGAATGCCATGGCGGCGTTCCGTCGGGAAATGGTGAACAGCATGGGCGTCGAACGGGCCAAGGGGTTCTTCCTGCGGCTTGGTTACCAATCCGGCGTCCGGGATGCCGAACTGGCCCGAAAACTGAGACCTCACTGTGACGAACTGGACATCTTTCTTGCCGGCCCCCAGCTGCATTCTCTCAAGGGCATGGTCAAGGTCATCCCCCTGGAAATCGACATTGACCAGGAAACCGGCGAATTCTATGGCAAGCTGGAATGGATCGATTCCTTCGAGGTCGAGATCTGCCAGACCGAGCTTGGCCAGATGGATCAACCCGCTTGCTGGGCACTCCTCGGCTATGCCTGCGCCTATACCTCCTCGTTCATGGGCAGGGAGATCATCTTCCGGGAAATCAGTTGCCGCGGCTGCGGTGATGAAAAGTGTGTCATTGAAGGCAAACCCGCCGAACAGTGGGAAGATGCCGAGGAGTTCGCCCGCTATTTCAAGGCCGACCCGATCATTGAAGAACTTTATGACCTGCAGGCCCAATTGAGCTCCCTGCGCAGCAGCCTGGAGAAACAGCAAGGCCAGTATTACGGCATCGGCCAGTCCGCCGCCTACAACAAGGTCTGCAAGATGATCGACAAGGCCGCCCAGGGCAAGGTTTCCGTCCTGCTGCTGGGTGAAACCGGGGTCGGCAAGGAGGTCATTGCACGCAGCGTGCATCTTCGGAGCGAGCGCGCGGAAAGCCCCTTCGTCGCAGTGAACTGCGCGGCAATCCCACCGGATCTCATCGAGGCAGAGCTGTTCGGGGTCGAAAAAGGCGCCTATACCGGGGCCAACCAGTCCAGGGAGGGAAAGTTTGAGCGCGCCAACGGCGGTACGATTTTCCTGGACGAGGTGATCGAGCTCACCCCCAGGGCACAAGCCACGCTCTTGCGGGTCCTTCAGGAAGGCGAGCTGGAACGGGTTGGCGACAACCGGACCCGCAAGGTCAACGTCCGGGTTATTGCGGCCACCAATGAAAGCCTTGAGCAAGCCGTCGAAGAAGGCAGGTTCCGGGCCGATCTGTTCTACCGCCTCAATGTCTTTCCGGTGAAGATCCCCCCGCTGCGGGACCGGCTGGAGGACCTGCCGGTGTTGATCGAGCACTTCCTCGGCAAATTCCATTCAGAGTACGACAAACGGACACTGGGCCTGTCGGATAAAGCTCTGGACCTGTGCCTGAGGTACCACTGGCCAGGCAACATCCGGGAACTGGAGAATGTCATTGAGCGGGGCGTCATTCTCACCGACAACAATGAAACCATCAGCCAGGAAGCGCTGTTTGTAGTGTCTCCCTCCACAGCAGAGAGTTCACCCACCGACTGCGTGGACCAGGGCGGCAAGGTCACCAACGGCGAGCCGGGAAACAGCACCACAGGGCACTGGTCGGAACATATCCTGGGCGCAAACATCAGTCTTGAGGAAGTAGAAGAGACGCTCATGCGCGAAGCCATGGAGCGGGCGAACCAGAACGTGTCCAAGGCAGCACGGATCCTGGGGCTAACACGCCCGGCACTGGCTTACCGACTGAAGAAATCCGGAATACTGGCCGAAACCTGAGGCCTGCAAACTTCGGACATGGATGTCCTCCCCCTCTCCCTTGATCAAATCGGCAACCCTTCCGTTCAGTTAACGATTTGATGAAAATCAAACCATTTTCCTGCCTCTAACAAACCATTGATCAAATGCTCAAAATCACAGCTTAACCTATATTTTTCAGCAGCTTGAACACGCTTTGGCCGTCATGGCACAGCGGTTGCTGAGTCACCGTCAGTCGCTTTTCCACAAAAACAAAGACGGTGACATAACATGCCATACGCTTCGGAGTGCCCTCGCGGCATATTCCCCTCCTCCATTGCCATCGCCGGATTGTCCGCGATGCTGCTGACCGGATGTGAAGCACCGCTGAATCTCGACGCTGTCAGGGAACAATCCCAACAGGCCATTCAGCGCACAGACTTCTTCCAATCCGTGGCGCAGAACGATCAAGTGGTTGCCATGGCCGGTAATACCGGCGCCCTGCTGGTAAGCCAGAATGGTGGCCGGGACTGGCAGCGGATCTCCGTGCCCACTAACGAAAGCTTCCTCTCTCTGGACACCTGTCCGGACGGGAGCTTCATTGCACTGACTTTCGATAACCAAGTCTGGCACGGTACCGCCACGGGAACCGAGTGGACACCCCACAAGCTGCCAAGCCAGGAACAGATGATGACCGCCACCTGTGCGCCTGACGGTTCCTGGTGGGCAGGTGGTAGCTTCACCACGCTCCAGAGCTCGTTTGACCAGGGCGCAACCTGGAATGAAACCACCCTGAATGAAGATGCCATCCTGACCAATCTCCAGTTCCTGGACACTGACACCGCCATTGCCACCGGGGAATACGGGCTGGTTCTGAGAACTGAGGACGGCGGCCAGACCTGGGACTATGCGGGCTATCTGCCGGATGAATTCTACCCCCACTCCGCCCATTTCGAGTCTTCCGACGAGGGATGGGTGGGTGGCCTTAACGGCTTCATCTACCACACCACGGATGGCGGCGAGAGCTGGGACCGCCAGGCCACGGACACGAGCATGCCGGTGTTCGGTTTTATCGATGCTGACGGTGCCCTGTTCGCGCTCGGCGACAACGCCACGGTCCTCACACTCCAGAACGACCAATGGCAGAGCCTGGAAACCCCCAACCAGCCGCTGTACCTCCGCGATGGCGTTCTCCTCGAGAACCGTCAACTACTGGTTGCCGGTGGCCGAGGACTGCTCCTTCATCTCGACATTCCTGTGGCCAACCTGGCCAGTAACAACCGAGGAAACTGATCATGGCCGGACTGCATCGTTTTACGCATTTCCTGCACCTGCTGGAACTCTGGATCTTCAGGAATCCGAGGAAAGTACTGACGCTGATCGCGCTGCTCACGCTGTTCTTCGCCCTGCGGATTCCGGGGCTGAAGATCTACACGGACTTTGCGGATCTGTTGCCGCAACAGCATCCCTACATAGAGCTGCATAACAGCATCAAGGACGATTTTGGCGGCGCCAATGTCCTGGTGGTCGGGGTCGAGTTCTCCGACGGAGACATCTTCTCCAACGAGAATCTGGCGACCATCGACCGGGTCACCCAGGCCGTCGACAACCTGCCCGGGGTCAACCACAACCTGGTGGCCAGTGTCACTCACCGGAACTCCCGGGAAATCTGGCTCACCGAGGTGGGCAGCATCAACTCCGAGCCCTATTACGACTCCACCCAGGGTGAGTATTCCGAGCAGGCCCTGGCGGAGATGAAAGCGGCTGTGGCCGCCAACCCTCGGGTTTACGGACCTCTTGTGTCACCGGACATGAAGATGGCTCTGGTCAGGGCCCAGCTGATCGAGGGCAAGCTCGACTACGCCGAGACCTTTGCCCAACTGCAGGAACTGCGGCAGCAGGAAGCCCACGACGGTGTCACTATCTATGCCACCGGCCAGCCGGTGCTGGTGGGCTGGGCCTACACCTACATGGACCAGATCCTGCAGATCTTCATCTTCACCGTACTCGCCATGCTCGCGCTGCTGGTATTCCACTTCCGCAAGGCGTACGGCGTACTCATTCCTCTTGGCGGTGTGCTGATCTCCACGATCTGGGGGCTTGGGATCATCAGTCTGCTCGGGTACAACCTGGATCCACTCGGGCTGGTGATCCCCTTTTTGATCGCAGCCAGAGCCATGAGCCACGGCGTGCAACTGGTGGAGCGCTACTACGCCGAGACCCGAATCCTGAGGGAAGGCCCGAAGGCCGCCAAGGCTACCTTTGACAGTCTGTTCCGCCCGGGTTCCCTGGGAGTGGTGTCCGATGCCATCGGATTGTCCCTGATCGCTATCGGCTCGATCCCCCTCAATACCCACCTGGGCATCTATGCCTCCCTGTGGGCGATCACCGTGGTCTTCACCGTACTGATCGGTGTTCCGCTGCTGTTGTCCATCCTGCCCACTCCGAAGAACGCCGAGATGCGGGAAACCGCGTTACGCTACATCGGCAGCAGCTGTTCCCGGACCGTGACCCGACCCGGCCGTGCCAAGGTGGTTCTGGTGGCGGCGGCCGTCGTTATGGGGGCGGGCGTTCTGGCAGCCTCCAATGTCCAGATCGGGGATTCCGAACCCGGCTCCCCCATTCTCTACCCCGACCACGACTACAACATCTCCTCCCGGGTGGTGAACGACCGCTTCCCCGGCTCCGAAGAGCTGTATGTGATCGCTGAAACCGATGAGAAAGGCGGTCTGAAACGGCCGGAAGTGCTGAAGGCGCTGTCCGACTTCCAGTCTCATATGCTGAGTGATCCCAGTGTCGGCGGCAGCAAGGGCCTGCCGGATCTGGTGAAACAAGTGAATCGCCTGATGCACAACAACGATCCGCGCTGGTACCAGATCCCCCACGACGAACGCTATGTCGGTGGCCTGATGTTCACATATATGGCGTCCAGCCCCATTCCGGGAGCGCTGGATGAGTTCAATGACACCGATGATCGTGTCGCCAACCTGGTGTTCTTTTACAAGGACCGTCAGGGCGAGACCATTCGCCGGGCCATCCACATGGCCAAGCAATGGATTGCCGAGCATGGCAATGACGTCGAAGGTCTCACCATCCGGCTGGCCGGCGGCACTCTCGGGGTGGCTGCCGCGATGAACGAATCGGCCTTCAACACCAACATGATCGTGCTGCCGCTGGTGTTCCTGCTTATCTTCGCCTTCGTGATGCTGTTCTATACCTCCTGGCACGCAGGCCTGATGATGCTGCTGGCGATGCTGTTCGCCACCACCCTGACCTACGCCTACATGGGCCTCTATGGCCTGAGCATCGACATCAACACGGTACCGGTCATTGCGGTAGGTATTGGTGTCGGCATCGACTACTCCATCTACATGATGGACCGGATCCGCGAGGAAATGGCCAAGTGTGGCGAGCTGCCCGAGGCCGTACGCCGGGCCATCGCCACCACCGGCATGGCGATCAGCTTCACCGCACTGACCCTGATGGCCGGGATCATCATGTGGGTGATCTTCTCCGACCTGCGCTTCCAGTCCGACGCCGCCATGCTGCTGTGCGTGATGATCGTGATCAACGGTATCGCCGCCATGCTGCTGGTGCCGGCCTGGGTGCTGGTGTTCAAGCCGCGTTTCATCACCAACGTCTACGCCGACGAGGACGGTATTCTCCACGCCGACCGTCCACGCCCTGAACCGACTCCATCGCCCGCCAGCAACCCACTGGAAGGTGACGGATACGTAGCCGGAGCGACGTCCCGGGTCTGATCCGGGCGTCCTCCACCACAACTCAAACGAGGATCTGCCATGCAAACAAAAATAAAAGGCCTGAGCCTCTGGTGTGCCGCCCTCACGGGCGCCACCGGGCTCACCCTGGCTCCGCTGTCACAGGCTGTTGCAGCAGAAGATGCCAGGATCAACGGCTTCTACGAGAACGCGACGTACGCACGGGATGGTGTCGGACTGTCAAAGTTCCGCAACACCATTCAGTTGGAGGGAGAAAAACGTTACGGCGACGTGGGCATTTTCAGCAACGTCTCGGTAAATGCCACGCTTCGCGGCACCTATGACGGTGTCTACGATCTCAACGAAGATGAATACGGCAGTGAGGCCGGCGGCCCCATTCAGCTCCAGGATCTGGCACAGGGCTCTGTTCCCCATGGCGGCGGCCTGGTTGTCCCCGGTACCGAGCTGGGCTTTGACATCACCGAGAACCCCAACGACGGCATGGTGGTCCTTGGTGAGCACCTGCACGACCAGGACAACGGCGTCGCTTTCGGTGTTCCGGTCCGCCCCTGTGATGTCGACAGCCGCGGCTGTATCGACGACTACCTGGACAAGGACGAAGACGAGCTCCGGTTCCAGGAATTCAACGACCATCTGGATTTCATCCGGGAACTCTATGTCGATTTCGACCTGAACTTCGACAGCGGTAACGTACTGAGTACCCGGCTGGGTAAACAGCAGGTGATCTGGGGCCGGACGGACCTGTTCCGGGTGCTGGATGTGATCAACCCCGTGGATTATTCCCGCAACAACATCTATGACGAGCTGGAAGACATCCGGATTCCCATGTGGATCCTGAAAACGGACTACCGCATGGGCCCGACCAAAGTCTTCGACGGCCTAACCTTTGACGACCTCAACTTCCAGGTGGTGTGGAACTTCGATGAGTTCCGTCCCCACGACATCGGCCAGTGTGGCCAACCTAATGTCATTCTCGATGCCGGCTGTTTCTTCCGTGGCATGAACAACCTCTGGGAGAATGGTGGCACGGTAGCCAACTTTGCCGGCGCTACCCCGGACGGCGGTCTCGCAACCGACTTCGGCCCGGGCCAGATCGGCATCCGCCAGGCCAACCTGCCCAGCTGGAAACTGTCCAATACCCAGCTTGGCCTGAAGATGGAAGGTGTCTATGGCGACCTGGGCTTCTCTCTGAACGCCCTGACCTACCGCTCCCAGCTGCCATCGCTGCGCGGAGGGATTCCAGCTGAGAATGCCTTCACCAGCGAGACAGGTGTCTGGCCCTCTCTGATCGCATTCGACATCCATTTCCCCCGGGTCAACCTGGTGGGCGGCTCCCTGGATTACTATTCCCAGGGCATCGATACCGTATTCCGGTTCGAGACCGCCTATACCTCCGGTGAGGAATTCGCCAATACCCTGCGGGAAAGGCTCTATTCCGAATCCGACGTGCTTCGCTACGTCGTCGGTGCGGACAAGAACATCTTTATCCCTTTCCTGAACGAGAACCAGTCGTTCCTGTTCTCTGGCCAGATATTCGGTCAACACATTCTTGATCACGAGCGTGAGCAGAGAACCTATGGTGAAGCGGGTATTCCCGACTGGGAGCACAACTGGATTGGTACCCTGCTGATTCAGGGCTTCTACATGAACAACCGGCTGATTCCGAAACTAATCACCGCCCATGATTTCCGCGCTCAGGCCACCACCCTTGCCCCAAGCGTCGACTGGATTGTCACCGACAATTTCAAGGTCACCGCTGGTGCCAACATAAAAGTGGGTGATGGCGCCCGGAAATTCGACGACTGCCGCTCCTGTAACCCCTGGGATCCGTTCACCCAGACTCCCGGTGTCGTGGATCACCAGCCGGGTGAGTCCGCAGGCCTGTCCGGCTATGAACCACTTGGCCGTTTCAAATCCGGACCAATCGGCATGGCCCAGGAAGAAGACGAAGTCCAGCTGACCGTTCGCTACAGCTTCTGATAACGAGGTAAAACATGAAACTCAACAAATTGAATACACTGACCCGTATACTCATCGCAGGCTGCACGGCCGGCCTTATGGCCACCTCAGCCCTGGCCGACGAAGCGGTAATCACCGAATCTTTCTACCCATACAAGACCGAAACGCCTCAATTTGAGGGCCTTCAACCCGGCATGGTAATCAACCAGGACAACGTTACCCAGTTCAAAGAGATTATCGACCCCGCCTTCTACCGTTTTATCGAGCAGGGCTGGACCACAATCACGGTCGGCAAGACGACATCTTTCGACCTTCACCCGAATTACGTCGAAGCCACCCGGGTCTCCCTGGGCAAGGTTTCACTGGGCGAGCAGGTAGGTGAAATCAACGGCTGGCAGGCTGGGCGTCCGTTCCCGCAAGAGCCTAGCGCCGACGACCCCCGCGCCGGCGAAAAATTGGCCTGGAACTACAAGTACGGTTACAACTGGGGTGACAGCGCCGCCATTTACCCGTTCTACTGGAAGTACCGGGACATGGAATCCGGCGATGTGGAGCGGACCATCAAGTTCAACTTCCACTTCCTGAACTACAAGGGCCGGGTGAACCAGGAGCCGACTCCGGAAATCACGCCGAATCCGTCCGACCTGTTCCGCGCCATCTACGTTCAGGTACTGGACCCGGCAGACGTACGGGATACCCAGCTTCTGATTCACCGGGCCGCAGACGATCTGAAGCGTGACAACTCCTGGCTGTATCTGGGCTTCCAGCGCCGGGTCCGCCGTCTGGCCACCGGCCAGGTCACCGATGCCTTCCTCGGATCGGACCTGATGATCGAGGACTTCGAGGGCTATAACGGCCGCATCTCGGACATGAACTGGACCTACAAGGGCACCCGGTACATGCTGATGCCCTTCTACAACCACAATGAGCTGACCCTGGACAGCGAAACCCATCAGGATGATGACGGCTACCAGGTCGTGGCCTTCAGTGGTAAGGGCGGCTGCTTCCCGAACATCACCTGGCAGTTGCGCAAGGTGTACGAAGTGGAATCCGTGCCAGTCGACGAAAGCCACCCGCTGTCAAAGCGTGTGCACTTCATGGATGCACAGACCTTCACCATCCCGCGCACGGTGTCCTATGACCGCAAGGGCAGCCTGTGGAAGACCTTCACCATTGGCCAGGCTCACCCGGATCACCATCTGCCCAAGAACAAGGGCAGCGGCGTGTCCATTGACGACAGCTTCAGCATGATCGATGTGCAAGCCAGTCACTGCACCACCGGCCAGTTCAAGGGCCAGGTCGATCCGGAGCTGACGCCGACCAATATGTTCAACGTGCAGTACCTTCGCGCCGCCGGCACCTGATCTGCAATTCATTGTTGCTCCTCTATTGGGCCCGCTTTTGCGGGCCCCTTTTTTGGATCATGAGGAAGAAGACCATGTCATTAACCGAAAACACATCAAACGCAATAGATCAGAGCCGGGAGCCGCTCACGGTCGTTGTGTCTCGAAGGGTGAGAAAAGGAGAACAGCGCGCATTCGAGCAGCTCAGCAGCCAGATGACCGAACGGGCAGCGAATTTCCCGGGCTACCTGGGGGCTACCATGTTCCGGCCATCCTCCCCGGACGATCCCGAGTACCGCATTGTCTTCAAGTTCCGCGACCGGGAGACGCTGACCGCCTGGGAAGAATCAGAGGAACGGGCCGAACTGCTGGAACAGATCGAAAGCCTGCTGGTGCAACCCAGCGAACGTGAAGTCACCTCCGGGATCGTCACCTGGTTCACCCTGCCTGGACAGAATCCTGTGAAACCACCACCCAAATGGAAGATGACCATCGTCAGCTGGCTGGCGCTTTATCCGGCGGTAACCCTAGTTTTCGTATTGTTCGGAGACATTCTGGCGCAAATACCCTTATTGCTCAGAACCATGGCCGTGACCATCGTGGTCATGCTGCTGATGAGTTATGTGCTGATGCCGAGAATGACAAAATGGTTCAGGTTCTGGCTGTTCCCGGATCGAAAAGGAAACAGCCGTTGATTCGTTGTTGGCGTGGTCAGTCACAGGTGTTTCATCAACGCCTTGAGCTGTGGATTCTCCGGAAATCGCTCCAGAAGTGCCCTGGTCGCCTTGCGGGCCTCGTCCCGCTTTTGGAGCTGAAACAAAGCCACCGCATAGCGATAACCAAACAGCCACTGATCAGGCGCCAGTGATGTGGCCCGTTCCAGATCCTCCAAAGCTTTGCTGTAGTCTTTCAACTTCAGGTTGATCAAACCACGCAAGTGAATGAGGCTGGCATCGTCCGGAGTTTGCTCCAGGGTACGGTTGATGGCATCGATGGCTTCCAGATTGCGACCGCCGGATCTCAGGATATCAGTCAACAGAATGGTGGCAGGTGCATAGCCCGAATCCTTGTTCAGGGCCTTTTCCAATTCTCTTTCAGCCTTGTAAACGAAATCACGGGCCAAAAGATAACGGGCTTTCAGCACAAGTCCCGAAGGCAGGTCAGACTGCATCTTCAGGAAGTGTTCATACTCCCCCCGAACCTTCTCCCATTGAACGGAGTCCAGTTCAACTCCAAGCCAGGTCAGAGACTCGAAAGCGGCAATCCTTACCGCCAGCGATGAGTCGATCAGCCCGGTTTCACCAAGCTTCCCAGCATAATCAGCTGAACCATACCGGAGTACCCGAAACGCGCTTTCCCGAATAACCGCTTCATCGCTGGCCGATAGGCTCGCGACCAGGGAAGGCTGTTCCTGAGCCAGCCATTGTCCCTGCTGCTCCAATAGCGTGGCTCGGCGTAGCGCAGGTGCATTGGGATTCCGCAGGTATTCCATCAGGCCTGAAGGTGGACGCTGCTGAACCTTATACCAGGTCTCCCGCTCATAAAGTTGCGGGAACCAGCCATCAACTTCAGCGATCGACCAGTCCCGGTTCTTGTCGGTGTGGCAGCCCAAGCATACATCGGGGCTGCCGCTGGCATTCGAGATGTCCGGGCGTGGCACCATAAAACTGTGTTCGCGCCGGGCATCAATCTTCATGAACGTGCTTTCGGGCATATGGCAGTTTACGCACTGCGCCCCGTCGCTGCTTTCGGGGTGGTGGTGATGTTCGGAAGTATCGAAATCAGCGGCGTTATGGCATTGGGTACAGACAGCATTGCCTTGCGCCTTGAGCTTGCCGGTATGGGGATTGTGGCAATCGCTGCAGACCACCCCGGCCCTGAACATCTTGCTCTGCTCGAAGGAGCCCAGAACAAAGACCTCTTCCCGAACCCGGCCATCGGAATAGTAAAGCGGCTGATCCAGACGGGTCAGACTGAACTGATCATGGACCAGGCCACCGCCCTGATCGGTCAGGCTGGTCCGCAGTGAATGGCAACGACCGCAGCTTGCCACCTGATTCGGGCTGGATTCCCGGCCCTGATGTCTGGGCGGCTGTTTACCCTGACTGACCAGCCACCCCCCCATGGCGGCAAGCTCGATACCCGGGGCCAGAGACTCTCCTTCAAGGGCTGCCTGCACATGCTCTTCCGCGCTCTCATGGCAAGCCGCACAACCGACGGAAACCTGTTGCCAGCGAGTGTCATAGCTGTCCGATTCTGCATCGTAGTTGCGCTTCAGCCCGGTGGAATGGCAATCCGCACATTGATTGTTCCAGTTCTGGTAAACACCGGTCCAATGCAGCGCATCGCCGGGATGATTCTGATCCGGGACATCCAACCGGAACCAGCGCCGCCCGCCTTCGGACTCCGGTCTAGTATCCCAGGCAATATTGAAGGCCTGCAGACGGCCACTACCGACAGCAATCAGATACTGCTGAAGCGGGTAAACGCCAAAGGTGTATCTGACCTGCCACTCCCGGGTGTTTCCGCCTTCGTTCACACGGATAACAAACCCGTCGTCTTCACGTCGGAAGCTTGCCTGGACATCGCTGTCTGCATAACGGCCATTTGAAAAGTTCCCCGCCACCGTGTCCGGGGTGGCCGGTGCCATTGCTACGGCATGCTGGGAACGGGACCACTGGCGCACCTCGGAAGCATGACAGCCGGCGCAGCCGGAGACATCGGCGAGGGCGACCTCCGTGCTGGCCAGTAATAGCGCAAAGCTTGCAAAAGCGCTCAGAAAATAGTTGACCATATCATTCAATTCCGAGCCATAATTCCAGAAAATTGACCAGATCGTAAAGCCGGTATCGCTCTGTCAGCTGGTGAATGTGTTCTCACTGTTTTACCTGCAAGACCCGGCCCGGTTTTAAACGGTATGGCCTGGCAATTGCTTATTTTTATCTAGGCACAGGAAGCTTACTCCTGGCAATGCTGACAACAATAACGATGCTGCCATGAATCAACACAACGTTCCGTTTCTCAACAATGTCGGTGTGCAATCGCCTGATTTTGAGGAGGCCCGGCATTTTATCAATTCCCGGATTGACGACCGGGATGTCTCCCCGATTTCCTCAGGCGGCCACAGCAAGAATATCCTGACCTGGCAACCTCTTGACCGTTCCACTCTGTTCGGCGCTCGCTGGTCGGAAAAGGTGCACATCCAGTCCGAACCTCAAACCACCTTTCATGCCATTCTGGTGCTGGCGGGCTGCATACACTGCAAAGCCAGTAAAACGGACATCACAGCCGGTGGGCTTCTGCTGATCGCCCCGGGGCAACGGGCGGACCTGATCTGGGAAAAATCCACCCGTTCGGTGGTGATCAACCTGTCCCGTCAGGCACTTGTGGAGCATCTTGGCATTCCTTGTCTGGAAGTGCTGGGCAAAACCTCCGCCGTGCTGACCCCGGATGACCAGGATGCCCGCCTGATCCGCCAGGGCATTGAATGCATCGCGCAGCAACACGAAATTTGTCAGGGAAACCTGGATCCCTCCCTTCAGAAACAATGGCAGAGCCTGTTACTGACGCATTTCTCGAACCGGATCCTGCAGGCATCCCGAATCAGCCCGACGATTCTGCCAGCCAGGGTGCGACTGGCGACCGAATGGATACAGGCCCATCTCCGGGAGCCCATCTCCGTGGCTGATCTGTTGCAGGTGTCCGGCAGCAATCGGCGCTCGCTGGAATCCGGGTTCCGCACCTACCTCAACACCACACCGGCAAAATACATTCTGTGCCACAAGCTCAAAGGGGTTCGGGATCTGTTGCGTTCCAATGCTGACATCAGCGTGGGAGATGCAGCCTTTGCTTTCGGCTTTCAGCACCTGAGCCACTTTACCCGACACTATCAGGAGGCGTTTGGGGAGCTTCCGTCTGAAACCATTCGCCAACGACGGAAAAGCCGGGTTATCTTCCAATAAAAAGGCCCGGTCTCAGGCAAGCTGAGCCGGGCAAGACGCTTTCAGAGTCAGAATCTTACGTTAAAGCCTACGGCGTAGTTGGTGTCCACGACTTTCACGCCCTGGACTACTGCCGGCTCATCATACTGGCCCGTTTCCGCCCAGACCTTCACCGCCGGGGTGATCCTCTGCTCGACTTTCAGGGTGTACACCGAGTTATCGGCCGCATCGTAATCATGGTTCTTTTCCTTGAATCCCAGTGCGATGCCGGCGCCATTATCCGCCTGGTAATAGGCTGAAACACCATAGGCGTCATAATCCGCCTTGCCCTCAGGGTCGAGGGGATAGGGCGCGTTACGATTATTCTCCCAGGTCGCCCCGAGCGTGAGCCCGCCGATCTTGTAGCTGGCGCCCGCCGCAGTAATCAGATAATCATCTGTGGCAAACGGCGGCAGCTGATTCTGCATCAGTAGCGTGGTCCCGATGGCCACACCCAGGTTGCCGTTTCTGTGCACCAGCCGCATCGAGCGGCCATCAACATTCTCATCGTTACTGTCGTTCAGGGTAATCGCCGCCACCACAAGTTTGGTGTTCAGGAACCAGGGGGTGTGATAGGCGAAGGTGCCCGAGGTCCGGTCCGGCTGGGCAAAGATGCCATCCGGGTTCAGATCGGCGTGGGATTCGTTGTATTCGTAATGATTGATCGGGCCATAGATATCTCGCCACTGGCCACTGGTGCCGCGCGGCGCCACCACAAACATACCGTACCGGGTGGGCAACCAGAACTTGGCCTCTTTCACGTGGATATCGGCTTCACCATCACGCCCGGTCGACGGATCGTCAGCGCTGTTGGCAGCGCCGGCCAGATCCACCTCGACGGCATAGTTGAGGTTGAGTTTTTCTTCCAGAGCGACCTTGCCCTGCAGTCCGAGTTCTATTTCAAAGGCATCCGCCTCCGCATCCTCGCCCTCGACTTTCAGCGCCCCGGCACTCAGGAAGCCATAGAAGTCGGGTTGGTCCAGCTCGACCGCCAGCGCCGGCGTTGCGACTGCTGCGGAAACCGCAGCAGCCAGAAAAGTTTTGATCAGTTTCATCATCGATCTCCTGCCTGGAAAGTTGGTTTTGACTTACTCGACACACTCGCCATACAGGCAGGTGGTGAAGCTGTAACCGACTTTCCGCATGTCCGCAGGATCTGCCGGGAAGACGCCATTCCGACGGATGTAGTTGTCCCATTCAGCCAGCAGCTCTCTCAGCTTTTCCGGCTCTTGCTCGGACAGATCGGTGGTTTCGGTCGGGTCGTTGGCGAGGTCGAACAGCTGCCACTGGCCCGGGCCGTAGGGTTCTTCCAGCAGGCGAATTTTCCAGTCGCCCATGCGTATAGCAGAGCGCCCGAACAACTCCCAGCCAACCACGCGATTTTCGGAGCCGTTGCCGTTCAGGCCCGGCAACATGGAAACACCCTGGATCTCGAAAATGTCGCGTCCGTTGTAGGGACTGGTCGGCTGCTCGATACCCGCCAGCTCGAGGAAGGTGGGCATGACATCCATCACATGGAAGAACTCGTGGCTGATCTCGCCACCGGCCTCGTCACCCGGCAGATTGAGGATGGCAGGCACAACCAGCCCGCCCTGAGCCGGATACCCTTTCCACATCGGCCACGGCGTGGCACTCACCTGGCCCCATTGAGCCCCGTACCAGATGTAGGAATCGGGCCGGCCAATGTTGTCATAGCTGTTATCGTACTCATTGGCGATCCATTCCTTGTTCTTCGGCAGTACCTCCGGGCTGTTGCCATCGGCACCGTTATCAGACATGAACAGCACAACGGTGTTGTCGAGTTCGCCGGTGCTTTCCAGGTGGGCAAGGACGCGACCGATGTTATCGTCCATGTTGTCGACCATCGCGGCGTAGACTTCCATCTTGCGTGCCTCGATCTTGCGCTGTTCTTCGGTCAGCTCGTCCCAGCTTGGCAGCTCATCGAATGGCACATTGGCCGCGAGTTTGTGACCGACCAGTCCCATCTCTTTCATCTTGCCAAGGCGCTGCTGACGAATGGCTTCATAACCCTCGTCGTAACGGCCTTCGTACTTCTTGATATAGGAGTCTGGGGCTTGCAGCGGCCAGTGAGGTGCGTTAAAGGCGAGAAAACTGAAGAACGGTTTGTCGCCGGCAGCGTCAATGTAGGAGATCACCTTGTCGGCATAGAAATCCGAGGAGAAAAAGCCTTCGGGCACTTCAACCTGCTTGCCGTCCTCAAGGTAAATCGCTTTCGGGTCGACCCCGATGATGGCACGACCGTCATCAAAGTGACTGGCACCACCCTGCACCAGTACCCAGGAATGATCGAAACCCCGGGCAGCCGGGCTCAGTTCTTCGGTTCGGCCCAGGTGCCACTTGCCGGCAATTGATGTGCTGTAACCATTGTCACGCAGGACTTCCGGCAGGGTGGCCACCAGATCATTCAGATAACCTTCATAGCCCGGTTTGCCTTTCTGCTCCGCCGTCAGCAATTCGGCCATGTTGCCAATGCCTGCCTGGTGGTTGTCGGTACCCGACAACAGCATGGAGCGGGTGGGAGAACAGGTCGGTGCGGTGTGGAAGTTGGTCATGCGGATGCCTTCATCCGCCAGGGCATCGAGGGTCGGCGTTTCGATTTCGCCGCCGAACGCGCCGATGTCCGAATAGCCGAGGTCATCGGCCACGATCAGAAGAAAGTTGGGTTTTTCATCCTGGCTTCCGGAAGCCAGTGTGGAGGCTGCCATCAGCCCCAGAGCCATACCCAACCGACGAAGCAGTGCATTGTTCTTGTACATACTATGCCCTCAGTCAGCTTGTTGTTGTGCCACCTGTGTGGTGACAGCCATTCTGCTGAGAGCCAGGGAGTAGGGGTTATCCCGTATGCGCAGGCATTGTCATATTTGCGCAACAAACTGAGGAAGGTGGGTTAACGGTTTTGCACACGGTACGAACTTGCTGTTCCCCGGTCAGCGACAAGACCGGGGAACAGCTACACATCAGAAATGAATCACCGACCGAATGCTCTTACCCTCGTGCATCAGGTCAAACGCCTTGTTGATGTCTTCCAGCTTCATCTCGTGGGTGATAAACACATCCAGCGGAATCTCACCCTTCTCGGCTTTTTCCACGTAGCCAGGCAGCTCGGTACGGCCCTTCACGCCACCGAAGGCGGAACCGCGCCAGACCCGGCCGGTGACCAGCTGGAACGGACGGGTGCTGATTTCCTCGCCGGCACCGGCGACGCCGATGATGGTGGATTCGCCCCAGCCCTTGTGGCAGGCCTCGAGCGCGGCGCGCATCAGCTTTACGTTGCCCACACACTCGAAGGTGTAGTCGGCACCGCCGTCGGTCATCTCGATGATCACTTCCTGGATCGGCTTGTCGTAGTCGTTGGGGTTGACCACATCGGTGGCGCCCAACTGCTTGGCGATGTCGAACTTGCCCGGGTTGATGTCGACACCGATGATGCGGCCGGCCTTCGCCATCTTGGCACCGATGATCGCCGCCAGGCCGATGCCGCCCAGGCCAAAGATGGCCACAGTCGCACCTTCTTCAACCTTGGCAGTGTTCAGCACCGCACCGATACCGGTAGTGACGCCACAACCGAGCAGGCAGACCTTGTCCAGCGGGGCTTCCTTGGGGATCTTGGCCAGGGAAATTTCCGGCAGCACGGTGTACTCTGAGAAGGTGGAGCAGCCCATGTAGTGGTACAGCGGCTGGCCCTTGTAGGAGAAGCGGGAGGTGCCGTCCGGCATCACGCCCTTGCCCTGCGTCTCGCGGACGGCGCCGCACAGGTTGGTCTTGCCGGATGTGCAGAATTTGCACTTGCCACACTCGGCGGTGTAGAGCGGGATCACGTGATCACCGACCTGCAGGTCCTTCACGCCCGGACCGACCGCTTCGACAATGCCACCACCCTCGTGCCCCAGGATGGTCGGGAACAGACCCTCGGGGTCGGCTCCGGACAGGGTGTAGGCATCAGTGTGGCAAACGCCGGTGGCAACGATGCGGACCAGAACCTCGCCCTCTTTTGGCGGCTCCACATCCACTTCAACGATTTCAAGCGGCTTGTTGGCTTCGAAAGCCACGGCTGCACGGGATTTGATCATATATCTGGGCTCCTTGTTCCGGTTGAGATCCACTTACTTTAGCACCAATACTGCCACGGCCGATCCTGTTTGACGTGATCACCGTAATTACGGGACATTGCCCGTAGAAGGGAAGGAGATACGTTGCAGACACTTTACTGGTTTACGCGGGACCTACGCCTGCATGACAACGCCGCCCTGCTGGCCGCCGCCCGCTCCGACATACTGCTGTGTGTCTACGTTGTAGATCCGCGCTGGTTTGCCACCGGCGGCTTCCAGGGCAAGGCCATGGGCAGTCACCGCTGGCGCTTCCTGTGGCAGAGCCTGATGACCCTGGAGCGCAGTCTCCGGGCAATGGGTCAGCGCCTGCACATTGCTTTCGGCCCGCCGGAGCAGGTCATTCCGGAACTGGTGCATGCCCACGGCATCGGCCGGGTGGTGCGTTCGCGCCTGCCGGGTACCGAGGAAGCGGCACAGTGGAAGGCCCTGAAGGAAGCGCTGCCCGGGACCGTGTTCCAGCAATTCGAGACCCTGTCTCTGTTCACCGAAGGGGCATTGCCGATGCCCCTGGCGGAATTGCCCGACACATTCTCCCAATTCCGCAAACAGGTGGAGAAAACCGGCCACCGGTACAGCGAGCAGATGCGCATCCGCACTCTGACGGCGTTACCCCCGGCACCCGGCTTTCCCGAGGACAACCGGGGTGAGTGCCCGCCTATCCCGGAACCGGTGCATCCTCTGCAGTTCACAGGAGGTGAGGACGCCGGACTCAACCGGCTCCGGGAGTTCCTGTTCATCAATCACGGCATTGCCCGTTACAAGGAAACCCGCAATGCCCTGGACAGCTGGGACGCCTCCTCGAAACTGTCGCCCTGGCTGGCCAACGGCTGCCTGTCAGTGCGCGAGGTCGCAGAAAGCATCGCGGAATACGAGCGTCGTGAAACCAGCAACGAGTCCACCTACTGGCTCTGGTTCGAGCTGCTGTGGCGGGAATATTTCTTCTGGTACGCCCTGAAACACGGAGCCAACCTGTTTCGCCGGGACGGTGTGCAACGCAAGCGCCGGCCTGCGACCTTCTATGGTCACCGGTTCAAGGCCTGGTGCGAGGGCAACACCGAGTACCCGATCGTCAATGCCGCCATGAATCAGTTGCAGGAAACCGGCTATATCAGCAACCGGGCGCGGCAGCTGGTGGCAAGTTGTTTCGTGAACGAACTGGGACTGGACTGGCGTTACGGCGCGGCATGGTTCCAGGAGCAACTTATCGACTATGATGTAGGCAGTAACTACGGCAACTGGCAGTATCTGGCGGGCGTCGGCGCCGATCCCCGGGGCTTGCGCCAGTTCAACCTGGAAAAACAGGCGAACCAGTACGATCCCTGCGGCACCTTCATTGATCGCTGGGGCGGCCATGCCGAGCAACCCGTGGGACTCCATACCGTTGATGCAGCTGACTGGCCCCTGTCATGACGAACCCTGAACCGAATGCCGCCGCAATCCTGGCCCGTATCCTGGATACCGCCCAGCCCGGCAGCCTTCTTTGCTGTGGCACGACCGCCCTGCAGGTGGCCAGGCTCTGGTGCGACCAGAAGCCGGATACCCATTTGCAGCTGCTGGACACGACAGACCCCAACGCGGAACTGCCGCCGGATTCGGTCAAGGACCTTGCCCTGGTGACCGATACCCTGGAGCACCTGCCCTTCGACGAAGGGGCGCTTCTGCTCGGTCAGCTGCGCAACTACGGCACCCACCAGATTGCGGTGCTGGTTGGCGAAACACCCGGCTGGGCGTTTACCGACTTCATCGGCCTCGGTTTCCGGCGTCACGCCGAGATCGACACCGACGAAGGCCCGCTCACGCTCTACACGTACAACCTGGATACCTACAACCATAAGCGGGCCTGGAACAATCCCGATAACTGGGCCAATCCGGAAATGTGGGGGAAGGCGTGGTGGTAACCAGCCCGTCATCGAAGTCACTCAAACCCAGTACCATCCGCATCGGCCGCCGCTACCGGGCCAACCGCCTCGATGGACCCTACGATGCCATTGTGATCGGCTCCGGCATCGGTGGCCTGACCACCGCAGCCTGCCTGTCCAAAGCCGGCCAGAAAGTCCTGGTCCTGGAACAGCACTACACCGCCGGCGGCTACACCCACAGTTACGCCCGCAACGGCTACGAGTGGGACGTGGGGGTACACTACATCGGCGACATGGGCTCGCCCCACACCCTGGGCCGTCGCCTGTTCGATTACATCACCGATGGCAAGCTGCATTGGGCCCCCATGGAAGAGGTCTACGACCGATTCTACCTGGGCGACAAGGTGGTCAACCTGCGGGCCGGCAAGGAAGGTCTGCGCCAGTCCCTGCTTCAGGCCTTTCCAGACGAGCGTGAGGCGATTGATCGCTATATCCGTTTGCTGGGTAAGGTCGCCGACGGCATGCAGTGGTACACCCTGTCCAAGCTGACGCCCGGCATCCTGGACCCGCTGATTCACAAGGGGCTGGACGTTGCCCTGCCGGACTGCTTCAACCGGACCACTCGTGACGTTCTGAGTGAGCTCACCGACAACGAGGAACTGATCGGAGCCATCACCGGCCAGTGGGGCGACTGCGGCGTCACGCCGAGCCATTCGAGCTTTATGGTCCACGCCCTGATCGCCAAACACTACCTCTATGGCGGTTTCTACCCGGTCGGCGGCGCTTCCGAGATTGCCAAAACCATCCTTCCGGTGATCGAGGCCTCCGGCGGTGAGGTCTTCACCTACGCCGATGTCACCGACATCCTGCTGGAGAAGGGCCGCGCGGTTGGTGTGCGCATGGCGGACGGTGAGGAAATCCGGGCTCCCCGGGTGATCAGCAATGCGGGCATCATCAATACCTTCGAAAAGCTGCTGCCAGAGGAAGGTCGCGAGCTCGCCGGGTACCGGAGCAAGCGTGAACACATCAGCCCATCTATGCCCCACATCGGCCTCTATATCGGTCTGAAAGGCACACCGGAAGAGCTGGGACTGCCCCGGACCAACTACTGGATCTACCCAAGCGCCAACCACGACAATAACGTGGAACAATTTCTGAAAGACCCGGACCACAGCGAGTATCCCGTGGTTTACATTTCCTTCCCCGCCGCCAAGGATCCCGATTACCAGAATCGCTGGCCAGGAACCTCCACCATCGAGATCGTAGCTCCGACGACATGGGACATGTTCGAGCCCTGGCAAGACACCATCTGGGGCAAGCGGGGCGAGGAATACGAGGCCCTGAAGGCCCGGATCACAGACCAGCTGCTGGAAATCATGTACCAGAAACTGCCCCAGCTGCGTGGCAAGGTGGATTACGTGGAGACCTCCACACCGCTGTCCACAGCCTGGTTCTGCCGCTATGGCCGGGGCGAGCTCTACGGCCTCGACCACAACCCCGAGCGATTCGAGCAGGACTGGCTCAGGCCGAAAACCCCGATCCCCGGGCTCTACCTGACCGGCCAGGATGTACTGACCTGTGGTGTGGTCGGAGCGATGATCAGCGGCCTGATCACCACCCTCGCGATCCGCGGCTGGCGCGGGGCCGGCCTGGCCAAACGGATTTTCGTGGGCTGAACGCTGTGGCGAGACCAGTGTGCCAACAGTGTGGCCAGCACCCACGCATCTGTGTCTGCGACGTTTGTAGACCGGTTCCGAACTCGACACCGCTCACCGTCATTCAGCACCCCCGGGAAGTGGGTCACAGCAAGGGGACCGTCCGGGTGCTCCGGCAGACACTCACCAATCTGTCAGTACAGGTGGCGGAACGCCTGCCTCCGGACTCGCTGCAACCAGGCGCGGCCCTCCTGTTCCCGGGCCCGGGAAGCCAACCGCTGACACTGCAGAATGTGGCCACAATCAGCCACTGGATCGTCCTTGACGGTACCTGGCGAAAGGCATCAAAGCTTCTTCATCTCAACCCGGAGCTGTCCCGATTGCCCGCTTTCCACTTCTCGGATCCTCCGCCAGGGCGCTACCGGGTCCGCCGGCGACCGGCCGAGGGCCAGTTATCGACCGCCGAGGCGGTCCGTCATCTGCTGGGCATTGTCGAGCCGGACCTGGACACTCGCCCGATCGATGAAGCGTTCGAGGCGCTGGTCCAGCGTCTGATCGAGCAGGTCCCAGAACACCTGCGATACCGTTACTGATCCCGGTCGATGGCTCGATCCCCCGTGACATGACCCGGAACGATCAGCGATGATAAACATCCATCGACCGGAAATTAGCAAGAGGTAGGAGCATGGCGCTCTTCAGTGAGCGAAACGCCAAGAAACAGCTGGATGCCGAGGCATCGAAAGTCCACCGGCAGGATCTGGAAACCCTGCTGGACCGGCAACGGGCGATTGAAGAGAAGGTCAAAGGCAGCGGTAGGCTCGAACGCTTCAGTGCAGACATCAAACTGATGTTCTCGATGATCCGGGACTACTGGTACGGCAACTATCGCTCGGTACCCTGGAAAACCATTGCCGCGGTCGCCGGGGCCCTGCTCTATGTGCTCAACCCGCTGGATTTCATTCCCGACATCATTCTCGCCTTCGGTTTCCTGGACGACGCTGGCGTGGTTGCCCTGTGCCTGAAGCTGGTGGAGTCCGATCTACATCGTTACGCCGCCTGGAAGGAACAGCAGGAAGAATCGCAAGCCCAGGCATCCACAGATGTCACCAGATAGGTGCATTCTCGCGGAATACGCACCTGTTTAGTGCGAAAATGCCGCCATCTCCCGGAAAACGTTTCCCCCGATCCGGCTCAAACCCCATCCCGCTCTTGATTTGCATTGTTTTGGAACACCTCTTGCTTGAGGTGCCCTCTGTCAATGCATCAGCGGTCCGCAGAGACCGCCAATACAACATCAGGAGCATCAACCCGTGGACATCACGAGTGCAGTACATACCCTGACCGAGAGCGCCAACACGCTGTTCATCCTCATCGGTGCCATCATGGTGCTGGCCATGCACGCCGGCTTTGCCTTCCTGGAAGTCGGTACCGTGCGACACAAGAACCAGGTCAATGCCCTGGTCAAGATCATGACCGATTTCGGCGTCTCCGCCGTGCTCTACTTCTTTGTCGGTTACTACATCGCCTACGGCAGCCACTTCATGACCGGCGCCAGCGAGCTGACCGCCGGCAATGGCTATGAACTGGTCAAATTCTTCTTTCTCATGACCTTCGCTGCCGCCATTCCCGCCATCATCTCCGGCGGCATCGCCGAGCGCGCCAAATTCTATCCGATGCTGATCGGCTCCGGCCTGATCGTGGCCCTGGTCTATCCCTTCTTCGAGGGACTGATCTGGAACGGCAACTACGGTTTTCAGGCCTGGCTCGAGAGCCAGTTTGGTGCATCCTTCCACGACTTCGCCGGCTCCGTGGTGGTGCATGCGGTCGGCGGCTGGGTAGCCCTCGCCGCCATACTGCTGCTCGGTGCCCGAAAAGGGCGCTATCGCAACGGTCGGGTGGTCGCCATTGCGCCGTCCAACATCCCGTTCCTGGCCCTGGGTGCCTGGATCCTGACCGTGGGCTGGTTCGGCTTCAACGTCATGTCCGCCCAGACCCTTGATGGCATCAGCGGCCTGGTGGCGGTGAACAGCCTGATGGCCATGGTGGGGGGCATTCTGGTGGCGATGGTGCTGGGCAAGAAGGACCCGGGCTTTATCCACAACGGCCCGCTGGCCGGTCTGGTGGCCGTGTGCGCGGGCTCCGACCTGATGCACCCGGTCGGCGCCCTGATCACCGGCGGCGTCGCCGGCGCCATCTTTGTGTACCTGTTCGAGTGGGCACAGGACAAAATCGAGCGTCTGGATGACGTTCTGGGTGTCTGGCCGCTGCACGGTGTCTGTGGTGTCTGGGGCGCCATTGCCTGCGGTATTTTCGGGCAGCAAGCCCTCGGTGGCCTCGGGGGTGTCAGCCTGATGTCCCAATTGGTCGGCACCCTGACAGGCGTGATTGTCGCCTTCGGTGGCGGCCTGATTGTCTACGGCATCGTCAAGACCGTGTCCGGCCTGCGCCTGAGCGAAGAAGAAGAGTTCAACGGCGCGGACGTGAGCATCCACAAGATCGGTGCGACCTCGCTGGACTGAGCCATCACCGGTACCCGGTGAGTTCCATGTACCCCTCTCCCGTATGACTGCCAGAGACACCGACGGGGCTCTCCCAATACGGGTAGAGCCCCTGATTCATGTAGTTCCCCGGCGGTGCGGACAATTCCAGATCCACGCCCTGTTCCGGCACTTCAATCCGCCAGCGTACCGGCACACCCTCCCGTTGCTCGATCACCGACAGGGCCAGCTGCCCGGAATCCAGGGGCTGTACCTGGCCGCTTGCCGGAATCCAGGTCCCCGAGACATACGGGTTACCGTCCTCCCGCAACCGGAACGCCATCAACTTGTCCCCTGAATCCAGGTGCAGGGCAAACCAGTCCCAGCCCAGCTGGCCGGTCTTCAGAAACTGGCTGCTCCATTCCCGGTCGAACCAGCCTTTCCCCTCCACGTCCAGGACCTGGTCTTGAAACCTGACGGTGCCGCTGATGGCGATATCCACGTAGCTGAAATACATCGAGCCCTGACCGCTGTCGGATTTGGCGCTGAAACCTTCGATGCCGTGAGCGACCGGTTGATCGTTAATGGTCAGGGTCAGGTCATAACCGAAGTTCTCGGCCTGTACCTGAAGCCGCCACTGATCATCCTCGACGGCCTCCAATTGCCAGTCATCCAGCCACACTGAAACGGGCCGGGCCTCGGCCCCCGCGTTACCCAC
This sequence comes from Marinobacter pelagius, assembly GCF_003315345.1. Lineage (GTDB taxonomy): Bacteria > Pseudomonadota > Gammaproteobacteria > Pseudomonadales > Oleiphilaceae > Marinobacter > Marinobacter pelagius_A. The sequence goes on from NZ_QNRO01000004.1 coordinate 36,032, forward strand.
ATCACCCCGGGCCAGGCGCTCCGCAAACACGTGTTTCCCATTCCAGCTCACGGCGGCGTGGGCCATCCAGGCGGCTTCCAGGGGCCAGGTTTCAGGCGCGGGTTTCGATCCCGCGTCCCTCGGCACCAGTGCCTGCCGGAACTGGGTCCACTGCAGTCCCAGGGGCTCGCCGGATTCGGTTTTCAGGTTTGCGGTCAGGTACCACCACTCGATGCGGTGGCGTGGATGGGGGCCCAGATCCTCCGGGAACGTCAGACCGGTGTCCGGTCCGGGCTGCAGGTAGGACCGCTGTCCTCGCTCGGCCACATCTTCTGCCAGCCCGGCAAAACCGGCCTGTTCCGGTTCCTGCGAGCATCCGGCCAGCACCGTCAGCAACAGGACCAGCGCTGTCCGTCTCATCGCTCACCCCCTGTCAGACTGCTGGCCGATACCGGCAACGCGGCCCCGGCCCGCAACTGACGCCCCATGAGCAGGGCGATGCCCAGGCCGATCAACAGGCTGAGCCCGATCAGCTCCACCCAGAACCCCGGGTAGACCGCCATCGGCAGCGACCAGCCAAAGGCCAGGGGATTGATCCGATGCACCAGCACCCAGGTGAGCCAGATACCCAGCGGCAGTGCCAGCAACGCCACGCTGCCGGTCAGCCCGACGGACAGTCTGGTCAGCTGTGCCGCCACCTCGCGCCGGGACAGGCCCCAGGCAGCCAGCAGCCGGAAATACCAGTTACGGCCGGTAAAAAATACCCAGCCCATGATCAGCAATGCCAGGGCGGCCAGGGCCAGGGTGAGGACCGTCATGGCTCGGGTCAGCAGGAAGGTCTGGTCGAACACCCCTGTCGCCAGGGAACGGATTTCCTCGTTGTCGCGAACGGTAATATCGGAAACCTGCCACGCCGCTTCGAGTCCCCTTATCAGTTCGGCTAGGGGCAGGGCTCCGGGAGTGATGGAAAAACTCTCGAATACGGGCTGGAACTGCTCCGGAAGCAAGGTACCGCTGATCAATATCTCGCCGGCGGGCCGGCCGTAATCAGCGTAGACCCCGGCAATCGGGAGGTTCAGCTGTTCGCCGGCCACCTCAACTGCGATGCGGTCGCCGACGCCAAGTTCCAGCCGTCGCGCCAGCTGCTCGTTCACCAGCACAGCTTCCCCACGGGTCAGGGTCGCCCAGGGATCATCGTCAGCAGCGAGCAAATCCCAATTGGTGACCAGGGAGGAAACCGGTGACAGGCCAAACAGGTCCACCGGCGTTGGGGGGCTGCCAGAGACCGATACGCTGCCACGGCCACGGATCACCCGGTGCCAGGCACCACTCGTTTGCAGTTCAGGCTGCGATGCCAGCCACCGGGCAGCGGCCTCCCCCGACCGCCCTTCGGGCACCGCAACATACAGTTCCGCCTCCAGGCGCTGCCCGAGCCAGCGATCAAAGGTGTCTTCAAAGGTGGTGACCAGGGCCTGGATCGCCAGCACCATAGCGAGGGTGAACTGCAGAGCAACAACCGGCAAGGCCAGCTGCCGAGCCATGACCGCCAGCTCCCGGTAACGCCACCGGCTGAGCGGGTCCGCGCTGGCACCGGCGGCGCGTTCAGCCAGCCGGTTGATCAGAGCCGGGGTGAGCAGGCCGGCACCGGTAAAGACGATGGCGACGGCCACGAACACCCAAAGCAGGGACGGGCTCAGCAGCGCCAACACCAGACCGACGAGCAGAAACCCACCGGCCAGCTTGCCCTTACCCCGCCTGGCGACAACACGATGACCGCCAGGCATTAGGAAATCGGCCAGACAGGCCAACAGCACCACGGCCATCATAGTGAACGCCGGCGCCAGCCACTGGCCGGGGGCCTCGTACAGGGGAGCGTCGAACAGACCCTCAAGGGAGCGCCCGAATCCCTGTCCAAGCAGGCCCGCCAGCAAACTGCCGAGCCACAGGCCTGGAAGGACACACAGCACGGACAGGACGAGGAGTTCCACCACCAGCCGGCGATCAACCTGGGCCGGAGGTACCCCGAAACGATGCAACAGGGCGAAGCTGTCCCGGCGCTGGACGATGCCCAGGCGATAGACCGAGCGTAGCAGCAAGGCGGTGATCAGCAGCGCCAGGATGCCCAGTGCGTCAAGATTGAGCAGGAAACTCTCACCCAGCTCGCCGGTATCCGGGCCCCTGCTGAAGTCTGCAAGCCGGTACCCGGCTGGCAGGGCGTCGGCGGTCACATTCCCTGCGGCAATCAGCGCCAGGGAAGGCGGGGGCTCGGCGTCCGGTAATTCCTCAGCAAGCCGTGCAGCTTCACTGACATCGACAAACGGCTCGCCCTCAAGCCGGATCTGTGAATTACCGAAGGTGCCGCCCTCTCCCCCGAAACAGGCCGCCGCAAGGGGATCAACGCCAATGACCAACCCCACATTGCCCTGCCGTGGCACTTCCAGCCAAGGCATTACGCACAGGCCCACCCGGCGCAGGGTCACGAAATCACTAACGGTCAGCCGGGCACCGTCCACACGTACCACCTGCTGCCGCCCGGCAATAACCTGTTCGCTCTGGGACAGGCTGGTGCGCGCCTGCTCGGTGAGCTGTCGCACGCCGGACCAGAGTGTGGTCGCCACCAGGATCATCAACGCCAGCGCCGCCAGCTGCAGGGGGTGGCGGCGGTAATGACTGAACAGGGCGGCAAAAAGGTTCATGGCGCTGGACCGGCCGGGGCCCCGTGCGCCAGATCGAGGGTAACCTGGCACTGTTCGGCCAGCTCCGGATCGTGGGTGGCCAGAACAAGTGCGACACCGGTTTCCGCCTGCAGCCGGAACAGTTCTGCCGTGACCTCTTCAGCTGTTCGGCGGTCCAGGCTACCGGTGGGCTCATCCGCCAGGATCAGATCCGGATTCATGGCGAAGACCATGGCCAGGGCCGCCCGCTGGCGCTGGCCTCCGGACACCTGATCCGGATAGCGCTCGGCCAGCTCGCCGATGCCGAGGCGCTCGAGCCAGGTCCGGCACTGCTCCAGGGGTTGTTCCGCCAGTCGGGCCCGGAGCCGGACATTATCCAGCAGCGACAATGCCGGCATCAGGTTGGCCTCCTGGAACATGACTCCGATCCGGCGCCGCCGGAGCCTGGCCCAACGCTTTTCCTGCTGCCCTGCAACTCCCGCCTCCCGGTAATCAAAGCGTTCGCCCAGCAGGGTAATCACACCGTTGTCGGGCCGCTCCAGGCCACAAAAAAGGTTCAGCAGGGTGCTCTTCCCGGAGCCCGAGCGGCCCATCAGCGCCAGGGATTGCCCCGCGTCCAGCGAAACAGACAGCCCTGAAAGCACCGCGATCCGTTCGGCACCGCTGGCAAAGGTCTTGCTCAGATTCCTGGCTTCCAGTACCGGCTGTCTCATAGCTTCTCCCGCCTGCTTACACATCGGCCCCAAGGGGTTCGGCATGGTCACCATGGCGCCGGGCCCGCCACTCGCGGAACTGTTCCAGCCAGGACAGCAGTGCCGGGATGACCAGCAGCACCAGCAGGGTCGACAATCCCAGGCCAAAGGCAATGGAGGTGGCCATCGGAATCAGGAACTGGGCCTGGAGCGAGGTTTCGAACAGCAACGGCAGCAGCCCGCCGATGGTGGTCAGCGAAGTCAGTAACACCGCCCGAACCCGCTGCACCGCCGCCTCGTTCAGGGCCTCCTGGATCTCCAGCCCCTTCTGCCGCTGCTGATTATAGAAAGCCACCAGGATGATGGCGTTGTTGACCACGATCCCGGACAGGCCAAACAGCCCGAACAGCGACAGGATGGTCAGCTGCAGCCCCATGATCCAGTGGCCCAGCAGCGCCCCGACCAGGGCAAAGGGAATGATGGCCATCACGATCAACGGCAGACTCCAGGAGGCAAACACCCAGGCCAGCACCACGTACATCAGGGCCAGACCAATCATCAGGCCCGTTCTCATGTCCGCCATGGTTTCCCGCTGGTCCGCAGCTCGGCCCTCGAAGCTGTAACGCACCCCGTAGCGGTTGGCGATATCCGGCAGCGCCTCGGCCTGCAGGCTGTCCAGGATCTGGTCGGTAGTGGCCACCCGCGTGTTCAGTGCGGAGGTGACTTCCACCGCCAGCTTGCCATCGGCATGGCGCAGTGCCTGGAAGCCCTGGCGATGATCCAGGTTCATCACCTGGGACAATGGCACGAAGCGGCCATCGGGAATCCGGATGGTCATGCGTGCCAGGGTGGACAACCGTTCCCGCTGGTCCCGGGGCAACTGGACCCGCACCTCCACTTCATCCCGCCCGTCCTGGTAAATCTGGGCGATGCGACCGTCAAAGGCCGCCCGCAGCTGCCGGCCCAGGTCGGCGGTGGTCAGGCCCAAAGCCTCGCCGTAGGGGCTGACCTGGTAGATCAACTGCTCCCGGCCCCAGGGCATATCGTCTTCCACATCGAGCACCCCGGGCAGGGTGGACAGCGCCTCGCCCAGCTCCTCCGCAGCCCGCTTGAGATCCTCGGCATCGTTGCCGGTGAGACGCACATTCACATCCCGTCCCGGCGGACCCGCCTGGCGTTCGGAAATGGTCAGGTTATCAATACCCGCGGGCAGAGACAGCCGGCTGCGCCAGGCCTCGATGAACGCCGGATTGCGCACCGAACGCTGATCCGACGGCACCAGCTCCACCAGCATGGAACCCAGTTCGTCACCATTGCGGGAGGTGCCCTCGGCGCCCTGGGTTGCCCCCCGGGTCGTCACCGCATGCAGGATCAGGTCACCGCCAAAGGCCTCTTCGGTCTCATTCAGGGCCCGCTGCATCTGCTCGAGGAACCGGTCCACGGTGTTCTCATCGGTACCGGCGACGAAACTGGCATTGGCATAGAACACCGAGGGTTCCGGGGTCGGGAAGAAGTTGAACCCGAGCCGGCCGCCGGCCAGCAGGCCCACGGTGACGATAGCCAGGGCCAGGGCACTGGCGACGGTCACGCCCCGGTACCTGAGGCTGAGACGGGAAAACCGACGGAAGCGGCCTTCGCGAAAGGCATCGAATCGCTGTTCGAAGCCCGTGCGCAGGCGCGCCACCGGGTTGCGCTTTTCGGTCTCCGCTTCGGCAGATTTGGTTTTTGTTCGACGCGGGATAAAGGCATGGCGCAGATGGGCCGGCAGGACGATGAAGCACTCTATCAGCGAGGCTACCAGCACACAGATCATCACCGTCGGAATATCCCCAAGGATATTACCGATCACGCCGCCGACCACCAGCAGCGGCATGAACGCCGCCACTGTGGTCAGGGACGAGGCCAGGACCGGCCATACCATGCGTTTGGCGGCGCCTTCGGAGGCATAGATCGACGGCTCGCCCATGCGCGCATGGGCATCGGCGTCCTCTCCCACCACGATGGCATCGTCGACAATGACCCCCAACGCCATGATCAGGGCAAACAGGGAGATCATGTTGATGGAACCTCCAGCCAGCCAGAGTACCGCCAGCGCCGCCAGGAACGCTGTGGGAATGCCCACTGCCACCCAGAAAGCCACCCGGCCCGGCAGGAACAGGTACAACAGGCAGATCACCAGCACCAGGCCGCCGAGGCCATTTTCCACCAGCAGCGAGATGCGATCGTCCAGCAGCTGCCAGGTTTCATCGTAGACCTCGATCTTAACCGAGGGCGGCAGGACCGGTCGGGTATCCGCCAGCCAGCCTTCCAGCACGTTCGCCGCCGCCAGGGAATTACCGTTTTCCGCACGCTGGAGCTGGAGCTCCACCGCCGGCATGCCTTCGTTCTCCAGCGTTGTCTGGTTATCCCTGGATTCCTGACGGATGATGGCGATATCCCCCAGCCGCAGCTGGATACGGTCACCGCTGAGCACCGGTATGGTCTCAAAGGCCTGGGGACTGCGCCGCTGTTCCACGGAACGCAGTTCCCGGGTGGCGTCCTGCTGTGCCAAAAGGCCGGCGGGCAGATCCCGGGAGATGGCGGCGACCCGATCGGCAATCTGGTCCAGGGACAGGTTCAGGGATTCCAGGCGCTCCACCGGCACATCGATGCTGATCTGTTGCTCCGGCAGGCCACGGATGGTGATCCGGTCGATACCCCGCTCCAGCAGTTCATCCTCATAGCGGTAGACCAGCTGACGCAATTCACTGCGCGCCATGTCGCCATAGACCAGCAGGCGGGCCACCGGTTCGTACCGTTCCACCCGGGTGACCTGGGGCTCCTCGGCATCGGCGGGGAAGTTATTGAACTCATCCACCTGCTGGCGAACGTCATCGAGTGCCTGGATCGGATTGGTCCCTTCCTCGAATTCCAGGGTGATCGAGGACACCCCCTGGGCCGAGGTGGAGGTCATTTTCTTCAGGCCATCCACGCTGCGCAGCCGTTGCTCCAGGGGATCGGTAATACCCCGCTCCACATCCTCCGCCGACGCACCGCTCCAGACCACCCGCACACTGACCACGTCCAGGGCAAAGGTGGGGAAAAACTGGATATTCATGCGGGTCAGCGCCAGCGCGCCACCCAGCAGCATCACCAGCATGACCAGGTTGCCCGCCACCCGGTGGTGGACAAAAAATCCAATCAGCCCCTTCCGGCGTTTCATTGCCCGGACTCCCCGGCCGGCTCGGCCACGGTCACCTTGAGGCCGGTCATGGCATTGGGCAGATGGGTGGTGATCAGCCGGCTTCCCGGCTCCAGGCCATCACCGGCTATCAGCAGCTGGCGTTCGCCGTTGCTGCTTCGGGCCTCGCCAATCCGCTGCACCTCCACCCGTTGCATCCGGCCGTTATCATCCATCAGGTAAACGCTGCCCGCGCCATAGAGGGCACTGAAAGGCACTGCCACCGTATCGGCTCGGGGCGGCCGTTGCAGGGTGACCGGCAGCAAGCCACCGGGCCTCAACCCGCCGGGCTCGCCAATCAGCTCCAGGATTGCCTCGGTCCCCGCCGGGTCCGCGAGGCCGGCAAACCGCACCAGCCGGAACCGGTGGCCCGTCTCGGCGGTCGCCACCAGCCGGTCACCCTGCTCGATGGCCTCCAACAGCTCCGCCCGGAACACTTCCGGCACCCGCGCCCGCAGCTCCAGCCCCTTCACCGGATAGATCGATAGCAGCCGCTCGTTACGGGCCACCTGGTCGCCGGCGGCCACCTGGATGCCGGTGACCACGCCATCGAAGGGCGCGATGACCCGCGCCCGCCCGGCATCCCGTTGCACCGAGTCCAGATTGGCCCGGGCCTGCTCGAGTTTGGCTTCCAGGCTTTGCAGCCTTGCCGGATGATCGTCAATCGCCCGCTGCCGGGTGCTGACGGTCAGCTCCGCCCGGGCCAGGCCATCGGTGGCCGCTTCCAGGTTCTCCCGGGAAGCCAGGTTCCGCGCCACCAGGGACTGGATGCGCTCGAATTGCCGGCGGGCGTTCTCGAGGATTGCCTGTTCGCTTTCCAGGGCCCTGCGATCATTGCGGAAACGCACCTGCTCGGAACGGATCTGGGCCTCCAGGTCCGCGACCTGGGCCCGCGCCTGGGCCAGCACCGGGGCAATATCGGCCTCGGACAGCGCCAGCAGCAGATCCCCTTCCCGGACATGCTGGCCTTCGGCCACCGGCCTTTGCGCCACGCGTCCGGCCAGGGTGGCGGTGATGTCCACCTGTTCCGGTGCCACAATTTCGCCATACAAGGGCAGTATCGGCATGTGGGTATCCGGCTGCACAGTCTGCACATCCACTTGCCAGCTGCGCTCGGACGCACTCACTTCCGCCGGCTCCGGCCGGGTTGCTTTCAGGAAGATAAAACCGGCGACGCCGATGGCGAGAATGATCAGCGGCAAAAGACGTTTAAGCATCGGTGATTAGCCTGTCAGGTTGATCGCGGGGCGACGCGCGAAGGTATTGAATCTACTATACAATCTGAAGATGTTTTCAGATCCCCCCAGAATAGTGGGTGCGTCAATTTTTCGCATGTTGGAGCGACTGGTCATGGAGTCCCACGTCAACCTGATCCTGGTGACATTAATAAACGTGGCAATCGTGTGCCTGGTTGTGGTGCTGCACAACGCCGTGCTGATCCGTCTGAGCGGACTGCTCTCCAAAATGCGCCAGAGCCAACATTTCCGTCTCATCGTTGCGGTACTGGGGTGCCTGGCCGCCCATTCCCTGGAAGTCTGGCTCTTCGCCGTGCCCTACTATCTCATGCATCAAGCCGATGGCTGGGGTGAGCTATTGGGCAACTTCAACGGCACCCTGATGGACTGCGTCTACTTTTCCTTCACAACCTTTACCACCCTTGGCTACGGCGACATCGAAGCCATCGGACCGCTGCGCTTCCTGACCGGAATCGAAGGCCTGACCGGGCTGGTGCTGATTACCTGGAGCGCCTCGTTCCTGTTCGTGGAAATGCAGCGCTACTGGCCCGCTCGTTAATCACATCAAAGCCATTTGCAGCGGGCCAGATTGTAGTACAACAGCGGTACCACGATGATGGTGAACAGGGTGGACATGGCCAGACCGAACACCAGGGAGATCGCCAGGCCGTTGAAAATCGGATCGTTCAGGATGAAGTAGGCGCCCACCATCGCCGATATTGCCGTCAGGGCGATCGGCTTGATTCGAACAGCGCCCGCAAGAATCACGGCCTCACCCAGCTCGACCCCCTCATCCAGCAGTTGACGGATGAATACCACCAGCAGGATCGAGTTACGAACGATGATGCCCGCCAGGGCGATCATGCCGATCATACTGGTGGCGGTGAATTCCCGGCCCATCAGGGCATGCCCGGGCATGATACCGATCAGGGTCAGCGGAATCGGCGCCATCACCACCAGCGGCAGAATGTAGGAGCGGAACTGGGCCACCAGTAGCACAAAGATCATGAACACGCCGACGCTGTAGGCCATCCCCATGTCCCGGAAGGTTTCATAGGTAATCTGCCACTCGCCATCCCATTTCAGCGTGCCTTTCTCCGGCAACACCGGTTGATTGATGAAATACTGTTCCGGCGCACCCGGGTCCTGTTGCAGACGCTCCACCATGGCAAACATGCCGTACAGGGGCGAGTCGATCTCCCCGGCCATGGCCGCGGTCACGTAGGTCACCGGTAACAGATCCTTGTGGTAGATCGCGCCCATCCAGTCTGCCTCCCGGACCCTGGCAATACTGGCCAGTGGCACCAGCTGACCACTGCGGCTGCGCACATTCACCGACAGCAGGGCGGATGGCTGGGCCTTGTCGCCTTCACTCAGGATGACCCGGATGGGCACCGGATACTTGGCATGCTCATCATGCAGGAAACTGACACCGTGCCCGCCAAGGACCGTCTGCAGGGCCATGACCACCTGCGACTGGGAAATACCCAGCCGCGCGGCCCGGGACCGGTCCACCACCACTTCCCACTGGCGGGTCGGCGCTTCAAGGGTGGTATCAACTTGTACCAGTCCGTCCACGTGGGTCATGCCTTCGGCCACCTGGGCAGCCAGTTCGGCCCTGCGCTCGTTATTCACGGCGTAGATTTCCGCCACCACCGGCGCCATCACCGGCGGGCCAGGCGGCACTTCCACCACCTTGACCTCGGCGCTGTGGCGGTCCCCGATCTCTGTCAGGGGGCCACGCAGGGATTGGGCGATAGCGTGGGACTGCCGTGCCCGATTCTCTTCCCCGACAAGGTTGACCTGGATATCGCCCTGGTAAGGTTCACTGCGCAGGTAGTACTGCCGCACAAGGCCGTTGAAGTTGATAGGCGAAGCAGTACCGGCATAGGTCTGCCAGTTGGCGACGTCGTCTACGGTTTCCAGGTAATGCCCCATCTCCAGCAGGACCCGCTGGGTCTTCTCCATGGGTGTGCGTTCGGGCATGTCCACCACGACCTGGAGCTCGGACTTGTTATCAAATGGCAGCATCTTCAGGATCACCGCCTGGAACACCGGCAAGGAAGCCGCTGCAACCGTCAGCAACACCACGCCCAGCGCCAGAAACCGGCGGCGCCAGGCGTGATCGCCAAGGAACGGCGACAACAGCGCCCGGAACAACCTCAGCGACGTGGAATTGACGCCCTCGGCGGAATTCGAAGCCTCCGCCGCTGCCTCCGCGGCCTCGCCTTTCTTGTGCCTCAGCAGACGCAGGGCCAGCCACGGCGCCACCACAAAGGCCACGATCTGGGAGATCACCATGCCGGCGGAGGCATTGATCGGGATCGGGCTCATGTAGGGCCCCATCAGGCCACTGACGAAGGCCATGGGAATAAGCGCCGCCATGATGGTCAGACTGGCCATGATGGTGGGAGTGCCCACCTCGTCTACCGCCACTGGAATGATGTCCTTCACCGCCCGGCGGGAACTCTGGATTCGCCGGTTGATGTTCTCGGTAATGACAATACCGTCGTCCACCAGGATGCCAATTGAGAAAATCAGCGCAAACAGTGAGACCCGGTTCAGCGTGAAGCCCCAGGCCCAGGAGAACACCAGGGTCAGCAACAGGGTAATCAGCACCGCGATACCGACGATCAGCGCCTGGCGCCAGCCCATGGCGGCCAGCACCAGGATCATCACCGCCAGGGTGGCTGAAATCAGGTCCGAGATCAGCTTACGAGCCTTCTGGGAGGCCGTCTCGCCGTAATCCCGGGTGACCAGCACTTCAACACCCGCGGGCAGGGCCCGGTTACGCAATAACGCCAGCCTCTTGCGGACGGCGTTGGTGATCTCGATGGCGTTTTCCCCCGGTTTCTTGGCGATGGCCAGGGTCACTGCCGGGTAGACCTCACCGGGTTCCCCGGCGGCGCCGGTCTGCTCACCCGGGCCGAAACCGGTCATCACACTCTGGTCCGCAACGGTTCCGCCACGGCGAACCCGGGCCACATCCTCCAGATGCACGGCCGCGCCGTTATGCATGCCCACCACGAGATTACGCACATCCTCGACGGTTTCGAGCAGGGTACCCACCTGCACCGGAATCGACAGGTTATTGCGGGTCACCCGGGACTCCTGGCTGCTGGCGTTCGCCGCCTGCAGGGCATTCTGGATATCACTGACCGTCAGTTGAAAGCCTGCCAGCAAGGCCGGATCAAAGAGAATATCGACACGGTCCGGTATGCCCCCCACGGTATAGACATCCCGGGTACCGGGTACACGCTTGAGCGCCACCTCCAGCATGTGGGCCAGGCGGGTAAGCGCCTCACCGGTGTGGCCGTGGGCCGGATCGTAAAGCGTCAGGGTCATCACCGGCACATCGTCAATGCCCTTGGGCTTGACCACCGGCTGGGTGGCGCCCAGGTTTGCCGGCAACCAGTCCTGATTGGAATACACCTGGTTATACAGCCGTACCAGCGCCTCCTGCCGGGGCACCCCCACCTCGAACTGGACGGTGATCACGGCCTGACCCTGACGCGAGACAGAGTAGACATGCTCGACGCCCTTGATTTCACTCATCACCTGTTCGGCAGGGGTGGCGATGGCGCTTTCGACTTCTCTCGCACTGGCGCCCGGGAAACCCACCATGATGTCAGCCATGGTGACGTCGATCTGGGGCTCTTCTTCCTTGGGGGTGATGATTACCGCCAGCACCCCCAGCACAACCGCCAGCATCGCCAGCAGCGGGGTCAGTTTGTTGTCCTGGAAGACCCGGGCAATGGCGCCGGAAGGTCCGACGCCTGGCAGTTCCTCGCTCACCGGCTTTCCTCCCCGCCGGGCTCGGCTGCCTCAGGCAGGTTCAGCCGCTCGCTGCCGACCAGAACCGAGGGATTGGTGACCACTCGCTCACCCTCACTCAGCCCCGCCAGGATCTCCAGGCGCTGGCCATCCTGCACACCGGTGCGCACCTGACGCAGCCGGGGCCGATCCTGACTGTCGAGGACAAACACTGCCCTGAGCTCACTGCGGTGAACCAGACTGCTCGCCGGCACCCACAGGGATTCACGGCTGTTCACCGGCACACTGACTTTCACCAGCATGCCGGGAAACAGGGAACCGTTGGGCTCGGTAAGCCGCATCCGCAGACGAAAGGTATGGGTCGCCGGATCCGCGTAGGGGTAGAAGGTCATCTCGCCGGTTTCCAGTAACCGGCCGTCCGAGAGCGTCACCGTGGCCCGTCGCTCGGAGCGGGCCAGGTCCGCGTATTTCTGGGGCAGATCGACCACCACCCGCAACTGTTCCAGGGAAAGCCCGCTGAGCAGCGGCTGGCCGGGATTGACCGCCTCTCCGATTTCCACGTGCCGCTCGGTCAGGATGCCGCCGTAGGGGGCCTCGATGCGGGTATAACTCAATTGTTCCTCGGCCTCGGCAACCGCCGCCTGCGCCCGTTCCACCCGGGCCCGGGCTGCGGCCAGGTTGTTCCGGGCCTGGTCGAACTCCTGGCGTGACACCAGGCCCCGCTCATGGACTGCCTCGATACGCGCGAACTGCTGCCGGGCGTCGGCCAGCGCCGCCATGGCCTCCTCCAGTCCGGCCCGGGCCTGGCTCAGCCGCGCCCGCTGTTCACTGTCTTCCAGCTGAACTATCAGGTCTCCGGCCGCCACTGAATCATCCACATCAAAAGGAAGCTTCAGGACGGTACCACTGGTCTGCGCGGAGACGGTGCTTTGCTGAACGGCCTCGATAATCCCGTCCAGGTGAACCGTCTCCTCGATGGGAGCCCGCTCAACCTCGACAATGTCCAGTTCCTCCTGCTGGGCGAGCGCCAGAGTGGGCATTAACAGGACGGCAGCGGCCAGCCAGGGATGAAAACGCGAACGGGTAACCATGGGCACCTGATTCCTTTGGGTTATTTGCTAATAACTACATGGTAACAATCGTTGCACCACACAGGAACGTAGTCGTACACAAGCATAGCCCATGGCCATCGGAGTGCTTTGATATGACACAAAAAAAGCCCCGCATGGAGGAGTTGGATCCATGCAGGGCCGAATGTCACCCGCCGGCTATGAGAAGCGGGTAACCGCCATACTTTTGCTTACCAGCGCGCGGTCAGCGCCGCCCGGAATGTCCGGCCCGGCTCGTTGACCCGGTAGGCTTCGCCGGTAAACAGGTCTTCGCGACTGACATGGGGTGCCCAGGTCTTGTCGAACACGTTATCCACCGCCCAGCTCAGGGTCAGGTAGTCCATCAGCGGATGGCTGCCGTTCAGATTAAACACGCCATACCCCGGGGAAGTACTCGGGTCGAGGCCGGATTCCTCATCAATCCGGTCCTGCCGGCGCGCCAGCATCCATTCCGCCTGGACGGTATGACCCATGTGGTGCCAGCCCAGGGTCTGGATGTACTGCACCGGCGGAATCTGCGGCAACGGCTGGTCGGTGTCGTTATTGGTCCCCCGGACGCTGGCCAGTTTGCCGGTGGCACTCCAGGTACCGTTGCTCCAGCCCAGTTCGCCCTCGACACCCAGCAGGCGGGCATCGACATTCCGGTAGCGGATCACGTCCGGTGCCGGCTCGTAGCGCAGCACGAAATCGTCCACTTCATCGACCCAGATCGCCGGGCGCCAGTGCCAGCCGTCATTCTGCCCGGCCAGGCTCAGCTCCAGTTTGTGGTGTTTCTCGGTCTCCAGGTCCGGGTTGCCGACCCAGGCCATGCCCCTGACGACATAGCGCTCATTGACACCGGGAGAACGGACGCTGTGAGACGCGGTCAGCTCCAGGGTATTGAGCGGCGAGACCCGCCATTCGCCGGTCATGAAACCGCTGATGTTGTCATCGGTGGCTCTGGTATCGGTTACGCCATAGACATTCTGGTAGATGGATGCCGGCGACATGGGCATGGCATCCGGCTTCATGGTGAACGTCTCGTCGGCACGGTTGGCGTCCATTTCCACCCGGTCATATCGGATGCCCGCGCCAAGGCGCATGTTGACCCGGATACGGTGGAAGGCTTCGGCAAACACCCCGACCCGATCACGCTCCACATCCGGCCACAGGAGCGAAGCCTTGTTGGTCAGATCCATGCCGTTATACATGGTGGCATCCCAGGTGTTGCTCTCGACATCCACACCGACAGCAATGTCCTTGGTGTAGTCGATGGTCTGGTCCAGCACCAGCCGGGCGCCCTGGGTCCGGGTTTCCGAGAGGGTCTGCATTTTCATGGGCATACCCATCATCACCGGCGGCTCACGCAGACTGAAGTTGTCCATCACGTGATCCACATCCGCCTGCCAGGCCATCAGGTTCCAGCCGCCGCTGGCCACCGGCGCCCCCAGCTCGAGGCGGTACATGTCGGTATCGGTCTTCGGGGCATCCATGCCGGAAGCGTATTTCACATCCCGCTCTTCCTGGCGGCTGACCATGCCCTTCACATAGAAACCGCTGTCTGCTGTCCAGGCGCCGTCAACGCGGCCCTCGGTGTTTTCGAAGGCGCTCCGGACCTCGTTGCCATCGCCGTCCTCGTAATCATCGGCTTCCTCGTAACCGGCAGACAGCCGAAGGTAATTGTTGCGATCGCCCACCGCCGCACTGCCATTGACCAATTTGCCTTCACCGTTATCGGACCCTCCGATGGTGAGGTGACCGGTCGTGCTATTACCGTCAGCAAAGGTTGGCGCTGCCGTCGTGGCCACCACCTGGCCGCCAGCAATGGGGCCCCAGCGCAGGGTACGGTTGCTGGTGCGCACCTCCAGCACCTGGGGCAGCGCGGAGCTCAGCCGGCTGGTGGGCGGATCCATCCGGTTCGGGCAGGCACCTTCCACCCGCATTCCGTCGAGCAGCACATCGACCCGTTCCTGGCCCTGGCCACGGATCACCGGGTCCAGACCACGCCCGCCCAGACGGGAAAGCGATACCGAGGGCTCCGAATCCAGCCGGGACACCGGCTCCGACGCCAGGGCTGCTTCCGACAACCGGGCTGCCTCAGCGGACTGGCCTTCGGTTACCCGGATCAACAACTGGTCATCGTCCTGTACCTGGGAAAAAGCGGGGGCAGTGGCACATCCGGCCAGAATCAGGCCGATAATGCGTGCCAGGGGTTTCTCGGTCATGCCTGGAGGTTCCTTACCATCGCGGGAGTGGGAAAATCGGGTTAATTGCCGGTAATGATAAAGACAAACCTGGCCGCGGGCTTGGGACACAATGCCGCACCCCTTAAGGGGTATTCCGGATGGCCTTTACTGCACAGATTTTGAGCACTGCTTGCCAAAAACTGCACTCCTGTGGTGCAATCTACGCCCATTTTCTTACCGGACGGCCATTTCCCCCGCCGTTTTCAATCAGCAACTTCCGAAACAGGTATCACCACCATGGCGGTAAAACTCGACGAGAAACTGGAACCGATCTTCCAGGACGTACTGCACCGTAATCCGGGCGAAAGCGAATTCCATCAGGCCGTTCACGAGGTCCTGGAAACACTGGGGCCCGTTCTGGTGAAGTATCCGGAATTCGCGGACAAGAAAATCATCCAGCGCATCTGTGAACCCGAGCGCCAGATCATCTTCCGGGTACCCTGGCAGGACGATAAGGGCGAGATCCACATCAACCGCGCCTTCCGGGTCGAGTTCAACAGCGCCCTGGGCCCCTACAAGGGCGGTATGCGGTTCCACCCGTCGGTGTACCTGGGCATCATCAAGTTCCTGGGCTTCGAGCAGATCTTCAAGAACGCCCTGACCGGCCTGCCCATCGGCGGCGGCAAGGGCGGCAGCGACTTCGACCCGAAGGGCAAGTCCGACGACGAGATCATGCGTTTCTGCCAGAGCCTGATGACCGAACTGTACCGTCACCTGGGTGAGTACACTGACGTTCCCGCCGGTGACATCGGTGTGGGCGGCCGCGAGATCGGCTACCTGTTCGGCCAGTACAAGCGCATCACCAACCGCTACGAATCCGGCGTCTTCACCGGTAAGGGACTGGACTGGGGCGGCAGCCGAGCCCGTACCGAAGCCACCGGTTATGGCACCGTGTTCTTCACCCAGGAAATGCTCAAGGCCCGCGGTGACTCCCTGGACGGCAAGACGGTTGTGGTTTCCGGCTCCGGCAACGTGGCGATCTACGCCATCGAGAAGTGCCACGAACTCGGCGCCAAGGTTATTGCCTGCTCCGATTCCCAGGGCATCATCGTGGATGAAAACGGCATCAACCTGCAGACCGTCAAGCGCATCAAGGAAGTGGAGCGCCGCCGCATCAGCGCCTACACTGAATTCCACAAGGATGCCAAGTACGTGGAAGACGGCAACATCTGGAACGTTCCGTGTGACGTGGCCCTGCCCTGCGCCACCCAGAACGAGCTTAACGGCAAAGACGCCAAGACCCTGGTTGAAAATGGCTGTATCGCCGTGGCGGAGGGCGCCAACATGCCGACCACGCCGGAAGGCATTGCCATCTTCCAGGAAGCGAAGCTGGCCTATGGCCCGGGCAAGGCCGCCAACGCCGGCGGTGTCGCCACCTCCGCGCTGGAAATGCAGCAGAACGCCAGCCGCGATTCCTGGACCTTCGACTACACCCAGAAGCGCCTTGAGGAGATCATGATCGATATCCACAAGAACTGTTTCGAAACCGCCGCCCAGTTCGGCTCGGAAGGCAACTACGTGCTGGGCGCCAACATCACTGGCTTCCTCCGTGTTGCCAGGGCGATGAACGCCATGGGTGTGATCTGATCCGGCCATGACCAGCGACGAGCCTCTCCAGCCCACCGACCGGGTTTCCACCGGGCTGGCCGGACTGGACGAGGTTCTGGATGGCCTTCGAATCGGCGATAACGTGGTCTGGCGGGTTTCCGACCTCGACGACTATCGCCGCTTCGTCCTGCCCTTCATTGATGCCGCTGCCCACGCGGGCCGGCAGATCATCTATCTTCGCTTCGGGGAACACGCTCCGATTGTGTCCGAACACCCGGGCGTCCGGGTCATTCATATCAACGCCCTGGGCGGATTCGAAAGCTTCACCAGCCGGATCTGGCGGCTGATTGAAGAGCACGGCCGCGGCGCCTTCTATGTGTGCGACTGCCTGAGCGAACTGCTCAATGCCTGGGCCACCGATGCCATGGTGGGCAACTTCTTCCGGGTGGTGTGTCCGTTCCTGTTCGAGCTGGACACGGTCGCCTGGTTTGCCCTGCATCCGCAACGCCACTCACGCATGACCCTGGACCGGATCCGGGAAACCACCCAGGTGATGATCGACGTGCACCGGGATGGTTACGAAGTACAGATTCATCCCATCAAAGCCTGGCGTCGGCAATCCCCCACCATGTTCCTGCCGCACCGGGAGCAGGGCGGCCGGTTCGAGCCGATCACCGACAGTAGCGACGCCACCCGCGTCCAGGCCAGCCTGGAACTTGAATACCTCCATCGCCAGCCGCTGCTGGATTACTGGGACAAACTGTTCCAGGAAGCCGGCCGGGTCCTGGCCAATCACGAGCAACACTGCGTGGACGATCTTCAGGACCAGGTCCTGAAGGTGCTCATCAGCCGCGATCCCAAGATACTGGAGCTGGCCAGGCGCTACCTGAGCCTCGAAGATCTGCTGACCATCCGCAGCCGGATGGTGGGCAGCGGCTACATCGGCGGCAAGGCCACCGGCATGCTGATTGCGCGCAACATTCTGCTGCAGGAGGATCCGGATGCCTGGACATCCTGCCTGGAGCCCCACGATTCAAGCTACCTGGGCACCGACGCCTATTACGCCTTCCTGGTCCACAACGGTCTGTGGCCGTCGGTCATGCGCCAGCGCTCGGAGGCGGGCTATCTGACCGAGGCGCCGAAATTGCAGCAGAGCATCCGTGAGGGCAACTTTCCGAATGAAATCCGCTCGGATCTCGAACGCCTGCTGGATCATTACGGCCAGTACCCGATCCTGGTGCGGTCCAGCAGCCTGCAGGAAGACGGTTTCGGCAATGCCTTTGCCGGCAAATACGACAGCGTATTCCTGGTCAACCAGGGCGGGCCGGAGCAGCGACTGGCAGCACTGGAAGACGCCATCCGGAAGGTCTATGCCTCGTCGATGAGTGAGGATGCCCTGGTGTATCGCCGACAACGGGGTCTGCATCAGCGGGAGGAGCCCATGGCGCTGTTGATCCAGCGGGTGAATGGCCGTTTTCACGGTCGCTATTACCTGCCGGACGCCGCCGGGGTGGGCGTCTCCCGCAATACCTTTGCCTGGGACAGCAGCATGGACCCGGAGGCGGGCATGGTCCGGCTGGTCATGGGGCTTGGTACCCGGGCGGTCGACCGGATCGAGGGCGACCACGCCTGTGTCATGGCCCTGGACCAGCCCGGCCGTCATCCGTTCCGGAACCAGGATGAAAGCTACCGCTTTTCCCAACATCTGGCGGACCTGCTGGACCTACAGGAAGGCGGCCTTACCACCTGCCCCCTGAGCCAGTTGGCGCAGGACGTGCCGGCCCTGCCCCTGCCATACCTGGCGGAAGTGGACCGTCCGGCCAGCGAACGGGCGGAGCAGCTCGGGCTGGCCGGGCCGGTCTGGCGACTGACGTTCACGCCGCTGGTGAAGCGCTCCCGGTTCATCGAACGCCTGTCCCGGCTGCTGCAAACACTCGAAGCCGGCTACCGGCACCCGGTGGATGTGGAATTCACCCTGCATCTCGACGGCCAGGGGGAGCCGTCCTTCAACCTGGTGCAGTGCCGTCCCCTGGCCACCATCGGTGAAACCGGGCCGGTGAGCCTGCCGGAAGAGCCGGATCCAGAACGGATCCTGTTCCGCACCGAAGGCCATTTCATGGGCGGCAACATCAACCTGACCCTGGACCGGGTGATCCGCATCGACGCCTCGGTCTACTCGCGGCTGACCATCGGCCAGCGCTATGACGTCGCCCGGCTGGTGGGAGAAGCGGTGCGCCAGGGCAACGGCCGCACCCTGCTGATCGGCCCCGGCCGCTGGGGCACCAGCAGCCCCGAGCTGGGGGTACCGGTGCGATTTACCGACATCGCCGGGGTATCGGTGCTGGTGGAAGTCTCGGAGAAAGCCGGCGAGATGGTGCCGGACCTGTCCTACGGCTCGCACTTCTTCCAGGACCTGGTGGAAACCGGTACGGCATATGTAGCCCTGTTCCCGGACGACAGACAATGCCTTTACCAGCCCCAACTCTTGGGACCCGCTTCCCGGGAGGCCGAGCCGGAAGCCCGGCCGGAAAATGCCGTCCTGGTCACCACCATCGACGATCGACCACTGCACCTTCGCGCGGATGTGATCAGCCATCGCCTGATCTGCTACTTCGCGGATTGATCCGCGGCAAGCTTGCTGAAAACAAATCTGCCGGGCGCAGCCACTGTTGGTAGAATTCCGACCATGGAATGGCTTACACACTCTCAGACCGGTATCCGCCAGGCGGCCCGCTACCTGCTCGGCATGCGGCTGGCCATCGTAACGATCCAACTGGTCGCAATCGCCGTCGCGGAAACCATGATTACCCTCGCGCACGAGGCCGAGGCCCTGTTGCTATGCCTCGGTTACGGAGTACTCGCCACCCTGGGCTGGCTCTGGTTTACCCGGCGACCGCCGGCCTCCTCCCTGGCGGTCAGTGCCGGGCTGCTGGCGGATATTGCCCTGATTGGCAGCTGGCTGTTCCTGACCGGCGGCTACACCAACCCCCTGGTTTCCCTGCTGCTGCTTCCCATCGCGGTGGCCATCATCCTGGTTCCGCTACGCCAGAGCATCGCCATCACCGCCAGTGGCATCGCCGCTTACACGGCACTGGTGATCTGGCGCACCCCGATCAGCCACGGCCAGCACAATGACAATCTGGCCCAACTCCACCTGTTCGGCATGTGGGCGACCTTTGCCCTGACCGCGGCCATCCTGTTACTGGTGGTTGGCGCCCTGGCCCGGCGGCTTCGCAGCCAGCAACTGCAACTGGCACAGTTCCGGGAGAACCGGCTACGGGATGAGCAGATCATTGCCCTCGGCCTGTCCGCTGCCGCCGTGGGACACCGGCTAGGTACCCCACTGAACACCATGACCCTGCTGCTGGACGAGATCCGTTCGGAAACCGCTCGCCATAGCCCCGCTGCGGATACCGGGGCGCTGCAGGAAGACCTGAACACCATGGAGCAGCAGATTCAGCTGTGCAGCCTGCATCTCCAGCAACTCACCCGGGCGGCGGTGGAGGCCAGATCCGCGCAGCAGGAGATACTGTCGGTCGAAGACTGGCTGTTGCGCCTTCGGGAATCCGCCACCCTGCTGTGGCCCTCCGGACCGATCCACTGGCAACAACCATTCCCGAACCTGCCGGTGGCGGTGGACGCCACCCTCGATCAGGCGGTGCTGAACCTGCTGGCCAACGCCCTGACCGCCAGCCCGGCCTGGGTCGGCGTGGCGGCCCGCACCGGTGCTCCCGGGCGGATCGAGATTGTCGTGGAGGATCACGGGGAGGGCCTGGAGGCTGCCCTCGAGGGGGCACCGGGCGAGGAGATCGTTGATTCCCGAAACGGGCTCGGTGTCGGGCTGTTCCTGTCCAATGCCACCATCCAGCGACTGGGCGGCACCCTCAGGGCCAGGGCGGACGAAAACGGCACCACCATGGTAATCGATCTTCCGGAAGCGAACTCGAACGGAGACAGCGCATGAGCCAACAAAACCTCTGGCTGATTGTGGATGATGACGTTGCTTTTCTGCAGGTACTACAGCGTTCCCTGGCCCGCCAGGACATCGAAGCGGTTCCTGCCACCACCGGGGCCGACGCGTTGGCCCTGATCGAAGCAAGGGATTTCGGTCGTTGCGTGCTGGATCTCAATCTGGCGGGTGAGAGCGGTCTGCAGTTGCTGCCTGAATTACTGGCTCGCAGGCCGGATCTCGAGATACTGGTGCTGACCGGCTATGGCAGCATCGCCACCGCGGTCGAAGCGATGCGTCGCGGGGCACTCAACTACCTGTGCAAACCGGTTACCGTGAATCAGCTCGTCACTGGATTCGAGCCACTGGACGCGCCACCGGAGCTGCGCCCGGAACCACCGTCGGTGGAAGA
Source organism: Marinobacter pelagius (assembly GCF_003315345.1). Classification (GTDB taxonomy): domain Bacteria; phylum Pseudomonadota; class Gammaproteobacteria; order Pseudomonadales; family Oleiphilaceae; genus Marinobacter; species Marinobacter pelagius_A. The sequence continues at coordinate 56,850 of NZ_QNRO01000004.1, forward strand.
AATGGAGTGGGAACACATCCAGCGGGTCCTCAACGAGCATGACGGCAATATTTCCGCCACCGCCCGGGCCCTGAACATGCACCGGCGCACCCTCCAGCGCAAACTGCAGAAACACTCCCGCTGGCGCAGCTGAACCGCAGGCGGGAATCGAAACAAAAACTGACTTCCGTCAATTTCTGTCCGGCAGCATCCCGTGCCAATCGGCCTGACTTCGGGTAGCATCCCCGCCTTTGCACTGCATTTTGCAGTAAGTGTCACACAGGGAGGCGTGCTCGTAATCCATCAGCCTGACCAGCAGAAGCGAACCTGAATGCCGAAATCGACGGATGTTGTAGAGCCCCCGACGGGTATTGACGCCGAACGCCTGGCCCTGGTGGCCGCCACCACCCCCAACCTGGTCCTGTTCCTGGACGAAGCCGGCACCATCGAGTGGGTGAACTCCAGTTTCGAGCAGCACACCGGCCACCTGCTGGCCGACATCCGGGGCAAGCACCCCCGGGATGTGCTCTATGGGCCGGACACCGATCCCGACACCATTGCCCGGATCAATCGCCACCTGCACCGGGGCGATGCCTTTGCCGAGGACATCCTGCACTACACCCGCTCCGGCACCCCTTACTGGGTCCACAGTTACTGCGTGCCCATCGGCAGGGAACAGGGAACCGCCCCCGGCTATATCGTGATCCAGAACAACATTTCCGACCGCAAGCACAGCGAGCGGGGTTTGCGGATTGCCGCCAGTGTCTTTGACCGCAGCCACGAAGCGATCATCATCTCCGACCACAACAACCGTATCCTGGACGTCAACCCGGCGTTCTCACGGATCACCGGCTACAGCCGGGATGAAGTGCTGGGTCTGAATCCGGGAATCCTCAGCTCGGGCCGGCATTCGGCGGAGTACTACCAGTCCATGTGGCGATCCATCGAAAAGACCGACCACTGGCGGGGCGAGATCTGGAACCGGCGCAGGAACGGCGAGGAATTCATCGAACTGCTGTCCATCAGCCGGGTTCACCTGGACGAGCCCGGGCAGTATTACCATGTGGCGGCCTTCTCGGACATTACCACCCTGAAGAATCACGCCCGGGAACTGGACCGAGCCGCCAACTACGACGATCTCACCGGTCTGCCCAACCGCCAGTTGCTCGAGGAGCGCCTGCGTTCGGCCTGCAGCCATGCCGAACGCCATGGCCGGCGGCTGTCGGTGTGCTGCCTGGATCTGGACGGGTTCAAGGTCATCAACGATCGTCTTGGCCAGAGCGCCGGCGACCAGGTGCTATGTACCCTCGCCGAGCGGCTGACCCACACCCTCCGCAGCGGCGATACCGTGGCCCGGGTCGGCGGCGATGAATTCGTCCTGTTGCTGCAGAGCGACAACACCAACGCGGTTTACCATCGCATTCTGTCCGCCATCGGCGAGCCGGTAGCAGTCGGGGGCGAGCAGGTAACCCTGACCGCCAGCCTGGGCATCACCCGTTACCCGGAAGACCAGGCCGACGCCGAAGGCCTGATTCGCCACGCCGACCAGGCCATGTATTCGGCCAAGGAAAAAGGCCGCAACCAGTTCCATTTCTTCGATCCGGATCTCGATCAGCACCGGCGAAAACGGCGGCAACAACTGATGGAGTTGACCCGGGCCCTGGAGAACCAGGAATTCGAGCTGTACTTTCAGCCCCAGGTCCGGATGTCGGATTATTCCCTGGCCGGGTTCGAGGCCCTGATCCGCTGGAACCGACCCGAATCGGGACTGGTCAGCCCGGGCGAGTTCCTGCCCTATGTGGAGAACAGCCACCTGGAAGTGCCCCTGGGCCAGTGGGTCCTGAAAGAAGCCATCCACCAGCTGAACACCTGGCAACAGGCGGGTGAGGATCTGACCGTCAGCATCAACATCACCGCCCGACATCTGCTGGACCGGAGTTTTGCCGACTACCTGGAAAGCTACCTGCACAGCCACCCGGAGCTGGATCCGGCCCGGGTCACCCTCGAAGTGCTGGAGTCCACCGCGCTGGAGGATACCCAGCAGGCCAATCACGTACTGACCCGGTGCCGCAGCCTCGGCCTGCAGGTGGCCCTGGATGACTTCGGTACCGGGTTCTCCTCCCTGAGCTATCTGCGGACCCTGCCCATCGACCTGATCAAGATCGACCAGAGTTTCGTGCGCAACATGATGGACAGCCCCAGTGACAAGGCCATCGTCGAAAGCGTGATCTTCCTGGCCCAGCGCTTCGAACATCCGGTGCTGGCCGAAGGAGTGGAAACCGGAGACCAGGCCCGCACCCTCGCCCGGATGGGCTGCAACCAGATCCAGGGCTATGGCGTTGCCCCGCCCATACCCGCCGGAGCAGTTCTGGAGTGGGCCAAAGGCTGGGGCGCCCGGAAACAGCGAGGACTGGACCACGACCCGCTCACCCTGGGCGACGGTATTTAAGGCAACGGGCACTAGGGCCGGTAGCGGCGCTGATCCAGAGTTGTGAGCCGGTCCGGATGGAACACCATCAGGCCGGTCACGAAGGTGCCGTTGACGAAGCCTTCCGGCAGCATGATCAGGGGCAGGTAGCGGAGGTACCCGTGGATCAGCTCGTCGAAGGTATAGACCCCGCTGGACCACAGCATCAGGCACATCACCACCCCGGCCGCAGCTACTGCCAGCCCGGCCCCGAAGAATCCGCAGAAGAAAATATAGGCGAAGAAATTGCGGAAGTTGCGGCGGCGCTCCCACACCATGATCCCGTGACTCACCAGCGCTGGGACCATGACGGTCACCAGCCCGTTGGCCGCGAACATGATGACCGGTTCCCGCCCCGTAATCACGGTAATCACCAGCGCCAGAAGACCACTGAATACCGCCAGTGCCCAGCCCAGCATCAGGGTGATGACGGTAATGCCGAAGATATGGATCGAGAGACCGGGCGAGATTCCGGCCCTCAGTTGCCACAGGAACCCCAACGCCACGGCGGCCCCGAAGAAAGAATGCTGGAGGGCATTATCTCTCCGGAAAGCCCCCCAATCGACAGTGCGGGCAGCCGCCGCCAGGATCAGCAGAAACAGCACTGCGGTAACCAGCCATTGGCCGGTTGATAACAGGTTTTCCGTCATCCCCATGGCAACCACATCCCCGGACAGTCAGTTCAGGACAGACACTGGGACAATGATAACGGGTAAGCCCGCCCTGTTACCAAGGCGGGCTTGATTCAGGCAGTCTGAGCCACCGGCTGCCGGTGATTGGTGAGTGTGGTCCAGGCATCGAAGGTACTCAGGAATACCTCGCCACTGAGGTGGGCCAGGAATTCTGTATCCCTGAGCCGGTCCATCACCGGGCCCTTGACCTCGGACAGGTGCAGCCGCACTCCGGCATCCTTCAGACGCTCGTTGATGGCCTCGAGGCTTTCCAGGGCCGAAGCATCGATCAGGTTCACCGCCGGGCAAACCAGTACCAGCTCCCGGAGTTCCGGCTCCCGGGTCACCAGATCCATGACGGTCTCCTCCAGGAACCGGGCATTGGCGAAATACAGGCTTTCATCCACCCGCAGGAAGGTCACTTTCGGGCACAGCTGCACATCATGGCGCAGAACATTGCGGAAATGCTCGGTACCCGGAACGCGGCCCACCACCGCACTGTGGGGCCGGCTGGTGCGATACAGGAACAGGCCGATGGACAGCGCCACGCCGGCGATGATGCCCGCCTCGACGCTGTGTGCCAGAGTCAGCAGGATGGTAGCCAGCATGGCACCGAAATCGGTGCGCGAGTAGCGCCAGGTACGGGACAGCGCCGGCAGGTCGATCAGGGTGGTCACCGCCACAATAATAGTTGCAGCGAGGGTGGCCTGAGGCAGGAAGGCTATCGCCGGCGTCAGGAATAGCGTAGCCAGGGCAATACCGATGGCGGTGTAGGCGCCGGCGGCCGGGGTTTCAGCACCGGCGTCAAAGTTGACCACGGACCGGGAAAAACCGCCGGTGACCGGCATGCCACCCGAGAAGCCGGCACCGAGATTCGCGGTGCCCAGCCCGATCAGTTCCTGGTCGGGGTCAATCCGTTGGCGACGTTTGGCGGCCAGGGTCTGACCCACCGACACCGATTCGACAAAGCCGACGATACTGATCAGCAAGGCGCTGACCGCCAGTTGCGACCACAATCCGGTATTCATGGGCGGCATGGTGAATTCCGGCAACCCGGAAGGCACCTCACCCACCAGGCGCACCCCTTTCTGGTCCAGCTGGAGGTACCAGGCCACCAGGGTAGTCACCACCACCGCCAGAATCGGGGCCGTTTTGGTCAGGATATCCGCCAGCCTGGGCTGTATCCCGAACTTCATCAGCAGCGGTTTCAGATGCTTGCGCGCCGCCAGCAGGAACACCAGAGCACCGACACCGATGGCCAGGGTATAGAGGTTGGTGGTACCAATCGAGGTCAGCAGAGACTCTACGATCTCCACCAGGTTATGCCCGGAGGCCTGGATACCGAAAATATGCTTGAGTTGGCTGGCCGCAATGACGATACCGGAGGCGGTGATAAAGCCGGAAATTACGGGATGACTCAGAAAGTTGGCCAGGAACCCCAGCCTGAGCACCCCCATCAGGGTGAGCATCAGACCGGACATCACCGCCAGCAGCACCGCACCCGCCACGTAGGCGGCGGTACCGGCCTCGGCAATGGGTGCGAGGGCCGCGGCGGTCATCAGCGAGGCTACCGCCACCGGGCCGACCGACAGGGTCCGGCTGGTGCCGAACACGGCGTAGATCACCAGCGGCAGGATACTGGCGTAAAGCCCCACCTGGGCCGGAAGCCCTGCCAGCAACGCATAGGCCAGGGACTGGGGAATAAGCATGACGGTGACGATGACCGCGGCCACCAGATCACTGGTGGCCTGATCACGACCGTACTGGGGTGCCCATTGCAGAATGGGCAGGTACCGCTTGATCAGATTCATGCGGTGCTCAGAACAGGTTGACCGGAACTTTCAGGTAGACCTGCCCGTTATCATCGGCCGGGGGCATGTGACCGGCACGCATATTGACCTGTACCGACGGCAGGATCAGCCGTGGCATGTCCAGGGTCGCGTCCCGCTCCGTGCGCATTTTGACGAAATCGTCTTCACTGACCCCTTCATGCACGTGAATATTGGCTTTACGCTCCTCAGCCACCGTGGTCTGGAACAGGAATTCGTCACGGCCGGGCGCACCGTAGTCATGGCACATGAACAACCGGGTTTCCGGAGGCAACGACAGCACTTTCTGGATGGAGCGGTACAGCGTGCGGGCATCGCCACCGGGGAAATCGCAACGGGCGGTGCCGAAATCCGGCATGAACAGGGTGTCCCCGACGAAGGCCGCATCACCGATCACGTAGGTCAGGCAGGCCGGCGTGTGACCGGGAGTGTGCAGAACCCGGCCTTCCAGGTTGCCGATACGGAAAGTGTCGCCCTCACGGAAGAGTTGATCGAACTGGCTGCCGTCACGGGCAAACTCGGTACCGGCGTTGAAGGCCTTGCCGAAGATCTCCTGGACATCGACGATCTTCTCACCGATACCGGTCTTGCCACCGAGTTTCTCGTGCAGGTAGGGCGCCGCGGACAGGTGATCGGCGTGCACGTGGGTCTCGAGGATCCACTCCACCGTCAGGTCGTTGTCGCGGACATAGCGGATGATCTCGTCCGCGGAACGGACGTCCGTGCGGCCGGCGGCGTAGTCCAGATCCAGGACCGAGTCCAGAATGGCACAGGCCCGGCTGTCCGGATCACGGACCACGTAGCTGAAGGTATTGGTAGGTTCGTCGAAGAAATTCTGGACGACGGGATTGCTCATGACACTCACCTCGTACATCGATCCTTTTGGTTTTGATTCTAAGGATATACTAAAACGTAATATTGGGTGAAATGCCAATTTATTCTATGGGATTCTTCCCTGATAGCTTCCCGGAGAACATCTGCCCCCGGGATCTTCTCTGCCGTTCAGAGCACCTCCAGCTTGCTCCGGATCTCCTTCCGGCGACCGGCATCCGCCAGCGGTCGATTCGGACGTTCGGGGGCATTAAGCGCCTTGTGGAGATATTCCCGCGCCCGCTCGGGCTGATCCTGCTCGATCAGGAAATCACCATAGAAGTAGTTCGGGTCGATGCCATCGGGGTTCAACTCCAGGGCCTTGAGCAGGTATTTGCGGGCCTTGTCATCATCCCCGAAACCCAGAGGCCAGCCCGGCACCTTGTAGTAAAGACTTCCCAGGGAGGTATAGGCCGAACCCTCCAGCGCTGCCGGATCAATGTCCAGCGCCTTTTCCAGAGATTTCCGGGCGTCCTTGACCAGACCCAGAGCGCCCAGGCCGCCCTTGGCACCAGCGTAGGTGCTCAGCACGATGCCTTGCCAGATCAGGGGTTCGGCACGGTCAGGATAGGCGTCAACGAGAGCCTGTGCCTGATTGGTCAGGTCCTCGAAGGCCTTTTCCTTTTTATCTTCTGGCAACTGGTACTGGATTTCCGCCCAGCGGGCCTGGATACCGGCCAGGTCGGAGTCGAGACCGCCCGCCCAGACCGGCGCGGCAATGATCGACGCCAGCAAAAGGATCATCCACTTCATGACAGTACTCCCGAATTCAGAAAACGCCGGATCACCGGCAGCTGTTTCAACATGGCCTTGTCGACGATCCGCGGCAGGATACCGTTGATCACCACAAAGAGTTTTTCCGGCCAGCCCAGGAACCGCCGGCGATCGTCGTTTTCCATCGCCTTGAGAATCTCGGCCGCGACTGCCTCGGGGGCATCCATGGTGTTACCGAGCACCCGGTTCAGCTCGTTGACCTGTTCCGGGTTCATATCAGTTGCAGTGGCCCGGGGCGCGACATACAACACCTGCACCGGGGTATCCGCCAGCTCCCGGCGTAGCGCTTCGGTGAAGCCACGCAGCCCGAACTTGCTGGCGCAGTAGCCGGTATAGCCCGGGAAGCCGATGCTGCCGAAGGTGGAGCCGACAAACACCAGAGCCCCGTAGCCGTCCTTCTCGAACCTGGGCGCAAAATGCCGCGCCACCAGCATGGCCGAGCGCAGGTTCACGGTGAGCTGGGCATCCAGTTCACTGACGGCCATGGCTCCGAGAGCGGCAAAGCGGTTCTGACCGGCGCAGTGGATCACCCCATCGATATCCGGATAGGCCTCGCTCAGGCGTTCCAGCTGCTGATCCAGGTCCTGAGCGGCAAGATCCAGGTGCACTGCGGATACTCCCTCCCGGTGACCCAGCCTGTCTGGCTGTCGGGACGCGACAATGACCCGGGCGCCAGCCCGGACCAGCGGGTCCACCAGCGCCTTGCCGATACCTCCGGTTCCACCCAGCAGGAGGAACACCCGATCATGCAGCCTCATGGCGCGACTCCTTGCGACCAGCCGGCAGCGGAATGCTGTGCAGCATGTCACCATAGAGCCGGTACACCATACGGGCGGCCTCGATGATGGCCTGCTGGTCATCCGGATCGGTGATCTCGTTCATCAGGCCGCGGAAGAACTCGAAGTGCTCCTGGTCCAGTGCACCGTGGGAATACAGGTAGCTGAACGCCGCATCGGGCAGACCCAGCTGTTTCTGGATAGCTTCACCCAGCGGCGTAGCCAGTTCGATGGAGGTGCCTTCCAGTACCTGGACCATGCCGAAGAACGCCGCCGGGTTGCCGCGATGGATCCGGTCGTACAGGTACGCAACCATCAGTTCGATGGAGGTGTCTGGGGCGCCATAGCGAATGGCGTCCTTGTCCGCGCCACAGGCTTCGAGGTCATTGAGGATCCACTCGTGGTGACCGTATTCCTCCTCGATGTATTCCACGAGGGCCTTGCGGACAAATTCCAGGCGCTCCGGCAGACGGCCGCCACAGGCCATCATCAGCGGCACCGTATGCTTGACGTGATGATAGGCCTGGGTCAGGAACCAGGTGTAGCCGGTCAGATCGAAGCGGCCCGCACGGATGGCTTCAATAACCGGTGCGCTCGTCACATGGGCCCGTGCTTCAGCGGTTTCGGATTGCAGACGATCGAAAAATGCCATGACAGTGTCTCCTGGCGTGTTTGATGAGGTTGAACGGGTCGTAGAAAGGTTCATGAAAATGGGAAAGGCACCGGCCAGCAGCGCGGGCAGGTCCGACTGAATTTTCTGGCGCATGGGCCGACCGTTGGCAGTGACGTGCCCCTCGGCATGGGTCAGGAACTGACGGCGGATGTATACCGCCGCCAGCCGGGCATAGTCGGGCAGACTGGCGTTGAGTCCGGCCAGTGCCGAACGCAACTGCTCCGGCGAGCGGCCATCGCGGATCACGATCAGAGCGCTGGGATTGGGGTCCCCGTCACCAAACACCACCGCCTGCTGGGCGCCCAGGGCCTGGATCAGTTCACTCTCGAGCCACTCGGGGCTGATGTTGCGACCAAAGCTGGTGATGAGCAGATTCTTGGCGCGACCATTCACCGTGAGGAATCCCTCCGGGGTCAGGGCACCGAGGTCCCCGGTGTCGAGCCACTCGCCGCCCTCGGGCTCATCGCCGAGATACCCCAGGTGGGTATTGCCACGAACCAGGATGTGGCGGTCCGGATCCACCCGGACCTCGACGTGGGACAGCGGCTTTCCGACGGCACCTTCACATTCGTCGCCGGGAACATTCAGCGCAACCACGGAACTGCACTCCGACAGCCCATAACCCTCATACAGAGGCAACCCGACAGCCCGGCCACGGGCCAGCAACTCCGGTGACACCCGCCCACCGCCCACCGCGAGGAACCGGAGAGACCGGCTCTCGAGCTGCCCCTGTTCGGCGGCGGCCACCAGCGCCATGGCCAGTTCCGGCACCAGAATCAGTGACTGCGGTTCGCTTCGGTTGATGCCCGCCACGAGGCGCTCCAGGTCCAGGCCACTGCTGCCGTTCATTCCCAGGGTCTGCAACGGTGCGACATTCACCGTGGCTCCCATCAGCAACGGCAGATAAACGCCGGCAATATTCTCGAGCAGAGTCGCCAGTGGCAGGATGCACAAATGCTGCTGCAACGGCACATCCGCCAGCCGTGCTTTCAACGCGAGGGTTGTCGCCGCCATCTGCGCCTCGGACAGGCAGACACCCTTGGGTGTGCCGGTGCTGCCAGAGGTGAAAGTGATCTTGGCGGTTGCTTCCGGCATCCACGCCCCGGCGCCGGTTACCGGCAAATGCCGGAGCCAGACGCCATGGCCGATGTGTTCACCGAAAGCTTCCTGTTCGCCGGAGAGAAGGCAGTCCAGACCGGCCCGTTCGATCAGGTGCGCAGCCTGGGCTTTGGAGAAGAATACCGGCACCGGCACGCACACCACGTCTGCCAGCAGGCAGGCCAGGTCGGCCAGAATCCAGGCCGGGGAGTTGTCCCCACACAGGCCAACACGCTGCACGCCCAACCGGCGCAGCTGATCGGCCAGAGCCCCCGCCGCTTGCAGCATCTCGCTGTAGCTGAAGCCCGAGTCCGGGCCCTGGAGGGCGATACGGCCGGGGTGAAGCATCGCCTGCTGCTCGAGCAGGTCAGGCAAGACGGCCATAGGCTCCTCCCGCTACGATGTTGGCATCACCAGCACCCCCGGTTACCGGCTGAATCAGACGCATAAGGCCCGCCTGGCGCATGGCGGACATGCCCTCCGCAACGTTAACCGCCATTACCACCGGGTGGTGGTCGTAGTACCGGCCCCAACCGGCGCCGCTGTCGGGCAACCGGGCCGGATCGGCGTTGGCCAGCACCTGGGTGCCGATACCGAGCCGGTGAAAACTGTTGCGCAGCTGATCGGTGCCGGTGCACACCACCCACTCATAGCCCGCTGCGTTCAGCCAGACCGACAGGGACGCGAACAGGTACCGACTTACCCCCGCCTCAACCCCGGCAAGGTGGGCAATTTCCGCAATCTCCTGGCGCTCGGTGCCTGGTAACGGCATCACCGCTTCCACCGGAACCGACAGGTAATCCTCCAGGAACAGGCGTTCCCGGCCGGCATTCCTCACACCCACTGCTGCCAGCAGCGAGCCCTGGGCCGTGGTCAGGGCCAGCAACTCCGGAATACGCAGGGCGGGATCAGCGCCATAGGCCTGCATGAACCGCCTGCGAATGAAGCCGGCCACCGTCTCCGCCATGGCTGTCTGAGGTGCAATCCGGCTTAACCATCGACCGGCACAACGGATGACCGGAACCACCTCCCCGGAATCCGGGGGACAACAGGTGGACATCGTCAGCGGGTCTGTCATAGGTGCTCTCCAGCAGAATTCGGGCGCAATGGCCACTGAACATGACTGCCAGAGTAGAGAGCGAGGCTTAATTGAGCCTTAAGCCAATATCGCAGAATTCTTAAGCCGACCTTAAGGTTTTACCGGTCCGCCGGTTAAGGCTCGCTTAAGAAAGCATGCGTAAAGTGCCGTGGCAATTGCCGGACAGGATCTAACGCACTATGAAGCCAGCCAAACCGCAGACAGATCGATGGCAGAGGCCGCTCCGGTTTCTGGCCGGAGGCGGCTTCGCGACCTTGGTGCACTGGCTGACGATGTTGATGCTGATCCAGTCAGGTACCGACGCCCGGGTCGCCACCGCGACCGGTGCCACGGCCGGACTGGTCATCAATTACCTGGCCCAGTACCACTACACCTTTCAGTCCCGGCTGCCTCACCGGAGGGCGTTTTCACGCTATCTGGCCAGTGCCGGCCTGGGATGGAGCCTTAACCTGGCAGGTTTTTCGGCCATCTACGCCGTAACAGGCGCAGTCCTGGTTTCCCAGGCTATCGCCACAGCTACTGCGACCGCTGCCAATTACCTGCTTGCCGAGAAGTTTGTTTTCCAGGGGGAATCAACCGATGACATCCACTAATCCGCAGCTCAGTGTTGTGGTGCCGGTTCACAACGAAGCCGATGTCATTCCGACGCTGCTGAACCGCCTCGTGCTGGTGTTCCGCAAGCTGGAAATGACCACGGAGTTGCTTTTCGTGGACGATGGTAGCCGCGACAACTCAGTCGCACTGCTATTGCAGGCACGGCGACGGTACCCGGATATCAGGGTGCTTCAGCTTTCCCGCAATTTTGGCAAGGAGGCAGCGGTAACCGCCGGACTGACCCATGCGAAAGGCGACGCCGTGATTCTGATGGACGCCGACCTGCAGGACCCACCCGAGCTGATCCCGGACATGGTGGCGCAGTGGCGCAAAGGCACCGACGTTGTCCTGATGAAACGACGTTCCCGGGCCGGAGAGAGCTGGCTCAAGCGCGCGACCGCGTCCTTGTTCTACCGACTGATCAATCGTATCAGTGACGCCCCCATTCCCGTGGACACCGGGGATTTCCGGCTGATGAGCCGGCGCACCGTGGACGCCTTGAACCAGCTGCCGGAGCGCAATCGCTACCTCAAAGGCATGTTCGCTTGGGTTGGCATGCCCACCGTCACCCTGGAGTTCGACCGTGACCCGCGTCTGGCGGGTAAAACCAAATGGAATTACCTGAAACTGGTGCACCTGGCGATGGAGGGTATCACCTCGTTTTCCACGCGCCCGCTGCGCATTGCACTGGTCCTGGGTCTGCTGGCTGCGGGCGCCGGCGGCCTGTTCGGCACCTGGGAGGTACTGAAAGCACTGGTGCTTGGCATCTCCACCCCTGGTTATGCCTCCATGATCGCCGTCGTCACCTTTCTATCCGGGGTGCAACTGCTGTGCGTCGGATTGCTTGGTGAATACGTGGGCCGCATCTACATGGAAACCAAGCAACGACCGGTCTTCATCCTCGCGGAGGACAGTGACGACCGGATCCGGGATTATCAACCAACGCTGAGAGTGGCGGGGGAGAGCAACGGACAATGACCAGAACCATCAACACCCTTCTGTGGCTGCTGATCACCGTGCTGGCCATCCGGCTGGGACTCACAGCCATACTGCCCTTTGCCGATACCACCGAACCACGGTACGCGGAAATCGCCCGGATCATGGCAGAGACCGGTGACTGGATTACCCCCTGGTTCGATTATGGTGTGCCCTTCTGGGGCAAACCACCCCTGTCGTTCTGGACCCAGGCACTGTCCTTCCAGCTGTTCGGAGTCACTGAATTTGCCGGCCGGCTGCCCTCCTGGCTCGCCAACGCCGGAGTCATCTACCTGGTATATGCCACGACCAGATCGCTGCACGCCGCATCCGTTACCGATGCGGCGCGGGTCAACGGCCTGTGGGCCGCTATCATCTATAGCACCACCGCACTCGGATTCCTCAGTGCCGGGACCGTAATGACCGATTCCTTCCTGGTACTGGCCACCACCCTGGTGATTGCCAGCCTGATCATCCGGATACAGGGCGGCGGGGAACTCTGGGCTTGGGCCTTTTTTATCGGTCTGGCCCTGGGCCTGCTGGCAAAAGGCCCACTGACCCTGATACTGACCGGTGCTCCGGTATTCGTCTGGGTCGCTCTGACCCGCCAGTGGCAGGTCCTGTGGTCAAGCCTGCCCTGGGTTCGCGGGACCCTGCTCATGCTCCTGCTGGCCCTGCCCTGGTACATCCTGGCGGAGCTGAAAACACCCGGGTTCCTGGATTACTTCATCGTCGGGGAACACCTCAAGCGCTTTCTCGTCAGTGACTGGCAGGGCGACCTGTACGGCAACGCCCATGACTTTACTCGTGGCACTATCTGGCTCTACCTGATCCTTGCCAGCTTCCCCTGGGGCGTCATCGCGCTGGTCGGCTGGGGGCTCTCCCGCCGGCGCGGAGCCCGGCCAGACAATACATGGCAGCCGCAGCGTCGCGGTCTCAGCGGCCTGATCCTGGCAGCGGCCCTGACACCGGTGGTGTTTTTCACCTTTTCCGGCAACATCCTGTGGACCTATGTTCTGCCGGGCCTGCCATTCCTGGCCATCCTGACATCCGCCCTTTTCAACGGTACAGGCAGGCAATCCGTGCAAAGATATGCCCTCGCGGCAGTACTGCTGGTACCCGTAGTAGGGACTGCAACCGGCAGCTGGTATGCCCTCAATCCGGACCAGCTTAAAACCGAGAGGGAGCTGATCGCACGGGTGGATGCCCTGCCCGGCGTTTCGCCCGATGATCTGTTTTACCTGGACAAAGCGCCCTTTTCGGCCCGTTTCTACAGTCACGGCGAGATCCGGACCATGACTCGCGAGGCCCTCGAACGCCGGCTTTCTGAAGGCGCCGGAGTCAGGCCGGTTTTGCTCGCGGTGGACAACCGGAACAACCCCGTGATCAAGACCCTGGAGACAGAGGCGGAAGCCATTGACCACAGTAGCCGCTATACCGTGTTCCGTCTGGCGCCGGCTCCGTCCCGGACTGCGGACTCGGATTCCATCAGGAAAGAGCGGCAAAGCAGCTGAGATCCTTTACACTCTTCTGAACCTTTTTTCGAAACGGATTCTGTTCGATGCGCATACTGCTGGTAGAAGATGACCACCCGCTTGCCCGCACCATGCTGGACATGCTGCGGGAAGACCAGGACACCGTGGACTGGCTGGATGATGGCCAGCAGGCACTCAACGCCCTGGCCGAGGAGCATTTCGATCTGGCCATACTGGACCTGACCCTGCCACGGGTGGATGGTCTCGATATCGTCCGGCGTACCCGGCAACGGGGCAACCAGACGCCGATTATTATCCTCACCGCCCGGGCCGACCTCACCGAGAAGCTGCAGGGGCTGGATGCCGGTGCTGACGACTACCTGACCAAGCCTTTTGCGATGGCAGAGCTGAAGGCACGCATCCGGGCCGTCACCCGCCGGGGGCGGACTGACAGCTCATCCGCCGGGCTCCGTGTTGGCCGTCTGACCCTGAACCCGGACACCGGACACCTCGCTATTGACGGAGACAGCGTCACCCTGCCCCGCAGCGAATTCCAGATCCTGCACTACCTGATGCGCCATCCGGATCAGGTTGCCACACGACGACGGCTTGAGGAGCAATTGTACGGTTGGGAGCAAGGTGCAGAGAGCAACGCCCTGGAAGTCCATATCCATCACCTCCGACGCCGGGTTGGCAAAGCGACCATCCGCACCGTGCGCGGCGTCGGCTACCTGCTCGACAGCCAGGCGGCGGGAGAAGCTCAATGTCCCTGACCCGTACCCTGACGTTGTTGATCACCACCACCGTGCTGTTCATCGCGCTGGTGGCCGCGGGATGGAGTTATCTGGAAAGCGATCACGAACTGGAGGAACTGTTTGACGCGGAACTGGCTCAAAGCACCCGAATCGTGCAGGGTCTGGTTCAGCATCTGGCGGATACCCAATCCCTCGATCAACTCTCGTCGATTCTGGAAGAAACGCTCCGGCTACCTGACAACGGCGTTCCCGACGCCGAGCTGGACAGCGATAATGACGAGATCCTGCCTGGCGGGATCGGGCACAAATACGAGAAAAAAATTGCCTTTGAAGTCTGGTCACAACAGGGCAATCCGTTGCTTGATACCCTGACTGCAGACGACAGCCTGGGCCTGGATCCCGGTTACGCCTGGGTCGAGTCCTCCGGTCATCGCTGGCGCACCTTCACACTAAAGGATCCGGCAACCGGATTCTGGATCCGTACCGCCCAGCGCGAGGACATCCGTCAGGAACTGAGCCAGGAACTCGCCCTCGGCAATGTCCTGCCCCTCTTGTTGGCGCTGCCACTGATGGTGCTGGCCGCCATTTCAGCCATTCAGTTCAGCTTCCGCCCCCTGCGCCGGCTGGAAAAACCGGTGCGCAACATGGCCCCCGAGCGCATCCATCCCCTCGATGACCGTCAAGCGCCCCGGGAAGTGGTCGGTCTGGTTCAGGCAGTCAATGGGCTCCTGAAGCGGCTGAACCAGGCCCTGGAGCGGGAACGGAGGTTCTCCGCCGATGCCGCCCATGAACTGCGCACCCCATTGGCGGCTCTGCGTCTGAACCTTGAAAGACAGGCCGAACGTCACCCGGGTGAATTCGACGAACTCACCGCCGCCGTTGACCGGATGGTGCACCTGGTGGAACAGATGTTATTGCTGAGCCGGGTCGACGCCGGTACCGACTTCGTGCCGGAGGACCGCAACCTGGCCGAAATTGTGGAGCAGAGCATCGCCGACGTGGCACCACTGGCGCTGAAAAAGCAGATCGAGCCGGAGCTGGATAATGAGTGTGTGCTGGCGATGGTGTCCTGCCACAGCGCCCTGATCAACAGTCTGATGCGTTCACTGCTCGCCAATGCGATCCAGTACAGTCCCGAACACACCACCATTACCACCCGCCTCACGCCCTCTGGCAACGGCTTTCATATCGCGGTTTGTGACCAGGGACCGGGCATTCCGCCGGAAGAGCGGGAGCGCGCCCTCAGCCGGTTTGTCCGGCTGGACCAGCGGCTTGGTGGCGGCGCGGGGCTGGGGCTGGCCATTGCCCGCCGCATTGCCGAGCTCCATGGCGGCCAACTGACCCTGAGCGACCGGCCGGACGGAAAAACGGGCCTGTGCGTCAATATCTGGCTGCCGGCAAAATCTGCCTCTGAAGATACGGGGTTCCGGGATCAAAGGCCGTTGGCCAGCCGTTGATTGAGGGTCAGTTGTCCACCGTAAACGAGACAATCCGGGACAGATGACTCACCGGCAGACCGGTCTCCCGGTGCCACCGGTTGAACGCTTCCTGAACCTGGGTCAGACCTTTCTTGCTGGTTGGTGAGGCATCGAGGATACCGGCGCGGGTCAGTGCCGTGACCACATCCCGGGACAGGATGAAGCCATCCCAGCCGACCCGTCGGAGAAAGTACTGGGCGGTATTACCACCCAGACGGGCACCGTTGCGTTTGAGCCATATGAGCAAACCGACCTGATCGTCCTGGGGCCATTGAGCCAGGAAGTTGCCGAAGCTGCCGTGATCCCGCGCGGCGTCCATGATCATCCTTGCATTCTCCGGCACGGTCCGGATTTTCTGCATGTTGCGCACGATGCGATCATCGGCGGCCAGCTCCTCCAGTACTTCCGGCGGCACCTGCTGCCAGTAGGCCGGCACAAAGCCATGAAACGCCGCTTCAAAGTCCGGCCATTTGTTCTCGATAACCCGCCAGACAAAGCCGGCCTTGAACACGCACCGGGTCACCTCGGACAGGTAGCGATCATCACCGGTGGCTTCCAGCACACCCGGCCCCGGCAGTTTCGGCAACCGTGCCTTCAGGGCCTGTTCACCACCCTTGCGCATCAGTGCCTGGTCATGGAACTCCGAGAATGGCGGAATCTTTGCGGTACTCATTGTTGTCACACTCAACGGGGAAATGATGGTCAGGAACGAACCGGCACGAACACCGGGGCGCCGTCGACTTCGACAGTCATCAGGGTCTGGTTATACAGGCTCTCCAGCGCCGACGGTACCAGCATTTCCCGGGCCGGTCCCCAGCATGCCTCACCGGAGGGATACATCAACAGCAGATGATCGCACCAGCGGGCGGCCAGGTTCAGGTCATGCAGGCACATGAACACCGCCCGGCCCGCTTCGGCATGCCCGGAAAGCAGGCGCATCACCGCCACCTGATGATGCAGGTCCAGGTGGTTACTCGGTTCGTCCAGCAGCCATATATCGGGCGCCTGGGTCATCAGGGTGGCAATGGCAACACGCTGGCGCTCACCACCGGACAGGGTACTGACCAGCCGGTCCCGAAGGTGCCCGACATCCAGTGCCTGCAATGCCCGTTCGGCAATCGCGATGTCCTCGCCGCTTTCCATTTGCCAGGAAGACAACCAGGGGTGGCGGCCGATCAGGGCGGTCTCCAGTACTGTCGCCGGGAAGCCATCCTGCCGGTCCTGGAACACCAGGCCCAGCTGCTGTGATACCGACTTCCGTTTCAACGAACCCAAAGCCCGGCCATCCAGCAGGACCTCGCCACGGTGGGGCGCCCGCAGTCCCGCCAGCGTATGCAGCAACGTTGTCTTGCCCACGCCGTTGGGACCCAGCACGCCCCAGACCTGACCGGGCTGGACCTCCAGGTTCAGGGGAGATCCCGGGGCGCGGCCGGGGATATCGATGATGAGGTTGTCGGTGGTCAGCGCAGTCATTACCGGCTCCGGTACAGCAGATACAGAAAGGTGGGAACGCCAATCAGGGCGGTGATCACACCCACCGGCAACTGCTCCGGGGCAATCACCACCCGGGCCAGGGTGTCCGCCAGCACCAACAATGTGCCGCCCGCCAGCGCACAGGCCGGCAATATCATCCGCTGGTCATTACCCAGCGCCAACCGGAGCATGTGCGGCACCACCAACCCGACAAAACCGACCGCCCCGGCCATGGTCACGGCGGTGGCGGTCAGCAGGCTGGCAACCAGATAGATCAGCCACTCCAGCGACCGGACCGACACCCCGAGGGCCGCCGCCTGCAAGGATCCCCGGGCCAGAACGTTGAGGCTTCGGCCCAAGGGAAACACCAACAGGCAGACCAGAACCAGCACCGCCAGGCCCGGCCAGGGTTGGCCGGCATGGGACAGATCCCCCATCAGCCAGTACAGCATACCCGGCAAACGACTCGCCGGTGACATGGCCAGGATCAGGGTAATCATCGCGCCCCAGCCGGCGGCCACCACCACGCCGGTGAGCAACAACCGTGATGGTGTCCAGCTGCCGCTGCCATGGGCCAGGCCAAACACCAGCAGGGTTGCCAGCATGGCGCCGGCAAAGGCAGACCCTGAAATGAGGAATCCGGCTGCTCCGGCCAGCATGGCCAGTAACGCGCCCACGGCGGCGCCACCGGAGAGGCCGAGCACGTAGGGATCGGCCAGGGGATTACGGAGCAACACCTGCATCAGGGCACCGGCCACCGCCAGCAGGCCGCCAGTGGCAAAAGCGCTGAGGGTTCGTGGCAGCCGGAGATCCAGAATCAACGTCCGGTGTAGCTCACTGCCGCCACCGACCAGCACCGACAGGGTATCCCCGATGCCAAGATCGGCACTGCCGACGCTCACCGAAACCAGCATGGCGGCCAGCGCCACCAGTGCCAGCGCGGCCAGCGGCCGGAAAAGATCAGAGACGGGCACGAGCCTGCTCCAGGATGCCACATAACTCCCGGGCACCTTCCAGCATGCGGAAGGTGGGACGTTGCAGAAGCGACGGGGACACAAGGTAGAGATTATCGCGGGCCACGGCAGTAACAGATGGAAATCTCTGCCAGCTTGCCAGCCAACCGCGATCGGAGTCACCGCGACCGGCGGTGACGATCACCTCCGGCTCGGTAGCCAGCACCGTTTCCACGGAGATCCGGGGTACCAGCCTGGGCAGATCGGCAAACACATTGGTGCCGCCGCACAGAGCAATGGCCTTGCTGATCAGCTCGTCGCCGTTGATGGTCATCAGCGGCTGGTCCCAGACCTGGTAGAACACCCGCACCGAAGCTGAGTCCCGGTAGGTTGCCTGCAGCGTGGAAATACCTTGCCGGAACTCCGCCGCTGCGCGCTCGGCAACCGGCGTATGGCCGGTCAGCCGGCCCAGGCTTTCCACGGCCCGGGCGATGTCCTCGAACTCCCGGGGGGCGAGCCAGAACACCGGTACACCCAGCTTGGCAAGCCGGTCCAGCTGGGCCCGGGAATTGCCGTCGATCCAGGCCACCACCAGATCCGGCTTCAGGCTGACGATGGCTTCGAGGTCGAGGCGATTGCTGTCGCCCACCTGCGGCAGCTCCGCCGCCGGCGGCGGATAATCGCTCCAGGCACTGACGGCGACCACCGAGTCGCCGGCACCGGCGGAGAACAGCAGTTCCGTGGCGCCCGGAGAGAGAGAAACGACGCGCTCGGCCGGCTCAGGCAGGCAGACGTTCCGATCAAGAGCATCCTCGGAGCACACCTGCGCCGCAGATAAACCCCCGGGCACCAGAAAAAGCGACGCAAGAAGACTAATTACAGCTTTGCGTATACGCATTGATCGTCAAGTCCCCGAGCCGAGAAAGCCGTTACCGAACAAAGTCGTATCGAACGGAAAGTAACGCCGTTCGTCCTGCACTGATGTAATTACGGCTGCCGTCGTACTGAGCCAGCGCATACTCATTATCCAGCACATTGTCGATGGAAGCCGAGATCTGCCAACCTCCGTCGAAACTTATACCTGCTCGCACATTCCAGACAGCATAGCCGGGGATCCGGATACGACTGAACACTTCATCAAACCGGTGGCTCTCAGCCCGGACACTCGTTCCTGCATACCAGCGACCAAAGTCCTTATCAACATCAACTCGAATGCTCTGCTCGGGACGGCGAATCAGTTGAGAGCCATCCTCCCGATTGACGAAGTCACCCAGGCTGGCTACTGCTTTCGTGCGCCAGCCATCCCGTTGCCATCCAACCAGAAGCTCCATACCCTTTAGCCGGGCCTTCTCTACGTTGAGTGGCTTCCCAGCCTGACTGTCATAAACAATCAGGTTGTCGACCTCGCTGTGATAAATCGCTGCATCCCAAAACCAGTTCTGGTAGTTACCTTCCAGGCCAGCTTCAAAACTAATCGACTCCTCGGGTGCGAGATCGGGATTACCGAACCCGAAAGGGTAATAAAGGTCGTTGAATGTCGGCGCCTTGAAAGCAGTTCCCGAACTCAACCGAATACGGTGATGGGAATCAAATTGGTAGCCATATGCGACACCCCAGGTTTCATGAGTTCCATAGGCTTCGTTGTCATCACGTCTTGCGCTCAGATGCAGGTCCGATGGCCCGAAGGTCAGAAGGGCCTGGCCAAATAAGGCATCATTGGCCCGGCTCGTCTCGACATAATTGGTCGAAGCTTCAACCTGGTCGGTCATGGTCTCGGCACCGACAACGAACTCGTGTACCCCTGCAGTCAGCCAGTTTTCAATACGGGATGTGCGGGTTTTGGTCGTGACCTCAAAGGGAAAAGCACCGTAATCGTCAAGGACATCCCTCGCGTCCGAAAATTTCAGCGATGTGCGCCAGTTCTCCGTAACCGGGACGTCAACTCCAACCCCGGCGACTTGAAGCACAAAGTCGTTGTAACCACCCTCATACTCTGCGGAGCCCTCGGCACCAAGATATGTGACATTGGTGCGAATACCATTGGTGAATTCATGGCTGGCGCTAAAAGTCCCCGAATTACTGTCGTAGGGCTTATCCTCACCTCCTTCGATAACTGGAGCGCCTTCTGTGCGAAAGCGGTTAACCCCGACATTCAGCGCGCTGTGGTCATCTATGGAAGAAAAGCCCGCCGAATAGTTTTGCGTATCCAGATTGCCAGCACTGGTCTCCACCCAACCCCGGGTTCCTTCACTCTCGGGCATCGTAAAGGCCTGAACAACGCCACCCATGGCATCCGAGCCATACAAACTGCTGCTGCTCCCCCGGACAATCTCCACTCGGCTGATCAGCTGGGGGGGCAGAAACTGCCAGGCAGGAGAACCGGTTGTTGCTGATCGGATGCGAATCCCGTTTACCAGGAGCACCGTGGCATCGGATTCATGGCCCCGAATAAAAACCGTAGTCTGTTTTCCCAGCGCACCATTACCGGATATCGCAATGCCCGGCTGGGAAGCCAGTACATCCTGGAACTCCAGTGGTTGCCACTTATCGATCTCTCGCTCACTGATTTCAGCGACAGAAGACAGGCCTTCACCAATGGTTTCAGGCCCCACTGTGGCAGTCACCACAATCGGATCAAGCGCCTCATCGTCCGAGGACTGGGCGGAAACCGCCATTGGCAATGCAGCGATGGACACACCGGCCACCACGACAGGAAAAGGAAACTTCAACATAGGGTTTTCTCCGCAAACCGCGCGCACCCGCACGGGAATCAGGTTTCGGTTGCGGAAAAGACATGGGGCAGGCGGAGACGGATTGGGACTGGAGCTACCGGAATTCGCCCACCCAAGCCGCCCACCGCAACTCCTGGTGTTTTTCCAGGCCGGTCTCCGGGCTTGCAGGCGGAACCCAAGTGGTTCCCGGACAATCACCTTCCCATGCCAGAGGCACAGTGGCGCATTTGATTGCCGTTTTCCTGCTTACCGTTGCGGGGGCAGCATCGGAATTGCCCTGGCGAACCAGGCTCACCGATTTCCCGTTTCACCCGTCGCGCTTCGCGACGGACACCTGAAAAAAGTGCGGCAAGGCTAGCAACCCTCCGCAAAGTGGTCAACGAAATCTATCAAAGGCTGTCGTGGCCAGCTCCTCTGCCGGTTGCTATAGTCCTTGATTAACAATAACTTTCAGACTTCATCCAGGGCGCACCAGGGAGCAATATGCAGGCGGAACTCATTGATATCCGGAACCACATGGCCCAGTATCCTCCGTTCGATGAAATGCCGGAAGAACTGATGGATCAGGTGGTCGGTGGCGTTGAAGTGGAGTATTTCCGTGCCGGCACCCAGATTCTGGAATTCGGACAGGACAACACCTGGCTCTACTACATTCGCAGCGGCGCCGTGGAGATTTTCCGGCGCTCTGGTGAACTCTATAACCGGATCGGCGAAGGTGACATCTTTGGCCAGTTCGGCCTGTTAATGAACAAGACCGTGCGTTTTCCCGCCAAGGCGCTCGAAGATACCCTCGTCTACCGGATCCCCGAGGCCACATTCCAGTACCTGTTCGAGAACGATGACGGCTTCGCCGACTTTGTCGAGACCGAGGACCGGAGCCGCCTGCGCTCGGCGCTGTCCCGGCGGGAGAAGTCCAACGACCTGATGACCTCCAAGGTCACCCGGCTGATTGCCCGCACTCCGGTCTCGGCGCCTTGCACGGTTCGGCTGCAGGAGGCGGCCCGGATCATGACCGACCAGGGTGTTTCCGCGCTGCTGCTGATGGACGAGAGCGGCGAACACCCCATACTCAAGGGCATCATCACCGACCGGGACCTGCGGACCCGGGCCGTTACCGAAGCCCTCCCCTCGGAAACTCCCATCAGTGACATCATGTCCGAGGGTCTCATCACCATTCGCGCCAGCGCCTACATATTCGAAGCCATGCTCATGATGCTGCACAACAACGTGCATCACCTGCCGGTCATGGATAAAGACGAGGTGCGGGGCGTGATTGCGCTATCTGACATCGTGAAATACGAGAGCCAGAGCAGCCTGTACCTGGTCAGCAATATCTATCACCAGAATGACGTCAAAGGCCTGAAGAAAATCAGCCGGGATGTGCCGGATACCTTTGTGCGCATGGTGAACGAGGACGCCAACTCCCACATGATCGGCAGCGCCATGGCCGGCATCGGCCGGAGCTTCACCCAGCGGCTGCTGGAACTCGGCGAGGAAAAACTGGGGCCACCGCCGATACCTTACTGCTTCATGGCATTGGGCTCCATGGCCCGGGACGAGCAGCTGGTGGTGACCGACCAGGACAATGCCATGATCCTGGACGACAGCTTCGTGCCCGAAGAACACGACGAATATTTCCTGGCGCTGGCGAAGTTTGTCAGCGACGGCCTCGCAGAGTGCGGCTACACGTACTGTACCGGCGAGATCATGGCCACCAACCCGAAGTGGCGTCAGCCGCTGCGGGTGTGGAAGGGCTATTTCACCGACTGGATCGAGAACCCCAAGGCCGAAGCGCTGCTGAACAGCAATATCTTCTTTGACCTGGACGGCATCCACGGCAACACCGGGTTCGCAGAAGAACTGAAAGCGCTGGTGGCGGAGAAGGCCAGCCACAGCCAGCGCTTCCTCACCCTGTTGGCGCGCAATGCCCTGAACCGCACGCCGCCTCTCGGCTTTTTCCGCACCTTCGTTCTGGAGGAGGACGGTCAACACCGCAAGACTTTCAACCTGAAACGGCGAGGCACTGCACCGCTGTCCGACCTGATCCGGGTCCATGCCCTGGCCTGCGGATCCCGGGCCCAGAACTCGTTCGAACGTCTCAAGGTCATCGGCCAGACCAAGCTGCTCTTGGAAGATGATCTCGGCAACCTGCGGGATGCCCTCGAGTTCATCTCCATCGTTCGTATCCGGCATCAGGCCCTGGCCATCGAGGATGGCCGGAAGCCCGACAATAACGTGCGACCCGAGGACCTGTCACCGTTCGAACGCAGTCACCTGAAGGACGCCTTCCAGGTGGTCAGCAACGCCCAGAAGTTCCTGCGTTTCCGCTACAACGCCCAGGTAGGTCGCAATGCCCAGTAATCCGGAAGGCCAGTCGAACACCCCGAAACCCACCTGGCCGGAGCAGTACCGGGAGCTCGCCCAACAGGCAAAGTCACCATTGCTCAAGGCCTTCTACGAAGCCGGCTGCGTCGACCCGGACATGCCGATGTCGGACGTTCCCCTGGTGGCGCTGGATTTCGAGACCACGGGACTTGATCCGAACGAACACTCCATCGTCAGTGTCGGGCTGGTGCCCTTTACCCTGGGCGGGATCCAACTGGGCCGTTGCTGGCACCAGGTGGTGCGCCCGCAACTGCCCCTGCATCAGACCTCCATCGAAGTGCATGGCATCACCCACTCCGACATCGACAAGGCCCCGGACCTCAACGAGGTATTGGACAAGCTGTTCAGCTACCTGAATGGCCGCATCCCGGTGGTCCATTACCGGGACATCGAGCGGCCGTTTCTCAATGTGGCACTACAGTGGCGGCTGGGCGAAGGCATCCGCTTTCCGGTCATCGATACCATGGCCATCGAGGCTCACCTGCACCCGGACCGGCGACCGACCCGCTGGCAACGGTTGCTGGGGAAGAAGCCGGTATCGATCCGGCTGGCTGACAGCCGTCAGCGCTACGGACTGCCCCATTACGCCTCCCACAATGCGCTGATTGATGCCATTGGCACCGCAGAGCTTCTACAGGCCCAGATTCACCACCATTTCGGACCGAACACGCCGGTCAAGGACCTGTGGCTCTGACCACACCATCAGGCGTTACCGCCGGTGACTTCGTCAAAATAGTCCCCGTAGCCTTCAGCCTCCATCTGCTCCAGGGGAATGAAGCGAAGCGCCGCTGAGTTCATGCAATAACGCAGTCCGGTGGGAGCCGGTCCGTCATTGAAGACATGCCCCAGGTGCGAGTCGGCATACCGGCTACGGATCTCGGTGCGGGTCATCCACAGTGTCCTATCCTCCTTTTCCACCACCGCATCCTCGTGAATGGGCCTGGTGAAACTGGGCCAGCCAGTACCCGATTTGTACTTGTCCCGGGATGAGAACAACGGCTCCCCGGACACAATATCGACATACAGTCCCGGCTGCTTATTATCCCAGTAGGGATTGTTAAAGGCCCTTTCGGTTCCGTCTTGCTGGGTAACCTCGTACTGGATATCCGTGAGGCGCTTTTTCAGGGTTTCCTGATCGGGCTTCTCAAAGGTTTGCGGGTCAAAGCCTTTGCCCTTGGTATCCGGTTCCATGGCTGCTGCGGGCCGGAACTTCGAGAAATCCAGCTCATAATTCTCGCCATAGACCTTCTCGATGAACTGATAGCGGCCGGAGTTGAAGGTATAGAATTTGTAGCGCAGCGGGTTTTTCTTGTAATAGTCCTGGTGATACTTCTCTGCCGGATAGAAGGTTTCCAACGGGACGATTTCAATCACCACCGGCTTGTCATAGATACCCGAAGCCTCCAGTTCCTGCTTGGCGGCCTCGGCCAGACGCTTCTGCTCGTCATTGTGGTAGAAGATCGCTGGCCGGTACTGTTTGCCCCGATCGACGAACTGGCCATTGGCGTCGGTGGGATCCATCATCCGCCACAGGCCCTGCAACAGCCCCTCGTAGGTCATCTCATCCGGATCGTAGTAGACCTGCACCGCCTCGGTGTGACCGGTGCTGCCAGAAGATACCTGCTCATAGGTGGGATTCTCGACACTGCCGCCGGCGTAACCGGAGACGGCCTCCACCACCCCGGGCACTTTCTCGTAGCCCGCCTCCACACACCAGAAGCAGCCGCCGGCAAACGTGGCCACAGCCAGGTCCGGATCGTCGGGGGCAAACTCGGTATCGTGCTTGTCTGCTGAGGCAAGAGACGTGTAAGCCCCCCCTGCCACAACCAGGGACAGCACGAGGGCAAAACCTGAGATCCTGCGTTTCATGGTGTTTCTCCTGTGATTGAAGCCATGCTGTCAGGCTAAACCTGTGACTTCACGAAATCGTTCACAGAGTATTACGAATCTATAACAGCGTGGATTTTCGAGGCATTACCTGGTTTCGGCAGCCGGCAACCAGACCTGAAACTCGGCACCGGTTGGCTCAAGGTTACGGACGTCGATGCGGCCCTTTTGAAGTTCCACCATACGACGGGCGATGGCCAGGCCCAGGCCCGCATGACCGGCATTTACTGCCCCGGTACCCTGGTAGAAAGGCTCGAACAGGTGGGTTCGATCTTGCGGGTGGATGCCGGTACCGGCATCCGCGACCGTCAGCATTACGGCATCGCCGTCCTGACGAACAGCCAGGGCAACGTCGCTGTTGGAAGGGGCGTGGGCGATGGCGTTACTAATCAGATTGTCTAGGACACGCTCAGTCATGGCAATGTCTGCCAGCGCCATGACCCCGTCAGCATGGGTAATTCGAAGCCGTACCGAGGTACGCTCCGACTCGGGCTGATGTTTCTGGACCACATCATGCACCAGTTCAGCCATCATGAAGGGTTCCGGCGACGGCTGTTTCTCCCGCGCTTCAAGCGCCGCCAACTCGAACAATTCTTCCACCAGCCGGCCCAGTCGCCAGGTTTCCGCCAGTGCCACGTCTAGGAAACGGGCTCGCTCCAAAGGCTCCAGATCCGCCTGTTTCATCTTCAGGGTCTCCAGATAGCCCTGAATTGACGCCAGTGGCGTGCGCAGGTCGTGGGAGACCTGAGCCACCATCTGGCGACGCTGGTGATCCTTTTCTTTCAGCAGGTCGACCTGGGCAGCGATACGGCTGGCCATGTGTTCAAACCGTGCCGCCAGGTAATCGATGTCGTCCCCGGCGGAGACTATGGTTTCCCTGTTCTCCGTAACCAGAACCTCGCCGTTTATTTCGAAGTTTTCCACCCGTTCGGTCAACCGGGACAGTCTCCGGGTCAGCAAGTGGAAAAACACCAACCCTGCCAGCAGACCAACGACCAGACTGATTGCCAGCGCACCCGCCCCCATCTGCAGCAACTGATTGCTATGGACCATGCTCTCGGCAAGGTCATATTCCTCGCCCCGGAGCACCACATACAGATAACCCGAACGATCATTCTCAAAGGGCACGGTGGTTACCGAAAATACCTTGCGGCGATCGTGACTGCGAGGGTCATCACCCGGCAGTGGAAACGCGTCGGGGTGCGCCAGCAAAGCCCGGATCGGCTCTAGTGACACGCGATTGCGCTTGATCTTGTTGGGGTCGGCGGAGTAGGAAAGAATCCGGCCATCCGGGCCGAGCAGGTAGATCTCGATGCCGGGATTGATGGTCATGTACAGGTCGAACAGTTCTTTCAGAGCTTCCTGGTCGAGCTGACCATCAGTCACCAGATTACGGTCGGCAACCAGATTGCGGGCCAGGTCGCGATTAAGTTCCTGATTGACCGCTGCGGTGTACTCGCGAACGGAATAAAGGCTAAGGACCGTGAACAGGCCGCCAACAATGACCAGCAGCAGAAACAGACCCAGCGCCAGCCGGGCGTAAAGTGTGCGGAACAGTGACAGGGCCATGGATCAGTCCATAAACCGGTAACCGACACCCCACACCGTCTGAATGTAACGGGGCTGGGCGGGATCGGCCTCGATCTTGTTCCGGAGCCGATTGATGTGGGTGTTTACGGTATGCTCGTAGCCTTCATGATTGTACCCCCAGACTGCATCCAGCAGCTGGGCGCGGCTGAATACCCGGCCCCGGTGGCGGGCAAAATGCCAGAGCAGATCAAATTCCCTGGCGGTCAGGTCAACTTCCCGGCCCCGGACAAAGACGCGGTGTCGCACCGGATCAATACAAAGCTCCTCGATAACCAGCTCCTCCGCCTCGGGTTGTTCTGACGTTCCCACGGACATGGCATCGACGCGCCGGAACAGGGCCTTGATGCGGGCCGCCAGTTCCGCCACGCTGAATGGCTTGGTCAGATAATCATCCGCCCCCATCTCAAGGCCCAGGACCCGGTCCAGCTCGGAACTCTTGGCCGTGAGCATCAATACCGGGACATACCCGGCGCCAGACCGGATTTCCCGGCATACCGCGAGCCCGTCCATCCCGGGGAGCATCAGATCCAGGATCACAAGATCTATCCCGCCCTGGCGGAAACGCTCCAGTCCCTCGTCGCCCCGGCCGACAAGAATGGCCCGCATGCCCAGGTCGGTCACCTGCATACGCACTAGCTCGCCGATACCGGGGTTATCCTCAATGATCAGTACGGTTCGTGTCATCTCGGCCTGGTCCTTTCACTCCATGGATACCAGTGTAGCGCCAAGAATTCACAAAACCTTCACGCAGAGACTGGCGACCTCAATTCTCCAGAAAGCCTGCCAGTCGCTCTCGAACAATGGCATGGGCTTCGGTCATGATCCGGTCGATCAGTTCGTCGCAGCTGGGAACATCGTGGATCAGTCCGGCCACCATGCCGCAACTCCAGGCCGCCTCGTCCATGCGCCCCTCATGCAGTACCAGCTTGCCCTTGGCGCCGGTCACCAGATGGCGGATATCGTCGATCTTGGTGTCGTTGCCCTTCTCGGCTTCGATGCGGATGATTTCATCCACGGCCCGGTTGCGCAGGACCCGCTCGGTGTTCCGGAGCGGCCGCATGATCAGCCGGGTCTGCAGTTCGTCCGAGTCGACGATGGTCTGTTTCACCCGCTCGTGGATCGGGGCTTCCCGGGTGGCCAGGAAGCGGGTCCCCATGTTCATGCCCTCCGCGCCCAGCGCCATGGCCGCCACCAGGCTGCGGCCATCGGCCATGCCACCGGAGGCCACGAAGGGAATGGTCAGCTCCTCCGCCGCCCGGGGCAGCAGGATGAAATTGGGAATATCGTCCTCGCCCGGGTGCCCGGCGCATTCAAAGCCGTCAACGCTGACCGCGTCACAGCCGATGCGCTGGGCCTTCAGGGCGTGGCGCACCGAGGTGCACTTGTGAATCACCTTGATACCGGCACTTTTCAGCTGCTCCATGTATTTTTCCGGGCTACGGCCGGCAGTTTCCACGATCTTTACGCCACCGTCGATGATCGCCTGGATGTATTCCGGATAGGGCGGTTCCTTGAACGACGGCAGAAACGTGAGATTGACGCCAAAGGGCTTGTCCGTCATTTCCCGGCAACGGGCAATCTCCCGTGCCAGATCTTCGGGTGTCGGCTGGGTCAGGGCCGTCAGGATACCCAGGCCACCGGCATTGGATACCGCCGCTGCCAGTTCGGCATAACCCACCCAGTGCATGCCACCCTGGATGATGGGGTGCTCAATGCCGAACAGTTCAGTAATTCTGGTCTTCATAGCAGCGTTCTCTTTTTGTCGTTAGAATGAAATCGAATTTGCATAAGAGGTTCCAGTGACAGCCAGAACAACAACCAAAGCGACACCGGCCGACGCGTTCAAACGGGCCCGGCGCATGTGGCTCAAGGGCGAGCGTATCCACCTGGCATCCCTGTCGGACGAACTCCATATCGGCCGGGCCACCCTGTTCCGGTGGGTGGGCAACAAGGACCTACTGATCGGTGAAGTGCTGTGGTCCCTGTACGAACCACTGCGCCTGGAAGCTCTCGCCACTACCCCCGGTGAGGGGGTCGATTACATTGTTGGCGTCTACCGGAAAATCAATTCCACGATCCTGCACTTCGAGCCGTTAAGGCGGTTTATCAACCAGGACCCGGAGTACGCGCTGAGAATCCTCACTTCGTCCCAGTCCACCCTGCACGCCCGGACAGTGGAAGCGAACACCCGCACCCTCAAGGACCAGATCGCACAAGGCAAGATCAACCCGCCCATGAGCGTGGACAGCCTGTCCTACTTCATGGTCCGCCTCGCGGAATCCTGCCTCTACAGCGACATCATCGGCGGGCGCGAGCCCCGGGAGGAAGAGCTGGAGGATGCCTGTACGGCGGTAAGGATTCTGCTTGGGGGCAAGGCCTAAGAAGGGGTCAGAAGAAGGCTTTCTTCAGACCCCGGGCCCGCCCCGGGTTCTGCGTGAAGTCGGGGTCTGATGAACGCTTTCATCTGACCCCTTGTTCAATCCCCGGGTTCAGCGCCCACTCCGCCTCACAGCTGCAGCGACCGCACCTCCAGAAATTCCTCCAGGCCCCACTTGCCGAACTCCCGGCCCAGGCCGGAATGGCCGAAACCGCCGAACGGTGCCAGGGCGTTGAAGGCACCACCATTGACGGTCACCTGACCGGTGCGCAGCTTGCCAGCCACCTGCTTGGCATGAGCATCATCGGCGGACCAGACCGCACCGGACAGACCATACGGTGTGCCATTGGCAATACGGATCGCTTCGGCCTCGTCGTTATACGGAATGATGCTCAGTACCGGGCCGAAGATCTCTTCCTGGGCAATGCGGCTGTCCGGCCGGACGTTGCCAAACACGGTGGCCTTGACGAAGTAGCCCTTGTCACAGCCTTCCGGTGCTTCCGGTCCACCAGCCACCAGGGTGGCACCTTCCTCGATGCCGAGCTTGATGTAATCGATCACCCGGTCACGCTGCTGGGCAGAAGACAGCGGACCCAGGCGGGTGGTTTCCTCGAGGGGGTTGCCCGGGGTCATCTTGGCCACAGCAGCTGCCGCCAGTTCACAGGCCTCATCGTGCTTGTCCGCCGGGACCAGCATGCGGGTCAGGGCGGTACAGGTCTGGCCGGAGTTGAGCAGGCAGTTGTTCACGGTGCCCTTGACCGCACCGGCGAGGTCGGCGTCCGGCAGAATGATCGATGCGGACTTGCCGCCCATCTCCAGGGCAATGCGCTTGAAATCATCGGCCGCAGCATGGGCAATCAGGTGGCCGGTACGGGTGGAGCCGGTGAAGGACACCATGCGCACGTCCGGATGCTTGATCAGGGTATCACCCACGGTCTGGCCCAGACCGCACACCATGTTGAATACACCCTTGGGCAGATCGGTACCGTCCAGGATTTCCGCCAGGATATAAGCGGTCTGGGGGGCGATTTCCGAAGGTTTGAGCACCACGGTGCAACCAGCCGCGATTGCAGGGACGATCTTCAGGATCACCTGGTGCAGCGGGTAGTTCCAGGGAGTGATACAGCCGACCACACCCACCGGTGCGTGTTGCACCTCAGAGTTGCCGGACTGTTCGGTGAACGGGAAATCCGGCAGCAGTTTCAGGTAGGTCTTGGTGACGGCCGCCGGCATGCCTGCCTGGATGGGGGTAGCCAGCTTGATCGGCATGCCCACTTCCCGGCTCACGGTCTCGGCAATCTCCGGCGCCCGCTCCTTCAGCCCCGCGTGCAGCTGTTCCAGCACTTTCAGGCGTTGCTCCAGGGTGCTTTCAGACCAGCTCTCGAACGCGGCATCCGCTGCGGCGATGGCCTGCTCCATTTCTTCACGACCGGAAGCGGGTACGCGGGCAATGACGTCACCGGTGCCGGCCTCATGGACATCGATCAGCTCGCCGCTCCAATCAACCCACTGACCGTTGATGTAATTCTTGCTCAATTCGTTCATGTTCTCCCCCTCAATCAAATACGATCACGCCACGGGCGTTCTTACCGGCCACCATATCATCGAAAGCCTGGGCAGCCTCTTCAATGGGGTAGGTCCGGGTAATCAGTTCATCCAACTTGAGTTTACCGGCCTTGTAAAGCCCCAGGATCCTGGGGAAATCGTGTTGCGGCCGGGCCGAGCCGAGCCAGCTGCCTTTCAGGGTGCGTTCATCGGCGGGCAGCGTCAGGGTGGTCAGTGACGTCTTGTCCTTTGGATCGGCAACCCCCACTACCACGGCGGTACCACCGCGACCGAGACACTTGTAGGCCTGCTCGACGACCGGGCCGGCGCCCACACATTCAAAGGCGTAGTCCACACCGCCGGTGAGTTTCTTAACCGCCTTGGCTGCGTCGTCCACCTCGTTGATGTTGACCGTATGCGTGGCACCAAATTCCCGGGCCATCTCCAGCTTCTTCGGGTTGCTGTCCACCGCCACGATCATCTCGGCGCCGGCAGTGGCACAGCCCTGGATGGCATTCAGACCCACGCCGCCGATCCCGAACACTGCGGCCCGGGAACCGGGTTCCAGTTTCGCGGTGTTGAACACGGCACCAACGCCGGTCATCACCGCACACCCGACCAGGGCGGCGTTCTGCATGGGCACGGTGTCATCCACTTTCACACAATTATCCACATGCATGGTGGCGTATTCCGCCATCACACCGCAGGCCCCGAACACGTTCAGCGACTCACCATCGGCGCCCTTGGTGCGCACGGTGCCATCCGGCAGGGTGAACATGGCCTTGCGGGCGTTCTCACACAACACCGGGCGACCCCGGACACACTGCCGGCACTTGCCACACATGGAAATGAAGGAGCTGACCACGTGGTCACCCTCCTGGAATTGGGTCACCCCTTCTCCCACTTCCACCACAACGCCCGCAGCCTCATGGCCCAGTACCAGGGGCGGCGGATAGGGGATCTTGCCAGTGGTGGCGGACAGATCACTGTGGCACACACCACAGGCCGCAATCTTGATGGTGATCTCACCCCGCTTGGGGCCTTCGACGGTGATGGTCTCGACCTGAACGGGCTGGCCCCATTCCCGGCAGACCACGGCTTTGGCTTGTCTGTCCATTGTTGTTCCCCTTTTTTGTTTAAGGAGGGGTCAGATGAAAGCGTTCATCAGACCCCGGTGGGGTTGGTGAAGGTGAAGATGGGGTCAGATGAAGGCTTTCATCTGACCCCGGATTTAACGTCAACCACTGGGGTCTGAAGAACACCTTCTTCTGACCCCGTCTTCAGGCCTCAGAACGCGTCCTCAACCATGCTCAATGCAGTCTCGTCGACCGCCTCCAAAAGCTCGGCCACATTCACCACACCCGGCAGTTCATACCGGGAAAAATACTCGCAGGCCCTGAGCTTACCCTCATAGAAGGCATCGTCCTGCCCATCCGAGCTTTCCAGGCCTTTTAAGGCCTTCAATCCCTGCCGCAGCCACAGCCAACCCACCACCACTTGCCCTAAGGCATCCAGGTACAGGGTGGCATTGGCCAGCGCTTTTTCCTTGTCGCCATTGGCTTTGACGGTATTGATGACCTTGGTTGCGGCATCAATTGCCTTTACAGCCTGCTCAAGGCGTTCGGCGCTGGATGCCAGTCGCGAATGCGCTCGAGCCTCACCAATGGTTGCTTCGATGCGATTCATCAGCTCCTGGTAAAACCGGCCATCCGCCATGGAGACCTTCCTGCCCAGCAGGTCCAGACCCTGAATGCCGTGGGTGCCCTCGTGAATGGGGTTGAGCCGGTTATCCCGGTAGAACTGCTCCACCGGGTACTCCCGGGTGTAGCCGTACCCGCCGTGCACCTGGATGGCCAGGCTGTTGGCTTCCAGGCAATAGCGGGATGGCCAGGACTTGATGACGGGCGTCAGCAGGTCCAGCAGGCCGGCAGCCAGCTCACGCTGCTCGCCGGTTTCCGCAAACTTCTTCTCGTCCACCAGCATCGCGCCCTGCAGGCACAGCGCCAGGCCACCTTCCACGTAGGCCTTCTGGGCCAGCAGCATGCGCCGGATATCGGCGTGGCGGATCAGCGGCACCTGCGGACTTTGCGGGTCTTTCTCACCAATCGGGCGACCCTGCCGCCGCTCCCGAGCGTACTCCAGGGCATGCAGGTAGCCGGTGTACCCCAGCATCACTGAACCCAGGCCAACCCCGATCCGGGCCTCGTTCATCATATGGAACATGGCGGCGAGGCCCTGGTGTGGCTTGCCCACCAGGTAGCCAACAGCCCCATCCTGCTCGCCGAAGTTGAGCATGGTGGAGGTGGTGCCGCGATAGCCCATCTTGTGAATGAGACCTGCCAGGGCCACATCGTTGCGCTGGCCCAGTGAGCCATCCTCGTTCACCAGGATTTTCGGCACCAGGAACAGGGAAATGCCCTTCACGCCCGGTGGTGCATCCGGCAAGCGGGCGAGCACCATGTGGATGATGTTCTCGCTCAGCTCGTGATCACCGCCGGAGATGTAGATCTTGTTGCCGAACAGCCGGTAGCTGCCGTCGGCCTGGGGCTCGGCACGGGTACGAAGATCGCCGAGAGACGAGCCCGCGTGGGGCTCGGTCAGGCACATGGTGCCGAAGAACCGGCCCGCGAGCATCTGGTCGGCGTAGCGGCTCTTCTGCTCCTCGCTGCCGTGAGCCAGGATCAGGTTGGCGGCCGCAATGGTCAGGCCGGCGTAGCCCTGGGTACCCACATTGGCGCCCTTCAGCAAACCAACGCACATCTGCGCCACCGCTGCCGGCAGCTGCATGCCGCCCCGTTCGTAATCCTGGCT
Source organism: Marinobacter pelagius (assembly GCF_003315345.1). Taxonomy (GTDB): domain Bacteria; phylum Pseudomonadota; class Gammaproteobacteria; order Pseudomonadales; family Oleiphilaceae; genus Marinobacter; species Marinobacter pelagius_A. Next base: position 90,116 of record NZ_QNRO01000004.1, read on the forward strand.
GGCTGCCATCAGGCCGGTACCCTTGAGCACATCCAGAGCCTTGCGGACTTCCGGTCGCATCTCTACTCGGCCGTTTTCAAAGGTGGGTTCTTCCTCGTCCACCAAGCGGGCGTGCGGCGCAAATTCCTCCGCCGCCACCTTCAGGGCCAGGTCCAGCGCCGCCTGCAGGGTCTCGCGATTATGCTCCGAGTACCGTTCAAACCGCAGCACCTGCTCCACGTCGTGCAGCTCATAGAGCTGGAACGCCAGATCCCGGGTGTTGATGATTTTCTGCTGCATGGCGACGCTCCCCCGGATTACACCACTTCAAACAGACCGGCAGCACCCTGGCCGCCACCGATGCACATGGTGATTACCACGTACTTGGCACCGCGACGCTTACCTTCGATCAGGGCATGGCCGGTCTGACGAGAGCCGGTAACACCGAAAGGATGACCAATGGAGATGGAACCACCATTCACGTTCAGCTTCTCCATGGGAATGCCCAGGCGGTCACGGCAATACACCACCTGGGATGCAAACGCCTCATTGAGTTCCCACAGGTCAATATCGTCCATTTTCAGGCCGGCACGCTCAAGCAGACGGGGAATGGCGAAAACCGGACCAATGCCCATCTCATCGGGCTCGCAGCCGGCCACGGCGAAACCACGGAAGATCCCCATGGGCTCGATGTTGTGCTTCTCGGCGTAGGTGCTGTTCATGACGGTACACACCGACGCACCATCAGACAGCTGGCTGGCGTTACCGGCGGTGATGAACTGGTCCGGCCCACGCACGGGTTCCAGGCCAGCAAGGCCTTCGAGGGTTGTGTTCGGACGGTTGCACTCGTCACGGTCCAGGGTCACCTGCTTTTCGCTAACCTCGCCGGTTTCCTTGTCCTTGACCAGCATGGTGGTGTCGAACGGCACGATTTCATCGTCGAACTTGCCGGCTTGCTGGGCGGCCGCTGTACGCTGCTGGGAGATCAGGGAGTACTCGTCCTGGGACTCGCGGCTGACGTTGTAGCGCTTGGCCACAATATCCGCCGTCTCGATCATCGACAGGTACAGCTCAGGCTTGTGCTTCATCAGCCAGTCATTGGTGGCATGAAAACTGTTGATCTTGTCGTTCTGCACCAGCGAGATGGACTCGACGCCCCCCGCGACCATCGCCGGCACCTTCTCGGACACAACGCGCTGGGCGGCAAGGGCAATGGACTGCAAACCGGAACTGCAGAAACGGTTAATGGAAAAACCGGCGGTGGTCACCGGAAGGCCGGCGCGAATGGCCGCCAGGCGGGCAATGTTCCGGCCCTGGGCACCTTCCTGGAAAGCAGCACCCATGATGACATCTTCAACAATGGCCGGATCAATGCCGGCTCGCTCGACCGCATGCTTGATGACATGGCCGGCCATGTCCACGCTGTGGGTGTTGTTCAGGGAGCCCCGGTAGGATTTACCAAGGCCGGTGCGGGCGGTGGAGACGATGACTGCTTCGGACATGATTGTGTTCCCTTGAAGGAGGGGTCAGAAGAACGCGTTCTTCTGACCCCGGAGTTTGGGTGAAGGTAGGGTCAGATGAAAGCTTTCATCTGACCCCGTTTTCATGAGACTCCGGGGCGGGGCCGTGAACCTGGGGTCAGAAGAAAGCTTTCTTCTGACCCCGTCTTCAGCCCCACCCCGCAGTCAGATCAAAGGTCGCCGAATTTCTTCCCTTCGCTGACCAACTTCTCCAGCAACGCCGCCGGCTGCCACTGCTCACCACCGACGGTGTCCTGGTACTTCTTCACAGCGGCAAGAATATTGTCCAGACCTTCCTGATCGGCCCAGAACATGGGGCCGCCGCGGTAGGCCGGGAAGCCGTAGCCGTAGATCCAGACGATGTCGATGTCGATAGGACGGTCGGCAATGCCCTCTTCCAGGATCTTGGCGCCTTCGTTGATCATCACGTACATGCAGCGCTCGAGAATTTCCTGGTCGCTGATCGCGCGCGGGGTAATACCCTGCTCCTTACGGAACTCCTCGATCAGCTGCTCCACCTCAGGATCAGGAATCGGCTTCCGGCTGCCTTCTTCATATTTATAGACGCCCGCCTGGGTCTTCTGGCCAAGACGGCCCTGCTCCGCCAGCTTGTCCATCCAGCTGGCCGGGATATCCTCACCGGCCTTGCGGCGCTCTTCACGGATGCGGTAACCCACGTCGATACCGGCCAGATCCGACATGGCGAACTGGCCCATGGGGAAGCCCAGGTCGGTCAGGACCTTGTCCACCTGCTGCGGAGTGGCGCCTTCGTCCACCAGTGACATGCCCTCGGTGCCGCGCTTGTGCAGCATCCGGTTACCGACAAAGCCGTAGCAGTTGCCGACCATGACGCCCACTTTCTTGATCTTCTTGGCGACCGCCATGACCGTGGCCTTCACTTCATCGGAGGTCTTGGTGCCACGCACGTTTTCCAGCAGCTTCATGACGTTGGCCGGGCTGAAGAAGTGCATGCCCACCACGTCTTCCGGACGCTTGGTGGCGGAAGCGATCTCGTCGATGTCCAGGGTGGAGGTGTTGGAAGCCAGAATGGCGCCCGGCTTGCAGACTTCATCCAGCTTGGCAAAGATCTCCTTCTTGATGGCCATGTTCTCGAACACCGCCTCGATCACCAGGTCAACATCCCGGAAATCGTCGTAGGTCAAGCTCGGAGTAATCAGGGCCATGCGCTGCTCCACCTGCTCCTGGGTCAGCTTGCCCTTCTTCGCAGAGTTCTCATAGTTACGGCGGATGATCGCAAGACCCTTATCGAGCGCCTCCTGTTTCACCTCGACGATGGTGACCGGAATGCCCACGTTGGCAAAGTTCATGGCGATGCCGCCACCCATGGTGCCGGCGCCAATGATACCGACGCTCTTCACGTCACGGACCGGGGTGTCCTTGGGCAGACCCTTGACCTTGGAGGCTTCACGCTCGCCAAAGAACGAGTGAATCAGGCCCGCGCGCTGGGGCGATTCCATGCACTCCATGAACAGTTCACGCTCACGATTCATGCCTTCCTCGAACGGCAGGTTAAACGCGGCTTCCACGGCATCGACACACTTGAACGGGGAGAACAGGCCGCGAGCGCGCTTTTTCAAACCTTCGCGGAACTGGTCGAAGACATCGCTGCCCTTTTCCGCATCGATCTTGTCGGTGATGTCACGCACCCGGCGTACCGGCTTGCCTTCATCCGCGATCTTCCGGGCAAACGCCAGGCCCACGGCACGGATGTCGTCGCCCTCTTCCACGGCATCGACAATACCCAGGGCCAGGGCGTCCTTGGCACCGACGAACTCACCGGTGGTAATCATTTCCAGCGCCTTCTGGGCACCGGTCAGGCGCGGCAGCCGCTGGGTACCACCAGCCCCCGGCAACAGGCCGAGCTTCACTTCCGGCAGGCCCACTTTGGCGCTGCTCAGGGCCACCCGATAGTGGCAGCTCAACGCGGTTTCCAGACCACCACCCAGCGCGGTGCCGTGAATTGCTGCAATCAGGGGCTTGTCACTGTTTTCAAAAGTATTGACGACGTTCGGCAACGACGGCTCCTGCATCGGCTTGCCGAATTCCCGGATGTCGGCGCCGGCAATAAAGGTGCGACCTTCGCACACCAGTAGCAGTACCTTGGCGTCTGTGTCCTTCTGGCCTTGCTCCAGGGCTGCAAGCAGACCCGAGCGAACAGCGTGGCCGAGGGCATTGACCGGCGGATAATTCACGGTAATAACGCCGACACTGCCTTCCCGGTTATAGCTAACGACCTCAGACATATTCTCTCCTCGCCTTAATTGAAATGACATTTTAACTAGCGAAACATGCGTACGATTTAATACAAGTTTCTGGTTGGTTTCAACCGTCCATTAAACTACAGACACAAAAAAACCGCAGAATTTCTTCTGCGGTTCGGGTTACCTCCACAACTCGTGGAGGTAACCAGATCAAGCATTCAGCCATTCGCTGTCGGAATTCATCCGCGACAGTGTGTTAGATGGCAACGCAACTCTGAACAACTATTGGCAGCCGGGGGGCACCACACCACCCTTGCCTCTGGCCACAGAACATCCGAACCCCGGGCCTCTACCGGGACCATTGTCCCCGATCACTGGCTCATTCTCGGATGGTGCATCCGGCACTGTTATGGCAAAGTCATTTGCATCGGTGTACCAAACCCTCGCATAGCGAGCGTCGGAGGCAGGCTCACCTTCCGGCAGTGGATCAGCGGTATTGAACTGTGCCCAGCTCGCATAAAGCGTATCACCTGCGGGCGTCATCACCAGACTGGATTCCTCTGCAGACACATTGGTTCCAGTGGTCAACCGGTCGAACTCGTTACAGAAGGTTGCAGTACAACCACTGATAAGCACATCTTCACTGCTTGCGACCTGATAATGGTCTCCGAAGTTGATACCTCGGCCATAGAACAGATCCAGGGCTTCCGCCTCACCTTCTTCAACCGTTGTGTTGTCACCGGTCTCGTAGACGACAAAGAACCTGGAAGGATTGAATACATCCGAGTCCGGATCGGTAGCACCTTCAAGTTCTGACTCGATAGACGGCATGGTGGGAGGATCCGGCGCATAGCGGGGATCAAGGATCGTAAACCGGTAGGTAGACGTGCCATCCGCGCTTTGCAGCTGGGAAACGTTCCGAGCCTGCTCCGGCGCGCCAGCCATGTAATCTGTGCAGACCTGGGAATCACCGGCAGCATCTTCTCCGTCACGCATGAACTCGCAAGTGCGGGTACCGGCGCCACCCCAGTCTGCTGGCGTAGTGGTCCAGGTACGACCGCCATCGAATGAGCGACGAATGTACAGGTCGTAACGATCAGAACCGACGGCATTACGCTTCCAGTTCGGTGACCAGGCGTACATCACCACCGCCAGATCACCCCACAGGTAGCCACGATGGCCCTTGGCAACGTCCAGCGGGTTGTACCAGGACTGGTCATCCAGATTGCTTCCCAGGAGGTCTTCTGTGCAGTCGGGAGAACCGGGACACTGAATCCAGGTAGCCACTTTGTCGAAGCCAACCTGGTCTTCAGGATCATCCGTCGCAATACCATCTTCTCCAACGGTCGGACAGACCCCATCACTGGTGTCATTGTCACCCCCACCGCCGGATGCACAAGCGGTCGGAGTCACGCCCGACACGTTGACGGCCGGATCCATACAGATCCCTTTCGGATAATAGGGGTTCGATCCGTCATTGAACAAACGGAATCCACACACCATGTTCGAGAAGTCGTACGGATTCTCAGAGGCACCGGCATTAACAATGCGCCGGGCCATAATGTCTGCCGGCCCCCCCTGCTGCAGCAATCCCTGCTTGAACATTGGCATGGCCGTGAGCTGGGTTCCACTCTCAACGGCGGTCTCAAGCGGCTGAACCAACAAGCTTCCGCGCCGGGCAATCTCAGTGCGATAGATTTCAAAGTTGTAGTCGCCACCGCTTCCAACAAAGTTCCACATATCCGCAGTATCCATGGGCGGATAGGTCAGACCGGTACGCCAGTCAACCTCGGGCTGGTTCAGTAGGTTACCCTGGCTGACGAGGTTCCTGACCAGGCTGGTCTCGGAGGTGTCCGCGCTGGTGTTCGGCTTACCCATGTCGAAGGAAAAGTACCAAACGTTCTTGCCCAGGTCCGCCACGACGCAATTCTCGTCATTGTCGACATCCTCACAACGGACGGTCGGATTATCGACCTGGTAACCAAAGCGCCCGAGCCCCTTGCTCTCCTCAGCAACCACGACCACCCAGGCTCCAATGGTATTGCCTTGCGCATCCTTGCGAGCCTGCAACGACATACGAGCGCGGGTCGCCGCTGTGTTGGCAACGTTCGGAATACCGTCTTCACTGACACAGATGTCGGTACTTTGATTATTCTGCCCCGTCGGGATGGAAACCGTATCAACACATTGATCTTTCAGTGCAAACACCGGCCCAAGTGTGCAGTACAAGTCATCTTCAACGTCCGCATTGCACCGGGCATTGTTGGTAAGCCGCATCGGAACGGCGAACGGGACATAGGGCTTGGGCTTCGCTGCATCTGCTACCCAATACTCTTCCAGAGTTGAGTTCCCACCGTCTGCCGTAATCACCGTATCGAAATGCTCGTACGGCAGGAACGAATACCAGATATCCGTCTGATTGGAGCCGATGGCTCCACTCCACCCCTCACCGGGTCCCTCACCCTGTCCCGGCTGCAGTCCTGCGGGATCCTCCTGCCAGGTGATGGCGACACCGGCGCCCTCGACCATCGCGATTTCAGCACGGTTTACATCGCGACGCCCGGAAGTGAGTCGCTCTGGCTTGTACCAGACAATGTGACTGGCTTCCTCTACATCTGCGGTACGGGGGTCGTCCTGCTCAAGCATGACCCCACGAGCGGTCCAAAGGCAGTGGTAGGGCACCTCACCAACTGAGGGATAATCATCTGAGTAATCAACCGTTCCCTGTGAGCCCGCGACACCAAACACGTCTGTCAGGTAGAGGTCCGTTAACAGATCGACGCCAAGATCCGTGGCCACGGTAGGGATGTCGCGAGTATATTCACCATCCCCATCAACCGCGTAGGCTGGCGATCCCGTCTCGCAATAACGGCTTTGCCAGGCTACTGCGATCTTATTTCCTGCTACGGCGTGAACGATGTTGGTTACATCGCCCGGATATCCTCCTGCGAGATCCACGATTTTGTCCGCAGATTCCGACAGATTTGTCGTTTTCCAGGTGTTTCCGTCATCAAAACTGACAGCTGCGTATGCATCACGCTTGCCTTTACCCGTAAATCCTCCGGCATTTTCGTCGCCAACCGGCTCTGCACCTTCCACCGGTCCATACAGGAAAACCCCAACCAGAGGTTTGGCGACATCACGAGTCTTGAGGGTAGTGCCGTCAATGGCATTGTACGAAACAGTGGTAGCCTCGCCTGATGAAGTCTGCGCTGGTACGTAAGTACGCAAATACTTGATGAATGCGTGCTCAGCTTCTGGCGGAATCCCATTAAGAAGCTCAGCATCGAGATTGATGTTCTGGGACATGCTTTTGGATAATTGCTCGCCGACTTCGGCCAGCGCCGGCAGTGCCACCCAAGGACTGGCCACCAGCGCCACAGAGAGCGCCATCCTTTTGATTTTAAAAACCATTCCTAACTCCTTGTCCAGAAGGGACGTTCTTGTAATGCCCTATTCCTTGAACTGCAGGAAACCGATGTTTCGTTCTCGAAACACGGTTTAGAATAGTACTGAGACACCAAAAGCAATAAGCTTATTTCGATTATTTTTTATACAATTTTGAGCTTAAAATCGTCTGATTATCGACGCTTTGAACTTAATGAGAAGGTTTGAAATTAAAGCCCGCGACAGACTTTACAAGCAGGTATAAAAGTGGAGGAGATTCGTTTCAGAGCGCGCGCCAATTCAATGACTGAAAACACGCTGGCAGGGAGGGGGAGCAGAGCCCACTCAAAGAGCGGACCCTGAGAACTGGATACTCAAACGCCCAGCGACTCAATATCACCCGCCAGCATCGCCAGCTGATGGGCAATGGAACCACGAAGCTTCTCACCAGGCACCAGGTAGGATGGCGCGGCGCAAGTCAGCGCCATGATAGTGCCATCCTGCAGATGAATCGGCACGCCCGCGGAGTTGATGTTTCGGTCCCACTCACCGAGGGACAGGCAGAAGCCATGCTCCTTGTAGTCCTTCATGGCCTGTTCCAGACCTTCTTTCTTTTCCGGCCAGGCATCGCCGTACTTGTCGGCCATGGCCTCGTCGATCATGGTGCGGGCCTTGTCGCTGATGGCGCAGTAGTAAGCACGACCGGCGGAGGTGGTGGCCATGGGCAGTTTCAGGCCGATCTCCATGCGCAGAAGCGAAGCCTCCGGCGGCAACCGGTTTTCCACGTAGATCATATGCAGGCGGTCCCGGCAGGTCAGGCCAACGGACATGTTGGTCTGGCGGGCAAACTCGTCCATGTACGGCTTGGCCAGTTGACGCACCTTGAGGTTGGACACGTAGGCATAACCCAGAGCCAGTACCCCGGAGCTGAGCTGGTACTTTTCCAGCTGGGTGTTGTAGCTCAGGTAACCGAGCTTGGTGAGGGTGTAGGTCATCCGGGACACTGTCGGCTTGGGCAGGCCGGTGATGCGGGCAATATCCTGGTTGCCGAGGATAACCGACCCCTGGCTGAACGCACGGAGCACATCCAGGCCGCGGGACAGGGCCTCGACAAACTTGCGGTCCTTTTCCGGCTTGACCGGCTCGCCATCACCGGATGCAACTCTCAATTCCGGTGAATTTTGTTTTGTTCTTGCCATAGTGGGGCGTCCTCCAACCGCGTCGCCTGCTCCGGTGTCCGGGGTATCAATCTGATGAATGACTAAACATGCGCCATTTTAATCGCTGAGCAAATCAAGTACCAGAAAGTCTTTTCAAAACCCGTGCCAAATATGAAACACTCTCAGGTAATGTTTCAAAACAAAACTCGCAGGGCGATACCAGATACCGCCTTTACGCGTTTTGCTCGATATCTTATTCTGCATTGCAAAACAAGTTAGCAGTGTAAATTGCCAGTTACGACCCCGGAGGCGAAATGAAGGTTCTATTTGTCGCAGGTGACCCCAAGCCGGAACGCTGGACAGTTCCCATCAAGGAGCTGCTGCCGGAGGCGGAGGTTCACGTCTGGGACCCCGAGGGCCCGGCTGTCGATGCCGACTATGCCATCGTCTGGCAGCCGCCGGCGAGACTGTTCGAGCGGGAGAAGAAGCTCAAGGCAGTGTTCAACCTCGGTGCCGGTATCGACGGGTTGCTGAAAGTGCCCAACCTTCCCACAGACCTGACTGTGGTGCGCCTGGAAGACGCCGGCATGTCGGTGCAGATGGCCGAGTACGTGCTGCACCAGTTACTGGAAGCCAGCCGTGGGATGGAAACCTATCGGGAGCAGCAGCGCCAGGGCATCTGGAAGATTCATCGCCCGATCAAGCGCAGCGAGTGGCCCGTGGGTGTCATGGGGCTCGGGCATATCGGCAAGCGGGTGGCGCGTACCCTGGCGGATCTGGACTACCGGGTGAATGGCTGGGCCCGGAGTGAGCACGACCTCAACGATGTCAGCACCTATGCCGGTGCGGACCAGCTCGGTGAATTCCTGAAATCCACCCGGGTTCTGGTCAACACCCTGCCCCTGACCGATGAAACCCGGGACATCATCGACTATGAACTGCTGAGCCAGTTGCAGCCTGGCGCGGTGCTGATCAACGTTGGCCGGGGCGAACACCTGGTCGAGGACGACCTGCTGAAAGTCCTGGACGAGGGCAAGCTGGTCCGGGCCTCCCTGGATGTGTTCCGCAAGGAGCCGCTGCCCGAGGGGCATCCGTTCTGGCAGCGCCCTGAAATCACCATCACCCCGCACATCTCCGCCAGAACATTGCGGGATGCCACCCTGGAACAGATTACCGGCAAGATTCGGGATCATGCCCGGGGCCTGCCCATTACCGGGATCGTCGATACCAGCCGCGGTTACTGATCTGAACGGCCGGCACCGATCATGACACGGTCGGTGCCAGCCAGGCCACCAGAGCCGTCAGCACCAGCAGCAGGGGGATGGCGATCAACACGAACCGCCCATTCCAGCGAAACGCCACAACCCACCGGGATACCTGGCCAAACCGGGAAAGCAGCATCACCGAGGGACCAAAGGGCGAGAGCATCATGGCCAGGGAAAAGCCGATCACCAGGGCCACGGCCACCGGCAACGGATTCATCCCGCCAGCCACCAGCTCCGGCAGCAATCCGGCCTGAACACTCAGCACTGTGATCGGAATGACCCCGATCATGGAGAACATGGGCATCATCAGCATACCCAGCACCGCCAGCAGGAAAACACCGCTACCGCTCTGGAGCAGGCCGGCAAGCGCATCGGCGGGAATCACGGCTGACAGGGCCACCCCGAGAATGGCCGAGGCCGCAAAAATGGCCATTTCGTTGTTCATGGTCCACACCTGCTCCGCACCCTCCTGCAAAACCGGTAACAACTTCCAATCCTGCGCGAGCATGTAAAGCACGGTCACGGAAGGTACTGTCAGCATGGCTGCCACCGATACCTTGAGGCCGGTACTCGCCACCAGGGCCGCCATCACCGCAAAGACCACCAGAATGAGCACCAGCAAACGCCCTGTGCCCGCCGGCCAACCCTCGAGGGCCATTCGTTCACTGCTGACCCTGCGGAACCGGCGCTGCTCCAGCACCCAGCCAACGGCCACCAGTACCAGCGCGGCAATCACTCCGAATGGCAATAACAGTGACCAGCTCAGCTGGGGCAACTCGCGGGTAAGGATGGCCACCGCCACACTGGTCGGCGCGACCAAAGGCACCAGGGCAAAGCCCCGGAGGGCGCTGATCAACACACTGCGCAACCACTGCAAACGTGATTCACCGGTGATGCCGCGCTCACGCAGGGTCTCCGAGAGCGTGCCACAGAGCAGGCTCATCATGCCGAAACTCAGCACCGAGGCGATGCCGCAGCTGACCAGGGCGTATTTCGGATAGAGCCAGCCTGGCCGGCCGCCGAGCAGCACATCGTGGATCCGGCGCAGCACTTCGAATCGGCGCACCAGGCACTGCATCATGCCCAGGCTGCCGAGGAACGCCGAATAGAACGCCGCATCCGAGGCCGCTTTCATCAGCTGATCCGTCCCCAGCGCGCCATAGCTGGCGAGGCCACCGAGCACCGCAAGGGAGAGCAACAGTAACATACGGGCATAACCCTGCAGGCGCCCGGCACCGATCAGGAAGGCAGCCACAAAGATACTGCCGGCAAACGCGCTCAACTCGCGGTTGCCGAGGCAGATGGCGACCAGTTCGGTCAGCGCCGCCAGCGATACCAGCCATTGCAGAATCGTGTTCATAGTCGCCCCGACCAGCGACGCTTGATCACTGCTTGCATTTCCATAATACCCGGATTAGTCTTTTGCCATTCATTTACAAAACTGTGTTTCGCTAAACGAAACTATATTAACACACAACGCCGGGAAATCTCATGACCGGGCTTCCCGCTCATTGCCTGCAGGAGAATACGAATGGCTTCCGCACCCTGGAATGACCTGCTGAATTTCGACGCACAACTGGACGAGACCGAGCGTCAGGTCCGCGACAGTATCCGCAGCTTCTGTGACCAGCAGCTGATGCCGGGCATCATCGAAGCCAACCGGCACGAGAAATTCGATCGCAACATCTTTAACCAGATGGGTGAACTGGGCATGCTCGGCGCTACCCTGCCGGAAGAGTACGGCGGCCCGGGTCTGAACCATGTCTGCTACGGCCTGATCGCCCGGGAAGTGGAGCGAGTGGATTCCGCCTACCGTTCAGCTCTGAGTGTGCAGTCTTCCCTGGTCATGTACCCGATCTTCTCCTACGGCAAGGAAGCACTGAAGCAGCGTATCCTGCCAAAGCTGGCTTCCGGGGAATACGTGGGCTGCTTCGGCCTGACCGAACCCAACCATGGTTCCGATCCCGGCGGCATGGAAACCCGTGCGAAAAAGGTCGACGGCGGTTATCTGCTGAGTGGTTCCAAGACCTGGATCACCAACTCACCCATTGCCGACATCTGCGTGGTCTGGGCCAAGCTGGACGGCAAGGTGAACGGCTTTGTCATCGAACGGGAAGGTGCCAAGGGACTGGACACCCCGAAGATCCAGGGCAAGTTCTCCCTGAGGGCTTCCGATACCGGCTCCATCTTCATGGATGAGGTGTTCGTGCCCGAGGAAAACCGTCTGGACGTGGAAGGCCTGAAAGGCCCGCTGAGCTGCCTGAACAAGGCCCGGTTCGGCATCAGCTGGGGTGCCCTGGGCGCGGCGGAATTCTGCTGGCACGCCGCCCGCAACTACACCCTCGAGCGCAAGCAGTTCGGCAAGCCCCTGGCCGCCAACCAGCTGATCCAGAAAAAGCTGGTGGATATGCAGACCGAGATCACCATCGGCCTGCAATCCGTACTTCAGCTCGGTCGCATGATGGACGCCGGCATTGCCACTCCGGACGCGGTGTCACTGCTCAAGCGCAACAACTGCGGCAAGGCCCTGGACATCGCCCGGGTTGCCCGGGACATGCATGGCGGCAACGGCATTGCCGACGAGTACCACGTGATCCGCCACGTCATGAACCTGGAGGCGGTGAATACCTACGAGGGCACCCACGATGTGCATGCCCTGATTCTTGGCCGGGGCCAGACCGGGATTCAGGCGTTCAGCTGAATCGCGGTCTCCACCGGCAATACTGCCAGCAGGTCGGCGCACAGATCGCAGGCCGGCTGGCAGCACTTCTGGACGGAGTGCGCCATGAACGCGGCGGCTTCGGCATGGTTGCAATGACTCAGCCTGCCGCTACAGATCGCCACATGGCGATACAGACCTTCTACAGCCTCGAGGCGGGTATCATAGGGTCCGCGCTCGGGGATCTCCCGGGTCCGGACGTACCATTTGCCACGGCGGTACACGAGGCGGTTATCGATCTCGAGCAATCCTATCCGGGTCAGAATATCAATCACCTGAAAAGCCTCCATAAGACCTCCCCGGCGTCTGGCCGGAGAGGTGGGTCTCATCCCATCGCCACCATTTAACGGACACCCGCGCGCCGGAGCGCAGCTGGCGTGTATTCCCGGGAACTGCGTTCGGTGCCGTACTCGTAGGGATTGTCTTCCTCGTTCGTCAGACCCATCACGAGGTACCGGCCAGAGAGCAGGTCGTACAGGGTTTCGAAGGCATAGGCCGGGATCTTCGCGTCGTAGATCTGCATGGCATGGGCTTCGGCCACCCGCCAGAGATTGCCCTTGCCGTCGTAGTGATCGACCACGGCAATCTGCCAGGTATCCTCGTCGATGTAGAAATCCCGGACCTGATAGATATGACGCTCGCCGTCCTTGAGGGTGGCGCGGACATGCCAGACCCGGTGCAGTTCATAGCGGGCCAGGCTCTGGTCCACATGGCCTGGCTTGATGATATCGGTGTAGCTCAGATCGGCACTGGCGATCCGGTAGGAGTTGTACGGGATATACAGCTCCTTCTTGCCTACCAGCTCCCAGTTGTACTTGTCCGGTGCGCCGTTATAGAGATCCAGGTTATCCGAGGTACGCTGACCATCGGCAGCAGTGCCCGGCCCGTCATAGGCCACATTGGGCGCCCGGCGCACGCGGCGCTGCCCGGAGTTGTACAGCCAGGCCCGGCGTGGCTCCTTGACCTGGTTGATGGTCTCGTGCACCAGCAGCACGTTACCGGCCAGGCGTGAAGGCGCGGTGATGGTCTGCTTGAAGTAGAACATCACGTTGGGATCTTCCGCCGGGTCATAGTCCTGCAGCGCTACCCGTTCGGTGAAGGATTCGGTGAACTTCACCGGGCTGAAATCACCATTGGGCTGGGGCGTCACCTGGGCCACGTTGCGGGTGAAGGAGCCGCCCCGATAACGGGTGATGTGATTGAAGATCGCCTCCAGTCCATTCTGTGGAATGGGGAACGGAATGGCGGTCTGGTAGTTCTGAAGGCCATTGCCGCTTTCCACCAACTCCACCGAGGTGGCGTTTTTCTTGCTCTTTGCCTGGATAAACTCCGGATAGGTCGCTGTCCGCCGGGTTTCGTATACCGGCATGAAGTAGTCGTCGTACTTCCTGATCATGGCGACCTGGCCGGGGGTCAGGTTGTCGCTGTACTGGTCCACGTTGCTCTGGTCAATCCGGAACAGCTCCTGATCGCCCGGGAAGGGGTCAACGTAGCGTCCATCGCCCTTGTATCCGGCCGGCGCTTCGGTCAGCCCGCCGGTCCAGGCCGGGATCTCGTCGCCATTGCCGGCTTTCTCGGCGCCGATCGGGGTCAGGGTGTCACCCAGTTTGGAAGCCTCTTCAGCCCCCACTGCGGCCCCCGCGTTGGCGGAGGCCATCATCGCTGCGGTTACAGCTCCGTAGATCAGGGTTCTTGTGGTCTTCATGTTGTTCACCTTTAAAGTCACGTGTTGTTTCAGAATGAGTAGGAAACGGAAGCGGCAACGAAATCCCGGTCATTGGTCTCGTTGTAATCGCCGCCGAAGTAGGTGGTGTAACTCAGGGATGCCTTGTAGGAATTCTGATAGGTGGCATCGAGGCCCAGGCCCACGGACTTGTTGCCTTCCTTGAAGTTGCCGCCCGGATCCGGCGCATAACCCTTCACGTCGTGGGTCAGGAACAGCTTCGGACGCAGGTTGACCCCGGCAAAGGCGCTCGGGTAATCCCAGACAAACAGGGTCCGATAACCCCAGGAAAAACTGGTGGTAAAGCCGTCGCCGCCGCAGTTGGTGGGGTTGATGTTCAGGCGTGGAACGTCATCGGTGCCCTGGCTGCAGAAATCACCCGTGAAGCTCTCACCATCCAGAGGTACCGGACCAACACCCCAGATACCGGAGCGGCCATAACGGGCCTCGGACTTGTCCGGAAGGTCGTGGACATAAGTGGCGCCGACTTCGCCAACGATGATAAAGCGGGCCGCACCCATCACCCGGTCAATGAAGTGGATGAAAGTCGCCTGGGCCTGGGACACGCCGAACCGGTCGTATCCCTCCACGGCCTTACCAGCGTAGTTGTAGCCTTTCTCGATTTCCCGCTGCTCAAGCTTGCTTATGACCTGGCCGTCCGGGCCGCGCTGCTGAAGGCCCCCGTAGATCAACTCAAAGGTATTCCACTGGATCGGCATGTTGGGACGGTAGCTGTATTCCGCCCCAAGAGAAGTCCCGGTGGGAAGCGTGGTGTTGACGCTTACACCGAAAAGCTCGATGTCCTGCGGGTACTCAATGAAGTAGCTGGGGAAGCGCGCATCCGGAAGGGTGGGGTCCCGCATCTGGGTTTCATCGGCATCGGCGGGGTTATTCACCACACCGCTGATGTAGGGCAGCCGGCTGTTATAACGGGTATAGAAGAAGCCCAGTTCGGCGCCCAGATCGGTCATGTACCACCGGGCAGCCATACCATATTGGTCGGTGTCTCCCGGTTCCTTGTCACCGATGCGCGGGGCGACAAAACCCTCCTCCAAGGCCTGGGAGTCAGGCACCTGGCCAGCCAGCAATACCGGGCCACAGCCGTCAGCCGCCACATCCGCGCTGGAGAAAAAGGTGCCGCAATCATCAATGCGGAACGGCTCCCACTCCGTCTGCACGAATGCCTCCAGCGTGACCTCCGGCGTAATCCCGACTGAGCTGTACAGCATTTCCACCGGCAACAGCACGTCCTTCAACTCTGCACCCGGGGCGCGGAATGCGGGCACGTCAATGGGGTTGACCGCATTGATACCACCGAGGATGAACGTACTTTCGCCCCAATTCACCACCTGCCGGCCATAACGGACGGACACCGGGGTATCCCCGAAATACCAGTCGGTGAACACGTAAGCGTCCAGCAAATCGGCCCCGGCGGCATTGTCCAGGGCCTCCTCGTTGAGCTCCCGGCGCTGGCCGACCGGATCCACCGCCCGTGGGTTATCCTTCAGTTCGTAGTCGTAGTAGTAAGTGCCACGGACCAGGGCGCCGACCCGGGTTAGGGTATCGCTGTCTGGTGCGTAATCCAGGAACAGCTCCGACCGACCCCGCAGAATCTGGGAATACGGTTCACCCTTTTCGAAGTTGAGGTTGCCATCGTCAAAGTTGTTGGATGAGGCACCGGTGTTGCTGAACGCAAATTCCGGCCCCAGGTTGCCCTGGGAGATCAGGTCCTTGTCCTGATCCTCAAGGCGGTAGGCCATACCCGCTGTGAGCGTCGTGCTGAACGAAGCGTCAATTTCGTAGATGCTGAAGTCGAATGCCAATGCAGTCCCGGAAAGACCGGCAAGTTGCATGGCCAACGCGAGCCGCAGCGGTGTATGCAAGGTCGGTTTTATTGTTTTCATTGCGTGTTACTCCGCAAGTTTCAGGCAAAGCCTCCCCGTCTGGCGAGGCTAACGCCATGTTTTAATTGATATTATTTGAACACTTGGGCACCACCCGAAGGGGTGCCCGCCGATAGCATCAGGTCACAGGCCGAGCACTCCGTCGAGAAGTCCGCCACCGCCGTCACCACCATTGTTGGGGGTATCGCCGGCGTCGGTGTTGCCACCGCTGTCGGTGCAATCGGTACCGCTGGTATCGGCATCCTGGACCACGCAGGGGTTGATCACGGCCACCGTTCCGTCGGTGAACAGCTGCAACATCTGGGCGGTCATTTCGTCAAAGACCGCGCGGGAGGAGAAAGGGTCGGCCTCTTTCTGACCCGCGGAAATCGGGTTGCCGTGAGAGCCTTCCAGGTAGCGGGTGATCAGCGGCAGACCGTCGGTCTGAAGCGGGGTGGATTCCGCGCCCATGGCTGCGGCGAGGGGATCAGTTCCCGCCAGAGGCATGTTTTCGCCCTCGATTACGAAGCCTGTTTCCGGAAGCGTGGTGGACAATGGTCCCAGCGGATACAGCACCGCATCTGCGGCATTGGGTACGGTATCGTCCGTCGGGCGATCAGGGTCATCGGGAACGCCGGCAATCTCGGTCAGCAGGATCGGTGCTTCCTTATAGAGAGGTGCGAAGGCCACCGGATCCGCCGAATCGAGCAGGCCCTGGAACACATTGAAATAGATATTCAGCTCCGTACGGCCCTGGGTCAGCAGGCCGTCCGACGCTTCATCCAGTCCCGGCAGCACTCGCGGGGCCACCGACTGGGAGTTCTCTACCAGGCGCCCGAAGCTGCCACCGGTATTGAACAGGTTGGCGGCCAGGATCGGATTGAGATTATCGTTGCCGGCTTCGATGGCGGCGTTATTGACGTGGGGAAAGGCTGCGCCGCCCATGCCACTGAGGGAATGGCTCAGGAAATAGACCCGATCCGGATCCATATTGAGGTCCTGTGGACAATCGGCGCAGGCGGCAATGGCATCTTCGATTGCCTGCAACGATGCATTCACGTTAAGCAGGTCCAGGGCGCCCTGGCGCATGTTGTCCCGGGTATTCGCGTAGTTGGCAAAGTTCAGGAACAGGCTGCCGGATTCCGGTGCCTCCAGCTGGCTGGCCGGGACAGGATTGAGGTCGGCGTCGGCGGCGAATCCGAAGTGGCGCTCCGTGGCATCGGCAGAAGCTCCCGCCTGCTCGCTGATCGGATTCAGACCCACAAAGCCTTCCCCGAAGATGCCGTGCAGGGGCTGGTCGATGCCGATGGTCACGAAGCAGTCGTAACTGTTACCAGGATCTGCACACAGCAGGCCGGCTGCCGTTGCCAGAGGCAGGGTGGCAGAGCGGTCCGTGGTCACCGCATGCTGGTAGATGATGACCGGGTAACCATTTGCGGGAATACCACCACTCAGCGTCAGGAAAGTCGCGTTGTTAGTGTCCGGTGCCGTGATCACGATGGGTACCGTTGTATCCGCGCTCTTATCCGCGAATGGGAAACGATAGGTGATCCGGTCCGAGGGCGCGCCGTCGAGGCTGTCGTTACCGGAAAAATCAGCTGGCAGCCAGCTTTCGGAGGTCAGCACTGAACCATTACCGTCCTCCGGCACAGTCTGGAAATACGGCAGGGTGATTTCACCCTCGTAGACATGGACATTGAGAGGCGTGCCTTGGATTTCCTGGGCCAGCGCCGGATTCACGTCACCACCGTCACGCTGGCTGAACACACGCACCTCTCTGGGTTTCGGTGTATCCACAATGGTTTCCGCAGCGGCAGCCAGCGTCTGGGCGTCGGATTCGATATCCATGCTCAGGTCGGTAGCAACCGCGGCAGCAGTCTGTAAGGTATTGGCTAAGCGTCGATCGGACAGCGGGTCGGAAACCAGGTCCGCGTAGAGAACGGTCATACCGTTATCCCGGGCCTCGGTCAGGAGCGTGGCCAGCTCTTCATCGTAGAGGCGAAAACCGGTGTCCGTCAGTGTCTGGTAGATCTGGCTGTTAAGCGCTTCCTCATCGGACGTTGCGCCCTCGCCCAGCGTCTGGTCACTGAGGTTGTAAAAACCGTCCAGCAACCTGTTCAGGGCCTGCTGGCGTTGGGCGACCGACAGAACAGAGCGGTAATAGGTGACCGGTGCTGCATTGGCCAGCAGAACATCATCCACGGCGGTCGTGGTAATCGTGGTCGAGTAGGTAACGTCCTCAAAGCTCTGGGCAAAGCCCGCCGATGCAGCAACCTCGCGCTTGAAGTCAAAGTAGTCTGCGGCGAGCTGACGCGCCGGCAGCATGGCATCGCGGAACGGCTGGAAGGCCGCATTGGACAGAGTGCGCTCCGGATCGGCAACGCTCTGGAAAGTGGGTGAACCAACCAGTGGCTCGCCGTCGGCATCAACGATATCGTTGGTCAGCGCCAGAACGTACTGGGTCTTTTCTGCCAGCGGCTCCAGGGGCAGGACCCGCACCAGGTTGTTCTGGCCCCCGTCGATATCCAGCAACTCCACCCGGAACCTTTCGCGAAGCAGATCGCTGAAGATGGCATCGGCTTCGGCAGTGTTGCCCTGCTCCCGGAGCCTGAGTGCCTGGCGGTAGCGGATAGCCGGTGTCAGTCCGGCAACTTCGGTATCCAGGACTTCGATGGTATCGCCACTGGCGTATTCAACCGCGAAGAAAAACACGTTCTGATCCGGGTTAGGAACCACTTCCCCGTCCACCTCAACAAAGTCCCGGGCATCCAGGATCTGCTGGCTATCGAGGCTGGCGCTGATCTTGATATCAACGGGTGCCAGCACCGAGCTGCCATCCAGGAAGCCGATGCCGGTGGTTACCGGGTTAGCCGGATCGGTGCCATCGAGCATGGTGCCGTCGTCCACCTCACTCAGATAGAACAGGGCATCGCTCGGGATGGGAAACTCGGTTTCCAGTGGATCGAATAACGGGTGAACGCCACGTTCTATCAGGTTGCTGGTGATGCGGTAATCGGGATCGGCGTTCTTGCTGGTCTGGCTGCTGCCGTCGAGACAACCGGACAAACCCAGTGTCGTAGCCGACAGCGCAGCAAGGCATACGGTGCGAATCAACATGTTTCGTTACCTCTGTTTTTTTGTAGTTCGACGGTCCCTCGCCTTTAGTTGCCCTCAACGGAGGTCTAATTGCAAAGGTTCCAAAACCAGAGGCACTTTTTTGTCATTTCAGCCAAAAATTATTACAAACAGTTGATATTAAAACCGAAAATTTATATTCAATTTTTTACAAACGGACATACCCCAGCCAGAGGTGCGCTGGTACCATTTAAAAATGCGACAAAAACCATAAAACTCACGCAGCACGAACCACGTGCCGGGTGTTTTCAGGGGTACCCGCTTGGCCTTACTTTCATTTCGCCAATCAAAATCGAAACGCTTCGACCGTCTGGTTCAGCCCCACCTGAAGACGATGTTCACCTTTGCCTACCGGTTAACCGGTCGTGAGCACGATGCCGAGGATCTGGTCCAGGACGTGGTGGTCAAACTCTATCCGCGCCTGGACGAGCTGGAATCCGTGGACCACCTTCGACCCTGGCTGCACCGGGTGCTTTACCGGCATTTCGTCGATACAATCCGTAAACGACCTGCGGGACGGGAGATCAACACCAGCGCCCTGGATCTCCATGACGAGCAGACACCGTTTCTGGAGACCCGGGTTGGTAGCGAGCCAGACCCGCTGGCGAATGTGGAATGGGATATCCGCAGCCAAACCCTGAAACGGCTGTTGGGAGAGCTTCATCCCGATCAGCGAACCCTTTTGTTACTACACGACGCCGACGGCTGGCGTCAGGAAGACATCGCAGAGGTACTCGACGTGCCCATCGGCACCATCAAATCCCGGCTTCATCGGACCCGCGCCCTGCTCCGCACAAAATTGCAGGAAGAACTGGAACCTTTTGAGCAGCAACTCCGTGGACTCAAATGAGGTAGATGCGATGAACTGCAAACATTTTCTGCAAGACGTGGACGCGATGGCAGCCGGAGAGCTCTCCGAGCCGGTGGAGCTGGAGATGCGCCGGCATGCCGAGCGCTGTGGAGCCTGTGCACGAGCCCTGTCTTCGGCCGCGCTGATGATGGAGGAGGTGGCCCGGGAACGGGCGCCCGAACCGGACCAGGGTTTCGAGGCGCGAATGCTGGCGGCAGCGAAGCGAGGCGAACAGCCATCAGCGAAACGCTCCTGGGCAATACCCGCCTGGGGAGGTGCCGTAGCGGCGGCACTGGTGGTCGGGATCTTCATCGGTAGCGAGTTTTCTGCACCGCAACAGCAGGCAAGTCCGGTAGCGGACTCCAGCACGACCACCGTTCAGGAAGTTGCAGCTACGGGAGATCAGAAGACCGTCCGGCTCGCGTTCACCTCCACGGAGGCAGTGGACAATGTCACTCTGACCCTGGAACTGCCTCCGAATATGGAGCTGGCGCCCTTTCCCGGTCGTCATCGCGTAAGCTGGAAGGTGAACCTGAAGCCGGGGGATAACCTGCTCGCCCTGCCCCTGAACATTCTGTTCCCGGGTGAAGGCACCCTGGTGGCCCATCTGGATGACGGCCGCAAGCGCAAAACCTTCCGTACCGACATTGGCACGACAATGGAGCCATCTTCATGAGGTCAGCATTATTCTTGCCACGGCTGGTGGCGGCCATGTGCATGGCGCTCGGGCTCGCCGGGATGCCAGCATTGGCAGCCGCGGAAACCGACTTCGAAGTCACCATGAGAATGGTCGAGGACGAGGACGTCCTGGATTCTTCCTTCGTCCAGGAGATGGAGTTGCCTGACTCCGTCAACGAACTGGATGTTTCGGAGATCCAGAGCGACGCCAGAGAGCTGGAGGAGACGCTGGCCTCAGAATCGAGAGAGACCCGGGATGCTCTGGACCTGGAACTCCCCGGAGAAGAGGACCCGACACTGCCTGTGATCGATCTGCCTGGGACGGACCTGACGGACCCGGAACTGCCCATTGGCGACCTCCGCGATAAGGACCTCGACCTGCTGGACACCGGCAACAACCTTGTGGACAAGAGCGAAGACCTGCTGGATAACACAAGCGGCAACTAGTACCTGATTTTCTGCTCCTCCCTGAGGTAAGCTTACCCCTGATGCGCCGGTTTCTGTTCCAGCTTCAAGGGTATTGTGCTTGCTGCTTCGTCCCGTACACCTTTTGCTTGTCACCTGGCTAACCATACTGTCTCCGGTTTCTGCGGCCGATGCCAGCCCGAAAGCGGCTGAACGCTTCCGGGCAGGTATTGCCGCATTCAAGGCCGGAGACCTGGATCAGGCCAGAGTACTCCTGGAATCCGCCGCCAGCCTTGGCATGGAGTCCCGCGCCCTCATCTACAACCTCGGCGTCCTCTACTACAAAACCGGAGATTTCCCCAACGCTGAACACATGTTCCGACAACTGACCGAAACCGGCCAGAGGAGCCTGGCGTTCTACAACCTGGGACTCATCGCTCTCGCCCGCGACGATAAAGCCAGCGCCAGAACGGCCTTTCGGGAGGTAGTCGACACCGGTGATGCCGACAACCTGACCCAACTCGCTGCAGCCCAACTGGACCGCCTGGGCGCGCAGACTCCCCTGCCTCCGTGGCAGGCCCTGGCATCCCTGTCGGCGGGCTATGAGGACAACATCGGTCTGTTTCCCGATGAGGCCGCCACCACAATCGAGGACAGTTTTCTCGAGTCGGTGGCGGCAGTGTCCGGCTACCTCCACCGACAGGGAAAACACGGTTTCAGGTTGCAGGGCCAGGCCTATGCCCGGGAATACGACTCAGAGGATGAGTTCAACTCCCACCTGGCGCGTCTGGATACCAACTGGGAGTATCGACTGGATGACTATCGGCTTTATGCCGGAGTTGGCGGCGACAAACTCTGGTACGGCGGCAAGCCCCGTGAGGAAAGAGCCAGGATCTCGACCGGACTGAGCACATCCGCGTGTGCTATCGCTGCGGAGCGCGCCCAATGCTCGGTGTCGGCCCGCGCGGAGCATGTTTCGGCAACTTCCCGTTACGATGCTTACGACGGCCGGCACTACCGACTGGATGCCCGTTACCGGGCACGGCTCGGCAACTGGGGCGGCGGACTGCGGTATTACCTGGATTACGACGACCGTCGCAACCTGGAAACCGAGTGGGAGTACTTCAGTGTATCGCCCCTGGGCCAAACCCTGGAAATCAGCACCAGCTACTACCCGATCCCGGCACTGGAAGTCGGCGGCGTGTTGGGCTACCGCTACAATTTTTACCGGAACGCCCATCGCCTGAGCGTGCCCGAGGGTACCTGGATTATCAACCGGGTGGATCAGCGTCTGTCATTGGGCGTGAATGCTGACTACCGGATCAACGATACCTTCTCGGTGGTGGCCGGTTGGCGGGGCGTCCGGAATGAAAGCAACATTCCCCGCTACGAATACAAGCGCAGCACGGCCACCCTGGGGGTCACCGTGCTGCTGTGAGCCCTTCGGGACTCAGACTCAGTGGGCCTACTCGATATCCACCAGCACCTCACCGGGCACGACCCGATCGCCCTTGGCGATAAACACGCCCTTGACCGATCCGGCAATGGTCGCCTTCACCTCGGTTTCCATCTTCATCGCTTCGATGATCAGCACTGGGTCGCCGGCCCGCACCTCGTCACCCTCCTTGACCATGACATCCACGATGTTGCCGGGCATGCTGGTGGTGACATGGCCCTCTTTGGTGGCCGTAGCGCGGCCGCCGCTGGAGCGGGCGCCCTCGCCATCCTCACCCAGCGACGCCAGATGGATTTCCTCGGGTACGCCATCCACGGTCATGTAGAAGCGGCGTTCGTTCTCGCCGGAAGGGTTGGCACCGGTTACGTGGATATCGTAGCTCTCGCCATGAACGGTGATCTTGAACTTGCTGGACACACCGCCGGCGGACTGGCCGGTGGGGATGGGTTCCAGCGGCTCAGGCTGCAGAGTGCCGTCGCGACGCTGCTCCAGGTAGGCTTTCGCCTGGTCCGGGAACATGGCGTAAGTGAGCACATCTTCTTCGCTGGTCGCCAGTTCCCCCACCTGTTTGCGCAGTTCGTCCAGCTCCCGTGGAATCAGGTTGGCCGGGCGCTCCTCGATCAGCTCCTCGTTGCCAACGGCGCGCTGCTGGAGGGCCTTGTCGACCACCGCCGGCGCCTTCCCGTACCACCCCTGCAGGTACTTTTTGACTTCGTTGGTGATGGACTCGTAGCGCTTGCCCGCCAGCACATTGATCACCGCCTGGGTACCGACAATCTGGGAAGTCGGGGTTACCAGCGGCGGATAACCCAGGTCCTTGCGCACCCGCGGAATTTCCTCGAACACGTCCTGGATTCGATCCAGCGCACCCTGCTCCTTCAGCTGGTTGGCGAGGTTCGACATCATGCCACCGGGCACCTGGGACAGCAGCACGGAGGTATCGACACCGTTGTAGTCGCTCTCGAACTGGTGATATTTCTTCCGCACCTCCCGGAAGTGGCGGGTGGCCTTGTCCAACAGCTCAAGGTTCAGCCCGGTTTCAAGCCCGGCATCGTGCAGCGCCGCCACCAGTGACTCCGTGGGCGGATGGCTGGTACCGCCGGCAAAGGCCGAAAGCGCGGTATCGATATGGTCAACGCCGGCTTCCATGGCCGCCCACTGGCACATCGGCGCCATGCCCGAGGTGGCGTGGGAATGCAGGAAAACGGGCAGATTCAGGGTCTGCTTCAGCTTGCCCACCAGTTCGGCGGTTACCGCCGGCGTCAGGAGACCGGCCATGTCCTTGATGGCAATGCTGTCCGCACCCATCTCCGCCATGGCTTTGGCCTGCTCAAGGTAAGCATCTGTGCCGTGCACGGGGCTCACGGTATAGCAGATGGTGCCCTGGGCGTGTTTACCGGCTTTCTTCACAGCCTTGATGCTGGTCTCCAGGTTACGCACATCGTTCAGGGCATCGAAAATGCGAAATACGTCCATGCCGTTTTCCACCGCCTTGGCGACAAAGGCCTCCACCACGTCATCGCCGTAATGGCGATAGCCCAGCAGGTTCTGACCACGCAGCAGCATCTGCAGACGGGTGTTGGGCAAAGCCTTGCGCAGGGTGCGTAGCCGCTCCCACGGGTCTTCCTTCAGGAAACGTACGCAGGCGTCGAAGGTAGCACCACCCCAGCATTCCAGGGACCAGTAACCGGCCTGATCCAGCCACTCACAGGCCGGGAGCATGTCTTCGGTGCGCATGCGCGTGGCAATCAGGGACTGGTGGGCATCCCTGAGGATAACGTCGGTAATATGAATCTTGCGCTTGGTCATTTGGATCTCTCCGATGTTCTTTTACAGGCCCGCCTGGGCCGCAATGGCGGCGGCAATGGCTGTGGCGATGGATTCAGGGCGGGTCTTGGTGCTGTACTCGAGCAACTGCGGATTACGCTCGACAAAGCCGGTATTGAAATCAGCGGCCTGGAAATCCGGATGCTCCAGAATCTGCTTGTAGTAGGGAATGGTGGTCTGGACACCGTAGATGCCCATGTCTCCGAGAGCCCGGCGCGACCGGGCAATCAGCTCCGGCCAGCCCATGGCCCAGACAATCAGCTTGGCGCACATGGAGTCGTAGTAGGGTGGGATCTCGTAGCCGGTGTACATGTTGGCGTCTGTGCGAACACCGGGACCGCCGGCGGAGTAATAGCGGCTAATCCGGCCAAAGCTTGGCAGAAAGCCGTTCTTCGGGTCCTCTGCGTTGATACGGAACTGGGCCGCGAAACCGCGATAGCTGATGTCCTCCTGCTTCAAGCCCAGGGGCTCGCCCGCAGCAATACGGATCTGAGCCTTGATGATGTCCACCCCGGTAATTTCTTCGGTGATGGTGTGTTCCACCTGTACCCGGGTGTTCATTTCCATGAAATAGAAACTGCCATCGTGATCCAGCAGGAACTCCACGGTACCGGCATTGACGTAGCCGCATTCCTTTGCGACCCGCTTGGCCAGGTCACCGATGTATTCGCGCTGGCTCTCCTCCAGCTGCGGTGACGGCGCCAGTTCGATCAGCTTCTGGTTGCGGCGCTGGATCGAGCAGTCACGCTCGTACAGATGCACGACGTTGCCATGGGTATCGGCCAGAATCTGCACCTCGATGTGACGGGGCTCAATGATGCACTTCTCGAGAAACACCTCGGCGCTGCCGAAGGCCTTGGTGGCCTCGGAAATCACCCGCTCGTAGTTCTGGCGCAACTCCTTCTCGTTATCGCAGCGGCGGATACCGCGTCCGCCACCTCCGGAGGTGGCCTTGAGCATAACCGGGTAACCGATGTCAGCGGCCTGGGTAACAGCGTCCTCGACATCTTCCAGATTGCCCTCGGAACCGGGGGTCACCGGAACGCCCGCCGCAAGAGCCGTCTGGCGGGCCTGTGTCTTGTCGCCCATGGACGAGATGGCGTGGGCGGAAGGCCCCACGAAAGTAATACCGCGCTGCTCGCAGATGGCTGCGAGTTCAGCGTTCTCCGACAGAAAACCGTAGCCGGGATGCAGCGCATCGCAGCCGGTTTCCACCGCCATGTTCACAATATGATGGGGATTGAGGTATCCCGACAGGGGATCCTTGCTGATCTGATAGGCTTCGTCGGCTTTCTTGACGTGCAGGGAGTACTCGTCAGCCTCAGAATGAATGGCAACTGAGCGAATACCCAGTTCACTACAGGCCCGGGCAATCCTGACCGCAATCTCTCCGCGATTGGCGATCAGCAGCTTCCGTATAGCCATGGAATATCCTCCAGGTGGTGGAAGTCGTTCGTTTTCGAGAGGTCGATGTGAGCGGCAATGACGCCACCCGATGACTGGCCGTCAGGCCAGGGGCGGTGCCTGGGGCAGCACCAGAAGTATCACAAACTCTGGCGCAGGGAATCTGGCGTTACTTGGGGCGTCCTGCATGGGCGTCCTACGGTATGACGAAAGTCGTACGTAGTTTCACGTGATCAAGACCAGTCTTCAATACGGTTTTCTGGGTCCAATGCCTCGATTTTTTCGAACTATTGCCAGAGGGAATCTCGGTTTTTATTTCGAAAGAATTGGAAAAAGACTAGAAAAACCCGGCTCGGGGGAGCGTGAGCCGGGGTAAGAAAATGCAAAGCACCTGAGGCATCATCCACCTCAGAGAGGGGTCTTGGCGATCAGAAGCTCAGCTTCGCCGAAGCCATCACCTGCTCATATTGCTCGCTGCCGGTGGTCGCGATTTCCCCGAAGTCCCAATAGGCATACTCGAGGCCCAGAGTCAGGTTCTTATGAGCGGACCACAACAGGTTGGCGTGGACCGAAGTGGAGCTATCGAAATAGCTGAGGGTGCCTTTCGGAGAGAACTCCAGGTCATCCACGATCTCGGTGTGGGAAAGTACCAGGGAAGAGCGCCAGGCTGGCGACCAGAAATGGCGGTAAGCCGCCGTGGCGCCGTAGGTTTTCAGGGGTTCGACTTCTCCGGCGGCCAGTGCGCCGAGGTCTACGTCGGGATAGGTCAGAAGCCCCATATAACGGCCCAGCGCTCCATAGCTGTACTGCAGACGGAGGTCATCCCGACCAATGGTGGGAATGCGTGCGCTCAGTGATACAGCGCCGGCCACTTTGGTCTCGTCGGCGGCGTCGTCCTCGATGTTGCGCAGGACACCCGCAACGGAATAGAAGCCATAGTTTCCACGGATCTGGTAACGGGCGGTAAGGTCCGGGTAGGACTGGTCATCATAGGAGTTGCCGTAGTAACCATCTTCAGGGTTCTCCAGCGCCATCATCAACTTGCCCCCTGGTGCCGCCATGTTGTAACGAAGCATGGGTTGGGTCACATAGATGAACGCGGCCTGTTTGCCCTGGTTCAGGATTTCCGGCATCGCCGCCAGATCCGTAAAGGTGGTGTAGGTCTGGCCGAAATCCCAGCCATTCCATGACGCGTAGGCCTGGCGCAGGCGTGGCGAATAGCTGTTGGAGACGATTTCGTTGCCGGTTTCACTGAAACCGTCGTTCAGGTCCTGGTTGAAGTCCATCTCGATGTAGGTGGTGAGATTATGGCCAACGACATCCTCGGTTTTGGTGCCGATACTGATCCGGGATTCCCGGGCACTGAAGCCGGTCTTCCAGTCACTGCTGCCGTTCGCGGCCGCTTTGGCAAAGGTCCGCGGCAGGCCGATCGAGTAACTGTTGAGGGAGCCATTGCCACCGGAACCGAAGATGGCATCCGCCTTGATGAAACCGCCGAAGGAAATTGTGGTGTCGCCAATCTTGATGCCATCACCATCTCGCAGCAGGTAGGTGTTGTCCTCCTGCAACTCGGGCGCCGTTGATACCGCGCCGGCGAGCTTTTCTTCAAGTTGCTGCACCCGGACTCGCAGCTCCTGCAACTCGCTGTTGTCCTGGGCGGTTGCGGTCGCTGCGGCCATCAGCATCAGGGGGGCACCGGCCAGGGCGACGGCGCGGGCAAGTGGACGGGTGTTGAAGGGTGTTGTTGTTGTCATCTCTTGACCTCGTATCGGAATCGGTTGATGTCGTTGTTGTTGGTCTTTCCGGTGCCGGCCTATACCAGAAGAATTCAAATCTGATTTCGCAGAGCGATATTTATATGATTTATTATTCCGCTGAGCAGTACCAGCTTCCGAGTGAGACAATATAGACAAGCATCTCTGCATCAACAAGGAGCGAAACTAATTTTTATGAAATTGATCGTCCGCTAGGTGTTTTCGTATTTCACTTATCATTGACACAGCCCCGGAAATTGCAGGATCATTGAGTAATTCTGCTATGCGGTATATATTTTCGCTGTAATGCAAAAGAGGCTATCCCATGAACATGAACTACACGGCCGAGGAACTGGCCTTCCGTGACGAAGTGCGCGCGTTCCTGGATGAGAAGTTACCGGCGGATATCGCCGCCAAGGTGAAAGGTTTCCGGCGGCTGTCCAAAGAGGACCATCAGCGCTGGCAGAAAATCCTGAGCGAACAGGGCTGGTACGCCACTCACTGGCCGGAACAATACGGCGGTGTGAAATGGACTCCGGTTCAGAAGCACATCTGGGATGAAGAATCCTGCCGGTACGGGGTACCTCGCTCCATTCCCTTCGGCGTCAACATGGTCGCGCCGGTGATCATCAAGTTCGGCACCGAAGAGCAGAAACAGACGTACCTGCCACGCATCCTGAGTGGCGAAGACTGGTGGTGTCAGGGTTACTCCGAGCCGGGTGCCGGCTCCGATCTGGCGTCCCTTAAAACCCGAGCCGTGCGCGATGGCGACCATTACATCGTCAATGGCCAGAAAACCTGGACCACACTGGGCCAGCACGCCAACATGATTTTCTGCCTGGTGCGCACCAACACCGAGGTGAAAGCCCAGGAAGGCATTTCCTTCCTGCTGATCGACATGAATACACCGGGCATCACCGTGCGGCCGATCATCACCCTGGACGGCGAGCACGAGGTCAATGAGGTGTTCTTCGAGGACGTGAAAGTGCCGGTGGAAAACCTGGTGGGCGAGGAGGACAAGGGCTGGACCTATGCCAAGTTCCTGCTGACCTATGAGCGGACCGGCCTGGCCGGGATCGGGCTGTCCAAAGCCGCCCTGCAGCACCTGAAGGAGCTGGCATCCCGCCGTCTGAAGAACGGCAAGCCACTGATCGAAGATACCGCCTTCAGCCAGCGTATTGCCCAGGTGGAAATTGACCTGATGGCGGCGGCGATCAGTAACCTTCGCATCATTGCCTCCGTCGAAGGTGGCGGTGTTCCGGGAGCGGAGAGCTCCATGCTCAAGGTGCGTGGCACCGAAATTCGCCAGTCCATCAACGACCTGGCCCGCCGCGCAATCGGCCCCTACGCGATTCCTTTCGTGGAGGAGGAACTGGATCTGGACTACGACGGCGACTACCTCTCAGACGAGAACGCCGCACCGCTGGCCGCCCAGTACTTCAATAACCGCAAGCTGTCGATTTTCGGCGGATCAAACGAGATCCAGAAGAACATCGTGTCGAAAATGATTCTCGGGCTTTAAGGAGGCGACCATGGATTTCCGACTCAACGAAGAGCAGCAGATGCTGCAGGACACCGTGGCCCGCCTGGTACGCGGTGAGTACAGTTTTGAAAAACGCCTGGAGTACAGCGAATCCGAGCTGGGCTTCAGTGAGGATTTCTGGAAACAGCTTGGTGAGCTGGGCCTCACCGCCGTGCCCTTCCCCGAGGAGCTGGGCGGCTTTGGCGGCAGCGGCGTGGAAGTGCAGAGTGTGATGACCGAACTCGGTCGTGGCCTGTGTATCGAACCCTACCTGCAATCGGTCGTCCTGGGCGGCGGGCTGATCGCCCAGGCCGGTAATGACCAGCATAAAGAGCAGTGGCTCGGCGGCATTGCCAGCGGTGAAACCCGGGCGGCTGTGGGTTTGCAGGAGCCCCAGAGCTTCTACGATCTGAACGATGTGGAAACCCGCGCCGAAAAATCCGGTGACAACTATGTCCTGAACGGCCGCAAGGCCGTGGTTATCGGCGGTCACTGCGCTGATGTACTGGTGGTCTCGGCCCGCACATCCGGTGACAGCCGGGATGCCGACGGCATCAGCCTGTTCCTCGTACCCGCCGATGCCGAAGGGCTCGAGCGTCGCACCTACCCGACCATCGATGGTGCCAAGGGCTGCGACCTGTTCCTGAACAACGTCACCGTTGGCGCGGATGCACTGCTGGGCGAGGAAGGCCAGGGGGCCGGAGTTATCGAGTACCAGGCCGGTCGCGCGATCGCTGCCCTGTGCGGCGAAGCTGTAGGCGTGATGGAAGTGGCCTGTGATCTGACCCTGGAGTACCTGAAGCAGCGCAAGCAGTTCGGTGTGCCCATTGGCCGGTTCCAGGTTCTGCAGCACCGCATGGTGGACATGATGTCGGAACTGGAGCAGGCCCGTTCCATGGCCATCCTGGCGGCCAGCGTGGCCGATGAACCTCAGAGCGACGAGCGGCGCCGGATTCTGGCCGCAGCCAAGAACGTGATCGGCCGCAGTGGCCAGTTCATTTCCGAGCAGGGCATCCAGTCCCACGGTGGTATCGGCATGACCTGGGAATACAACTTCGCCCATTACGCCAAACGCCTGATCATGATCAACCACCAGCTCGGCGATGACGATTTCCATCTGGAGCGTTACGCCACCCTGTTACAGGCCAGCTAACCCCCTTCTTAAGTGAGCCTGGGGCCTCTTGCCAGTCAGAGGCCTTTTCGGGGGTGGCCCAACAGCCATCCCCTTTTTTGTTTCCGGGCAGCGGCCGGCGTGTCTGCTGTCCTCTTGCAGAGGTGATAACCATGACAACAGACACCGCACCCCAGGACCCCGCAGACCTGAAAAAAGCCGAATGGAAGGTGAGAACCGAACTGGCGGCCGCCTACCGGCTGGTTGCCCTGTTTGGCTGGGATGACCTGGTCTTTACCCACCTGTCGGCTAGGGTACCCGGCCCGGAACACCACTTCCTGATCAACCCCTACGGCCTGCTATTCCATGAAATCACTGCCTCCTCACTGGTGAAAGTCGATCAGAATGGCGAGGTGGTGGAGTCCGGCAGTATCAGCCGAGTCAATCCGGCCGGGTTCACCATTCACAGCGCCGTCCATATGGGGCGGGAGGATGCGGGGGCCGTCATGCACCTGCACGCCGCCGATGGCGTCGCCGTCTCGGCCCACCGGGACGGACTGCTGCCGTTGAGCCAGACCGCCATGCTGTGCCTGGAGCACCTGAGCTATCACGAATACGAGGGCGTTGCCCTGAACCTGGATGAACGGGAGCGCCTGATCCGGGACCTGGGCGACAAATCGATGATGCTCCTGCGCAACCACGGCGTACTGACCGCCGGCAAGGATGTGCCCGAGACCTTCACCTACCTGTATTTCCTGATGAAGGCCTGCGAGATCCAGGTCAAGGCCCAAAGCTGCGGCCCGGTCCATATGCCCTCGGACCAGGCAATCCGGACGACCGCAGATCAGTCCCAGTCCCTGGGTATGGCTGCCAAGCTGACCTGGCCGGCTCTGGTGCGCCTGCTGGACAGCAAGAATCCCGGCTACGGCGTGTGATTCCTTCGCCAACCGACTGTCAGGAGAATCCCATGGTTTCAATCGCGATCAACGACCTGGAGAACTACAAGGGTGTGGTCATCGGCCATAGCCCCTGGACCACCATCAGCCAGGACATGATCAACGCGTTTGCTGATGCCACCGGCGATCACCAGTGGATCCACGTGGATGTCGAGCGGGCGAAGCGTGAGTCACCCTGGAAAAGCCCGGTGGCTCACGGCTACCTCACCGCCTCCCTGATCCCCATGCTCAACAGTCAGGCGCTGAAGGTCACCGGCACTGCCGCCACGATCAACTATGGCCTGGACAAGCTGCGCTTCCCGGCGGCGGTAAAGGCGGGAGCGGAAATCCGCAGCAAGGTGGAGCTGAAGGACCTGACGCGGGTTGACGACAGACGAGTGCTGGCGACCTACCGCACCACCATCGAAATCCGCGGCGAGGGCAAGCCCGCCTGCGTGGCGGATAACCTGGCTATGTACGTCCTGGAACCCCGGAAACAGTAAAAGGAACAGCTAATCCGGGGTCACAGTTCCCCGGGGCCAGAAATTCGGACCAAGCCTGATGTAAAAACGGGGTCAGAAGAAAGCGTTCTTCTGACCCCATGTCTGGACCAATCAAGCGCCGTTAGATTCAGCTGGCCAAAGAGGCCTCGTACTCCCGAATCATTGAGTACAGCTCGTCTTTCAGATGCAGGCGCTGCTTCTTCTTGTCCTCCAGGTATTCATCGGAGGTGTTCTCAGAACCGCTCTCGATGCGATGAATCTCATGATCCAGTTCGTGATACTCATCGAACAGCTTCGCGAAATGCGTGCTGCCGGTTTTCAGCATGTGGATCGCGTCGCGGGACTCAGGCAGCTCGTGGATCAGATCGTGTTTTTCAAGGGACATGGTTGGCTCCTGCCAGGGTGAAAGAGGTTCTTTTATCCAGTCTATGAAACCATGGTCAGTGCCATCTTGATGCCGGTCAACATCACTGTGGCGAAGCCGCTTCCGGCTCATCCCGCCGAACCCGCAGAAAGCTGGCAAAGCGGGGCAAGCCGGTTGCTGTGTAGCCGTGGTGTTTGAAGGTGATCTGCTGCCCCGGTTGCGGCGGGTTGGCCCGCTCCTCGTCCGAAAATCCGGAACCGATACGGAACCTGCGACCATCCGGCAATTCCACCAGCAGCGATCCCAGCAACCCCTCGTATTTGCCCTGCCCTTCGATGTGCTCCACGACCACCGCCTCGGCATCCTGGAAAGTTTTCACTTTCAGCAGGTCATCCGACCGCCCTGCGAGATAGAGGCAAGCCTTGCGTTTGAGCATCAGCCCTTCGCCGCCGGCCGCCACGACTCGGTTCAACTCCACGACCAGGGCCTCGTGACTGGAAATCGGCGTCTGCTCCACCAGCCTGAGATAATCTGACTCAGAGGCCCGGACCAGTCGCTCCAGTTTTTCGTAGCGCTCAAAGAAAGGAGTATCTGTCACAGGGATATCAAACACATGGAAGGCTATCTTTCGCCAGTTCGCCTCGTCCGGCCTGGCGGTGCGCACAATGCCCGAGAGCTCGGCAAACCGTCCCCGCCCCAGCCACAACTCACCGTCGAGCGGATGCGTCGGAAAATCCCCGGTGAACCAACGCGGGGCTTTATACACGTGCCCTCCCCGGGACCACAACTTTTCCCCATCCCAATAGGCCCGAACACCATCAAGCTTTTCACTGACCCAGTAGTCGGCGAGATTTACGCCCTTCTGGTAGACATTCGCCAGTGGCAGGGGGCGAGGTTCCGGATAGGCGTGATCGGCAACAAACACCAGAAGCAGTAACAGGGCCGCGATGCACCTCACACCATGGCTCCGGCGTTCAGATTCGGAACACTGTCCTGCATCCGGTCCCGCAACTGATTCCACGGAAACTCCCGGATGGCATTGAGATGGGCGGGATACCCTTCCTTCTCCCACCACTCAAGGTCCAGCGTGGCCCAGTAGTCTGCCGGGCGGCCACGATTGCCGGCGGCGTCGTGCTCTGCAGTGGTGGGATCCAGGTGCCGATAGGGTTCCAGAGCCGGAATATCAGGCAGCGGCTGGCTCACATCCATATAACGTTGCAGCTCGTCCCAGTGGGCATAGAGTTCATGCTTGAGGGTGGAGTGCACAGACGCCACTGCGGTCTGCCACCCGGTGTACCTGTGTCGCAACTGGAGCTTGCAGCTGGTGGGGCCTTTGGGGTTCACATGAAAGGAAATGTAGGGATCAAACTCGATAAACGGCGCCTCGAAAGTTTCCTCGCGCCAGGTACGGAATTTCACCATCCCGGTCGGGCGAAAGAAACCGCAGCCCAGGTCCTTGACGATAAAGTCGGGGTGGCGTTCGAGGAACCAGATGAAGGGATAGCGAAAGAAGAGGTGTAGACACACAATGGCTATTATCGGAGACGTGGCGTGGATGAACGCAGCCACAATGCCGGCCTGAATCGCCGCAGCTAAAAAAGTGACAATGGCACAGAACATCCAGAACCCGAACATGTAGTAATCAGCGAAACCGCCAGCGAACATCAATAAAAGCTGCCACCGGGTTTTGATGAAGTCCGTTGGCATGGCTTGATGCGTCCACTTTGGGCCTGCCAGGCGCGTTGCTCCGTTACCCTTTGCTCTTTTCTGGTAAATCCCGACTGAGCTGGGCTTGAGATTAATATCCAGTCCAGCGTAATGCCCCCAAGGCAGACGCTCTATGAAATCTCCGCCCTCCAATGCCTTGGCAAAACCGCCAGGATCTTCAAGTGGCTGTTGTAACGGGATGGCATCGGCTCGGAAGGCATTATCGTTATACTCATCCACTCGCTCCGCCAAACTACTTTTGCCACTCGACATCCAGGTCCTCCATGGTGTGGGTCACTCTCCGGGTTGTGTATTTCTGTGTTTCTCGATGCCAGACATCCAGGGTAAAGGTGAGCGACAATCGCTCGACGCGGTAGCGAGTAGTTAGCCGCTCATAACGTCCTCTGGGTCTCAAATCCGACAACTGAGTGCCAGCTATCAGGAAATCGATAGCCTGACGATCAGCGTCGTAACGCTCTTCAATGCCCCGACCGATTAGACCAGAACGGGTGGCCAGGGTCTCGGTTTGCCAGCCACCAGCCGGATTCGGGCCAAGGATGCGATACAGTTTCTGTTCAAAGACGATATCCAGCTCAATGTCGGCGGGCTCACCGGTTATCGTCAGGGCGGGACTGGCAAAGGTCAGAACACTCTGTGCATGCCCCTCCCATGCGTTTAGCCTATGAGCATTCAGCCATTCGGACATTCTCTCGTTTTCAATACGTCGAAACGCCACGGGAGTCATTGCCTTGACCAGTTCGATATAGGCAACTCTCTCATTCTCAAACGCGTCATCCCTTTCCTTCAGGTCGCCCGAAAAGGGGCCGGCCCTGAGCCATTGACTGACAGCATCATCTTTGAGGCGATAGTAGGCGGCCTCTCCCAAGACATAGGCCGCAAACCCCAATGCCGTAACATAACCGGATGCTACCGTGCCTCCCCAGCTCGCAGCCGCGGGTATCAACCGCCCCAATGCTGCTTGAACAGCCTTAACCGATGACCTTTCAACAGCTCTGCGACCTGCAGGAGTTAAAATTCGCGCTGCTATAATATCCGCGCTGGTCGTCGTGGCCACACCAGACGCCTGGATTACCTGAGCCGCTCCGGTTCCCCAGCGCTGATGCAGAAATGAAGTCACGGCGTCACTAAGGATCAGTGCTGTGGTGAACATACCGGCCAGCCAACCGCCGGCTTCGACGTGATTACGCACAACTGAATTGGCCAAACGGTCGTTCGTACCAAATTGCTCTGCAAGATTGGAAAACCATCTCGCTTCCGTTTTCCATTTCGAGACTTCGAGTGCAAGTCTCCGGGGTTGGTTTGGGACCAAAGCAATAAGTTGCGCAGCACTCACTCCCAGATCTGAAGCAGCACTGAGAAAGCCCATTACATTCCGGGAATTCGGAGCATTCAGTGAGGCAAACGCCACCCCCAAATTCCACAAATCAAAAACCACCAGAATCCCCGGCAACCCCACCGGGCTGGTGGTACTCTGATGCAGCCAGTGCCGTACCCTTTGGTCCTTGACGGTACCATCAAAAGCGTCAGCCTCCGCCAGCCTGAGGGACGCTCCCACCGCCGCCCCGGAAGTCAGGGTCTGACCACTTTCATCCACAACCTCGAGCACCACGAACGCACGACCTTCTTCCGTGCCTTCCAGCTGGACCCGGGTGCGGCCTGGAATCGCCGCCTGGGCAAAACCCTCAAAAGCCCCCTGGATCCGGCTGACTTCCGCACTGAATGTGGCGCCTTTCCGCTGGAGTTCTTGCTGGATCGTCCCCAGCCACCATTGGGCTACGCCGCCAGCTATACCTGAAAAAGCACTGCTCGCAGATCTTGTCGCAGCGAGGACCGTGGCGGTATCAGGCCCTCGGGTCTCTGATTGGTGATCAGCCAGTTCCCGGACAACGTTGCCCTCCAGCACGCGCAGGCTCTGGCTTCGGTCCTCCAGGGCAGCAACCATGGCCCGGAGGGTTTCAGCGGTGGCATCGCCAATCCGGCATTCCTGCCGATTGTTGTTGAATGGCAGCAACATTGCCCCCACCGGGTGCTCACCCCGGGCGATGCGGAGCGCCAGCATTTCAGCACTCTGCTCCGCCTCCTCGTCAACTTCCTGGGGCAACAGTAGGGGATCAATGCGACCCGCGGGCAACGACAGCACCTGAAGGATAGACACCGTCTGGTAGAAACCGGCGACAGCATTGCCAGACTCAAGGGCAAACAGGTCACGGAGCACCGCGGTCAAGCTCTCTGGTTGCGTATTCTCCAGCATGCGGACAATCGCCGCCTGTGCCTCTTTCACAAACTCGCGTATCGCCCTTCGTTCAACGTCATACATGGTTCGGCAGAGACGGCCCTCATCGCTGTCATCCAGCCGGTTGTCGAACCAGCCACCGTCGATGTACAGCGGATTGTCTCTGCCGTCGGGAAGCACACTGCGCCGGAAGTTGTTATGGAACAGCTCCGCCGTGATACCGAAAGGCCGTTCCTTGATGTTATCCACCAGGGCCAGCAACAACGCGAGGGAGGCATTGACCTGCCCCACTAGATGCCGGGCAGACTGAAGAGGATCACGGAGGTGTAGAGTGAGCAGATGGCGATTCCGGAGTGATTCGAACCCATCGGTCCCTTCGGTAATGTCCGGGAGCCTGGCGCCGCGGAGATGGGTGTGACGCCAACCCGGAAACAGGGATGGTGTCTCAATAAAATAATCAGCGTCGACGCTCGCGTCGTCTGACTCAATGGCCTCACGTTGTAGCACCAGTGCCTGCTGAGCCGCACGTGCTTCCTTGCCCTCAACATCACGCAACCAGTGTCCGGGGCAGGTGTGATCGCGTTCGATTGCTTGCTCTCTTGAGCGCATCGGAGGCATGTCATCCAACCGGCACCAGTCGCTTCCGGGATGCCCCCGATGCCGCTCCAGGAATGCCCGAACCGCTCGGGCGTCACGGCATCGCTGATTACAAAGTGACTGATCCTTCTCCAGGGCCTGGACATAATCCCAGGACCATTGCGTCTCGCTGAACGCCAGCTGCACCTCATCCCAGACATCACACCCGAGAAGTCGAGCGGGCACATGGATCACGTCGATTTCCGGCCCGACAGGTGCACGGTCGTTCGCTCGATCCGGAGTACTCGCCCGGACTGAAGCGAGATCGGTGTCACGCATGACCGGCGCTCGATCCTCTAGGGTCATGACGGACACTTCACGCCACAGCCGGCCACGGAAAAAGACATAGATCCAGCCGGTGCGCATGGGCGCCGGGATAGCTTCATCAAAGCCGCTAACCGGACGATTCCGGGTCAGCTCGCCGGCATCACAGAACAGCGTCGGATGTACGGCAACCATCAGGTTGTCCTGGTATTCCCGTTGATGCGGTTTCAGAGCCTGCGGGCCAATTTCCTCACTCTCGATTACCGGAATCACGACCTTTTTGCTGTCACCCTGGAGTTCCAGCACAAGTGACCGCTTTTTGGATGCTTCCAGATGACCAGCCAGGATGGGGCCCATTCGGCCGCGCCGGTCCGTGCACGGCTCCATGAGAATCACGTCTTCATGATCGCCGTTCCGCTCATGGAGGCAGTAGTGATGGCCTGCGAGAGACTGCTCTCCGGTCAGTTCCAGCCAGAAGGTACTGGACGGTGAACAGGGTGGTGCCTTGATGGCTGACATTGTTGAAGTTCCTTTTCTTAAGGCCCGCACATCCTGCGCGGGCCGATCCTGACAATTAGCGGGAAAACCCGCGCACCGAGGCCAAGAGCCGTTCAAAGGCGGCATCCTGCTCATAATTCAGGCCACGGAAGTCTTCCTTGATACCGACCGTACTCGACCAATCAACCTCGCCTCCGTGATCAATACTCCACATCAGCAGATCCCCTTTTCCAATCAGGCTGACGACCGCTTCAGGCCGGCACGCGGCCATCATCTCAAGAAAACGGCTGTCATAGGGGCGCAGGAAACACGGCCCGTAATGCTCCAGCTGAACCATCAGACTTTGCCGGAAGCCGGCCAGCGCCTCATCCGGTTCCCGCCCGGACACGAGCACCAGTACTGCTTCATCCGCCGCCCATCCGGTGGCGGCGTGCTGACAGAGCAAGCTGTCGGGAGTGGTCGCCACCACAATGGGACCGGCGTCTCTGTCCTGCTCAAATGGCGTTTGATCAAACAGCCAGCACCAATCCGGATCATCGTCCAGGGTGTAAATCTGCCGGAGCACCTCCCCCTCTTCATACCTCGCGGCATCAATGATCAACAGGCAACCTTGGTCCCGGGCAGTCCGGTGACGATCAAGCATTTGTTGGAAACCCGGCAGCATTTCAGACATGGCTGGTACAGGGGCAGTTGCGGACATCGCAGGTTCCGTCGAGCTTTCTTTGACAGAGTTGCTGCGCTGGCGCTCTTTCCGAAGCTGCCGTCAACAGAGCACTCCTGAAGCCGGGGGAGGCAGCCGCGTCCGATCGCTGGCTGACATCGGCAAGCTGAGCAGGTACCACGACGATCCTTTGCTCCCTGACCACTTCCGGCATCTCCGCCATCCGGACCTTTTGCCCGGAACCTTTACCTGGCGAGCCACCGGCATTCATCCTGATAGCCGCGCCTCCCATGGCAACGCCACCGGGGTCGATCTTCATAAAACTGCCCCCGGCCTTGAGCGTAATCTCGGCACCGGCCTCGATAACCGCCTTCTGACCGGCCCTGATGTGCAGTTCGGTGCCGGACTCACTGAGCCAGGCGGTGCCAGCTCTCAGGTGGAGGGTGCCGGTTACGCTGAAGCTGTGGTCCTTGCCGGTCTGTTCGCGCTTTTCACCGTCCACGGTGTGATGGCTGCTGCCTTTTATGTGGCTGAAAAAGTCTTTCTCTACGGTCAGGTGATTGTCGTTACGGATGACCTCGGTGCGGTTGTGTTCGGTGAGCAGGTCCAGGTCTTTCTGGGCGTGGAGGTAGATCTGTTCTTCTCCGGCCTCGTCTTCAAAGCGCAGTTCGTTGCTGCCCTCGCCCTTGTGAGTTTTGGTTTTCAGGGTGGTGCGGGTCTTGTGCGCCGGTAGTTCGTATGGTGGCTGATTGGTGGCGTGGTAGGTTCGGCCGGTGATGATGGGCTGATCCGGATCGCCGTCCAGGAAGCTGACGATCACCTCGTGGCCGATCCGGGGTAGTGCCATCAAGCCGTATTGGCCACCGGCCCAGGCCTGGCTGACGCGGAGCCAGGCGCTGCTGCGGTCATTGTTGTTGGAATAGCGGTCCCAGGGGAAACGGACCTTCACCCGGCCGTGTTCGTCACAGTGGATTTCCTCGCCCTCCGGACCGGTGACGATGGCGATCTGGGGGCCGTCCATGATTGGCTTGTGGCCTGTTCTCGGTCGCCAGGTTCTGTCCGCGGGCACCACGTTGAAGAAATTGTGGTACGTGGTGGGCTCCTGGCCGCCTTCCTCTTCCAGGGCCTGGGGTTGCTTGCCGGTGTGGGTGACGGCGGTGATTAACCACTCCCGGTTCAGGGCCTCGTTATCGTGGTCGGTGAGCAGCACTTTCGCGCCGGGAGTGAAATCCGGGCGGTTGCTTTCGCCGTCGCCGGTGGCGGCGTCGTTTCTCAGGGCGTCCAGGCAGGCCTTAGTAAAGGGCCGGCCACTGGCGTCGGTCTTGAAGCGGCCGGGGTAGTCGTAGTGCTGGTAGTCTTCGCGATGGTTCAGGTCGGCCACGCCCTGCTCGTGCATCAGGGCGTAGGCGGGGTTCTTGAAGGTGTAGTCCTTGAGCGCGACGGACGCGGCGCGGACCCGTTCCTGGTACTTGAAGCGGAAAATACAGGGCTGGCGAGTACTGCCACCGGCCCGGCCGTTGTACGGTGCCGGCTCCAGTTTCGGGGCATCACCGTGGTGATCGGCAAAGACCAACGCCGGTTGCTCTTCCCCGTCCACGCTGCCGTGCTGGTAGCGGTAATGCCAGCCTTCTTCCGCCGCCAGCCTCTCGATAAAGGCCAGGTCGCTTTCCCGGTGCTGGACGCAGTATTCCCGCTCTTCCGGGGCTCGTTTCAGATCGAAGACCGTATCCACGATGCCTCGCTCTTCCAGCAGGGTGCGGATAATGGCCTCGGGACTCTGGCCCTGGAAGATGCGGCTGTTGTGCATCAGGCCCAGGCGCCACAGGGGGGGCTGGAAGACAACTTCATAGCGGGTGCGGCGATGACCGGTGTCGCCCCGGGCGAATTCGTTGACCACGCCGGTGCAGCGGCGCCGGGGCTGGCCATCCTGCCAGACCACCAGGTCGACGGGTTGTTCCAGCATGGCTTCGGCGGAGATGTCGGGGTCGGTGCTGGCCAGTTCCAGTCGGCCCTGGAACAGCTCGGAGAGGCTCTCGGTCAGCGCGAAGGCGACCACGGCGAAATGATCAGAGGGGAAGTCACCGACACGGGCGGTGAACTGCAATCCGCTTGCCTGGGGCATGTCTTCAGTCCTTGAAGGGTTGATTCGGTCCGTTGAATCGGTGCGGGGAAACTAGCCATCGGATCCTTGATGGGTGGTCCCGCAGAGTTGGGAAAGGTACCAGTGCGTTTGGAGAAAATCCAGAGTTGGGAGATGAGATTGAAGATGGGGTCAGATGAACAAGTTCATCAGACCCCTGAGTATGAGCTGACCCCGGCTTTAGCCGATAGCCTGGGGTCTGAAGAAAGCCTTCTTCTGACCCCGATTTTGACCGAGAGCTTGTGAAGTGAACTTGGGGTCAGATGAAGGTTTTCATCAGACCCCTGAGCAAGATCCCTGAGGCTAAGCGCCCAGGCAGGTTACTCGATTGCCTCGCGCACGATCTTGCCGTCTTTGACCACGGCCAGGGTGGTTTCGGTGACGAAGCCGCCCTTGTCGGTCACGTCGGTGACCTCGTACGGATTCTTGCTGGTCTCCATGTCAGCCAGGGCGTTGCCGATAGCGCCGCGGATCACCTTCGGGTCGGTGGACTCGGTGGCGTCCATGGCTTCCACCAGGCCGTGCAGCGCGAGGTAGTTATAGGCGGCCTCGGAGCCCGGCATCTTGCCGTATTTGTCCTGATAGCGCTCGATGAAGCTCTTGGCTGCTTCGGTCTCGTAGACGCTCAGGGGTACCACGCCGATGGCGCCTTCTACCATCTCCATGCCACCGGCAACTTCCGCCACTTCGTCAATCTTGGCCTGGTCCATGACGATGAAGCCGCCCTGGAAGCCCATCTGGCGCGCCTGCTGAACCACCAGCCCGGTCGGCTCAGAGGCACCGCCAACAAACATCACCTCCGGATTCTCGGCGATGATGCGGCTCACGCCGGTGAAGAAATCGGCGGACTTGTTGTAATCCATCGGGTTGTTGGCTACTACCGTGCCACCCTTGGAGGTCCACTCTTTCTCGATCATTGAGGCCCAGATCTTGGCGTACTCGTGGGTGGCGCCCGCCATACCCAGGGTGGTTCCCAGGTTCTCCAGGGCATAATCGGTGAAGGCACGAACATAGCCGTCAAAGGTGGGCGGAATCCGCAGGGTAAGAGAGTTACCTTTCTCGGTGACCGTCGGCACACTGGTATAAGCCATGACCAGGAAGTTGTCTTCTTCGTTGAAGTCCTGCAGGGCAAAAACGCCGCCGGAGTGGGGAATGAAGATGGCCGGTACGTTGGATTCCTGCGTCAAACGCTTGGCGTTAGTAGCCGCCTGTGCGGGCGAGTACCGGTCGTCCAGGGCCACCAGGTTGATGGTTGTCTTCTCGCCATCCAGGTCAAAGCCCCCGGCAGCATTGATTTCCTCGGCAGCCATGCGCAGGCCGGACAGCGTATTTTCCCCGTACAGGGCGGCACCGCCACTGAGCGGGC
The DNA here is from genome assembly GCF_003315345.1 of Marinobacter pelagius. Taxonomy (GTDB): domain Bacteria; phylum Pseudomonadota; class Gammaproteobacteria; order Pseudomonadales; family Oleiphilaceae; genus Marinobacter; species Marinobacter pelagius_A. Next base: position 131,444 of record NZ_QNRO01000004.1, read on the forward strand.
CGGTGAAACCGATATTGACCTCACCGGCCATAGCGCCGGCAGTCATAGTCATACCGAGGGTTGCCGCTGCGACAGCCTGACCCAGTGCTTTTACTTTTTTCATTGTTTTCTCCTGGTTTGTTGCGCTCGTCGTTGGTTCCTGTCCGGAGCCATCAAGCTCCGATATAGGCTTTGCGTACTTCTTCATTGCCCAGCATGGCTTCCCGATCGCCTTCCATGACCAGGCGGCCGTTCTCCATCACGTAGGCCCGGTCGGCGATCTTGAGAGCGGCAAAGGCATTCTGTTCCGCCAGCAGCACCGTGGTGCCGAGGCTGTTGATCTGGCGGATGGTCTCGAACATCTGCCGGACCACCAGCGGGGCGAGGCCCAGGGAAGGCTCGTCCAGCATCAGCAGCCGGGGCCGGCTCATCATGGCCCGACCAATGGCCACCATCTGCTGCTGGCCACCGGAGAGGGAGCCGGCCGGCTGGTTGGCCTTGTCTTCGAGAATGGGGAACAGTTCCAGTACTTCGTTCAGGCGTTTCTTGTTGCCCTCACGATCCCGGCGATGGACATAGGCGCCCATCATCAGGTTCTGCTGCACACTCATCTGCGGGAACAGCTTCCGGCCCTCGGCGCATTGCACCACGCCGGAGGAAACCACGGCGCTGGGTTTCATACCATTGAGATGCTTGTCCTCGAAGCGGATATCACCGCCCGCCGGTTTGACCAGACCGCTGATGGCATTGAACAGAGTGGTCTTGCCGGCACCGTTGGCGCCGAGCAGCACCACCAGCTCACCGGTATCGACGGTCATGGAAATGTCGGTGAGGGCCTTGAAGCTGCCGTAGCAGACATCCACGTTCTCAAGCTGCAGCATCTTCATCACCTCCCAGGTAGGCCTCGATCACGACCGGATTGTTACGCACTTCCTCCGGCGTGCCCTCGGCGATCTTCTCGCCGTGGTCCAGCACCATGATCTTGTCCGCCAGGCTCATGATCATGTCCATCTTGTGCTCGATCAGGCAGACGGTCAGGCCGTTATCCACCATCTTGCGCATCAGGGCGGCAAAGCCCTCGGTCTCCTCGGGGTTCACACCCGCCGCCGGCTCATCCAGCAGGACGATCTTGGGATCGGTGGCCAGCGCCAGGGCAAAGGCCACGCGCTTACGTTCTTCCTGGGTAATATCGGCGATGAACTGACCGGCCACGTGGTTCAACCCGACAAAATCCAGGGCCTCCATGGCCTTGTCCCGGGCCGCCTTCTCCTCCCGCTGCAGGCGCTTGCTGTTGATCAGCACGTCCCACAGTCCGGAGCGGGTACGCAGGCGATGGCCGACGATCAGGTTATCCAGCACCGTCGCCTGCTCGAACAGGTTGGTGGTCTGGAAGGTGCGGCCGACGCCCAACCGGGCCACCTGATCGCAGGGCATACAGGTAACATCCACGCCATCCAGCAGGATTCGCCCGGAGGTGGGCTGATGCAGACCGGAAATCAGGTTGAAGAAGGTGCTCTTGCCGGCACCGTTGGGGCCGATGATGGCGTTGATCTTGCCGGCCTCGAAATCGACGGACACATCGTTGACCGCCGCCAGGCCGCCAAACATCTTGGTGAGGTGTTCTACCTTAAGCATTGTTCTCGGCCTCCCGTGCGCTGGCTGTCTGGACCTTGCTCGCCTTCTGTTTCTTGCCCGGAGCAAGGGACTGGGCCTTGTGGTGCATCCAGGTCAGGAACTGCCCGGTAATGCCCCGCGGGAAGAAGATCACCAGAATCACCAGCAGCGGGCCGAAAATGATCATCCGGTACTCCTCCAGGAACTGCAGGGACTGGGTAATCCAGACAATGCCCACGGTGCCCAGCAGCGGACCGGTCAGGGTGCCAATGCCGCCCACCAGCAGGTAGGTAATCATGTCGAAGGTGTGGTTGATGTTGGCCTCTTCCGGCCCGATGAACCGCACCATGCCGGCATACAGGGCACCGGCCAGACCGGCGTAGGTGGTGGACAGCACAAAGGCCAGCACCTTGTTGCGCATCAGGTTGATACCCAGGGACTGGGCCAGCTCATCCCCATTGCGAATGGCAATGAAGGTGCGGCCAAGCAACGACCGGGACAGCCGGCCCATGAACCAGATGGAGAACACCAGGAACGCCAGTACCAGGTAATAGAAGGGCGTGGTCTCGGTGAAATCGACCAGGCCGAAACCGGAGGGCGCGGCAATATCCCGGACCCCGATCGGGCCGTGGGTCAGCTCCTCCCACTTGTCGATCAGCAGGTAGATGATGAAGCCCACGCACAGGGTGAAGATGGCGAAGTAGTGCTCCTTGAGCCGCAGGGAGACAATGCCCACGAAGAAACCGAGCACCGCGGTCATCACCAGTGCGGCCACAAACGCCGGCCAGAAACTCCAGCCGGCATCGGCGGTCAGCAGGCCCAGGGTATAGGCGCCGATGGCAAAGAAACCGCCATGGGCCAGGTTCAGCTGACCGCAGTAACCGGTGATGATGTTGAGGCCATAGACCGCGATCGCCCAGACGAAGGCGGAGGCCATGACATAGACCTGGTATTCGTTAGCCGCCAGGAACGGAAACACAAGTGCGAATGCCAGCAGCGCCATCTTGGCACCGGGCTTCATCAGCAGACTTCCAAGCTTGAACAGCATGATCAGTGCGCCCCCTTCGCAAACAGCCCCTGCGGGCGGACAGACAGAATCAGCACCAGCAACCCGAAGGCGATGATGTCCTTGTAGGCGGTGGAGATGTAGAAGCCACCGAACGCCTCGGCGAAGCCGATGATCATGCCGCCGGCAATGGCACCGGGAATGCTGCCCATGCCACCGAGGATGATGATCACGAAGGCCTTCATGATCACCAGGTGCCCCATGGCCGGGTACACCAGGTTGATGGGTGCGTAGAGGCTGGCTGCCACTGCCGCCAGCACACCGGAGATGGCGAAAGTCATCATGGCGACGCGGTTGGCGTCGATACCCACCAGGAACGCGCCCTCACGGCTCTGGGCCATGGCGATGATGGTGGCGCCGGTCATGGTCTTGCGCAGGAACAGCTGCAGGGCGATCACCAGGGCGAAGGCGCCGACGATGATCAGCAGCCGCTGCTCCGGGATGATCAGGCCGTCGAAGTTCATGATGCCGGTGAACGGCGAAGACAGACGGCGGAAATCGGAACCCCAGAACATCTGCACCACCGCTTCCAGGAACAGCAGGATGCCGATGGCGGCAATCTTGTCGTGGATCGGCGGGGAATTGCGCAGGGGGTGGAAGACCAGGCGTTCACACAGGATGGCGAGCACCGCGACGACCGCGGCCGAGCCTGCCATGGCAATCCAGTAGTGCATACCCAGATCCGTCATGAAGAAGTACGACATGAACGCGCCAACCATGTAGAGCGCGCCATGGGCAAAGTTCGGAATGTGGAGAATTCCGTAGACCAGGGTCAGGCCGAGGGCTACGAGACCGTAGATGCTCCCCAGGGTTAACCCGTTGATGATTTGCTGGAAGAAAAGGTTCAAGTCTGCCCCTCCGGTGTTTGTTGTTATCGGGCGTTATTGAGGCTTCAAACCGCAGGGCCGAATGGCCCTGCCGTCTTGTATGGAACAATTACACTGATCGTCTCAACTGTCAACATTTTAAAATGGTGTTTCGCTGTGCGATCCTCAATTGCTTCAAAGTACCGCTATTGAGACTCCTTCTTCCACTCTTCCTCCTGCAAGGCCCGCCACATCAGCTTGCCGGTGGGTGATTTCGGCAACTCATCGACGAACTCCACGATGGTCGGCACCTTGTAGGCCGCCATCTGCTCCTTGCACCAGGCAGTGATGTCTTCGGCGCTGGTCTTGCCCTCGGCTTCCGGTGTCAGCACGATGCAGGCCTTGACGGTCTCGCCGCGCTTGGGATCAGGAGCTGAGATGATGCACACCTCATGGATCGCCGGGTGACGGTACATCAGCCCCTCAACCTCGGAGGGCCAGACCTTGAAGCCGGACGCGTTGATCATGCGTTTGACCCGGTCGACCATGAAGAAATAGCCGTCGTCGTCGTAGTAGCCCAGATCGCCGGTGCGGAAGAAGCGCTTGCCATCGATCTCGACAAACGCCGCCTCGGTCTCCGCCGGCCGGTTCCAGTAACCGATGGTGACCTGTGGGCCACTGGAGACGATTTCCCCGGTCTCACCCGGGCCTTTCTCCTGCAGGGTGTCCACATCGATGATGCGGCTGTCCACATCAAATACCGGGATGCCCAGGCACTGAGGCTTGGGATGGGCAGTGGGATTGATGTGAGTGGCAGCCATGGTCTCCGACAGGCCATACCCCTCGATGTAGTCCAGCCCGGTCATCCGCTTGAGCTTTTCGGCCACGGCAACAGGCATGGCGGCACCACCGCCCCCGATCATGTTCAGGCTGCTGAGGTCGTACTTGCCGATATCCGGGTTGGAGAGGAAATCCACCGCCATGGTGACGATGTTGGTCCACCCGGTGACCTTGTAGCGCTCGATCAGTCGTGCCGCCGTGGTGCGCTCCCAGCGGGTCATGATCACCGAAGTCGAACCGGTGAAAATCGGGCCGTTCATCGATCCGGTCATGCCGGTGACATGGAAAAAGGGCAGGGTCGCAAGCTGGACACTGTCCGGCGTGGTCAGGTTCCAGAACACCCGGTGGACCGCCGTTGCCATCACCGAGCGATGGGTGTGCATGCAGCCCTTGGGCGCACCGGTGGTGCCGGAGCTGTAGGGAATCACCGCCAGGTCCTCGGGCGTTGCGGTGTGAGGGGCCGGGGTATGACCCGCTGCCATCGCCGCCTCCCAGGTGACCACACCCGGAACCTCTTTGGACCAGGCCGGGGCCGCCACCTCGGCGGGCAAGTCCAGGTCGGTCTCCGGATCGATGTAGGTGTTATAGGAAGCGACCACCACCTGTTCGAGGTTGGTTTCACCGATCATGGGCACGATGAAACCTGCCAGCTCCTGCCCGGCCAGGCACATGGTGGCGCTGGTATCGGCAATAAAGTGCTCCAGTTCCGCCGCCCGGTTCATGGGATTCACCGGAATGACCACGGCATCGGCGCGCAGGATGGCATAGTAGGAAATCACGTACTGCGGGGAGTTCTGCATGTACAGCAGCACCCGGTCACCCTTGCTGATGCCCTGGGCCTGCAGGTAGCCGGCCATGGTTTCCACTTCCTCGTTAAGACGCCGGTAGTTGATGGGCGCATCGTAGAAAATGATGGCGGTGTGGTCGGGATAGCGTCGTGCCGAAATCTCCAGGTTGGTATACACGCTGGTTTTCGGCAGGGTCATGGTTTTGGGCAGTTCCTTGGGCCAGACCTTGTAATGACGTTCAAACATGGTTGTTATTCTCCCCAGGGTGAATCATTCAGCCGCTTCAGCGGACAAATCAAAGGTGTCAGTACCCCCTGGCAGGGGGTCTTCATGTCGTAAGGGTGTGATGGCCACGGCTTTGTCCCGGAGCACGGTGACATCGGCATCCGGGGCCACAATGTGACGGGAGCTGCGCTCAAAGCCGAGCCACCAGTACGGCAGGCTGCGGGCATCACGCCCAGCCAGCAGCTTCGGGCGCTGGATAGAGCCGGTGGACTGCCGGCACCAGCGCGCCGTAGTGATCTCGCCGGCATCGCAGGCCGGGAAATTGACGTTCCAGGCCCGGGCCTCGCCGGGCTGGTAGAGTTTTCGGATCAGGGCTTCGCCGTGGGTCTCCACCGGCGACCAGCGGATGCCGTCCCGGGTCAGGAATGCCTGGCTCAGGGCGATGGCCGGAATATTCATATGCAGGGCACTGAGCACCGCCCCCACGGTGCCGGAGTACTGCACCGAATCGCTGATATTGGCCCCGCAATTGACCCCGGACAGCACCAGATCCGGCGGCGTTTCCCCGAACCACTCGGCCAGGGAATAGAGCACACAATCCGCCGGCGTACCGGAGACGGCATACCGCTTCGCCCCGGTTTCATAGACCCGCAGCGGGCTGTGAATGGAAATGCTCTGGCCGGCGCCACTGCGATCATGTTCCGGCGCGACCACCCAGACCTCCTCCGCCAGTTGTCGGGCGATGTTCTCCAGGATCGCCAGCCCCGGCGCGTTGATGCCGTCGTCGTTGGTGATCAGGATGCGTTCGCAAATCGGACCGTTCATAGTCTTTCCTCAGTTTCGTCCGTTCCGGGGACCATCACTGGCAATCTTCCAGCCGATATCCGCCAGCAGGCTTGCGCGCTTGCCCACCTGCAGGGCATTGGCATTGGCGGCATTCCCATCCAGGGCACGCTTGTAGACTCCCTGCAGGATGGCGGCGAGCCGGAACAGGGAAAACGACAGGAACACGTGCCAGTCGTCGATGCCTTCGCGACCGGTCTTTGCGCAGTAGCGAGCAATGGTCTCCTGCTCATCAGGAATGCCCAGCGCCTCGAGATCCTCGCCCTGCAACCCCCGCATACCCTCCATATCGGAAGGCAGGTAATAAGGAAGGCAGTAATAGGCCAGATCCGCCAGCGGGTGGCCCAGGGTCGAGAGCTCCCAATCGAGGATGGCGATCACCTCCGGTCCGTCCGGCGCCAGCATCAGGTTGCCGAATCGGTAGTCACCGTGGGCAATGGCGGTCTCGTCTTTCGCCGGCAGATTCTCCGGCAGCCAGGCCATGAGCTTGTCCATGGCGGGCAACTCATCGGTCTTGGACGCCAGGTACTGCTTACTCCAGCGGGCCACCTGGCGAGCCACATAGCCCTCGGGCCGGCCGTAATCGCCGAGGCCCACGGCGTTCACATCCACCGCGTGCAGGGCCGCCAGGGTATCGATGGCGGAGTGGTGAGCTGGCAAGCGATCCTGGCGATCCAGCGCGCGGAGCGCAGAGTGGCTGATGATCCGGCCCTCCAGGAAATCCATGACATAGAAGGGCGTGCCAATGACGTCGCTGTCCTCGCACAGTACCCGCACATTGGGTACCGGAACGTCTGTGTGGTCGGAGAGCGCCTTCATGACGCGGTACTCACGCTCGACCATGTGGGCGGACGGGAGGGTCTTTCCGGGCGGTTTCTTGCGCAGGACGTAGCGGCCGCTGTCGGTGTCCAGCAGGAACGTCGGGTTGGACTGGCCGCCCTGGAACTGCTTCACCTCCAGGCGATCGCCTACCCCGGGCAGCTCCCTCTGTAGCCAACCAAGGAGCCTTTTCTCATCAAACTTGTGCGCTGGCAGAACCTCTACCAACTCTGGCGTCATACTCATTATTCGATTCAGCCTTACTTAATCGTTACGTGTCGCCCGCCGGCCACCCACCAATTCATGGAGGCATGCCTCAACAAACTGTTTCGCCGCCATCCGCTACGATGACCTGGCCGGTGATGTAGGCGCTTGCCTTCGTGGACAGGAACACGGCCAGACCGGCGATATCGACCGGGTCACCGATGCGCCGGAGTGGGGTTTTGTCCTCGGCGCGTTTGACGCGGACGGGGTCTTCCCAGAGGGCCTTGGCGAAGTCGGTCTTGATCAGGCCCGGGGCGATGGCGTTGACGCGGATGCCTTTCGGGCCCCATTCCACAGCCAGGTTTCGGGCCAGGGCGGCCTCGGCGGCCTTGGAGACGCCGTAGGTGCCGATCACGGTGTTGCCACGCAGGCCGGCGATGCTGGAAAGCAGCACCACGGCGCCCTCGCCTTTTTCCGCCATCTGCGGCAGCACCATGTTGGTGAGCCAGAAAGTGCCTTTGACGTTGGTGTCCATGATCTTGTCCCAGGCGTCATCGGTCATTTCAGACGTGGGACCATAGACCGGGTTGGTGGCGGCGTTGCACACCAGTACGTCGATGCTGCCCCAGACTTCGTTGGTTTTGTCCACCAGGTTCTGCAGGTCTTCTTTCTTGCCGACGTGGCAGGGAACGGCCATGGCCTCGAAGCCCTGTTCCCTCAATTCACCGGCCACCTGCTCACAGGCATCGGCCTTGCGGCTGGAGATGACGACTCTGGCCCCACATCTGGCCATTTCCTCGGCGATGGAGCGGCCGATGCCCTTGGTGGAGCCGGTGATGACAGCGACCTTGCCGGTCATATCAAAAAGGGGATTACTCATTGTTCGATCCTCATGCTTAATGCTTGGGGAACGAACGGGGAGGCACCTGCCGGGACTGTGCAAAACATGGATGTTTTGCTCAAGCCTACAGGGACGTATTCACGGCGTGTCCCGGCAGGTGCCTCCCCGTTTGTTCATGCACCCGTATTAACGGGCCGGGCAAAATCAGCGGTATTGGCGAAGCTCCATCTTGGCAACGGAATCCAGGTGGACCTCATCCGGTCCGTCGGCCAGGCGCAGCGTACGAACCTTGGCCCAGGCGGAAGCCAGGAAGGTGTCCTGGCTGACGCCGGCACCGCCGTGGACCTGGATCGCCCGGTCGATGACCTTCAACGCCATGCTCGGCGCCACCACCTTGATCATGGCGATTTCCTGACGGGCCACCTTGTTACCGACGGTGTCCATCATGTGCGCCGCCTTCAGGGTCAGCAGGCGCGCCTGCTCGATCTCCAGCCGGCTGCGGGCAATGTCCTTGCGGATGGAATCAAAGTCGGACAGCTTGCGGCCAAAGGCCTCGCGGGCATTGGCACGTTTGCACATGGCTTCCAGCGCCCGCTCGGCCACGCCAATGGTGCGCATGCAGTGGTGAATCCGGCCCGGCCCCAAACGGCCCTGGGCAATCTCGAAGCCACGGCCTTCACCCAGCAGCATGTTGCTGGCAGGAACCCGCACGTTGTCATACTGGATCTCGGCATGGCCGTGAGGCGCATGGTCGTAGCCGAACACGTGCAGCGGGCGGATCATCTTCACGCCGGGGGAATCAAGCGGCACCAGGATCATGGATTGCTGCTTGTGCTTCTCCGCGTTCGGGTCGGTCTTGCCCATGACAATGGCGATCTTCGAAGTGGTGGTCATCGCTCCCGAGGACCACCACTTGCGGCCGTTGATGACGTACTCGTCGCGTTCGCGCCGGATCTCGCAGGCAATGTTGGTGGCATCGGAGGAGGCCACATCCGGCTCGGTCATGGAGAAACAGGAGCGAATTTCGCCAGCCAGCAAAGGTTTCAGCCACTGGTCCTGCTGCTCTTTGTTGCCGTAGCGGGCGATGGTTTCCATGTTGCCGGTGTCCGGCGCAGAGCAGTTGAACACCTCGGGGGCCATCTCGGAGCGGCCCATGATTTCGCACAGGTGGGCGTATTCGAAGTTGGACAGGCCGGCACCGAACTCGCTGTCCGGGAGGAACAGGTTCCACAGACCGGCGGCTTTCGCCTTCTGCTTCAGCTCTTCAATGATGGGAACCGGTGCCCAGCGATCCTCGGCTTCTTCCACCTGATGGTGATGCTTTTCTTCGTTCGGATAGATGTAGGCATCCATGAACTCGGTTAACTCGGCCTGCAGCTTTTTAGCCTTGTCAGAAAGCTCGAACATGTCCGTTTCCTCTCGTTGATTGTGTCCTGACTGCCCCCTCTTGCGCGGCAATCGTGGTGGTTTGAATCCGGCCAATCAGATTGGCACGCCCTCGGGTTTATCGCTCCCGGAGCGGATCCGGAAGGTGCCCTCGCCAATGGCAAGCAGGTTGCCCTGATCGTCATGCACTTCGCCGGTGCTGTTGAAAATGCGGGTACCGCCAGCCCTTTTTCGGCCGGTTACCCGGATCACACCGCCGGAGCACTGGCCGGTGAAGGTGGTGGTCAGGGACAGCGTGATCGCTTTGCGCATGCGGCCGGGGTACGGGCAATAAGTACCGGCCTGGGCCAGGACGATATCCAGCAGGGAGGTCAGAACGCCGCCGTGGATCACGCCCCCCAGGTTCAGGTGCCGGGGCTCCAGCGCCAGCTCGATCACCGCTTCGTTCTCTTCCCAGGACACCTGGCGGTAGCCCAGCAGGCTGTGAAAACCGGGCAGGTCCTGACCTCCGGTAATGTGCAGCTTTTCCTCACTCATCAGACTTTCATTCCTGGCAGGTTAAGGGAGGCGGTATTGCCGCCATCCACCGCCAGGGCCTGGCCGGTGATGTAACTGGCGTCGTCGCTGGCAAGGAACAGGATGGCAGCGGCAATCTCCTCGGGATTGCCGTAACGGCGCAGCTCGCACCGGGAGCCCAGTTTGTGGGCTTTCTCGTGGGCGCGGGCGTAATCGAAGACGGCGCGGGTCATGCCGGTTTCCACCAGGCCGGGACAGACGGCGTTGACCCGGACATTGTCCCCGCCCAGGTCACAGGCGGCGGTCATGGTCAGATTGATCACCCCGGCCTTGGAGGCACTGTAGGCATTGCCCCCGGCACCGGAGCGGATGCCGGCCACCGAGGCGGTGTTGACGATGGCACCGAGCTTGCGGGCCTGCATGTGCGGCGCCACGTACTTGATGAACAGCATGGTGCCGATGAGGTTGACCGCCAGCACCTTGTCCCACTCCTCACGCTCGTTGCCGGTCACCGGAGGGTGCCCACCGGAAGTGCTGGCAATACCGGCGATGTTACAGAGCACATCGATCCGGCCAAAGGTATCCATGGTTTCGGCCACCAGATCCCTGACCTGGCTTTCGTCGGATACGTCCACCAGATGGCGCTGGTAACGGGCGTCCTCGGGCATCGCGCTCTCGGTCTCAAGCAATCCGGCCTCGGACACATCTGCCATTACCACCGAGGCGCCCTCCCGGGCCAGGCGGACGGCGGTTGCACGGCCAATCCCGCTACCGGCTCCGGTGACGATGGCTATGCGCTGGTCAAATCGCGCCATGGAATCGCTCCTAGTTTTCCGTATTTGTTGTTGTGATCGTGTGCTTATCGTTTTGATAATTTGTCACGCCTTCCGGTTTTGAGTCAATATATTCGAAAGGAAATTTCATCTAGCAAAACACAGCAACGCCGGAAGACAGGAAAATGAAAAATACAACTAATGACATGCCGGTCTACGCGCCGGTCACCGCCGGTGAAACCATGGAAGCCATCGGTCACAGGATTCAGGACTATCGGGAGAGCCAGGGGGACAAGACCGCCCTGATCGATGAACGGGAAGAGGTGACCTGGGCGGACCTGATCAACCAGGTAAACCGGATTGCCAACCGCCTGCAGCAGGCCGGTCTCGAGCCGGGCGACTGCGTGGCGGGTCTGTCGGAAAATACCCGGGAATACGTCGCCCTGTATCTCGGCACCCTGGTGGCGGGCGGCTGCATGGTGCCGCTCTCGGGTATGGCCAGCGGCGAGGCCCTGTCGCTGATGATCCGGGATTGCGGTGCCCGATTCCTGTTTGTGTCCGGTAAGAACCGGGAGCTCTGGTCCAGCATCCGCGAGTCCGTGGACCTGCCGGCAGAGAATGTGGTCGGCCTGGATACCGGGGAGGTTGGTCAGACACTGGCGCAATGGCTGGGCGATGTGTCCGATCAGGCCACTCCGGCACCGGTCACCCTGGACGACCCTTTCAACATCATCTACAGCTCGGGCACCACCGGCACGCCCAAGGGCATCCTGCACGACTACCGGTTCCGCCAGCGCCAGATGGTCCGGATGAGCCGGTTCGGCCTGGACGGCGACGCCATCAATCTCGTTTCCACGCCCCTGTATTCCAACACCACCCTGGTCTCGGTCTTACCGACCCTGTTCCACGGCGGCACCCTGGTACTGATGGCGAAATTCGATGCCCACCGGTTCCTGGAGCTGGCAGAACAATATCGGGTGACTCATGCCATGCTGGTGCCGGTGCAGTACCAGCGCATCCTGGCGGTACCGGATTTCGACCGCTTCGACCTGTCCAGTTTCAAGCTCAAGCTGTGTACCAGCGCGCCGCTGCGGGCGGGTGTGATTGCCGAAGCCATGCGGCGCTGGCCGGGCAATATCCGTGAGGTCTACGGCCTGACCGAGGGCGGCATCTCCACCAGCCTGGACTGCGCAGCCCATCCCGACAAATGGGATTCCGTGGGTGTGCCCACCGAAGGCGCCGAAGTCCGGGTGATCGATGACGAGGGCCGGGAGCTACCCCGGGGCGAAACCGGGGAAATCGTCGGCCGGGCCATTTCCATGATGCGCGGTTACGTCAACCGCACCGAACAGACCCGGGAGATGCTCTGGACCAGCCCGGAAGGCCTGGCGTTCTACCGCAGCGGGGATATGGGCAGGATCGATGAAGACGGGTTTATCTACATCCTCGACCGTCGCAAGGACATGATCATCTCCGGCGGCTTCAACATCTATGCGGTGGATCTGGAAAAGACCTTGCTCGGCCACCCCGCCGTCGCCGATGTCGCGGTGATCGGCGTACCCAGCGAGCAATGGGGCGAGACGCCCCTGGCTCTGGTGGTCAAGGCTCGGGGTCACCCGGAGACCGACATGGAGTTGCTGGACTGGGCCAACCATCGGCTGGGCAAGACCCAGCGGCTGGCGGCAATCGAGTTCCGGGAGGAACTGCCCCGCTCCACCATCGGTAAAGTACTGAAGCGGGAACTCAGGGAGCCCTACTGGAACCGCTAGCGGCGCTCCATTCTCGCCAGAGCCTGCCGGCAATCGTCGGAGCGCAGGCGCTCGGAGAACACCGCGCGCTCGCGCTCCAGTGCTTCCCTGACCTGATCCCGCCAGGGAGCCCGGATCAACCGCTTGCTCGCCCTGAGCGCCTCCCGGGGTTTACCGGCCAGCCGCTGCGCCAGTTCCAGCGCGGCGGCCACTGCAGTACCGTCATCCACCACCTTGCTGACCAGGCCACAGTCCCGGGCCTCGATACCGTCCATGACCTCCCCGAACAGCAGCAGTTCTGCCGCCCGGCGGGCACCGAGGTGCAGGGGCATGGTGACCGTGGAGGCCGCCTCGGGCACCAGACCAAGATCGACAAAAGCGGTCTTGAAGGTCGCGGATCTACCGGCAATCACCGAGTCGCAATGCAGAAGCAGAGTCGTGCCGATGCCGATGGCAATCCCTTCCACGGCGGCAATGACCGGCGTATCGCAGTCCATCAGGGTTTCGATAAAGGCCAGGCCCGCCGAGGACTGCGGATTCGGGTCCGTGGCGCGGGCACGGAAATCGTCCAGGTCATTACCGGCGGTGAACACATCGCCATGCCCGGAGATGACGATGGCGTTAACAGTCTCGTCATCAGCGGCTTCGCGAATACGTCGGCTCAGCAGCCCGTACATCTCGCGGGTCAGCGCGTTCTTCTTCTCCGGGCGGTTGATGGTGAGATGGACCACGGCCTCCGCCTGATGCATGTCGATCATTGAGCTATCCTTCCAGAAGATTACGTTGTTGTTTGAGGTAAAAACATCCTATTGCAAAAGCCCGACGTTGTGATAGATTCAGAGAACATAAATTCACCCTGCAGTTAAGAGTTCTGCAGAGTGAAACTAGAAGCAAGGCCAATACAACAACGAAAGAGGCACAGTCATGAACCTCATAATGCAAGCACGCAAGAAGCTGACCGTTTACGCGTCCGCCCTTACCCTTGGCGTTTCTGCCGCCCTTGCTGCCACACCGGCAGCGGCCCAGGACACCGTCACCTGGAAGGTGCAATCCCACTGGCCGGGTTCCAGCAGCTCCTACGAGGACAGCCTGGGCCGGCTGAAACGGGTTCTGGAAGAACGCACCGATGGTCGCCTGAAACTGCAGTTGTTCGAAGCAGGCGCCCTGTTCAAGGCCAAAGACACCTTTGATGCGGTCAGCCGCGGCATCCTGGAAATGGGTACGATTTCACCCTCCTATGCCCAGGACAAGATTTCCCTCGCGGGCATCGCCTCGGGCCTGCCGTTTGCATTCCGCAACGTCTGGGAGGCAGCCTATTTTCACCAGAACATGGGTTTTGAAGCCATGCTCCGGGAAGAAGCAGCGAAACACGGTGTGTACTGGGCCACCGACAAGGTCTATCCCACCGAAATGGTGGTCAAGAAGCCCATCAATAGCTGGGAGGATTTCACCAGCCTGAAGATCCGTTCTTCCGGGGCCCTCCAGAAATTCCTGACCGAAGCCGGTGCCGCCGCCTCGTACATCCCGGGCAGTGAACTGTATTCGGCACTGGACTCCGGCATTGTTGACGGTGCCCATTGGGGCGCATCCCAGGGTGCTCTCAGCATGGGTCTCTATGAAGTGGCCAAATACCACGTCAAACCTGCACTCAACATTGCCGGCACAGACGTGATCATTGTCAGCCAGAAGGCCCTGGACAAACTGCCGGAAGACATGCAGAAGATCGTCAAGGATGCCCTGGCCGAGCAGTTCTGGGTGCGCACCAACGAGTACCTTTACAAGGAACAACTGGCTCTGGCCAAAGCGCAGGCCGAACACGGTGTTGAGGTGAACACCCTGCCCCAGGACGTACAGCAGAAGCTCGCGCAAACCGCCCAGGAAATGTGGGACGAAGAAGGCAAGCGCAGTGAACAGGCCGCGAAGGCACTGGAGATGCTGAAGAGCTTCCTGAGCGACCTCGGCTACCTGTAAGAGCGGCCAGTCGCCAATTCCGAGCCGGGGCACGCCCCGGCTTTCTTTCCTCTGAAAACCAATGAGTTACCGGAGCGTGTCATGAGTGTGCTGACAGCATTCATGAGAGGGGTCACCCGTCTCAATGATCTTATCGGGCGCGGGATTGCGCTACTGGTGTTTGCGATGTTCGGTTTCCTGCTGCTGGAGGTCGGGCTTCGTTACCTTTTCAATTCGCCGACGGTCTGGACCAATGAACTGTCACAGATGCTGTTCGGTATCTATGCGGTGATGTCCGGCGGCTACATTCTCGCCCATCGGGGGCATGTGAATGTGGATCTGCTCCATTCGCATCTGGCGCCCCGAAAGCGCGCAGCACTCGACATCGTCACTTCCACGATTTTTTTCATTTTTACCCTGGCCCTGCTCTGGTTCGGCATTGATGTCGCCAGTGAATCCATCGCCAGCTGGGAAACCTCATACTCTGCCTGGAACCCGCCGGTGTGGCCGGTCAAGCTGGCCATTCCCGTCGGCACTGGCTTGCTGGTGCTGCAGGGCCTGGTGAAATTGCTCGAAGACATCGCCATCGCATTCAATCTGGATTATTACCAACCGGCACAGGAAGAGTCTGAAGGAGATTACCTGTGAGCATTGAAATACTGACTCTTCTGTTCTTTGGTTCGCTGCTGTTTTTCCTGCTCCTGGGCTTGCCCCTGGCTTTTGTCCTGGGCGGTGTATCCGTGGTGTTCCTTTATTTCACCTGGGGTTTCGAATCCTTCTTCATGGTGGTCTCGCAGATCTGGGGCACCATGGGCAGCTTCACCCTGGTGGCCATTCCCCTGTTCGTGTTCATGGCGATGGTGCTGGAGCGCACCGGGGTGGCCAAGGATCTCTACCGCATGATGCACCTGTGGTTCGGTGGCCTGCGGGGCGGCCTGGCTCTGGGAACCCTCGCCATCTGTGCGGTATTTGCCGCCATGGTGGGCATCAGTGGCGCGGCCGTGGTGGCCATGGGCACCATCGCCCTGCCGTCCATGCTGGAGCGGGGCTACGATCGCAAGATGGCCCTCGGCGTCATCAATACCGGGGGCGGCTGGGGCATTCTGATCCCGCCCAGCATCCTGATGATTCTCTATGCCCTGATTACCGGGGTATCTGTTGGCCAGATGTTCGCCGCCGGCATCATGCCCGGGGCGCTGCTGATGGTGCTCACGTTCATCTACATCATCGTGCGCGCCACGCTACAGCCGCACCTGGCACCGGCCCTGCCACCGGAAGAACGCGGCACCTGGCCGGAAAAGCTGCGCGCCCTGCGGGCGGTGTTGCTGCCGATCGGGGTGGTGGTGATGGTTCTGGGCTCGATTATCGGCGGGATCACCACACCCACGGAAGCCGCCGCCATGGGCGTACTGGGCGCGCTGATATCGGCAGCCGTCTACGGTGAATTCAAGTGGTCGGTGATGCAGGAGGCGGCCATCCGCACCTTCAAGCTGACCGGCATGATCATGTGGATCCTGTTCGCCGCCCACGCCTTCAGCGCCGCCTACCAGAGCATGGGGGCCCAGGAACTGATCGAGGGCCTGATGAACATGGTTCCCGGTGGCCCCTGGGGCATCATCATCGCCATGATGGTGATCGTGTTCCTGCTCGCCATGGTGCTCGACCCGGTAGGCATCATGCTGATCACCCTGCCGGTGTTCATGCCCATCGTGAAATCCCTGGGCTTCGATCCTGTCTGGTTCGGCATCCTGTTCGTGATCAACATGGAAATCGGCTACAAGACCCCGCCCTTTGGCTTCAACCTGTTCTACCTCAAGGGCGTGGTACCGCCCGGTATCACCATGAAGGACATTTACACCTCGGTGATTCCGTTTGTATTGATCGAGATTCTGGCCATTGCCATCATCATGGTCTTCCCTGAGATTGCCACCTGGTTGCCGGATCTGTTCTTCTGATCCGATCAGCCTGACAGGCAACAAAAAAGCCCGGCGGATATCCTCCACCGGGCTTTTTCTGTTTCCCGCCCGGCCCGAAGACAGTAATCGGGGCGGGCGTTAAAGCGGGGTCAGATGAAAGCGTTCAACTGACCCCTGGTTTGGCGGCAACTGGGGATCACGCCATCAGGTTGTAGATGAACACGATCACCACGGCAATCGGGGTCACGAACCGGATCAGGTTGTACCACAGGCCGAAGGCGCCGCCGGTCAGGGCCAGGTCGGACTTGAGTGACTCCCGGGCTACGAACCAGCCCACAAACAGGGCCGTGAGCAGGCCGGACAGCGGCAGCATGATGTTGGCTGTGATGTAGTCCAGCAGGTCAAAGATGGTCTTGCCCTCGAACCGTTCGAACATGCCCAGCGGTGTGATATCGGACCACACATTCAGGGACAGGATCGAGGCAATGCCCAGAGCCCAGCACAGCACACCCACCAGCACCGCGCTGCCGGTACGGGCAAGGCTGGTCTTCTCCTCGACCCACTCGACCACCGGCTCCAGCAGGGAAATGCCGGACGTCCACGCCGCGAACAGCAACAGCACGAAGAACAGGGCACCAAACAGGCTGCCAAAGGGCATGTTTCCGAACGCCAGCGGCAGGGTCTGGAAAATCAGGCCGGGGCCGGCACTGGCTTCCAGGCCATTGGCAAACACCACCGGGAAGATGGCCAGGCCCGCCAGCAGGGCAACAGCGGTATCCATGATCGCGACGCTGATGGCGGTACGCCCGATGGACACGTCCCGACCCAGGTAGGAACCGTAGGCCATCATGATCGCCATACCCAAGCTGAGGGTGAAGAAGGCATGACCGAGGGCAACCAGCACACCGCTGACGGTAAGGGCGCCGAAATTCGGACTGAACAGGAAGCTGACCGCCTCACCGAAATGGCCGGTAGTAGTGGCATAGCCCACAGCAACCAGCAGCAGGATGAACAGGGCCGGCATCAGGATGGTGGCCGCACGCTCCAGACCACCTTTCAGGCCCCGGGAGACCACCAGTACAACCAGCGCCATGAACACGGTGTGCCAGATCAGCAGTTGCACCGGGCTGCCGAGCAGGCCGCCGAACAGGTCACCTATGGACTCGGCGGTACCGCCAGTGAAGTCGCCGGCGGCGGCGTGGCCGATGTAGGACGCGGCCCAGCCACCAATCACCGAATAGAAGGAAAGGATGATGAAGGCGGCAAGCATGCCCACGATCGCCGAGATCCGCCAGACGGGAGAGGCAAGGTTACGCTCGGCCACCAGGCGGAAGCTGGTGATCGGGTTGTGCCGGCCGTTCCGGCCGATGAATACCTCGGCCATCATGATGGGAATACCGATGATGGCGATACAGAGCAGGTATACCAGAACAAAGGCACCACCGCCGTTCTCACCGGTGACGTAGGGGAATTTCCAGACGTTGCCGAGGCCAACGGCAGAACCGGTAGCCGCCAGAATGAACGCCAGCCGGGACGACCAGAGGCCACGGGCAGTGTAATCGCCGTTACCCGACACAGAGTTGGATTGAGACATGTTGATTTCCTGTGCTTTTGGCTAAGGAATTGAAAGAGGATCGAGCGCCCGGGGCAGGCCCGGGCTGTTGGGGCGCGATTCTGCCAGCACTGGCGTAACGATGCCAGTGCTGGCGTGTATCAGGCAGTAGCCGCCAGACGGGCCCGGGGATGGAAGCGGGCATTCACCCACAGGGAAAACACGATGACTGCACCACCGATGGCCAGCCGGAGCAAATCGGCATCCCGGTTCCAGATCAACAGGTTGACCAGCAGGCCGGCGGGAACAAGGGCATTGTTCATGATTGCCAGGGTGCCCGCATCCACCTTGCAGGCACCCCGGTTCCACAGGAACAACCCGAGGCCGGAGGCGGCAAAGCCGAGCCAGGCCAGCACGCCCCACTGCAGGCCGGTGGACGGCAACCGCTCGGGATTGCCGAAGATCAGGAACGAAGGCAGAGCAATGATCAGGGCGCCGAAGAAGAAATAGCCGAAGGTCCGGAACGAGCCCAGATCCAGCGGATACCGCTGCATGACATGCTTGTAGCCCACCTGGCCGGCGGCAAAGGTAAAGTTGGCCACCTGCAGCAACAGGAAGCCGGTGACGAAGTCCTGACTCAGGCCGTCATACCGGATGATCCCCGCCCCAACCGTGGCAATCGCCGCCGCCAGCAGAGCCACCGGCGAGAAACGCCGGAAAAGCGCATCATCGAGCAGGGTCACGTACAGGGGCGTGAAAATGGTGAACAACAGGACTTCCGGAACCGTCAGGTAGCTGAACGAGCGGTAGAGACACAGATAGGTCACCCCGAACTGCAGCATACCGGTCACCAGAATACCCAGCTTGAGCCCGGAGGGCACACCGCGCCAGCGGGTAAAGGGCAGGAAAATCAGTGACGCGATCAGTACCCGGGTCAGTACCGCAAAATCACTGTCCACCTGGCCGGCGAGGAACTCTCCGATCAGGCTGAAGGAGAATGCCCAGAGAACCGTAACAAAAATCAGCAAACCCATGTTGATAATCTCTCCCATTAACCGAGGCGCGTACTGTAACCGCTTTTCGGGTAGGATGCAGGCCTGTTTCACATGGAGACCCGGGGACCAAGCGCCACGATGGACGAAACCCACCAGCCATTACCCGAAGCCCGGCAACCGCTACTGAGCCGGGTGTTTACCGAATGGCGCACCCTCGCCATTCTTGGCGGACCGATCCTCATCGCCCAGGTTGCCCAGATGGCGAACGGGGTGATCGATACGGTCATGGCCGGCCATGCCAGTGCCGAGGATCTCGCCGCCGTGGGTATCGGCAGCAGCCTGTGGATGCCGCTGTTCCTGTTCTTCATGGGGGCGCTCAGCGCCCTGCAACCGATCATCTCCGGCTACAACGGCGCGGGCAACCGCGAAAAGATCATGCCGGCCACCTGGCAGGGCCTCTACCTGGCCGCCGGCGGTTCGGTGATCATGATCCTGCTGCTGATCAATGTGAAGCCGGTGCTCACCCTGCTGGAGCTGGACGCCAACACCACCCGCATCACCCAGGGTTACCTGGATGCCTTTGCCTGGGGCGTTCCGGCCATGCTGCTGATGGCCGCCTTGCGCGGCCTGACCGATGGCCTGGGGCACACCCGGGTGATCATGGTGTTCTCGGTGCTCAGCACCCTGATCAATCTGCCCCTGAACTACATCTTCATTTATGGCAAGCTCGGGCTCCCTGCCATGGGTGGTATCGGCTGTGGCTGGGCTACATCGCTGTCCAATGGTTTTGCCGCAGTGGCAATGCTGGTCTACCTGAACCGCAGCCGCGTGTACCGGAGCTTCCACCTGATTGCCGATTGGGCTGCCCCGGACCGGGCAGGCCTGGGTTATATCCTGCGTATCGGCGTGCCGATCGGTTTCACCATTTTCGTCGAAGCCAGCATGTTCGCGGTCATTGCCCTGTTCCTGGCGCCTCTTGGCCCGGTGGTGGTCGCGGGCCACCAGATTGCCCTGAACGTGGTGTCGCTGCTGTTCATGTTGCCGTTGAGCCTGGGCATGGCTCTGACCCTGAGGGTGAGCTTCCTGATCGGGGCCCGGGCGCCGGACAGCGCCCGCCTGATTTCCCGCAGCTCGCTGGTACTGGCGGCGGCCATTGCGCTGGTTTTTGCCACCCTGCTGTACACCTTTTCCCCGGAGATTGCCGCCCTGTATTCGGGCGAGGCCGATGTCCGGGCGGTCACCGTGGCCCTGCTGGGCTTCGCGGCCCTGTTCCAGGTCGCCGATGTGGTGCAGGTGACGTGCATCAGCGCCCTGCGGGGGTACAAGGACACCCGTATCCCCATGTTCATCATGCTGTTTTCATTCTGGGGGATCGGATTGCCGCTGGGTTACGCCCTGACGTTCACCGACTGGATCGTGCCCGCCATGGGGGCTGCGGGATTCTGGGTAGGACTGACCTGTGGCCTTACGTCCGCCAGCCTGCTGCTGGGCTGGCGCCTGTTCTGCTTTACGCCGGATCAGGCTGACTGAAGCAAGGCGCGAATACGGGGCTCCGCAAACACTGCCCGGTCCCGGCCGGTTTCCTTTGCCTGGTACAGGGCGTCGTCGGCTCGGGCAAGCCAGCTGTCCACGCGCTCGCCCCAATCCAGCTCGGCGACACCGAAGGACGCCGTGATGGAACCGCCGGGATGCTTCACATGGTTGCGCAGCAACTGCTGCAGATTACTGATGACGGTCTTGAGTCCCGCCCCGTCGATGGCCGGGACCAGCAGAACAAACTCTTCACCGCCATAGCGGAACAGCTGGTCGGACTTCCGGGTGTTTTTACGAAGCACGTTGACCAGATCGACAAGAACCTCATCCCCGACACTGTGACCGTACTCGTCGTTGATCTGCTTGAAATGATCGATATCCAGCAGGATCAGGGCACAGGAAATTCCGGTCCGGCTGGCATGGGCCTGAGCAATGGCCAGCTCCTCATCCATGGCGCGGCGGTTCTTCACCCCGGTCAATGGATCGATGGTGGCCAGGTGCTCCAGGCGCCGGCGCTGATCCTCATTGCGGCTGGCGAAAACGAAGGCGCAGGCACTGACCACCAGGGCAGTGGAAACGAACGAGCCCATCTGTTCGAGGCTGGAGAAGGCATCGCCAAGGGCAACCATCAGCACCACCGAGGACACATTGATGGCAATGGCGACCCTCGGCGGTGTCAGGAAGAAACTGGTAATCAGGCAGGGGTAGAGCCAGAAGAGCCCGGGGTCACCCACCAGACCCGCCACCACCACGGCCCCGAACGAGGCCACGATGGCCATGACCAGGCCGCTGCGCCGGGTATCCCCGGTCATCCACGCATAGACCACACCACCGCAGACGCCGCAGAGAATCAGGACGTCAACCACGCCGGTCACCAACTCGCCCTGATGAAAGCGCAACACGGCAAACGGCGTGATACCCAGAAAGCCGCTCAGCCCCAGCAGGGTAATGATGGACAGACGAAAATCCGATCTAAGGCGTTGGAACATGGGAAAAGTTTTCCGACAAAGGTCGCATAATGGTCCCAAGCGTAGCCGAACAGGTCCGACAGGTCGTCATGTCTGGCTATTTTTTAACAATGTTTCATGGTGCGTACAGATTAATACGCTGCATCCCTCCAGGCAGACCGTAAAAACCACATAAATAACAGGGAATTGATAACGTAACTCCGCATTCTGGAAACCAAACGTTACCAAGCGGCAAAAACCGGCCATCTATACTGGGATCAGCTGAAATTTCACGGTTACGGTTGTCTATGTCCAACGCCTCTACACCCCAGTCAGACCAGGAATTACTCAACGCCCGCCTGGAACAGGCCAATCAGCAATTGCTGCAGTCGGAAAAACTGGCGGCCATTGGCCAGCTTGCCGCCGGCGTCGCCCACGAGATCAACAATCCCGTGGGTTACGTCTATTCCAACCTGCAAACCCTGGACACCTATCTCAATGACCTGTTCCGGCTGACCGAGGCGGTAGACAGCGCCAGGTCCCTGGATGACCTCCGGGTGATCAAGCAGAACATTGACTACGATTATCTGAGGGACGACCTGCGGGATCTGCTGGCGGAATCTCGGGAGGGCATCGAGCGGGTCAAGACCATCATTGCGGCCATGAAGGACTTCTCCCACATCGAGGAGGAAGAATTCAAGCCGGCGGATATCCATCGGGGCATCGAAACCACCCTGAACGTGGTCAACAACGAACTGAAGTACAAAGCCGAGGTGGTGCGGGAGTTCGGAGAGCTGCCCGAAGTGGAATGCATCATCTCCCAGATCAACCAGGTGGTGATGAACCTGCTGGTCAACGCCGCCCATGCCATCGAAAGTTTTGGCCGGATCACCATTCGCACGCGCCAGCAGGGTGACACTGCCATCATCGAAGTGCAGGACACCGGCAAAGGCATCTCGCCGGAGCACCGGCACCGGATCTTCGAACCGTTCTTTACCACCAAGCCGGTCGGCAAAGGCACGGGCCTGGGCCTCTCCCTGTCCTTCAACATCATCGAAAAGCACCAGGGCAGCCTTGACGTGGACAGCACTCCCGGTGAAGGCACCTGCTTCCGTCTGACCCTGCCCATCACTCAGCCCGACCCCAACAACGAATAACCACGGCGACACGGAGACAAGCCATGATCAAGATCCAGCTGGTGGACGACGAACGCAATATTCTTAGTGCCCTGCGCCGGCTGCTCAAACCGGAGGGCTGGGAGGTGCATACCTACGACAATGTCGAGGAAGCCCTCGGCAGCCTCCTGGAGCACGAGTACGCCGTGATCATCTCGGATTACCGGATGCCCACCGCCGACGGCGTCACCTATCTGCAGTTCGCCAAACAGCGCCAGCCCGATGCCATCCGCCTGGTGCTCAGTGCCTACGGTGACCGGGAGTCCATGATCAAGGCCATCAACCAGGCAGAAGTGCATCGGTACCTGTCCAAACCCTGGGAAGACCATGAGGTGGTGAGTGTCATCCGCTCGGCCATCGACCTGTACCAGCTGAAAAAGGAAAACCAGCGCCTGCGCCAGGAAAACGACCGCCAGAAAGACATGCTCCGGGCCCGTGAGGAAGAATTGTTGCGGCTGGAGGCCGAGAACCCGGGCATCACCCGGGTCCAGCGGGATGCCGATGGCTCGGTGCTGATTGGCAACGATGACTGAAGCGGACCTGCGTAATGCCTGATTTCAGCCCGGAAGACAACAAGCTCGCCCTGAAGGTGGTGTTCTACGGCCCGGCCCTGAGCGGCAAGACCACCAACCTGATGCAGCTGCATTCCCTGCTCAATCCCGAGCGCAAGGGCGAGCTGATGGTGCTCGAGACCCGGGACGACCGCACCCTGTTCTTCGACATGCTGCCCATCGGTCTGCGCAGCCGCTCCGGGCTGGACCTGAGGCTGAAGCTCTATACCGTGCCCGGACAGGTCCAGCACGACAGTACCCGCAAGGCGGTATTGTCCCGGGCCGACGGGGTGGTGTTCGTGGCCGACTCCCAGGTCGCCCAGCAGGACAACAACGCCATCGCCTTCGGCAACCTGGAAGACAACCTGGACAAAGTGGGCCTGGATATCGACGCCCTGCCCATGGTGGTGCAATTCAACAAGCGCGACCTGCCTGCCGTGGTGGACGAGGCCGAACTCCAGGCACGCTGGGCGGGTACGCCCTGGGCGCCACTGGCCATGGCCTCCGCCCTTCAGGGCACGGGAGTCATCGAAACCTTCCGGACTCTGCTCGACCGCCTTTATACAGGCATCGATGCCGAGTTCGACCTTGCCGGCAAGCACGGCATTGACCGGGCCACTTTCATTGGCCGACTGAGCGCCAGCCACGGGGTGGATGATGCGTAACTTCGAGGACGATCCGACACTGTCCGACCTGCTGACCCCGGACCAGCTCCAGAGACTGAGCAACGGGCTGAGCGCCCTGTGCCGGGCGCCGGTGGTGATCAGCGAAAACCGTGCCGGGGACGCCGTTCCGGTGGAATTCAACCTGGAAACCGTCGGCTGGCTGAGCGGTGGCGCCTCGGCCGTGGAACGGGGGGCCGCGGCCGAACTGGTATCCTTCCTGATGCTGTTCGTGGCCAAGTATCGCCTGGCCGCCAATATCCACCATGACACCACCGAAGCCAGCTATGCGGAGCTTCAGCGTCAGAACGAGGCCCTCAGGGCATCCGAGGCCAAATACCGGGAACTGTCCGACCAGTTGCAACAGAAAGTGGATGAACAGGTCGCCGTGATCCGCCAGACCCAGCAGGAACTCTACGAGAGTGCCCGGTTGCGCTCGGTTGGTCATCTGGCCGCCGGTGTCGCCCACGAAATCAACAATCCCGTCGGGTTCATCAGCAGCAACCTGCGGGTGGCCCGGGACTATGTCCAGAATCTGGAGCCCCTGCTGCCTGAAACCGCCGAGAACTGGGAACTGCTGGAGGATTTCCACGATCTGCTGAACGAGTCGATCGATGGAACCGACCGCATTGCCAGCATCGTCGCTGACCTGAAGACCTTCTCCAGCATCGATCAGGCCGACAATGCCCTGTGCGACCTGAACAGCCTGCTGCGCAGCGCCTGTCACCTGGTACAGACCGAGCATGACCACCGACTGAACATCACCGAGAACCTTGCAGAGCTGCCCAGGATCCCGGGCCATCCGTCCAGGCTGTCGCAGACCCTTTTCAATTTGCTGGACAACGCGGCCCGGGCGGTCGGGGAGGATGGCCGCATCCTGGTCAGGACCCTGGCGGACAATACCGGTATCCAGGTGATCATCCAGGACAACGGCTGCGGCATCCCGGAGACGATTCGCAGCCAGGTCTTCGATGCCTTTTTCACCACCCGGCCGGTGGGATCCGGCACCGGGTTGGGACTCACCGTGGCCCGGGATACGGTCCGCGCCCACGGTGGCCAACTGACACTCGACAGCCAGGAGGGGGCGGGTACCCGAGTCGTCCTCTCACTGCCAGTCCAACAAGGTTCCTGAATGGCAAATCGCTACGCATCCCTGTTCTACGGAAACGACACCGACAAACAACCGGCCCCGGAGCCGACCAAGCGCGCCGCGCCCTATCGCCTGCTGCTGGTGGACGACGAGCCCAACATCCTGGCGTCCCTGCGCCGGGTGTTCCAGCGGGAAAACTACGAACTTCTGTTCGCCCGCAGCGGTGCCGAGGCCCTGAAAATCCTGGAAAAGCAGCCGGTCGAGCTGATCATGACCGACTTCATGATGCCGGGCATGAATGGCAGCGAACTGCTCAGGGAAGTCCGGGAGCGCTGGCCCCAGACCATCCGCATCATGCTCACCGGTCACGCCAACACCGACGCGGTGATGGGCTCGATCAAGGACGGTGCGGTCTACCGGTTCATCCTCAAGCCCTGGAACGATGACGACATCCGCCTGACCATCGCCCTGGCGCTGGAACAGTACGAGCTGATGCAGCGCAACCGGAGCCTGGAGCAACAGACCCAGAAACAGGGCCGCGACCTCGAGACCATCAGCAAGCTGACTGCCACCAACCGCAGCCAGCTGGCCATCCTGTTGCACAAGAAAGGCTGGCTCAATCCCCAGCAGATCCAGCAGCTGCACCGGGAAATGCAGAGCCAGAAAACACCGGTGGTGCGCCAGCTGCTCAAGCATGACTGGGTGGACTTCACCAAGGTCTTCGAACTGCTGCGGGACGACATGCTGTTCGAAGAGGTGGACCTGAGGGAGTTCCAGCCGGACCCCAGCCTGCTGTCCCTGGTCCCCCAGAAAATCTGTACCCGCCAGCTGGTGCTGCCGCTGCGGGCCAGTGGCCAGCGCCTGCGCCTGGCCATGGTGGACCCCATGGACATCAACCTGATCGACGAGCTGGGGTTCATGACCGGCTACACCATCCACCCGCTGCTGTGCGAAACCTCGCAGATGCAGAACAAGCTGGCTGAGATCTTCGGCGACACCAACGATCTGGACGATATCACCACCAAGGTGGGCTCCGACGATCCCTACGAGGGCATCGAGATCGTGCTGGACGAGGACGCCGACCAGGAATCCCTGGAACAGTTGCTCGGCAGCTCCGAAGAGCCACCGGCGATCCGGCTGGTGAATGCCATTATCCTCGAGGCCCTGCGCCTGGGCGCCAGCGACATCCACGTTCATCCCCGCACCAAGTCGCTGGTGGTGCGCTACCGCATTGACGGCGTGCTTCAGGACAAGATCCACATCCCGACCAACCTGCTGATGTCGGTGGTCTCGCGCATCAAGGTCATGGCGGAGCTGGACATCACCGAGCGGCGACGCCCCCAGGATGGCCGGATCACCGTCAAGACCCCGATGCGGATCGTCGACCTGCGGATTTCCACCCTGCCCACCATCAACGGGGAGAAGGTGGTCATGCGGGTGCTGGAGCGCCAGTCTTCGGCCCAGTCCCTGGAGGATCTCGGACTGTCACAGCACAACCTGGCCCGGCTCAAGCATGTCATTGCCAAGCCCCAGGGCATCATCCTGGCCACCGGTCCCACCGGTAGCGGCAAGACCACCACCCTGTATGCGCTGCTGCAGCACAATGCCTCGCCGGAGCGCAATTACGTCACCATCGAGGACCCGGTGGAGTTCCATGTCGACATGGCCGGCCAGGTGCCGGTCAAGGACCGGATAGGGCTGGATTTCGCCAGCGTGCTGCGGGCAATCCTGCGCCAGGATCCGGATGTGATCCTGCTGGGCGAGATCCGGGATGAGGAAACCGCCGATGTGGCGTTCCACGCGGCGATGACCGGGCACCTGGTCTATTCTACCCTGCATACCAGTTCTGCCGCGGCCACCGTGGCGCGACTGCTGGATCTCGGCCTGAAGCCATTCGTGCTGGCCTCGGCGCTGGAAGCCATCATCGCCCAGCGTCTGGTGCGGCGGATCTGCACCCACTGCCGGGAAGAAACCGAGCGGCCCACGGAGGTTTTGGAACAGCTGGGGCCACAGTTCCTGAGTGAGGATCTGCGTTTCTATCGCGGCCGGGGCTGCGAGAAATGTCACAAGGGCTACAAGGGCCGGGTCGCCATTCACGAAGTGCTGACCATGAACGAGGAACTCCGGATTGCCATTACCGAAGGGGCCAGCGCCATGCAGATCGAGACCCTCGCCCGGGAGAAGGGCATGATGGTGCTGCTGGACGATGCCCTGGAAAAACTGCGCGACGGTCTGACCACTGCCGACGAAATCCTGCGCCTGCTGGGGCCCCAGGTACTCCATGGTTAACGCGCTCAAGCGACCGGCCTTCTGGTACTGCCTGACCCTCGCCCTGGCCATATCCCTGGGTTCCGTGGGTCTGATAATCCTGATCGACTTCGGTATCAGCGGACCGGAAGGCGTCGGCCGCCTGTCACTGCGTCCCGGTGCCGGGCTGGTAGCACTGACCCTCTGCGCCGCCTTCCTGGCGCTGTTGTTGCGGTACCGCTGGCTCGCGACCGGCCTGGGCTTCATCCTCATTGTCCTTGCCTCGCTGCTGACACTGGCACCCCATTTTCCCGAGAGCGACTGGCTGGACATCGCCGCTCTCAACCCGTTACTGCTGCTGGTGATTCTGCTGATCAGCCTGAGCGGGCTGGCCGCCATGCACCTTTCCCGGGGCTGGTTTGTCGGGCTGGTCTGCGGCCCGATGGTGTTCGGCCTCGGTCTGCTGTCGCTGCTGTCCCACTGGTATCCGGCATTGTCCGCCCTGGGGCAGGGCAATATCACCGAATCCACCCTAGTCCTCAGCCCCCTGGTGATGCTCGCGGGTTTGACCCTGCCGTTCCTGTATTCCATCTATCGCAGTGAAGTGCAGTTTTATTCCAAGGGCCTGCTTGTGCTTGGCATCCTGGGCATCCTGGTCACCACTCTGAGCTGGCACGCCCTGCGTCTGCAATCCGGCGAGCGTCTGATCGAGCGTGCCGAGTCACTGGCGAGTCAGCTCGAGGCTTCGGCCGACTCCGCGTTCGGTGTCAAACTGGCTTTGATCCGCCGTCTGGCTGAACGCTGGGAACTGCTTGATGGCGTTCCACCGGAAAGTTTCTGGGAACAGGAAGTGAGCAGCTACCTCCGTGACTTCCCGGACCTCCGGCTGATCACCATCCTCAACCGGGAGCACAGCCCGGTGCGAACCGAATCCCGCACCCTCGGCTACCGTGGCTGGCTGGAAATCTTCGTGTCAGACCAGCAAAACCGGGATTGGCTCAATCACACCATCGAGTCCCGCAACGCGCATCTCAGTGCACCACTGGTGGACAATCAGAACCGTTATCACGCAGCCGTTGCCGTTCCGATCACTCCGGGCCCGAGTTATTCGTGGTCAGTTCTTGCCGTGGTGGATCTCCAGACCGTCTACGAGAAGTTGACGGCCCACTATGACGGCAACTTGCATATCAAGGTGTACCACCACGACCAGGCCGTCTTCGATAGCGCACCGGATATCCCCCCGACCCAGGAATCACTGCTGGCCTCCCACAGGATCACGCCACACCACGACAGTGAACGCAGGATAGAGGTCTACACCCGCAGAGGCAGCCTTCCCCCGGGTGAACTCTACCTACCGCCGGCGGTATTGTTCACCGGCCTGGGACTAAGCTTCCTGGTTATGCTGTCGCATTTTTTCTGGCGTCAGTCCGAACAACGAGCCCGCAGCCTGGCGGAACTGAACGACGTGCTGAACCAGCACCTGGAAGAGGAGCGGGAGCTGCGGACCACCAACGAAACCCTGTCCCGGGAACGGGACCAGTTTTTCGCACTGTCTCCGGACATGTTCTGCATCGTTGACCTGAACAGCCATTTTTTCGAGCTCAACGAAACCTTTGTCCATACCCTGGGCTACACCCGGGAGCAGCTGCTGGGCAGTTCCTATATGGACCTGATCCATGCCGAAGACCACGAGAAAGTCGTCCGGGCGGTACAAGCACTGACCGAGGGCCATGAGATCAAGGACCTGCTGGTCCGGGCGCTGGACTTTGAAGGCAACCCGCACTGGTTGCAGATCAATGCCATCCTCAGTGCCGACGACCTGATCTACGTGGTTGCCAGGGATACCACCGAACAGCTGGCGATTGAAGAAAAGCTGAGAGAAAACGAGGCCCTGCTCAAACTGGCTGAGCGCCTGGCGCTGCTGGGCGGCTGGGTAGTCGACCTGTCAACCGGCCAATCCGTCTGGTCGGATGGCGTCTGCGATATCCACGAATTACCGCGGGGTCAGGCGCCGGACGTAGAGGACGCCATCAATTTCTATGTCGACGAGCACCGGGAGCAGATTCGGGCAGCGGTGCTGCTCTGCATGGAGACCGGCATTCCCTTCGACGAGGAGCTGCAGATACGCACCGCCAAGGGCAACCTGCGCTGGGTTCGATCCATCGGTCATGCGGTGCAGGACGATGAGGGCAAGGTGGTGAAACTTCAGGGCGCGTTCCAGGACATCACCACCAGCCATCAGGCGATGGAGCAAATAAGGCGCTATGCGGAACGACAGGCGAACATCTTCGAGAGTATCACCGATGCTTTCTTTACCCTCGATGCCGACTGGCGCTTTACCTACGTCAACCGAAAGTCAGAAGAACTCCTGCACCAAAAACGGGAAGATCTGATCGGACACAGTCTGTGGGAAATGTTTCCCGAGGCCATCGGGACAGAATTCGATGACCAGTACAGCCATGCCATGGAAACCGGCGAATCCGTTTCTTTTGAAGCGTATTATGCGCCCCTGGATAACTGGCTCGAAGTCAGCGCCTACCCGTCCGACGAAGGTCTCGCGGTGTACTATCGCAGCATCCGGGAGCGCAAGGAAGCTCAGCAGAAGCTGGAAGCGGCCATGGCCGAACTGGAACGGAGTAACCGCGAACTCCAGGATTTCGCCTTCGTGGCGTCCCACGACCTGCAGGAACCCCTGCGCAAGATCCAGGCTTTCTCCGACCGGCTGATGACCAAATCCGACCAGTTCGGCCCCAGCGAACAGGACTACCTGAAACGCATGCAGTCCGCCGCCGGACGCATGCAGCAGCTGATCGAGGACCTGCTGAGCTACTCCCGGGTCACCACCCGCGCCAAACCGATGGCGCTGTGCCACACCGATGACGTCCTTACCGGCGTGCTTCAGGACCTGGACACCGCCATTGCCCGGGAGCAGGCCCGCATTAACATTCAGCCGCTGCCGGATCTGGTGGGAGACGCGACCCAGCTGCGCCAGGTATTCCAGAACCTGCTCAGCAACGCCATCAAATTCCATACCCCTGGCACACCCCCGGAAATTTCCGTCTATGCTGAGGATGTGAATGACTCGGGCTGGACGCTGGTGGTGCAGGACAGGGGGATCGGATTCGACCCACGCTACACCCAGAAACTGTTCCACCCGTTCCAGCGCCTGCATAGCCGGGAGGGGTATGCGGGTACCGGGATTGGCATGGCCATTGTGAAGAAAATCCTGGATCGCCACGGTGCGGAGATCACCGTGGTTAGCGCACCCGGCGAAGGAACCACGTTCCGGATCCGGTTCACAAGCAGTCCTGCACAGGAGCAGAGCAAGGATGGATAAACCTGTAAAACCCGCCCTGGTGGTGGTTGCCGATGATGACCCGGACGACTGTCTGATGATCCGGGAAGCCTTCGAGGACCAGTGTGCCGACTGCACGCTGTGCTTTGTCCACGATGGCGAAGAACTGATGGATTTCCTCCACGGCCAGCATCCGGACCGCGAGGGCCAGACCTGTCCGATTCCGGACCTGTTGCTGCTGGATCTGAACATGCCGCTCAAGGATGGCCGCCAGTCCCTGCAGGAGATCAAGTCGGATCCCCGGCTACAGGTACTGCCTACGGTCATCATGACCACATCCAGTGATCAGGATGACCGCGACTTCTGCCAGCAGCGGGGAGCCAATGACTATATCGTCAAGCCCCGGAAATACAGCGATCTGCTGGATGTCGTAGAGTCACTCACAAAACAGTGGATCAACAAGGAACATGACTGAGCCGATGCTCCGTGTCCTGCTCATCGAGGACGACGAAGACGATTACCTGATCACACGGGATCTCCTGCACGACGTCAGCCCTTCGGGCGTTGAACTGATCTGGCTGGACACCATGGCTGCCGGGCTCGAAACCCTGGACCACGAGCAAATCGATGTCACCCTCGTCGATCTCCGACTGGGCCCGGATTCCGGCCTGGATGTCATCCGGGAAGCCCAGGACCGGGGGATTACCTCTCCTTTCATCCTGCTCACCGGCCAGGGCGATGCCGATCTGGATGCCCGGGCGGTGGAACTGGGCGCGGCGGATTACCTCGTCAAGGGCCGGCTGGATGGTCATACCCTGATTCGAAGCATCCGCTACGCCGTGGACCGGGCCGCCGCCAACGAAGATCTGGCCAGCAGCGAGGCCCATTACCGACTGTTGTTTGAAAACAATCCGGCGCCCATGTACCTGGTACAGCCTGAGTCGGGACGTATCGAATCCATGAACCGGGCCGCCCTGGCACTCTATGACTTCCGGGCCGAAGAAGTCGCAGACTTGTCACTGTCGGATCTGCGCTGCAATACCAGCCCTGTTCCGCGGGAAGGTGTCATCCTGCGCGAGGGCAGCACCCTGGAAGAACACCGGACCCGGGATGGCGACAGCCTGTATGTCGAACTCCTGACCGAACGCATTGTGCTCGACCATCACCCCCTCGATCTGGTGATGGTTACCGACATGACCCGGCAGATTGATAACAGCCGTCGGCTGCGCCTACTGCAACAGTGCATCGAGTCCAGCTCCAACGGCATTGTCATCGCCGATGCCCAGAGACCGGACATGCCCCTGGTGTACGTGAACCCCACGTTCGAACGTATCACCGGCTTCAGCCCGGAAGAGGCGGTCGGCCGGAACTGCCGGTTCCTGCAGGGCTACAGTGACGATCCGAGCAACGAACAGGCACTCTCGGAGATCCGCAAAGCCCTCGCCACCGGTGGCGAGACCTCCGTGGTGCTACGCAACTTCCGCAAGGATGGCACGCCGTTCTGGAACGACCTGTACCTGTCACCGATCCGCAACGACGAGGGTGAAGTGACCCACTTTGTCGGCGTCCAGAACGATATTTCCGAGCGCAAGGATGTGGAGAACCAGCTGGCCTACAACGCCAGCCACGATGTGCTCACCCAACTTCCCAACCGGGCCCTGCTGGAAGACCGCCTGGAACAGGCCTGCCGCTTCGCACAGCGCCATGGCCGCACCCTGGCCCTGCTGTTCATCGACCTGGACGGCTTCAAGCTGATCAATGACTCCCTCGGCCATCGCACCGGCGACCAGCTGCTGATTGAAGTGGCTCGCCGGCTCATGGAGGTCTGCCGGACCGGTGATACCGTAGCCAGGGTCAGTGGCGACGAGTATGTGATGTTGTTGCCGGATCTGGCCCGCAACGATGACGCCCTGATGGTGGTCGAGCAGATCATGCGCACGCTCTCTGCGCCCTATAAGGTCAACGACGAAAATCTGCACCTGACCGCCAGCGTTGGTATCGCCACCACCGACGGCAGCATCAGCCAGCCCACGGAACTGATCCAGCAAGCCGACCTGGCCATGTACCGGGCCAAACAGATGGGGCGTAACACCTACCAGTGGTTCTCCGAGCAGCTCAACACCGAGGCCAGCTACCGGGTCAAGCTGCGCAACGAGCTGCAGGATGCCATCGACAATGAGCGGCTCACCCTCTATTACCAGCCATTGGTCGATTCCCGCACCGGCAAGGCCCGGGCGGTGGAAGCCCTGGTGCGCTGGGATCATCCGGAACGGGGCCTGGTATCGCCCGGGGATTTCCTGCCCCTGGCGGAGGAGACCGGCCAGATCATCGCCCTGGGCCAGTGGGTGTTGGAGCAGGCCTGCAGAGACATGCTCCGGCTGCATAAGGCCGGGTTCCGGGACTGCACCGTCGCGGTAAACGTGTCACCCATGCAGGTAAGAAAAGCCGGATTTATTGGCGCTGTTGGCGACGCACTGGAAGCCTCCGGTCTGCCCCCGGAAGCGCTGGAACTGGAAATTGTCGAGTCGGCGGTGCTCTACGACGCCGATCAGGTGATCCGGACCCTGCATGATCTGAGAGATCTCGGGGTAGGCATTGCCATTGACGATTTTGGTACCGGCTTTTCCAGCCTCAGCTACATCAAGCTGCTGCCAGCCAGCAAGATCAAGATTGACCGCTCGTTCATCCGGGATGTCATCCAGGACCGCAGCGACGCCGCCATCACCCAGGGGGTGATTTCCATGGCCCACCACCTGTCCCTGGACGTGGTGGCGGAAGGGGTGGAGACCGACGCTCAGGCGGCGTTCCTGCGCCGGAACCAGTGCGACCTGCTGCAGGGATTCCTGTTCGCCCGGCCCATGCCCCTCAATTTGCTGGAAGAGTACATGCACACCCGGGGCGGTTACGCCAACAACACTGCCGATGATCAGGACAGCCCGGAGAAAACCCTGTTGCTGCTGGATGATGAAAGCAACATCCTGCGGGCACTTACCCGGGTATTACGGCGGGATGGCTACCGGATCCTGACCACCAGCAGTGTGCATGAAGCATTCAGCCTGCTGGCAGAGAACGATGTCCAGGTGATCATCTCGGACCAGCGGATGCCGGAAATGTCAGGCACAGAATTTCTCAGCCGGGTGAAGGCGATACACCCGGATACCGTCCGCATCGTGCTATCCGGATACACCGACCTGAAATCGGTGACGGAAGCCATCAACGAGGGCTCTATCTACAAATTCCTGACCAAGCCCTGGGACGACAAACAGATCCGTGAGCACGTGCAGAAGGCGTTCCAGCACCACCAGACCCTTCAGGGCTGATCAGATCAACCCCAGGGCTTTGGCATGGTGGTTCAGGTGATCATCGATGAACGAGGCGATGAAGAAATAGCTGTGGTCGTAGCCCCGGTGCATGCGCAGATTGATGTGGTGGTGGAACTTTTCACAGATATCCGCCAGCGCCTCCGGGTTGAGCTGAGTCTCGAGAAACTCGTCGGCGGTGCCCTGGTCCACCAGCAGCGGCAGACGTTCCCGGGCCGTGGGGATCAGCAAGGTAGCATCCCACTGCTCCCAGCTTGAGCGATCATCGCCCAGGTAACCACTGAACGCCTTCTGGCCCCAGGGGCACTCGGTGGGATTGGCAATCGGCGCAAAGGCGGAAACAGACTGGTAGTGCCCCGGATTCTTCAGGGCACAGATCAGGGCACCGTGCCCACCCATGGAATGGCCACTGACCGATCGCTGGTCCGTCACCGGTAGTTCGTTCTCCACCAGCTGCGGCAACTCCTTCACCACGTAATCGTACATCCGGTAGTGGGGTGCCCAGGGCTGCTGGGTGGCATTGATGTAAAAACCCGCGCCGGTTCCGAAGTCGTAGCTGTCATCCTCGCCCGGCAGGTTGAGTCCCCGTGGGCTGGTGTCCGGGCACACGATGGCCAGGCCCAGTTTCGCGGCCAGTTTCTGGGCACCGGCTTTCTGCATGAAGTTCTGGTCGGTGCAGGTCAGCCCGGACAGCCAGTAGAGCACCGGCGCCGGCCTGGGCGAGCTGCCCACGGCGGAGGGGGGCAGAAACACCGCGAACTCCATATCGCATTCAAGGCTCGCGGAGGTGTGGCGGTAACGGCGGTGCTCGCCACCAAAACAAACGTTTGTGGATAGCAGTTCCATAATTGGTCCCGGTCTGAAAGGTGAACTCAGTCCTCGTCCGCGCTGGCGTATTTCGGCAACTCAAGACCACAACCGGTTCGGGCCAGCTCGGACAGGATAGCTGTACGTGTGACAATGCCGACCAGTTTGCCATGGTCGACCACCGGATACACTTTCGGCTTACCGGCGCCGAGGTTCTGGGCCAGATCCACCACTGACATTTCCGGTGAGATGGTCAGAGGCTGACGGAACATGACATCGTCCACGATCGGGTCACCCTCACAGTGATAGCTGCTCACCAGCAGGGAATGGATGCAGTCCTGCTCGGAAACAAACCCCAGCACACGCCGCTGGTCATCCACTACCGGCAGACCGGTGACATGGTTGGTCAGCAGGGTCTTGACTACCTTGGTCAGGGGTGTGCCGCAGCGAACCGGCTCAATGTGGTTCCACATCACATCGGATACTTTCAGTGACCGCATGGGCAAATCCCTCCACTTCCGTTTTCATTGCAGGCCAAAGCGGCCCGCCTATCCCTAAACATAGGCAATCACCGTGCAAAAGGAAAACCGATTCGGCGAAAACGGTTTACAGGTGAAAATAACTGACTAAACTCAATCAGTTATACCCTGACTAGGGCAAATCCACTTTCTCAATCCATGGCAAACGCAGGGAGATCCCCATGTCAGCCATTGAAAATTTTATTGGTCAGATCAACGGTCTGGTGTGGGGCCCTCCCATGCTGGTCATGATCCTCGGGGTCGGGCTGTTCCTCAGCATCGGCCTCAAGCTGATGCCGGTGCTGAAACTGGGCGCAGGTTTCAGGCTCATGTGGCAGGGGCGCAAGGCCACCGGGGCTGAAACCGAGGGTGAAATTCCGCCATTCCAGGCCCTGATGACCGCACTCTCGGCCACCGTCGGCACCGGCAATATTGCCGGCGTCGCCACCGCGGTGTTCCTGGGCGGGCCGGGCGCCCTGTTCTGGATGTGGCTGACCGCCCTGGTGGGCATGGCCACCAAGTATTCCGAGGCGGTACTGGCGGTGCGTTTCCGCGAAGTGGACGAGCGCGGCAATCACGTCGGTGGCCCCATGTACTACATCCGCAACGGTCTGGGCAGTAAATGGAGCTGGCTGGGTGTCCTGTTTGCCATTTTCGCCGCCATCGCCGGCTTTGGCATCGGTAACACGGTACAGGCCAATTCGGTGGCAGACGTGATGGAGGCCAACTTCGGTCTGCCCCACTGGGCCACCGGCGTCATCCTCATGGTACTGGTAGGCATGGTGCTGATTGGCGGTATCCGTCGGATCGGCCACGTCGCCAGTGCCCTGGTTCCGCTGATGGCCATCTCCTACCTGCTGGCCGGCCTCGCGGTACTCGCCATTAACGCCGCTGAGCTCCCGGCCGCTATCGCGCTGGTGTTCAAGCATGCCTTCAGCCCGATTGCCGCCGAGGGCGGTTTTGCCGGCGCCGCGGTCTGGGCGGCGATCCGATTCGGTGTCGCCCGGGGCATTTTCTCCAACGAGGCGGGCCTCGGCTCCGCGCCAATCGCCCATGCCGCCGCACAGACCCGTGACCCGATCAACCAGGGCATGGTGGCCATGCTGGGCACGTTCATCGACACCATCATCATCTGCACCATTACCGGCCTGGTGATCATCACCTCCGGCGCGTGGACCAACGGCGTTTCCGGAGCCGAACTCACCTCCCTGGCATTTGCCGATGCGCTTCCGGGTGTGGGCAACTATATTGTTGCTATTGCCCTGGCGGTGTTTGCCTTTACCACCATTCTGGGCTGGTCGTTCTATGGCGAGCGCAGCATCGAGTTCCTGTTTGGCGTGAAGGCGATCGTGCCTTACCGGGTTGCCTGGATCATTGCGATCCCCATCGGCGCCACCCTGAACCTGGGATTTGTCTGGCTGGTGGCCGATACCCTTAACGCCATGATGGCGCTGCCCAACCTGGTGGCCCTGTTACTGCTCAGTCCGGTGGTGTTCAAGCTGACCCGTGAGCACTTTGCCCGGGAGAAAGCACTGGGCGTTGATTGATAGGCAGGCTCTCAAGTTCCTGTTATATCGATGTAAAAAAGTGTTTGGATGAGGTGGATCATTGCACCCTTGTATTCACCTCATCCAGCACCAGAATACTTGTATACACTCAAGAAACCGGAACGACCATCAGAGGAGAGAATCTATGAGTTTGCGTCTTGGAGATACCGCACCGGATTTCGAACAGGATTCAACAGAAGGCAAGATCCGTTTCTACGACTGGCTTGGCGACAGCTGGGGAGTTCTGTTCTCCCACCCGGCAGACTTCACCCCGGTGTGCACCACCGAGCTCGGCCTCACCGCCAAGCTGAAGGACCAGTTCGCCAAGCGTAACGTCAAGGCCATTGCCCTGAGTGTCGACCCGGTCGACTCCCACAAGGAATGGGTGAAAGACATCGAGGAAACCCAGGGCTGTTCGGTGAACTTCCCGATCATCGCCGACGAGGACCGCAAGGTTTCCGAGCTGTACGACATGATCCATCCCAATGCCGACAGCAGCCTGACCGTGCGCTCCCTGTTCGTGATCGACCCTAACAAGAAGGTGCGCCTGATCATCACCTATCCGGCCTCCACCGGTCGTAACTTCAACGAAGTGCTGCGAGTCATCGACTCCCTGCAGCTGACCGACGAACACAAGGTTGCGACCCCGGGTAACTGGGAACGTGGCGGTGACGTGGTAATCGTGCCGTCCCTGCAGGACGAGGAAGAGATCAAGGAACGGTTCCCGCAGGGCTACAAGGCGGTGAAGTCCTACCTGCGCATGACACCGGATCCCAAGACCAACTGGGGTGGTGACTGAGGAATGAAGAAGGGGTCAGAAGAAAAGCTTCTTCTGACCCCGGAGCAAGGTTCCAAGATGGGGTCAGATGAAAGCTTTCATCTGACCCCTTTTTTATGAGCCCGGACCAAACCCACCGGGGTCTGAAGAACTCGTTCTTCTGACCCCTCTTTTACATCCCTATCAGAATGCCGGAACCACGGCACCCTCATACTTCTCCAGGATAAAGTCCTTCACCGCCTCGGACTTCAGCACCGCCGCCAGCTTCTGCATGGCTTCGCTGTCCTTGTTGTCCGGACGGGCAACCAGGATGTTCACATACGGAGACTCGGAACCCTCGATCACCAGTGCGTCTTCAGACGGGTTCAGGCCCGCTTCCAGCGCGTAGTTGGTATTGATCAGCGCCAGGTCCACCTGGTTCAGGATACGCGGCAGGGTCGCAGCTTCCAGTTCCTTGAACTCCAGGTTCTTGGGATTTTCCACGATGTCGCTGGCGGTGGAAGTGATCTTGCTCGGGTCCTCAAGCTTGATCAGGCCTGCCTTCTGCAGCAACAACAGGGCACGACCACCGTTGGTCGGATCGTTCGGAATTGCAACTACGGCACCGTCTTCAAGCGCATCCAGCGAATCAATCTTGCTCGAATAAGCGCCGAACGGCTCAACGTGAACACCGGTGACGGTCACCAGGTTGGTACCGCGGCCTTCATTGAATGATTCCAGGTACGGTTTGTGCTGGAAAAAGTTGGCATCCATCCGCTTCTGGTCCACCTGGATGTTGGGCTGGATGTAGTCGGTGAAGACTTTCACGTCCAGCTCCACACCTTGCTCAGCCAGGGTTGGCTTCACGAACTCCAGGATTTCCGCGTGAGGCACGGGAGTTGCTGCCACGGACAGCTCCTCGGCAGAAGCGGCAACGGAAAAAGTGGCGGCGGCTGCAAACGCGGCCAGGGTCTTCTTGAAATTCATAACCTGTTCTCCTGTGTAAGAGACATTGAACTTAGATGGTCCTGTTGGCTCGGGCCGCCGGCGGGCGATGCTTCCCGAAAACGTGGAGCGCCAGGGATGGCGCGACCAAGCCCTACAGGGACGTATTCACGGGCGTTTTTCGGGAAGCATCGCCCGTCGGCGGCTCCCCCCAAAACTCTGACGGCTACTTACGACTGAAATACAAAACCAGACGGTCGCCAACCATCTGGAGTACTTGTACAAAAATCACCAACAGCGCCACAGTAATCACCATGACGTCAGTCTGGAATCGCTGATAACCGAAGCGGATAGCCAGGTCGCCCAGACCACCACCGCCGATAACACCGGACATGGCGGCATAGGACACCAGGGTAATGGCGGTGACGGTAATGCCGGCGATAATGCCCGGCAGGGCCTCCGGCAGTAAAGCCCCGAGGATGATCTGGCGCACGTTGGCACCCATGGCCTGGGTCGCCTCGATGATGCCCCGGTCCACTTCCCGCAGAGAGGTTTCCACGAGGCGGGCGAAGAAGGGCGCACCACCAGCCACCAGCGGGGGAATGGCACCGGCGACACCCAGCGAGGTGCCAATCAGCATCACGGTGAACGGGATCATCACGATCAGAAGAATGATGAACGGAACCGATCGAAGCACGTTCACAACAAACGACAGCACGGCGTAGGCCACCGGCTGCTCCAGCAACTGACGTTTGCCGGTCAGGAACAACAGCACCCCGATGGGCAGGCCGATCAGCACACTGAACAGCAGGGACATACCCACCATCACCAGAGTGTCCCAGCTAGCCCAGCCGATTTCGCTCCAGTCGACGTTACTCAATAAGGCTTCCATCAGCGCAGCACCTCCACATGGACGTCGGCGGCTTCGAATTCCTGCATGGCCACGTTCAGGTCACCACCGACCAGAGACAGGGTCAGCTGGCCGTAGGGGGTATCCTTGATGTGGTCGATGCGGCCGGACAGGATGCTGAAATCCACGCCGGATTTGCGGGCCACGCTGCCCAGCAGCGGCTGGTAGGTGGACTCGCCCTTGAAGGTCAGGCGCAGGATACGGCCATTGGCTTTCTGCAGATCTTCCTGCAGCTCCTGGTGGTCGATGCTCTCGCTCTCGAACACGAAATCCCGGGTAGTGGGATGCTGCGGGTGCAGGAACACGTCGCTCACCGGTCCCATTTCCACCACGCGGCCGGCGTCCATCACTGCCACCCGGTCACAGACCCGGCGCACCACGTCCATCTCGTGGGTGATCAGGACAATGGTCAGGCCCAGCTCGCGGTTGATGTCCGCAAGCAGCTTCAGGACCGATTGGGTGGTCTGCGGATCCAGGGCACTGGTAGCCTCGTCGCACAGCAGGATGGTCGGACGGCAGGCCAGGGCGCGGGCAATGCCCACCCGCTGCTTCTGGCCGCCGGAGAGCTGGGACGGGTACTTGTTGGCATGGTCAGTCAGGCTGACCCGGGCCAGCAGTTCCTCGATCCGCTCCCGGATCTCGGTCTTCGAATAGATGCCTGCCAGCTTCATCGGGAAAGCGATGTTGTCCGCCACGGTCTTGGACGAGAGCAGGTTGAAGTGCTGGAAGATCATGCCCACCTTGCGGCGGAATGCCCGCAACTGGGCCGGGTTGTAGCCGGTGATGTCTTCGTCGTCGATCAGGATGCGGCCACCGGTGGGTGGTTCCAGCAGGTTGATCAGACGCACCAGGGTGGACTTGCCCGCCCCGGAGTGACCGACGATGCCGAAGACCTCGCCGGTTTCAACGGTCATATCCGTGGGGTGCAGCGCAGGGATCGCCCGGCCGCCCACCTGATACGACTTCTGTACCTGGTCAAATACAATCACAGTCAGCGCCTTGTGGGTGCAGCGTTAAAACCGGCGATTATAGCGCAATCCGTGACCAAACCCGAATGGGAATGAATTACCAACCGTGGCCAGGGTATGGGTAAATGCCCTTACAACCACGGTAGCAAGTAGCTTTGCCGGTCTATAGCGAGTAGAGCTTCGTCACGTGCAGGATAGGCCCGGTGGGCGCACCGGTGGGTGAACCGCCGGTCGGCTCCAGACTGATGGCCAGGGTACGGCTTCGGGACAGCGCCTCACGGGCTTCGTCACTCAGCCGGACCCGGTGCACCCCGCCGGCGGGAATCACCCCGAGCGAGAGCGGTTGGCCGTTTTCCGGTACCACCCAGAGCTCATAATCCTTGCCCGCTTCCGCAGCAGAGGCGGCCACCGAGCGCAGTTTCAGCAGGTTCTCGGTCCCGGATTCACTGACCAGCCAGAGCGGGTCTTCCAGGTTCGCCTGCACAATGGCACCGGAGAGCTGCTCCCCGGTCGGTTTTGGCTGCTGAATCAGTACCACCGCCAGGACCAGCACCGCCGCGGTGGCCAGCATGCTCCAGCTGGGCCAGAACCAGCGGCCGATACCACGGGCAGGTTTCCCGGGCTGCTCTTGCGCACCCCAGAGCCGGCGTTCGATGTTGTTCCAGACCGACGCCGGGGGCTGATTCTCGGGGACGTCCCGGGCCAGATCACCCAGTTTTTCTTCCCAGAACCAGACTTCCCGGCGTACCCGGGTCGATTCCATCATCCACTGTTCGAAACGGCGGCGGGCCGCTCCCCTGAGGGACCCGAGGACGTACTCCGCTGCCAGCGCTTCGATTCGTTCCGGTGTCTTTTTCATTGTTCAAGGCACCTTTTCAAAGCCATCAGCCCGCGCCGTATCCAGCTCTTTACGGTACCGATGGGGGAGCTCAGGGCCTGTGCCAGCTCTTCATGGGTAAAGCCACGGTAATAGGACAACAGGATGCTGTCACGCTGAACATCGGACAGCTCATCAAGGCAGCCGGTCAGTTTTTGCGCACCGGACTCGCGCAGGGACAATTCCAGCGGCCCGTCTCG
The DNA here is from genome assembly GCF_003315345.1 of Marinobacter pelagius. GTDB lineage: Bacteria > Pseudomonadota > Gammaproteobacteria > Pseudomonadales > Oleiphilaceae > Marinobacter > Marinobacter pelagius_A. Next base: position 172,654 of record NZ_QNRO01000004.1, read on the forward strand.
ACCGTCGTCCAGTTCGTTCAGATCCTCATCGTTGACCGTTTGTCGCACCTTTCGGGCACGGATGAGGTCCAGGGTGCGGTAGCGGGCAATGGTCATCATCCAGCCCAGGGGCGCGCCCCGGTCACTGTGGTACTCACCGGCACGGTGCCAGATCTGGATGAAGGCGTCCTGCAGCGCTTCCTCCGCCAGCTCCCGCTGCCCCGCTAGCCGGAGGCAAAGCCCGAACATACGCGCCGCAATGTGTTCATACAGCTCCTGGAATGCCCGTCGATCCTGCTGGGAAATCTTCATCAGCAGCCGCATGAGCTGGTCCTGATCGGCATCGGTCTGTGTCATAGCTACCCCTTATTGTCCTCGTTGTTTTCGGGTAATACGCGGCCCCCGGCTTCAGGGATGCGCTTCAAGGCTATCCGGAAAAATTTATTCGACTGTGCATCTTTCCTGCGTGCTCCTCCGTTACCCCTGTGCAACACCAAGAAACCCTTACCTGAGGAGAACGGGATGAACAACGTACTAAAACGCTCCGGCCTCACCATTGCAGTGGCCAGCGCTGTGCTGTCCGCCGGCCTGAGCCACGGCTCCAGCCATCGCGAGGCACCATTCATCACAGAGGTGCCCAAGGTTGATGGTACTGACTTCTACATGTTTCGCAGCTACGAATCCGGTCGTGAGGGATTTGTGACCCTTATTGCCAATTATCTGCCTCTGCAGGATGCCTATGGCGGCCCGAATTACTTTGACCTGGACGAAGACGCCATTTATGAGATCCATGTGGATAATGATGGCGACGCCGTAGAAGATCTGACGTTCCGATTCGAGCTTCAGGATGTGCTGAACGACATTCAGCTGCCGGTGGGAACCGAAGGCAACACGGAGATGGTGTCTGTCCCGCTGAAAAACATCGGCGACGCCACCAATAACGCCAACGTGCAACTCCGCCAGCAATACAGCGTGAAGGTTGTTACCGGGGATCGGAACACGGGCACGGTACAGACCGCCACCAACGTCAGCACCGGTACCGATACCTTCGCCAAGCCCCTGGATAACATAGGTGCGAAGTCCTTCGCCGATTATGCGGCCTACGCGAACCAGCACGTGTTCGGTATCGATATCCCCGGCTGCAACACCGACGGCAGGGTCTTCGTCGGCCAGCGCAAAGAGGCGTTCGCGGTCAATCTCGGCGAGATCTTTGACCTGGTCAACACCAACCCGCTCGGGCCACGCAACGGCGAGGGTGCCGGTGACCTGGCCGACAAGAACGTCACCTCCTTCGCCCTGGAAGTCCCAACCGGCTGTCTGACCGGGTCGGCCGTGAACTCCAACGACCAGCCGGTGCTCGGCGCCTGGACCACCGCCAGCGTTCGTCAGGCTCGGGTACTTAATCCTGCCCCTTCCGCCAACGGCAAGGGGGCGACCGTGGAGGGCGGGGCCTACACCCAGGTTTCCCGACTGGGCATGCCGCTGGTGAACGAGGTGGTGATCGGCCTTAAAGACAAGGACAGGTTCAATGCCAGCGAGCCCAGGGACGACGGTCAGTTCCTGACTTATGTAACCCATCCCACCTTGCCGGAACTGCTCGAAGTTCTCTTCCCGGTCGAGGCGCCTAATAACTTCCCGAGAAACGACCTGATCACTGCCTTCCTGACCGGTGTTCCCGGCGTGAACATGCCGGTTGGCGTGACCGCTTCCGAGATGCTGCGTCTGAACCCGACGATTCCTGCAACGCCACTGGACTCCCAATCCGATCTTGGCGTGCTTGGCGGTGATGACGCCGGCTTCCCGAATGGCCGACGCCCCTATGATGACACCGTCGATATTGCCCTGCGCGTTGCAATGGGGGTACTGGCCGACCCGGCAGACGCACCGGATGGAAGCCTTGCCTATACCGACGGGGTCCAGCTGGCAGCGGATCCGTCAACGTTGCCGGCGGACTACGAAGTCTTCCCGTACCTGGCAACCCCGATTGCCGGCTCACCCAACGAATAAGAGGTACCAACAATGAGAACTCTGTTTCAATTGGGGTCCATTGGACTGCTCGTAGCCCTGCTGAGCGGCTGCTTCGGAGGCTCCAGCAACGGGCGCCCGAATCCATCGGTTGATTTCACGACTTTCGTGAAGGCCCAGATTGCCGCTACCGGCAAGGTGAAGGCACCTGTGGCGGTCAATCCGGTCGATTTCAGCTTCAACGATCAGAACAATCCGCAGGCCTATGATGACCTGTTCCGTTAACACCAAAGGCAGCCGGACCTTGCTTGATTTGTGTCCGGCCACCTTCCTCCCTGCCCTCCGGGGCAGGGCTTTTTGGATTGGGCTCGGTCTCGCTGGCCTGTTGTTGTCTCCAGACCCGTTGCAGGCGGCGCCGAGTCCAATCCAAAGCGATTTCGCGGACGACGCTGTCGTGGCGACCCTGCCCGACACCCCACCGATACCCGAGCAACTCCCGACAACATCAACCGACCTTGCCGACCGGGTTCAGAACCTGATTAGCCAGGCCCGCAGCACCGGCGACCCGCGTTACCTGGGTTATGCGGAGCGGCTGTTCCAGCGGTGGCCGGAATCGTCGCTCAACGACCGGCTGTTGGTACTCCGGGCCACGCTCTCCCAGAGCCTGCACCGATTCGAGCAGGCCCGGGAGGATCTCACCGTGGTGCTGGAACGAAGCCGGAACCGCCAACACCGGATCCAGGCCCGGCTTACCCTGGCCAATCTGGAGACAGTGCGGGGTCGCTACGCTGAAGCGCAACACCACTGCTACCAGCTGGCACTCGACTACCCGGGGCTTATCGCCGAGAGCTGCTCCGCCCAGGTTGCCGCCAGAACCGGGGATCCGGAGGCCGCGTACCGGGCACTCGAAACACGCCTGGCCAACTCCGATGCAAAGCGCCCGACCGCGCGACTCTGGGCCGAGGGAACCCTGGGTGACATCGCAGCACAACTGGGCCGGGAGGCAGCAGCCAGACACTGGCGCGACGTGCTGTCGGCCTCCCCCTCCGATCTGTACATCCGGGCCCAGCTCGCGGACTGGCACCTTCAAAGGGGGCATTATCGCGAGGTAGTGGCGCTTACCGAAAGCTACGAGCAGGTCGACTCGTTGGCGGTCATTCGCGCCATCGCGATGCACCGCAGCCAGCACCCGGAACAGGACGCCCTTACCCAACAACTCCGGGAGCGTTTCAGCGAGGCCCGTTGGCGCGGGGCATTGTTACACCAGCGCGATTACGCCCGTTTTCTGCTGGACGTGGAAGGCCGTCCCGAACAGGCTCTGGAACACGCCTGGGACAACTGGCAATCCCAACGGGAACCCCTGGATACCCGGCTGCTGCTGCGCGCGGCACAGGCCGCCGGAAACCGGGATACGCTCGCATTTCTCCGCCAGTGGCTGGAGCAGTATGGGCAAACCGACGCCCGCTATCCGGAGGTAGCTTCATGACAGGGCTCCGACTCTGGGCACCATGGCTGCTGCTTCTGGCATTTCTGAGTCAGAGCGGCACTGCACTGGCCCACAAGGCCAGCGACAGCTTTATTTACCTGGATTCGGATGCCGGGGAACTGCGTATCGATGTCGCCCTGCGTGACCTTGCATTACTGGTGCCACTGGATCAAAACCAGGACCGGCAGATCACTGGCCGCGAGGTGCGCAATCAGCGCCCGATCATCACCCGAACGGTGGAAAACGGGCTTGAGCTATCGGCAGAGTCCGGTGTTTGCCGCCTTCAGGGCCTTGAGTGGGGACTGAGCCGGCACAGTGACGGCCGCTATGCGGCAGCGCGTTACCGGATCGTTTGCCCGGATGGGGATGATCCCGGGCAACTGCAGTATTCGCTGCTATTCGACCGGGACAGCCTCCACCGGGGGCTGGTCCGGATCACCTCCGATTCCGGTTCCACGCTTGCGGTGCTGTCGCCGGACCGCAACACGTTGCCGCTGACCTCCGGGTCATCCCGCACGCTGGAGACTTTCGCAGCGTTTCTCGTGGAAGGGGTGGTCCATCTGTTGATTGGCCTCGATCACATCCTGTTCCTGCTGGTGCTCGTCCTGCCGGTCAGCCTCATGGCCCCGGAGACAGGGAGCGACACCATCAGATCCAGCATCGTCCGGCTGGCCGGGATCGTCACCGCCTTTACCGTCGCTCACTCCATCACACTGGCGTTGGCGGCCCTGAATCTGGTGACCCTGCCCATCGCCTGGGTCGAGACGGTCATCGCACTGTCCATTGCCGTCGCGGCAGTGAACGTAATCTGGCCTGTGCTGGGCCGGAAAACCTGGAAACTGGCGTTTGCCTTCGGCCTGATACACGGATTCGGCTTCGCCAGTGTGCTGGGGGATCTGACCAGTGGTGTCTCGGACATGGCCGTGGCGCTGGCCGGATTCAATCTGGGCGTGGAGCTGGGGCAGTTGGGGCTGCTGGTGCTGGGTTTCCCTGTTCTGTGCCTGTTCTCGCGGTGGCGACTTTACCAGCGGGCTATCGTCCCGGCCATACTGTTGGCAGTGGTGGGTACGAGCCTTGTGTGGGCAGCCGAGCGGGCCGCTTTCATCTGAAATCGCCTGCGGTAGCCGTTGCCGGCTACCGCGTTATCGGTCTCAGTGCAGGGCGCGCATCTGGCGCGGGTAAAGTGCGGCGCTCACTTCCGGTTCCTCGAGGAGGTCCGCCAGTTCACGGTCCACGTCTGTTTCCTCCCCCTCGGCCGGCAGCGGCTCAAAGAGCGTATTCAGCCAGGCGGTAACCGACGGCGCTTCGTCCCGCCGGTAATCCGTGGACAGCGCCTTGATCCGGCGGAAGCCGATAATGCGCTGATGGCGTGGATCCCGGATCTGTTCAAAGCCCCGCCAGTAGACATGATCCCGGGTGTGGAGCTGGACGAACAGGGTGTCGATCGGGCCACCGGAATCATCGTCCGGGGCGGCTTCATCTGCTTCGTTTGCTTCGCCTTCTTCGGTTTTCTTATGGCGAATAGTGGTCCAGGCCGGGTAGAGCACCGCCACGGCGTCCGCTTCCACGTGCTCCCGCGCAGCACGGAGAATCAGTCCCCAACGGGCCTTGTCGGCATCGCTTTCAAGGGAGTTAATGGGCAAGTCGTAGCTTTGCTCACTGGACAGGACGATTGCCATCATCGGGGCGTCAAGTTCCCCCATGGCCTCGGCCTGTGCTACTGATACCAGTTCGTCGATTGCCATCGGTTGGTTCATAAGACGCTCGCCTCCTCGATGCCATCTGGTGGGTCAGGAAGAAGATGCCTTCCTGACTCACAGCATAGCCTGTTCCACACACAAAGATAAACGTGGAGTTTCGGAAGCCGGATCACAACCCCTCAGAATGCATCTTCCAGGCGTTCATAGTGACTGAACCAGGGCGTGGCCTCCTCGAGCTGCGCCGCCAGCTGGAACAGCACGTCCTCACCACCGTGGGGCGCCCCGAACTGGACGCCGACCGGCAGCCCCGACAGTGTCCAGTGCAGGGGCACCGACATGGCCGGAGTCCCGGTCAGGTTGGCCAGCTGGGTGAACGGCGTGCGAGCCAGGCTCTCCAGGGCCATCTGGTCCACCTGGCCACTGCGATGCACCAGCCGGCCCGCTTTCAACGCCAGCATCAGCTTTGCAGCAAATTTCAGATGGGACGGCGTGTCCAGTTCTCCTATACGGGCCGGCAACTGGCCCGTGGTCGGACAAAGGTAGAGATCATAACTCTCGAAGAAGGTGCCCAGCGCCCGGGCGAACTCGTTCCACTGCTGGCGCCGGCGGACATACTCCGGTAGCGGCATGGTCCGGCCGAGCATGGCAATCAGCCGGGTATCCAGCTCGAAATCATCATCGGTGGCGCCGAACTGCTCACGGGCCCGCTCCATCAGGGCCGACACCTCGCCGAAATACAGTGCGAGGTAACACCGGGCCAGAGCCATGCCATCGAATTCAGGCCGGGCATACTCGACAATGTGGCCCATCCTCTCCAGGGTGCGGGCGGTCTCCTCCACGGCGGCAATGCATTCGGGCGCGACGTCGGTATCATAGGGAGATTCGGTAAACACACCGATGCGCAGCCGGCCCGGGGCCTGTTGCATCAGTTCCGTGTAGGGTGCTGACGGCGGCGCAATGACAAAGGGATCGCCCTGGGCAGGCCCGGCCAGCACATCGAGCATGGCCGCGCTGTCGCGGACGGTGCGGGTCACCACGTGATCGACCGAGGCTCCGGTCCAGGTCTCGCCCAGGAACGGCCCACTGGAAACCCGGCCCCGGGAGGGCTTGAGCCCGAATAGACCGTTGTAGGCAGCCGGGATGCGAATGGAGCCACCGCCGTCGTTGGCGCCGGCCATCGGCACCACTCCGGCCGCCACCGCGGCACCGGAGCCTCCGCTGGAACCGCCCGGGGTAAGGTCGACGTTCCAGGGGTTGCGACTGGCGCCCCAGAGCTCCGATTCGGTCACCCCCTTCAGACCAAATTCCGGGGTGGTTGTTCTCCCAAGGAAGACCAGACCACCCTGACCGGCGCGTCGGGTAAACTCGGAGTCCACCGGCGCGATATTGTTTTTCAGGCCACGACTACCGTAGCTGCAGGGATGGCCGGCCTGCTCCTGCGCCAGGTCCTTGAGCAGAAAAGGAACGCCACTGAACGGGGCGGATTCGGTAAACTTCTGTTCGAGGGCTTCGGAGAACTGGGGATGGCAGATGGCATTCAGGGTTCCATTGACCCGGGTCGCACGCTCAATGGCCGCTTCGCACACATCCCGGGCCTGGATCTCGCCTCGCCCGATCAGGTCGGCAAGGGCCATGGCATCAAGTTTCAGATACTCGGATTGCTTCATGATCACGTCCGTTTGTTATTGTGTTATCTGAATGGTGACGGGTATTACTGATATGAACCGGAAAATCGGAAGCTTACGCCAGCCTGCTCTGTTTTTCATCCTGCTCCTGCAGGCCTTTTCTGCAACCGGAGCTGCGTCACAGGACGAGAGCGAAAACGACGGCTGGACCAGCGTTATCCGCAACTCACCGTACTGGGTCAGCCAGGGGGTCTACCAGAATATCCAGACCATCCGTAGCTGGGTACTGGCCGAAAACGCCTACTGCTCCGAGTCCGAGCGCCACATCCTGTTCGACATGCGCGGCCGGTTCCTGGGCTGGATTGCCGATGGCCCCGACACGGCCAGTACCCAGAAGAAGCTGAACAGCACCCGCCAATCCCTCCATGAACGGGGAGAGGTGGACAGCTGGGTGGCGGGCAGTGAGGGGCAGACCGGTTATCCGTTCGCCCTGGCCTGCGATCAGCCTCACGTCAATTTACCGGAAGCGCTCGCCCGTTACCTGGGCACTCTGCCCGCCGACCGCCTCTGGGGCCGGTGGGACGACCTGAGCTTCGCCAGCAGCGACCAGCCCGGCAACCTCCACGATGCCCTGCTGTATGTGTACAACACCCGCCAGCAACAGGGACGACTGGACCTGCCAGCCGCCATGCCCCGCTATCTTGCCGGCCAGTTACTGATCGAGAGCGGCGGCCAGGCCCGGGCCCACTCGGCCGCCAACGCCCGGGGCATACTGCAGCTTTCTCCCAGCGCGCTGTCCGATTGCGGGCTCAAGCCTGAAAACTACTGGCATCGCCTGGCACAGATCGACTGCGCCCTGCGCCTGACCAACCAGAATGCCCGGAATCTGCGCCCGGCCTTCGACGCCAGATTCGGGCACCTGCCAGAGGACAAACAGGACCGTCTGTTCACCCTGCTGCTGATCCAGGCCTACCATGGTGGTGCCGCCCGGGTGCAGGCACTGCTTGAAGACGACATCCTGGCCCGACCCGCGGCCTATTTCGCCGAGCACCAGGAGCGCTTCACCGCGGGCGATATTGCCTTCGGCATAGTCTTCCACAACCTTGGCCGCGACCGGCTCGGCCTGGCGTCACTGTATTATGTGGCCGATGTACAGCTTGCCACCGAGGCCCTGTGCCGGAATCCCCGACTCAAGGACACGGATTTCTGTCAATGGAACTGACCCTGATCCCGGAGGCCCTGTCGCCCGGAATTGCCCTGTTCCTGCTGGCCTGCTCGACGCTGACCTCGATGATAACCGCCAGTCTGGGCGCCGGCGGTGGCCTGCTGTTGCTGGTCCTTATGGCGAGCTGGCTGCCCCCGACCGCCATCATACCGGTGCACGGCATGATCCAGTTGGGCTCCAACGCCGGGCGCATGGTGCTCACCTGGAAACACATCGACTGGAGAGTGATCGCCGCCTTCGCACCCGGAGTCGTGGTCGGGGCCGCTATCGGTGCCTGGCTGCTGGTGAACCTGCCTGAACACCTGTGGCAACTGGCCATTGCCCTGTTTGTGCTCTATCTGTGCTGGGGCCCGGCCCTGCCAAAAGCGGCCTTCGGGCGCATGGGTGTTTTCCTGGCCTCCGCACTGACCAGTTTCATCAGCCTGTTCGTGGGCGCGACCGGCCCTCTGGTGGCCGCCTTCATCAAGCAGATACACCGGGACCGGTTTGCCACGGTCGCCACCTTTGCCACGGCCATGACCCTGCAGCATCTGCCCAAGGCACTGGTGTTCGGCTTCGCCGGTTTTGTCTTCGCCGACTGGCTGGTGTTCATTCTGGCCATGGTCGCCTTCGGCTTTGCCGGCACCTGGCTCGGATTACACGTGCTCCGGTCCATGGGCAACCGCTGGTTCACCCTGGTGTTCAATGTGATGCTCACGGCCCTCGCCCTGCGTCTGCTCTGGCAGGCAGGCATTACCGCCGGCTGGTGGTCAGCGCCCTTCTAATCACCCGAATCACCGGAATCCGGCGGCACAGGTACCACCACAACGGCATTGCGCCCCCGGGATTTGGCGACATAACAGCCCTCATCCGCCCGGGCCACCACCTCACGGGGGCCACTGTCACGAATGGTAAGTTCCGTCAGGCCTATCGATGCGGTCACCCCGAAACTGCGACCATCCTGCTCGATACGCAGCGCCTCAACACCGGCCCGGATCTTTTCCGCCAGAATTTCAGCCGGGCCAAGCCCGCAGGAAGGCAGGATCACGCCGAACTCGTCGCCCCCTAACCGGGCGACCGTGTCCGAATGGCGCACGGAGTCCTTGAGCAGATCCGCCAGCCGACGGAGCAGGTCGTCACCGAGCAGGTGGCCACCCTGGTCATTGACCGGCTTGAAGTGGTCCAGGTCGATCAGCATCAGCACTGAAGGCGTATCCTGCCGGGCAGCCTCACCCAGAAGTTTGACCAGGGTTGCGGTAAAGGCACGGCGATTCAGCACCTGGGTCAGGCTGTCGTGGGTTGCCTCCCAGGACAATCGCTGTTCCTCCCGACGGCGCTCGGTGTCATCCCGGAGGACAAACACCAGCTGCTCGTTGTGGAGGCCCTGACGGATGTGGAGCAGGGTGAGGTCGATGTCGAACTCCACCGCCCGGTGATTGCGCAAGGTGGCATACAGGCTGTCGATATCAGCGCCCTTGAGAAAATCGGTGCGATGCCAGGGTTGGCCGGCCGCCTTGATGGTCACCATGTCGAAAAAATTCTGGCCCAGGCAGTTGTCGTCGACTCCGATGAATCGGCAGGCCGCCCCGTTGGCAAAGCGGATCATACCGTCGGCGTCGAGCATCAGGACCCCTTCCTGCAGGACACCCAGGATGCTCTCTGCCCGTTGCTGCTCCTGGTGCAGCGTTTCCGTCACGGTATTGAAGACCTCGGCAACCCGGCGAATTTCCCTGCCACCGGCCACCTCAACCGGGATGGTGCGGGTACCTTGGTAGCGCTCCTGGATCTGAATGGCCAGGGTCTGAAGGGGAGCCATCAAGCGGCGGAAAAGCCACAAAGCCAGGGGCACGACGATCAAAATGACCGCAAACAGAATCCAGACAAAGTTATCACTCGCCCTCGTAATCGGCGCATAGGCTTCCTGCGTTGGCCAGACAGCAACCACGAACCAGGGCACTTGGGCCATTTGCTGGACCGACATAATACTGTCCTGACCGAGACTGTTCTGCGTCTGCACTGTTCCCTCGAAGCCAGCCAGAGCCTCCGTCATCACCGGAATCTCACGGCCCACCGGCACCATCACTTCGCCGGTCGCCCCGTGGCTGATTATCGTGCCACGATGACTGACCAGATTGAGGTAACCGGTTTCTCCAACCGTGAGGTCACTAAAGTCCTCCATGAAGTCATCGCCTTCAAGGAGAATGGCACCACCGAGTGCCCCGACAAACCGGCCATCGTGATTAAACACGGGGACTGCAATCATCACAGCAGGGTGGTTCCGAACGTTGGAAACGAAGGGCTCACTGATGACCGGTGTAAGCTGGCTGGCAACACGTGTGAAATAGTCCCGGTGACTAACGTTCAGGCCGGTCTGCTCATAAGCTTCCGGATACTCCGCCAGGACCTGACCCTCGGTGTCGATCAGGTAAAGACCGTCAAACTCATGCTGCAATGCCACCTGTTGCTGCACGATGACCCGGGCACGCCGACGTAGCGCCGTTTCACTCATAGTCAGACTGACGGCTACCTCACTCAGTATCTCCAGCCGGCGCCCGAGTCTATCGTCCAGCTCCAGCGATACCAGTTCGGCGATGGTGGCGACCTGATCACGGGCCTGCTGTTCCAGCTCAGTCCGGCTGAGCAACGAACCTGCGCCGGTCACAATCAGCGCAGTCACCAGGACAACAATGGTCACCAGGGCCACCGCCCGGTTCACCAGGCTTCCGAACCACCGTTGGATCAGCACGTCAGGCCAGCTCCATAGTCGAGTATCAAGGGTGCGATAGATCCTCCCCCTGTTGAACAGAATTCCATCACCAGCCAGTTTAGCGAGCCGACAAACCCCTACAAAAGACCAAGACAGGCCAGTCCACAACATTTAACATGTTTGAAATTTTACTGATAATCGTTATTATTTAGATCCAAATTCTTAAAACCGAGGGGATTCCAATGTCTGATCCTGCCAATGTAGTCAGTTTTCCCTTCCTGCAGGGTCCGATTGCGCAACTGATTGATATGGGTGGCCCGGTCATGATGGTGTTACTCGCCCTCGCGGTCCTGGGCGTGGTGGCGTTTTTCTACCTGATGCTGTCGGGCACACTCTACGCCCCAAGGCTGAACCGGCATCTGAAGCAGACCCTCCGCCATTGGCAGACCGACCCGGGCGCCGTGAACCCGGAGCATCTCCGCAGCCAGGCCAGATTCCGAGACCGGATGAACCCACTGCTTCACCTGGTGGCGGATACCATCGAGGCCTGCAAGAAACGTGTCGACGGCCAGCAGATCCGGGAAACCGCTGCACGGGACGCACAGCACGCCCTGGAGCCCTTCGAAGCGCCCCTGAAAATCATCGAAGTGATTGCGGCACTTGCCCCTCTGCTGGGGCTTCTCGGTACGGTAATGGGAATGATGGAGGCCTTCAGTGCCATGGCCGCCACCGAAGGCCGCGCCAACGCCGCACAACTCAGCGGCGGCATCTACGAGGCCCTGACCACCACCGCGGCGGGTCTGGTCGTGGCCATTCCCTTTGCCGCGCTGGCCGCCTGGATCGAATTCCGCCTGCGCCGGATTCACAAGACCATCAACAGCACCCTGGTCAGCATCCTCAACGTGGCGGAAACGCCCCGGAGCAACGAGGACGCGCTTTCGCCCTCCGGAGAGGCCGGCGCCGCTTGGCCTCGGGAACAGGCTGAAAACAACGGATTCACCGGCAGGCAGCGGTTTGCCCATGCAACTGGTTGATCCCCGGCCCAGCCGCCCCATCCCGATCCGCATCACGCCGCTGATCGACGTGGTGTTCATCCTGCTGGTGTTCTTCATGCTCACCAGCCGGCTTTTGCCGGTGGGCGCCCTGGAACTTGCCAACGACACCAGCCAGCGCGGTGGCGCGGACGGCGCCCCGTTGCCGGCATTGACCGTCATCAGTGACGGAAAGGTACGCTGGGAGGATCGGACCTACCAACCCGATGAACTGGCAACAGAGCTGAAGCAGCGCGGCATCAGCGAAGTCAACCTGGCCACGGAAGGTCAAACACCGCTTTCGGGCTTCACCCGAACCCTGAGCCTGCTCGACGTGCAGGGCATTACCACCCACTGGCAACGAACAGATCCGAAACAACCATGACCAACCTGGTTCCGCCTCCGGCCACCTCCGGCAAGTCCCTGCTGGAACGGGTGGAGGATGCCCTGTTACCACTCATCAATCTGGTCTTTCTGCTGCTGATGTTCTTCATTGTGGCGGGCCAGCTTGCCAATGAGCCCTTGCCCGAGTTGCCGGGCGCTGCCGCCAGCGGACAGGAACAGACACCGGAGGCCGACCTGAAAGTCACCGAAGGCGGCCGCTGGATGGTCGGCGCCAGCAGCGTCGATGAACAGACCCTGCTGGCCAGCCTGCCGGAACCGGGGGCCGGGCAACCCTTGCGAGTGGCTGCGGTCGAATCCGTGACCATGGCCGAACTGGAGCGACTGTTCCGGATCCTCGAGCGTGGTGGTCACAACGACATCCTGCTGTTGACGGAGCCCGGCTCATGAGCCTCTCCCGCCCCCTGCAGAAAACGGGGCTGGTGCTCCTGGCCATGCTGCTGACGGCGGCAGTCCTGGTCTGGGCCGCTCCGCAACAACCGCTCAAGCTTGAGCCCCTGGGCGAGGACGCCATCAACCCGGCGCCGGCCATTCGCATCAGCCTCGCCGGTCGGCCGCCGGAGCCAAAGAAGCCCGATTCCCTGCAGGACCCGGCGCCAGCACCCGACCCCGCCCGCAAACCGGAGCCAAAGCCCAAGCCGGAACCCAAACCCAAACCTGAGCCCAAACCTGAGCCTGAGCCTGAGCCTGAGCCTGAGCCTGAGCCTGAGCCTGAGCCTGAGCCTGAAACGAAGCCTAGTCCGGCTATTGCGGATCCGGAACCCCAACCCGAGTCCGCACCCTCGTTGGCAAAGACAAACAGGGAACCCCAGGAAAACAATACCAGTGAGCAGCAGCCCGTGGCCCTACAGAATGCAGGATCGTCCGCGGACGTGGATAACTATCTCTCAAAGCTCAGCCGTCACCTGGCGCGCTTCTATGACTATCCAAGGCGGGCACGCCGCCTGGGGCAGGAGGGCACCCCGGTGATCGTGTTCGAATTCCAACGGGACGGCACCCTGGTCCGCCACGACCTCAGGGACTCCTCCGGGCATGAGCTTCTGGATGAGGCCGCAATGAACATGCTGGCCCAGGCTGCGCCCCTGCCCGAAGTTCCGGACCGGATGAAAGGGCAGAGCTTCAGCTTTGCCCTGCCGGTTCGGTTTCGCCTGCGCTGACGACTATCTGGTGCAGGCCAGAACTTGCCACCAAGGCAATTTCTGGCCACGGATGCAGGCACGATGTTGCCTGCATCCCCCACGGAATCGGGCCAAAAATATCTATGCCATTGTTTTTAGTGCAATTTAAAGAGCTGGCACGAGACTTGTTGGTGACATGGGCGTCCAGGGAAGAACCCAGGGACAATCATTCATCAAGTCAAGGAGCAGACTCATGCCAACCCCGTGTTACATCAGTATCGAAGGCCAGACCCAGGGAAACATCACCGCCGGCGCTTTCACCTCAGATTCCGTAGGCAACATCTACGTGGAAGGCCACGAAGACGAAGTCCTGGTTCAGGAATTCAGCCATGTGGTCACCGTGCCGACTGACCCCCAGTCCGGCCAGCCCTCCGGTCAGCGGGTACACAAACCCTTCAAATTTACCGCTGCCCTGAACAAGGCCACACCGTTGATGTACAACGCCCTGGCTTCCGGCGAGATGCTGCCCAAGGTGGAACTGAAGTGGTACCGCACTTCCGTAGAAGGCAAGCAGGAGCATTTCTTCTCCACCATTCTGGAGGATGCCACTGTCATCAACATCGACTGCAACATGCCCCACTGCCAGGATCCGGCCAAGGCCGAATTCACCCAGCTGGTGGAAGTGTCCCTGGCCTACCGCAAGGTAACCTGGGAACACGCCGTTGCCGGCACCTCCGGTGCCGACGACTGGCGTTCGCCGATCGAGGCCTGATACCAACGTACCTATCCGGGAAAACGGTTGGCCCAGGGGCCGGCCGTTTTCATTTGTGCTGCCTGCCGGGCGCCGTTAAGATGATCTCCTGCACAACAGGTTCATCATGCGCGACTCATCTTCTGCCCTACACCAGATCGGCCAACTCATGTGCGAGGCCACCCGGGATATCCTCTGGCAACCTGCTGCCGACTGGCTGAGCTCACAGTCCACCGGGGGTGCCCTGCGTTGCCGGGTCGGGTCCGGGCAGGCCACCTACCATCGCTACGATCCCCGGAAGAAGCAGCACCTGATCAACTACGGGCTGCGCATGATTGCCGCCAAGCTGCAGCCAGAGACTGCCGAGGGGTGGCTATCGACCCGGGAAATCCGCGGGCGGGGCTATTTCGATGGCGAGCTGAGCACCCTGAACCTGCTGGCCCACACTTGCTGCCATGAGTTTTCCCATCTGCTCCAGTACAGTGCCGGCCAGCGTTCCTATGGTTCGGTCCACAACCGGCACTTCTACGAGATTCTTGACCAGTTACATGAAAGCGGTGGGGCGGGTGCTACCCGGCACTTTCTTGCCGAACAGGCCCGCACCCGGGGGCTTGAGCTTCCGACCTCTCCCTTCGAATTGCCCGATAGCCGACATCAGGCGCGGCAATGGCAGGTAGGGGAAAGGGTCAGCTTTGGCGAAGGCAACCGGCAAAAACACGGCGAGATCATCCGTGTAAACCGGAAAACCTGCACGGTACGGGGCATAGGGCTCGCCCGGGGCACCCGTTACCGGGTGCCGCTGTCCATGTTGCGCAAGGCCGGGTAGCAGCCGACTCAGGGCCTCAATTCCGTGCACGCCGCCCCGCCAGGGGGCGAAAATCCCCACCACCTACTGTGACAAAACCGATCCGTCCTTCCACCTCTATGTTTTTCATAGAATTATAGAGTTGGCACGAAGATCGCTAAGTTTTCCGCAGGGATGAACGTCCCGGCCAGGGATTCGGCCGGACCATCAGATCATTGTTGTTGGCATTGGCACCGGGCTCACAAATCCCTTGCAGGAGGCGGAGCCCGGTTTTTTTTCGATGACAACAACAGTTGCCGGATTCAGCCTCCAACCGTTACCAGTAGTCAATTCCAGAACCGCCCGACTAAGGTAAGATCACGGAAAACAGAACGACAAGGATGCGCCCCGTGAAGCCCCTGAGTCCCACCGACCAGCTGTTCCTCTGGCTCGAGAAACGCCAGCAACCCATGCACGTGGGCGGCCTGCAGCTGTTCTCCTTCCCGGAGGATGCGCCGGACGACTACGTAGCTCGGCTCGCTGATCAGCTCCGGGAACACACGCTGGTTACCCCGCCTTTCAACCAGCGCCTGAGCTACCGCCTGGGCCAGCCGGTCTGGGTCGAGGATGAGCATCTGGATCTGGAGCACCATTTCCGTTTCGAGGCGCTGCCCACCCCCGGTCGTGTTCGCGAGCTGCTGACCTTTGTTTCGGCGGAGCATTCCCATTTGATGGATCGGGAGCGGCCAATGTGGGAAGTGCACCTGATCGAGGGGCTCGGCGAGCGGCAGTTCGCTCTGTACACCAAGGTCCATCATTCCCTGGTGGACGGGGTCTCGGCCATGCGCATGGTGACCGGCACCCTGTCCGAGGATCCGGAGCAAAGGGGCATGCCGCCGATCTGGGCACTGCCACCCAGGGTCCGGGACGAATCCGGCGAGGGCCCGTCAATGTGGCGCAGCATCGGGCACCTGCTGGGGGAATCCGGCAAGCAACTGGGCACGATCCCCACCGTGGCCCGGGAGTTGCTGAGGACCATCAACGAGGCCCGCAAGGATCCGGCCTATCACTCCATCTTTCATGCCCCCCGCAGTGTGCTGAACCAGAGGATCACCGGCTCCCGCCGGTTTGCCGCCCAATCCTTCTGCCTGAAGCGGATCAAGGCGGTGTGTCAGGCGTACGGTACCACCGTGAACGATGTGGTCACGGCCATGTGCGCCACGGCGTTGCGGGGCTACCTGATGAACCAGGAGGCGCTGCCAACCAAGCCGCTGATTGCCATGGTGCCGGTATCGCTGCGCCGGGACGACAGTTCCGGCGGCAACCAGGTGGGCGTGATTCTGGCCAACCTGCACACCGACGAGCCGGACTCGGCCGAACGGCTTCGCAAGATCCATCAGGGCATGCAGGAAGCCAAGGACCGCTATGCCCACATGTCGCCGGAGGAAATCATCAACTATACCGCGCTGACCCTGGCGCCGGCCGCGTTCCACCTGCTCACCGGGATGGCTCCGAACTGGCAGACGTTCAATGTGGTGATTTCCAACGTTCCGGGTCCCCGGGAAACCCGGTACTGGAATGGCGCGAAAATGGAAGGCATGTATCCGGTGTCTATCGCCATGGACCGGCTGGCCCTGAATATGACCCTGACCAGCTACAACGATCAGGTGGAATTCGGGCTAATTGGCTGCCGGCGAACCCTGCCCAGTCTCCAGCGTATGCTGGATTACCTGGACGAGGGTCTGGCCGAACTGGAGGCTGCCGCAGGGCTGTGATCAGCCGAAGCGGCGTTCTTCGTTGCGCACGGAGATCTGGTCGTTCAGGGTCCAGAAGTCGTAAAGCACGCCGATCATGAACAGGCCGCCGGTCAACAGGTACAGCAGGCCGGTCAGCCACTTGCCCATGTACATCCGGTGCACCCCCAAGACGCCAAGGAAGGTGAGCAGCAACCAGGCGATGTTGTAGCTGATCTCGCCCTGGCGGAAGCGCAGGTCTGCCTCCCGGTCCATGGCGGGGATCAGGAATAGATCGATGATCCAGCCAATGAAGAACAGGCCGAGGGTGAAGAACCAGATGGTTCCGGTTACCGGCTTGCCGTAGTAGAAGCGATGTGAGCCCAGGAATCCGAAGATCCAGAGGAGGTAGCCAAAGACTTTGCTGTGGGTGTTGGGTCTGTCGGTCATTTACACGTCCTGGTGAGATTTTGGATTTACGGAGTTACATGGGGGCCTGAAGTCAAATTAGCAAGGTTTCGGGTTTGGTGCCGGACCTCGCGATAACGCTTTTGAAACCACAGACTTCAGGGGCCGACCTCTGGCGCCGGATCTGGGCCATCTTCCCGGAATTCGCTGGCCGATTTGCCGGTCCATTTTCGGAACGCGCGACTGAAGTTGGACAGGTCGGCATAGCCCAGTTCGTAAGCGATCTCGCTGACGGACTGGTTGGTGTAACGCAGCAGCTGGATGGCCCGGTCCTTGAGCACCGATTCGAGGATTTCCCGGTAGCTGGTGTCCTTGTCCGCCAGCCTCCGTTTCAGGGTTCGGGAGGAGACGCAGAATCGTTCTGCCATGGCCTCCAGAGAGGGCAGCGGACCAGGGGTCATGCGTAGCATGTTGCGGACCGCGAGGGCGATGTCGCCCTGTTCTTTGAGGGCCTTCTGCAGTTCGAACTCGCACTGTTCCCGGGCCATGGCGGAGGCGTCGGCATCGGCCAGGCGCATGCGGACGTCGAGCATGGTCTTGGGGAAGATCATCATTTGTTCCGGCTGGCCGTACTCGAAGCGGACCGGCAACTGATCGGCGAACTTCCGGTAATAGTGCGGTTCCGGTGAGCTCAGGTGGACGGATACGCCGGGGAGTTTGCCGTCTTCCAGGGCGAAGCCCCTGGCTTCGGCGTCTTGCCGGTCGAGCAGCTGTTCGGTGAGCAGGATCAGCGTGGCGCTGACGGTTTCGGCGAGGAAGGCATAGAGCTCCGGCACGTCGAATTCGGCACACAGTTGCACCAGGACCTGGTTCCCGGCCAGGGACTGGTTCATGGTCAGGAACGGGGCGCGCAATTGCAGGTAGCGGCGTACGGAGTCCAGCGCTCCCTCGAAAGTGGGGCTGGTGAGTGCGGCGAAACCCAGGGTGCCGTGAATGGTCAGCCGCAGTTCCCGGGCGAGGGCAAAACTCAACCCCTCGTCACCGGCCAGCTCCCGGGCCCGCTGGGCCATGATGGTAGCGTCGGTGACGAAGACCCGGCTGTCGTTGGCTTTCAGGTCAGCGGCGGTGAATGACAGCCCTTCATACAACTTCCGATCGTTGTGTCCCAGTTTCCGGACAGTCTCCGCCAGCACCCGGAGGTACACGCCGGGCACCAGGAAAAATCCCGGCATCTGCCGCTCGTTGTCCGGGGTACCTGTTGCCATACGCGGTTCCTGATTCCTGTATTGGTTGTTACCGGACTCTATCAGAAGCCGCCAGCCCGGACAGTGGGGCCACACACACCACCGGCACCGTCACCGGAGTCAATCGATCCACGTTCCCTGTGTCCCATCCTGAATGATGGCCGTCCCGTTCGAGCATTCAGCCTTACCGTTGACCCGCGCACACTGGTGGCATGACATCGGCTAAAGTGCGCAAGCGCAGAGGAGTAGCACCATGCTGAATACCAAGACTGCCGGAACCACCACCCCGGTTTCCCAGACCCCGGACCACGTTGCCATCAAACCACAGCGGATGGGCTTCGAGTTCGGTGAGCAAGTCCCCCGTTATTGGCTCAATGACAATTACCTGCTGAGCCACATGATGAATGCGTTGTCGGTCCTGTTTCCCCAGGGCGAGCAGTTTTTCGTGGATTCGGTCCGTCAATTCCGTGACCAGATCACCGACCCCAAACTCAAGGAGGAGGTCCGGGGTTTCATCGGACAGGAGGCGATGCATTCCCTGGAACACGATGCCATGAACCAGCACGTGCGCGATCAGGGCATGCCGGTGGAGGAGATGGAGAAACACCTGGAAGTGGTTCTGGGAATCGCCAGCAAGTTGCCCAAGCGGCACCAGCTCGCCATCACCTGCGCCCTTGAGCACATGACGGCGATGATG
The DNA here is from genome assembly GCF_003315345.1 of Marinobacter pelagius. GTDB lineage: Bacteria > Pseudomonadota > Gammaproteobacteria > Pseudomonadales > Oleiphilaceae > Marinobacter > Marinobacter pelagius_A. The sequence goes on from NZ_QNRO01000004.1 coordinate 191,488, forward strand.
GCGGACATGCTGCTGGCGCGGGACGACGTGCGCGAGGACATGCACGAGTCCATGCAGCCGCTGTGGGTGTGGCACGCCATCGAGGAGACCGAGCACAAGGCGGTCACCTACGATGTGTTCCAGCAAGTCGGCGGCACCTACGCCGAACGTTCTTTCTACCTGGCGTTCAGCACCGCCGCTCTGGGCGTGATGGCAACTTACTTCACCACGCGGATGATGCTGAACGACCGGAAAGGTTTCTCACTGAAGGACGCCGGCAAGGGCCTGTGGCGCATGTGGGGCAAAAACGGCACTTTCTCGAGCCTGATTCCCACCTGGCTGGAGTATTTCAAGCCGGACTTCCATCCCTGGGATCACGACAACAGCGAGCTGATTGCCCGGTTCAAGGAACAGATCCAGGCTCATATCGCCCCCCAGTACCGCAGCGGTAACCGTCGCACGCTGCAGTAAACGGGGTCAGTCGGGCCGGGCAGGCGCCAGGCCCGACTGTACCACCTCGCCCTTGCGCCAGAGGCGCCATTCCCCGGGCTGGTAGATATCCCAGGTTTCATCGGTGGTCAGCGGTTCGGTCACGATCACGCTGACGATGTCATTGGGGGTGGTTTCCGCCTCGAAATCCACGGTGACATCGGCATCCCTGAGCCGCGCCGGCCCGAACGGTGCCCGCCGGGTGATGCTGGCCATTTTCGTAGTGCAGTAAGTGAACAGCCAATCCCCATTGCTCAACAGCAGGTTGAACACGCCCTGACCGGCGTAGCCGCTGGATAACCGGACCAGGCGCTCGACAATCTCATCGGTGGGGCAGTCCCGGTCACAGTGTGTGCGAAGGTGATTGAGGATGTCGCAGAACAGTGCCTCGCTGTCGGTGGTGCCCACTGGCTCGTAAAAGCCACCGCTGTAATGGAAGTCACTCAGCTGTCCGTTGTGGGCAAAAACCCAGTAACGGCCCCACAGCTCCCGCATGAAGGGGTGGGTGTTGGCCAGGCAGATGGAACCGACATTGGCCTGCCGGATGTGGCAGATGGCCACTTCACTCTTGATGGGATGGGTCTGTACCACTTCGGCAATGCGGGAATTGGCGCTAGCGTCGGCATCGTGGAAGGCCCGCACGCCCTTGCCCTCGTAGAAGGCCACACCCCAGCCATCCTTGTGCGGCCCGGTGTCGCCACCCCGACGGGTGAGGCCGGTAAAGCTGAAACACAGATCGGTGGGGGTGTTGGCACTCATGGCCAGCAATTCGCACATGGACTGGATGACTTCCTGACGGTTCCGGGTTCACCCCAAGAATACCGGAATCAGGTTTCTGTGCCAGCCAGCAGGCCGGAATCCACTCCAACCTGCTGCCGATCTTTGGCCTCAGATATAGAGGTTATTGCGGGAAAATCGTTCCACCAGGGGCTGGTAAGCAGAACCCAGGAGCCGGTTGATGGCGTCGATGCCCCAGGCGTCCGGGCCCACCAGGATCCGGGATTCATCCCGGAGGATGCCCTTGAGGATAGTCTCTGCCGCCTTGTCCGGGGTTGTCATGGCCAGCTTGTCGAAACCCTTGCGCTGGGCCGCGCCGTTTTCGGACTTGCCCATGCGGGCGGAGTTGGCGATGTTGGTCCGGATACCGCCGGGGTGGACACAGCTGACCGCCACCGGCTGGCCCTCAAGCTTCATCTCCTGCCGCAACGATTCGGTGAAGCCCCGCACTGCAAACTTGGCGGCGTTGTAGGCACTTTGTTTGGGGACGCCAATCAGACCGAAGACACTGGAAATGTTGACCAGGTGGCCGTCACCGGAAGCGATCAGGTGCGGCAGAAACGCCCGAGAGCCATGGGCCACGCCCCAGAAATCGATATCCATGATCCACTTGAAGTCCTCGTCGGTCATTTCCCGGACCGAAGCCGACAGGGCCACACCGGCGTTGTTGATCACCAGGTTGACCTGACCGAAGTCCCGGACCACCTCTTCCGCATGGGCGTAGATGGCATCACGGTCCGACACGTCCAGCCGGTAACTGCGGACTTCCGCTTCCTTGAGCTCGGCCGCGGTTTCCGCAAGGCCGGTTTCATTCACGTCCGAGATCGCCAGCCGGCAGCCCCGGGCCGCCAGAGCCCTGGCAAGGGACCGGCCGATACCGGAGCCTGCCCCGGTGACCACGGCGACTTTGTTGTTCAGATCCTTCATGGCGGGAGCCTCTTGTAGTGGTTTTCCTTGTATAGCAGAACTGCTGTGGAAAACCACTTTAGGCCCCGGACGCGGCCGCGCCTATGGCAGCATGTGCTCCCCGCGGCAGGCAGTGTGGTCAGTCGCCCAGCAGGTTATCCAGCGGCTGGTCATAGCTGGGGGCGAAAACCTGCAGGAAATACTGCACTTCCGGCAGACCGTCCTGTTCTAACCGCTGACGGATCTGGGTTGCGGCTGGTCCGAACTCCTGGTTGCCCGCGCGGATCTCGGCCTGGCACTTGAGCCAGGCCGACAACCGGTCGGCGGCCTTGATCAGCTCCTTCTCCTCTCTTGCCAGTTGCGACTCCTGCAGATAGGGCGCGAACGGTCCCTGCAAGTCTTCAGGCAGCAAGGCGAGTAACTCCGCCTCGGCCTTGTGCTCGATGTCGCCAAAGGCTTCCCGCATGACCCGCGAGTGATACTTCACCGGGGTTGGCATGTCACCGGTAATGACCTCGGTGGCATCATGATAAAGCGCCGCGGCGGCAATGCGATCCGCATTGACCGTTCCGTTGAATCGGTGGTTGCGGATGATCGCCAGGGCGTGGGCCAGGGTAGCCACTTCCCAGGAGTGGGTGGCAACGTTCTCCTCGATGGCATTGCGCATCAGGCCCCAGCGCTTGATCCAGCGCAGGCGTGACACATAGGCGAAGAAGTGGCTTACGATGGCGGCCATACCCCGATTCCTTTATCTTTAAGTGATAACCCGTGAACCCTGTTTCAGGTATTTGCGTGTTAGCTTTTGAACTGGTGACTTTGTTGCGCTCTTAGCAGGTGGATTATACGTGCCCCGAATCCGATGTCTTTGCAAGCTCGTCTTTCTTGCGCTGTTCTCACTGGCATCGCTGCCAAGTGCCTGGGCTCAAACGGAAATCATTGTCGGTGTCTATGATTTTCCGCCAGTCGCCCGCGTCGATGAGGACCAGAACGTCGCGGGTCTGCTGGGAGACCTCCTAAGCGAGCTGGAAACCGTCCATCAGGATGTCACTTTCCGGATCTTCCACACCTCCCCAAAACGCCGTTACCTGGATTTCGACGCGCACCGGTACGACGTCATTTTCTTTGAAAGTCCGAGTTGGGAGTGGCAGGACAAACAGGCCCTTATCAGCCCCCCGCTCCTCATGGACGAAGATCTCTACATTGCCCTGAACAAGCCGGGGCGGGACGCGAGTTTTTTCGAAGACCTTGAGCACCGCAATATTGTCGCCCTTTCCGGTTACCACTATGGTTTTGCCGGCATGGAAACCGATCCGCAAGAACTCGAACAACGCTTCAACATCGAGTTCTCGGACAGTCACAGCCGCAACCTGGATCTGATCAAGGCAGACCGGCCCTCCGTCGCCCAGGTGGCCATCATCAACGACTCGTACCTGCAGATGCATCTGGACCAGCATCCTGAAGACCGGAACCGGTTCCTGATTTCGGACCAACCGGACCAGAGCTACCAGCTGAGCATCATCACGCATCCCGAAGGACCCGTCACCGCCCGGGACATGATGGATCTCCTGACGCCACTGATCGAGACCGGACGTTACCAGAGCCTGGTGCAGAAGTGGGGGCTGGATCTGCCGCCCTCCCTGTCACCTGACTCCGGGAACAACTGACATCACGGTCAACGCACATCCAGGGCGAAGGGCACCACCACATTGCCTTCGGCACCCACCCGGGCATCCCGAACCGGGTCCAGCAGGAACAGCTGGTCAGCCGGAACCTTCTGGGTATTGGCCAGCAGCTGGCGAACGGCCAGGCCCCGATCCCGGGCCAGGTTGTTGAGCGCCTCCGGCGGCAGCTTCCGTTCACCCGAGAGATAGGCCTCGCGGGCCTGTGCCCAGGCCTCCTCGGACAGTTCTTTCTGACCGCCATCGGTCAGCTCATCCCGCAGCAGCGCCAGTCCGTCAGTTTCCGGAGATACCGCTCCACGCACGTTCAGTAACAATTCGGGACGCTCGCGCAGAGCATCGGCCAGTGCCGACAGTTTGGCTGCCTCTCCTTCCGCCAGCTCAACGCTACCCGGGACAAAGCTGACCTGACCGAGATCCTCGCCGGTCAGCCCCGCCATCTCCGCAATCGAACCCAACATGCTGAACGGCGAGGCCGCCGCCTTCACCAGCAGATTCACGAAGGCACGCATAACCACCTGGCCGACACTGAAGTCCGGGTCAGACAGGTCGCCGCTGATCGGAAGGTCCACCTCGATGACACCATCGCTATCCCGGAGCAATGCCAGGCCCAGCTTTACCGGTGCATTGACGGCTTCATCACTGGCCACCGCCTGCCCGAGCTGCAACCGGTCCATGACAACCAGGTTCGAGGCGTCAATCCGGCTGCCGGCAATCTCGTAATCCAGGTCCAGATCGAGCTTGCCGCTGTCCACACCGTAACCCAGGTAACGGCCGAAATAGGGTGACAGTGCCGGCAGGGACAGGTTATCCATGGTCAGGGTGAGATCACTGACATCGTCGGTCCCCAATGTACCGAGGGTCCCCTGGAACTTCACTTCACCCACCTGGCCAACCCGGCCCCGCAAGGACACCTTGCCCTGTTGCGGCGGGATATTGCTGATCCCGATGACCGAGCCGGACAGCTCGTCAAAGGAGGTGGTGAACGCCGGGCTCAGGGTCCGATCCGTGTAGGCCACCGACCCGTTCTCGAGGGCCAGTTCCCCGATCCGGAAGATGAACGAGGGCTGGCCGTCGCCGGAATCCACAGTCTCGTCGGCCGAAGTGTCCTCGGACGATCCGCCACCGGACACCGGGATCTGGCTGACGTTAAGAATAGCATCAGTACCGCGCACGATGTTGGCAACCGGCTGCACCACGCTGATCGTACCGATCTCCAGACGCGCAGGGCTGACGTTGTATTCGATTGGAGCAAGGCGCACAGTCTGCCAGGACAGCAGCCGATCCTGCTGGCCGGCCAGGCGCAGATTCAGGTTGCTGACCTCTGCGGTGCCGCTGAAGGTTCCGGTCATCGGTTCCTGCTGGCTATCCAGATCGAGATTACCGTCAAAACCCAGTTGGCCATTGGCAACACTAAGGTTGGCACCCTGCTGTAAATAGGGCTCAAAAGCAGACAGGGTGATACCCGATCCGGACACCGCCGCTTCGAAAGTGAAGGGCGCCGGTGTTACCTGGCCCTGCAGCGCCATTCGGCCGCCGCTGGCCAGGGTGGCACTCAAATCATAGCTGACCGGCTCTTCCAGCCGGTGGCTCAGGGTTCCGGTGGAGAGGGAGATTTCCTGCAGCCGGAGATCTGCCTCCGTGGCGGGCACCCGATCCTGCCAGCTTACCGCCGAACGGGCGACGCTTACGCCGTCCACTGACCACCGGAACGGCCGGGTGTCGGCGGCGGACTCCGGTGCGGACTCCCCGGTCTCTGCCTCGGTGGTATCACCCGCCAGTGGCGCCAGCCAGTCGATCGATCCCCCGGCATCCCGGGCCACCGCCAGGTCCAGGTTATCCACCGTTACCTGTCCAACCCGGGCCTCCCTGGCGGTCAGGTCAAATCCGATCTGGTCGACACCGATACGTCCGGTGGTGAGCCTGGCGGCCTCTGACTCCGCGTCAAGAGCGACCGCCAGATCCTCCAGGGACAGTTCGCCATTCTCCGTGGCCAGGTAAAACACCTCACCGGCCTGAAGTTCATAGTCGGACCGGACAGTAACACTGCCCCCACGCAGGTCGTAGGGCAGATAGGGTGCCAGGAAATGTTCGAGGGTTTCATAACTGATGTCAGCAATGCGCAGGCTGCCCCGTGAATAGAGCGGCGTCACGCTCAGGTCGCCCTGCCATTCAACCGTCTGGCTGCCAATAGCCGCCAGCAGATAGTAGTTGCTGTCGCCTTCCTCGCGCGGCCAGGTGGCCAGATCACTAAGGGAAAGGTCCAGGGGCGTGATCCGGAACTCGGCCGGCTCGGCATGGCTGAAATCCCGGAACAGGAGCTCGCCACCATCGATGGCCAGCTGCTGGAAGAACAGCTTCGGCGGGCCACTGTCCTGGCCGTCCGTTTCGGGTTCAGCCGCCCGCTGCGGTTCCGGGTGAGCGGCCTGCCAGTCCCGCGCGAAATTGATGCTGTAGTCTTCGAGCAGGTCAACCCGGATGTAGGGCTCCTGCAGTCGGATCTCCTGGAAGCCGACGATACCCCGGAACAACTGGAAAAAACTGAGGTTTACGAACAGCCGGTCAAAGCCAAGGACCTTCTCACCGTCACTGTCGTTGGCGGACAGTTGCGTCGCTTCCACCGTCAGGGCAAACGGATTGATGGCAAGGTCCGTTACCTCACCCTGCCATCCCATTTGCTGATCCAGCTGCTCAGGGATGGTGCGCTTGAGCCACCAGGGCAACACCAGGAAGCCTACGACGGCATAAAGAACAACCAGAACGAGGGCAACTATTGCCAGGTTCCTCGGCAGACGACTCTTTTGACGGCTCCGGGCCACGAAACTCTCCTTTGTTTTCGGCGGAAAAGCGGGGCCTTAACAGCCCCCTGCCTGACACAAGGATAGTCGGCCCGGTGTCCGTTTGTCAGCCTGCGGTGCTCTGACCCGGCAAAACCAGGTCCGGATCGGCCTTTACATTGTTGAACCGGCCAATCTGGTCCAGATCCCGGGGAACCATCGCCGCCCGGACCAGCTTGCGGCTGGAATTGCCGGTGAGCGGGAACACCGACTGGCCCGCCCGCCAGGTCACCGGCATGGCCGGCGTGCCAATGCGTTGATCCAGTTCTCTCAGGCGCTTGTACATGAAGCTGTAGGCGGGATCGCCATAATCCTGCACTATCAGGAAGAAGCTACTGGCGGAATACCGTGCCAGGTAAACCGGCTCCGGCGCCAGGTCCCTGATCGCCAGTGTGATTTCCCGGAGGACAGCATTCATGGACTCCGATCCCAGGTTTCCGGACAGCTCCCGGTAGTTGGCAATGTCCAGGTAGATCAGGGCAAAGGGATGCTCCCGGGAATCTTCCCGGGCCAGGGTGTCCAGCAGCCTCTGCTCAAGGGCGGAGCGGTTGGGCAACCCGGTCGCCGCATCCAGGAATGCCATGCGCGCAACCCGGACGTCTTCTTCCGCTTTCTGCCGGGCCAGCTGACCTTGCTGACGGATGTCGAAAGCGGCAATAAACACGCTCACTGCCAGCAGCGCGACACAGAACAGCGCCAGGGGAATACCCATCCAGTCGCCACGCAGACCATTGTCAGCCGCAGGCATGGCACCCTCCGGGAAGGTCATGGCGAGCATACCGGTGTAATGCATGCCACAGATGGCGGCCGCCATCACCAGGGCCGCGCCGAAGCGGGCCACCGTGACACGACTACCCGGCAGGGACCGGATCTTGCGGGAAACACCCAGGGCTGCGGCGGAGGCAGCAACGGCAATGGCGATCGAGACCACCAGCCAGACGCCGTCGAACACCGGCGGCGCTGACATTCGCATGGCGTACATACCGAGGTAATGCATGACGACAATACCTCCGGACATCATCAGTGTTGCGGCCGCAAACAGTCCGGTTCCGATCTTCTCCCGCCCGATGATGTGCAGGGCAATCCCCGAGGCGAGCACCGCCGCCAGCCAGGAAATGACGGTCATGCCGGCATCGAATGTCATCGCCATGTCCATGGCCCGCATGCCGACAAAGTGCATGGTCCAGACGCCGGTGCCCATGGCCAGGCCTCCGGTCACCAGCCAGGGCAGGCGTTTGCCGCCGCGAACGGAACCGATCCGGGCTCCAAAAAAGAGTGCCGTGTATGCGGCCAGTACAGCCACCACGTATGAAGCTATTACAAGCGATAGATCGTAATGGGTCATCATTTTCTGTACTCATCGATTTTTGAGGGTAAAGGCTGCCTGCAAGCCCGAGGATTTACGGCGGCAATGTGAACTGGCTCTCAAAAATATGTATAGATATGTAACCATCAGCAACAGGTCGCACCAGCACTGATGACTGACACGATGGTGTGAACCCGCTATGCTCTGAGGCCGTACCTGAACACGGTTACCGCGGCGGTTGAGCAAGACGAGGAGGAGTGGATGGACATCGGCGACATGCGTCGTGATTTCGAAAGCGAAGGCCTGGATCGGGAGCATCTGGACGGCAATCCGGTCCGGCAGTTCCAGCACTGGTTCGAGGATGCCCGGACAGCCGGCATACTGGAGCCGAACGCCATGTCCCTGGCAACCACCGGCCACGATGGCATGCCGGACCTGCGCACGGTTCTGCTCAAGTATTTTGATGAGCAGGGCTTTGTGTTCTACACCAACTACGGCAGCCGCAAGGCCCGCGAGATCGAGGAAAACCCCCACGCAGCCCTGTTGTTCCCCTGGATCGGTCTGAACCGCCAGGTACGGATCCAGGGCGCGGTCGAAAAAGTCAGCAAGGCCGAATCCCTGCGTTATTTTGCCTCCCGGCCCCGGGGCAGCCAGATTGGTGCCTGGGTATCCGAGCAGAGCAAGGCCATCACCTCCCGCGGCCTGCTGGAACAGAAGGTCGCCGAAATCAAACGCAAGTTCTCCGAGGGGGAAGTCCCGCTGCCGAGTTTCTGGGGCGGTTACCGGGTGGTTCCGGAACGCATCGAATTCTGGCAGGGGCGACCCAGCCGGCTTCATGATCGCTTTGAATATGTGAGGGAAGGCGATGGCTGGCTCATCCAAAGACTCCAACCCTGAACGGGTACCGAGCCCGATGCCGAAAATCTGGCTTTGCCATGAGACCCCGGGCGGCGATCCCGAGATTCCGGCCTGGCTCACGGACTACGAACGGAAAACCGTCGCGAAATTCGGCGGCCCGCGCAAACGGGAATACCTGACCAGCCGCTGGCTGATCCGCCAGGCCATCGGCCGCACCAGTGGCGAACTGGTCTCTGATTGCCGACCGGTACCCGGACGGCCGAACCGCTCGGAAGTGCCATCCGGGTTCTACCTGTCCCTGAGTCACAGCCATGGTCTGTCGGCCTGTGTGGCCGGCCCGGTGGCCGGCCTGGGGATCGACATCGAGCCCCTGCAGCGGCATCCTCAGTGGTACAAAGTGGTCAAACGCTGGTTTACACCCAGGGAGCAGGAATGGCTGTTCCGTACCGATGATCCTGGCAACTTCCTGGTCGCCTGGACCCTCAAGGAGGCCTGGCTGAAGGCGACCGGCCGCGGCATCGCCAACAACCTGCAGACCCTGGAGGTACTGGAGGGCTTTGAACTCTATGGCGATCAGGACGACAATCACTGGTCGGCTTACTGTTACGAGTGCGAGGGATTCCTCGTGACGCTGGTCTGCCGGCAACCCGGGGCGACCGGCCAGCCCGGCTGGCCCTCCATCCAGTTGTTGCAACCTCCGGCCGAAGACTTCAGCCTGGGCGAGGCAGAGGACCTGGACACTCACTGGGAGCCCCGTATCCAGCGGATAATTCACCCTGCAACCGGCACAAAGTGAGAAGGCAACATGACTGAATCCGGACGCTGCCCCTGGTGCGGCACCGATCCGCTGTACGTGCATTACCACGATACCGTCTGGGGCCGGCCCGAATACGACGACCGGGCCCTGTTCGAGAAACTTTGCCTGGACGGCCAGCAGGCCGGCCTGAGCTGGATCACCATTCTGCGCAAGCAGGACAGCTACCGGTCCGCCTACGACGGCTTCGATCCCGAACGGATTGTCCGCTATGGCGACGACAAGGTCGCCGAGCTGCTCGCCAACCCCGGGATCATCCGTAACCGACTGAAAGTTCAGTCGATCATACGCAATGCCCGGGGTTACCTGGAGCTCCGGGAACGGGGCCAGGGGTTTGCCGATTTCCTGTGGTCCTTCGTGGATGGCCAACCCATCCAGAACCGGTGGCGCACGCTCGACGAGGTGCCGGTTACCACCAATGAATCTGAGGCCATGTCCCGGGCGCTGAAGAAACAGGGGTTTACGTTCGTCGGCCCCACCATTGTCTACGCCTTCATGCAGGCCACCGGGATGGTCAATGACCACCTGACCGGTTGTCCGCAACATCACCAGTGTGCGCAGCTGGCCGGATGATCCTGTCACGCCGGCGGTGCGTAAATACCGGGGTAACACCAACTCCGGAGATTCATAGTGAGAATCACCCTCGAAGAGCTCAGGGACACCAAAGACCTGGTCGTTGACCTGCTGGAAATCCTCTCGCTGGAAGGCCAGCAATACATGGCCAGACTGGTTATCGGCGACCAGACCCTCCTGCTATCTGATGCCGGGGGCAAGACCGCCCTGTTCCGAAGCGCCTGGCAAATCCAGGACACCCTCGGATCGTTCAATATCCTCGAAACCCAGGTGGTACACCCATCTGCCTATCACGAGATGGTCGGCATGGCGCCAGCCGATATCGAACCCATGAGAATCAGGATCCAGAGGCAGCGGCAGTGATTTCGGTGGCACGACTCGCGGTCCTGGTGGGAATCGCCGGGCTGATTCCATTCATTGCCGGTACCGCCGGGCTGCTCCTTATGCCGGAGAACAGTGTGGCGATCCTGGCCTATTTCTATCTCTACAGCGCCGGCATCCTGGCGTTCATGGCGGGTATTTACTGGCCCATCTCCATGCAGCTGGAGAATCGCTGCTATCCCCTGTCACCGCTGGTGACCATGCTGCTGAGCCAGGCCTTCTTTGTCACCGCCGGCATCGGCCTGCTGCTACCGACAGCAGCCCAGGTTGGGGTCTATACCCTGGCTTACGCGGCGCTGTATCTGGTGGACGCCCGCTGGATGAAGATCTACTGGCCAGCCTGGTACCGGCAGATGCGCCTGATACTCACCACGGTGGTCCTGGTGTGCCAGGTGACTGTCGGCGCCTGGTTCTTCCTCCTCCATGGCGCCTGAATTCAGGCGCCCGTTTCATCCCCTTCGCCGGAGCCAAAGCGGGTCTGCAGTTTACGCAAGGCACCTTTCTCGATCTGGCGGACCCGCTCCCGGCTGATACCCAGGGCATCGGAAATCACCTGCAGGGTCTCCGGATCGGGCAGGTCCAGACCGAATCGCCGGGACAGGATATCCCGTTCCCGGTCACTGAGTTCGCTCAGCATCATCCGCAACTCGCTACGCCGGTCCCGCTGGCTCATCGGATGCTCCGGAGCCAGCTGCTCACCGGCCGGAAGGGCATCGGCCATGGTCGCCGAGCCGTCTTCAAGGATCGGGACGTCGGTGGACACTTCCCGTGCCGCCAGCGCCCGCAGCTCACCAATCCTGGATGGTGTCGCCTCCATCGCACTGGCCAGCTCGGACTGCGACGGCGTGCGCCCGAGTTGCTGATGCAGGCGAAGCGAGACTTTCTGGAGCTGACGAATCTCGTCCACGACATTCTCCGGCGTGTGAACCACCCGAGTGCCCCGCTGCAGGCATCGTTTCACTTCCTCACTGATCCACCAGTAGGCATAGGTGGAGAAACGGAAACCCTTGGTGGGATCAAACCGTTCCACGGCCTTGATCAGCCCGACATTGGCGTCCTGGATCAGGTCAGGCATGGGAATACCATGCTGGTTGTACCTCCGGGCGATGTGCACCGCCAGGCGAAGGTTGCTCTGGATCAGCTTGCGCCGGCAAGCCATGGCCAGGTGATAGGCCCGGCGGCATCGGCTGGAAAAGGCGCAGGCGTCACCGAGGCTGCCCATTACCTCGCGAAAGGTCTGGGGTGTCGATTCCGGCAACCCCAGTTCGGTGCTGACAATCCGGAAACACAGGGACATTTTTCGGGACAGACGACGCTCCTGATCGTCCGAGAGTATGTGATAACGGGACGCATCCCTGAAATACAGCCCGACCAGGGAATCCCTTTCACCATCGCTGGGCGGAGTCGGAGACGGTCCCAGCCTGTAATTTTTTCGCATGGCTACGGTACCGGTCTGGATCACAATATTTGTGAAAGGATACGTTTGGAGCAGGCGGTCAGATTGGCGCGGTAGGGGCAAATGCGGAGGCCGGAGTCAGGCCAGAAAAGTAACAGGAATGGAACGCCGGAAAGGGGATCGGCTACGCCCGGCCATGAGAACTCACTTTCGGTGAGCCGGCCGACCGGGCGCCCGATCTGGAGGCAAGACGTCCTCCATTACCGGTGGGCGGAGCGACCGGTTCCGCCCACCGGTAATCCTGCTTTACTCGATGGATGCCGCCACGATGGCGTATTCGTGCTTGTGAGGTTCAATCAGACTCGCATGCAACGCTCTGATCGAATCTTTATAATTGTCCTCATCCACCACAAACTGGATATCCACCTGACGCATGCACTGGTGAATCGCCAGTACGCTGATGTCCTCATCCGCGAGCGACTTGACGGAACGGGCCAGGATGCCCGGCACTTTCATGTCGCTGCCAATGGCCGATACCAGCGCCACCTTGCGGGTATTGACCTCGGCGTTCGGGAATTCCTCCTTCAGTGCCTTGACCACACGCTTGACGTGCTTGAGCGTGCTGTCCACGTAGTGGGTGATGGTATTGGCGTTGGTGTCCTTGGACATGAAGCGCACCTTGAAGCGGCTCAGTACGTCCAGGATCCTGCGATCGGAGCCCGGCTCGCCCTGCATGTCCTGGTCGAACACCTCGATGGCGAACACACCCTTGGCGCCGGCAATGATCTCCACCTGCGGCGTCTCGCTGATGTAATCGCCGGTGATCAGGGTACCGGTATGCTCCGGCTCGAAGGTGTTCATCACCCGCAGCGGAATCTCGTTCTGGCGCAGCCCCTTACCGGCGCGGGGGTGGATCGCCTCCATGCCCAGGTTGGCCAGCTGGTCGGCCACGTCGTAGTTGGTCCGGCCCAGGGGCACCACCTTGTCCGCACCGACGATGTTCGGGTCGGCGGAGCTCAGGTGGTATTCCTTGTGGATGATGGCTTCACGGGCGTTGGTGATCACCGCTACCCGGCTGAAGGTCATCTCACTGTAGCCCCGGTCGAAGGTCCGCATCAGACCTTCCTTGCACTGGGCATAACCGGTGACGATGGGCAGCTCCCGGCTCAGATCAACAGCATCGAACGCCTGCTTGAGTTTCTCATCCAGCGGCAGCAGTTCGCTGTCGCGCCAGCCGGTCAGGTCGACGAAACGGGCGTTGATGCCTTCCTGCTGAAGCTTCAGGGCGGTATTGAAGGCACTGTGGGCCTCACCGATGCCCGCCAGCATCTCACGGACGGTCAGCAGATGCTCTTCCAGCTGGAACTGGCCATAGGAGCACAGCCGCTGGAGATCGATCAGACAGCCGCGAACACCCTCGATACGGTCGGTGATGAACTGGTCCGCCTGCTGCTTGAGCATCGGATCCTGGAACAGCTCACCGTTGATGTCGGTGAGAAACTTCACCAGCTTGGTGAGGTCATCGCCCCAGGCCCAGTCCGACTCGGCATCCGCAAACAGGGCGTAGACCCCGGGCTCACCGGTCTTCTTGTGCTCGAGCAGTTCGTTGGTCACGCCACCGTAGGCGGACACCACGAAGATGCGCTGGTACAGGTCGTCCTTGCTGCGATTACCAATGATGATATTGTCGCGAACGGCCTCGTAGTTACTCATGGAAGTACCGCCGATCTTCTCGACGGTATGTTGTGCACTGGTCATAAAGTCGCCTTCGCTATCCTGCAGAATGAATGTCCCGGAAGTGCGGGCGCCTTACGACGCCTCGCTGACCCCTTCCTGCATGATCTCGTCGACACTCTCGGCCAGCAGGGCAACACCTTTGCGGAGGTCATCCTCACTGGTGGTCAACGGCATCAGGCACTTGATGACTTCATCGTTCGGACCGCTGGTCTCGATGATCAGGCCACGCTCGAAGGCACGCTTGGTGATCGGACCGGTCAGATCCGCGTCCTTCGCCTCGATGCCCCGCATTAGGCCACGGCCTTTCATCCTGAACTCGCCCGGATACTTGTCGCAGATCGCCTGCAAAGCGTCGCCCAGGACCTTGGTCTTGGCCTTCACTTCGTTGGCGAAGGCATCGTCCTTCCAGTAGGTCTCGATCGCGGTACGGGCAGTGATGAACGCCATGTTGTTACCACGGAAAGTACCGTTGTGCTCGCCCGGATCCCAGACATCCAGCTCCGGCTTGAACAGCACCAGTGCCATCGGCAGGCCGTAGCCACTGAGGGATTTGGACACGGTCACGATGTCCGGCTTGATGCCGGCGAATTCAAAGCTGAAGAACTCGCCGGTCCGGCCGTTACCGGCCTGGATGTCATCCAGGATCAGCAGGATGTCGTGCTTCTTGCACAGCTCGGACAGGCCTTTGAGCCACTCGGCACGGGCGGCGTTCAGACCACCTTCACCCTGGACCGCCTCAACGATCACGGCGGCGGGCAGCTCGACACCGGAGGAGCTGTCAGACAGCACCTTGTCCATGATATCCAGGGTGTCCACATCTTCACCGAGGTAGCCGTCATAGAACATGAAGTCCACGTGACCAAGCGGCACGCCGACACCACCGCGGTGATGCTCGTTACCGGTCGCGGCAACAGCACCGGCCGTTACACCGTGGAAACCGTTGGTGAAGGAAATGATGTTGGTACGACCTTTCACCTTACGGGCCAGCTTCATGGCCGCTTCCACACAGTTGGTACCGGTGGGGCCGGTGAACTGCATCTTGTAGTCCAGGCCACGGGGGTCAAGGATGTACTTCTTGTATGACTCCATGAAGTCGTGCTTGGCGGTGGTGAACAGGTCCAGGCCCTGGCTCACGCCGTCTGCCTCGATGTACTCAAGCAGGGCTTTCTTCAGGATATCGTTGTTGTGGCCGTAGTTCAGGGAACCGGCGCCGGCCAGAAAATCCAGGTACTCCTTGCCGTCTTCGGTGTACAGATGTGCATTCTTGGCACGGTTAAAAATCACCGGAAAGGCACGGGAATAAACGCGTACTTCAGATTCGGTCGACTTGAAAATTTCCATTGTCTTGCCTCTTAGCATTTCAGGTTCGAGGTAGATGCGCGGGGACCTGTCGGTTAATACATTTCGGTCGCGACAAGCCCGCCGTGCGTTGGTTTAAGCCTTGGTGACAGACCTACCTCGGGTGGTCTGCCGGCTAGTCCAAACACAGTCAGTCATTCACGATGAGAGATCGTGAGACCAGGGCTCTCAGACAGGCTTCGTGAAAGGTCCGATGCGCAGCAGGAATTCAGAATCATGCTTGCCACCGAAGTGCTTCTCTTTCTCGAAGTGCTCGTGGTAGGTGAGCTCGGCTCCCATATCACGGGCGAATGACCGGAACAGCGCCCAGGAGGCCTCGTTGTCCTCGGTGATGGTCGTCTCCATGTGGGTGACGTCTTTGCACGCATCACGGGAAACGATCTCTTTCAGCATCCGCTTGGCGAGGCCCTGTCCACGACCTTTCTCGTGAACCGCCACCTGCCAGACAAACACGGTCTCGGGCTGTTGGGGAGGGATGTATCCGGAGATAAAGCCGACCAGATCGCCTTCCTTCTCCGCGGCCACGCC
The DNA here is from genome assembly GCF_003315345.1 of Marinobacter pelagius. Taxonomy (GTDB): domain Bacteria; phylum Pseudomonadota; class Gammaproteobacteria; order Pseudomonadales; family Oleiphilaceae; genus Marinobacter; species Marinobacter pelagius_A. The sequence continues at coordinate 207,107 of NZ_QNRO01000004.1, forward strand.
GGTCTCGGCAAAGTGGCTGCACTGCAACAGGTTGCAGTAAATCGAGTTGGGGTCCAGCGGCGGGCACTCGGCCACCAGCTGGTGGAGCCTGTAGCCATCGTCTTTCGTGGGTGTACGAAGACTGATGGCGGTGGTATTCGAACCTTCTGATGTCATAACGTGATCAATTCGCTTCTAAAAGTTAGTGCTGAATTATATAGACCACAAAATATATTTCAAGTTGCGGTCCATTTACCCACAGCAAGACGCCCGCTCTCACGCTTTAAGAATAGACCGAATTGAAGCATTCGCCAGTGACAATCAGATTAAAAACCGGAAGGAAAAACGACATCTCCGGGCGCCAGGGAAGTACCGTTGAGAAGCCGGTTCCGATAGGAGACCTGGGCATCGGAACCGGACGGCCAGAGTGCATCAAACCGGGTCAGCCAGGCCCGCTGATCAAAGGCTACCGGCACCAGCGAGAAGTGCAGGCCACGGCGCTCCAGCGCTGCCACAGGCTCAACGGAGGGCATGGATGCGCTGATACGGGTGATCAACCCACGAGGATCATTCTCCAGGTTGCCCATGCCGGCAGAACCATTATTGACCACCACCCTGGCCTGTTTTGCAACCAGTCCCGACCAGAGCACCGGCAGACAGGTATGGGTGCAGACAATCCCATCGGCACCGGTTGCATTGAACCATTCGGCCAGGGAGCTTTCGTTACCTTCGGCAAACGCCTCGTGGGCCAGACCCCAACCGGCCAGGGATTCGGGATCGCCATGCAACACCAAAATCTTTAGGCCTCCAAACATCAGGCAGCGATACCGGGGTGAATCAGCCAGTTGCTTACGGATATCCTGGCAGGCCGAGGCCACGCCCTGGAGCCGCTCGATGATCCGGTTGGAGCGTTCCACCACGTCCTGCTCGACAAACTCGGGATAGGCACAACCGCAACCCGCCCCGGGGCTCGGATTGGCCAGTTCGTACTCGACATTTCCCAGGCTGACGGTATGCCCGAGCACCCGTTCATTGACCTCCCGGAACAACTCATCACTGGCGTTGAACCAGTTGAAATCCCCGTTGAACACCAGCTGGACGCGCCGGCCTTCTCGTTCCTCCGCCCGGGCCATGCGCTCAATCTCGTCCAGCGCATATACATTGCCGTAGAGCCCACCGATCACATACAGCACATCCGCGGAACTCTCACTGACCTGCCGGCACAAATCGGCTGGATCGTATCGGTACGCCAATGGACAACTGCGACCTTCCTGCGCCATGGATCAGGCCTCCCCGGCAGCCAGCGAGCGTCCCGCCAGGCGCCGCAACACCAACGGGACAAAGAACCCGGCGGAACAGATCAGGAAGCCCCAGGCGTTGACGCCCAGCAGCATGGCGTACTTGCCATCACCGATGGCCCAGCTCGCCGGAATCAGGCCCATGGCCAGCAAGACACCCAGGCCCAGGCCGGTCCAGAAACTCAGGTGGAAACTCCAGGGCGACCACCGGGTGAAGCCGTAAAACAGGAACACCGGCGCCAGCCCCATCACCATGGTGCCGGAGATGGTCGTGGCCTTGAGAATATCGGTGCCGGCAAACATCGGCAGGTTACCAAGGAACGCAAACACCACCATCACCACCGCACCAACCCGTATGCTGGGCAAGCGCTCTTTTGCCCGCCTGGCAAGTCGTGGCAGGTCCACCGCCAGGGATTTCGCCAGCGACGTAAAGGTGGAATCCAGAGTGGAACCGGCCGAGGTCATCATCACCACACTCATGAAGAACAGCGCCGCCAGCCCGAGCGACTGACCCACCGCCGCAGGCGCATTGCCCATGGCCTCGATACCGTTAAGCCGCGCATGAACCCCGACCAGGCTGAAAATGAACACCGCAACAAAGCCCAGCAGACCGGCGACCACAAAACTCCTGAGCATGGTCTTTTCCTTGTTCACAAAGCCCCGGTCGGTCAGTACCGGGTCGTGGAACGGGTAACTGAACAACTGAAGCAGAGCCACGAGCAACAGGTCAAAGCCGGCATCCAGCCGGAACTCGCCATTGGAAAGCAGGGCACTGGTGTCGTTGGCAGGAACGATGAAGAACAGCACTGCCCCGACAAAGAACACGAACACGAAAGCCTGGATCACATCAGTAAAGATCGACGAACGCAGCCCGCCTTTCAGGCTGTAGGCCAGGGTAAACACGGTGAACAGCATCGCCGCTGCGTAATACTCCCACTCCCCGGGCAGACCGAAGTAACCGCCCACGACCGCGGTGTTACTCCACACCTCGTTATACAGCCGGATCAGAATCGCCGCCGCAAAGGCCAGACCGGCCAGCCGGCCAAACCGGGAGGTCAGAAAGTCCTGCAGACTCCGGGCCCCGGTCTGGGTCCGAATCAGGTAGATGACATAACCGGCCACCGGAATCGACAGCCAGTAACTGGCGTACGCCAGACCACCGACCACGCCGTAAGCCGCCCCCAAATTCGCCGCATTGGTCACCGACTTGGCGAAGATCCAGCTGATAAAAATACTGGCCGTCAGTGACCACTGACCTACCGGGTTCCCCTGATCATCGGCGCCTTTATAGAACGAGTTCGCGTTCTTGCTCTTCGGCGACAGCACATACATCACCACGCCGTATACCAGCAGAAATCCCCAGAACAGGGAGGCTTCAGTAAAGTTCATTGCTTCAATCCGGTTTGTTGTTTGGTCCGGGGCTCTTCCCGGGGTTTCAACTATGGGTGGTATCGGGGATGGCAGGCAAAGGATCAAAAAAACGCCCGTAAACCCGTCCATGGGGGGCTTGGTCGCGCCGTCCATGGCGCTCCACATTTTTTGATCCTCTGCCTGCCATCCCCTCGTTCAACTTCAGTTCTGGTTTCCCCGACCAAGGCGCAAGCTGACAGAAAAATCACACCTTTGAGTCTTTTCCTTGCTTTCCTTTTCGCCTGTCAGCGAATGGCAAAGCCATATCTGCGGTCTGGGTGGTGGGGGTAATTTATCCGCCGGAAAAAGATGTCTGAGCGAAGCGAGTTGTTTTTCCAAGGAGAAATTACCCCCACCTCCCAGGCCGCCAATGACCAGCCATCAGTCCTGAAAGGCCCCAAACCAAAACTCAGGCAGGCGCCGAACAACTAGCCCCAAAGCGGTAACAGGAAAAACACCGGTGATGCCGCAACATGATCCGTTCGTCCATGCTCTCGGCCAACGACCCGCCAAGATCATACTGCGGATCATCATCCACCAGCGTGCAGGCATACACCCGCACCGAATCGCCCTTCTTCACCAGCATCCGCGTATACGTACACATAAAGTGGGAGCGAGCCTCCTTGGTCGGATACTTTTCCATGCAGGTCTCAGTGATTTCCGGACTGCCGTCCTCGGAACCCGGTGTGCCCAGGTCGGGGAATGCAGTAAAGGCCAGGTTCTCCGGGATATTCCACTCACGGAAAATTTCACGGAACGCCGCCTCGACGTCCGAGGGAACCTCCTCCGGGTCGGTCTGGCGGGCAATGGACACCTTGAAGCCCTGTTCGATCAGCCAGCGAATGCCTTCCAGCGCCTGGTCGAAGCTGCCATCGCCGCGGTCCTTGTCGTGCCGGGCACGGTCCGGGAAATCGAGGCTGACCCGGAAGTGAATCGGGTGGGGATTGTCCAGCAGTGGCAGCACCTGATGCCGACGCTTCAGCAAGGGCTCGGTGGCGTTGGTGAGCACGAAACAGGGCCGGTGCTGGCTGGCGTAATCGAGGATGTTGACGAAATCCCGGATGACAAAAGGTTCGCCGCCGGTGAACGAAAACTGCTCCACGCCCATGTCGATGGCCTCGTGGATAAACGGCTTCACATCACTCAGTTTCATGCCGGGGATTCGACCGTCGCCGGGGTGGGAGCCCTCCAGACAGAACGGACAGGCCAGGTTGCAGGCGGTGCCGGTGTGAATCCACAGCTCCTTGAGCTTGTCCGCATCGATGTAACCCCGGGGATCACCGTTGCGGGTGTGGGTCCAGCTGTCGAACGCCCGGGGTTCGAGGACTTCCACGGCCGGAATACGTTTACTGCGGGCCGGTCGGGTTTCGGTCAGGGGCATAGATGCTCCTCGATGATTCAATGTTATTGGGCACAGACACGGGCAGGACGGTTTTATTACAGCGACCGCCTGATTTTTTTAGCCCGTGGTCACTTCTTTACGCTTTTCCTGTCGGCTCTGGCCTTTTTTCCCGCGGCGCCATCCGTGAAGTTTCTCGAGAAGCCTGAGGATGCCTGCCGGCGCGTGGGCGCGTTTCCATTCGCCGGCCGCGTACTTGGCGGACTCGTTCCAGGTCGGGTAGGGGTGGATGGTACCCAGGATCTTGTTCAGGCCGAGGCCATGTTTCATCGCCAGGGTGAATTCCGCCAGGATTTCACCGGCGTGGGTGCCCACTACAACCGCGCCCAGAATCTTGTCCTTGCCCGGCGGTGTCAGCACCTTGATGAAGCCATAGTCCTCGCTCTCGGCTATCGCCCGGTCCAGATCATCCAGGCCATAGCGGGTGACCTCGTAGGCAATTCCCTTTTCTTTCGCTTCAGCTTCGCTCAGGCCGACCCGCGCCACTTCCGGCGAGGTGAAGGTGACCCAGGGCATGACCCGGTAGTCCACCCGGAAGCGCTTGAACTGGCCAAACAAACCATTCACCGCGGCATACCAGGCCTGGTGGGCGGCGGCGTGGGTGAACTGGTACGGGCCGGCGACATCGCCACAGGCAAACACGTTGGGGTAACGCAGGCTCATATCCTCTTCCACCGGCACGGTACCGTTGGGCAAGGTGTCCACGCCAATCCGTTCCAGGTTCAGGCCGGAGGTGTTCGCGGCACGGCCTACCGCTACCAGTACCTGATCGAAGGGAATTCTCACGCGTTCACCCTCATGATCGCAGTAGGCGACCTTCTCGCCGTTTTCTGTACGGAACTCGGCCGCAGAATGTTTGAGCCGGACATCGATGCCGTCAGCCTCGAACTGTTTCAAAACCACCGCGGCAACATCGGGATCTTCCTTCGACAGCAGACGTTCGCCGCGCTCCACCTGCGTCACCTTGCTGCCCAGGCGAGCAAAAACGTGGGCCAGTTCGGAACCGATCGGACCACCGCCCAGCACCAACAAACGCTCAGGTTGTTCCTGCAGGTCCCAGAGGTTATCGGAAGTCAGCGGCTGCATGTCTTCAAGTCCCGGGATCGGCGGCATGGCTGGCTTGCCTCCAGTGGCGACAATGATACTGCGCGCAGTCAGTCGTTCGGTACGGCCATCGTTGTGCCGAACCTCCAGTTCCCAGGGAGATACGAAGCTCGCCTCGCCGGAGATGCAGTCGACACCCAGCTTGCGGTAGCGCTCGGGGGAATCGTGGGGCTCCACTTTGGCAATCACGTCCTTGACCCGATTCATGATGGTTTTGAACGAGCCCTTCACCGGCACCGATTCCAGGCCGTAGCGATTGGCGTGGCGCAAGGTGTCTGCGGCCTTGGCACTGCGAATCAGGGCCTTGGAGGGTACACAGCCGGTGTTGAGACAGTCACCGCCCATTTTGTGCTTTTCGATCAGGGCCACCTTTGCCTTGACGGCCGCGGCGATATAGGCCGAGACCAGGCCTGCAGAACCACCGCCGATGACCAGCAGGTTGTAGTCAAAATGCTCCGGTTTCTGCCAGCCGGCATACACCCGGCGCCGACGGATAAAGCCCACCACGAACTTGGCAATCAGGGGGAACAGTCCGAGCAGGGCAAAAGACAGAAGCAGATCGGCGGACACGATGTCGCCAGTGGACTGGATCTGGCCGAGCTGGGTGCCGGCATTCACGTAGACAAAGGTCCCCGGCAGCATGGCAATCCAGCTGACCAGGGCATAGGTGCGCAGCTTCATGCCGGTCAGGCCCATTGCCAGGTTGATCAGGAAGAACGGAAACACCGGCACCAGGCGCAGGGTTGCCAGGTAGAAGGCACCGTCTTTTTCGATACCCCTGTCGATCCTGGCAATGGTTTCCTTGTAGCGCTCCCGCAGGGTATCCCTTAAAAGAAAGCGTGCCACAAGAAAGGCCAGGGAAGCGCCCACGGTCGAAGCAATGGACACCGCAGCCAGGCCATAAAGATTTCCGAAGAAGGCACCGCCGGCCAGGGTCATGATGGTTGCGCCAGGCAGGGACAGGGCGGTCACGACGACGTAGATCAGCCCATAACCGAGAACCGCCACCAGCAGATGTTGATCAATCCATTGGGTCAACGCAGCCTGATTCGACTGCAGGTTTTCCAGGGTCAGCAGCTTGTGGCCGTCCAGACCAATAAACACAGCCACGATCGCGGAGATAACGAGAATGAGTAAAAGCTTGCTTCGATTCATGTCCATACCTGCAAAAAATGTATAAACCAGTACGTTGTTATTGCTGAGACACGATCACCGGCTGGATGTTACATCGTCCTTGATTTAAGATTTTTGAGCAATCGCTACAGAATGCCGGAACTTTTCCGGAATCCGAACCACTATAAAGACACAGCGATCGAAGCCAGACTGACAAGGGACGGAAACCCATGGACACAGCAGTGCATCCGGACATCGAAGGTTCACTGATAGAAGCACTCAAACAGGGCGACTCGACGGCCTACAAGCAAGCCGTGCGCGACTATTCACCGGGTATGCTGGCCGTCGCCCGGTTCTACCTGGACCACTCGAGCGCAGAGGAGATTGTCCAGGACTGCTGGGTTACGGTGATTGACGCCATCCACAAGTTTGAAGGCCGCTCCGGCCTGAAAACCTGGCTGCACCGGATCGTCGCCAACCGGTGCAAGAACAAGCTACGTTCCAGCAAGCGCGAAGTAGCGACCGATTTTTCCGAAGGCCTCGAGCCGGAGCTGGCCGAACGCTTCAACGCCACCGGCCGATGGGAGGTGCCGCCCAAGCTACAATTCCACGAATCCGCCGATAGCCTGATGGAAAACGGAGCACTCAGCGATTGTCTCGATAAACACCTCTCCGCTCTGCCGGAAACCCAACGCTCCGCCCTGATGCTCTACGAAGCCCACCAGCACAAATCCGAAGATGTCTGTAACATTCTGGATGTCAGCGCCTCTAACCTTCGTGTACTTTTACACCGTGCGAGACAGAAGATCTTTCTCATGGTGGAGACCTTCCAGGAGACGGGCGAATGTTAATGTGCAGGGACCTGGCCGAAATAGCCAGTGACTACATCGATGGCGAACTCAGCGGCCGACAGAATCTGTCCGTGAAAATGCACCTGATGATGTGCAAGGACTGCCGAACCTTTATCGGCAACCTGCGCGCAAGTACCGAGCTTTTGCAGGCGCACTCCGCCGGCCACCCGGACGAAGAACTCCTGCGTCGGATCGATGAGCGGGTCTCCGAAGCCCTCAAGACACGAAGACCCCGAGATAAGGACGACGAATAAATGTTCCCGGCGGGGGTGGTCACACCCCCGGGATTTGTTGCATGCGCCTGTTCTGTCCCGCACCAGCCGCCCGGGTTCGTCTTTTCCGTTCAGCTTCGAGTCTGTCCGCCCAACTCTCGACGTCGATCGGAATGGTCCCGGTAATCTCCAGGGATCGATCCTCCAGTACCTGTTCCAGGCTTTGCTCTCGCCGTTGTTCTATCAACTCGTCCCGGTGGTGCAATAAGGCTTCGATCTGGGGCCGGAAACCACGCACCATGGCCGTCAGCCAGCGGTTCACCGGCCAGCTGGGATAAGCGTGGTCAATGGCGAACCGATCCAGCACGGTCGTGATTGTTGTCGCCGTCAGCCAGCTCTCGTCCGTCACCCAGCGATTTACCGCAAACAGGTCGGTGGGGTAGCCCCAGGCATCCATGGAGATGGCAACCAGGTGCGCCACCCGCTCCTCGCCGGTGGGCCCCATCGCTGGCTCTACCCCCTCTGGTAAAGAGGCGTCACGAAGGAACAGATGGAAATGGCCATGTTCGGCGTGGTCCTCCCGGTGGGCGTGATAGTAATACTGGGACGCTGTATCCCGGTCATAAACGTCCTCTTTCGGGTAATGATCCATTTCATAGAAAGGGCCCTGATCCTTGAGCACTTCCCCAACCACATTCAACCCGCCTTTCTCCAACACCCGGTAGCACTCCCGGATATCGTCAATGGCCGCCAGACTGATTTCCAGCTGCGCGTCCGTCAGGGTCGCCAGCCTGGGAATACGAAGTTCAGTCATAGCCTTTCACCTCCTTGCCGGGGCGACTTCCGAAAATTCCCGGAAGTCGCGCCCATGAACATTTTCAGCAACCTCAGGCAGTGGCATCTGCCAGCCGTTTCCCGGCACTGGCGGAACAGGGGTTCTTCGCCGCACAGGGATTTTTGGTTGCACACGGATTTTTCGTGGCGCAGGGGTTTTTACCGGCGCACGGGTTGCAGGCACCGCATTTACCACCCTTCAGGGCACAGGGATTAGCAGCCAGCTGCTCCTGGACCTTACCCATATAGGTGGTGAGTGCCGCCAGCTGCTCGCCACTCCAGTCCAGGGGCTCGGCTGCCATGGGCTGGACCATGCAGATCTGGACCATCTCATCCAGATGCACCGAATCCATGCCGAAGATGTCCCGGGCCATGGCCACGGAGTGCGGATAGGCCTTGGCAAAGGTGGCGTTGTAACCGGCGCCATCGTTATGGCAGGTCGCACAGGACAGGCCGTTGCCGCTCAGGGAGGTGTCGTTGAACAGCTTTTCCCCCAGCGTCATCAGCTTACAGGGATTCCCCTCATAGGGCTGATAGTTGGCGGGCCTGGAGACCTTTTTGGCGGCACAGGGATTGGGTTTGGCGCCACACTTCCCCGAAGCCGCACAGGGGTTACAGGTCTTTGTGGCACAGGGATTACAGCCGTTGCTGGCACAGGGGTTCTTTGCGGCGCAAGGATTTTTGGAAGCACAGGGGTTTTTGGCGGCGCAGGGATTGCCTCCGGCCTGGCAGTACTGCTCTGCCTTGCACTTGTTCTTGCACGGAGAGCAGGCGCTGCAGGCTGCAGCCGCGAGCCCGCCGGTCCCCAGCATGGCCGTCACCAGGGCTGCAGACCACCAGGTGGCGCGGCGATGTTCGAACGAAGTACGAATCGCGTTTCTCAGAGGATGTATTGTGGACATTGTCTCTCTCCCTGATCATGGAGTTATGGTTTGGGGCCGTCGGAGCCCGCCACCGCCCGAAGGGGCGGTCAGGTAGGAGACACATGAGTTCCGGAACTATTACACAGGTCTGTAACAATTTTGTTCGCGGTTTGTCAGCACTATAAATAACGGCAGACACACAACCGGGTTACCATATGCTGCTTGACTGGCTGTCGCGGCGCCTGGCCGCCTATCTTTCCAAACAGATCAAATGCCACTCCGTTCGAACCTCCAGCTGGGAGGCCATGCAGTGCTCTGTCAGACCCGGCGATGTGCTTCTGGTCGAAGGTAAGTCGAGAATCAGTAAGGCCATCAAATATCTGACCCAGTCCACCTGGTCCCATGCGGCCCTCTACCTGGGTCCGAACGCAGCCCTTGGAATGACGGAAGACGGCGAGCCTCACGTATTGGTCGAAGCGGATCTTGAGGAAGGTATCCGCTCACTTCCGCTGTCCTTTTACCGGCACTTCCACACCCGTATATGACGACCCCGATTCGGACGCCCAGTCACGCGAATACTTCCGCATTCGCCATCACTCCCTGTTCGCCCCCCGGGATTTCGACGTCTCTCCCTACTTTGACGTCATCAAACCCACTGTCGAGCAGGGGTTTGATTACCGGCAATTTCAATGGGCGGATTGAGCAATCACCTTCGTGCGGCAATCAAAAAAAGGGTGGAGACCAGCTCCACCCAAGGGGTTTACCACCCGACCAACGATGCAAAAGTCACACAGAGTCAACGCAGCAATTACGCCAAGTCGGCTCAACGGTACTTGCCGTTCTGTGTTTTACTCCGTACTGACTCGCCAGCCAGCGGAATGTTACAAGGCCAGGTGATGTTTTCCTGAATGCGCCAGACACTGAATCCGACCAACGGGGATTTCCGATGACCAACAACCTGCCAAGCGACAGAAAACCCGCCATAATCGCCGCCCTGGCCGGAGGCTGGGTCGGGGATTCAGCCAGCCTTGGTCTGCACTGGTTGTATGACAGCGCGCGCATTCTTGAAGTAGGCGGTGAATCACCGGAATTCCTGCCACCGGATGCGGACTATTTCACCGTCGGATTCGGTTACTTTGCGCACGAGGGAAAACGCTCCGGTGACATAAGCCATTATGGAGCGGCCACCGGCGTACTGACCGGCAGCCTCTTGGCCAGCAAAGGCATACTTGATGTTCGCGATTACCAGCGACGCTTCCGGGCGTACTTTGGCCCCGGCGGTCAGTGGCGGGGCTTTATCGACAACCCGACACGAGTCACCCTGAACAACCTGAACAGCATCGAACAGGAAGCGATTGAGCGGGCCCAATCAACCATCACAACCGAACTGACCGACAAGCAGAAGCGGATACTGGTGCAGAAGGTGCTGCCTTACACCCGACGCCTGAGTGGCAATGAACTGGCGGAACCGGTTCGCAGGGCCATCGACCTGACCTACCATGAGACGGAGATTCAGGAAGCGGGCGTCTACCTCGCCGAAACCATCGACCAGCACCTGTTGCCGGAAAGCGGCGCCAACGACATGCAGCTACCCGCGGTATCCAAACTGCCGCCCCTGGTGGCCAGTTATTGCGGCAGTGATCGATTAATGGAGCTTAGCGAAGCCGCTGTCCGGGTCACCAATCACAATGACGAAGCGGTGGCCTGGGCCAAGTGCGCGGCGCGACTTCTGGACCATCTTTTCCGGGGCGAGTCGATGCCGGCGGCCCTGGAAACGGCCAAAGCCTACGCTCCGGACCAGGCAAGCCTGGCCAGGGCCCAGTCCGGTTCATCTCTGGATGCGATACAAGCCGGCGACACTTTCGGCCGCACCTGCTACCTGCACGAAGCCATGCCGGTGATCTTCCATATCCTGACCCACGCCAGAAGTTATACCGAGGCGATTCGCGCGAATATTCACTGCGGGGGCGATTCCTGTGGCCGGGCCTGGATTATCGGCCCGGCAATGGCCGCCGTACACGGAGTCGGTGGTGAGCGCGGAATCCCTCTCGGCTGGCTGACGCGGGTCACCGATGCGCCTGCGATCCTCCGGGACATTGAAACGCTGGTAAACCGTCCCTGGTCAGTCTCGCGTTGAGGGGCAAGGCGCCCCGCAGGGCGCACAGGCGGTTTCATCCCGCTGCATCAACGCCGTTTCCACGTTGCCCTGACCGGAATTGAACGCAAAGGTCGGGCTGCCGAGATGATCCGCCATGATCAATGCCAGAATCACCCCGAGCATGACCACGATGCGGGCACGACTGTAGGCTTTGTTCATCCTATCCTCCCGCATCAGTTGGGCAGCCGGAACCACGGCCGGAGCCGGATTCCGATCAATGAGCCGGCAAAGGCGCAGGCAAACCAGATCCAGGCATGCAGGCTGGCTGAGGCAATGCCTGAGAACAGCGCGCCGATATTGCAGCCGAAGCCCAGCCGGGCGCCATAACCCAGCAGCAACCCACCCACCACGGCAGCCAGGAACTGGCGACCTTCCGGCCGGTTACGGCTGGCCTCGTTGAAACGGTTAGCCAGGCCCGCCGCCAGCATGGCGCCAAGCAGCAGACCAAAGTTCATCACTGAAGGTATGTTAGTCAGCACCGAATCCTTCAGGGCCATGGCGGGGTAATCCCAAGTCCAGAACTCGAACTGGGCCATGTTTACACCGACCACTTCCAGGGCCTTGGCGCCCCAGACGTTAAAGGCAAAGGTAATGCTCCAGGGCGCACCACCGATGGCCAGGGTCAGGGCATTGCCGGCCGCGAGAATCAGGATGGCCCAAGTGAAGGGCCAGCGACCGCTCAGCAAAGTTCTGAGCACACCGTGGCTCTGGCCTTTCCATAGCAACTCATCCCGCTCGATCGAACCATGAGCCTTGCGCTCGATGCGGTTGACCCACCAGGCGATCGATCCCAGACCGACAAACTGCACCAGAATGGCACCGCTGACGCCAAAACTATTGACCAGCGGTACCGGATCGAACCCGGGCTGATCCAGCCACCAGGGCAGGTGGATGGAACCGAGCACGGCGCCGGCAATAAAGAACACCAACGTGACTACCATGCGGATGTTGCCGGCGCCCACAGTAAACAGGGTACCCGAGCCGCAGCCGCCACCCAGCTGCATGCCGATACCGAACAGGAACGAGCCCACCACCAGGGAAGTGCCCACCGGCGCCACTGCACCCACCAGGCCCTCCTGGCCACTATGGAGCATGGGCACCATGACCAGGGAGCTCACCGCGAACAACAGCAACTGGGCGCGCATGCCTGCGCCACGTTTTTTCACCACCAGATTGCGCCAGCCGGCGGTGAAGCCGAAGGCTCCGTGGTAAAGCGCCATGCCCAGCACGGTGCCCACCACAAACAGCACTACCATAAAGGGGGCCGTTTCCAGCCAGATCAGTCCACCCAATAGAGCGAAGCCCGCCAGTGCGGTCGAGACAATAAACCGGTCTACCTGCCAGGGTGGTTGTTGGAGATCCGGCTGAAGAACTGCGGAGTCAGTCATCACGTTTCCATCTAATCAGGCATTCAGTTAAACAGGTCCAGCAGTTTGCTGAGGCCTTTTTTCGCCACCTGCATCGGGCGGTCACTGTCCTGGGACCACTGCGCCATGGAGCCGTCGTACAGAGCCACTTCCTCGAAACCCGCCAGCTCGCTCAGCACGAACCAGTCGGTGGCAGCCCAGTGTCCGGTGTTGCAGAAGGCAATGGTGCGGGCACCGGGGTCCAACTCGGCCGTGTTTACCTTTTCGGTGATTGCATCCCGGTTCAGATAGAACACCTCGTCCTGCTGGTTGATGAACGAGTCATGGGGCAGGTTCCGGGAGCCGGGAATGGTTCCGGGTGCTTTGGCCGCCGGCGATTTGGTCTCGCCCCGGAAATAATCCGCCGGGCGGGCGTCTACCAGCTGCGCCTGGGTATCACGGGCCTGCTGGACCTCCTCGAGGCTGGCCAGGAGAGGTTCCTGAAGCTCGCCCTTGAACTGTGCCACCGGCAAGCGTGCGCCATCGCCCGTGGCAACGTCATAGTCCGCCGCCTTCCAGCCGGCAAAGCCTCCGTTGAGAATCGTTACCGCGTCATGGCCTAAAACCCGGAAGGTCCAGTAGACCCGGGCCGCACTACCGAAATCGGTTACCCCGGTTCCAGCGGGCACAACAACTACCGTCGTGTCATTGGTAATGCCCAGGCTGCCAATCAGGCGTTCCAGGGAACGGACCGGCGGCATGAGGCCGGTCACGCCGTCCCGGGTTTCCCGCCAGCCATCATTGGTGTAGCTGCTATAGACGGAGCCGGGGATGTGCCCTTGCTGGAAGCTGCTCCGATCGCCGCCGTTATCAATGCCGGAGCGAACATCCAGAACCACCAGCTGGTCATCGCCCAGACGGTCATTCAACCAGGCAGCGTCCACCAGGGCCGGCACTTGGGCCTTTGCCGCGTAGCAGAAGGCGCTGAACAGAAACAGAACTGATAATGTCGCCAAACGAATCATGGGCGCACCTCCAATGGGAGCTTTATTTTGAATGATCATTATGAATCAGGATTGTTGTTATTAAAATATTAAAATATATATCTTTTTGATCTATTCAAATGAGAAAAATTTCCACTCAAAAGCTCCCTCAGCTGTAACGCCCCCATGACGCCAGTGTCTATGAGGTAACGGCAGCGACTTCGCGGAAGACGCTGCCATTGCTGAAACGACAATGGAGTATGGATCATGAAAAAGATCACCCTGATTCTGGCTTCTTTTGTTCTGGCCTTGTCTGCCACCACCACTCTGGCGATGGACGGACAAGCGGATGACATCAACGAAGCCCGTAGCTATCCGAACAAAACCGCTGACACAGTGGCGGATGTGCGGGTATCCGCGAAATAACCACCATCATCTTGGCACGGCGAGGCATCACTGCCTCGCCGTGCATTGCCATTCCAGCCGATCCGATTTATTCCTGGCCAAAATTACCGGTAGAGAAATTGGACGGACGGTTCAGCGACCAGTCGTAATCGATGTACTCCAGGGTAGAAGTGCGGCTTACCTCCACGGCGACTTCGTCATTCGCCCACTGGTCAATGAAGTCCCGGACAGAACCCGCCGCCTCAACGAAGTCCTGTTCGTACCACTTGAACAGTTCCGTGCCATACAGGGTGTCGCCGCTTATCCTCAGATGATATGGAGTGTTGAAGGCGCGCCGGGTGTTCTCTTCGAGCATGGCCTCAAGATTGTCGGCCGTGTAAATCTGGGGTATACGGATTTAATGGTTGATGGGGCACCTTCACCCCATCAATCTGATACCACCCTCAGATGGTTGATAGATCGACTCCGTAGTTGAGTTCC